>NZ_JBFAGW010000001.1:1236160-1709299 GCF_040653875.1 Mycobacterium sp. NPDC050853
CATTCGCCGCATCCGCAACCGACTTCGCCTGACCAGCCACCTGATCCGCAACAGTCTTAGCAGCCAACGCATCCGCCGCAGCCTGATCCGCAGCCACCTTGGCCGCTGTGGCATCCGCCAACACCCGATCACTGGCCGCCACCTTGCCCTGCGCATCCGTCAACGCCGCATCCGCGGCAGTCTTGGCGACATCCTTGGTGGTCTTATCAGCGTTGGCCGCATCCAGCGCGGCCTTGGCATCCTGATAGGTCCTATCGCCGACCGCAGCATGACTCTGCGCTTCGACAAAAGCCGTCGCAGCAGCCGTCTTCACCGCGGCAGCATCGGCAGCGGCCTTGGTCGCATCAACAGCCTTCAGCGCAGCAGCATCCTTGGCCGCCGCAGCATCCGAAGCAGCCCTCCCCGCATCCGCCAACGCCACATCAGCAGCCGACTTCGCCGCATCCTTCACCGACTTATCGGCATCCGCGGCGACCTTCGCCGCGTCCTTTCCGGCCTTATCCGCGGTGGCCGCATCCGCAACAGTCTTCGCCTGACCCGCCACCTGATCCGCAACAGTCTTGGCGGCCATCGCATCCGAAGCAGCCTGATCGGCAGCCACTTTCGCGGCGGTCGCGGCGGCCGATGCAGATTCGCTCGCCGCCGCCTTGGCCTGCGCGTCCGTCGATGCGACATCAGCAATGTTCTTGGCCGCCAACGCATCAACAGAAGCCTTCGCCGCATCAACAGCCTTCAGCGCAGCAGCATCCTTGGCCGCCGCAGCATCCGAAGCAGCCCTCCCCGCATCCGCCAACGCCACATCAGCAGCCGACTTCGCCGCATCCTTCACCGACTTATCGGCATCCGCGGCAGCCTTGGCTGCGGTGGCACCAGCCAACGCCGAGGCGGCGGCCGATGCGTTGGCCTGCGAATCCGTCAAGGCGGCATCAGCAATGTTCTTGGCCGCCAACGCATCAACAGAAGCCTTCGCCGCATCAACAGCCTTCAGCGCAGCAGCATCCTTAGCCGCCGCAGCATCCGAAGCAACCCTGCCCGCATCCGCCAACGCCACATCAGCAGCCGACTTCGCCGCCGCTGCAGCATCCGAGGCTGCCGCCGCCGCTGTGTCGTTAGCCGCAGCCGTTGCCGCCGCTGCGGCGGCATCCTGCGCGATCTTGTCGGCATCGGCGCGTGCCTTGTCAGCGGCAACTTTGGCGGCATCCTTGGCGGCCTTGTCCGCACTGGCCGCATCCAGCGCAGCCTTGGCATCTTGATAGGCCCTATCCCCGACCGCCGCATGGCTCTGCGCATCGACAAAAGCCTTCTCGGCGGCAGCCTTGACCACCGCAGCATCAGCCGCGGCTTTCGCCGCATCGGTGACCCTTTGCGCGGCGGCATCCTTTGCCGTAGCGGCATCCTGCGCGATCTTGGCGGCGTTCGCGCGCTCGATATCCGCAGTGGTCTTGGCCGCCAACGCATCTGCTGCAGCGTTATCTGCCGCCGTCTTGGCGGCAGCGGCGTCGGCCAAGGCCAAGGAAGCGGCAGACGCCTTGCCCTGCGCATCGGCCAACGCAATGTCGGCGGCAGCCTTCGCCGCATTCGCAGCCTGCTGCTGGGCCGTGGCGGCATCCAGTGCAGCCTTGGCGTCTTGATAGGCCTTATCCCCCACCGCCGCATGGCTCTGCGCATCGGCGAAGGCCTTCTCGGCGGCAGCCTTGGCGGCATCTGCTGCCTGCTGCTGAGCAAGTGCCGCAGCGGCGGCGACCTGCGCGTCCTGGTAGGCCTTCTCATTGGCCGCCGCAGTGGCCGATGCGCTGATCTGGCTGGCCGCGGCCGCATCGAGAGCGGCCTGCGCCACGTGCGCTGCCTGTGCGGCATTGTCGGCGTCATGACGGGCTTGTTCAGCGGCCGCGGCAGCGGCCTCGGCCTTCGCTTGTAACTCTGCGACCGCCGGGTTGGCCGCGGCATCCGCCGCGGCCTTGTCTGCTTCAGCCTTGCGCAGCGCCGCACGAGCAGCCGCGTCTGCGGCGGCCTTCGCCATCAGATCGGCGACCGCAGCCGCCCCAGCTGCGGTGTCCGCATAACCCTGCGCCTCGGACGCGGGCCCCGAGCTTGGCACGACTGCGCCCTCAGACCAGGCACCCGAGAGCGCCGCCAGGCTGGCGTCGCCGCTGAATAGTGAGCGCTGCTGCTCGATGACCGCCCGGGAAACCGAACTACTGCCGCCCGCGACAACGACGGTTGTCGCAAATATTGCGAGGGCCCTCTTAGATCGCGAGAACTGCATGGGCTGCCTCACTTGCCTGACCATCCGGCACACGCCAATGTGGGTCGGTAACCGGAGATTAGACCTCGCCGCACAAGCATGCGCTGGAAAGCAAGAAAGTTACCTGAGAAAACAGTAAAGGCCCATGTGAAAACGCATAAATACTCAATTTAGTGAAGTTTTAACTAGTTTGCCAGTAACCTTACTCAGGGGTCAGCTACGCAGCAATTGAGAACCGTGTCTACTAAGGATGTAGTGCCGTTGCCACGCGGCACTCAACTGGGATCGGGAGTCCCAGGAATTCGACGACTGCAGCGAAACATCAAGGGAACAAACAGCGAGATCACTGCACACGTGTCAGATAGCACTACTTGCAGAGTTCAACGATGTGCTTGCTCAGCTCGTCGGCCTTGCTCAATCGCTGCGCCTGGTTCGGGTCGGTGTTCGGTGTCTCAGCAATGGCCGCGGCACCTACGTCCATCAACGCGTTGCCGAACTCCCGAACATTGTTCGCAAGATCGGGCGGCGTCGCGGGATCCAGTCGCGCCAACAGGTACTGGCCGCCGTTGAAAAGCGCGATCCGCGCGTTGGCTGCGGTGGCCAACGTCCCCACCGTGCCCGCGTTCTCGGGGAGCGCGCGGTTGGTGTTCTGCATAACGGCATTCCGGACAAGTTCGGCGTTGGCACACGCCTGCGCCTTCGCATTGGTCCGCTGTACCTCGGTGTAGTCCTCCTGGGCTGATCCTCGCCCCCACCAGAGGGTAAGCACCAACGCCGCCACCGCGACCGCTAGCGCGAGCAGGGCCACGACACCGGCCACCCGTTGGCCGGCAGCCACAAGTTTCCGCCACAGCGTCGCCACGATTCCCTCTTCTCCGCGAACAAGATCTGCGGCCAGAAGTGTCCCACTTGTGGTGGGCCGGTGGCGGGAGAACGAAAGCGACTACGCCAATCCTGCGGAGACTGACCGCCCCGCCGACTTCAGGTCGTTGCAGGCCTCGATGACACGCTCGGTCATGTTGGCCTCGGCCTTCTTGAGGTAGCCACGCGGGTCGTAAGACTTCTTGTCGCCCACCTCGCCGTCGACCTTGAGTACACCGTCGTAGTTGGCGAACATATGCCCGGCGATCGGACGGGTGAAGGCGTACTGGGTGTCGGTGTCGACGTTCATCTTCACCACGCCGTAGCGCAGCGAGTCCTCGATCTCCGATTTCAGCGAGCCCGAGCCGCCGTGGAACACGAAGTCGAACGGCTTGGAACCCGCCGCCAGACCGAGCTTGGCCGCGGCGACCTGCTGGCCCTCGGCCAGCACCTCGGGCTTGAGCTTGACGTTGCCGGGCTTGTACACGCCGTGCACGTTGCCGAAGGTAGCGGCCAAAAGGTACCGGCCCTTGTCCCCGGCGCCGAGTGCGTCGACGGTCTTCTCGAAGTCCTCGGGGGTGGTGTACAGCTTCTCGTTGATCTCGGCCTCGACGCCATCCTCCTCGCCGCCGACAACGCCGATCTCGACCTCAAGGATGATGTGCGCCTTAACGGCGGCGGCCAGCAGCTCCTGGGCGATGGTCAGGTTCTCGGCGATCGGCACCGCCGAGCCGTCCCACATATGCGACTGGAACAGCGGGGCCTGGCCGGCGTTGACGCGTTCCTGGGAGATGGCCAGCAGCGGACGGACATACGTATCCAGCTTGTCCTTGGGGCAATGGTCGGTGTGCAGCGCAACGGTGATGCCGTACTTGGCAGCCACCACATGCGCGAACTCGGCCAGCGCGACCGCACCGGTCACCATGTCCTTGATGCCCAGACCCGAGCCGAACTCAGCACCACCGGTGGAGAACTGGATGATGCCGTCGCTACCCGCGTCGGCGAAACCCTTGATCGCGGCGTTGATGGTTTCCGACGAGGTGCAGTTGATTGCCGGGAAGGCAAAGGAATGCTCCTTGGCCCGGTTCAGCATTTCCGCGTAGACCTCGGGCGTCGCGATGGGCACGGGTGACCTCCATGTCAGTGCTTGTTCAGGCTTGTGCAGGCTTGTTCAACTGAAATCGCCCCTCACCATAAGCCAGCCAGGTTGCGGACAGATACCGCCGGTAGGGTTGGCCGCGTGACAATGCTTGCCACGACCACAAACGTCGCCCTGATGCCGGATTTCCTGGACCCCATCAAGCTCCTCGGCCACTTCGGCACCTGGGCGCTAGTGGGGTTGTTGGTGGTGATCTTCGTGGAATCGGGTGTGCTGTTCCCGGTGCTGCCCGGTGACTCGTTGTTATTCGTTGCCGGCATGCTGGCCGCGGGCACGGCCGCCGCCGCGGTCGACGGCGCATCTCAGGCCAACTTCCAGCTCTGGCAGCTGTTGGTCTTCGTTCCCATCGCCGCCATCCTGGGCGGACAGGTTGGCTATTGGATCGGCCGCGGCATCGGTACCTCCATGTTCAAACCCGACGCCCGGTTCCTCAAGCAGATCTACCTCGATGAGGCCCACGCCTTCTTCGAGAAGCGCGGCCCATTCGCCATCGTGATCGCCCGGTTCGTGCCGATCGTGCGGACCCTGGCACCGATCACCGCGGGTGCGGCCAAAATGAGCTACCCGATCTTCGCGCTCTACAACATCCTCGGAGCCCTGGTGTGGGGTGCCGGCCTCACCCTTCTCGGGTATTGGCTAGGTCAGTTCGCGATCATTCAGAAGCTGCTCGAACCGATCTTCATCCTGATCGTGCTGGCCTCGGTGGCCCCGATGTTCTTCGAATGGATGCGGCGCCGCAAGGCCGCGAAACAGTCGGAGACACCGACCGAGGCCTAGCTCTGGTCCACCGAGGTCTTCTCGAATTCGGCCACCTTGTCCCGGAAGCCACCTGGGAACGGCGAAGATCCTCCGTCGATCGCGTGTACGTACACGGTCTCGCCGGTGATGAGATGTTCACTACCGCGGTGAATTTCGAAATGACAGGTCATGCTCGCGCGACCCATCCGGGCGATGCGGACCCCGATATCGATAACGTCATCGAAGCGAGCGGGCGAGTGATAGTCGATGACCGACTTCACCACATACACATGCTCAAAAACCCCGTCGCCGGTGGCATTGCGCGCACCGGTCAGAACGGCCCAGTACTCGGTGAGCGCGGCATCGAAGAACGCCAGATAGTGCGCGTTGAAGACCACGCCCTGCATATCGACCTCGGCCCACCGCACGCGCAGCGGATGAAAGAAACTGAAATCCTCGCGCGCCACGTCAGGCCTTCCTTCTGTGTGAGCGGTTATGCGACAGAGTGGGCGGCTTCGAGCAGCATCCAGCCGGACAGTTGCACCGACAGGTCACGCTCGGGCACCTTCGACGGATTGACCGCGCCGGCGACGAATCGGGATGCGTGCGAATGTGCGGTCGGCAGATCCGCCGTGCGTGTCCAATCCGCACCGAACAACGGAAGGTCCTCTACGATCAACCGATTGGCCCAGGCAGCCTCGGCGGAGGCCAGCAGGATGTCGCGGGCAGTAGCGCGGGCACTCGTATCCAGCGCGCTGTTCTCGGGCAGCGTCGTGACCACCAGCGCCAGGTAGCGGGCAAGAATGCCGTTGAACAGCCCACCGTCTCCGCCACCGCTGCCGCTGATGACGCCATCCTCCGTCATCCGATCGCTGACGGCGTTGACGAGCCGATGCACGCGCTCGGCATGCCGCGGTTCGCCGGTCCGCACGGCAAGCTCGGTCTCCAGCCCGAGCACCACGCCTTGGCAGTAGGTGTAGGTGGCCCGCTCGAGCGTGCCGTCCTCCTGTATGCCATCGATCACCAGATGCGATTCGGGGTCGACGAGAGTCTTGTCGATCCAGTCGGACATCACCTCGGCGCGCCACACCCTTCCGGTGCGCGCCAACACGATTGCCGCCGGTCCGTTGGCAGGAGTGTTGAAGAACTTGTCCTGTTTACGCCACGGTATGCCACCGCCGTACTGCGGCATCCACGCATCGAGGAACTGCTGCCGCAAGCGATTCAGCGCGCGGGGACGCTCCAGGCCCAGGAGCTCGGAAGCACGCTGCATTGCCAAGGCTAGCCAGGCCATATCGTCGTAGTACTGATTGGTCCACATGCCGACATTGCGGAACCGGTGTGCGCGTTGCATATCCGCGATGTGCTTGAGCCGCTCCGGTCGCGGATCGCGCAGCTGAGCATCGATCAGGCAGTCCTGCAGGTGCGCCTGCCACCAGTAATGCCAGTTCTTGAACCAATTGGCGCCCGGCGCAGGCGGCCAGGTGACGACGCCCAGACGCATACGCGGCAGATGCCACAGCGACGAGAAGTGTCTGGCGGTGATTGCGGCTTCGGCGCTACTGGCGCGGTTGGCCCACAGCACATCCATGCGGAGAGTCTATCCGCGGTCGAGACGGGACCTACCACGCCTTCTTCAGGTCGGCGTGCTGACGAACCCAGGCGTGCATGGCGATACCCGCGGCCACTCCGGCGTTGATGCTGCGGGTCGATCCAAACTGCGCTATCGAAACCGTCATCACTGCACCATTTTTCGTCGCCTCGGTGACACCGGGCCCCTCCTGCCCGAACACCATCAGGCAGTCTGCGGGCAGCGGAGCAGTCTCCAGCGGCACGGACCCGGGCACGTTATCGACAGCCACCACCGTAAGGCCGGCGAGCTGTGCGTACTGCATGAGTTCCGCGGTGCTGTCGTGGTGCATCAAATGCTGGTAGCGGTCCGTGACCATGGCGCCGCGCCTGTTCCAGCGGCGCTTACCCACGATGTGCACGGTCTGCACCGCGAAGGCATTAGCGGTACGCACCACCGTCCCGATATTGGCGTCGTTCTCGAAATTCTCGATGGCGATCTGCAGCCGGTGTCGCCGGGTATCGATATCGGCAACGATCGCCTCGCGTCGCCAATATCGATAGGCATCAACAACATTGCGCGCATCGCCGTCGCGTAGCAGCTCCGGGTCGTAACGCGAATCCTCGGGTAGCGGTAGACCCTGTTCGACGGCCCAGGGGCCTACCCCGTTTCCGGTGGCACCCCACAGGGAAGGGTCAGTGGGCCTGTCCTTATGGTCCTTAGCGCCCTTAGAGTCCTCACTCACGGTTGGTCCAGACCGCGGCGTGGGTGCCGATCACCGAGAGCGTCCCGGCGAGCACCGCGGCGTTGATCTCACCCTGCATACACAGCGACGGTTGTAGCTGCACCGCATTGAGTTTCGCGTCAGGCAGGACCAGCACCGACGCCCCGTAGATGGAGCAACTGCGGGCGATACCGTCCCCAGGACGCGTGGGTGCCACCGTCACCATCAGCGGGCCGCCACGCTCTGCCGACTCATCGCGGTAACGCTCGGCGAGGCCCGAGATGTTCAGACCCAAGAGCGAAAACCCGTTACCGATAAATGCATTCGGATCACCGAGGTCCGCCTGACTGAGCTGCTGTCCGCTCTCGCGCCACGCCTCCATGCTCTTGGTGGTAATGACCAGGCCGGAATCATTTTGGGGCGTAGGCAGCAGACCCATCGGATATGCCACCGGGTAGGCAACGGTGCTACCTGCGATTCGGTCTTTCGCCGAGTAGACGTACACGCCCCGCACGGCGCTCTGGTTCTGCATGGGGCCCAGACAGACTGTGCCGGTGAGCTGTTCGGGAGTCGGCGCGGCAAGCGGATGGATCGCGAGGTCGCTCACCTCCCGACAGCTGTTCAATGCCGAAACCTCGAGAGGATGCGATAAGGACCCATACAGCCCGAAGCGCAGATCCGCGGCGGCAGCCGGCTTCTCCCCCGGCCTGGCGGCCGCCCCGGTGACATCCACCAGCACGTACCCATTCTGGAAGCGCAGGTTGGCGACGCCGATATTCCAGCCCAGCAGGTTCTGCGTCTCACCGAGCCGCGCCGCCTGCGCTCCGTAAACCAGCTGCTTCTCAGGGTCTTTCGAGCATCCGGCCACGACGAGCGTGGTGGCGAGCAGGGCGGCGCATACCCGCCGAAGTCTCACGATCCGGCCAGGCCGAGATCCGCCAGTCCCAGCACAAACCGGTACGGCACACCCTCGGCGCGAATGGCCTCGGCAGCACCGGTGTCACGGTCGACCACGGTGGCCACCCCAATGACCTCTCCACCGGCCTCGCGGACCGCGCGCACGGCAGTGAGAGCCGAACCGCCGGTGGTGCTGGTGTCCTCGACCACCAGCACCCGTTGCCCGGTGATATCAAAGCCTTCGATCAAGCGCTGCATCCCATGGGTTTTCACCGATTTGCGCACGACGAACGCGTCGATGGGCCGGCCTGGCGCGTGCATGACCGCGGTGGCCACCGGGTCGGCGCCGAGGGTCAGCCCACCCACGCCCGCGTATTCCCAGTCGATGGTCAGCTCCCGCACCAACCGCCCGATGAGGGCCGACGCCCGATGGTGCAGCGTCGCGCGACGCAGGTCGACGTAGTAGTCGGCCTCCTTGCCGGACGACAACGTCACCTTGCCGTGCACCACAGCGATATCGCGGACCAAGGCCGCCAATTCGTCGCGGTCTTGCACTGTCAGATCAGGTTCTCCCACGGCCACGTCCCATTACATTGTTGAACTTCCGCACCAAATTCCTTGGTACCAAACGCCCCAGAGAGGTTAGCGTCTTGTATTGGAGGCCGGGCACACTGAGCACCTTCCCGGCTGCGATGTCCTGCAGGCAGGTGTTGACGACGTCGTCCACGTTGAGCCACATGAACTCCGGGATGGTGTCCATCTCGATCCCGGCGCGCTCATGGAACTCGGTGTGGATGAATCCCGGGCACAGCACGTGCATACCGACTCCGGTGCCCTCCAAACCGTTGGCCAGACCCTCGGTGAAGGACACCACCCACGCCTTGGATGCCGTGTAGGTGGAACCGCGGCCGGAGAGCAGGCCGGCCACGCTGGCCACATTGATCACTGTGCCGGTACCCGCATCGATCATCGGCGGGAGCGCCGCATGAGTCAGCTCCATGACAGCGGTGACGTTGACGTCCAGCTGCGAGTGCAGCAACTCGGGCGATGCCTTCCAGAATTCGCCGGCAGTGGCGAACCCGGCGTTGTTCACCAAAACAGATACGCCCTGGGAAAGACGCTCGGCCACCTTTGCGCGATCGGCCGCTTGCGTCAGGTCGGTCGGCAACACCTCGGCGTTGACGCGATACCGGCAGGTGAGTTCGTCGGCGAGAGCACTGAGCCGCTGCTCATCGCGGGCGACCAGCACCACGCCGTACCCCTGTGAGGCGTACTTGCGGGCGAATCCAGCACCCAAACCTGAGGTGGGACCCGTGATGAGCGCAGTCGCACGCGCGGGCGTCGAAATGGGGCCGGCCATGGTTGGTCAGCCTACCGATAACGGCCAGGAGCCTATCTCAAGTAACTAGTACTATTAGTTTCTAATACAATTTGTCCGGAAACTGGTGCTAGCCCAAACAAGCGTTGCTAGCATCCCGACATGTTCGATCGGATGGTGCGATGGCTCACCGAACATCAGCGCTGGGTCTACCCGGTGCTGATCGCGCTGTGGATAGCCGCTGGGACGTACATGATCACTTCCCCAAAGGTCGCGCTGCCCGATACCGCCGCCACCCCCACCGCGCGCCCCGCGAGCATGCTGTCGCTGAGCCAGCCGAAAACGGTCACCTATGAGGTGTCTAGCGGCGGCAAGCCCATCACGGTGTCCTACCTGGACGAGAAGGGTCAATCCAAGCTCTTTACCGGCGTGGCGCCGTGGCGAACCAGCGTGACCACCAATGACTTTGGTTTCGCAGCCGGTATCACCGCGTTGTCAGCGGATACCGTCACCTGTCGCATCACCGTCGACGGCAAGGTGGCCGACGAGAAGACCGACACCGGCCGTGATCCCTCGGTCAGCTGCAATCTCGTGGCTTTCCAAAAACTCGAACCGGTGAGGCAGCCCTAATGCACGACAGTCCCATATTCGGCCGCTTCGCCGGCGTCATCAGCAGGCACGCCGGATTGCTCATCGGGCTCTTGATGCTGGTGGCCGGTGGGCTGATGGCATCGGCGCCCAACCTCGAAGAACTCGCCCGGACGCACGGCAGCCCCATGATGCCGACCAACACCCAGTCCGGGTTGAGTCTCAAGCACATGGCCAAGGCGTTCGGTGAATCGGAATCCAATAACACCGCGGCCATCGTCGTCGAGAAGGATCAACCCTTCACCGACGCAGACCGTGCGTTTCGGGCCGAACTGATGAAGAAGCTCAAGGCCGACACCGCTCATGTGGAACCCGGGATGGACATGTGGTCTGATCCCCAGTTCGCGGCCGCGAGCGAAAGCCCCGACAAGAAGGTTGCGCTCGCGCAGCTGTCATTGGCCGGGGAGGTTGGCGGCCCCAAGGCTATGGAGTCTGCCCAGGCCGTGCAGCGCATCATCGACGAGATCGAGAAGCCTTCGGGTACAACGATTTATGCCACTGGAACCAGCCAGGCCGCCGCCGACCAGATCACTACGATAATGCGGGACACCGTGGTCATCGGCGGGCTGTCGCTTCTTCTGGTCGGCGGTCTGTTGCTGCTGGTGTACCGCTCGCTCGTGGTCGCGTTCTTGCCACTGATAACAGTCGGCGTCGCCGTCGGAATCGCGACCCCGATTGCCAGTTTCCTCACCCTGGCGGGGCTGATTCCCACATCCATGATGACCAACGCGTTAATGGGCGCCCTCGCGCTAGGCGCAGGTACCGACTACTCCATCTTCTTCATCGGTCGTTATCAAGAGGGCCGACGCAGCGGCCTCAGCGTCGACGATGCGTTCCGCGCCAGTTATCGAGGTGTGGCGCCGGTTGTGATCGCGTCCGGATTGACGGTCGCAGGCGCCTTGTCTTGTATGAGTTTCGCGCAGCTCGACATGATGAAATCGATGGGCGTTCCCGGCGCCCTCACGATGATCTTCACCGCACTGTCCGCCGTGACGGTGACTCCTGGCGCGCTACTGATCGGAGCGCGTAGGTTCGGCTGGTTCGAGCCCAGGTCGACCATCCGCTCAACCCGGCTGTGGCGCCGCATCGGCATCCGGGTGGCGCGTTGGCCCAAACCGATATTCGTGGGCACGTTCTCATTTCTCATCATGCTCATGATGGTGATACCCAGCGCATCATTTAATTACGATGAGCTGCAATTCATTCCGAAAGACATGCCCAGCGCGGCCGGTATGATCGCGATTCAAAAGCATTTCCCCGCCGGGCAGATGAACCCAGACATGATCTTGATCCGCTCCCCCGAGGATCTACGCACCTCTGCCAACATCGGGCTGTTGGAAAAGGCTGCACAACAGATCACCAAGCTGGACAGTGTGGCCTCGGTGCAGTGGATCACCCGGCCTGGGGGAACGCCTATGGATCAAACCTCGCTCATGTACAGCGTGGGGATGGCCGGAACGATGATGTCGCAGAACAAGATTGTGATGGAGCAGCGACAGCAGCGGATGCGCACAATGAACGAGAACATGGGTTCAATGGTGTCGACGCTACAGGGCCTACAGGGCACATTGCGTAAGGCGCAACAGGGCGCCAAACAGCTCAGCTCCGCCGCCGCGCCCATCCAGACAAGTCTGAATCAACTGAAATCGCAAATTAATTCGACGATGGGGCCTGCACGGGAGGCGGTGAAATCCACGCCCAACTGCGCCGCCGATCCGATGTGCGCGGGCACACAGACCGCGTTGTCCAACTTCGAGAACATGTCCAATGTCACCGATCAGATGCGCGATCTCGTCAACACCACCGGGTCGATGACTGGGGGTCTGGCCCAGGCGACGCAAACCATGCCCAAAATGCTCGCATCCATGTCCGAGATGCAAGACCTGATGACCGAGACCAATGAGCAAATGTCGCAGATGATGTCGCAGATGGACACCATGACGTCGCTCATGCAGGACCTTGGCCGTAGCAGCGCGGGAACCGGAGATTACTTCTACTTCCCCGCACAGATGCTCTCGGATCCGCGATTCAAGCCGTACCTGAAGATGATGTTCTCCGAGGACGGCACCACCACCCGAATGATCGCCATCGGCAACGGCAGCAGCTACGGCGACGAGGGCATCCAACGCGTCCGCGACCTGGCCGCGGAGATGAAGTACGCGCTCAAAGGCACTCGGTTGGAAGGTAGCGTGATCGAAATCGCCGGCCCGGCAGCGCTAATCGGCGATATGCGCGCAATACTCGACCGCGATGAGAAGCTGATCATGGTCGGCTGCCTCACGGTGATTTTCACCGTGGTGCTGCTCCTGCTGCGCGGATTGGTGGCCTCACTCGTCGTCATCGGCTCGGTACTGGTGTCCTTTGGCTCCACACTCGGTCTGGCCCTGGTGATTTGGCAGCACGTGCTCGGCATCCAACTGCATTGGTCGGTGCCGGTCGCGGTGTTCGCGATCCTGATCTCCGTGGGCGCCGACTATAACCTGCTGGTCGCTTCGCGCTTCAAAGAAGAAATGGGTGTCGGTGTCCGTACGGGTGTCATCCGCTCCATCGCCGGCACCGGCGGGGTGGTCACCACCGCGGGCCTGGTCTTCGCGATGACACAGTTCGCCATGATGGGATCCAGCCTGGTCAATGTCGCCCAGATGGGATCGACCATCGGGCTGGGATTGATCATCGACACCTTTGTGGTGCGCACCTTTACGGTGCCGACGCTCGCAGTCATCCTCGACAAGAAGTTCTGGTGGCCGCTGTCGATCACCCAACTCTGGCGACGGGCCTAGCGACCCTGGGGCTGGCCGCCTTGCACCGCAGGTGCCGGCTGGAGCTGCTCGCGTTGTGCCTGGGCGTTGGTCCCGATAGGTCGGCTGGGCCGCTCCGCGGCCTGAATGGGCGAAGGAGCCGATTCACCGGACGGGGGCAACACCCGCAGCAGATCGTTGAACTGGCGGACGGCCTTGAGCCCCTCGTCCCAATGCTCGCGTGAGCTGTTGACGGGTAGCGCGGCCAGCGTCCAGTGCTGTTCGTTCCACAAGACCTCGGCCGCTTCGGGCGCGGTGTGGGCGAAAGTGACCATGCGCCGGTCGCAGGCCCGACGGGCGGCATCCAGGTTGGTGGAGTACACCATGCGCGGCCCGATGGCCCCCAGCAGCCAGATATCGGATTCGCGGGGCTCCTGCATGACCTTGAGCCGCAGGTCCACCATGACGTTCGTGCCAACCTTGCGGTGCAGCGCGATGATGGTCGCGACATCCTCCAGGTCGAAGACGTAGACGGCTTCTCCACGGATCTGTCCGAGGACCACATTGGCGGCCGCTGCAGATCCCGCACTCGACATCACGCCGCGGTTCCAGCGCTTGACTACCTCTTTGTCCTGCGCCATGTAGTCGAACCCGTGAGATCGCGCCCACGCCTTCCGGCGATGTCCGCGACCGCGGCGGCGGCCGATATCCACGTACAGCAGCACGCCCGCACAGACGAAGCAAAGTGCGGACAGCGTGAACCAGAGCAGAGCCATCCGCGACAGCCTAACCGGTACTGGCCCAACTGCCGCGCAGAGAGCTCGGATCGTGACCGAGAGTTACCGGTCCGTGATGGGTAGGACAGAGCCGCGAGTGTGCGCCCACTGCGAGATATCAGCCGAAATCTCGCAGCAGCGGCACACTCGCGGCTACCTAACCAATGCGTCAGCCCAAGATGAGCGAGTCGCCGTCGGCGCTGACATTCACCGGAACGACGTCGCCATCGTGCACATCGCCTGCCAGCAGCAGCTTGGCCAGCTGGTCGCCGATCGCCTGTTGCACCAGGCGCCGGAGCGGACGCGCCCCATAGATCGGGTCGAACCCACGATGGGCCAGCCATTTCTTGGCCGGCTCCGATACCTCCAGGGTGAGCTGGCGCTGCGCCAGCCGCTTCTGCAGCTGCCCCAGCTGGATGTCGACGATATGCACCAGCTCCTCGGGGTTGAGGCCCTCGAAGATGAGCACATCGTCGAGCCGGTTAATGAACTCCGGCTTGAACTTTGCGCGCACCGCCGCCATCACCTGCTCCTCGGAACCACCGGACCCCAGGTTAGAGGTGAGGATCAAGATGGTGTTCCGGAAGTCCACCGTGCGGCCCTGGCCGTCGGTAAGACGTCCCTCGTCGAGCACCTGCAGCAGCACGTCGAACACGTCCGGGTGCGCCTTCTCGACCTCGTCGAACAGCACCACTGTGTACGGGCGTCGCCGCACCGCCTCGGTCAGCTGGCCGCCGGCGTCGTATCCGACGTATCCGGGTGGGGCACCGACAAGCCTTGCGACCGAGTGCTTTTCGCCGTACTCGGACATGTCGATACGCACCATGGCGTGCTCGTCGTCGAACAGGAAGTCCGCAAGTGCCTTGGCCAGCTCGGTCTTGCCGACACCAGTGGGCCCCAGGAACAGGAACGAACCGGTGGGCCGATTGGGGTCGGCGACACCGGCCCGGGCGCGGCGTACCGCATCGGAAACCGCAGTGACGGCTTCCTTTTGCCCCACCACTCGCGCGCCCAGCACGTCTTCCATGCGGAGCAGCTTGGCGGTCTCGCCTTCCATGAGCCGGCCGGCCGGAATACCGGTCCAGGCCGACACGACATCGGCAACATCGTCGGGACCGACCTCTTCCTTGAGCATGACGCTTTCGCGCGCCTCTGCCCTGGGAAGAGCATCTTCCAGTTGCTTCTCGAGCTCGGGGATGCGCCCGTAGCGCAGCTCCGCGGCCTTCCCCAGATCGCCGTCCCGCTCGGCGCGATCGGATTCACCCTTCAGGGTCTCCAACTGCTCCTTGAGATCACGGACCGCATCGATGGCGTTCTTCTCGTTCTGCCAGCGTGCGGTCAGCTCGGCGAGCCGCTCTTTCTTATCGGCCAGCTCCTCGCGGAGCTTCTCCAGACGCTGCTGGGAGGCGGTGTCCTCCTCCTTGGTCAGCGCCATCTCCTCGATCTCGAGACGGCGGACGACGCGTTCGACCTCGTCGATTTCGACAGGGCGCGAATCGATTTCCATGCGCAGGCGGGATCCGGCCTCATCGATCAGATCGATGGCCTTATCCGGCAGGAAGCGCGAGGTGATGTACCGGTCGGACAGGGTCGCGGCGGCCACCAGAGCGGAGTCGGTGATCCGCACGCCATGGTGAACCTCGTAGCGCTCCTTGATCCCGCGCAGGATGCCTACGGTGTCCTCCACCGAGGGCTCGCCCACCAACACCTGCTGAAAGCGACGCTCCAATGCGGCGTCCTTCTCGATGTACTTGCGGTACTCGTCGAGGGTGGTGGCACCGACCAAGCGCAGCTCGCCGCGGGCCAGCATGGGCTTGATCATGTTGCCGGCGTCCATCGCCGACTCACCGGTCGCGCCCGCACCCACGATCGTGTGCAGCTCGTCGATGAACGTAACCAGTTGTCCCGCAGAGTTCTTGATCTCATCCAGGACGGCCTTGAGCCGTTCCTCAAACTCACCCCGGTACTTCGCCCCGGCGACCATCGAGCCCAGGTCCAGCGAGACAACAGTCTTGCCGCGCAGGCTCTCTGGTACATCGCCGGCGACGATGCGCTGCGCCAAGCCCTCGACGATCGCGGTCTTACCGACACCGGGCTCACCGATCAGTACCGGATTGTTTTTGGTACGGCGGCTGAGAACCTGTACGACGCGGCGGATCTCGGTATCGCGACCGATCACCGGGTCAAGCTTGCCTTCGCGGGCAAGTGCGGTCAGGTCGGTGGAGTACTTCTCCAGCGCCTGGAACGTCGCCTCGGGCTCGGCGCTGGTCACCCGGCCGCTGCCGCGCACCTGTACAAAGGCATCACGTAGCGCGTGCGAGGTGGCGCCGTTGTTGCTGAGCAGCTTGGCGATATCGGAATCACCGGTGGCCAATCCGACGAGCAGGTGCTCAGTGGATACGTACTCGTCGTTGAGCTCGGTGGCGAGCTGCTGCGCCGTGGTGATCGCAGCAATGGAGTCGCGCGAAAGCTGCGGGTTGGCGCTGGCATTGCTGACCTGAGGAAGCCGGTCGGCGATGGCTTGCGCCTCGTTACGTACGGTCGCGGGGTCGACGCCCACAGCCTGCAGAAGCGGCGCGGCGATGCCATCGGTCTGGCTCAGCAGCGCCACCAGCAGGTGTGCGGGACGGATTTCAGGGTTGCCTGCCGTCGTCGCCGCCTGAAGGGCAGCTGTCAGCGCGGCCTGGGTTTTCGTGGTCGGATTGAACGAGTCCACAACACCTCCGTTAGTTGAGAGAAATGCTTATCAGTACGTCTAACGTCCCAAACCTTGAGTCTGTTCCGCTCAACTTTAGAAAAGTTCCCGAGGCCGTGTCTACCTCATCACAATGAGGGGTGCGCCGAACCGAATCGGAGATCACACCCGGTGGCCGCGCCCCTCAAGCAGCTCGCCGACTCTCGACAACACCGGAAGCGCTCCGCCCCGCAGAACCGAACGGAGCTGGCGGTTGAGATGGGACCCGGGGTCGAATCCACTCAGCGTGAACCACAGTTGGGTTCCGCCGTCCCTCGGCCGCAATCGCCAGGTCATCTGGAGAGTGGTGATACTCCCCATGATGGGGATCTCGAAGGTGCACGCGATGAGCTCGGGCTCGCGCACCTCCAGAAACTCCATATCGACCTTCCCGTTGAACCCGATGAGCGGGACCGGGTAGGTGGCCACGGACAGCCGGCTGCCTTTCTCCACCGACCCCAGATCGCTTTCGTTCACCAGGTCGCTGACAAACTCCTTCGAGGTGATGACCTGCCATACCGTTTGTGGCGAGTAGTCATAGAACTCGCCCAGGCTGAATGACGTCGCATCGTCGGGCGGAGGATCCTCACCGAGTTCCGGGACGCCCAACAGCTCCCCGATACGCGACATGACCAACACCCAGATATCCCGAACGAGCACGCGAAGCCGCCCGTGGGCTGGATACGCAACGTCAAATCCGTTGTGCACGACTAGTAACCGCGTCCCACCTGGCTCGGAATGAAGCGTCCAGGTGACCTGCAAATCCCAGGACTTCTCGGGCGTGGTGAATCGGTATGCCATGCGCTCGTTGGGCACGACCGAGGTGAACTCGCACTCGCCGCGACCGCTGAAGTTAACCTCCGGCATCGGGAAGGTGGTGAATGAGAACGACTTACCGATCTCCACGGAGTCCTCGTGAAGATCAGTCGTCCAGTCGGAGATCGAAGCGGCCGACGTGATGGCGCGCCACACCTGGTCGGCCGGATACGGGTAGAACTGCCCAACCGTCACCGATGTCGGGTCATCCCGTAGCTCGGTCATACCCCTGGGATACCGCAGTTGCGTGACGCATGTGGTCGATCAGGCGGATACATCCGTCACCAAACAGCGCGGCGGCCGGTGACCATCGGCCGATGCACTGTCGATACATCGACCGAGCCTGCCCATCGTCCCTGGCCAACCGCGCTCGGAGATCGTCCGATACACACGCGCGCCGGAATCGCCCCGATCGAAGCCGTCGTGACGCAGCGCCACCATGGTGCCGCCCGGAACCTCGTGCAGCGTCCAGGTCACCGTCCAGACCGTTGGTTTCGACGATTTCATATCCCACCAGCGGATCGACAGCACTCTGTTTGGGGTAGCCGCAAGCACCTCACACGACAGCGCCCCCGAAAAGTCGGCCATCGGCAAGGGAAAGGCATTGAAGCGGAAACGGGTTCCTACCTGCGGCCGAAATCCAATGGGGTCCATCAGCCATTCCTCCATGGCATCTGGACACGCCAGCACTTTCCACACGCGCTCGGGCGGATGCGGATAGAACTGGTCGAACATGATGGTGGCGATGTCGTTCTCGTCGTCGGGCACGGCATTCTCCAGATTCATGGGGTTACCTTTCATACCCCATGAATCTGGGTCACCGCTGTGTTCTCATATGTTAGCCAGGCAAACTCGGGCCGCACGAGCGCTCAACGCCGCCCTCACCAGCTGGGGCAGTCGCTGCACGATCGATCAGACGCCCGAGTTTCGCCATCGCGGTCGGCCAGAATCGATCGGAGAGCGCCGCCATCCTGCGCAGCGCAGGATCATCGCTGCCGAAGGCGGGCCGACTCAAGGTCACCATGGTGCCGTTCGGCACCGCGCATAATGTCCACATCGTTCTCCAGGTCACCGGCTCGGGCGACTTCGTATCCCACCAGGCGATGGCCAGCGTTTCGTTCCGCGTAGCCACCAATACCTCAGAGGCGATTGCCCCGGAATAATTGGCAATCGGCACGGGAAAGTCGACGAGCCGGAACCGCGTACCCGCCACAGGACGGAACCCCACCTGTTCGACGAACCAGTCCCCCATGACTTCGGGGTTGACCAGCACACCCCACACGCGCTCGGGAGGGTGCGGATAGAAGAAATCGGCGACGACATCCGTCGGGTCTTTCAGATCGCCCACGAGGCACGCTCCATCGTTGGTGTGTCACCCCTTTGTACTCTGCGAGACCGGCGACCGCCGTGATCGAAATCGTTAGCCAGGCAAACCTAGTTCGGAAGCGTCAGCGGTCAGGTACCGATCCACCGTTGGCGCCAACACGGCGACCATTTGTTCCCTGGTGAGCGCGACCAGCGGATCGATCTTGAGTGCATACCGCAGGAGCGCGGTCCCGACCATCGAGGTGGCCGCCAAGGCGAACCGCGTCCGCACCTCCGGTCCTCCACCCAATTCCTCGCTCAGCGCGGCCAGCACGTAGTTCTGCATGAACTCGCGGAACGCGTGATGCGCGTCGTCATTGGTGGTGGCCGACTGCAGAATCGCGAGCATGGTGTCGACGGTGCCCGCCTGTTCCCACATCGACAGGTATGCGTTGACGAACCGCTCACCGATAGTGCCCTCGCCATTGCGGATCGCGAGCACCAGCTCGTTGGGGTCGATCATCAGCCGGATCGACTGACGGAACAACTCGTCCTTTGACCCGAAGAGGTACACCACCATCGAGGGGTCAATACCGGCGTCACGGGCGATGCCCCGCATGGTCGTCTTTTCATAGCCGCGCTCTGCAAACGACCGCTTCGCAATGTCAAGCACATGTTCCCGCGACACCGCCTCGCCGCGACGCCTGCCCCTCCGCGCAGCATTCGTGCTGGTTGTCATGATTCACAGTACCAATTTTCTACAAGTGTTGAAAAACTTCTCCCCACGATCTACGCTCATTCCAATTAATTCAACACTCAGTGAAATGGAGGTCGTCATGACCGGCCAACACGAACTCCAACCAGGCGCCGCCCATCAGGTACCGGATTGGGCCCGGGCCACCGCGGCGATCGCACTTCTGACGGTCGTACTCGGCGTCATCTTCATCGCCTTCGCCTGGCCATCGGCGCGATCGGCGCCACGGGACGTGCCGATCGGCGCCACGGGACGTGCCGATCGGCGTCACGGGACCCGCGGCCCAGGTGGACACGCTCACCGAACGGCTCGAGGGCGTGTCACCCGGCGCATTCGCCATCACGCACTACCCCAGTCAAACCAAACTGGAGGAGGCCACCAAGAACCGGGCCGTCTACGGCGGATTCGTCCTCGCGCCGCCGACGCCAACGGTGGTGGTCGCGACAGGTGGCAGTCCGGCAGTTGCACAGACGCTCACGGGAATTGGACAGCAGCTCGGCAAGCAAACCGGAATGACGGTATCCATCAAGGAACTCGCGCCGCTGCCGCCCTCGGATCCGCGTGGCATCGGATTGGCCGCGGCCGCGCTGCCGATGACCCTCGGCGGGATACTTCCGGCGGTCGCCCTGACGCTGCTGTTCCCGGGCCGGGCCTGGCTTAAAGCGCTTACCGCTGCCGGGTTTTCGTTTCTCGCCGCGGTTACGATCTGCATCATCCTGGATTCCTGGTTGGGCGTGATAACCCAGAATTTCTGGGGTGTGGTGGCGGGCCTGACACTCGGAATGATGGCCATGTCGTTCAGCATCACCGGTCTCGGCGGACTACTGGGCTATCCCGGAATCGGGCTGGGCGCCGCATTGGCGGTTTTGGTCGGGAACCCGCTGTCCGGGTTGACCGCCGCGCCGGAGTTTTTACCCAAGGGCCTTGGCCTGCTTGGCCAATTCCTACCACCCGGGGCCAATGGCACGCTGCTGCGGTCCATGGCCTACTTCGATGGAGCAGGTTCGGCCGGGGTGATCCTGATCCTGTGCTGCTGGGTGGGTTTTGGTGCCGCGATGTTGGCACTCGATGGGGTGCGGCAGCGCGCCACGGTGCGGGTTAGCGGGGAGACGAAACCGCGGGTGCCGGAGCTCGTCTAGCTCCGGGATTGCATCGGTTCCCGCGTGTCGACACGGATGTCAACGTTCCCCATGTCCCGATGTTCACGAACGCCGGCAAACCCTGAAAACATGCATCCCACCAGCTCTGTAGTCGCGAAAGGCTGATTTCAGGAGCTATCTCAGCGCACGGATGATTAGCCGCGGGGCCGACACTTCCCAATCTGACCTCAGACAGTCCCAGACGGGCCGGGGGCTTCCCTCCTAGACTGGCGTCTCGGTAGGCAGGACCCCGGAAAGGTGAGGCAACGAAAGTCGTGGGGCTTGATGACGTCGAAGCGCTGCACGACTTGGTCGGCGGGGTCGAGCTATCGGGGGAGAAACTTGTCAAGAGCTTCTACAGCCGTTGGTTCGTCATCGACCCCTCAGTCGGCGACCTCTTCCCCCCACACATGGCGGCACAGCGCGAACATTTCCGGCAGGCACTGCAGTACGTGCTCTGGGAAATGGCGGCCTATCGCACCGAAGGTCTGGTCAACTTCCTCGCCCAGCTAGGACGCGACCACCGGAAGTTCGGCGCCACCGACAGCCAGTACGACACCATGCGTCAGGCACTCCTCGACACCACGCGTGAGGTGCTGCAACCAATTTGGGATGCCCGGATGGAGTCAACTGCCACCGAGGTCTACTCCGTGATCATCGAGGTGATGCGCAGCGCCGCCGCCTCCGACAGCGGCCAACCCTGGTGGGACGGAAAAGTCATCGAATACCACCGCACCTCTCGGGATCTCGCGTTAATCCGGCTAAAACTCAACGCACCCATGGACTATCACTGCGGGCAGTACGTTCACGTCCAGGTGCCGCAGAGCCCCCGGAATTGGCGCTATCTCAGCCTGGCGATTCCACCAGACCCTGAGGGCCACATCGAATTTCATGTCAAGGCGGTACCCGGCGGGTTGGTCAGTGGCGATATGGTCAACGGGACCAAGGTGGGCGACACCTGGCGGATATCGCCGCCGCTCGGCGCACTGTCTGTGAACCGCGACGGTGGGGATGTCCTCATGGTCGCGGGCAGCACCGGTATCGCACCACTGCGGTGCCTCATCATGGAGTTGTCGCAATGGGCCGAAAACCCAAGGGTTCACCTGTTTTATGGGGCACGCTATCCGCAGGAACTCTATGACCTGTGGACGCTGTGGCATATCGCCTCGATGAATCCGTGGCTGTCGGTGACGCCGGTCACCGAGTACGCCCGAAACCCGGACTGGGCCACCAAATACCACGATCCGACACCGCCTCGCGGCCTCCATGTCCGTCAGACGGGACTGCTATCCGAGGTGGTCACAGCCTACGGTGGTTGGGGTGACCGCCAGATTCTCCTCGGCGGGTCGGCGTCGATGATCAAGGCCACCAAGGAGGCATTGACCTCCAAGGGCGCCGATTCCTCCAGAATCCAGCACGACCCGCTCTAACCCTGCCGGGTAGTGCCCGGTGGCCTTCTCGGCTGAGATCACCGGTTCAGCGTTGCTGACGCGGCTGCCACACGACGACAGCGGTGCTCTTGGGAATGATTGCGACCTCACGGCCTGATGTCGCGACACGCAGCTGGGTTACCTCGGCCGTTAGCTCGGAAACCTTCGCCTGCAGCGCCTCGACCTGATTGGCCAGTTCGATAACGCGTTTGATACCAGCAAGATTAACGCCTTCGTCCTGCGACAACCGCTGGACCTCGCGCAGCAAGTCCACATCACGCTGCGAATAGCGCCGACCACCGCCACTGGTGCGTTCGGGGATGACCAGTCCTAGTCGGTCGTACGTGCGCAGGGTCTGTGCGTGCATTCCGGCCAGCTCGGCGGCCACGGAGATCAGGAAGGTGCGAGCGCCTCGCTCGGGGTGACGGCGCCGGGTCATCGGAGTCCCCGCACTTCGCGCAAGCGGCTCATCGTGCACCCGCCCACCCAGCCCGCGGATCGAATCCGCTCGCCTTCTCGGCAACCTGATAGCGCTGCAATGCCTCCAGGGCACTGTCTTCCAGCTTCGACGGCACCGCAACCTTGACGGTGACCAGCAGATCGCCGTTACCGCCCGCCCGCTTCGGGATACCCCGCCCACGCACCCGCAGGATGCGCCCGTCGGAGGTACCCGCAGGCACCTTCACGCCGACGCGACCCTCCAAAGTGGGCACGGAAACGGTAGCGCCCAAAGCCAACTCGGTGAAACCCACCGGAACGGTGAGGGTCAGATCGTCACCGTCACGGCTGAACACCTTGTCTGGCCGCACATGCACGGTGACATAGAGGTCGCCGGAGGGGGCGCCACGCAGACCGGCCTCACCTTGTCCGGCGAGACGAATACGTTGTCCGTCGCCGACTCCCGACGGGATCCGCACGGTGATGGTGCGGGTTCGGGTGGTGACTCCGGTGCCCTGGCAGTCTGTGCAGGGATTTTCGATGATCGAGCCCGTGCCACGGCAATCGGCGCATGGTTCGGAGAACCCGAACGCGCCCTGATTGCGATTGATGACGCCACTGCCGTTACACGAGACGCAGACCTTGGGGCTGGTACCGGGGCGGGCTCCACTGCCGTGGCACGTGGTGCACGGCGCCGGGCTGGTGAGCCGCAGCGGAACCGACACGCCCTTGCACGCTTCGACGAAGTCGAGCTGAGTTTCGGTTTCCAGATCGTTGCCGCGACGCGGCCGGCTGGCACGCGGTTGCGCACGCTGTCCGAACAGGCCGCCGAAGAGGTCGCCGATTCCGCCGCCACCTGAGGTGTCGGCGTTTCCGAACAGGTCGTTCAGGTTGAACTCGGCGCTGTTACCGTCTCCGAAGCCGCCGCCGCCACCAAATCCATTGTCGCCGAAGCGCCGTCCGAATCCGCCGCCGGCGAAGAGTCGACGAGTCTCGTCGTACTCCTTGCGCTTGGCCGGATCCGACAGCACATCCTTGGCCTCGCTGATGACTTTGTATCGATCCTCAGCGGCCTGGTTTCCCGGGTTGCGATCCGGGTGATTCTCGGCCAGCAGCTTGCGCGCGGCCTTCTTGATCTCGTCCTGGGTCGCGGTGGAGGAGATGCCGAGCTCCTTGTAGAAATCCTTCTCTACCCATTCACGTTGCGTCACCCGACATCACCTCCTTCGCGTCCTTCGGGCCTTACAGTGTGCAGTTCTTACTCTGATTCTGTCTTGGATTGCGTTTCGGCGCCCGCAGTTTCGGGGTCCTCAGGCGCCGTGTCGCCACCTTCGGGCTTTGCGGCGTCATCGGGACTACCATCCCCGACCACGACCATCGCAGTACGTAACACCCGGTCACCCATCTGGTAGCCCTTGCGCAGCACCGCAGCGAGCACGGGGTGGCCGTCCTGGCCGTCGTGCTGGACTGCCTCGTGCAGCGAGGGATCGAAGTCGTCACCCTCGGCGCCGAATGTCACCAGCCCCAGCCCTTCGAAGGCCGCGGTCAGCTTGTCCGAAACACTGCGCAGCGGACCCGATTCCAGGTCGCCGTGCTCCCGTGCGCGGTCAAGGTCGTCGAGCACGCCCAGCAACTGAGCCACCACGGATGCCTTGGCCGAATCGATGACGGCCTGCCGGTCCCGTTCCACCCGCTTGCGGTAGTTGGCGAAGTCGGCATGCGCACGCTGCAGGTCGGCCGTCAGTTCGGCCACCTTGGCTTCCACATCCGAGTCGCCGTCTGAGGCCGCGGCCCCGGGCGCCGAAGCGCCCGGTTCCGCTGCAGCAGCCGTCTTTTCAGCCGCCTTTGCCTCTTCACGGACCGCACCGGTGTTGGGGTCGATCCGGCGCTTATCGGTGACAATCACCGGCTCGCGCTCTTCTTCCCGATCTTGCCCACCGGACTGGGTCACTTGTTGTCCTTCTCCTCGTCGACGACCTCGGCATCCACGACATCGCTATCAGCGCCGGCAGCGGAACCCTCGGCTCCGCCTCCCTGGGCCTCGGCCTTGGCGGCCGCGGCCTCGTAGATGGCCTGACCCAGCGCCTGCGACTGCTCGCCGAGCTTCTCCATGGCCTCCTTGATGGCACCGATATCGGTGCCTTCCAGCGCCTTCTTGGCATCGGCGATGGCGTCGTCGACCTTGGTGAGGGTCTCGTCGGAGACGACCTTCTCCGCGCCCTCGGCGGGCTCACGCTGCTCCTTGACGAACTTCTCCGTCTGGTAGACCAGCGACTCGGCCTGATTGCGGACATCCGCCTCTTCGCGACGCTTCTTGTCCTCGTCGGCGTGCGCCTCGGCATCCTTGATCATCCGGTCGATCTCCTCCTTGGACAGGCCGGAGCCTTCCTGGATCTTGATCGTGTTCTCCTTGCCGGTGCCCTTGTCCTTCGCGGTCACGTGCACGATGCCGTTGGCATCGATATCGAAGGTGACCTCGATCTGCGGCACACCCCGCGGGGCCGGCGGAATGCCGGTCAGCTCGAAGGAGCCCAGGAGCTTGTTGTGCGAAGCGATCTCGCGCTCACCCTGGTACACCTGGATCTGCACCGACGGCTGGTTGTCATCCGCCGTGGTGAAGGTTTCCGAGCGCTTGGTGGGGATCGTGGTGTTGCGTTCGATGAGCTTGGTCATCACGCCGCCCTTGGTCTCAATACCGAGGGACAGCGGGGTGACGTCAAGCAGTAGAACGTCTTTCACCTCACCCTTGAGCACACCGGCCTGCAGCGCGGCACCCACGGCAACAACCTCATCCGGGTTGACGCCCTTGTTGGGCTCCTTGCCACCGGTCAGTTCCTTGACCAGATCGGTCACCGCGGGCATACGGGTGGAACCACCCACCAGCACGACGTGGTCGATATCGGCCACCGAGACACCAGCGTCCTTGATGACCGACTGGAACGGCTTACGGGTGCGGTCCAGCAGATCCTGCGTGATCTTCTGGAACTCGGCACGAGTCAGCTGCTCATCGAGGAACAGCGGGTTCTTGTCCGCGTCCACTGTGATGTACGGCAGGTTGATCGAGGTGCTCTGCCCACTGGACAGCTCGATCTTCGCCTTCTCGGCAGCCTCACGCAGACGCTGCAGAGCCATCTTGTCCTTGGTCAGGTCGATACCGGCACTGGCCTTGAACTTGTCGACGAGCCAGGTCACGATGCGCTCATCCCAGTCGTCACCACCGAGGTGGTTGTCGCCGGAGGTCGCACGGACCTCGACGACGCCGTCGCCGATCTCCAGCAGCGACACGTCGAAGGTGCCACCACCGAGGTCGAAGACCAGGATGGTCTGTTCCTTCTCGCCCTTATCCAGGCCGTAGGCCAAGGCGGCCGCGGTCGGCTCGTTGACGATGCGCAGCACATTCAAACCGGCGATCTGGCCGGCTTCCTTGGTGGCCTGACGCTGGGCGTCGTTGAAGTACGCCGGCACGGTGATGACCGCGTCAACGATGTCCTCACCCAGGTACGCCTCCGCGTCGCGCTTCAGCTTCTGCAGCGTGCGCGCGCTGATCTCCTGGGGGTTGTAGTTCTTTCCGTCAATCTCGACGGACCAATCGGTGCCCATATGCCGCTTGACCGAACGGATGGTCCGGTCGACGTTGGTCACCGCCTGGTTCTTGGCAGGCTGCCCGACCAGCACCTCGCCGTTGCGCGCGAACGCGACGACAGACGGGGTGGTGCGAGAGCCTTCCGAGTTCGCGACAACTACCGGGTCGCCGCCTTCGAGGACGGCGACAACGGAGTTAGTGGTCCCGAGGTCGATTCCGACCGCACGAGCCATAGTTCATTCCTCCTGTTTGTTACCTCATTGCCTTCAGTGAGATCCGCTCAAGTTTGCCTCGCCCGGATCACTTCGTCAAGCCAGAGTTGAGTCCATTTGACTCAAGTTCGACATACAGCTCAACGGGCGGCCTTCCAGGTTTGTTCCCGAGGCCACTAACTGGCCTCTCGCGAACGCACAAGCAGGTGCCGGCGTCCCGGCAGCACAGTGCCGGCAAACGCTCACGACGGCGGGGGTGCATACCTTCCACTGGCCATCCTCGAACAGGAAGGAGATCGGGGAGATCTTGACGCCCAGTCCGTTGGGGTCATGCGTGGACATCCTCCCGAGGTCGTCGACGCTGCATATCTCAATGGAGGTGATCTTGGCGAGCGCCTTGCGGTTCACGACGTCGACAGCCTCGGGTATCGCTGCACCACGCGAATTCCCCAGCGCCGCAGCGCGCATGGGTAGAGACTGGAACGATGGAAACAACCGTCGATGAGATCGCGGACGGCATCTTTCGGTTCTCCACCTGGATTCCGGATATCACCGAACACGGCTTCACCTTCAACCAGTTTCTCCTCACCGGTAATCAGCCGTTCTTATTTCATACCGGCCAAAAGTTCCTGTACCCCAATGTCTCCCAAGCTGTTTCGCGCGTTATCCCACTGGAGTCGCTGCGCTGGATCTCCTTCGGCCATGTCGAGGCCGACGAATGCGGCTCGGTAAACCAGTTCCTTGCCGCCGCCCCGCACGCCGAGGTCATCCACAGCCCGCTGGCATGCATGCTCTCGCTCAATGACATGTGCGACCGACCGCCCGTTGCCGTGGGCGATGAGCCGCATGACATCGGTGGGCACCGTCTTCGATTCCTTGAAACCCCCCATATCCCCCACAACTGGGAGGCCGGGCTCTGGTTCGATGAAACCACCGCAACACTGTTCTCCGGCGACCTGTTTACCCATACCGGGCAGTGTCCGGCACTCACCGAACCCGATTGCGTGGCACCGGCCTTAGCGGCGGAGGGGCTCTTCCACGCGACCGGCTTGACCACCACGCTCGCGCCGACGCTCGATCAGCTCGCCGACCTGGAACCGACCACCCTGGCCATCATGCACGGATCGTCCTACGCGGGTGAGGGAGCCGCGCAACTGCGATCGCTGCGGGACGGATACACCGAGCTCGCCACGAGCGGGTAGCTCAGCGGCTTCGCCGGACGGCGTACGAACTCACCGCCGCAACAACGACAATCACCGCGAGACCGGCCACCAGCGGCCACACCCCGGTGGCATCCACCACACTCACGAGCCAGGTCTGCACCGTGCTCGCCGCGTTGATCACCGGATCGTCGGCGCTCCCGTCACCGAAGTTCAGCCGGATCTCGTAGTAGCCGTAATAGGTGATGTACAGGCCGGTCAGCAGCACGATCACACCGGCGATCCGACCCACGTACGGAAGGACCTTGCGCATGGTCGTCTGCACCGAATTTCCCAGCAGCGCAACGGCCAATGCCGCGACCCCGACGGTCACCGCCATACCAGCCCCATACGCGATGAATGCCAGGACCCCCGACACGATGGAGCCCTGTTTGAAGGTGGTGCTGATAACCGCGAGGAACGGCCCGACAGTGCAGGACAGCGATGCCACCGCGTAAGTAAGCCCATACCCGTACATCGAGAACAGCGAAGAGGTCGGCACTCCACCGGAGACCCGCGGCAGCATCACCGTGAGCTCACGCCCGGACAGCAACCAAATCGACAGCGCCACAAGCCCAATACCGATGACCACAGTCGCGAAGGGCATGTACCGGCCGGCCGAGGCGACCACCGGCGAGATGACAAGTCCGAAGACCCCGAACACCGTCAGGAACCCTGCGGCCATCGCCACAGTCGCGGTCGCCGCCCGCGTGACCGCAGTCAGCCTCGACGTCGTGCCATCGCTCCCGGCGATCACCAGCCCGAGATAGCCGGGCAGAAAGGCGAAGCCACACGGATTGAGCGCGGCCACTAGCCCGGCTCCCAATGCGAAAGTGATTGCTGCGGTATCAATCACGATGTTAGATTGTGGGTCAACCCAGCTGCCTGATCCGCTTGTCAAGCTCCGGCCCTGAGAGCGGACTCTTGACAACCTCGGCCTTGCCTTTTGATCCCAGGAACGCGAAAGCCGGTTGATGGGTGACGTCGTACAGAGCCCACACCTTGGCGTCCGAGTCGGCCAGCTGAATAAAGGTGAGGCCGTATTTGGTCACGAAATCGCGCATCGCGGAAACCTGGTCCTGCGCGGCGACACCGACGAAGGTGACATCTGGATGCGCGATAACCGCCTTCTGCAGATCCGGCGCTTCCTTCTGACAGGTCGGGCACCACGGCGCCCAGAACCACAGCACTGCCTTCTTTCCGGTCAGGCTGCTACCAGCGAAGTCGGCGCCGTCGATGGTCTTGGCGGTGAAGTTCAGCAGTCGTGACGACTGCACCGAGGAACTACCGGCTGACGTCTCGTTCCTGTCCGCCCCGGAACAACCGGCTAAAGCCAGAGCCACTGCCGCAATGGCCGAAACGGCAACGCGTGATAACACTTTCCCTCGTTTCGCTGCGTACTCACCAACTCACACACATCCTGTCCACCCACCGTAACCGCCTAGGCAAGTCACCCGCGCCCGGGTACGCGGCCTTACGTACGCTGGCGGTCATGGACTTCCGGGTATTCGTTGAACCGCAGCAAGGCGCCACCTACTCCGACCAGCTGCGGGTGGCACAAGCGGCCGAAGAACTGGGATTCTCGGCGTTCTTCCGATCCGATCACTATCTGGCGATGGGCGGTGCCGACGGGCTGCCCGGGCCCACCGACGCATGGGTGACGCTCGGCGCGATCGCGCGGGAGACCACCGTCATTCGGCTCGGCACCCTGGTCACCTCGGCGACCTTCCGCCATCCGGGTCCGCTGGCGATCAGCGTCGCGCAGGTCGACGAGATGAGCAGCGGCAGAGTTGATTTCGGCCTGGGTGCGGGGTGGTTCAGCGAGGAGCATGAGGCGTACGCGATTCCTTTCCCACCGCTGGGCGAACGGTTCGACCGGCTTGAAGAACAGCTCGACATCCTCACCGGCCTCTGGACCACACCCACCGGCGACACGTTCTCCTATACCGGCAAGCACTACACGGTGACCGACTCCCCCGGGCTGCCCAAACCGGTACAGGAGCCTCATCCGCCCATCGTCATGGGCGGTCTCGGGCTCAAACGCACCCCGGCCCTCGCCGCCCGATTCGCCGCCGAGTTCAACCTGCCCTTCCAGCCCGTCGACATCATCACCGACCGGTATGCGCGGGTGGCGCACGCGGTGGAAGCTGCTGGACGGCCCGCGGATTCGATGATCTACTCAGCGGCCTTCGCGGTATGCATCGGTGACACGGATGCCGATATCGCGCGCCGCGCGGCGAACGCGGGCCGCGCGGTGGACGAGATCACCGAGAACAGTCCGCTCGCAGGCACTCCCGACGCAGTGGCAGACAAGCTGCGCGCCTACGTCGAGGCCGGCGTTCAGCGGGTCTACGTTCAGCTACTCGATATCCGCGATCTGGATCAACTGGAGTTCTTCGCCTCGACGGTGATCCCACAATTCGGCTGACATTCTGAGTTAGGCTCCGCACTTGATGAGCCAGACACCCAACGCACCCGAGGACGAGAACTTCCTGTCGGGGATGATCGAGGACGACGAGCAGCCTAAGCCGTGGTACCGAACCGGGCCGGCAATCGTGGGCACCATCGCCGCGATCATCGCCATCGTTGCCGTGCTCATGACCATCGTGTTGTCCACGGATAAGCGCGTCGTCAACGACGACACACCGCTGACATCGACGCCGTCGAGTCCCAGCACCACCACAACCGAACCAACCGGGGCCTCTTCGGGGTCCTCGACGACCGCCCCCACCACGACCGAATCGTCGCCAGAACCGGTGACACCCGCGGAGACATCCGAGCCCACGTACTACGACACCCCGACCTCGCCGACGTACCGGTACGAGGCACCGCCGATTCCGTCTCCGCCGGCCATTCCGCAGATCCCGCCGATACCCCCAATCCCGCAAATTCCACAGATCCCGCAAATCCCCGGGCTCTAAGACGGTTGGGTTACGCTCCGGTCATGTCATACCCGGAGCCGCCAGAAGATCCGACGATATACAACCAGCAGTACCACGACCAGGAACCTGAGCAACCCAACCCTTGGTACAAGCAGCCGGCTGTGCTCATTGCATTGGCAGGCGCCGCCGTTGCGGTCATCGCGGTGATCATCGCGTTCGTGATCACCCGTAGTGACAAGCCGGCCCCCGCCGGGAGTACCAGCTCGGTGACCTCGTCAACGACCAGCAGCTCGGCACCGGCCTCCGGCGGCGGCCATGAGGGACATGGCGGATCCGGCAACGACGGTGGCAACTCCACGGTGACCGTGACGCCGACCGTTTCCGAGTCGCCGAGTCAGAGCACCGAAACGACGACCACCACCCAGCCGACAACTACCACCACCACGACTGAGCCGACTACGACTACGACTACGACTACGACTCAGCCGACCACTACGACCACCCAGCCGACGACCACAACGACCACTGGGCGCTCGGTAGTCGTCCCGATTCCCGGCGGCGGCAACGTCGAAGTACCCGTTGGGGGTCAGTGAGCCATCCGCATTCCCGGCGGACCCGGCATGCCCTGATGGGTCTTGCCGGGACTGCTGGGGGAGGCCTCATTCCATAGGTGGCCCGCCGCGCACATCGCGACCACGAAGCACAGCACACCGATCGGAATGGCCCACACGCGCCGCGTATCAAGTTTCGCGGCGCACTGATCGTGATAGTTGGTCGACTGTTGGCCCGCGGAATAGGCCCTGTCGAGCTCCGCGGACCGTGCCAGCCGCGGCCCGACCGGCATGCCACATGTCACCGACTGTGTTGCGCCACCCGTTTCGACTTGAATCGACACCGGTGTCAACAACACAGCCATCGCCGCAATCGTCGCGATACCGCAGACGACTGATAGGCAACCTCGCCCTCGCATACCCCGGACGCTACGCCGTCAAGGGCACGCATTGATGGTGATTCGGCATCTGCATCGGTACAAATTGCGCACGAATCTTCAGCAGGCAGAGCTCTTGGCAGTCCGGCAGATTGGTGCTGCCACGTTTCGCAGAATCTGCTGCTCGTCGACGTCCAACCAGGGCGCGCCGGCGGCGCCGGTGACGGCGTTCGTCACGGTCAGTTCGGTCACCGTCCCGGTGCCCGGGGGCGCCGCCACGTACAGCCGGTACTGAGGTTGCTTGCCGCCCTGAGACGGTAGCGTCACGGTGGCCGCATGCCCGGCGGCGAGGTCCGTCACACTGACCTGAGCGCCGACGGCGTTGAAGCAGTGATCCAGCCTCGCGCGCAGCGACCGATACACCGTCGACGCATATTGATCAGTGACCAAGGTGTCGCCCGGCCAGTGCGAGATCACCTGCACCGCCGTCCACCCGGACTCGTCGGAACTTACTGTCGAGGAGGCTGATTCGGGCGATTGCGGCAGATTCTCCCCAAGCGAGAAACAGAGATTTGCCGACCAGAAGGCGGGGCGATCCACTGAGCTTGCGTTGCGGGACAAGGATGCCCAGTGCGACACGTGGTCCATGGGGATGTCCCGGGCGTTGGTCCATACAGTGTCGGGCAACGGCCTCGGATCCGCGGCGGCCGGTGCCGCGGTACCCAGACCGATAATCACGACCATCGACGAAACCGCCCGCAGCCACCCGCGCACTGTCACCGACATCCTCCCTAGCAGGAGCCCTTGCATAACGGCTGGGCGAGAGCGCGGAGCACCGTCACGTCATCGACGGGCTTCCACGGCGAGGGCTCGCGGCCGGTGCGGGGCACGGTGACCGCCAGCTCGGAGATGGTGCCCGATTCCGGGGGAACCACGTTGTAGATGTGCACCTCGCTGGTGGGGTTGTCACGGTCCTTGCCGACCAGCAGCGTCGCCGCGAAGCCGTACCAGGAGGGCGCCGGGCGCAGATCGACGCTGATCACGTCCCCGATTCCCGGGCAGTAGTTGAGCTGGGACCGAATACCGCTCTGGAAGGCCGAGGCCCCATCCGAGGTCCCTTCAGGCCACTGCCCCGCCGCCTGTACGACGGACGCCGCGGTGCCCGAGGCGGTCTGCGTCGCAATGGCCGATGCCGGCGGCAGCAGGTCCGCCGACGGGCTACCGCAGAGCCGCATGCTGAGGAACGATGCCCTCCCGGTTGCGGTCGGGCTGGCCGCTGACCAGTGGTATTCACTGCTCATCGGGATATCGCCGGGGCTGATCCACGCACCGGCGGGTACGGGTTTGGGCGCCGGAGCTGCGGGGTTGGGGGTGGGTTCGGCGGCCGCGATCCCGGTGCCGAAACCCAGGCCGAACCCGGCCATGAGGGCGCAAATCGCGACAAACAGACGCGTCATCATGTGCTCAGTATGCCGGGCGGTCGCGCTGAGGCAATTGGGTGAGTATGCCTTCGGCACTCCGGACCGCCGCCAGACACAGCCGGCTGGTGAAGGGATCATTGAGCGGGTATTCGGCCCGGGCACGCCAGCGACCCACCGCGTCGAGGGCTGCGCGACGGGGATCCGGCCGCGTCTCATCAAGACCCAACCGGGCCGCGGCGTCCGTGCCGGAGGATCCCAACAATCTGCGGATAAGCACCGTCTCGTGCTCGGTGAGCGTGGTGGTCCGTGAGGACAGCTCCGCCAACAACCGCAGCTCGTCGAAGGCGTGAGTATCGGCCAACAACGGGTCTATGTCGTCGATGACCAGGCGGCCACCCTGGACCGGGTAGGTGGTCAGTACCTGCCGAGCGGATAGCAGCGCGGTATGCGATTTGAGGATGCCGGCGCGCTGACCGAACTGATTCGCGATGACGTTGTAAAGCTCCACCAGACCGCTGCGTTCAAGTAGCTCCTCTGCCAGCCCGGTGGCATCGGCGACGCCGACCCGGATAACGGCCACCGAGATCCGGATACCGAACATCCCGAATCGGTGCAGCAGCGCAGTCCGGGTCTGGGCATCAACCGGAAGCGAATCGTCTTCGCGCACAAACCTGTCCACCGACAGCAGGGATTTGGCCAGCACCTGTGGGTCCAATTCGGCCAGCTTCTGCAGCGCGACGAACTCCGCCTGACGCAGAGTACGGGCGGTGAGTGCGAGGAGGCCCGCAACCGGCACGACGGCCTGACAGATCCCCGTGCGTTCCATCTCCCCGGCGAACCGGGCGGCCACCTCGCGCGCCGACAACATCGCGTCAAGCCTGCCCACCCCGATCTCGTCGGCGCGCGACACCACACCGACTACCCCGACCGCGCCGCCGCGCTCCCCACCGACGAGCTTGCCGATCTGGGCGAGCAGCCCGATATCGGCGGCGTTCAGGCTGCGAAGCAGAAATATCACCGCGTCGACCCGGGGCATGCCGTCCTCGGGTACCAGCAGCGCCAGGCTGCGTTCGGAGACCTCCGTGGACAAGGACGACGTCCCCGGGGTGTCGATCAGGGTGATGTCATTCAATTCCGGTGCAGGCCAGCGGACGTCGAGGTCGACGACCGACGCTGAATCAAGCCGGTCAAGCTCGAACGAAAGTCCCCCGTTGCGACGAATCGGAATGTCCTGACGTGCGCCACCTCTCAGGTTAGCGATGGCCTGCGGGGCGGCGCCGTGGCGAAACCACGCCACGATCCGGGTGGCCTCGGTGGCGTCGGTGGGTGCAATGTCTTCTCCGACAAGCGCGTTGACCAGAGTGGATTTACCGGCGTTGAGTGTGCCGGCGATGGCCACCCGGATCGGTTCGTCGAGCCTGGCGGCGATGCGCCTCAGTTCGTCGTGCGGCTCGGCAGTCCGGGCATACCGCGGATCGTCCTGGTAGGTCCGGATCGCGTCGCCGATGATGACGCGCGCCTGGTCGAGTGTGCTCATGCCTCCCCCATTGCTCTTCGCGCAAGCGGCTCATCGCCAGGTCGAAGCCCTTCCAGTCCTTCAATATGGGTGTTCACCTGGCGAAGAATGTGCAGCTGACGCTCCACCTCGCGGGTGCGTGAGTCGCGTTCCTCGGCTTCCAGCCGCGCCGATGCGATGGCGGCCTGTAGCGATTCGTTGAGCGAACGGGTGGTCTGGTTGGCGATGTCGCGGAAGTGATCACGCAGCTGACGCTGCACCAGCCGCAGCCGATCACGCGATTCCTTGAGCACCACGAAGGACACGTCATCGAGAAAGCGGCGAACATTTGTCTTGGCCTCACCGCGGATGCGAAGCATCCGGTTCTCCATGTCCTCGGTGTAGGTCTTCTTTCCGAGCATCGCACCGGCGCCAAGTGAGATCAGGTTGAACATCCCAAGCCCTGCAACAGTGGTCAGCATCCCGAACATGATGACGCCACCGTAGGACCCACGCAGACCGGTGATCGCCTTGTGCCCCAACTTGATCGGTTTGGCTTCCAACTTGGACAGTGACTGCAGGTCATTGAGGTCGGCGCCCATCTCGCTAGCCCGCAGGCGGGGCATCTTCACCGAGTCCATCCCGGCCGTGGCGAAGGTCTCGGCCACCTGCGCGGCCAGATGCATTGCCCGCTGGTGTGCCCAGACGAAGTTGTTACCGACCGAGTTGGCGACTGCCTGTTCGAGTTTGGCACCGACCTCGGCCCAGTTCTTGGTGGGATCGGTCCGCTCGATGACCTCTTCGGTGCGATGCAGGATGCGCCGGAAGCGCGATTGCAGGTCGTGCTCGACATCGGTGGACACGTCGGCGATGCCATCGCCGAGAACCTGCTGCCACAGCGCGGTATGTGCGAGCGCCTCCTCGGCCTCACGCTTGCGTCGCTCCAGATCCGAGGTGAGCTCATCGCGGCTCTGCGGATCCTGCAAGGCACTGAACTCCGCATCCAGGGTCAGCGTCAGATGCTCCGCAGCCGAACCAATCTCGGCCGCGGCTTGCAACCGCGAATTGGCCTGCTGGTCCGCGATGGCATTGCTGAGGAAGGTCACCAGCGCCGGGAAATTCGACTCCGCATTGAGCTCCTTGTCGTTGAGCTGCAATGCATGTGAACGTAGCGTCGACGACACCGTGATGGCAGGGACGGTGATCTTGGCGCGCTGCAGGTGCGCGGAGTTGGCGGCCATCACTGCCCGCCAATGCGGGTACAGATCGGTTTTGGTGTTGACGATCGCCGCGATCGGGCACAGATCGAGTGCCTGCTGGATGAAAACCAGCTCCGGTTCGGTGAATTCGGAGCTGAGGTCGCTGACCATGAGCATGACGTCGGCGTCGGGCAGCAGCCCCAGCGTGCTCGACAGGTGCGGCTGTCCGAAACCGCCGACACCCGGTGTATCCACCAGACACAGACCGCTTTTGAGCATCGGGCTGGCCACCTTGATTTCCACCCGCAGCACCTCGCGGCCCTGGGCCTGCGGCGCCCGCTTGAGGTCCTTGCCGATATCGGCCACGGGAATCGGAATGATCTCGGGCTCTCCGGCGAGCCCGCCGCCGTCGTACTGCTCGGCGGGAGCCACCACCAGCGCCGCAGAAGGCTGGTCGCCGTAACTGATAACGGTTGTCACCGAGGTGGTTTCGTCGTCGCCGACCCGCGCGACCGGCATGTTGAGCAGCGAGTTGACGAGCTGGCTCTTGCCCTGCTTGAGCTGCCCGGCCACCACCACGCGCAGTGGTCGGTCAAGGAGAATTTCGCCGGCGCGGTCCAGCCGATCGATCAGATCGCCCCGATCGTTCTCCCCCGCAATCTTGCGCACGTGCCCGAGCAGCTCGTTGATGAGCGCAAGCTGCTGCTGGCCGTCCTGTGCGGTGTCAGACAACGTCCCGTAACCCTTCTTGCTCGAAGTTCCTCATTACTGTGCCATTTCTGGGGGCCAGCACCGTCGATGCGCCCGTGCGGATGCCCCGCACCGTTCCGGAGAACTTGTGGTGCGGGGCATCGCGCCGGCCTGAATCAGTGGTGCTCGGTTCCCGGCAGGGTGGTGTGGTCTGCGACCGCGCCGTGTCCCTGCGCCTGAGCCTGCGCCTCGAACCCGGTGCCGGCTGCGCCGTGCGAACCCAACGATGAATCGAAGGATTGGTTCATCGAGCCCGCCGAGCTGTGCGAGGCGTTGAGCGGGCTGCTCAACGAATCGTTGATGGCGCTGGAGTGCGAGTTGCTCACCGCTGCGCTGCTGGATGCGGAGTGCGAGGTGTTCAGCGAGTCGTTGATCGCGTTGGTGTGCGAGTTGCTCAACGAGGTGCCGGTGTGCGCCTGGTTGTTGGACGCGATATCGGTGTTCACCTTGTTGTGCGAGGCGATATCGGTGCTGGTGCTCGTCTGGTTGTGCGAGCCGATATCGGTCTGCGTCTTCACCTGGTTGTGCGAGGCGATATCGGTGTGGGTGGTGTTACCCGAGCCGATGTTCGTCGAGCGATCGGTGTTGAACGAGTCATTGATGTTGGTGGTGTTCCGCTGCGAGTGATCGTCGACGACGGTCACGCTCTTGTCGATGCCTGCAGACCCGTGCCCGCTGACGTTGGTGTAGTCGCCGCCGACCCGAGTGTCACTCTGGTCCACGTTGACCTTTCCGCCGTGGTCGGCGTTGATGATGTTGCTGTCGCGCACATCACCGTTGACTGCGGTGGATCCCTTGCCGGAGGCGATGGGACCGGAGTTGCTTCCGCCCACGGCCACCGCGCCGTCGCCGATGGCGTTGGTGTCGCGGTTACCGAACTGCAGATCACCGAAGCTCAGGTCCAGCAGCGGACCGCGGTTGAAGCTGTCGACGTTCCCGCTCGGGCTCATGACCTGGTTGCCGCTCGCGATTGGGTTGTGGCTCGCGAACTCGGTGTCGTTGTGGCTCATGAAGTCGTTGTTACGGGGGCTGAAGTTGTCCCGGGGGCTCAGCAGCGACGGCGACAGGATGCTCGGGGCATCGGGCTGCGCGGCGTAGTAGTTCTGCAGGTTGCCCGACAGATCGTTCATCGGGCTACCGGTGCTGACCCACTGCGACTGGTAGCCGTAGTTGGAGGCGACCGACTCGGCGACAACCGGCATCACGGCGCCGACCTGAGCGGCGGTGACGGCAGAGAGCCCGGCGTTGGCCAGGGAGGTCTGCGGGTCGGCGACGTAGCTTGCGGCCTGAACCGGGTCGCGGAAGAGGTTGAGGATGAAGTCGATGATGGACATTGAGGTCTCCCTTTGGTGATCGGAGTCAACCGGTCTGTCCGGTCGAACTGAATACAAACCTATGGACCTGGAAGACCCCTGAAAACGGGAGAACATCCCCTTCTCGACCGATCCCCCATGGGGGTCTGAGTCCATCTCCATTAGGGGATTAGGGGAACGCTAGGGGGTGCTGTGAAGAGGCTGGTAAATCAACAAAAACCGCCCGGCCAGAGGGGGTTGGCCGGGCGGTTTTTGGTCAGGAAACGTCAGAAGTGGTCGATCCCGGTGTCGTGGTGCCCGTGATCGATCGCGGTGTCCTGCCCCAGATCCAGGAACGGATCATGCAGCCCGGACGCGGCACCGGCTCCGAACTCGTCGCCGATGACACCGGAATGCGTGCTCTCGAACCCGCTATCGGGAGTGTGCAGCGGGGCCTGGAACTGGTCGATCGCCGAAACGGCGCTGCCCGCGGACGGGCCGTACTCGTCGGGGATGGTGATCGCGTCCTGCCGAGTACTCAGGTCTGATACCGCATTCGTCACGGCATGTAGGCCTGCATCCAGGCTCGGGTCGTGCCTCGGCGCGGTGAACGGTGAATCGAACGCCGATACCGCCGCACCACTTGCCCAGATGTTGTCGGCCGGCAGTGCCGTATGCACCGTCTGCGATAGATCGGCCGCCGCCGGGTTGGCGGCGAGCTGTGCGGCCTGTGTTCCCAGGGCGGCCGGTATCGACTCGCTGACCACCGGGATAAGCGCGGAGACATCCGCGGGCTGGACGCCGTCCAGATGCGCGTCGGCGATGACTTGCGCGGGATTGGCCGCGTACTGCGCGGCCATATCCTGGTCACGGACCAGTGCCATGACGAAATCCAGCAGGTTATTGCCCATGTCTGCGATGGTAGGAGTCGCCCCGAGCCCCGGCTACGGGGAGCGACCCGTTGCTGGCCGGTACCCCATTGGGGGACGCGCGTTAGGGGATGTCTCGTCATTAGGGGGTGTGACGGGCGTCATCCCCTACTGTTGGGCCGCGGGGTGAAACATCACAGCACCGCAGAACGAACGGATAGGTATGGCCAACGCACTGGGACTGTCGATCGGCGCCACTCAACTGGTCGCGACACCCGACGACCCACAGAGCCAACCCGTCGTCCGGAGTTCGATTCTCACCCTCCACGAGGACGGTCCGCCCGAGGTGGGTGTCCCCAGTCATCCGGGGTTGACGCTCACCGGTTTCGTCGGCAGGGTCGGCGACCCCGTGGGGATCGTCGCGGCGGACGGATCGGTCCACCGGGCCGAATGGGCACTCACCGAGGCTATGCGTGTGCTGATCGCCGACGCCGCCGCCGGTGCCGACTTCACCGCGCCTCCCGTGCTGTCCGCCTCTATCCCCGCTCACTGGAGCCCTCAGACCGTCAGCACGCTCCGTGACGCGATCGACCGCGTTCCAGCCCTCGCTCCGGGCGGCAGGCAGCTGAAGCTGATCCCGGATGCGCGCGCCGCCCTGGAGTCACTAGCGGCAGGGCCGGGAGTGCCAGACCGCGGCGTTGTGGTGGTGTGCGATCTCGGCGGTTCAGGCAGCAGCATCACCCTCGCCGATGCGGCACGCGGATTCCAGCAGATCGGGCAGACCGTCCGATCTGTCGAGTTCTCCGGCCAGCAGGTCGACCAGATGCTGCTGACTCAGGTGCTTACCGACCTGAACCAGGACCCCGAGGGCACTACGTCGATGGGCGCACTGACGCGGCTGCGTGATCAGTGCCGTTTGGCCAAGGAGCGGCTCTCCGGCGAGACCGCGACCTCGGTGCCGGTGGAACTGCCCGGCATCACCACAGATGTCCGGCTCACTCGCGCCGAGCTTGAGGACCACCTACGTGGCCCGCTGTCCAACCTGATCAGCGCGATACAGGACACCGTGGAGCGCAACGGAATTCACCCGGCGAACATCGTCGCCGTCGCCTCGGTGGGCGGCGGTGCCAGCATTCCGCTTGTCACCCAACAGCTTTCCGAGCGGATGCGGGTACCCGTCATCACCGCCCCCCAGCCGCAGCTCGCGGCGGCGCGCGGAGTGGCCCTGCTTGCCACCCGGCCGGATCTGCCGCCTCAGGACGCCACAGCGATGCGGCCGGTTGAGCAACCGCAGAGCGATGCCACCATGATGCGCCCGGCACCAACCGGTACCGGAACCTTTGCCGCTCCGGTGGCGGCGGCCGCGAGTGACGAGCCGGAATTAGCGTGGTCTCAAGATGATTCGGCTCCCGATCTGTCACCGCTACAAGAAACGGGTTACCAGAGCCCGTACAGCACCGGATACGCCGTCGACCTCGACAACGAGTTCCATGGCCCCGCCGAGCCGACCACCGCGCGCCCCGAGCTTCAGTTTGGCCACGCACCGTATGAGGCCGATGACGATTACGACGACTACCCACCGCTGCCGTGGTATCGCCGACCGCTGGTGTGGTTCATCGCGGCGGCCGCCGTGGCCGGTATCGCCTTCACCGGAATGATGGTGTCGCTGACCAGCAGCGAATCGCCGGCCCCGGCCCCGACGACACCTAGTGTCAGCGTGGTGCCGAGCACGGGCGATGCTCCGTCCGAGCCGCCGCCACCTCCGTCGCCGGAACCCCCGCCGCCGCCACAGACACATACCGTTTCGCAGTCGGTCGCGCCACCACCACCGCCGCCGCCACCGCCACCGACGACCACCACAACGACAACGACACCCCCGACCACCACCACAACTACGACCACCACAACGACAACGACCACCACCACGACTACGACACCCCCGACCACCACCACTACCCCGCCGACGACAACTACGCCGCCGACCACGACGACGCAGCCCGTCTCCACATCCATATCGCGTCCGGCGATCACGATCCCGGGGTTGCCGCCGATCCCGATCGGTCCAGCCAACTGAACACCCCTCGCGACAACGGGCTCTCCGGGACATTCGATGGAATCGCCTCGGCGATAACGACTATCACCATGGCGCTGTCTGCGGGCGGTGCCGTGAAGGTCCTTATCACCGGGACGGCAGGTAGCGGCAAGACGTCCGTGTTGACCCGGGTTCGGGACGCGTTGAGCACCGCCGGCACACCTCCGGTAAACCATGTCCCCGAGACCGTGCCGAGCGGAAATGCCGGTCCGTTCGTCATCGACGACGCGGAGTCCTTGACCGATCGCCAGCTCGATACTCTGCGCGGAGTCGTGGAGAACGATCCGGCCGCGATCGTCGTGGTGGCGGCGTCACCTCGACGCAATCCCGCCCTTCGCGCCCTCTTCCAGACCTTGGAACGCGAATCCCCGTCAATCGCCCTTCACCCTGTCAACGCGGGCGATATCGCCCGGCTTTCACCTCGGTCATCTGTCCTTTCGGATGAAATCGCCTCCGCCACCGGCGGTGTGCCGGCCCTTGCGGCGGCGGCCATCGACCATCTCGGCGAGGTGGATCCGCTTGGGTCGGCGCTACGCGCGATCGATTCCCGCATCGACGAGCAGCTGCGTCGCCTCTCCCCGCTCGCCCAGGCCGCTGTGCTGCTGATGTCCTTGGACGCCGGCATCGGTGCCTCCGATATTGCTGTGGCGCTTGCCCTTTCCGATGCCGAAGACCTGCTCGACGAGGCGCTGGCGAGTGGACTGATTCCCAGCCCCGGTCAGATCGCTTTCGCGGCAAGGGTGCACGGCTGCGCCGCACGACTGCTCGGAGCGGCGCGGCACCTCGATCTTGAACGATCGCTACTGCGCACACAGCTCGACATCGGTTCGGTGTCCATCGATTTGGCCCTGGCCCTGGTCGCGCACGGACTGCGTGATCCGGAGATCGCCAGGCTGCTATCGGAATGGGCGGCAGCTGAATCCGATCCCCTCGGCGCGTCCGACCTGTACCAGGCCGCCCTGTCCGCAGGTGCCGAGCCGGGCCCGCTCAGAGTGCCACTGGCCGAATCCCTGGCTCGTTCGGGTGACCTGGCCGCTGCCGCCGCGCAGTTGGATGAGGTGCTCACCTCCACCGACCCGGGACATCGCGCCGCAGCCGTCCGCATCGCGGCCGCCATCGCATGCCACAACGGCGACTCCGGCCAGGCGGCGGCGTTGTACGACTGGCTGGGTTCCGATATGGACGGCCTGACAGCCCTGTCCGCGGCGCCGATTTTCGTCGGCACCGGCCAGCTGGCACGTGCGCGAAAATCCTTGGAAGACAACACAGGAGCTCCGCCGACAACATCCGCCACGGCCACACGGAATGCCGCACTGGGGGTCATCGCGTCCGTTGAGGGCCGTAGCCAGGAAGCACTGTCTCTGCTGGGGCAAGCGGTCACACAACAGCCATCCACATCGTCCTTCACCCCCGACAGCACCGTCGCTCTCGCGGCGTTGACCATGCTGCACGGTGGCGAGGTGGCACGGGCCCGCAGCATTCTCACCGACGCGGTCCGCACCGATCGGCCGCATGACGCGTTCGGTGTGCGGCACCGGCTGCTCGTGGCCTGGATCGCCATGCTGTCCGGCGATCTGACCGGTGCCACTCAGTGGCTACCCGGGACTGACGCGGAGCTCTCCCGCCGCGACAGGCTGTTCTCCGAGTCGTTGCGAACCGGCATCGCGCGGCGTCACGGGGATACCGGTCCGCTTCGTCAGCACTGGCAAGCCTCCATGGATGCCTTGTCTGCGTATTCGATCGACCTCTACACACTGCTGCCGGTCGGCGAACTGTGGGTGGCAGCTGCGCGGTTGCGCACCCTGGACGCCATGGCGCATCACGTCGACCGCGCCTTCTCTGTTTTGGCGCATCTCGGCGATCCGATCGCGTGGTCCGCGCCACTGCGGTGGGCTGGCGTGCATGCCGCGATCCTGACCAATTCACCGGAGAACCTCGCCCCACACGGGCAGGCGCTTGCTGCGGCCGCCGGGTCCAGCACCTATGCGCGCACCCTGGCAACGGCCGGGCGCACCTGGCTGCGCGTGCTCGCCAATCAGGTGGATGGGGCGGAGGTGGACAGCGCCGCACGGATGCTGGCAGATACCGGTCTGGGCTGGGATGCCACCCGGCTGGCCAGCCAGGCCGCGCTGCACGCGAACGACCCGAAGGTCGCTGCCGCGATGCTTGCACTGGCCCGTGATCTACGAGCGCCATCGGCTACGACCGACAGCCGCGACGGGACAATCCAGCCGTCCTCAGCCCCCGATTCCCCGGCGTCCGGGCTTGATCCTCTTCGCGCAAGCGGCTCGTCGATACGTCTTTCCGATCGCGAGCGTGAGGTCGCCGAGCTGCTCCTGCGAGGGCTTCCGTATCGCGATATCGGTGCGCAACTGTTCATTTCGGCTAAGACGGTCGAGCATCACGTGGCACGTATCAGGCGACGCCTCGGTGCCGAATCACGCTCTGACATGTTCTCGATGCTGCGCACGATCGTGAACTCGAACTGATCAAAGTTCAGCGTGTCGGGCGGGTTAGGTAAGCCTGAATAGGACTTTCGACTCCTTCAATGCGACGATGACCTGGCATCGGACATAAGTTACCGACGAGTAACATTACACTTGTTACTGACGAGTAACTTCTCGGGACCGGGAGGTCAGCACCACCGTGAGCACCGCGACGATCATTCTCGGAATTATCGGCGTTATCTACAGCCTGGCTGCATGGAGCTCGTTCGGTAGCGGCGTCGTCAAGATGCTCCGCGTCATCCTCTCCGGGCAGCCCGACGGCACCAGGTGGCGCCCGGTCCTCCCGCGCGTCAAGACGGTCATCGTCGAAGTCGTCGCGCATACGCGGATGAACAAGTTCCGCACCGTCGGCTGGGCCCACTGGCTGGTGATGGTCGGCTTCCTCGGCGGCTTCCTGCACTACTTCGAGTCCTACGGACAGACGTTCAATCCCGAGTTTCACTGGCCCTTCTTCGGCGCCTCCTTCGCCTGGGAGCTCTGGATCGAGTTCCTCGGCGTCGGCACCATCGTCGGTATCACCACCATGATCGTGATCCGGCAGCTCAACCACCCTCGCAAGCCCGAGCGGCTGTCGCGCTTCGGCGGCTCCAACTTCATCGCCGCGTACACGATCGAGATGGTCGTGCTCAGCGAGGGCCTCGGCATGCTGCTGGTGAAATCCAGCAAGATCGCGACCTACCACCACAGCAACCCGTACTCGGACCCGGTCAGCTCGCAGGTGGCCAAGCTGCTGCCGGAAAGCCCGCTGCTGGTGTCGGCGCTATCACTATCCGTGATGTTCTTCGGCGGGCTGTTCCTGCTGCTGGTCGGGCGCAACCTGGTATGGGGCGTGGCGTGGCACCGCTTCGCGGCGTTCTTCAACATCTATTTCAAGCGTGAGGCCGATGGTGGCGTCGCGCTGGGCGCGGCCAAGCCGATGATGTCCGGCGGCAAGGTGCTGGAAATGGAGAACGCCGATCCCGATGTCGACGCGTTCGGCGCGGGCAAGGTCGAGGACTTCAGCTGGAAGGACCTGCTGGACCTCACGACCTGTACCGAGTGCGGCCGCTGCCAGAGCCAGTGCCCCGCCTGGAACACCGGTAAGCCACTGTCCCCGAAGCTGCTGATCACCTCGCTGCGTGACCACACGTATGCCAAGGCGCCATACCTGCTGGCCGGTGGAGATGAAGCCAAGCTCGCGAAACTTTCCGAGGCCGAGATCGCAGAGGGCACGCGGCCGCTGGTGGGCGGCGAAGGTGCTGTTATCGACCACGAGGTGCTGTGGAGCTGCACCACCTGTGGTGCCTGCGTCGAGCAGTGCCCCGTCGATATCGAGCACGTCGACCACATCATCGATATGCGCCGCTACCAGGTGCTCATCGAATCGGAATTCCCCAGCGAGCTTGCGGGCCTGTTCAAGAACCTGGAGAACAAGGGCAACCCCTGGGGTCAGAACGCCAAGGACCGCCTCAACTGGATCGACGAAATCGACTTCGACGTCCCGGTATTCGGCCAGGACGTCGATAGCTTCGCCGATTACGAGTACCTGTTCTGGGTGGGCTGCGCGGGTGCCTACGAGGACCGCGCCAAGAAGACCACCAAGGCCGTCGCCGAGCTGCTGGCCCTCGCCGGGACGAAGTTCCTGGTGCTCGGCGCCGATGAGACCTGCACGGGTGATTCCGCCCGCCGCGCCGGTAACGAGTTCCTGTTCCAACAGCTGGCCATGCAGAACATCGAGCTGCTCAATTCGGTGTTCGAGGGTGTCGAGCAGAAGCAGCGCAAGATCGTGGTGACCTGCGCGCACTGCTTCAACGCGCTCGGCAATGAGTACCCGCAGGTCGGCGGCGACTACCAGGTGGTGCACCACACGCAGCTGTTGAACCGGCTGGTACGCGACAAGAAATTGGTCCCCGTTGCTCCAGTCTCACAAGATGTCACCTACCACGACCCGTGCTACCTGGGCCGCCACAACAAGGTGTACAGCGCACCGCGTGAGCTGATCGGCGCTTCCGGCGCCGCCTTGACCGAAATGCCAAGGCATGGAGAGCGTTCCATGTGCTGTGGTGCCGGCGGCGCCCGCATGTGGATGGAAGAGCAGCTCGGTAAACGCATCAACATCGATCGTGTTGACGAGGCCCTGGCCACCCCGGCTTCCAAGATTGCGACGGGCTGCCCGTTCTGCCGAGTGATGCTGACCGACGGTGTGACCGCGCGCGACGATTCCGGTGCCGTGGAGGTCGTGGACGTCGCACAGCTGCTGCTCGAATCCGTGGGCCGCACCGAGGAAGTTCGGAAGGCATTGCCCGCCAAGGGAACTGCTGCAGCTGCCGCGGCCGCATCCGCGGCAACCAAGGTCGCAGAACCCGAACCCGTTGCGGCCGAGGTGGAAACACCGGCGGAAGAGACCGTCGAGGCAGCCGCACCCGAAACCGGTACAGCTGACGCAAAACCCGTATCGGGCCTGGGGATGGCGACCGGGGCCAAACGTCCCGGAGCCAAGAAAGCCTCGGCTCCTGCCGCCAGCACAGCACCAGCCGCCGAGGCCCCCGCCGCACCGGTCAAGGGCCTGGGATTGGCCACCGGGGCCAAGCGTCCCGGAGCCAAGAAGGCGGCACCCGCTGCCGAGGCAACTACAGCGACACCCGCCACAGAGGCCGCACCCGCGGCACCCGCGCCACCTGTCAAGGGACTCGGCATGGCCACCGGAGCCAAACGCCCCGGAGCCAAGAAAGCAGCTCCGGCGGCACCTGCCGAATCGACCGCGGCAGCCGAGCCGACGTCCGAGGCTCCAGCCGCACCCGTGCCGCCCGTCAAGGGACTCGGCATGGCCACCGGAGCCAAACGCCCCGGAGCCAAGAAGGCAGCCCCGACAGCGCCCGCTGAATCGGCTCCCGCCGCGGCGCCCGAACCCGAGGCAGCGGCGCCGGCCGCTCCTGCGGCACCCGAACCACCGGCGACTCCGGAGCCACCGGTGACAGGCCTCGGCATTGCCGCGGGTGCCAGGCGTCCCGGAGCCAAGAAGGCAGCTCCTGCCGCGGCCGCTCCCGCCCCGGCTGCCGCTCCTGCTCCCGAACCTGAGCAGCCGGCTACTGCATCGGAAACCACCGAGCCCGCAGCCAAGGAAGAGGCGCCTGCTCCCGAACCCCAGCCGGAGCCGCCGGTCAAGGGACTTGGTGTGGCTCCAGGGGCACGCCGCCCAGGCCGTCGAAATTAGATATTGGCTGGACAGCTCTGCGACCATTGGGACCGTGAGTACCGATAACCTGCCGACGGGCGTGCCTTCGCGCGTACCCGGCATCTCGCCGAGACAGCAACAGCGGGTCTTTGCGCAGTCCACCAAGCTGCAAGACGTCCTGTACGAGATCAGGGGTCCGGTACACGCTCACGCCGCCCGGCTGGAGGCCGAGGGGCACCGCATCCTCAAGCTCAACATCGGCAACCCAGCACCGTTCGGTTTCGAAGCGCCCGATGTCATCATGCGCGACATCATCCAGGCCCTCCCGTACGCACAGGGGTACTCCGATTCCAAGGGCATCCTCCCCGCGCGGCGCGCAGTGGTCACCCGCTACGAGCTGGTCGACGGGTTCCCCTATCTGGATGTCGACGACGTCTTCCTGGGCAATGGAGTGTCCGAGCTCATCACCATGACCACCCAGGCGCTGCTGGACAACGGCGATCAGGTGCTCATCCCGGCACCCGACTACCCGCTGTGGACGGCCGCGACCTCACTCGCGGGCGGCACCGCGGTGCATTACATGTGCGACGAGACCAACGGCTGGATGCCGGATCTCGAGGATCTGGAATCCAAGATCACCGAACGCACCAAGGCTCTCGTCATCATCAACCCGAACAACCCAACCGGCGCGGTGTACACCCGCGAAATCCTCACCCGGATGGTCGATCTGGCACGCAAGCATCAGCTGCTGCTCTTGGCCGACGAGATCTACGACAAGATCCTCTACGACGATGCCGAGCACCTCAGCGTCGCATCACTGGCCCCGGATCTGTTGTGCTTCACCTTCAACGGCCTGTCCAAGGCATACCGGGTGGCGGGCTACCGGTCCGCGTGGCTGGCCATCACCGGTCCCAAGGACCACGCGGCCAGCCTGCTGGAGGGCGTCAACCTGCTGGCCAATATGCGCTTGTGTCCAAATGTGCCTGCCCAGCACGCGATTCAGGTGGCCCTCGGTGGGCATCAGAGCATCGACGACCTGGTGCTGCCCGGTGGCCGTCTCCTGGAACAGCGCGATGTGGCCTGGACGAAGCTCAATGAGATTCCCGGGGTCTCCTGCGTCAAGCCGAAGGGTGCGCTCTATGCATTCCCGCGGCTCGACCCCGAGGTGCACGAGATCCACGATGACGACCAGCTGGTGCTCGATCTGCTGTTGAACGAGAAGATCCTGCTGACGCAGGGCACGGGCTTCAATTGGCCTGAGCCCGATCATCTTCGGATCGTCACGTTGCCGTGGGCACGTGACCTCGCGGTCGCCATCGAGCGGTTGGGCAACTTCCTGGTGAGCTATCGCCAGTAGCGTCCCCGGCGCACTACGTCAGGCGTGCGTCAGCTCGTCCACACGCTTACCCAGGCAGAACACTCGCCATCTGGCATTTACCCATTTGGCGTTATCCAGGCAATTGCGGCCGTCCACAATCACTTTGGTGCGCACCACCTTGGCCAGCTCATCGGGATCGATATCGACGAACTCCTGCCATTCGGTCAGCAGCAGGACGGCATCGGCACGGTCAGCGGCCTCCAGCGCAGAGGTGGCGTAGTTCAACGTCGGGAAGAGCCGCCGGGAGTTCTCCAGCGCCTTCGGGTCGTAGACGTTGACCGCCGCACCGTTGAGCTGCAGGAGGCCCGCAACATTCAGCGCTGGAGAGTCGCGGACGTCATCGGACTCCGGCTTGAACGCCGCACCCAGCACCGCGATATTGGCGCCGAGCAGCGATCCGCCGCACGCCTTGGTGGCGAGCTCCACCATCCGGGTGCGCCGCCGCATGTTGATGCTGTCGACCTCGCGCAGGAAGGTCAGGGCGTGGCTGGCGCCCAGCTCGCCGGCGCGCGCCATGAATGCCCGAATGTCCTTGGGCAGGCATCCCCCGCCGAAACCCAAGCCTGCGTTGAGAAATCGGCGACCGATGCGCGGGTCGTGCCCGAGCGCGTCGGCCAGCGTGGTCACGTCGGCGCCCACCGCCTCGCATACCTCGGAGATGGCGTTGATGAACGAGATCTTGGTGGCCAGGAAGGCATTGGCCGAAACCTTCACCAGTTCGGCGGTTTCCAGGTCTGTGACGATGAACGGGACTTCCTCGTCGAGGATCGGCCCGTACAGCTCGCGGACAAGCTTCTCGGCGCGATCGGAATCCCGCTGCACGCCCAGCACGATGCGGTCCGGGTGCAGGGTGTCCTTGACGGCGTAGCCCTCGCGGAGAAACTCCGGGTTCCAAGCGATCTCGACGTCCACGCCTTCGGCCGCGAATCCGTCTGCCCGCTGGCTTAATTCGCGCGCGGTGCCGACAGGGACCGTCGACTTACCGATGATGACCGCCGTCCGGGTCAGCAGCGGGACCAGGGTGTCGATCACCGAGTGGACGTGGCTCAGATCCGCCCCGTATTCACCCTTCTTCTGGGGCGTACCGACACCCAGGAAGTGCACATCGGCGAATTCGGCGGCCTCGGCGTAGCTCGTGGTGAAGCGCAGCCGACCGGCTGCGATGTTGCTCTGCAGTATCTTTCGCAGACCCGGCTCGTAGAAGGGGATGTCGCCGCCCGAGAGTTTGGCGACCTTGCCCGGGTCGATGTCAATGCCAAGCACCTCGTGGCCAAGCTCGGCCATGCAGGCGGCATGGGTGGCTCCGAGGTACCCGGTTCCAAAAACGGTGCATCTCATACTGTCTATATAGGCCTACAGGGTTAGCAACCTGGATACGCCGCACCATCGGTGTCCTAACGCCGGATGTACGGCGAAAAGCACAGTGAATTCAGGATTTAGCGGATATTAACGCCCGCCAAACGGCCAGGGGAATCCCGAGTTCGATCCACCACTGGATCCGCTGCCGGAACCGCCCCCGTGCGAGCCACCACTATCGCCCCAACCGCCCCGTGACCCGCCGCTATCGCCCCGGCCGCCCCGCGAGGAACCGCTGTCGGAACCACCACGAGAACCGCTGTCAGAGCCGCCGCGGGAGGACCCGCTGTCTCCCCAGCCCCCGCGGCTGCTGCCGGAGTCGTTGTCACCCCAGCCACCACGACCGGAGCTGCTGTCGGAGCCTCCGCGCGAGCCGCCGCGGGAGCCTCCCGAGGAACCGTTATCGGAATCGCCGCCCCCGATGGGTGGCAGGCCAGGAATCGAAATGATGGGTGGCTGCTGCGTCTGTGTCGGCGGGGTCCACGTCTGAGTGGGAGGCGACCACGTCGGGGTGTAGGTGGGCGGTGCGTAGGTCGGCCGGGTGCGCGGCGGCGGCCACCACGGATTCTCCTGGCGCCTCGGCTGTTCCCAGACCGGCGGGAACAACGGAATCGGCACCGGCACGATGGCGGGCGGCGGTGCGACCGGCACGGGCTCCTCCGGGGCTGGTGCCGCCGGCGGTGGTGGTGGCGCCTCCGGCGCGGGCGCGGGTGCCTGCGGAGCGGGCTGGACGGGGGCGGCGGGCTTGACTGCCGCAGGCGCGGGGTTGTGTTGCGGAGCCGGCGCCACCACCTGCTGTACGGGGGCGGGTGCGGGCACCTCGACGGGTGCCGGTGGGGGTTGCTTGGGCGCCTCGGGCGGTAGGGCGTTCTGCACCGGGTTCTGGACGACGGCTCGGTCCGGCGAGGACGGTCCCTGGTCCACCGTGGAGCGCACCGTCACCGTCAACGAGACGGCAAGCGCTATCGAGCAGATGCCGAAAACCAGCAGCAGCGGCGCACCGACCAGCAGGAACGGTTTACGCTCGGCCGGTTGGTCATCGAAGTCCTCGAGTTCGCGCAGCTCGGTCTTCGCGTCCCCGAACCCACCGGCACTTTCGGTGACCACTGTGCTTGCTCCGGGGTGCACAAAGCCCGACCCCGTCGGCCCCTCCAGCGAGTAGGCCTGTCCCAAAAGCGCGGTACTGGCCTCGAAATCCGGTTCCTGTGCCGACGCCAGCGCGGCGCCGCGGGCCAAGGCCAGTTCGGGCTGGTCCGGGGAGTTCACCGGAAGGGAGATCGCTTCTCCCAACGGATCGGTGAGATCGGAGACGTCGGTGCCCAGGCCCAGCAAGAACACCCCGTCGGGTGCGTTCTCGTGGCCCTTGAGCGGATTCACCAGGCTTGCCAGGACCCCGGGGGTGACCCCGGCGATGAGCGGCTCGCTGGCCAGACCGACGATCGATCCATCGGCGGAGTCGACCACGGCGAGGGTCGCGTTCTCCGGTTCGATGACCAGCAGCGCCGACTTCTCGTATCCGGTGACATTGCTGGCGGCCTTGGCGAGTGCACCTCCGGCATGCAGTGCGGAGAAGAACTCGACACCGTCGATCCCGCGGCTGGCCAGGGAGTCACGTAGCGCGGCGGCCTCGGCGTGATCGCTCCACACCACACCGGTGGAGATCAGCTGATGCCCCCCGTCGATCATGCCGTCGCGGGTGCCCACTATCGCGGAAAGCACCTGGTCGCTGGCGCTACCTTCGCCCTCGGAGACGATGATGGTGTCGGTGTCGACGATTCTGCCGTCTGCACCCGCGCCCTCGACGAGCACCAGCCGGGCAGTCGTCGGTGTCATCGAGACACCAAGTACGACGTCCACGTCAGATCCTCCGCTACCAATCGACCGTCACACGATCAACGCGTCAGGGCCACCAAAAAGTTCAAATTGCCGCCGATTGTGTATCGGCCATGCCGGCTGACGCGTTACCCCGGCTAGGGGTTGATGAAGTTCTGGTAGGAGCGCGACGGGGTCGGACCGCGCTGCCCCTGGTACTTCGACCCTACCCCCGCACTGCCGTACGGATGTTCGGCCGGAGACGTCAGGCGCAGCAGACAGAGTTGCCCGATTTTCATGCCCGGCCACAGCGTGATCGGCAGGTTGGCGACGTTCGAAAGCTCCAGGGTGATGTGTCCGGAGAAACCGGGGTCGATGAATCCCGCGGTGGAGTGGGTCAGCAGGCCCAGACGTCCCAGCGAGGACTTTCCTTCCAGCCTTCCCGCGAGGTCATCGGGTAGCGAGCAGATCTCCAGCGTGGATCCGAGCACGAATTCGCCGGGATGCAGCACGAACGACTCCCCCTCGCCCGGCTCGACCAGACTGGTCAGCTCGTCCTGGCGTTCTTTGGGGTCGATATGCGTGTAACGGGTGTTGTTGAACACCCGGAACAGGCTGTCGAGTCGCACGTCGATGCTCGACGGCTGGATGAGGGTGGCGTCGAACGGGTCGATGCCGAGGCGTCCGGCGTCAAGCTCGGCACGGATATCGCGATCGGATAGCAGCACCCGGCGAGCGTACCGATGAGCCGCTTGTGCGAAGCGGCTCGGGCCGGGTGGCGTCGAGCGGGACCGATGCCCGCCGCGACTATCCCTTGATGGCGATGACTGCGCCCGGTCGTAGCCAGCCGATCAGTCGGACAAGTGCGGCGTCATCGAGCGTCACGCAACCGCCGGAAGGTCCGCCGTCAGATGCATGCACAAAGAACGCCGATCCGCCGCCGGGTTTGTGCGACTTGTTGACGCCCATGACGATCGCGCGCGAGTAGCCGTCGAGCTCCTCGCTCAGCGATGTGTCGAATGTGCAGGTGGATTCCGCACACCGCTGGTGGGTGTTGTAGCCGGCACTGGCCGGATCGCCATCCCACCAATCGTCGGCGTCGACGTGCAGGTAGTCCAGGCTGCGGGCCACCGACGGTTCGGTGCCAAAGGCGTAGTCAAGGCTGAACACACCCGTGGGGGTCGCCGGGCTGTCATCGCTCGCGGTATCCGCGAACCCGGCCGCCCCGATATCGGAGGGGATCTCCTGCTCGACGGGTTCCCAGGTGTCACCCGCACGCTGCCAGATGCCGATAACCGCCTTGGTGCCACCTGTCCCTTGGACCGACACCACTTGCGCTGCGGTACCGACGGACTGTGCGAACCACGGCGGTGGCGTGGCCTGCGCCGCAGCGGCCGGAACCACCGCGGCTGGCTGTACCCCTGGGCCGGTCCCGCATGCCGCGGCCAGCAGCACAACGCTCAACGGCAGCAGGCGGATTGCGGACACCCAACCATGGTGATGGCTCAACCTGGAAAACGCCTGTTAGTAACTAACCTTTAACGGCAATAACCGCTCCCGGCCGCAGCCAGCCGATCAACTGGACCAGGGTGGCGTCGTCGAGAGATACGCAGCCCGCGGTCGCGCCGCCGTCGGTGGTGTGGACGAAGAAGGCCGAGCCGCCGCCGGGGACTCTGTCCTTGTTCACACCCATGACGATGGCGTGCTTGTACTGCGGGATCGGGAGGTTCTCGCTCTGCGAGGTGTTGAACGGGCACTCGGCCTTGGCGCACTGCTGATGCGTGTTGTAGGTGGGGCTGTTGCTATCCCCGTCCCACCAGTCGTTCGGTCCGACCTGGACGTAGCGCAGCCCGCTCGGGGGCGGCGGTGCAGTACCAAAGGCCCAGTCCAGCGAGTAGACGCCGTTGGGGGTCGCCGATGCCCCTTCGCGTGCCTTGTCGATGAATCCGGCCGAGCCCACATGCGCAGGGATTCCCGTGGACACGGCCTTCCATTCGTTGCCGCTGCGCTGGAACACGTCGATCTTGGCCTTGGAGCCGCCGGCGCCGTTGACCGCGACCACCTGCGTCGCGTTGCCGACGGACTGGGCGAACCAGGGCACGAAGGGTTCCGCGGAGGCGGGGGGTGCGACAAGCACGGTGGCCAGAGCAAGGAGGGCGGCGCATGGCAGCGTCAGAAGACGGAACACGACTCCATCCTGGCCGATGTTGTTCTCCAGCCCGTCAAGGTTGGGACACGGTTACGCCACAGACCGATCGGTATACTTCGGCGATGGACGCTGAGCTCGAAGAATGGAAAGCCGCCGGGCATTACTTCGACTATTTGGGTTTCGACATCTTCTATCGCGTCGAGGGCAGCGGACCTCCCCTGCTACTCGTTCACGGCTATCCCTTCAACTCATGGGATTGGGCCCTCATCTGGCCGAAGCTGGTGGAGCGGTTCACCGTCATCGCCCCAGACATGATCGGAATGGGCTTCTCCGACAAGCCCGTTCAGTACGGATACTCGGTTCTCGATCACGCCGATATGCATGAGGCGCTGCTGTCCTATCTGGGCATCGAAAGGGTGCACCTGCTCACCCATGACCTGGGGAACTCGGTGGGCCAGGAATTGTTGGCGCGCTTCGAATTCGAGGAACAGTCGCGGGGTCGGGTGCCTATTGATTCGGTGACATGGCTCAACGGCGGCCTTTTCATCGAGGCCTATCGCCCCCGGATCGTACAGACGTTGATGTCACGAACACCGTTGGGCGACTTGACAAGCAGATTCCAGGGCACGCCGCTGTCGCGCCGCATTCTGGATGCCGCCGTCAGCGAGATGTTCGGCCCCGACACCAAACCGTCGTCACGGCTGCTATCTCTCTTTCAGCAGGTGCTGGAGTACAACGACGGCGCGCGCGTCACGCATCAGGTGGGCCGGTTCATCACCGACCGGTACACCAACCGGAGCCGATGGGTGCGTGCCATGCGCGAAACCGGCGTACCGATGCGGCTGATCGACGGGCCCATCGACCCGAACTCCGGACGGCATATGGCCGAGCGCTATCTCGAGGTCATTCACGACCCCGACGTGGTGCTACTTGACGACAACATCGGCCATTGGCCGCAGATCGAGGCGCCCGAGGCGGTGCTGACGCACTTCTTCGAACACATCGACCGGGTGACTACTTAGGCGGTGCCAGCGGGGCCGTGTCCAGGTAGGACGAGAAGGTCGCGTAATTGCAGCTGGCTTCACCGGTACCGGTCGTGCTCTGGCAGACCACCTTGTCGTTCAGATAGATGCGGACCGTGACGGCCGCATCCGGTGTCGGGCCGGAACGCCAGTCGGCCTTGACCTCCGCGTGGTTGGGCTTCTTGGCGCCACGGGACAGATCGCCGACGGTCGCGTCCACCTTCCACGGCAGAGTGACATTGTCGGTCGCCTGCAATTCGGTGCCATCGTAGTACTGGACATTGGCGGTGGTCGCCGTCGACGAGACGATCTCGTAGGTCACCGTCTTGTCGTCCGCGTGTGCCGATGCCGGGAAGCTGAGCGCCCAGGCTGAGGCCACGGCGGACGCGGCGAGTAGTTGACGGACGGTCATGGAACACCTCGTGATGTCAGTTCGGGTTACAGATCGTTAGGCAGGTTACAGCGATTTCTGGGCGCCAGCTGAGGCCGTGATCGAGAGCACTTGTCCGGCGAATACTTGAGCAATTCCCTCTCCGTCCGGACTATGGGGTGATGAGCAACGAGGGGGGCGCCGCGCTAGTCGGCGATGAGGGCGAGGGCCACGTGCGGCCGGGGTGGGGCACCGCGACGCTGGTCGCTTTCCGGTTCGGGACCTGTTACTTCGGCGCGTTCGGCCTGGCGGTGGTGGTGGGGCTCGTCCCGATCATCCTGGCGGGCATTGGAATCGACGGGCCATGGTCGGCTATCCGCGGACTGTTCCACGCGGTCCGCGCGCCCATCGCGTGGATCGGAGAACATCTGCTCGGCCTGAGCGTCCAGAGCACCCAGGTAGGCAGCGACAGCGCATTCCAATGGACGGCGCTGATCTGCATCGCCGCTTTGGCTGCCATCGCGACGGCGATCTGGACGGTGCTCGACCGAAACCGGCAACACTACGACCGCCTACAGGCATGGGTCTGGACGGTCCTGCGGCTTGTGCTCGCCACCGCGATGTTCTATTTCGGGATGGCGAAGGTAATCCCGACGCAGATGCCCTTCGTGCTCAACCGGCTCGTCGAGCCGTACGGCAACTTCAGCCCCGCCGGAGTGCTGTGGGCGCAGGTAGGAGTGTCCCAGCCGTACCAAATCTTGCTCGGTCTCGCCGAGGTACTCGGCGGTCTGCTCCTGCTGCTGCCCCGAACCGCCGCTGCCGGGGCCCTCGTGTGTGTCGTCGACCTGACACAGGTCTTCATCCTCAACATGACCTACGACATCCGCCTCAAAACGGTGTCCTCACAGCTGCTGCTGTTGAGTCTTTTCCTACTGGCTCCCTACGCACGGCGGCTGTTGACGGCCTTCTTCACCGATCGCGCGGTTCCAGCGGCCACGACAATGCAGCTGTTCACGCACCCTCGGGCCAACCGGATCGCGCTCGCCGCACAGATGTGCGTGGGCCTGGCGCTGCTTGCCGCGTTCGGCGGGCAGGGATGGCAACAGTTCACCAGACCCACACCCAACCTTTACGGCATCTGGCAGGTGGAGACCTTCTCCGCCGAGGGCTATTCCCGCGATCCGCTACTAACCGACAAGATCCGTTGGCGCAGAGTGATATTCGATAAGCCATTCCATGTGTCCGCCCCGGTGATGGTGACGGTGCAGCGTATGGACGATTCGTTCGAGGTCTTCGGCGGCACCATCGACACACGGAAACACTTCATCGATCTCACCCACCAAATCGAGCTGGGCACCTACCAGGAGAACCCGGTGCGGATCAGGCTGACGTACTGGTGGCCGGGGCAACCGAACCAAATGATCGTCGACGGCGACGACTACGCGGGGCACACGATCCATCTGCGCGTCACCAGGATGGACCCAAACTCGTTCCCACTCGTGGAACGCGGCTTCAATTGGGTGCAGGAAGCGCCCTACAACCGGTGATCTGATAGAACCAATACATGGCGGCAGTGCCACTGACCGAACTGATCGAATTACCGGGTGGGTCATTTCCCATGGGCTGCAACACCTTCTACCCCGAGGAGATGCCCGAGCGCATCGCTTCGGTCGATGCCTTCGCGATCGAACGCCACCCCGTCACCAACGCTCAGTTCGGCGAGTTCGTCGCGCAGACCGGGTACGTGACCGTCGCCGAAAGGGCCCCGGACCCAGCCCTCTACCCCGGTGCCGCGCCCGACGATCTCGTACCCGGGGCCATGACATTCCGCGCGACGGGCGGCCCCGTCAATCTCCGCGACTGGCAGCAATGGTGGGACTGGGTTCCGGGCGCCTGCTGGCGGCGCCCATTCGGTCCGGACAGCGATATCGACTGCGCCACAGATCATCCAGTGGTGCAGGTGGCCTACACCGACGCGGTGGCCTACGCCCGCTGGGCGGGCCGGCGGCTGCCTGCCGAAACCGAATGGGAGTACGCCGCACGCGGCGGCAGTGCCACGATCTATGCCTGGGGCGATGAGGTGGCCCCGGACGGGCAATTGATGGCCAACACCTGGCAAGGCAAGTTCCCGTATCGCAACGACGGGGCACTGGGCTGGCGCGGTACCTCTCCTATAGGCACCTTCCCACCCAATCGGTTTGGCCTTGTCGACATGATCGGCAACGTGTGGGAATGGACGTCGACCCGTTTCGAGCCGGGGGTGGCCGCGCCGAAATCGTGCTGCAGCCCATCCAACGACCCGGATCCCTCGGTGAACCAGACGCTCAAGGGCGGTTCGCATCTGTGCGCGCCCGAGTACTGCCACCGCTACCGGCCCGCAGCACGCTCACCACAGTCGCAAGACAGCGCGACCACCCATATCGGTTTCCGCTGCGTGGTCGACCGGTCCTAGTGGGCCCGTCGCCGCCACTTGTGCCAATAGGGCACTCAGCCGGTACGGTCGTCCCAACCAGCACATTTGTAGCTCGACACGACAAGCGGGCCCACTGACTTTATGGGGAGGAACGGTATGAAGCGCGATGTTCGAGCCCAGCTCAACGTGGACGTCCTGGCGGCATCGACACTGGAGTTCCAGATCGCTGTGGCGCCGTTACCTGGCGCCCAGGTAACGGAGAGCTTGTCGCTGGAGCTGAACGGACAGCAGGTGGAGGCCCAGGAGGTCGCGGGCGAACACGGCAACCGCATCCACCGACTCTACGTCGGTGGGGGCAATCTCAAAGTCTCTTATGCGGCAACCATTCTCGGACAGGCCGACGAAGTACCTGTCGAGGCCGCGGACCTGTCGACGTACTTGCGCCCGAGTCGTTACGCCGAGGCCGACAAGTTCTATGGTTTCGCGGCAACAGAATTCGGTGAGCACACCGAACCCCGAGTTCTCTTGGAGAAGGTCTCGTCCTGGGTCGGTGCACGTTTGACGTATTCACCAGGATCGAGTGACCCCATCGACGGTGCCGTCGATACCCTCTTGGCGGCGGCGGGAGTCTGCCGCGACTATGCACACCTGGTGGTGGCGCTGTTGCGAGCCGTCAAAGTGCCGGCCCGGCTTGTTGCGGTGTACGCGCCGGGCTGTGATCCCATGGACTTTCACGCAGTCGCCGAGGCCGTCGTCGACAACCGATGGCGAGTAGTGGACGCCACCTGCCTGGCACCCCGAGAAACAATGGTTCGGATTACCACCGGACGGGACGCCGCCGACACGGCATTCCTCGACAACCACGGCGGACAAATCGTGTTGAACGAAACGTTCGTTACCGCCGTGGTTGACGGTGAATTACCCGAGGATCACATCGATCAACTCATCTCGATGCGATGACACCCGGGCAAGCAGCCGGAAGCGCTAGGCGTTCCCGGTCAACTTGTCCTTGAGGGCGTCCACGCCTTCTTTGAGCTTGTCCGCCGCATCGGTCACCTTCTGCTTGACCGCGGCGATCCCCTGATCGACCTGGCCTTCGGCCTTCAGATCTTCGTCACCGGTCGCCGCTCCAACAGCTTCCTTGGCACGGCCCTTGAGGTCATCCGCCGTGTTCTTTGCGTCGTCAGCAATTCCCATGTGTTTCAACCCTTTCTGTATTCCACCCTAGACAGGCGTGAGCCGAAGGTTCATCACATCGATTTCCGGCAGTTATCGTCAACGCCATCTTCGACACTACGCACGGAATCCCGCCGGTGCCATGAGTCCGCCTCACTGACGACGCGGACGCGCAGGCCGCCTTCGCGCGGGACTGAGTCGTCAGCGACCGTTACGTTTCCGACTGCCCCAGGGTCACCTGGACCGTCCGCGACGCTCCCGATGGGTCGTCGTAGACGAGCGTCATGTTGTCCCCTGGAGCCTTGGAGCGAACCGCGGCCACCAGAGCGTCGGGGCCGTCGATGACCTGATCGTCGACCTTGGTGATCACGGCACCCTTGGGCAGGCCGGCTGTTGCCGCCGCGCTGCCGCGGATAACTCCTGCCACGAGCGCGCCAGGTGTGTTCTGGTCGGAGCCGAGCTGCACGCCCAGCGAGGCCTGCCGCACAGTCCCGGTGGAAACCAGTTCGTCCGCGATGCGCTTCGCCTGATCTACCGGGATGGCGAAGCCCAGGCCAATCGAGCCGGCCTGGCCGCCGCCCTGCGAGTCCTGACCCCCGGACAGCGAAGCAATCGCCGAGTTCACACCGATGAGCGCACCGTTCATGTCGACGAGCGCGCCGCCGGAGTTGCCGGGGTTGATAGCCGCATCCGTTTGGATGGCACTCATCACCGAATGTTGGCCGCTCTGCTCATCACCGGTAGCGACCGGGCGACGGAGTGAGCTGATGATGCCGGTTGTCACCGTCCCCTGCAGACCCAGGGGCGAGCCGATGGCGACAACGTTCTGTCCGACCTTCAGGTCTTTCGACGAACCGATGGTGATCGGGGTGAGGTCGGAAACGCCCTGGGCACGGACCACCGCGATGTCATCGGCGGGATCGGCGCCGACCACGGTGAACGGCACCGTACGGCCGTCGGCGAGGGTCACCGTCGCCTTGACGCCGTTACTAGAGCGGACAGAAGGCCGGGTGTTGGGCCCATCGGAGCCATCCGGTTCCTGGCCGTCGTACCCGTCCCGGTAACCGCCGGGCAGCTGTTCGCCGGGAAGGATGCCGGGCGGAAGGTTAGAGCGCGGCCCGCGGGGCGCGGGAGCCGAGGGCGCCAGATCGCCGCTACCCGACATGGCTGCGGCCACGACGTGATTGTTGGTCAGGATCAACCCGTCGGCGCTCAGGACTATGCCGGACCCCTCCTCGCCCTGCTGCCCACTTTGGACCTTGAGTTGCACCACACTGGGCAACACCTTGGCCGAGACCTCTTCGACCGAGTTGCCCGCAGGCGTGCCGCCCGGTTGTCCAAGTATTGAACCCGTTGGCAGTGATGGCTTTCCGGGGACTCCTGGGCTCGATACCTGCGCTACGGGGGCGGGGTGCCCGGAGCGGTTCACCACGACGACGGCCGTGGTGGCGCTGGCGGCGATGGCCACCACAACGGCGCCGCAAGTCAACCCCATGGCGCGAAGACGTTTCCGGCGCAGGGGGTTCGGAGCCAGTTCGGCACGGTCCGGGAATGTCTCGCCATAGGCGTAGCGTGTCCGGGTATCAGGCGATGCACCGTGTATCTGCCGATAGCCGTGCTGCCCCAATGGGAATTCGTTTCCGTACGGCGGATGCCCAGGCTGGTAGTTCATGGATAGTTCCTTCTTCCTCAAGATGCAGTCAGGGCACTGTCCGCCTCTGGTACGCACTGTCAGAGTGCCTGCATCCACTGAGGTCAGGCTGAGAATTTCCTCTCTGCAGCCCAAGACTTTTCAGGGGGTGTGCTGCGAGTGTGGTCCCGCATCCGCCACAGGAAGCGGTGCCGTCGTCGGTTCCTGTGACTGAACGTCGCGGCCACGCCGAACGATCTCGAAGGTGTTGATCGGCCACCAGAACCAGCGCCCTAGTGCCGCGGCGATGGCCGGCGTCATGAAAGCCCGCACGATCAGTGTGTCGACAATCAGGCCGATACCGATGGTCATGCCGAGCTGACCGACCACCCGCAAGTCACTGACGATCATCGACATCATGGTGAACGCGAAAACCAGTCCGGCGGCGGTCACGACGCGGCCGGTGGCGCCCATGCCGCGAATCATGCCGGTGTTGAGCCCGGCGTGGATTTCCTCTTTGAGTCGCGAAACCACCAACAGGTTGTAGTCCGAACCCACGGCCAGCAGGATCACCATCGACAATGGGATCACGATCCACTGCACACCCAGCCCAAGGATGTCCTGCCACAACAGCACTGACAGACCACAGGCCGTACCCAGGGATGCGGCAACGGTGCCAACGATCACCAAGGCGGCCACCACACTGCGCGTGATCAGCACCATGATCACGAAGATCAGGATCATCGATGCGAGGATCGCGATCGCTAGGTCGACGGTCACGCCGTCCTGCATGTCGGCATACATCGATGCGGTGCCGGCCAGTGAAACCTTCGCATTGGCCAGAGGTGTGCCCTTCACCGCGTCGGCGACAACACCTTTGATGTCACGGACGTGTTCAATGCCTTCGACCGACGCCGGGTCGCCCTGGTGGGTGATGATGAATCGGACTGCCTTGCCGTCCGGTGATACGAACATCTTGAGCCCGCGTTTGAAGTCCGGGTTGGTAAACACGTCCGGCGGTAGATAGAAGAAGTCGTCGTTCTTGGCCTGGTCGAAGTAGAGGCCAATTTCCGTGGAGCCCTTGGCCAATTCTTGTTGTTGGGCCTGAGTGCCGGCCTGAGTGCTATGCATGGCGATCATGAAATCGCGCATCCTGCCCATCGAATCAATGGTCGTTCTCAGAACCGGCAGCATCTGGGGCATCAGCTGATCCATGTGATCCATATCGGCGACAAGACCGCGCATTTGGTCGGCGAGCACGTCAACACTGTCCAAAACATCAAAGATCGACCGCAGCGACTGGCAGATCGGGATATCAAAGCAATGCTTCTCCCAATAGAGGTAGTTGCGCAGCGGCCGGAAGAAATCATCGAAATTGGCCAAATTGTCACGCATCTGCTGGATGGTTGCCTCCATCTCGTGAGTCCGGCCCACCATGCTGTGCATGGTGCCCGTGAGCTCCTGCATGAGGCTGTACATCCGCTCCATGCTGGCGAGGGTCTTGCTCAGCTCGTCGGCCTGCTCAAGCATCTGGGCAGAGCTGTCGTTGTTGAACTTTGCTGTCTGCAGCGTGCCCGCATTCTGAGCACCGAGCAGGAACGGGATCGAGCTGTGTTCAATCGGCGCGCCCAGCGGACGGGTGATCGTCTGCACCCGTTCGATACCGCGCATATGGACGAGGCCCTTGGCCACCCTGTCGATGACGAGCATGTCTGCCGGGGTGCGTAGGTCGTGGTCGGCCTCCAGCATCAACAGTTCCGGGTTCATACGGGCCTGAGAGAAGTGGCGATCGGCGACATCCATCGCGCGGTTGGCCGGCATATCGGCGGGCGTGAACTTCTGATCGTTGTACTGCGGCACGTAGGTCATCAGGCTGATGAAGCCGATGATCGCAATCATGCTGGTCACCAAGATAATGGGAACGGGCCAGCGCACTACCGAGGTACCGACCTTGCGCCAACCCGTGGTGGAGAGCTTGCCCCTGGGTTCGAGAAGCCCGAACTTCGAGGCCACCGTCAGGACGGCGGGCGCCAGCGTCAGCGCCGCGACAACGATCACCAGAACCGAGATCGCACACGGCAAGGCCATGCTCTGGAAGTACGGGAGCGTAGTCATGCTCAGGCACATGCACGCGCCGACAATGGTCAGGCCGGATCCCAGAATGACGTGCGAGACGCCATGGTAAGCAATGTAATACGCGTCTTCGCGACTGCGCCCCTTTGACCTTTCCTCGTGATAGCGGCCGAATAGGAAGATCACGTAGTCGGTACCGGCAGCCAGCGCCAGCATCGTCACCATGCTCACGGCATAGGGGGTCAGACCGATAATGTTCAGATATCCGGCAGTAGCCGTAACACCTTGTGCAGCAAACAGTTCCAGGCCAATGATGACCATGGATATAAGCATCGTGACGATGGAGCGGTAGATAAACAGGATCATCACGATGATCACGCCCACCGACACCAATTCCATCGTCGCCATGCTTTGGTGACCGGCAACCTGGGTGTCGGCGTTCAGCACGGAGGTGCCGGCGATATGAGCCTTGATGCCCTGCGGCGCGGGCACCGAGCTGACGATCTCGCGCACCGCTGCGACAGACTCGTAACTGGCACTGGTGCCCTGTGATCCATTGAGGAAGATCTGCACATAGGCGGCTTTACCGTCCACACTCTGCGAGCCCGCCGCGGTCAACGGATCACTCCAGAAGTCCTGGACGTTCTGCACGTGCTCGTGATCGGCCTTGAGCTTGGCAACGATGTCGTCGTAGTACTTGTGCGCGGCATCGCCGAGCTTGTCGTCGCCTTCCAGGACGACCATCGCCGAAGAGTCCGAGTCGTACTGCTGAAACACCTTGCCGATGTTCAGCATCCCCTGGTACGACTCCGAGTTTTGCGGGCTCAGCGGCACGGACCTGGTGGCTGCCACTTCGTTGAGTGACGGCGTGACCGTGCCCAGGATGACCGCCAGGCCGACCCAGAACAAGATGATCGGCAACGAAAATATCCGGATCATGTGGCCGACAAACGGCCGGTGCGGCTTCGCGTGCACGTTGCTCATACGGATTTCACCAAGCAGTAGATGAACGGTTTGACCTTGTCGGTACTGGATCGGTCGTCACGCACGCCCCCGTCGACCGTCACGCGGCACCCAAGACCGCTGACGTTGAGATCGCCTTGCGCGACGATGTTGGCCGACATGGATGGCATTGTTGTCACGATCGTGAAAGACCAAGGAAGTGAAGCATTCTCAACGAGATGGGGTTGCCCGTTCTCATCGAGGTAATTGAGGTTCGCAGTGCCGCCCGACCCGATGACCTCATAGGTGATGTGCTTCGGGTTGAAGTTCGCGGTGATGCCCGATCCCTCGCCCGGTTTGCGAGGAGGGGGATTTATGGAGCTACGGATCTGCGCGATCGCGTATCCGCCGATCCCGACAACGACCACCAGCAGTAGCGGAATCCAGAACCGCTTCAACAGTCGATACACCCGCGCATCCCCTTCTGCACCTGCCGATGAGGCCACTACCGAACAACCGGCGACACAACATTGTGTACCGCCGGTCTATTACGGCGGGAACCGTACCACGTTAATAGACCGGCGGTTCACTATGAGGTGACCGGCGGCGCACTAACATCGGGCCATGACCTTCCGGCGCGCGCGCAGTGAGGAGCAGCGCGAGATCCGCCGGCAAGCCATCCTGGAAACCGCATCGTCGATGCTCAGCGACATGCCGGTCAGCCAGATCAGCCTGAATGAGCTGAGCCGCCGCACCGGCCTGGCAAAGTCTGCAATGGTGCGGTACTTCGAGTCTCGCGAGGCCGTATTGCTGGAATTGCTCGATGCCGCACTGCGGTGCTGGGTGACCGAAATTGTGGCGGAGCTCTCTCACGACACGCACTCCGGTACCGCGCAGGAGAGGGCCGACCACGTGGCCATCCTGCTCAGCCAGTCGCTGCGGCAGCATGCGGTGCTGTGCGACTTGATGACCGCTCAGCCGGGCGTACTGGAGCAGAATGTCGCGGACGAGACGCTGCTGTGTTTCCGGCGATCCGCCCGCGACAGCATCACCTCACTCACTGAGGCCATCCACAGCTACATCCCCGAGCTCGGTGAAGATGCCCAGAGTGTGTCCCTGTCCATCCTGGTCACGAGCTCCGCGCTGTGGATGTATGCGCGACCATCAGCCAGCGCCATCGCCGCCATTGAGGCCGATCCCGCACTGGCGGATATCCATTTGAACTTCGACACCGACCTGGAAACCATGCTCGCCCGACTCATCGCCGGCGCCCTGGTCAAGCGCACTTCCTGATTGCCTGTCCGTCCCAGATCTCACCGTCGCGGTACGGCTCGCGCCGCGAGCGGAACGAGCCAAAGGAACGCGAGTAGGTCGAAAAGTACGGTCGACGGCAATCGGTTGTGCACCAGCGCGATTGACAACTCACGCGTGGGATCTGCCCACCCGAAGCACCCGTTCAGTCCCACATGACCGAAACCACTCGACAGCAGCGGTAGCGGCATCGAGTGAAATCCCATGTGCCACATCATCGGAACGTGTAACACGCCATCGACGCGAAGGCTTGGCTTTCGTGTGAACGAGGCCACCGCGGACGGCGAAAGCAGCCGCGCGCCATCCACACTGCCGTCGCCTGCCACTGCCGCGTAAAGCTTGGCCAGCGACTCGGCTGATGCCACGGCGTTGACAGCGGGCATCTGCGCATCGAGGGCTACGGAGTCGGCGTCCACAATCGTCTGGGACATACCGGGACCGGCGTAGAAACTGCTCGCCAGTGATCTCACGAAACCGGGGCCGCGCACGGCACGAGCGAGCCAGCGTTCGGAGAAAACCCTGGTAAAACCGCCTATCGGATCCACGAATTGCGCCAGCGGGATGGCTTGTGGCCCCGGTGGGCGACCCAGGTGCAGTTCGGCAAGGCCCAATGGCGCAGCCAGTTCTTGCGCATAGAGGTCCCGCATATCTTGCCCGGTAACCGCTCGTGCCAGACCGGCGAGCAGCCAGCCGATGGTCAGCGCGTGATAGGCCGGTTTTCCGGCCAAGCGGTCCAGGGGTGCCGCGGCCAGACGCTCCTCCATCAGACGGTGATCGAGTTCCTCGTCGAGGCTGTCGGCTATTCCGACTATCTGCGATAGTCCGGCCGTGTGGTTGAGAACAGCACGTACCGTCACGGCGCGTTTGCCGTTGGCGCCGAACTCGGGCCAGAACTGCGCTACCGGGGCGTCATAGTCGATCAGGCCGCGGTCGGCGAGACGGTGGATGACAAGGGATGAGAGCCCTTTGGATGCCGAATAGATGACGCCGGACGTCTCCGGCAACCACGGACGGGTGCCGTCCTTGTCGCTGGTGCCCGCCCAGAGATCCACAACCTTCTCACCCCGGTGATAGACCGCCAAGGCCCCACCGCCGGCCGGCCGGTTGCCGAAGAGCGCACCGAAGACCTTGCCCAACAAGCGGAATCTGTTATCTACCAATAGCTCACGAGGGGCCCTGGGTTTGATCTCCGGCAGATCGGCAGAGAATTCGGGCTCGGATGTCATCTACTGACCCAATCGATTGACGAAGGAACTTCGGCGGTCCTGCCACATCAGCTTTACCCGAGAGTAAAGCCGATGAGATGTCGCGTCAAGACTGCTCACAGGTGCCGGATCGCCGAAGTCATTCATGCCATCCTGTGACGATGCCACCCACCCATCGCAGGCCGTCTGATGACGAGCTGCTGGACGGCGCCCGTGACGTATTTGCCGAACATGGTTACCAGGCAGCGAGCATGGCCGAGATCGCCAGCCGTGCGTCGACCACAAAGCCGACGTTGTACGCACATTTCGGGTCGAAGGAGGCGATGTATTCACTGGTCTTCCAACGCGAGGCCGAGGCCATTCAGAATCACCTGTTCGCGGTGTACGAGAATCTGCCGGACGGCGACGTCGACGCGTGGGTGAAGACGGCACTGGATGCCGGAATGAGCTACGTCGCAGACAATCCCACCAGCTTTCGCATCTTGGCCGGCACCTCGGAGGCCGGGAACCCGGCGGCCGCATCGATGCGGTCGATGCTCGACCGCTTCATCGATCGAATCGCCCAGATCGTCGATGACGCAGTCCGTCGCCGCGGCGCAGTACCGGCGCTACCGACGCGAACAGTGGCGGCGATGGCTGTTGCGAGCGGTCTGGAAGCGGCGCGTCAGGGCATCCTTGTCGACGGGCTCAGTGCCACGCATGCCGCCGAGCTGGCGACTGCCTACATCGCGGGCGGAATAGCCGCGATAGAAACAAGACTGCTGACCCAGTAGCGCCCGTGAGCCCACAACGGCCAGGACCGCGAACGCCAGTCCCGTGATCCGGTAGAGTTCCCCGGCGAGGCACCGCCGATGTAGTTCAATGGCAGAACATCAGCTTCCCAAGCTGAATACGCGGGTTCGATTCCCGTCATCGGCTCCAGACACGCAGGTCAATGCACTACTGGAGTTAGCCAGCTAACCGTGCGTCCCCAAAAATCCGTACTTTCCCCGTACATTCGTCTACTTGTTGCCCTGACCAGCCCATTCGTCCAGCGCCGCGCGAACATCCGGCCCGACGTTCCGCCGCTGCGCGTAATGCCGCTCCGTCGTCTCCCGCTGCAAGTGTCCGAGCTGCTGCTGCGCGGCATCAATACCGAGCTCGTCGCGAACGACGGTGCCGACGGAACGCCGGAAGCTATGCGGCGTCACCCACTTCAAATCTGGATAAGGCTCAAGCGCTTCACGCAGCGACGACCGAATGTTCGACAAGCTCAACAACCCGCCGTTGCGGTTCTTGAGCACCGTCCCCGACGGCCCCGTGATCGCGTACAGCTGAGTAAGCACCTCTGCCCCGAACTTCGGCAGCGTGACCGTGTGAGCCGGTGCACGACCCTTGCGCCAGTCCTGCCGATGTAGCGGCTTACCAGCAATCCGGCCGGCATCTTGAATCGTGCCGGATGCGGTAACGGTCGGCGGATCCGCGAGCAAATCCACTTCATCCCAGTCGATCGCCAGCACCTCCCCGGGGCGGTCACCGGTGGCCGCAAGCAGCTCCACGAACGCGGACAGCATCACACCGCGGCGAGGCCCGGGCCCCTTGTACTCACAGAACGCCTTGACCGCCTGCCGCACCCGTTCCAGTTCCATCGTGGTCAAGGCTCGGGCCTTCTCGCGTTCCACCTTCGGGGTCCTGGTTTCGCGTATCGGGTTGTGCTTCACGACGTCGAATCGCGCGGCCAGGTTGTACATGCCCACCAAGATGACCCGCATGTAGATACCGGGCGACTGTGGCAGCGACTTGATATGTGCATCGGCGCGACTGGTGGTCAACTCGGTGATACGCAGCTCCCCAAGCTGGCCCTTACCGTGTAGACGCCAGGCATCCCGGTATAGCGTTTGCGTCCGCTCCCCGATCCCGTCCTCGGCGATCTTGGCCGGTATCCACACCCCGAACAGGTCATCAAGTGTCGTCCGGCCGTTGACGGACCCAGTACCGGAACCGGTCGCAAGCTCCGCAGTAATGCGGGCACGCAGGTTACGACGCGCCTCCTCCGCAGACCTGCCGCTCGCCTCCCGCTCCACGCGCTTACCGGTCAGCAGGCGCAGATATGTTGTCGCATAATGCTTCCCCTCGCGTCGAGTACACGTGACCTTGCCGTGCTCGCCGGGGGCGAGCCGTTGTCTAGGCATTCTCTTGCTGCTCGCCGGACTTTCGCTGCCAATAGTCGAGCAGAAGTCCGTAATCCTTCTGGAAGTACTCAAGGGCTCGCTCGATCGCTGCAGTCTCGTCGTTTAGCACTTCTACGTCTGGTTCGCGGCCCAGCTGATAGAGCATGCTCTGACGCTCATCGATTTTCTCGGTAATTCCAAAGAGACGCAACGGAATAAGCATCGATTCATCAGTAGCGACACCATCGGGTGCATTCCCCTTGGCGCCGATGAACCACCCGTACCCTTCTAGCCCCGGCATGGACTTACCGGGCAGAACTTCCGCGCTCGCATCATCCGGGAATAGCAATGAGGCCGGGGGAACGCCGAGCGCTGCCGCGAGGGTTAACAATTCGCTGATGTCAAGCGTCTGCTTACGACCCGTCTCCAGATCGGAGATGACTGCCCTGCTTATCGGCTTACCAATGGCCGTCCTATCGGACAATTCCGCCGCCGTAAGGCCCTGCTCGTCGCGCAGCGCTTTCACGGTTTTAGCCACACGGGCCACGAGCTCGCGGGCCCAATCCTTGGGATCTGTCGTCATAACTACGCATCGTAGGCGAACCCTTGCGGTAATCCTAGGCATGTGGTAATTCTACGTGCATCGCCGCATACTGCGCGTGATTACCACGAACTGGGAGGAACTATGCACGATTGGAAGGCCACCGGCCAGCAGCTCGGCGGGATCAGCCGAAGCTCGGTCTTCAAGCTCTGGGACACCGGCCAGCTTGGCTCCGTGAAGGTCTTGGGTCGCAGATTCAGCACCGATCGTCAGATCACGGACTACATCGCAAAGCTCGAAGCCGTCGCCTGATGCGGATCTATCCGCAAGAAGAACATGCCGACCTTGGCCTGATCAATGATGACCACACGCCCGAAATGCGAACTGCTCCAGCTGGATCCGGTGTTCGAGCACCGGGCTGGAGCAGTTCTGAACACCCATCTACCCGTTAAGCGAGAGGACGTTCTTCAATGATTTTACCTGCTATGCCTCGTTCGTCGGTAGCCCCTGGCGGTGTGCGATGAGCGCACTTCCCGACCGGAAACGATCAGCTCCCCTCCATGATGTTGGCGGAGGTCACTACTACGCCACCATCACAGTGCGAGACGGCGGCTACGAGGACATGTGGCTGATCGACGGCGATCCGAACACTCCTGATAAGTGCACCCCTGGGTGGGAGGTGACGCCAGCACATGAGCAGCTTGGGAAGCTCTCGCCGACCCTGCAGTACCTCGTCAACATGGTGGCGGGGCGGTGCTGCCGCCCAACCACTCTGGGCCGCCGATGCCTGAAACGCGTCACCAAACCGGGCGATCCGTGCCACTTCCACGCGGGGGTGCGCAATGGCTAGGCGCAACAGGTGCATGCGTTGTGATCGGCGTCTGCGGAATCCCGATTCTGTGCAGGGGCACGCCTGGAACATCGTTGTCGAGTCCGGGTACATCACCGGTTTGATCTGCCCGGCATGCCAGAGCGGCGAGGAGAACATTGAGGCCGAGATCAACCACGCCACCCTCGATTACGGCCTCGACGGGCTCGGCAGGCTGGTGGGCAGGCCCAAGGGCGACGGCACGGCGCATCGGTCCTTGGAGGCCCCGTGGTGAACGAGACGCCTTCGTCGGGGTTCATCATCGGTGATGATGGTCAGCCCCTTGGTCACATCGATTTCGACCAGCTGACATTAGATGCCACGCTGCTGATGTACGAGCTGGCAGTTACAGCGGGCGATAACGACGCCACCGACCGAGTAGCCGCTAAATGGGTCGCTGCCCACAACCCGGACTACTACGGCTATCTGTGCGCGGCGGCGCTGTCGTTGACGGTCAGACATGTTCTGGCGCCGACCCTGGATGTCACCGAGCGGTTAGGTGTCGATCTTCGGATAGGGCTGCGCAGAGCCGCTACCGAGGCCGCCCGTGATCTTGGCGGTGGCCATTGACCGAGAAGAAGAGGCAGGAGGCCCCGGCAGTCATGCCGGGGTACTCGCCCGCGTCCCGTGAGGTGTCCTGGTGGCCCACTCACGTATTCCTCGAAGCGCTTGTGGCGCAGGCCAATCACTTACCCGCCGCTGGCTCTCCAGCATGGTGCGCATTAGCTGATGGTGATCCGGCCAAGCTGTTGGCCCTGGCCGTCGCTGGTGAGCATCACGTGCTCCGTATCGAGCTTGGTCAGCTCGCCTCATCTGAGGCATCGAAAGCTATTGCCGCTGCGATCGATTGGGGTCGCATTTCAAATGCAACCCTTGCCGGTCGCGGCCCGAACTACATCCCCCGGAAGAGGGCATCTTGAACAACGACGAGTTCTTCACCGCGACGACAGAACTGCAGACGATTCATCAGTGGGCGCGGGCCCGGTATGCCGCACCCTGGGCGGTGTTCGGTGCGGTCCTGCTGCGGGTCGCGGCCACCACAGAGCCACGCGTGCAGCTGCCCGGATTGATCGGCGGACGCGCCAGCCTCAACCTCATGGCCGCGTTCGTATCGGCTTCCGGTGGCGGCAAGGGCATCTCGGACAAGGTGGCCCGCCTGGCCTGGCCGGCGGACATCATGGAGCAGCCGATCGGTTCCGGGGAAGGGCTGGCTGCCACGTTCAAACGCCCCGATAAGGAGGATGAGAACTCCGATCCGCCAACCACGCGCGCGATCCTGAACGTCCCCGAGATCGACACCTTGGCCGGGCTCGCATCACGCCAGGGTTCGATCCTGCTGGCACAGCTCAAGAGTCTGGCCATGGGCGAGCAGATCGGACAATCCAACGCCTCCAAGGCCACCAGCCGTGTGGTGCAGGCCCACACCTACCGTTGCTGCCTGTCGGTGGGTGCGCAGCCCGGACACTGCGGGGTGATCCTCGATGACACCACCGGCGGCACACCACAACGGTTCCTGTGGTTCCCGACCACCGACCCCTCCATGCCCGCCGACGCACCCGCCGACCCGGAGTCGCTGAACACGCGGCTGCCGTTGTGGGGCCCGGACAGCGACGGCGTGGTCGAGATCATCTACGGCCCACCCGAGATCCGGCAGAGCGTCATCACAGCCCACCTGGCCCGCCAACGCGGCGATGCCAACGCTCTCGACGGACATGCCCTACTGACTCGGCTCAAGGTGGCAGCGACCCTGGCGATCCTGCACCACCGATCCGCGGTCTCCGAACTGGACTGGGAACTCTCCGGGGCCGTGATGGCGGTATCGAATGCCACCCGCGATTGGGTAGTTGAACAGGCCAAGGCTGCCCAGCGGGCAAAGGTCCGAGACCGGGCTGTTGCACGGGCGGTCGGTGAGGACTTCTACGACGCGAGCCGTCTGGAGACCGTCAAGCGCAGCATTGTGAGGATGCTGGAACGCGATGGAGAACAGCCTGAGGGCAAGCTCAAGGCGCGCTTGGGAACTCGGGAGAAACGGGACCTGTTCGACCAGGCGACAGCGTTGCTGTCGTCCGATCAGAAGGTGTCGTCGCGGGAATACGAGTACAACGGTCGCAGAATCACCGTCTGGTCAACCATGACCACGTTGGTCAACCATGAAAAGCCCAGCTCAGAGACGTTGACCACGGCGGTCAACCATGACCACTCCGGCAATATCACCCGACTGGAAAACGCCAGTTCACCGGAATCAGGCACGCATCCCGAGGGTGCGATCTCAAATCCGACCCCAACCCCAGAGGAGACCGTGAAACCGCCGCGCCCCACCACTTGTGAGCGTTGCTACGTTCAGCTCCCGGCGGCCGCTACTGCCGCTCTGTGCGATGAGTGCGACGGTGCCCCCGCACCCGACGCGTCGACGGACCGGCCCACTGACGCCCACGCGAAAGCCGAGAAAAATCGGATAGCACTACGCGTTGCCCACGACGGCACTCACTCGGACGGATCATTCTCCACGCCAGCACAGCACCGGGCTGCCCGCCAACAGCAAACAAAGGGGAAGACGGCGTGAGTGACGCACGCGGGCTAGCGGCGATCATGAATCTGTCCGGAGATGAGGTCCAAGGCGCGCTGTATTGCTGCAATGAGTTGATCGACCGGCGCGCACGGGCGGGTATCCCAGTCCCCTTATGGATGGCTCGTCTTGCCGGGCATCTGAACCTAGCTGCACTGGTGTCCGATGCAGGACATGAAACCGGCAGTGATCCAACACTATTGGAGTCAGAAGATCTGATCGGCAGCGTCCAGGCCGCCCGACTGCTCGGCATCTCGCCGCGACAGCTGCAACGCGTCGCCGCCGACTTGGACGGTCAAAAGATCTGCGGCCGATGGGCTTTCCAAGCCTCAACCGTCCGTGAATATGCGAAAGGAAGAGACGATGGCAGACATCGCCGACGCGTTCAAACAACACCTATCGAGCCTGAGTGAGCAGGAGTGGTCGGCGCTCGTGGCCGAGGTACGCGCACCCGAAGATTCCCGTGCCGGCGGTCCGGGAGCTGACGGCAAGGCAGCCGCCAAGCGCCGCTTCGGCACCGGGGAGGGACAGCGATGACTACACCGCTTCTGGCCAGCACACCGTTCCTTCCCGATAACGAATACCTGGCCGCCGCACTGCACCGGATCCCCGACCATGCGCGTCTAGTGGCACTGCGCGCCAAGCTGATTGCCCATCAAATCTCCTTGATCCCACCCGCCGCACCGAGTCCACCCCACGAGGCCACCGACGACATCGGTGGCTGGCTCGCCGAAGTCAACGAGTCCGCGCATGCACGGCGCCTCTGGCAAGAACAGGTCGACGCGCTCGCCGGACAAGTCCAGCAGTGCAACATGGCGCTATCCAACTTTCCGCACGCACACGCCGATACGCTCTTCGCTGCGCTTGCCCACGAGCTCAATTCGGTCATGGCCGAGACTGCCGACATCACCGACCGTCTCGTCGACGCCCGTACAGCGACCGAAGCCATCGCGGCCGGGGCCGCTGATTCCTGGCAGCAGCTCACGCCGCTGCGCCAGGCATACGACCGCATCCGCGACGGCCAACACACACTCATGTACCGCATCGGCGATCCACTCCTCCTCGGTAACGCGGTCTCGCAGTACATCCCTGACGAGCTGGCCTCAGATCTGGTGCTGGCCAACCTCGATGACGTGTTACCCGGCTGGCGCGGACCCCAGACGGGAATCATCCGCGTGCAAGGCCCGCCACCGGAGCGCCGACCGTGGCCGGCGGACCCGATCGAGCAGTTGGTCTGGCTGGCCACAAGCGCGGCGCGTCCATGGGTGCCGACCATGCAGCAGCTCGAGGAACTGTGGGCCGATCGCCGCATGCGCACCGACCCGACACCCGCCCCTACCCGCATCATCCGCCCACTCGCACGTGAAGCCACCGCGATCTTCGCCACCGACTAGGAGAACCTGATGCCCGATCTATCCGAGGCCTTCGAAGCGCACCTGCGCGCGATGCCCGACACCGACTGGGAGGCGCTGGTCAAACGAGTACGGCCCGCCGCCCCGACGTCAAGCGTGCCGCTGGCCAACGAAAACCCCGGCAACCCCGAGAAATTCCGGCCCCGCAAAGCCAACGAAGGGCTAGCTGAAGCCCGCCGACGCGGCTACATCACCGACTAGACAAGGACCCCACCTGATGAGCACCCGCCTGCCCGAGACATCCCCTGAGACAACGGGTGTGCCGTTCCGTAGCCGCAACCATCCGGTCGCGGTGAGGTCCCGGCATAACCCGTACCTGAACACGATGCTCGCCGATATCCCCGAGTACCTGGTGGCCACCGCCACCGCCGAACGCGCCGCGGCACTGGCCGTCGAGATCGCCCAGAGAACCGAGGCGCAGACCCCAGCGCTGCCGACCGCTCCCGAGCAGATCACCCCCGAATGGATCGACGGCGAGGTCGCACGCCGCCGCTACGGCACCGACTCGGCCGCGCAGATCACACTGCTCGGCGAGGTCGAATTCGGTGCCCTGCAACAAGCCTGGCAGCACATCGAGCAGTGCAGCACCGCGCTGATTGAACAACTCGCCAACCAGCTCCACGACCTCATCGACCGCGCCACCGTGGCCGCCGGACATCTCGGGGATGAGGTGGGCTGCGCCGCCGACGCGATCGACCATGGCACCTCCAAACACTGGAAGACCCTGTCCGACGCGCGCCGCGACTACGACATACTCCGCGACGCCCAGCGCACCGTGTACCGCTGCGACACTGTCCATTTCGACCGGGCCGCATGCGGGGACGAGAACCAGCGCATCACCGACCCCGAGGCCCGCCTCTACTACCACCGCAACCTGTCCGCGGCCGCCCCCGGCTGGCGCGGGCACACCAGCACCGAGCGCATCGACCAATTCGGCGACACACCCTGGCCCACCGACCCCGTCGAGAAGCTGCTCTGGTTCATCCGCAACGACACCGGAATCTGGTGCCCCACACCCCGCCAGATCACCGACCTACTCGCCAGCGAGGAACACGAGCGCCGCAGCCTCGCTCATGCGGCCACGGTCCCCGACACCGCAACGGCCCCCGCAGCAGCTGACCTGTGGAACACACCACGGCACTGGTAAACCACGGCGGCACGGTGTCAAACCCTGAAATGCATCGGGCAGGGCAAGGCGACGCCACGATCCGACAGACAACCGGCCAGCGCCGACCTGCACCGTGCCGCTCTTCTCCATCTCAAAGAATCCGGTCCGTAATGTCACTGCCTAGTGCGATCATCTTCCGGTGCCCAACGATAAGAGCCGAGGCGGGAACTCTTCTGAACCAGCGCCGAAGGTCCAGACCGACAAACCTGGGTGGAAGCCGCGCGGTACTGGGGAGAATGTTAAAGGCAGCCAGGGCAGCGGTCGAGACCGCAAAGACGGTGGCCAGGACCGCGGACGAGGCAAATAGACCTAATTCGCGACCAGTTTCGGAAGCTGGGCAGATCTATCAAGGCATGGTCTCGACCCTGCTGGCCGCCGAGTTCGATCGAAAGAAGACTCTCGAAGCCAAGGGCGCAACGCTCGTAGCGTCGAGCGCTTCGGTATCGGCGCTCGTATTTGGCTTGCTCGTGATCGTCATGGGGAAGGATCGACTCTTCTCGGGGCACTGTGCCCGTGCAGCTTTGATCGCCGCGTTGGTGGCGTTCGTCATTTCCGCGAGCGTCGCGATCGCAGTTCAGACATATGGCTTCAAATACATGGTCATCGACCGCGAATACCTTGGGAAGCTGACGGACGACGACGAAGAATGGGGCCTCACAGCAGACGACGCGGCAAGGAACTGGGTTCACTGGCAAGTACAGACGATCACGACGTTGCGCAAGAACAACGGCATTAAGGCGCGTCTCGTGGGCTTCAGTTTGGTTACCCAGGGCATCGCCATCATGTTCTTATCCGCATCCGCAGCGTTCGAGCTCTACGGGCCGCGATAGAAAACCCCACCACTTCTAATGCCCAAAGCCCCGCGCCGCTGCCCCGGAGACAACGGCAACTGCGCCAACCTGATCCGGTTCACCAAGTACTGCCCCGAGCACACGGTTGCGTGGGCAGGCACGCGCACTAAGAGTGGCGAAGTCACGGGTACAGCTGCCTGGAAGCGCATACGCCGACAAGTCCTCAAGCGTGACAGCTACCAGTGCCAGATCACCGGACCGCACTGCACGGACCGAGCCACGCAGGTTGATCACATCGTCAACACTGCGGCCGGCGGCGCAGAGCTCGACCCGGCCAACCTCCAGTCAGCCTGCCCGCCTTGCAATGCCCGCAAGGCGCAGCAGGAGGCCGCCACGGCGCGTCGTCACAATCGCAGGATTACGTGAGGTCGAACATGCTGACCGGGCGGCCACCTTCGTTGCGGATCTGGGAGATACGTCCCATGGTGAGGCCACTTTCACGTGCCAGGCGCTTCGGAGGCACGCCCATCTCAAGGGCCTCGCGGATGAATACCTTCTGGTGATCCTGCGCCTGCTTGACCGATGTACGGCGGCGGGTGATTGTGGCGCGGTTGCGCCGGATCCCGGTGATCAGGACGTCGATGTGTTCATCGTCGCTATTGGTTTCTTTGTTTGTCATGAAGGAAACGGTAACTAGGTACGACAGGTTTGACAAGCATTCTTCCTGGCAGAAGCTCACTTATAGTTTAGTGAGTTAAAAATCTGGGCTGGATGCGCACCCCAGGCCACCACCCCCTCCCCGGGCCTCTCCGCTACGTCGTATAGCTCTGTGAAATCCGCCGTGTACGGATCCTGATATTTTCCGGCATGGCCAATTTGGGGATATTCAACAGCCCCACAACGGCTTTCGTTCCCCATATGTCAACTGCACTGACATCCGAACTATGCGTTTGCAAAGGTCAGATACCGTAGGCTGTAACGACGGTAGCGAGACGTCGAGGCAGCGAAAGTCCTTCCCGCGTGCACCGCGCAGGATTGGGATTCGCGGCCCGAGCGGATGCGTACTGAACCATGGGCACCCGCTACTCCGTGGGCTCAACCCTCGCTGGCCTCAACATTGATCGCAGCAACCAGAGCATCCTCCGCGGTACCGATCGCCTCCCAAGACTCCTGGGTGAAGACCCCGACATGAGCGATCAATGATTCGAAAACCGCATCGGCGGCCTTGCGGCCCGGCTCGTCGCAGACCATTCGAACCATCGATATGGCCCGGTGAACAGGTGCAATTTCCTCCGGGGTCAGGTCCTTGAAGCCCGCCCCCTCAGGGACAAGATCGATGCTCCGCGAGGCAAGAGCCCACACCGCGATAAGCAAGTCTGCCCCAGCTTCCCGACGCCGCTCAACAAGCTTGGTCTCGCGTTCGAACTCCCTGTTTGAAGTCGCGATCCGTTCCTGCCTTGCGTCGGCCCGCTTCTGAGTAAGCAGAACACCGCCAACGCCCACTATCGCGGTGAGCATTGCGGGGATACCGGTGATTAACGCGCTAGCGACGGTGACGTCAGCCATCGCACGATCCTCCCAGAACGAGCCTGGCACCACCTGTATATCGCGGGCTCCTCGTCCGATTCGGCAATCAATAGCCCGCCGACCTCGCTGAATACGACGCTCGCAGCGAGGACATTCAGAGTGCAGCTGACCTTGCTACGTGGCCGCGGAAGCCAGCTGCGCTATGTACGCGCGTTTGCGTGCGACAGCGGTGATCGTGCGGCCAGTACGTTCGGCGACCTGACGGTCGCTCAATGAGTCGTCTCGGGCGAACTGCAACTCATCATCGGTCCAGCGCCGCACCGCAGGCCGGCGGGCCGGGTCCGCGAAAGCCGTGCGCGCGTTTTGGACCGCGTGGGCGGTGCGCCCTAATCGCAGCGCGGTCTGAACCGCCGTCAACGACATGTCCAACGCGATCTCGATCTCCTCGACACGCCACGGCTGCTTATGCTGATGCGCCGCAGGCATGGTCAACAGCACCTTGTTCTCCGCCTGCTCGCGGCGATGCCGGCACACCTTCTCAGGATTGCGGGCCTTCCAACGCGCCTGACCTGCAGCAGCATTAGCCCGAAACTCATCCGGCATCTGCTCACGCCATTGCTGATGCCACTGCCGATACGCGGCTTCACAACGGCCACATCGACATCCCCACATTTCGTGGCCGTTCACCGTGCCGTGTGCATCCCCGGGCATAGGTCGCTGCCGTACCCCGGTCAGAACGCGCTGCCGACGCACCGCCGCCACTGTGCGACCCAGCCGCCGCGCCGCTTCGCGCACATCGATACCAGGATCAGCGGCGATAGCCAATTCCTCGACGGTCCACGCCTGGCCCTTCCTGGCCGCATCCCCTGTCTCACCACGACGAGACCCCTTGTGGGAACTGCGAATCCCCTTCACCGACGATACCGACCGCCCCAACTTCGCGGCAGCCTGCGCCTGCGTCAGTGACATATCCAGAGCCACCGCGATCTCCTGCGCCGACCACCGTGCCCGCTTCTGACGCTCCACAGCCTTACCAGCGCCGTACTGCAGCCGCGCCCACTTCACCGCCGCCTCAGTACGCCCCAGCCGCTCCGCCGCTTCCCGCCGCGACAACGACACATCCAGTGCAACCGCGAGTTCTTCAGACGTCCACGATCTGCCCATCAGCAGCCGACAGCTAGCGCTGCGTCTCCGTACATACCGTGAACTTACGCACCGCATGTGGAAAACCACCCGTAGGACCGCACCCCGCGTTCGTGGTGGCGTTCAAGATGACCTTGAGCGGCTTCTCCCGGTTCGGCTTGGACGAATCATCACACTTGGCACGAACAGCGGTCACCTTGCCGATACTCAAACAATCCGCGCTACTCCACGCGTAGTCGAGGCAGGCTGTGAATTGCCCTTCATCTGGGTTCATGTAGAACTTCTGCGCGACATCAGCGGGGCACTGGTCCGGGGTAGTTACCCGCTGAATCACCTTGTAGCCATTATCAGGCGACCCGCAATCAACAACTTTCAAGGTGGCGTTGCTGCTAGGCCCTTCAAAGCTCACACACGCACCAATAGGGGCGATCGCAGCACCCGGGATGCCGGGACTTTGTTGCGGAAACTGCCCGGGAATCTGAGCAAAATCTACGTGGCTATCTATTGGTTCTGCGGTAGCCTCGGTTGTTTTAGAGCTACCACCACATGCGACCAAACTTAGACTCAAGGTTACCAACGCGACGCAAGATCTGATCGATGTCGACTTACGCCAGTTCATTTCGGTTCATCCTGGATGGCCGCATTTGCGCGTGCCCTCTTTCGCAGTAAAAGAACTGCCAATGTCGCCACAACAGCCGCACTCACTGCATTGAGAATAGTCAAATCACCAGAACCCATGGTGCGGTCTATTATCGCAGCTGCAGCCAGGATTGTCGCGAAAACAAACAGCCCCACGACGGGAACAATCGACGTCGGAGCCACCAATCGTCCCGTGCGGCTTAGGAATAGCCTAAGCAGAAGACCTAACGCCGCGATACCTAGAAATACTGCGCCAATAAGTAGTGGAACACTCATTTCATAGTCCAATCAACGCCGTTACCCATTTTTAACACATTCCGACAACTGGACAGCGTTGCCAGCTGCTGACAACGCACCAAATCCAATAAGAGCAACACCGATACCCGCTTCTGCTGTAACAGCGCCGAGGATCACTGTACCGACCCCGCCTATCGTACCAAATATGCTGCTCATCCATTGTCCTACCGAGCATTTTGGATTAGCAATCTGATCTTCCAAATCGGCGATCTTCTTATTTGATTCAGCCACCTGATTTTGCAAATCGGCGATCTTCTTGGCGTCCTCGGCACGTTGCCGAGCCATATCCTCAAACTGTTTCTGCAGTTTGTCGATTTGGTCTTGCAGAGGCGGCTTCTGGCCCGTTTGGTCGCAGCCCTGAGGACAAGGCGGTGTCGGGGTTGGTGCCGGGTCAAGCGCCGGTTCAAACCACCAGATCGGGCTGCGGCCTCCGCCACCCCCAATACTCGGGACGGTAGTAGCCGCGGTGGTAGCCAACTTGACGGCAGCGGCCTGGCATTGTTGCTTCTTTTGGTCCAACTGCTGGGTCGTATCGTCCTGCTTGTTCTGCGGTTGCTGCTGGTTCGGCTGCTGCTGTTGCGGCTGCTGCCCCTGCTGAGGCTGGCTGCCCTGTTGCGGCGCTTGGTAATTAGGGTTCGCTTGACCGGGGCCCTGCGTGTAGGGAGTAGCGGTCTGGTAGTCAGGGATCTGACTTCCATGCTGCGGCTGCTGCCCCTGCTGAGGCTGCTGCCCCTGCTGAGGCTGCTGCCCACCCTGCTGGCCTGGAGCTTGTTGTCCGGCTTGCGGAGCGCCGCTGTTGTAAATACTGACGCCGTTGTCCTGATTGAGCGGCGGCTGGTTGTTGCCCCCCTGATAATCGGGCATGGAGCTGGGCATTTGCGGCGGCTGGAACTGCTGGCCCCCGTCCATGCCGGGACCGCCGGTGGGTCCGGGCGGCCCCGTTGGGTCGGCCGCTACAGTCGCCACCGCCGAGAATCCACTACCGGGGACGGTGTGGTCATCGACAACCTTCGCTCCACCAACAGCCAACGCGACAATCGCCACCACCGCCGACGCCCGCCGCAAACCTGCTGGCATCGTCCAACGATCCTTCATGACCATGAATGCAACAGCCCCTTTTCGTCGACGCTCCTCGCGTACGTCGCCGTATCATGACATAAATATGGTTGCCATGTCGATAAAACCCCAGACAACGAGTTAGCCACAGGAGCCCCACTCTTCCATCGGCCCTGGTAGACGTCAGACAACCTCACGGTCAGCGCTGGGATTTCCGAGCAACTCTCGACAACTAAACACCCTGCCCTGCGGGGACATCGGAACGCATTCGCCAGACCCCGTTCAATGATGTATACGCCGCCTTCCAGGTAGCGCGGGGAGGTGAGGCCGTTGGGGGTTCGTCACTTACGGCTGCGCCTGGATAAATATCCGCAGCGTGGGTGAGATCGACCAGGTGAGGTCGGGCTCAGTTTCCCACTTGGATCCGACCAGGCCGATTGGTGGCTTGGCGTCGAGGACGGTCTGCATCGCGGCGGCATCTGGCCTGTCTTGGTCCGCTATGCGCTTGAGCTGTGCGCGTTGGCCTTCAGACTGTGCCGCCCACCATTTCGTCCATAGGTCCTCGATGGTCATGTGAGGAATGCTGCCACTGGGCCCGGGCCTGCAGACAGGTTTCAGATGTCCAACTTCGGGGATCGCATTCGAGATGCGAACCTTCGTCCAAACCGTCGGCTACAGCTGCGGCAGCCGGTAACGGTAACGGTAACGGTAACGGGCATGAGCAAGTTTGGGGCTCCTCGGCCTGATCACCTTCCGATTTCGGCAGAGGTGTGGGATATGGCTCAGCGATACGAGCCGACCGGTCCGACTGTTTTCGTCGCGATGTACGAGGCTCTACAGAAGCTGGAGGCGGAAGTTGTCGCTCTTCGCGATGCGCGCACAGGCCATGGTTAACCCCGTACTTTCCCCGCATAAACGCCCGCGACACACCGCACACTTGTGTGTATCTGCGCGCATTATGCAAGTCCCAATTAGCTTGGTACGTAACACTTTAACAGACCAGCGCGGATGCTAGAGGACGGTAGCTTCCCAAGCTGAATACGCGGGTTCGATTCCCGTCATCGGCTCCACTACTTCCGGTACTTCCTCATGGTGGCTTCGTACTCCTCGGGGTTTTTGTGTTTGACCCAGGCGCGCACCGGCCAGAACAGCACCCACAGCACGCCATATCCCGCCCAGTAGATGGGCAGCATGATCATCAACGCGAAGAGCCAGCCCGGATAGATCAAAATCAGGCAGAACTGAGCGAACTGCTTGATCCCCACCGGTTGCCCCTCGGCCATCGAAATCAGGAACCCGGGCCGCATGGCCTCGAGAATCCATTTGCCGGCGGGCTTCTGTGCGGTGGCCGCGTCCTCGGTCTGCGCGGACGTCTGCTCGGAGGCTGTCGAGACAGGCTCAATACCCGCGGATCCGGTGGGTTCAAAGGCAGTCATGTCATTGACGCTAAGTGCCCACGTTGGAGATCCATTGAATGCCTGCATACGGCGCCCAGACGGGATCCAACCGATTTCCAATCACCCCTTCTTATGGTGGCTTTCCCTGGACGCGCGCGGCGTCCGCAGGTCAGATCAGGAGAACACCATGCGTACGGAGCGCCCCCCGGTAGCCCTTGCACTCGCGGCACTGTGTCTGTCCGTCACGCTCGCCGCGTGTGGCGGCGGTTCCAAGGACAACTCGGCGACGTCGTCGTCATCGAAGAGCTCGTCCTCGTCCACTACTACCTCCGCGGTGGCCCAGCCGGACAAGAGCAAGTTGTCACCGCGCAATCTGCAGAGCAAGGCCGGTGCGGCGAACTACACCATCGCCGACTACATCAAGGATCAGCGCATCACCGAAACACTTATCCACCAAGGCGATCCGGGTGCACCGCAGGTCGATATCCAGTTCCCGGACGGCTGGGTCAGTGCCGGGCCTGACACACCGGACTATGCCTATGGCGCGATCGTGTACACGGGCCCGGAGGCACAGGGTGCCAACTACACGCCCAACATCATCGCGATCTTGTCCCGGCTCGAGGGCAATGTCGACCCCCAGCAGCTGCTGGCATTGGCCGGCGGTGAGATGAAGAATCTCCCCGAATTCGTGCCCGTCGGCGACGGATCCGCCGAGGTATCGGGATATCCCGCCTATCGGATCGCGGGTTCCTACAACTTGGACCAGATCAAGGCCGCCTCCGGCCAGGAGACCGTGCTGATAACAAGCAACGGCGCGCTGTACATCTTGCAGATGAACGCCACCAGCAACGAGGAACAGAGCGAGGCCCTGTTCACGGCCATGAGCGCCATCGATAAGTCGATCACCGTCACCCCCTGACGATTACCGATCACGGGTGAAAGCTAAACGGCCAACCGCCGCGAGATGTGATCGTCCCAAGCATGCTCGCCGGTGGCCCGCGCAATCGAGTGCGCGCGGGAGAGGAGGTCACGTGCGTGCTGGATGCGGTTGTGCCGCTTCTCAATATCGGCCATCAGGCACAACCAGAACGGCATCATGACGGTGCTGCCGTCATAGGAGATGGCATCCAGCGCTTCGAAAGCCTCGGCCACCACATCCTCGCCCGTGGTCAGGGTGCGCGCCCACAGACTCACCAACCGGGCACATGCGGCCCACTGATGCGCCCCGGCGGCGGTCATCTCGTTGTAGACGACATCGGCCTCGCCCGCGATGCCATCGTGGATCCCGAGAATGGCATCCACCTCGACCAGAGTGAGTTTGGCGGCAAGCACATTGAACACATCGCCCCGCGACCGCGCGAGGTCGAGGCTCAGGTGGCAGTTTCGCCGCGCGGCCTCCCGGTCGCCACGGTTGGCCTCGGCGACCGCGACGAGGCAGTACGCCCGTGGATGCAGGAAGTGCATCGGGTCGGCGACAGTCACGGGCGCGGGGAACATCGCGAACATGCTCTTGGCTGCGGACAGCGCATCCTCAAACTCGCCGCGCAGGCCGTGAATCATCACGCGCACAAAGTGACTCGCCTCGCCGATATCCGAATCACCGGTCGCCGCGTGTTCGTCATCGAGCCCCTTGGCCATAACCTGGGCCTCGTCCAAGCGTCCGCGTGCGCACAGCATCATGATCTGTAACACGAAGGCTCCGTAGAAGTTCCGACCACTGCTGGCGCCCCCGAGCTCGAAGGCGCGCTGCACGGCGTCCACGGCCGACTCGCTGGAATGTCCCTCCCGGATACCACGCGCCCCGGCGAGGTGCAGCCACAGCGTGGCCTGCCGCCCCAGTAGTTCCGGCTTGGGCGGCAAGCGTCGGCAGATAGCTATGGCGTGTTCACAGAGAACGGAGACATCCTCGTACGCGGACCGATCCAGCGCGCGCTGCACCGCACTCTCGTGGATTTCCAACGCGGTGTGCGGGTTGATCTCAACCCCGGCGCGCCAGGCATGATCGGCCGTGGCGATGGCTTCCTCGTAGGCCATGGTGACGATGCCCGCAGACTGGCTCCGGGCAGTGGCGGCGTGTACGCCCATGCGATCTGTGCCCGGCATATGCGCCAGCACCGCATCCCGCACAAGGCCGTGGCTGAAGCGGAACACGCCGGGGTTACCCGGCATCTCGTCGAGCAGTCCCGTCTCGTAGGCGGGGCGCAGACGCCGCTGCACTACCGACACCGGCAGATCGACGATGTCGGACAGGGCCGCCACATCGAATACCGGGCCCACCACGGCTGCCGCCGAAAGCGTGTGGCGGCAGGCACCGTCGAGAACCGACAGCCGTCGGCCGACCGCGGCCGAGATGGCATCCGGCACCGTCACGCCGTCGGGCACCAAGGTGCTCTGGGAACGGGTCTTGGCATCGAGAACACGGACGAACTCCGTGATGTAAAGCGGATTTCCGCCGGTGTGCTCCCAGATCAGGTTCGCGTTCACCGTCGAGGGCACCGAGCCGGTGAGGCTTTCGACGAGGTCGACGGTTGCATCGAGGTCCACCCCGTCGAGATGGATGGTGGTGGTCGCACTGGTCCGCACAACCCGCTCGAAAGAATGCCGGTTCACCGGGCGGTCGCTGCCGAAGTAGGTCCAGTTTCCGATTACCTGGATGGGTAGCCACGGCAGCTGCTCCTGCAACAGGATCAACGCGTTGCACGACGCCGGATCTGCCCGCTGCACATCGTCGAGGACCAGAAGAAGTGTTTGGGCAGAGGATAATTCGCTCATTGCCGTCACGAGACCTTCCACCAGCGGGAAGCCGGTGGCGGCGGCCCGCGCTTGTGGAGCCGGTGCGTCCGTGCCGTTCCACTCGGGCACGAGCGCGTCGACGACACCCGGCACCGCACGCACCACCGCCTCCCGGGCCGAAGGCCCGAGCGCACGGCCCAGCTGGCGGAGAATCTGGATCCAGGTCCATAGCACCGGCAGTCGTATCCCCATCGGATGAGTGGCCCATGCCGTGGCCAACCCGTCGACACGGGCCTGCTCCGAAACAGCCTGCGCCAGTGACGTCTTCCCGATACCGCTTTCCCCGGCGAGCAGAACCAGCCCTCCCGATCCGGCTCGCGCTCGGTCCACCGCGTCGGCAATGGCAGACAGCTCCGAGTCCCGCCCGACCAGTGTCTCCCGCTTTCCGGGGCGTCGACCGGTCGTCGTAATCATCCGGCGTCCGGCCAGATTCAGTTTGAGTTCGGGAGCGTCGCGGGATATCTGGCGGTAGAGGGTCTGCAGTCCCTCTCCCGGCCGCGTTCCGATCTCCTGTTCGAGGATGATCCGCGCCCGGTCGAACGCACGGATTGCCTCAGTGGTGCGTCCCGTCCGGTACAGCGCCAGCATGAGGTGCCCCCACAGCCGCTCGTGCAACGGCTCCTCCGCAAGGGCCTCCTCGATCTCGGGAATGCAGGCCCCGCCGTCTCCGACCTGCAACACCGCGTCGAACCGCGCCTCGATAGCGGTGGTGCGCAGCGCCACATATCGCTGGGTGTCGGCCTGCGCGAAATCGTGGTGAGTGAACTCGCCGAACGGATCTCCCCGCCACAGCGTCAGCGCCGTCCCAAGGGTTTCCGCTGCCGGCTGCGCCTCACCCCTGATCAGGGCGCCGCGTCCGTCGTTGACCAGCTGCTCGAACCTGTGCAGGTCCAGGGTGTCGCCGGCCAACAAGTTGAGTTGGTAACCGTGCTGCCGCGATTCAAAGCGGGGACCATCGAGCTCCGTGGCCGAGGTAAGCACCCGGCGTAGATTTGCAACGTAAGAGCGAAGGGAGGCAACGGATTTTGCGGGTGGATCGTCTGCCCAGATAGCGTCGACCAATCTGTCGATGCTCACGACGGTGCCGTGGTTAGCCAGGAGCGCAGCCAGCACGCATCGCTGTTTCGGCCCCCCGAGTGACGCGACACAACTGTCGACGTGGGCTTCGATCCCACCCGACAGGAGGTACTCGACCATCAACCCTGACTATCGGCGACTGTTCTCACGCGCTGAGACGATACTCCGAGGTCAGGCGGTTGGTGGGGCAAGTTGATCTTGAATTCACACAAGATCACAGCCGTGGGTTACCTGTGTGACTCCTGTTAATGCCCGATCAGTGCATCAGACAGCTCTTGACGCCGTTGTAGACACCGTCGCGGTACGCATCGATACGATCGGAACCCTGCCCCTGCCGTTCAACGTCTCCGGCGCCGCGGAAGAGGAGTAACGCCGATACCGCCTTGTCCAGGTCGCCCGGAGACAGGTGGTACATGCTCCCCGGACGGTCCTCCAACAGAATGCTGGCAGTCCATGCCCCGGCGAGGCAGTCCGCGCGCAGCGACACCTTCTTGTCCGAGGAGTCCTGCTTCATCCGAGCGAGCACGGCCAGCCCGTACTGCGTCGCGACGAGTGTAGCGACCGCGAAATCACCTCCCTGACTGTATATTTGGGGCATGAACCCGGTAGCGTCAAACCCGACGTAATCCTCCGGGACACAGTAGAACAGTACGTAGCCGGCTGTTGACCCACTGCCGCATGGAGGCGCCTGCGACGGATCGAATGCGCGCATCGGCTGCAGCGGAATCCACTGCTCCCCCGTCAGTTTCGGGTAGACCTGCGACCAATAGTCCTCGAGGTCTGCCGGCACGCCCACGATGATGTCCTCGTACGGAGCGTTCCCTCCGGCGGCCGCATCGGCGACGTTCCGGAACGGAACCTCCACCACCACAGGATCACCGTTGCGATAGCCCTTGCACGCCTGAGTCCCTTTATCGAATCCGGTGCGGAACGAATTCACTCGGTCAAATCCGCTCCCGTGCGCGCTCGGATCGGCTTTCTCGGTGCCGGGTTCATCGCGCAAAAACAGAAACCCGGCCAATGCCTTATCCAGTTCGCTCTCGGTGGGCTTGAAGGTATCGGCTTTCGCGTGCGCCGCCCAGGCCCCGGCGAAGCAGTCGGCCTGTATCTCCCTGGTCACCGTGGCACCTTCGAAGTCGGCGCGCGCCTGTACCGCGTGCCCCCATTCGTGCGCGAGAACCACAGGTATGACGAAATCCCCGAATCGCTTACGCAGATCGGGAAGCAATCCCTCGGCGTCCCATGCGACATCGTCGGCCTTGGGGCAGTAGAAAGCGTTTCCGGCGATATCCGCGGCCGTGGCCGCGCACGGGGGCAGGTCACCCGAGGACGGCGCAACGGCGAAGAAGCCACCCTTGACGGGTGTGTAGTCGCGACCATAGAGCTTCGGGAACTCATCGCCCCAGAACTGCTGAAGATCCGAGATCGCCTGGAGTGCGATCTTATTCACCGGCGTCGACGCATCACCGTGGATCTGCACGGTCGGCGTCGGCGAGGTGGTTCCAGATACCTCCGCCACCGGTTTCGTGCATCCGGCGCTCGCCACCGCAACGGCCGAAACCACCGCGAGCGTCCTGTACATCACTCCAACCATTCGCATCTCATGCTCCCTGGGTGATCGAATGACTTTGTCGGACAACTATTTAGGCTGCTCGTCGACCTTGAAGTCGTAGAGAACGTCCCCGCCCTGGACATCGGTGACCGTCACGGTCACGCCATAGGCCTGCCCGTCGTCCTTGATCTCGCACCGCAGCGTCGCGCCCTTGGCGCCCTTCAGGTTGTCGGGGCATGTCACCGAATCGGGCTTATGGAACTGCTGCGTGATCTGGTCGCTGATGCCCGAAGCGACCGCAGCCTTGTCGAGGGTCTCGACCATGTCGAAATTGACGCTGTCACCCTTGATCTGGGTGACCGTCACGTTGACGTTGTAGGGCTTGTCCTTGACCTTCATCTGGCAGTTGGTCTGCGCCCCCACTTCTGCTTTCAGCGCGTCGGGGCACGTCACCGTTTCGGGCTTGTTGCCGTCGGCGTCGGTCATCTTGGCCGTGATCTGGCCGACCACATCTGACTTCTTGACATCTCCCGAACCGATGGAGAAGGAACAACCAGGCAGACCGGCGAGCAGCCCGGCTGCGATACCCGATACGAGCAGGGTGCGTGCGACTGAGGTGGTCATAACGGCCCTTCCTGTACTGAGCGATGGTTCTCCGGCCCGGATCACCATGGCGCGCAGCGACGCCCACGCCGCTGACACAAACCGATCTTGCGCAGCGCCGTTGGAAATTGATTGGACCGTCGGTTGGAGATCGCTAGGAGGCCAACTGGTCGAACGTGGGGTTTAGTCGCCCGTAGGTTTCTTCGCGGGTTTATCCGGGACGCTCGGCTTCTTCCCCGAGACGTCTCCCAGCACCTTCCTGATTGCCCCGCCCAGCCCGCGCATCACGTTCGGCTGTTTGGTCGTCGTGGACATCCCAGGCTCGGGTTTCGACGTCACGGCCGGCGCCTTCGTCAACATCGTCTGCTGCTTCGGCTTTAGGCCGGGCCGCACTGTGGGCGTTTTCGTCTGCGGGGTGGCTTCTTTGGCTTCCGTTGTCGTGGCGGCCGCTCGCGGCGTGATCGGGATGGGCTTGGTCAGCGCTTCACGGATCGGCGCGACCGATTCCGCGACCGTTGTCGCCACCGCCTCCCCCGTCGCCTGCACCGCCGTCGCAATACTTCCCGTGCTGCCCAACGTCGTGAGAAATGCATTGGGCACCCGCGTCACGACGAGCGTGAGCTGTTCTGTCGAATGAAACGCCACCGCCCAAAAGACCTCAGTGCCGCGCACCGCGGCCGCCTCCAACGGCGTGTGTACGACGGGCACCGACTCCGGCCCCGGCGGGTTGGTCAACGCGTCAAAGAGATCTGAGCGCGCCTGCGTCAGAACCTGCGGGAGCTGGCCGGGCTGGGTGAGCGCCGCCTCACCGATCCGCACGAGCCCCACCGCGATCACCTCGGTACCGAACTGTGTACGCGGCACCACCTGATCCAGATCGGTGCGGATGAGCCCGGTCCACACATCGTTGGCCGCGCCGCTCACCGTCGCGCCCGTCAATCCGAGCGCCTGCAACAGCGGCTGTCCGGACTGCAGCTGGGTCACGAATGTCCCCGGCGACAGCAGCACCGCCGTCGGCACCTGGACGGCACCTTGGACGACGAAGGGACAGATCAGCGAGCAGTTCTGCACCTGGTTGGCCAAGAACTGGGTAATCAATGCGCCGGGCGCAGGCTGCACCGACGCCGCGGTGAGATCGACGTCGAACCGCGCGCTGCGCACGGACGGCCCCGGCGGAGCATTCACTCCTACGGCCGTCGCGAGTACCGCTGACGCATATGCCACCGCGAGAAGTCTCACGCAGTAACCACGAACCAACCCGCCATCGGGTTCGATCGGGGAGAAACCGGTTAAGCCCCGGCTTCCTCCGGCACATCGTGGCGTACCACCCGGACCTTGCCGCGCGGCAGGCTGGCCACGTACCCGTGGTACTTGCCGTAGATCTCCCACGCCGTGTCGAAGTCGTCATGCGGCACGTCGATCACATGGTCGTCGGAGAACTCCATGTGCAGGTCACCCTGGTCGTTCCACCTGGCCTCGGTACATGTAGAACCCGAGATGTTGAAGAGCGGACGCTCCTCATCCAGGACTGCCTTCGGATCGACGCAGACGATTTCCCGTGGCCACCTCCCTGCCGGGGGCAGCGTTAGCCACATCGGCACGCCGACAACCACCTCGTTGTAGTCACCCATGCTGATTACCAATCCGTCGCGGAACATGATCCGCTGGACTGGACAACCCTCAATCCATGCTTCGGACATACCTTCACTCTGAACCCGCCACTGGGCCAACACAAGGGGTTGACTACACAAGTTTTATTGTCGAAACTAGACGAAACGTAAACGTTATTTGTGCTGCCCGTGAACCGTCGGCAGCTACTCCTTGTGTGAAGTCCGGGCATCGTCTCCAGGCTTCCCCGGATTCGCCATGCCGATGGCGGTATCTGTGGTGACATCCTTTGCCGTGGCCTAGCATTCGCTATGAGCTAGCAGCGTGGCTAGCACCGTGCCGGAGGGACACTCATGACAGCGGAGCTATCGGAACCTGTGGGACGGCCACGGATCACCCCGCGGCCAGCGCCGACAGCGAGTCCCCGGCTGCCCCGCCCCGGTGACTTGACCCTGCGGGAACGCGCACTGACCGAAGCCTCCGCACTCACCGATATCGCCCTACGCACCGTCGGCGCGCTGTCGGTCATCGGAGTCGTGGCCCCGAGCATCGTCCTCGACCGGGAGTTCGTGGCCCGCGAGCGCGATAATCTGGCGTTTTACGGCGAGCTCGCCGCCATGGGCGATGCCAATCTGTCCTTCCCGGCACCGGAGTCCACGCCTGTGGTCTTCTCCCGCCCCGCAGGCCCGGTGGCACAAGCATTCGCGAAGGGCACCGTCGAGAACCTGGATTTCGAGAGCCCCTACCAGGCGCGCAACCCCGCCCTGGGCGACTATTGGAAACGCTTCCCGCACAATAGTATTGCCCGCGCCCAGCACTGGCGGCATGACGACGGGCCACGCCCCACCCTGTGCGTGATCCATGGGTTCTTCGGGTCACCGTATCTGCTGAACGGGGTGTTCTTCGCGTTGCCCTGGTTCTTCCGCAATGGATACGATGTTCTGTTGTACACCTTACCTTTTCATGGACGGCGTGCCGAGAAGTTTTCGCCGTTCAGCGGGGCCGGATACTTCAGCCACGGGTTCACCGGCTTCTCCGAATCAATGTGCCAGGCCGTGCACGACTTCCGGATATTCGTGAACTACCTGCGCGGCACCGGAGTTGAGAAGATCGGACTCACCGGGTTGTCCCTCGGCGGTTATACCACCGGCTTGATCTCTACCGTCGAGCCCCGAATCGATGTCACCATTCCCAATGTCCCCGTGGTGGACGTGAAATCACTGCTGCATAGCTGGATTCCGGCGGAACCCATGATCAAGCTCGCCACCAAACTCGGTCACCTGGATCAGGACCAGCTCAACGGAGCGCTGTCCTACTCGTCACCGCTCACCTATCAGCCGGTGGTGCCCAAGGAGCGACGTCTGATCATCACCGGGCTGGGCGATCGCCTAGCGCCCCCGGAGCAAGCCGAAATGCTGTGGGAACACTGGGATCGCTGTGCGCTGCACTGGTTCCCCGGAAATCACCTACTGCATGTGAATCAGGGCGACTACCTGCATCACATGACCGACTTCCTGGGCCGGTATCTGAACACCTAGCCCTTGACGGCCGATACCAGACTTATCGAGTTGAACATGTACCAGGCGCCCTCGGTCGGCGGTGGCAGCGCACGTCCGGACTGCTGAAGGAAGTCCAACAGCTCGGTTCGTTCCGAATCCCAACCATGGCAATGGAACCAGGTTCTGGCCTCACTGCGCTGCTCGTTGTAGATCAGGGAGAAGAAATCCGAATTCGCCTGGTCGCCATTTTCGTTGGCACCCGCCACCAGCATGTCGAAGACCACGTCAGCGTAGGTCGTCATCTGCTCGATGCCCACGAAGCTACCCGGAGCCGCGAGCTCGTCGATGGACTCGAAGAGTCGTTCCTGAGCGTCTGCAGGCAGGTAGATCAGCAGTCCTTCAACAATCCACGCCGAAGGCGCCGATGGATCGAAGCCCTTGTCCTGTAGCGCTTTACCCCAGTCTTCGCGGAGGTCAACAGAGATCTCCTGACGGGTCGCCTTGGCGTCGACGCCGTGCTCCGCGAGCACCTCGCGTTTGAACTGATGCACCAGCGGCTGGTCGAGCTCGAAGATCGTCGTCTCCGGAGCCCAGTCGAGCCGGTAGGCCCGCGAGTCCAGCCCCGAGGCCAGGATCACCACTTGCTTTACCCCCGCCGCAATCGCCCTACCGAAGTACGCGTCGAAGTAACGTGTGCGAGCCCCTTGGAAGCTCACGAAATACTGCCCGAATTCCTCGGAACGCAACGGATGTTCGGGCACGCCGCCCGCGACGAGGTCGGACCATTCCCCGCCCGCGGCACGGCAGAACACCTCCGCGTACTGGTCGACCGCCAGAGGAGCAGGTTTCGTGGCCTCAAGCGCCCGACTGGCCGCCACGAATAGGGCGGTCGAGCCGACGCTTGTGTTGATGTCCCAGGTGTCCCGATCGGTGCGCATGGCCGCGAGCGTACTCCCCGAGTGTGACAACCAGCTTGACATGCATGGGCGCAGCGATGACGAGCTAGTAGGCCCCGTCGCTGCGCGCCACCGCACGGAATGTGCGCCACAAGATCGACACGTCGGACACCATGGACCAGTTCTCGACGTACGACAGATCCAGACGCACCGCCTCATCCCACGGCAGGTCCGACCGTCCGCTGACCTGCCACAGACCGGTCATACCGGGCTTGACCAGCAGGCGACGCTTGATGACGTCGGTGTACTCCTCCACCTCGCGGCGCAGTGGCGGCCGCGGGCCCACCAGGCTCATCTCACCGCGCAGCACATTGAACAGCTGGGGCAGTTCATCGAGGCTGGTGCGGCGCAAGAACCGGCCCACCAGGGTGACCCGCGGATCCTCACGCATCTTGAAAAGCGGTCCGGCGCCGTCATTTTGGGTCATCAGCGTAGCGACCATCTGATCCGCGCCGGCCACCATGGACCGGAACTTGATCATGCGGAAGGGGTTGGATCGCACGCCGATGCGCTCGGCCGTGTAAAACACCGGTCCGCGCGACTCCAGCTTCACCGCAAGGGCGCAGGCCAGCAGAATGGGACTGAATCCAATGATGAGCAGCAGGGCGCCGAGCCGGTCGAAGAGAACCTTGTGTAGCCGAGAAGCACCCTCGTACTGGGGCTCTGCGAGATGAATCAGCGGCATCGACCCAGCCGGACGCACCCTAACCCGCGGCTGGTCGACGTCGAACACGCCGGGTGACACCAGCAGGTTGACCCCGATCTCACTGAGGCGCCAGGCGAGCTCGCGCATCTTCTCCGGACCGAGCTGTTCGGTGGCGGTGACCGCCACGGTATCCGCGCCTGCCTCCATCACCGCTGCGACGATGCGGTCCTCCGAACCCAGGATGGGAATCACCCGGTCGACGACCTCGATGTTCTGGCCCGGCGCGCCGAGATACCCGGGGACGCACACGCCGACGACGCGGTACCCGAGCGCGGTGTCGCGCCCGAAGTTCTCGGCCAGGTTGAGCGCTGCGGCGTCACCGCCGAGCACCACGACCTTGAAGATCTGCTTGCCGCGGGCGCGCTGCCGATTAAGCCAACTGCGACTGAGCTTCCGGTTGAGCAACAGGAAGACGATTCCGACGATGAGGGACATCCCCATCGCGAAACGCGAGACGTTGAATTTGAACAGCACGCTGACGATGGTGAACAGGCCGAACATATGGAATGTCGCGCGCAGCACCCGCTGGTATTCCTCGCCACCGCTGCCCATGAGGTACGGGTCCCTGCTGCGGTACACGCCCAGTAACAGTGCCCAGTAGCAAAAGAACCCGATCCTGATCCACAGCTCGGCGGGAGTCATCGGGTTGGTGGCGTTGCGCAGCTCAATCCAGGTCCAGCCGGCAATCGCGACGATCAGGGTGTCCGTGGTCAGCAGCCAGCGGGTGTAACGGTCTCCCCAATGCGCCGCGCGATGCCCCGCCGAGACGTGGCCGACTGACGCTTGCGATCGGCGCGGCCGGCGCACGCTGCCCACGCGGCCCCTGAGCCGAGTAGGCGCAGGCGAGCCTTCGTTCACCGCGACCACGAGCGTGTCCTCTCAGAACAAATCCCAACAGCAAAATCAAGCAGCTCGTCATGGAGCATCGGGTGCGGAAGATTCCGCACAGCCCTGCAATGACAACCATCGCGCAAACGACTTGAGCCGGTGGCGGCACCACAGGGGTAAACGCCCGTTACCAGATTTCGTTCGGAACGAAATGTATCCAGAGAATCGCCCCCGGGCAACATCTCACCCACGAAGGGGGGCAATTGTGATTGAGCTCACGAGGCTCAATGGTAAATGTGCAGCTGGTACTTATTTCAGGAAGGTCATATCACGGTAGCAAGCGCTTTGAACTGGGCAAATACAAAACTCTGTCATGTCAACAAAAAGTTCATCAAGTACATACTTAGCTCGCACCGGAGCTACGGAGTCATGCCCCAGCAATGAGAAAGCTGACTTAATCTTGACCGCTGTGCAACATGTTTGCCAGCACGCAGCGGTCTGTCCAGAACGTCCGTCGGATGCCCGATCATGACTGGCAGGTTTGCTCGCGAGCAGACGGGGATTCCAAATAGATCTGGTAACGGCTATAACCACACGGTTAGCGGTCCGATGTGTTCCGCGCCGCAGCGCTAACTGGATACGCTTGTTAGCTCAATAGCGTTTCACACGAGGTCGCGGCCGGTGCGAATTCTCCAGTTGAGATCGATCATCAGGGCGTTGAACGGGAAACGCCGCAGCGCGTTGGGCAGCAGACGATTTATCATCGCCAGGACCGCGATGATGGCCCCGAAGGTTCGCTCGTGCGACGGGCTCCAGGGCAGCCGCATCTCGTCCCGGAACTTCTGCGGAAGGAATCCCGTCGTCATGAGTCGCGAGAAGGCACCCACTGGCCGACGCAAGAAAGGCGGCACCGCGACTGCCGCCGACGCGATCCGGTACAGATACGGGCGCACGTGATCGTCGATGTGAACGAGGTCCAACGACTGCTCCCAATACGTGTCGTACTCCTCGCACGACTTCGGCCACATCGCCAGGGGCATCTGCAGCGTGGTTCCCATGACGGCGCCATCCTTTAAACACCGCTCGGCCATATCAGCCGTCATCGGACCCACGAATGCCTCGTACACGTCGACGAATCCCTTATAGAGGCAGATCGCGACCCACTTCTGCAGGTCGGGGTCGAAGGCGTTGTATTGCACCGCGTCTTCGGGGGCCGAACGCACCTGCGCGTGTGACCGGTTGGTCGCCTTCCGGAATGCGGCCTTCTGCTCGGGGGAGCCCATCGTCGCGACCGCCAGATAGGTGAAGGTGGTGCGGGCTCGCTTGACGGGATGCAGATCGGCACGGCCGCTCTCGACCTTGCTGTCGACCACGCCATACCCCACGCCGGGGCGCGCCAACTGCATGATGACGTTGGCCGGACCCGCCAACAGGGCCAACCCCATCATGTTGTCGACCATCGTGGGCTGACGCCGCCAGGACCACCACGGCGAGAGACGCGCGACCGGTGGCACCGGCTCGTTGCGACGGGTACGCGAGCCAGGTCCGCCATCGCCAACAGCCTGCTCGCCTATGTCCAGTGCCCGTTCGATCGTCATCGTTGACCCCTTATATCTGCGAACGCTTGTTCTCAAATATCGTCCAGAGTGTGTCCGGCTGTCAAGATGTATGGGTGACGTCATCGCGGGTGTACGGGGGCGTGGAGGCTCCAGATCGCCGGGCCGAGCGCCGGAACCGACTCTTGGAGGCCAGCCTTGACCTGCTCACGTCCGGTCCCGCACCGAACCTGACGGTCCGCGGCGTGTGCAAGCAGGCAGGTGTGGTGGCGCGGTACTTCTATGAGAATTTCACCGACCTCGACGAACTGACTGCGCAGGTGTACGACGGTGTGATCGGCCAGGTCGCCACCTCAACACAAAAGGCCGTAGACGCCGCGCCGTTACGCGGGAAGACTGCGGCAGGTATCGCCAATATCGTGCACGCCATCGCCGAGGACCCTCGGATAGGCCGCCTACTCTTCGGCAGCAATTCGGCTAATTCGGTTATCGCACAGCGTCGCAGCGCCGCCGAGCAGCTGTTCGCGACCCTCTCCGGCCAACACCTGAACAAGACTTATCAGCTCGCCAACGACGAATCAATGCGCGCTGCAGCCTATTTCGCGGTCGGCGGCGTCGGGCAGACGCTGGCCGCCTGGGTATCCGGCCAGCTGAACCTGGGCACAGAAGAACTCGCCGAAATACTCACCCGACTCCTGGAACCGATCAGGCGTTAGCGATTTCCCGCGGGGTGCGCTCCGCGGCCGTCTTCGGCGCAACACCTATATCCGCGGCGGTGAACTCCTTTGTCCAGCACGCAAACTCAAGTGTGATGCCGTCCGGATCGAGGAAGTAGAACGACCGCACGTACACGCCCGGGTGCAGCTCCCTCGAGACCTGGAACTCGCTCTCGTCGTGGTTGAGGATAGGCCCCACCCGGACGCCCTTGGCCTTGAGCTTGACGCGGTACTCGTCGAACTTCTCGGCAGGAACGTGCAGCGAGATATGGTTCATGGAGCTGACCGCGCTCACGATGTCACCGATTCCCGGAATGGCTGCGGGGGCCGATATCCCCGGAATTCCATCCGGTGCGTCTTTGAACCAGAAGAAGGCCAGACTGTCGCCACCGCCGGCATCTAAGAAGAAATGCTGCCCCTGTCCCATGGGCAGGTCGAGCGACTTGATGAGCGGCATGCCCAGCACGTTGGTGTAGAAGTCCACGGTGCGCGCCATATCCGAACACACAAGCGCCACATGGTTGAAACCACCGAACTCGAATTCGGAGTTGGGGTTGTTGGGTTTGATCATCGTCATGGGGAGCCTCCTTGATCCGACCACATGATCGCCTTGCGTTTTACGCTGACCTGAATCTAACATCAGATTCAGAAACGGGTCAATACCCTGCCGAGCAGACACGTAATGCACACATATCCAGCGATCCCTGTGCACTAAGCGTCTGCTCGCCGAATGAAGTGGAGGCGCTGCGTGACTCAACCGGTCCAGCCCACCGCACGAGGCCGTCAAACGCAGGCCGCCATCGACGAGGCCGCACGAACTGTCATTGCCCGCAAGGGAATCCTCGCCGCCACCGTCGCCGATATCGCCTCGGAGGCCGGCCGATCCACGGCATCGTTCTACAACTATTACGACTCCAAAGAAGCGATGGTCGCGCAGTGGGCCATGCGATTTCGTACCGAGGCTCAGCAGCGGGTGTCTTCGCTGGTAGCGGAGCCACGGGCGCAGACTGATAAACAGCGCGCACGTGACATCGCCACGGCGCACTGGCTCACCTGGCGCCACCAGCTGGCCGAGATGATCAGCGTGTCGCAGCTGGCCATGATCAATGCCGAATTCGCCGAGTTCTGGAGCCAAATATGTTCCGAACCCATCGATTTCCTCACCACCACCATCAAGCGCGCACAGCGCGACGGCTACAGCCCCGGCAACGATTCGCACCTCATGGCCACCGCGATCGTCTCGATGATGAACCAGTTCGCCTACCACCAGCTCAGTCAGGGCAATGCCGCCAACGTCGACGACGATGCCTGCATCGACACCCTGGCCGGAATCTGTTACCGCGCCATCTATTCCAAGGAGGTCTGCTGAATGCCCACCGAATTGACCGTCGAGCGAGAGTTCATCGGGTTGCCCTCGCCAACCGCCGGGCGCAACGGCGCCGGCGGGCATCCGTGCCAGGGTCTGTACCACCGGGCGGCCGGGACCAAGCCCAAAATTGCCTTCATCGCCACCCACTATCAGATCGATTTCTCCGAGCACTACATCGCTGAATACCTGGCCCGCCATGGGTACGGATTCCTGGGCTGGAATACCCGATTTCGCGGATTCGAAAGTCACTTCCTGCTCGACCACGCGCTGGTCGACATCGGCGTGGGCGTCCGCTGGCTGCAGGAGCAGGCCGGTGTGGAAACCGTCTTGCTGCTGGGCAATTCGGGTGGCGGATCGCTGATGTCTGCATACCAGTCGCAAGCGGTGGCTCCCAAGGTGACGCCACTGGCGGGCATGCGTCCGGCCGAAGGTCTCGACAGCCTGCCCGCAGCTGCGGGCTATGTCGCCAGCGCCGCACACCTCGGCCGTCCCGATGTCCTGACCGACTGGATGGACGCCTCGGTGATCGATGAGAGCGATCCGGCCTCCACCGACCCGGCACTCGATCTGTTCAACGAGCAGAACGGGCCGGCCTACTCCCCCGAATTCGTCGCCGCCTACCGCGAGGCACAGGTGGCACGCAATCACCGGATCACCGCCTGGGCTCTCGAGGAGTTGGAGCGAGTGCGTGCGGCCGGGTTCAGCGACAGCGCCTTCACCGTGCACCGCACCTGGGCCGACCCGCGCATGGTCGATCCCACGCTGGAGCCCACGAAGCGCCCGGCCAACCTGTGCTACGCGGGAGTGCCCGTGAAGGCCAACCGCTCGACATTCGGAATCGGTTGCGCCACCACGCTGAAGAACTGGCTCGGTATGTGGAGCCTTTCTCATGCCCAGACCCGCGCGGAACCACATCTGGCCGATGTCAGCGTCCCGGCGCTCGTCATCAACGCCGATGGCGATACCGGAGTCTTCCCGTCGGACGCCCAACGCATCTACGACGCCCTGGGCTCGACCGACAAGTCCCAGGCCTCCATCGACGCCGACCACTACTTCCAGAACCCGGGCGCTCGCCAGGAGCAGGCCGATACCATCACAGAGTGGGCAAGCAAGCGGTGGGGCTGAGAGTTCTCGCCCATTTTCCGGGCGGTCCCAGGGTCCGCGAACAGCTTGCACCGCATGCCGATTGGCTCGACGTACATTTCTGCGCCGAGGATGACGACGACGCCTTCTACGCCGAGCTGCCGCACTCCGAGGTGCTATGGCATGTGCTCCGTCCACTGTCCGCCGACGACATCGCGAAGGGTGAACGGCTGCGGCTGATCCATAAGTTCGGCGCCGGGGTAAACACCATCGCACTGGACACCGCGACCGCACAGGGAGTTGCCGTCGCGAATATGCCCGGGGCCAACGCCCCATCGGTCGCCGAGGGCACCCTCCTGCTGATGCTGGCGGCGCTGCGGCAGCTGCCGCGGCTGGACCGGGAAACCCGGGCCGGGCGGGGTTGGCCCACCGATCAATCGCTCGGCGACACCGTGCGCGATATCGGTTCCTGCACAGTCGGATTGGTTGGCTACGGCAATATCGCCAAGACCCTGGAACGGATCCTGCGGGCCATAGGAGCCGACGTGCTGCACACCAGCACCGGCTACGACGGTAGTACCGGCTGGCGCGGCATGGATGACCTGCTGACCAGCAGCGATATCGTCTCGCTGCATCTGCCGCTGACCACGGAGACCACCGGTCTGCTCGACACCGCGGCCCTCGCCCGGATGAAACCCGGATCGGTCTTGGTGAACACCTCCCGCGGCGCTATCGTCGACGAGGTGGCACTGGTCAACGCCCTGCAATACGGCCCACTTGCCGCAGCCGGGTTGGATGTCTTTGCACAAGAACCTGTTTCATCGCAGAACCCGTTGCTGGCACTGCCCAATGTGGTGCTCACGCCGCATGTCACCTGGTTCACCGCCGACACCATGACGCGCTACCTCAACCATGCGATCGACAACTGCCGGCGTATACATGAGGGGATGCCGCTAGCTGACCGCGTGCGCTAGGCTAGCGCCCTAAGATTTACACTAGGCAGTATTCGTAAAGAAGATTCGTACAACGAAACCACAATGGCGTGGGAGGACGAATGGGAACAGCCGTGCAACTCGCGGGCAAGGTCGTCGCCGTCACCGGCGGAGCGCGCGGAATCGGCCGGGCCATAGCCACGGCTTTCGCCGCCGAAGGCGCAAAGGTGGCGATCGGCGATATCGACAAGAAGCTGTGTGAGAACACCGCTGCCGAGATCGGAAACGGTGCGATCGGCCTTCCGCTCGACGTCACCGATCACGGCAGCTTCGAGGCCTTCTTCGACACCGTCGCAGCCACTATCGGGCCCGTCGACGTGATCGTCAACAACGCGGGCATCATGCCGATCACCCCGTTCGACGAGGAGTCACTCGACTCCATCCAGCGCCAGCTCGATATCAACGTGCGCGGCGTCATGTGGGGCAGCCAACTCGCCATCACACGGATGAAACCGCGCGGAGGCGGCGCGATCGTCAACCTCGCCTCGGCAGCGGGCAAGGCAGGTTTCCCCGGGTTGGCGACCTACTGTGCAACCAAACATGCCGTAGTCGGCCTCAGCGAGACCTTGAGCCTCGAGTACGAGCCGGACGGAATCTCAGTGGTGTGCGTGATGCCCGGGATGGTCAATACCGAACTGATCTCCGGCCTGGACAAGCATTGGCTGCTGAAAACCGTTGAGCCGGAAGATATTGCTAATGCCGTCGTCAAGGCTGTTCGCAAGGGCACCTTTCCCGTGTTCGTGCCCAAGACGTTCGGCGGCATGTACCGGACCCTGTCGGTGCTGCCGCGCAGTACCGGTAAGTTCCTGACCCGCAAGCTCGGCATCGAGAACTTCATGCTCGCCGCGCACGGCTCGGAGGCCCGCAAGGCCTACGAAGACCGCGCCGGCCATAGCGAGCCCAGCTCCGAATAGTTCGACAAAGAGTAAGGAATCGATTCGATGCCGATCGCCATCAACAGTGAGCATGTAGCACTCGCGGATTCCGCACATGCGTTCGTCGAACGTGTTGTGCCCTCCGAACTTCTCCACGAGACGCTTGAGACGCCGCTGCCGTGGCCGCCCCCGTTCTGGAAGGCCGCCGCCGATCAGGGTCTTACGTCTGTTCACCTCGCCGAGTCTGTTGGTGGCCAAGGATTTGGCGCGCTCGAGTTGGCGATTGTGGTGGCAGAGTTCGGACGAGGCGCCGTACCCGGACCGTTCGTTCCCTCGGTGATAGCCAGCGCCCTCATCAGCGCCCACGATGCCAACCATCCGCTACTCAACGATATGGCCTCGGGCGCATCCATCGCCACCTTCTCCGCAGGCTCGTTGTTCACCGGAACGCCTTCCGGCGACGGTCTCACCATCGATGGACAGGCACGCTCGGTGCCATCGGCGGTATCGGCGGCCTACGTGGTGGCTCCAGTCTCTGTCGGCACCGATCGCGTGTGGGTGGTCCTGAGCGCCGATGACGTCACCCTCGACCCGCAGCAGAGCGTCGATCCGCTGCGACCGGTCGCGCATGTGACGGCGGCCGGGGCGCAGGTTCCCGCCGATCGCGTACTGGCCAACCTCACCGACGCTCGCGCCACCAGCATCATCTCCACGATTGTGTCCGCCGAGGCCGTCGGTGTCGCCCGCTGGGCGACCGATATCGCATCCGAATACGCAAAGGTGCGTGAACAATTCGGCCGACCCATCGGGCAGTTCCAGGGCATCAAGCACAAGTGCGCCACCATGGCGGCCCTCACCGAGCGCGCCACCGCGGCCGTGTGGGATGCCTCCCGCGCTCTCGATGACGCCGACGAAACACCCGGGGTGGTGGAGTTCGCGGCGTCAGTGGCAGCGACACTCGCCCCGGCGGCGGCCCAGCAGTGCGCTCAGGACTGCATCCAGGTGCACGGCGGTATCGGCTACACCTGGGAGCACGATGCCCACATCTACTACCGCAGGGCACTGGGTCTCATTGCGGCCCTTGGCCGTTCCGGCGGCGCACCGGCGGGTGTGGTTCGCACGGCCCTCGAGCACGGACTGCGCAAGGTTGATATCGACCTGGCACCGGAAACCGAGGCCCTACGCGAAGAGATTCGTGCCGAGGTCGCCGGTCTGAAGGAGATCCCGTCCGGCAAGCGCAACGCGGCCATCGCCGAAGGCGGATGGGTGCTGCCGTACCTGCCCGTGCCGTGGGGACGGGCCGCCTCGCCCATCGAGCAGGTCATCATCTCGCAGGAATTCCTCACTGGAAAGGTGCGCCGGCCCCAGTTGGGCATCGCCACCTGGCTGGTGCCATCCATCGTCGCGTACGGCACCGAGGAGCAGAAGGAGCGGTTCCTGCCTCCCACTTTCCGCGGCGAAATGATCTGGTGCCAACTGTTTTCCGAGCCCGGTGCCGGGTCGGACCTCGCGGCTCTGTCCACCAAGGCGGTCAAGGTGGACGGCGGCTGGCGTCTCACCGGCCAGAAGATTTGGACCTCGGTGGCCCAGTTCGCCGACTGGGGCGCCTGCCTGGCCAGGACGGACCCAAGCGCCCCTAAACACAATGGCATCACCTACTTCCTCATAGACATGAAGAGCGAGGGCGTCACCGTACGGCCGCTGCGCGAGATGACCGGTGGCGCGCTGTTCAACGAGGTCTTCATCGACGATGTGTTCGTGCCCGATGAGCTGGTTGTCGGCGAGGTGGACCGTGGCTGGGAGGTCAGCCGTAACACCCTTACGGCGGAACGGGTTTCGATCGGCAGTTCCGATCTGCCGTTCCTGGCGAGCCTGGATGATCTGGTGAAGTTCGTCGGTGAGCACGAGCTCAGCGAGGTCGCGCGTGACCGGGCGGGGCAGCTCATCGCCGAAGGACACGGGGTGAGGCTGCTGAACCTGCGCTCCACACTCCTGACCCTCGCCGGCGGTGACCCCATGCCTTCGGCCGCTGTCTCCAAGCTGCTGGGCATGCGCACCGGACAGGGCTACGCCGAATTCGTGGTGAATCACTTCGGACAGGACGGTGCCATCGGCGATTCCTCGCAGGAACCCGGACGGTGGGCCGACTATCTTCTGGCCAGCCGCGCCACCACCATCTATGGCGGCACCTCCGAAGTGCAGCTGAACATCATTGCCGAGCGACTGTTAGGACTGCCGCGTGACCCGTAACTCCGCTACCGAAACCGCCTGGCGTGCGCACGAGGATTTCTTCAGCACCTCCGATGGCACCCGGATCGGTTTCTCCGACACCGCAAATCGTGCGGCGGGACACGATGGCCTTCGCGCAAGCGGCTCATCCCCAGTAACAGTTCTGTTCCTACACGGCTGGACTCAGAATCGGGAAGCCTGGGACGACGTCGCCGGGCCGCTGCACGAACGCAACCCGGAGCTGCGCATCATCGGGATCGACCATCGCGGTCACGGTAAGTCGGATCCCGCGCCCGAAGGCACCGTGAACGTTCCCCAACTGTCCACGGATGTCGCCGACTTCATCAACACCGAGATTCCCACGGGACAGATCCTGATCGTCGGTCACTCGATGGGTGGCATGACGATGATGGGTCTCGGAGAGCATCATCCCGACCTCGTGGCGCAACGTGTTTCCGGTGCGATATTCGTCGCCACCTCGGCAGGGCGGCTGCTACACCAACTCCGAGTGGTCCCGCCGGTATTCGAGGTCGTCAAGGCGGTGGTCCTCGGTGTCGTGGCGCAGGGGTGGTTCCTCAAGCAGGGCTACCTGATGCGCCCCATCATCTCGACACTGGTGTTCGGGCGTGACCCACGACCCTATGACGTGAGCCGGGTATGGGACCAGATCCGCTCGGGCACCCCGCGAAGCTACAAAGACGCCGCCGAGAGCATGGTGCTTCACGAAGACCTGACCGAGGGTCTGTACACGTACCGCGGCAAGCCCGTCGCGGTACTTGCGGGCGCACGCGATTTCCTCACTCCGGCAGGTGATTCCCGCACTATCGCGGCCATGCTTGATACCAAGGAGCTGCGCACGTATCCCGGTTCGGGCCATATGCTGCCCAATGAACGTGCCGGCGAGGTGGTCAACGAGATTGTCACCGTGCTCGAAGCGATGGGGACCGGAGTCGGTGCCGTTGGCGCCGGCGAGGCTGCGATTTAGAGTCGGTCGACTTCGACCGTCACACCCGACGCCACGCGGAGCCGTTTCAGCAGCGGGTCGCCCATAGCGGCCGCAGGCGTCAAAACCCCTAACCGGTCCGGCAATTCGCTGCGATCGAGCGCCAGGGTCAAGGCACTCTCACCGAGCAGTACCGCGGTTGCCTTGTACCCGGGATCGCCTTCCTGTGCGATCACCGCTCGATACCGCACACCCTCGGTTGTCGTGGTGTAGGTCTCGACGCGGTAGTGACCCTTGTCCCGGGTGCGCTCGCTGGGACCGGAGCCCGGCTTCGGCAGCAGGCGCTGGGCAATGAACTTCGGCATCGGCATCCGCGTTCCCAACCCGAAACCCATCGTCAGAAAACCTGTTACGGCCGCCGCGGCAACCGGAGCGACCACCGAACTACCCAGGCTCATTGCCTCCCGGTACCGCATGCGGGTGCCATAGCCCCAGTCCAGTAGCGCGTTACTACGCCGCACGATCCGAGTATTGACCGGTCCCATGAAGAAGGCACCCAGCCATTTGCCCTTCAACTCCGGCGCGATGGATTCGCCACGGAGTGTTTGGAATTCACGCTGGCGCCCCAATTCGGGCTCGGCGGGGCGGTCCGGGCTCAGCGAGTACGGGTCCTGAGAGTTGCGGCGCACCTCCGGGTCTTCGGCGCTTGCCTCCATGACCTCGACCATCGATGCAGCCGTACCACCACTGATACCGCCGCGGAACTTGCTCAGCACATAAGTTGTCTCAAGCAGCTCGCCGGTGCCGTCTTCCTGAGCCTGCCGGTACAGCGCGTACACGCTCAGATCCGATGGGATGGAATCGAATCCGCAGCAATGCACGATCCTGGCGCCGGTGTCGGCAGCCTGCTTGCCGTAGACGTCGATGCTCTCCCGGATGAAGTTGACCTCACCGGTGAGGTCCGCGTAGTCGGTTCCCGCCTCCGCGCAGGCCGCCACCAGCGGCAGCCCGTACTTCGTGTACGGCCCGACGGTGGTGACGACCACCTGGGTGGACGCCGCCATTGCCGCTAACGTCGCGGGCCTCGTCGTGTCGGCCTCGATCAGCGGCCAGTCTCGTGCCGCGGGACCACACGCATCACGCACCGCGGCAAGCTTTTCGGTGTTTCGACCGGCCAGCGCGATGCGCGCCCCGGTGGCCTCGACCCGTCCGGCCAGGTAGAGCGCGGTCAACTTCCCGACGTAACCCGTCGCCCCGTACAGAACGATGTCGTGTTCCCGAGACATTTGCTACACCTCCAGTTCGCGCAGCTGGCGCTTGAGAATTTTCCCGGAAGGGTTGCGCGGCAAGATATCCAAGAAGACGACATCGCGCGGCACCTTGTACCGGGCCAGGTTGTCGCGGACATAGGCGCGGATGGCATCTGCGTCTACCGTCGACTCCGGGTGGCGCACCACGAAGGCGCGCAACCGCGCTCCCCAGTCGGGGTCGTCGACTCCGAGCGCGGTGGCCTCGACGACATCCGGGTGCCCGCTGATCAGGTCCTCGATCTCGGCGGGGAACACGTTCTCGCCGCCGGAGACGATCATTTCGTCATCGCGCCCGGAGACATACAGCAGCCCGTGCTCGTCGAAGTAGCCGACGTCACCGCTGGACATGAGCCCGTCGATGATCTGCTTATGGCCACCGCCCGTGTATCCCTCAAAGGGGATGGCATTGCCAACGAAGATGCGGCCGATAGTTCCCTGCGGAACCGGCTTTCCGTCGTCGTCAAGAATCTTCACGGTGGCGCCCTTGACCACGGGCCCCACCGTGGCCGGGTTGATGGCGAGGTCCTGCGGGCGCGCGATGGTGGCGAACGCCACCTCGGTGGAACCGTACAGGTTGTAGATCACCGGTCCCAGGGTGTCCAGGGCACGGCTGGCAAGTTCGCCGCCCAGCTGCGAGCCCGATACGAAAGCGATACGCAGAGAGGACAAGTCGGGCTTGGTCTCGGCCTCGTCGAGGGCGTTGAGCAGCCTGTTCAACATCACGGGCACCACCACGATCGCGGTTACTCGATACTTCTCGATATCGGCAAGCACGTTCTCCGGCTTGAACTTCCGATGCAGGATGAGGGTGCAGCCCAGCGATAGCGCAAGGCTCTGATGCAGATAGCCGAGCGCATGGAACATGGGTGCGGGCACCGACGTGATCTCGCCCGAGCGGAACGGAACATGCGAGAACATGCCACCGACGGGCGCCAGCGTGAGTGCCAACTTTCGCGGCGCACCCTTTGGAGTGCCGGTGGTGCCGCTGGTAAGGATCACCAAGGACGAGTACTTCGCGGGACGCGGCGCAGGCGTCGTGCTGTTGCGCTTGATGACGGACTCGACGGTCTCGTCATCGGAGGCGACCTGGTCAGGGTTCTCCGGGTTGGTGGACAGCGCCGTCAGCCGGCCCAGCTCCGGGCTGTACCCATCCAGGAAATCGGTGTACTCCGCGTCGTAGATGAGCAGGCGGGCGCCCTCACGGTCGGCAACCTCTTTGGTCTGCGGGCCGGAGAAGTCGGTGTTGAGCAGGATGACGCGGGCGCCGGCGCGGTGTGCGGCGTAGTTGGCGATGATGAACCAGCGATGGTTACGCGCCAGGATCGCGACCCCGTCGCCGCCCTTGATGCCCAGGCGGATCAGCCCGTGCGCGAGTGCATTGATGCTGTCGTTCAGTTCGGCGTAGGTGATGGAGCCCTCGTCGTCGACTATCGCGGTCTGGGTGGGGCTACGGTGCGCGGCAAATGACGGCACAGCACCGATCTCGCCGAACCGGTAGAGATCGCGGCCAATCGCGGCGAGCACATTCGGCGGGTCCAGCTTGAGCATCCCGGCCTCGATGACCTTGCGGAGATAGTGCAGCTCAGCACCCCCGCGCTTCGCGAGATTCTGGAGCTTCGAGAAGAGCGGCCGTTCGGCGGTGATCGACATGTTCGACAGCCTATGTGACCTCGCTCTCAGCGTCACGGCCAACCGGTCGGTCGAGGGCACGGCACCAACTACCCCGGGAAAATCGGTCTGCAGCCCTACGATGACGCCATGTCGGAGGTGGTGCTGCAGGTCGCAGGGCGTGATGTCACTATCACGCACCCCGACAAGATGGTCTTTCCCGATTCGGGGATCACCAAGCTCGACCTGGTCCAGTACTACTTGGATGTCGCTGAGGGCGCGCTGCGTGGGGTGCGCGACCGCCCGATGATCCTGAAGCGATTCGTCAAGGGCATCTCGCAGGAGGCCGTGTTCCAGAAGCGCGTACCCGAGAAGCGGCCGGACTGGATCGCCTCCGCAGAACTGCACTACGCGCGCGGGACCTCCGCCAGGGAAGCTGTCGTCACCGACGCGGCCTCCCTGGCCTGGGTGGTCAACCTCGGGTGTGTGGATCTCAATCCGCACCCGGTGCGCGCCGAGGATCTGGAACATCCCGATGAGCTGCGCATCGACCTCGATCCGGTTCCCGGGGTGCCGTGGAGCCAGATCCTCGATGTCGCGTTCGTGGTCCGGGGAGTCCTGGAGGACCACGGACTGACCGCGTGGCCCAAGACATCCGGCTCCCGGGGTTTTCACATCTATGCGCCCGTCGCACCGCGATGGACGTTCCGGGAGCTGCGGCTGGCCGCCGAGACGGTGGCTCGCGAGGTGGAGCGCCGCGCCCCGGAGCTGGCGACCAGCCGGTGGTGGAAGGAGGAACGCCACGGAGTGTTCGTCGACTTCAACCAGAACGCGAAGGATCGCACGGTGGCCTCCGCCTACTCGGTGCGTGCGACTCCGGACGCCCGGGTGTCGACGCCGCTGCGCTGGGACGAGGTCGCGGGCTGCCGTCCCGAATCCTTCACGATGCCCACGGTCCGGGAGAGGTTCGCCGCTATCGGCGACCCGTGGCGAGGCATGGACTTGGAGAGGGAAGCTGCCACCGGCACGCTGGATCAGCTGCTTGAGTTGGCCACGGAGCTGGGTCCGGCCGAAAAGGCACCCAAGGGCGCAACGCGGGATGGGCAGCGTCAGTCGACGATGCCCTTGATCGAGATCGCCCGCACGAAGACCCGTCCGGAAGCCGAGGCCACGATCGTGCTGTGGAACAGCCGGTACCCCGATATCGAGAAATACCTTGAGCCACAGGACATCCTGCTCGACGGCATGCGTGGTCCGAGCTCGGTCTGGTATCGGGTACGGATCAATCTGGTCCACGTCCCCGAGGCGCAACGGCCCGCGCAGGAGGAATTGATCGCCGACTACTCGCCCTGGGGCTCTCAGCCCCACCCGTGAACGAGAGTTAGCCTCGGAGAACCCACGTTGACGAGCGCTCCCCCGCCATGCCACCTAGCATCGGCGCTAAGAGCAAGGGAGACAACAATGACCGACACCATGCCGAAACGTCAGTCCGGGGCGGCCGCGCTGTGACGGCGAATTCACCGGATTGGGATGTGGTCGGCCGAGCCAGCTATGTGTCGTTGACGAGCTATCGCAAGGACGGCAGCCCAGTTTCTGCCCCGGTCTGGATTGCCCCCGCCGAGGGCAAGCTCTACTTCTTCTCAGAGGTCTCCGCATACAAGGTCAAACGCATCCGCCGGAATGCGGACGTGACCTTGCAGCCGTGCGATGTTCGCGGGAAGCTCACCGCTGACTCTCCAATGGTCGCGGGCACCGCGCGGATCCTTAACTTCGAAGACACCCCGCGGGTCCGCAAGATCGTCAACCGCAAGTACTGGCTGTTGGGGCCATTGAGCCAATTCGGTGTTTGGATAACCCGGCGTCAGCAGGCATCGTTCGCCATCGAGATATCCCCCCGCGCACCAGCGCAGCCGTAATCCGGCTCAGCTCTCAAACACCGGCACGCCCCTGTCTCAAGAACCTCGCAGAACGGCCGCCGCCTTGCGTACCGCCGCAGTGATCGCGGTCAGCGTCACCGACTCGAATTTCCAATGCTGCCAGTACAGCGGCACGTCGAGATACCGGCCCGGGGCCACGTCGACGAGCCCATCGCGGCTCAGCTGTTCGGGCATCATTCCCCAGCCCAATCCGACCCGCAGCGCCTCGGTGTTTCCGCCCGTCGTGGGCACATAGTGCTCCGGGACGGTGACATCCCGGCGAAACAGCTTGCGCAGGAACTGATCCTGGAGAGCATCACGGCGGTCCCACCTGATCAACGGTGCTTGCCGCACCCGGTCTATCCCTGCCTCGACCAGCCCGCCCGGTAGATACCGCTCCACATAAGCCGGCGATGCCATCCCGAAGTAGCGCATGGCGCCCAGCGCCTCGGAACGGCACCCCGCAATGGGTTTCGGCTCGGTGGTCACCGCCGCCATGACGACCCCTGCGCGCAGCAGCTCTGCCGAGTGGTCCTGGTCCTCGATACGAATATCGATCAGCACGCCGTCGGGAACCCGTGCCAACACCGGGCCCATCCAGGTCCCGAACGAATCGGCGTTCACCGCGACTGCAACGCGTATCGGGGCGCCATCGGCGCCCATCTCCTGCAGTGCCTCACGTTCCAGAGTGCTGACCTGAGCCGCCAGCCTCATCAGCGAGGCACCCGCGTCGGTTGTCACACAGGGCCTTTCCCGACGAACGAGTACCTGGCCCACCGCTTGCTCCAACGCCTTGACGCGCTGGCTCACCGCCGAGGGGGTGATGACGAGCCTCCGCGCAGCGGCATCGAAGCTGCCCTCTTCGATGACGGCGGCGAAGGCCACCAGCTGTTGCGAATCCAGACTCACATTAGTAATTCTAATCCAGAGTAAGAATAATTAGCTGTACTACATTTTACAGTGGACCTAACGTCACAGAGATGACCGTCCTCTTCCTCGGATTCCTCACTGGAATGTCCCTCATCGCCGCCATCGGCGCCCAGAACGCGTTCGTGCTCCGCCAAGGGATCCGCAGTGAGCATGTGCTGCCGGTCGTCGCGGTCTGCATCACCGGAGACTTCCTGCTTATCGCCGCCGGGATCGGCGGTTTAGGCGGGCTCATCACCGCGAACCCGAGCCTGCTCACCGTGGCCACAATGGGCGGAGCGGCATTTCTCATCGGCTACGGGCTCATCGCGGCCCGGCGCGCGCTGCGCCCGGGAACCCTGGTCCCCGCGGAGTCCAATCCCTCGCGGCTGGGCGCCGCGGTTCTCACCGCGTTGGCAATCACCTTCCTGAACCCGCATGTCTACCTCGACACCGTGGTGCTCCTCGGGTCGATCGCCAATACACACCAGGACGCGCGCTGGCTGTTCGGTGCGGGCGCATTGACCGCGAGCGTCATCTGGTTTGTCGGACTCGGCTATGGCGCACGGCATCTCGCCGGGTTGTTCGAGCGCCCCGGAACCTGGCGGGTGCTGGACGCCGGTATTGCGCTCGTGATGATCGCGCTGGGGATCTCGCTGCTGGTCAACTGAGTGAAATCCGCCCTTGCCGAACCATTTGGTTCGGTATTAGCGTCGTTCCCGAACCAACTGACTTGGGAGAAATCATGGACGCCGAGAAGGCCCGCACCCGCTTCGCCGAACTTCGTGACCAGCGAGACGTCAGCCCGGCTGACCTCGACGAAATCTGGGCGGCCCTCGATACCGTCCGTCTCGAGGAGATGCTCGGCAATTGGAAGGGCGACGAGTTCCACACCGGGCACAAGATGAATGGTCAGTTGGAGGCCGCGCGCTGGTACGGCAAGATCTTCAAATCCATCAACGATGTCGAGCCCATCGTCTGTTATGGCGAGGATGGAAACCTCTTCTCCAACAACGAGTTAAGTCTCGGTGGCGCGACACTATGGGATATCGAGTTCCGCTCCGAGCTCACCGCCACGATGGTGTATGACGGGCAGCCCGTCTTCGATCACTTCAAGCGGGTCGACGAGAACACCCTAATGGGCATCATGAACGGCAAGCGCCAGCGCGCCAGCGGCAGCTACCTCTACTTCATCCTCGAACGCGACCGGTGAAGATCACTGCAGCCCTGAGTCATTCGCCGGATTCTCCCTTCATCCTGGAAGAGCTGGAACTGGACGAGCCGCGCCCCGACGAGGTGCTGGTCAAAATTCACGCCACCGGCCTGTGCCACACCGACCTGGCCTTCAAGTCCCAGGTTCGCGGCCCCGCCGTGCTCGGTCACGAAGGCGCTGGCATCGTTGAGGCGGTTGGCGACCAGGTAGACGGAATCCAACCGGGCGATCGGGTGGTGCTCAGTTACCGCAGCTGCGGGCACTGTCGGCAATGCGCCGCAGGCGAACGTGCGTACTGTTCGCGCTCCGCCCGGCTCAACCTATCGGGTACGCGGGCAGACGGTTCATCGACGTTGTCTCAGAAGGGGGCCCCGCTCTTCGGTTCCTTTTTCGGCCAATCCAGCTTCGCCCAGTACGCCCTCGCCGCCGACGACAACGTCGTCGTCGTAGACCCGTCGACCGACCTCGCCGTCGCCGCACCGCTCGGGTGCGGATTCCAGACGGGTGCCGGTGCGGTGCTGAATGTTCTTGCACCCAGCTCGGACTCACGCCTGGTCGTATTCGGCGCAGGTGGCGTGGGCCTTGCCGCGGTGATGGCCGCGCACGCGCTCGGTGTCGAGACGATCATCGCCGTAGACCCGGTGGCCTCCCGCCGCGCCAAGGCCGCCGAGCTCGGTGCAACCCACACCCTCGACCCGACAGCCGAAGACGTGGCCGAGGTGGCACGCGGTGCCACCCATGCACTCGACACGACCGCCAACCCCGGCGTCATCGCCACCGCGCTCGGCCTGCTGCGGCAACGCGGGGTACTGGTTCTGGTGGGACTGGGCGCTGCGCCCGGGACAATCGACCTCAACGATCTGATGCTCGGCGGCAAGACGATTCGTGGGTGCATCGAAGGGGACGCCAACCCAAAGGAGTTCATTCCGGAACTGCTGCAGATGCACGCGCAGGGTCGCTTCCCCATGGAATCGCTTATCAGCACCTACGCGGCGCGCGATATCGATCGCGCCGTCGCGGACGCACGATCCGGTAGCGCGATCAAACCGGTGCTGATCTGGTGAGCGCCATGCGGGCGGCCGGGCAGGCCACGCACGACAGAATCATGGCCGCGGCCAAGACCGAGTTCACCGAGTACGGCTTCGCCGGCGCTCGGCTGAACCGGATTGCCACCAACGCGAAGGCGAGCAAGGAGCGACTGTACAGCTACTTTGAGAGCAAGGAACAGCTCTTCGAAGCTGTTGTGGCTCAATGGATTAATGACGCGCCGTATAAGGTTCCGCTGCGCGCCGAGGACGTGCCGGGCTACGTCGCGGGACTATTCGACAATATCGTCGCCGACCCGCAGGGCGCACGATTGCAGCGCTGGATCGAGTTGGAAGCCCCCGACGGGATGTTCGGCGACCACGTGCTGCGCCACATCTTTCAGGCGAAGCTCGATGCCATCCGCCAGGGGCAGCAGGCCGGGATCATCGACCCGGCGTGGGACCCCATGAGTCTGCTCATGATGCTCATCGATATCGCCTACTCGATGGCGGCGAGCGGGTTTGGTATCGACCGGATTGTCGGTGAACAGCCGCGTGCCGACAGTGTCGCGGATCGCCGGGCCGCTGCCGCGGAGGCGGCGCGACGGTTGGTGGGCCGTCGATAAGACACCGACGGTGCGAGGACTACCAGCGGTGTTCGCGCCCCCGGTCACGGTACCAATCGATGAGCTCGGGAGCATCGACTGACCGCGGATCCAGCGACACGTCGGTACGCCCCGCGAGCACACCGCAGATCGGCACCTCAAGCTTCTTGCCGGTGCGGGTATGCGGTATCCCGGGCGCCTCGATCACCTCGTCGGGAACATGCCGGGGTGACAGCCGCTTTCGGATCTGCTGCGCGATCTTGCCCGCGAGTTCCGCATCGAAACGGGTTCCTGGTGCGAGAGTGACGAATAGCGGCATCCAGTAGGCACCGTCGGGTCCATCTACCCCCAGCACGAATGCCTCGGCAATCTCGTCCAGGGATTCGACAACCTCGTAGATATCGGCCGAACCCATCCTGATGCCGTTGCGGTTAAGCGTGGCGTCGCTGCGGCCGTGGATCACCAACGAGCCGCGACCGGTAACCGTCACCCAGTCGCCATGCCGCCACACGCCCGGCGCCAATCCGTCGGCCCATTCATGCTCGAAATATGCTGCCCGGTACCGTGACCCGTCTTCGTCTTGCCAGAACGCGACCGGCATGGACGGCATCGGGCTCAGGATCACCATCTCACCGACCTCGTCGACAAGCGCGCGACGCTCCCGCGACCAACTGTGCAGATCCGTCCCCAAGTACCGCACGGAAAGCTCACCCGGCCGGGGCGGGACGCCCGTGGTGCCACCGGCGAAAGCAGTGCAGACATCGGTCCCGCCCGATAACGAGGACACCGCCACATCCGAGCCAATATATGTACCGGCCCAATGGAAGAGCTCAGGTGACAGTGGTGACCCGCTGCTGCCGACAGTTCTCAGCCGACGCAAATCGTGCGTGGACGCCGGTGTGGTCTCAGCCTTGCGACAGGCCTGCAGATGCCCCGGACTGGTTCCGAAGTAGGTGACCTTCTCAGCCTCGATCAGTTCCCATAGCCGTCCGGCATCCGGGAACATCGGGTGGCCACTGAAGCACATGACGGTCGCCCCCACCAACAGTCCACCCAGCCGGTAGTTCCACATCATCCAGGACAGCGCCGTCTGCCAATAGAAGACATCGCCCGGTCCGATATCACCATGCAGGCCAACTACTTTCAAATGCTCGAGAATCACCCCGCCGTGACCGTGCACGATACCCTTGGGCTTACCCGTGGTCCCGGAGCTAAAGAGCACCCACAGTTGATGGTCGAACGGCACCGGCTCAGTGGTCGGTTCTGCTGCACCCGTGGGCAACTCGAGTATCACCGGCGGGTTGCCCGGGAGTAGCCGACGAAGCTCCTCGATGTCGGCGCGTTTGTCGACCCAACGCCCGTTGTACTGATATCCCGCACTGGCGAACAACACCGCGGGATTCAGCTGGCCCAGACGAGCGGCCGCACCCTCTGGGGCGTAGTCCTGGCCGCAACCCGACCACACCGCCCCAAGGGCGGCGGTCGCAAGAAAGGCGATCATCGCTTCGGGGATATCCGGGAGGTAGGCGGCGACGCAATCGCCCCGCCGCACGCCCAGGCGGCGTAGTTCAGCGGCCACCGCGCCGATCCGTTGTGGAAGCTCTTTCCAGCTGATCTCGGTACGGTGCCCCGTCTCGTCAACACCCACGATGGCCGGCCCCGGCCTGCCGGCATGCCGGAGGACCTGGTCGACATAGTTGAGCTGTACACCCGGAAACCATTGCGCTCCAGGCATCACGGATTCAGGCAGGATGCCGCCATCACCGTCCCGCAGCCCCGTGCCGCTGACGCCATAGAACTCCCACAACGCTCGCCAGAACTGCGGGATGGCCTCGACGGACCAACGCCACACCTCGGAGTAGTCGCCGTTCGGTGCGCCGTAGTGTGCCGACGCGTACTCGACAAACCGGGTGTACGTACTCTCGCTCACGTCGCCGTCTCACTCAGTCCGAGTAGCTCAACGGTTCGTTCGCGCATCTCAATCTTGCGTACCTTCCCCGTCACGGTCATCGGGAAACTCTCCACGATCTGTATATAGCGGGGAATCTTGTAATGCGCGAGACGGCCACTCGCATACGCACGCACCGAATCCGCATTGAGAGGCTTCCGCCCGCTTCTCATGCGAATCCAGGCACAGAGTTCCTCACCGTACTTCTCGTCAGGAACCCCGATCACCTGGACGTCTTCGATATCGGGATGCAACAGGAGAAACTCTTCGATCTCGCGCGGGTACACATTCTCGCCGCCGCGGATGACCATGTCCTTGATGCGCCCGATGATGGTGCAGTAGCCGTCTTCTCGCATCACCGCGAGATCGCCGGTGTGCATCCATCCGTCGACGAGCACCTCGCGGGTCTTGTCCGGCTCATTCCAGTAACCGAGCATCACCGAGTAACCCCGCGTGCACAACTCGCCGGGGCTGCCGCGATCTACCACGGCACCGGTATCGGGGTCGACGATCTTGACCTCGACATGTGGGTGCGGGCGCCCCACTGTTGCGGTGCGCCGCTCCATATCGTCGTCGATGAGCGTTTGGCATGACACCGGCGAGGTTTCGGTCATGCCGTAGGCGATGGCGACCTCGGTCATATGCATCTCGTCGACGCAGCGGCGCATGACCTCAATGGGGCAGACCGATCCGGCCATGATCCCGGTGCGCAATGAGGACAGGTCCCGGCGGGGAAAGTCGGCGTGCTCCAACATCGCGATGAACATCGTCGGCACGCCATAGACACCGACGCAAGCCTCGCGCTCGATGGCCTCCAAGGTTGCCGCCGGGTCGAATCCGGGTGCCGGGATAACCATGGTGGCTCCGTGCGTGGTGCATCCCAGGTTTCCCATCACCATCCCGAAACAGTGATAGAACGGCACCGGAACGCAGAGGCGATCACCGGGTGCAAGGTTGATCAGATCCGTGACAAAGAACCCGTTGTTGAGGATGTTGCGATGCGAGAGGGTCGCACCCTTGGGGTAACCCGTTGTACCCGAGGTGTACTGGATGTTGATGGGGTCGATGTTGGACAGCTCCGCCATCGCGGCACGCAACCGCTCGACGGGAATCTGTTCCGCGCCCCCGACCAGCTGCACCCAGTCCGCGGTACCGATGAACACCACCTCACGCAGCGACGGCACCTGTGGACGCACCTGCTCAACCATCGCCGCATAGTCCGAAGATTTGAAGGCCGTCGCCGAGATAAGGGTCCGGACCCCGGACTGATTGAGTGCGTACGCAAGCTCATGCATGCGGTAGGCGGGGTTGATGTTGACCAGGATGGCACCGATCTTCGCGGTGGCGTACTGCGTCAACACCCATTCCGCGCAGTTGGGTGCCCAGATTCCGACCCGATCGCCGCGAACAACCCCCAATGACATCAACCCGCGCGCAACGCGATTGACCTCCTCGTCGAGCTCGCGATAAGTCCACCGGCGGTCTCCGGCCACGTCAACGAGGGCCTCGATCTCCGGGTACATGGTGGCGGTGCGCTCGAAGTTCTGGCCGATCGTCTCGTCAAGAACGGGACGGGCGGACGGCCCCGCGTCATAGGACTTCATCAACTCTCGCTTCACCAGCTCACGGTCGAAGACGACCTTAATGACCCGGACACCGCGGTTGTCGTGAAACTGCGAAGCCCCCGCGAACACTGATCGCAGCTACTCTCGATATGTGCAGCCCGCGATACTGACCCGCCGCGGGTTCCTTGCTGCCGGTGCCGCCCTCGCCGCGGGGACCGCGCTGGCCGCCTGCTCGGACGACTCAGCCTCCGCACCGGAGCCCAACGGTGCCGTCGTCATCAAGCACGCATTCGGTAAGACCGAGGTCAAGGCACCGCCGCAGCGCATCGTCAGCGCCGGCTACACCGAACACGACTATCTGCTGGCGCTCGGCGTCATCCCGATCGCGGTCACCGAGTGGTACGGCGGCTTCCCCTTCGCCACCTGGCCGTGGGCCACGCAGCGGCTCGGTGCCGCCACCCCCGAGGTGCTCAACCTCACTGACGGGTTGATGATCGACAAGATCGCATCCCTGAAACCCGACCTGATCCTGGCCACCGACGCCGGGCTGGACCAGGACACCTACACCAAGCTCTCGGGTATCGCGCCGACCGTCGCGCAGTCGGGCAAGTACGCGTTCTTCGAGCCGTGGAAGGACGAGGCCAGGGCCATCGGCCAGGCGGTGTTCAAGGCCGCCGAGATGGACGCGTTGGTTCAGGCCGTCGACAACAAGTTCACCGCCGCCGCATCGGCCCACGCCGGCTTCAAAGACAAGAAGGTCATCTATCTGCAAGGCGAATTGCTCGACGGACAGGCCATCGCGTACCGGTCCGGACCGCGTACCGGGTTCCTCACCGCCCTCGGGCTGACCGTGTCCACCGCGCTGGACGGCTTCGCCAAGGGTGACCAACTCGCGTACCTTCCGCTCGACCAGCTCTCCACCGTGCTCGGCCAGGCCGATGTGCTGCTGTGGGGCACCGAATCCGATGAGCAGACCGCCGCGCTGCAGGCCGATCCAACGATCACCAAGCTCGACGTGCGTAATCGCAGCATCTTCGCCGGGAAGGAACTGGCCGGTGCGATCAACTTCAGCTCGCCGTTGAGCCTGACCTACGTGGTGGACAACCTGGTCCCCCAGCTAGCCCGGGTGCTCGGCTGACGTGACCGGCCCCGGCGGGCAGACCACGTGCCCGCCAGCACCTTAGACTTCGCGGAATGCAGACAAGCGAGGTCGAGAAAAGTCCCCAGGATCAGGTGGTCTTCGCGCAGGTGGGGCGAAGCTACTACCCGCTCCTGTCGGCCGTCTTCGTCGGCGTGGTGCTGATTTCGAATGTGGCTGCCACCAAGGCAATTGGCTTTGGTCCCGTTATCGGAGATTGGTCCCTGATCACCGACGGAGCGTTTGTGCTGTTCCCGCTGAGCTATGTGATCGGCGATGTACTCAGCGAGGTCTACGGGTATCGCGCCACCAACCGGGTGATCCTGCTCGGGTTCGCGATGGAGGCACTGGCATGCCTGGTGTTGTGGGCGGCCAAGATCATGCCGGCCGCCGACTTCTATCCCCACCAAGAAGCCTTCGCCACCATTGTCGAGAGCATCACCACCCTCATGGTCGCTGGGCTCGCGGGATACCTTGTCGGACAAACGCTTAACTCTCTTGTCGTGGTGTGGATGAAGAAGCGCACCAAGGAACGCCACCTGTGGGCGCGTCTGATCGGCTCGACGGTCATCGGAGAGTTCGCCGACTCGCTGGTGTTCTGCTCGATTGCGGCCACTGCGCTGGGTATCCATACCTTCGGCCAGCTGGCGACGTACACGGCGCTGGGCTGGATCTTCAAGTCCGTCGTAGAGATCGTGATGCTGCCCGTTACCTATCGGGTGATCGCCTACATCAAGAAGAACGAGCCCACTTATACACAGGCCGGATAAATGCACCCCTAGCCGCGGCCACGGGGGTACCGTCGAAATATGAGTACCGCAACAGATTTGAAGGTGCGGGATCACGGGGACCGGGCATTGTTGCTCGAGTACACGTCTGTGCAGGAAGTGCTGGCCTGGACATCAGCGCTGCAAGCCGCCCCTATCGACGGCGTCACCGATATCGTTCCCGCCTCCCGCACCATCCTGCTGAAACTGCACAGCCCCACCGATCAAGCCAGGGTCCGTCACCGGCTAACACAGCGCACCGTAGCCGCTGGAGTAGCAGAGGCCGCCGAATCGCCACCGGTAACAATCCCGGTCCGATACGACGGCCTCGATCTTGAAGAGGTCGCCGAGAACACGGGTCTGGGTGTGGACGGTGTCATCGCCGCGCATACCGGAACCGTCTGGACGGTCGGATTCTGCGGATTTTCACCGGGTTTCGCGTACCTCGTCGACGGAGACCCGCGCCTCGCCATCCCCCGTCGCGCCGAGCCGCGCACCAAGGTGCCCGCCGGGGCGGTCGCGCTCGCCGGGGAGTTCAGCGGGATCTACCCGCGGGAATCCCCCGGTGGCTGGCAACTGATCGGCACTACCGAAGCCGTCATCTGGGACCTCGACCGCAATCCACCGGCACTTCTCACTCCCGGTACCCACGTCAAGTTCCGGGAGGTGACGGCATGAGGCCCACCCTGGAGGTCATGCGCACCGGCCCCCTCGCCCTGATCCAGGACCTCGGCCGCATCGGCAAGGCAGCCATGGGCGTCGGTCGTTCGGGGGCCGCGGACCGCAGATCGCATTCCCTGGCCAATCGGCTGGTGGCCAATCCAGACAATCTGGCCACCATCGAGGTGACCCTGGGCGGTATGTCCTTTCGGGTATCCGGCGGTGACGCGGTCGTGGCCGTCACCGGCGCCGATACCGATCCGTCCGTCAACGGAATTCCCTTTGGCACCAACAGCATTGCCCAGGTTCAGGATGGCGATGTGGTATCACTCGGCACGCCGCGCAGCGGACTACGCAGCTATGTGGCGGTGCGTGGAGGAGTCAGCGTGGCGCCGGTGATGGGCTCGCGCAGCTTCGACATCATGTCCGGCATCGGCCCCAAGCCGCTACAGGCCGGGGACAGGCTGCCTGTCGGACCGCGGTCCCCGTCATTCCCGGAGATCGAGCAGGCGCCGGTGGCCACCATCACCGATGACATCGTCGAGCTCAAGGTGGTGCCGGGCCCGCGCGATGACTGGTTCGTCGACCCAGATGCACTGGTCCACGGAGACTGGATCGTCTCCGACCGCAGCGATCGAGTGGGCACCCGACTGATCGGCAAGCCTCTCGAGATGCGAGACCTCGCCAGGCAGCTGCCCAGCGAGGGTGTGGTGCGTGGTGCAATCCAGGTACCGCCCGGCGGCCAGCCGGTTATCCTGGGCCCGGACCATCCGGTGACCGGAGGCTATCCCGTGATCGGGGTGATCACTGATCACGACGCCGATCTGGCCGCACAGGTACGGCCAGGACAAACCGTTCGATTCCATTGGTCACGACCGCGCCTCAGCTAGGAGCACCCCGTGTCGACCATGCCGACCGTCCCCGTTATCCGAACCCACACCGCGCGACTCATCCACACCGCCGATCTGGATAGCGAAACACGCTTCACAGCAAGGGAATTGCTGGTCGAGGCATTTGAGGGCGATTTCACCGAGGAAGACTGGGAACACTGCCTGGGCGGGATGCACGCACTCATCTGGTATCACGGAACACTCATCGCGCACGCCGCGGTGATCCAGCGTCGGCTACTGCACCAGGGGCGTGCGCTACGCACCGGTTATGTGGAAGGCGTTGCAGTAGATAGCGATTGGCGTGGACACGGACTCGGCAGGGCGATCATGGATGCGGCCGAACAAGTTCTGCGTGGCGCCTACGAGCTGGGTGCGTTGAGCGCCGACGACGAGGTTGCCCCGTTCTATCGCGCCCGCGGCTGGGTTCCTTGGCTCGGAACCACTCCCGTCCTGACGGCCGACGGCATTGTGCCCGCCGCGGGCGAGGGCGTGCATGTGCTGCCGATGAGTTCCGGGGTCGACCCCTCCGGCTCGCTGACCTGCGATTGGCGCGGCGGCGACGCCTGGTGATGGCCTCGGCGGCGTAGGAAGATCCAGATCACCGCGATCACGAACGCCAGCCGCGCGGCGCTACCCGCGGTCGCGAGTAGCCCGTTGAGCACCTGCGCGACGTCGACCGAGTAACGCAGGATGATGCCCGCCATCACCGCGGCCTGTACCAACTCCAGCGCGCCGACAATCAGGCAGAGCCGCACATGCATCCGGTGATAGGCGCGCAGGTCCGCATCACTCCAGTGATGACGTGCCACCCACCCGGGGCGAATCATGTCGACGACGATCTCGGTGAGCGGTCGTTTCGTCAGGCAGCTGCCGATATAGAACAACCCGAACAGCACCACCGGGACGACGTGTGTGAGCTGTGCGAGCCGCGGCGAGCTGGTGAGCAGCGCGACCACGAGAGTCGCGCCGTGCATCAGCATGATGAAGCCGGCGACGATATCGAATCGCTTATCCCGCAAGGCTGTGTAGACGACGCGGATCGCCGACACCACCGCCGCGGCCATCAGCGCATGCAACTCCGAAGCGCCCAGCAGACGCATCCCGTAGTACGTTCCGAGTCCGAGCCCGGCACTCACCAACGCATGCCGAAGCGTGAATTTCCCTGAGCCGAATTCTTTTGCGCCCTTACCCAACCCGCTCACTACAGCGACGGTACCGATGCAATCTGAGAGACCCTGAGAAAACGGGTCTACCGGCCGACCACCGCTCGTTCCTTGCGGCGCAGGTACATCCGGATCGCAACGACGACGCCCACGATGAGACCGCCGGTGGTCAGCATCGACACCACCGGGTTGACGGCCTGTACGACGTCGACCGAGAAGCTGTAGATGATCACCACCATCAGGGCGCAGAACAGCAGGCTGAAGACGCCGCACCAGAAACTGACATGCACATGTAGCCGGTGATACGAGCGCTGATCCGCATCGGTCCAGCCCTGTTCCTCGGCCAGTTTCTCGACGCCGCCGGGCCACAACTTGGTGACCAGCAACTCCGTCAGCGGTTTACCGATGAGCGCGCTGACCAGGAAGTACGTGGCCAACAGCATGCCGGGTACCTCGTTGGTGACCTGCGACAGGCGTGGGTCACGGGTCAGCCACGCCATGACGAGACTGACCCCGAAGATCGGCACCACCAGCAGCGAGACCGGGTCGAGGGCCCGCTTCCACGCCATCTTGACCAATGCCTGCGTGGCCGATACCGCTGTCGCGGCCATCAGCGCATGCAGCTCCGAGAATCCGGCCAAACGCAATCCGAAGTAGGCGCACAGCGCGGGCCCTACGTTAAACAGACCTTCCAGCAGCAGCTGACGAGGAGACATGGCGGTTTCGGTCGCGGTGTCCCCGTCAGGCCGTTCACTGGTGACGGTCACCGCGCGACTGTATCCGGTCGTCAGGCCGCAGGCGAGTCGTACGTCAGGCGCTGCAGGTAGCGGCGGATCACCACAATCATGCCGATGATCAGGCCAATTGTCGTTACCAGAGAGAAGACTTGGTTGACTGCCTGCGCAACGTCAACAGAGAAGCTGTAGATGATGACGATCGACAGCGCCGAGAACAGCACGCTGATGACACCGCACCAGAAACTCACGTGCACATGCATCCGGTGGTACGAGCGGAAGTCGTCCTCGGTCCACTGATGTTCGGCCGCGAGCTGTTCCACTCGTCCGGGCCTCGCCTTGGCGATCATCAACTCGGTCAGCGGCTTACCGATCAGCGCGCTGCCGATGAGGAACAGCGAGAGCAGAATGCCGGGGATGGTGTTGGACACCTGCGCCATACGCGCGTCCTCGGTCACCAGGGCGATGACCAGACTCAGCCCGAAGTTGAACATCAGAAAGCCCGACAAGACGTCGAACTTGCGGTTCTTGGCCACCTTGAACAGCACCTGAATGCCGGAAACAACCGTGGCAGCGATCAATGCGTGGATCTCGGACTGGCCCAACGCGCGCATCGCGTAGTACGTGCCCAGCGTCGGCCCGACACTGGCGAGGACCTGTCTCAACACCTCGCGTGCAGGTGCCTTCTGGTTTTCTTCGGGCTGCTCGGGCACGGCGCGAGGCTACGTGACGAACCTGGGAATCCCGGGCCGGCGCGCATGTTCACCGTGGGCGTACGGGAAACGGAACTTCAGCGCCCATCACTCAAGTTTGTACAAGTGACGGCCGGTTGAGAATCCGGCCCGGTATGAGGAGACAACTATGAGCAATCTGGTGTGGACGCGACGCAGCCCGTTCGCCGAATTCGACGCCCTGGTCCGCCAGTCCTTCGGCCCGGCCACAACCTGGCCGACCCCCGGTTTCGTGCCGGCGGCCGAGGTCGTCAAGGACGGGGATGACGCACTGGTACGTCTCGACCTCCCCGGCGTCGACGTCGATAAGGACGTCACCGTCGAGGTGGAGCGCGGCAAGTTGGCGGTATCCGGTGAACGCCGCGACGAGCGCACCGAGGGACGCGTCCGGAACGAGGTCCGCTACGGCACGTTCCGCCGCATTTTCACGCTGCCGACCCATGTGACGGGCGACGCGATATCCGCGAGCTACGACGCAGGCATCCTGACGGTCAAGGTCACCGGCGCGTACGCCAACGCCGAGGCCCAAAAGATCGAGATCACCAAGTAACCGACACGTCGAGAGGAGTGCCCGCGCTACACGGCGCGGGCTTCCCTCTTCTTCGCTTCACGCGCGAGCAGACGATCGCGCTGTTCTTCAAACTTGATTACTTGGCCCTTGAGGTCTTCGACGTAGGCGGCAAGTTGCTCACGTCGTTGTTCGCCCTTGGCGCTGAAGTCATTGCGCTCGAAGATCTGCCACTTACGTAGATTCGGCGTCACAACCTCTTCGAGATGCTGACGCGGATCGTAGATACCGTGCTTGGCCATCAGCACGCCGTTGCGGCGGAAATTCGGCATGTTCTGGCCGGGCATCCGGAAGTTCTCCACCACCGCCGCAATGGCTTCCAATGCCTGATCCGGGACCAGATCCAGTGCCGCGCTGCACATGTTCCGGTAGAAGATCATGTGCAGGTTTTCGTCGGCCGCGATGCGTTGCAGCATCCGGTCTGCGATCGGGTCATTGCACGCCTTGCCGGTGTTGCGATGGCTGACGCGGGTCGCAAGCTCCTGCAGGGTGGTGTACGCGACCGACAGGAGGAAATCGGTCTTGTGCGCATCTTCCTCTTCCGCGGTCGTATTGAACCCAGCGGTCATGTGCTCCATGCGAGCCTGCTCCAGCGCCACCGGATCTACACCGCGAGTAACGACGAGGTAGTCCCGGAGCACGATGCCGTGGCGGTTTTCCTCGGCGGTCCACCGGCCCACCCAGGTTCCCCAGGCGCCGTCGAGACCGAAGTACTTGGCAGCTTGGCGGTGGTAGGAGGGCAGGTTGTCCTCGGTGAGGAGATTGGTGATCATCGCCGCCTTGGCGACATCGCTGAGCTGAGATTGCTCGGGATCCCAGTCCTCGCCGCCCATCTGCGCAAAGTTGCGGCCGCGGTCCCAGGGAACATAGTCATGCGGATGCCAGTCGGTGGTCACCGACAAATGCCGATTGAGATTGGCTTCAGCAATTGGCTCCAACTCGCTGAGCATCTCCAGATCGGTTAGCTCTCTCGACATCACACCTTGTCTTTCGCGTTGGAAACCCGAGCCTTCAGACAGCGTAACTTACCTGAGCAATGCCATTCCCGACGTTCGTTACTAGACGATAGCAAGCAACCTCCGCGCCAACTGCCCAAATAAACGGGCTAGTACCTCCGTTTCAGCTATCGCAACTGGACAGCGACTCGGAGGGCGCGGAAACTCGAGCCCAAAGCCCCCACACTCTGAAGCCGGCACGTGCGATGCCGCAAACCCGAAACTGTGGCGCGGCGCAATCCCTTCGCCAGTTCTGCACCGGGCACACCCCCTGGCCGGCCGGTACTTTGGGGCACAACGATCTCGAACATCACGAAAGGTGCAGTAATGCGAACTGCAAAGTGCCACGTGGCAGGCACCGCCATTGCATTCTTGGTCATGTTCGGTGGCTATGGGCTGCACTCGCCGCAACTAGCGCACGCATCGGATTGCGCCGATATCGACCTGTCCTTTGCACGCGGCACAAACGAACCCGCGGGTCTCGGCGATGTCGGGAAATTGTTCACCGACGCGGTGAAGAAGCGGCTGCAGGGCGCCAAGGGAATGAGCATCGACACGTACGGGGTCAACTACCCCGCCAGTATCGACTTCGTCCAAGCCGGCAAGGGGTCGGATGATCTGAGCAAGCACATCCAGAAGACGGCCGCCGACTGCCCGAAGATGAAGTTCGTAGTCGGCGGGTACGCCCAGGGCGCAGCGGTGGTTGATGTGCTGTTGGGCAATACCCCGCCGGGCACCTACACGTTCACGAATCCACTGCCCGCGGGTCTTGAGCAGCGCATCGTCTCCATCGTGCTCTTCGGGGACCCCAAGAACATTCGGCCGCCCGGCGTGGACGTCAATTTGGCGATTCGAGACGACTTGTTGCACAAGGTCATTGACGTGTGCAATCCGGGAGACTTCTTCTGCGATCCCGAGGGCGGGGACATCGTGTCTCACACCACCTACGCCAAGGACAAGCTCACCGATGGCGCGGCCCAGACCGTCGTCGAACGGCTGGTCGCTGCGATGGGCGGCAATACCCCGCAAGCGGCGTAGACACCGTCCGTTTCATCGGTTACGACGCGGACGAACGCCCAGACGCAGGACAATCGCATCACCCCAACCATGACATTGCCGGGGCTGTAGTCACATGTGTACAGTTATGGACGGCCATGGTGTAGACATCTGACTACACCTGCGGAAGTGAAGGGGAAACGCATGAGCAGCGATATTCGCGTGGCGGAATCGGGCGAATACACTTCGCCCGCCCACCCTCCGGAAATCGATGGCATTCCCTGCGCCGACGGACGCGTGCTGCCATCCGGTCCGCTGCCTGGCCGGCCCTATGCCCTACCGGCGGATCTGCTCGTCGAGGAGTTCGGGCCACTCTTCTACGCAAACTTCGGGGTCTCGCGTCGGCTGTATGCCTGCTCGTTGGCACTGGTCGAGGAGCTGTGCGACGAGAGCCGGTTCATCAAGGGCATCACCGATCGGTTGGACCGGTTCCGCCCCCTTGCGGGCGACGGATTGTTCACCGCCTACCCGGGTGAGCCGAACTGGCAGAAAGCCCACGATGTCCTGCTGCCCGGTTTCAGCTATAGCGGTATACGCAACTACCACCCCGCCATGCTCGATATCAACCGTCAGCTCATTGCCAATTGGGACGACAGTGCCGGAGAGCGCCTCGTGGACGTGGCCGAGGATCTGGGCAAGCTCGCCATGGATACGGTCGGGCTGGCTGGTTTCGGGGAAAGGTTCGACTCCTACCGGCACAAGGGGCTCGCGGCAATCCCGTCGAGCTTCGCGGTTGCGATGCAGCAGATGATGACCCCGGAAGGTGGCGACCAGGATCTGTTCGCGGCGGAACAGCGGAAACTGCATACCTTCATCGATGAGCTCATCGCCCGGCACGGCGAGAGCGCCGCCGCGCACGAAGATCTACTCGGACTGATGCTCGCGCCCGCTTCCGCTGAGACTCCGGCGCTGGAGCTGAGCAGCATTCACTCTCAGGTCCTCACATTCTTGATTGCCGGGCAGGACACTACGTCCACGATGATGCCTACCGCGCTCTACAGCCTGGTGAAGAATCCTGCCGTGCTGCACCGGGCTCAGGCCGAGGTTGACGGGGTGTTCGGGCCCGAGGACGAACACACCCCGACATTCGACGAGATTGGCAAGCTCCGGTACATCCGCCAGATTGTCGACGAGACGTTGCGGCTCTCGCCGCCGGTCCGGGAATTCGACCGGATGGCCACGGAAGACACCCTGCTCGCGGGGCGCTATCCAGTGCAGAAGGGCGAGGTTGTCACCGTCCTCACCACCGCGTTGCACCGGCAGCCACAATGGGGTGACAACGTGGAGATCTTCGACCCCGACCGGTTCTCGCCGGATAGGTCATCCGCGCGGCCGGTGAACCTGTTCAAACCCTTCGGCACCGGTGCCCGGTCGTGCATCGGGCGGCAGTTCGCGCTGCACGAGGCAACGATGGCGATCGCCACGCTGGTACACAGATACCGCTTTATCGACTCTGAGCACTACCAACTACGCACCCATAGCGATCTCCTTCGGAAACCAGTCGGCTTCCGGATTGGTTTGGCGCGGCGCATTTCCCAGGACCGTCGGCATGAGCTGACCGCTGCTCCCGCGACTACACAGGAGACGCGACAACCGGCTGCCACCGCCGCGCCAGGATCGGCACTGGCCGTGTTCCACGGCTCAAATCTCGGCACCTGCCGGGCGTTAGCGCACCAGCTCGCAGAGGAAGCGGCCGATCTCGGCTATCAGACAACCGTCGCACCCCTCGATGATGCGGCCGCAGCGCTACCCACCGAGGGCGTGACGCTCGTGGTTGCGGCCTCCTACAACGGTCAGCCGACCGATGACGCCCGGCAGTTTCTCGCCTGGCTCGATAGCGCAGAGGCTGATACCTGCAGCGGGCTGCGCTACGCGGTACTCGGAGTCGGGGACCGGAATTGGGCGGAGACCTACCAGGCAGTGCCGAAGAGGATCGACGAGCGCCTCGCCGCGGCCGGGGGAACACCGATTCTTCCCCGAGGTGAGGCAGACACCTCCGGTGATTTCGCGGGCACCGTCGAGGCCTTCTCGCAAGCCCTCTGGACTTCGTTGGGCGGTGTTTCCGGTCCGGACATTTCTACCGCGCCGGCCGACGGACCTCTCTACGAACTGCGCGCCATCGACGGACCGGTCACGGCGGCGATCGATGCCCGGTTCGAGGTGATACCGATGACCGTCCTGGAGAACCGGGAGCTGGTCAGTGCCGACAACTCACTGGGGCAGGCCAAAAGGCTGGTACGAGTCGCGCTGCCCGAAGACCTCGACTACCGCACCGGGGACCATCTCACGGTCCTCGCGGATAACCTGCCGGAGCTCGTGGACAAGGCAGGGGAACTGCTCGGCCTCATCCTGGACCGGCGCATCTCCGTCAACACCCGGCGCAGCACCCGCCGGGCCATTGCGCTTGACCGCGAAGTGAGTGTGCGCGAGCTGCTCACGCACTTCCTCGAGCTACGCAAACCGGCCACCAGAACCCAGCTGCTCCGGCTGGCGGCGGCCAACCCCTGCCCGCCGGAACGAGCCGCATTGGAGGCACTCGCCGAACATCCGGAGAGCCGATCGCTCGGTATCGCAGGCTGTCTCCTGGAGTTCCCCGCCACCAAGCTGTCCCGCGCCGAACTACTCGAACTGTTCGAGCCGATGACGCCGCGGCACTATTCGATAGCCTCCTCGGCCCGACAGAGTCCGCGAGTCGTCGAACTGGTGGTCAGCGTGCTCGACGCCCCAGCCCGGTCTGGATTCGGAGACTTTCAGGGCGTGGCCTCGAACTATCTCGCCAATGCCATACCGGGACAACAGATCCGGGCACGGGTCGACCAGGCCCGGCAGGCATTCCGCGCCGGGGCCGACCCCGCCCGGAACGTCATTCTCGTGAGCGCCGGTACCGGCGTCGCACCATTCCGGGGCTTTGTCGGTGACCGGGTCGCCGCGCACAGTGCCGGCGAGCCGTACGCACCAGCGCTCTGTTTCTTCGGCGTTCGACACCCGGAAGTGGACTATCTCTTCCGCGAGGAGTTCGAGACGGCGGAGCAGGCGGGTGTGGTGCACATGCGTCCCGCGTTCTCCCGCGCAGCTGAGAACGGCATCAGGTACGTGCAAGATCGGATTGCTGCCGACGCGGACGACGTCTGGGATCTGCTTGGCGATCCGGCCAAGCAAACGCACGTGTACGTCTGTGGCGATGGCGGCAAGATGGCCCCCGCCGTTCGTGAGGCGTTCCTGCATATCTACCGGGAACGCACCCGCGCCAACGATTCTCAGGCCCGGGACTGGCTCATTAACCTGGTCGAGACCGATCGCTACGTCGAGGATGTCTGGACGGAGTAAGGCTTACGGGGCCCGCGTCGCCGGCGCGGTACACGTAGTGTTTTCCTTGCGGTTCCCCCGACTCGTCACAAGTGAGAGAGTGCCTTGAATGCGTAGACGCACATTTCTCGGTTCCGGCACCGTGGCACTGTCCACGGCAGCGCTGGGCCTCACGGGCTCTGGGAGCGCCCATGCCGACGTTCGGCCGACCGGTTCAATTGCTTACCCCTTCAGCACAATTGAAGTACCAGCGACCAGCGCACCCTGGACACTCGAAGCAAGCCGCGCCATGCTCTTGGTCCACGACATGCAGCACTATTTCGTCAAGGCCTATAAGCCGAACGCCGATCCCGTCGAGACCGTGCTGAAGAACATCAAGAGCCTGCTCGACACGGCGCACGCACATGACGTGCCCGTGCTCTACTCCGCTCAGCCAGGAGGCATGACAGCGGAGCAGCGCGGGCTCTTCGGCAGGCTCTACGGGCCGGGCATGCCAGACGATGATGCCGAGCGGGCAATTGTCGACCCTCTCGCGCCGACCACAACGGATACCGTTCTCACGAAATGGAAGTACAGCGAGTTCTTTCGCTCGGATCTCCTGGAAATCATGCACAAAGCCGGCCGGGACCAGCTGATCATCGTCGGCGTCTACGCCTTCTCCGGGATCACCGCTACATCCACCGATGCAGTCCAGAACGACATCCAGGCATTCATCGTCTCCGATGCCGTCGCGGACTACACCGCTGCGCTGCACAACCAGGCGCTGGCCTGGTGCGCGGAGCGGACGGCGAGAATAATGACCACACGGTCAGCGCTAGCAGTACTTGGCAATTCGTAGCAGTTGACGGCAACGACAAAGGCCGCCTGCACAACTCGTGCGGGCGGCCCTTTGCCTTTGCTTAGACGAGTGCGGGCGCGGTGGCCAGCGCCTGCGCGACCCCGGCGATAATCGCCGCGATCTTGAGCGCCTCGAGCACCTGCTCGCGGGTCAGACCGGCCTCACGCAGCACCTTCTCATGCGAGCCGACACAGTAGTGACAGCCGTTGATGGTCGATACCGCGAAGGACCACAGCTCGAACTCCGCCTTGTCGACCCCCGGGTTGCCGATGATGTTCATCCGCAACCCCGGACGCAGGTCATCGTAGGCCCCGTCGAGGAAGCCACGGCCACGGTAGAACACGTTGGTCATCGCCATGATGGACGCCGCACCCAGCGCGGCATCGAGGGCCTCGGGAGTGAGTACGCCCGCGGCCTCCTCGCGAATCTCCTTGAACACCCGCTCGTTCCGAGTGGCCGCTGCCGTCGCCACGAGGGTGCCCCAGAGTTGGCTCGGCGACAGCACGGTAGTGCGAGACACCGAGCCGAGGTTGAGCTTGAGGTCCTTGGCGTACTCGGGCAGCGCCTCTTTCAGGTTGTCAATGCCCACGTCAGACGCCTGCGCTCATCAGCTCGCCCGCATCGATCGTCGGGTCGCCCTTACGCCAGTTGCAGGCGCACAGCTCATCGGACTGCAACGCGTCGAGCACGCGGAGCACCTCTTCGACATTGCGGCCCACGGAACCCGCTGTGACGGAGACGAACTGGATGATGTTGTCGGGATCGACGATGAACGTGGCACGGTCGGCCACACCGTCGGAGTTCAGCACTCCGGCGGCCTCGGCCAGGTCGCGTTTGAGGTCGCTGAGCATCGGGAACGGCAGAGTCTTGAGGTCCTCGTGCTGGGCGCGCCACTGGAAGTGCACGAACTCGTTGTCCACCGAGGCGCCCAGCACCTGAGTGTCACGATCGGCGAACTCGTCGTTCAGACGGCCGAAGGCAGCAATCTCGGTGGGGCACACGAAGGTGAAATCCTTGGGCCAGAAGAAGATCACGCGCCACTTGCCCGGGTGGTCGTCGCTGGTGATGGTGGTGAAGTAGTCGTCGGGCTGCTGCGCGTTCACCTTCGACAGATCGCCACCGATCACCGCAGTCAGGTTGTAGGCCGGGAATTCATCGCCGATGGTCCGCAGAGTCACGATTCTCCTTCACGTATTCGCTGATTTGCTTACTGGCACCATCGTGCCGGAAATACTTCCAAAACAAAACGTGATTGTTCGCACTATATTGATAGGTATGTCCGATCGTAGTTATCAGCCAACGGTCGTCGGCCTACGCGCTTTTGTGGCTATCGCACGTAAACGCCACTTCGGAAGCGCGGCCGCCGAGCTCGGAGTGAGTCAACCCTCGCTCTCACAGGCCCTGTCCATGCTCGAAGAGGGGCTGCGGGTGCAGCTCATCGAACGCAACACCCGCAAGGTGTTGCTCACACCCGAGGGTGAGGCCCTACTGGAGAAGGCCGCAGCCGCGCTGGATGCGGTGGACGAATTCACTTCCGCCGCAAGCGGGGTGCGCGATCCCTTCGCACAGACGCTCCGACTCGGCCTGATCCCCACCGTGGCCCCGTATGTGCTGCCCATGGTGCTCAGCGGCCTGGCCCGCGAATTCCCCGAGATGTCGTTGCGGGTCACCGAGGACCAGACCTCGCGACTGCTGCGATCTCTCGCCGACGGGTCCTTGGATGTCGCGGTGATGGCGCTGCCCGCGCAAACCCACGGCATGGCAGAGATACCCATGTACCGGGAGGACTTCGTTCTCGCCCTCCCGGCCGGACATCCGCTCGCAGGCAGTAAAAACGTCGAGCCCGCCGACCTGGCCGATATGCCACTGCTGTTGCTGGACGAGGGCCATTGCCTTCGCGATCAGGCGCTCGAGGTGTGCCAGCTCGCTGGAGTGCGACCCGATCTGGGCCACACCCGCGCTGCCTCCCTGGCCACCGCCGTGCAGTGCGTCGAGGGCGGACTCGGGGTCACGCTCATCCCCGGTACCGCTGTCACCGCCGAAACCGCGAGGGGCGGGCTGGCCACCGCGACCTTCGCCGCGCCGGTGCCGGGTCGCCGGATCGGCTTGGTGTACCGCGCGATCAGTGGACGCGAGGACGCCTATCGACGGCTAGCCGGCCTGCTGACCCAGCTTGTCTCAGCGGTGCACCCGGTCACCGACTCGCTGGCAGAGATCGTCTAGCGCCAGCGCGCCAGGATCTCCTCGGCCCGCGCCGACAATGCCCGCTGCAGGAACGGCCCGAAGCTGATCCGCCCGACACCCAGCGGACCGAACGAAGCCGGATCATCCACATCGGGCACCGCAATGGCATTCACCGGAAGAGGCAGCTCCGATGTCAAGCGCTGCTGCACATCCGGCGCATGCCTGCCCACCGGATATAGCGAGTCGGCACCGGCCTCGGCGGCGAGCTTCAGCCGTGCGATGGCGCGATCCACCCGATCGGACTCATCCCCGATCTGCCGCAGGATGACATCCGTACGCGCATTGATCACCACCGGCATGCCCGCCTGGTCGGCCGCAAGCCGAAGTGCGCCAACGAGATCCGCGTGCTCCTGCGGCTCGCGGATCCGGCCGCCCTCACTGTGCACGGTGTCCTCGATGTTCAGGCCAACCGCCCCCGCCTCGATCAGTCCCTCAACGAGACGCTGCGCTGTCTGCGCATAACCGGACTCGATATCCACCGATACCGGCACGTCGACCGCCGCGGTGATCTGTGCGACCCGGGTAAGTACGTCCTCGAACGACATCCCCTCCTCATCGGGCTTTCCCAACGAATCGGCGAGCGGATGCGAACCCACCGTCAAGGCCACGAAACCGGCCTCCACAGCGAGTTTCGCCGACCAGGCGTCCCACACGGTAGGCAGAAACACCGGATCGCCGGGGACGTGCAGGGACTTCAGCAGGGAGGCCTTGGCAGCGAGATCAGTAGACATGCCTACATCCAACCCCGGTTCGTCTGGATTTACTCCACCGGTCCGCCCGCCGAACCACGATGCGCCATCAGACGCGCCACCGCATCGCGCATATGCTCCTCGATCAATCGATACGCCGCGGGCGCGTCACCGGCGCCGATCGCCGCGCAGAGGACTTCATGCTCGCGGACCTGCTCACCGAGGTCGGCGTACGTGCCCTGCAGCTCGCCCAGCAGCATGCGCGTCTCCACCAGCAGAGTGCGCATGGCGCGGCGCAGCCGCGGGCTTCCCGAACAATCGACCAGCACCTGATGAAACTCTTGATCGGCATCGGTGACGGCGACGACATCGCCCCGAGTGGCAGCCTCGGTCATCATTGCCACCGGCACGACCAGCCGACGATAGGTGGTGACGGTATCCCCGGACATGATGCGTTCCAAGGCCGCCCGCTCGATGGCGGCCCGCGCCCGGTAGACGTCCTGGACGTCTTCATCGGTCAGCTCGATGACGAAGATGCCGCGATTGCGCTCGCTGCGCAAAAGACCCTCCGAAACCAGCCGCTGCATGGCCTCGCGCAGCGGTCCTCGGGATACCGCGAATTGCGCCGCCAACGAGGCCTCGCCCAGCTGCGCGCCCGGCGCGAGCACACCCCGCATAATGGCGATCCGCAGCCGCTCGGCAATCAGCTCGGCCGTCGATTGCCGTTCCAGCGGGGCGAATTCCTCAGGTACCAGCGTCGTCATCGTGGATGAGCCACTCGCGCGAAGACCATCATCGTTCTCTCCTGAAAAGCCGCCCCAAACCCGGAATATCGGGCACCTCGTCGATTAATCGCAAACCTTCCCACACCGTCACCTGGTTGGCGGTCAAGACCGTCTTACTCAGGCGTGCTTCGAGCCGCTCGACATGCGCGATGGTGTGCATGGCGGTGTCCGGGATCAGCAGTGCCTGGGCATCAGGGTGGTCATTGGCGTCCGCCAGCTCGTCGACCTGATCTGCGGCGAGCCGGCCCACCTCGGCAGCGGTGTCGATACCCGCCTCACCCATCGCCGCCACTTCGATGTCATGCGCCGCCAGGAAGGCCACGAACAGCTCGGCGATGTCCCGTGGATAGCTGGCGGCTACAGCCACACGTGAAATACCCAAGGCGGCAAGAGCATTGACGAATGCGAAGGAGGTGCTCGATGCGGGGGTTCCGCTGCACTCCGAGAGCCCTGCCACCTGCTCGGCCGCACCCTGCGGCCCGTACACAAAGCTGCCCGAGGTACACGCCCAGACCACTGCGCTCGGCTCGTGCGGCCGCAACAGCCGTGCCCCCTCGGCGAGCCTGTCCGGGCTGCCCAGATCGAGCAGCTCGGGCACGGCGTGCAGGTCGGTGCCGTAGATGTGCACGACGGGGAAGTTCATATCGAGCTGCCGCGCCACCAACGGGTAATCCGATTCCGCGGCGTGGTCGGGATAGATGAAACCCACGGTCGGACGTGCATTAGCCACTCGAACCTCCTCCGAATACATCGCGAAGCCACTTACCGGGTCCCATCATGGGAAGACTCATCCGGTCCAGGCACGCCCAGATGGTCAGTTGGTTGGCCGTCAGTACCGGCTTGCCCAACAGGCCCTCCAAAGGCTCGATCACGTCATAGGTGCGCAGGTTGGTACAGCTGACGAAGATCGCCTCGGCCTCGTCGGTATCGGCGGCCAAGATCCGCTCGGCCACGGTCCGGTAATTGACCTTCCAGATCCCACCGCCCAGGCCCAGGTGATCTGTCCGCACCACCGTTACGCCCAACTCCCCCAGGAACTTCACGAGCAGTTCGGTCAGCTCGGCGTCATAGGGGGTGATGACGCTGATCCGGCTGATATTCAGTGCCGTCACCGCCTCGGCCAACGCACCCGACGTGGTGACGGCGGACTTGGCGCCGGCCGCCATGATCGCCTCGACCAACGACCGTTCGTGCTCAACTCCCCGGATAAAGCTGCCCGAAGTACACAGATACGCAACGACTTCCGGCTCGACATGCAACACATCGCGGGTGGCCGCTTGCAGGTGACTGGTATTGGACACCAGCTCCGCCATGGCCCGGCTCACCGGCACCGGCTCATACGGGGTGCGGGCGAGATGCAAAGACACCTCCGCGGGAACCCACCGCCACAGCTCACGCTCCAGCGCCAGATCAAAGGGTGCAATGATCCCGATGCCACGCTGGTCGGCCGACTCCGCGAAGTCGGGAAGTGACGTGAAATCCACCGGCAGGACCTAACACTCGCAGCATCGCTCGTCCCCCGAGGCTGCGTCCAACGCCCTTCACGCAAGCGGATCATCGCAACTCAGATTGTTGACAATCATACGATATCTCCATACGGTGTCAACGTGAGTGCGCGTCCAGTTGTCGGGGATGAGCCGCTTGCGCGAAGACCAGTTGTCACTGTGCAGCACTCCTCCAACTCCGTTCCGGACAGGCTCGCCCCGGTGGCCAAGGCCGCGGAGCTACGACTGGTGAAATCCGATCAACTGACGACGGCGTTGCCTGGAGCCGAGATTCTGTTGGTCTACGACTTTCGGTCCTCGGCGTTTCGTGAGGCCTGGCCCGCTGCCGATTCGTTGCGCTGGGTGCATATCGCGTCGACGGGTGTGGACCCCGTGCTGTTCGACGAATTTGTCGAGAGTGATGTGGTGCTCACCAACTCCCGCGGCATCTTCGAACGACCCATCGCAGAGTACGTACTGGCACAGATCCTGGCCTTCGCCAAGGACATCCGCCGCTCCACCCGGGCACAGGCCGCCCTGAGCTGGCGGCATTTCGAATCAGAAGGCATCGAGGGGGTCCCCGTCGCGGTGCTCGGCACCGGGCCGATCGGGCGCGCAATCGCCGCACTACTGACCGCCGCCGGTATGCAGGTCACGGTAATTGGCAGGGCCGAATCCGCTGACCTACCTTCCTATGTGGGCGATATCGAGTATCTGGTGCTGGCGGCACCACTCACGGCACAGACGCGCTACATCGTCAACGCACAGGTGCTCACGGCGATGCGTCCTACCGCTCGGCTGATCAACGTGGGCCGCGGTGAGCTGGTCGGCTCCTGGGACCTGGTGACTGCGCTGAACCAGGGCACCATCGCCGGAGCCGCGCTGGATGTCACCGACCCCGAACCCCTGCCCGTCGGGCATCCGTTGTGGCGCACACCGAATACACACATCACCCCACATAACAGCGGTGACGTCCACGGCTGGTCCGATCGCCTCCAGGACCAGTTCATCGCCAATTTCGAACGGTACCTCCGCGGCGAGGAACTCCTGAACATCGTCGACAAGGACAGGATGCACCGCAATGCATGAACCGACCGACCCCACCGAGATGACGGCCCTCGAACTGGTGACCGCCTACACCTCGGGGGAACTGTCACCCGTCGAGGCGACGGCTGCGGTGCTGTCTCGCATCGCCCAAACAGACAGCGCTATCAATGCTTACTGCCTCGTCGACGAGGAGGCAGCCCTGGCGGCGGCCACCGAATCCGAAGAACGCTGGCGCGGCAACTACACCCGCGGCCTACTCGACGGAGTGCCGATCTCCATCAAGGACGTCTTCCTCACCCAGAACTGGCCCACCCTGCGAGGCTCCGATCTGGTGGATCCCGCCGGCCCGTGGGAGGTGGACAGCCCTGCCGTACACCGCATCCGGGCCGACGGCATGGTCATGGTCGGTAAGACCACCACACCCGAGTTTGCGTGGAAGGGAGTCACCGACAGCCACCAGCGCGGGACCACCCACAACCCCGTCGACCCGCGCCGTACCGCCGGCGGGTCCTCCGGAGGCAGCGCGGCCGCCGTGGCCGCAGGTATGGCACCGATGTCCATCGGCACCGACGGCGGGGGCAGCATCCGGATCCCCGCCAGCTTCTGCGGCGTGGTCGGATTCAAACCCACGCACGGCCGAGTCCCGATGTACCCGATCAGCCCCTTTGGTCCACTGGCACATGGCGGTCCGATCACCCGCACGGTCGAGGACGCCGCATTGCTGATGGACATCATCAGCCTGCCGGATCACCGCGACCCCACCTCGCTGTCACCGACGCTCACCACCTACCGCTCGCAGGTATACCGCGATATCACCGGGCTGGATATCGCCTACTCCCCCACCCTCGGTTATGTCGACGTCGATCCCGAGGTCGCCAGGTTGGTTGAAGACGCGGTGAACGCGCTCGACGCGGCCGGGCTCCCTGTCACACACGCCGACCCAGGCTTTACCGATCCGATCGACGCATTCGAAACCCTATGGGCCGCGGGTGCGGCCGCCAGCCTGAACAACTACGGATCCATCGGCGAGGCCGGTGCGAGCATCGATCCGGGACTGGCAGCCATGTGGGGCGCAGGAGCAGGGACCTCCGCCACCGATTACCTGGCGGCACGCAACACGTGTGTGCAATTAGGTATTGCGATGGGCGACTTCCACGAGATGCACAATGTGCTCATCACTCCGACGGTGCCGATCCCGGCCTTCCCGGTGGGAGCCGATGTACCGCCGGAATCCGGTATGCGCTGGTGGGCCCAATGGACACCATTCACCTACCCGTTCAACATGACTCAACAGCCCGCGCTCTCCATTCCGGTGGGCCGGACCTCCGCGGGGCTGCCGGTCGGCATGCAGATCGTGGGCCCGCGACACAGTGACGACCTGGTGCTGGCGGTCGGCCACTTCGCGGAACGGGTGCTCGCGGGCTGAGCACGGCGCGCTAGGCCCGCGCGAAGGCCAGCTGCTCTCCTTGGACCCCGGTAAGCCACAGGTCCTGGCACGCCGCGGCGATATCGGCCAGTCCCTCTTCGATGGTCGCGAACACATTGCCCGGCACCCAACCGGCATCGCCGTTGATCAACAGATTGTTCCGACCGTAGAAGATCGCCAGATCGGTGGCACCTTGCGCCGAATGCGCTTCCGACCCCGGCTCGTAACCGTATGCCGGATTCCCGATCTCCCACGGCTCGAAACCGAAGAAGCACACGTCCCCGGGGATCGGGGTAACCGTGGGGTTCTCACGGCCGGGTGCGGGCAGTAGCGGGGGCAGCAGGGTGTACACCTCGTTGCGCGCGTATTTGGCGTGATATGCCTGACCCGTCAACGGTAGCGAATTCCACACCGTCTCACAGGTTCTCGGTGCCTCGGCATCCAGCAGCCGAGCGCGACAGGTGATGCCTCGTTGGGTCAGCGTGATGGAGATGTAGCGATCCATCACAGCCCCGCCAGCACGGAAGTCCAAATGCCGAGGGCATCGGATATCTGATCGGCCGTCACCACCAACGGTGGGATCATGCGCACCACATTCATATGCGGACCGCACATGAGCAAGAGCAGACCCCGCTCGGCGGCGGCGGCCTGCGCGCGCGCAGCGAGTTGAGACGCCGGCTGCGCGTCCTTGCTGAACTCCACGCCGACCATGAGACCGAGTCCGCGCACATCACCGTCAATTCCATTTTCAGCGGCGATCTTTCGCGCACCGTCGAGCAACTCCTGCCCTCGGGCCCGGGAGTTCTCGACGAGCCCTTCCTCGTCGATCACATCGAGGGTGGCCAGCGCCGCCGCGCATGCGACGGCATTGGCCCCGTAGGTGCCACCCTGCGATCCGGGCCAGGCGCGCCCCATCAACTCGGCCGAGGCCGCAATACCCGAAATCGGGAATCCGCTCGCAATCCCCTTGGCCATCACGAGAATATCCGGGATGACACCGAAGTGCCGATACCCGAAATATTCTCCGGTGCGCCCAAATCCGGTCTGCACCTCGTCGAGCACCAGCAGGATGCCATGCTCCCGAGCCCGCGCTGCTATGCCGGTCAGGAACTCGGTATTGGCCGGGATGTATCCGCCCTCCCCCAGCACCGGCTCGACGACCATGGCCGCCACCTGGTTAGGTGCCGTCGCAGTCGCGAACAGGTAGTCGAGCTCTTGCAACGCGAATCGGGTGGCCTCGGCCTCGCTCCAGCCGTACCGATACGCCGTCGGGAATGGCGCGGTGTAGACGCCGGCCATCAGGGGGCCGATTCCCGAGGAGAATCGCGGTCCTGAGGTTGTCATGGTGGCGGCGGCCAGTGTCCGTCCATGAAATCCACCCTGGAAGACAACGATATTCGGGCGACCGGTGGCCTGCCGCGCCAACCGCACGGAGGCCTCAATGGCCTCACTGCCGGAGTTGGCGAAGAACAGCGAATCCAGTTCCGGGGGCAGCACGTCACCAAGGCGACGTACCAGATTCTGCAGCGGGCGGTGCATCACGGTGGTGTATTGCCCGTGGATCAGCGTGGCCACCTGGCGCTGCGCGGCCTCCACCACGCGCGGGTGACAGTGGCCGGTGCTCACCACCCCGATGCCTGCGGTGAAATCCAGGTATTCACGGTTACTTTCGTCGTACAGATAGCAACCCTGGCCTCGCGCCGCCACCACCGCGGTGGCCTGCTTGAGCACGGGCGATAACGCGGTCATGACACCCCTCAACTCCATACGTCCGGAACTATTGTCGATTGTTGACAATCTACCTAGCATGGTGGCATGCATCCCGGCACAGTGTCTACCCCCCTGTCCACCACCGAGACATCGGTGGTCGCCAACGCGGTCGCTCAGCAGGCCCGCCGCGGCCCCACCTTCCCGGTGCTCGACCCCTCCACCGAGGAAGTGCTTGCCGATGTCGCCAATCAGGACGGCGGCGTCGCTCTCACCGCTTTGGACAATGCCGTTGCCGCCCAACGATCCTGGTCCGCAACGACACCGCAGCAGCGTTCCGACGTGCTGATGCGCGCGTATGCGCTGATGATCGAGCGCACCGAGGACCTGGCCCTGCTCATGACGTTGGAGATGGGCAAGCCCCTGGCCGAATCGCGTGGCGAAGTCGCTTATGCGGCAGAGTTCTTCCGCTGGTTCGCCGCTGAAGCGGTGCGTTTGGACGGGGGCCTGATGCTGGCGCCCGACGGTGGGTCGCGGCTGATCGTGACACACCGCCCGGTGGGACCGTGTCTGCTGATCACCCCGTGGAACTTCCCATTGGCCATGGGGACCCGCAAGATCGGCCCTGCCCTTGCCGCGGGCTGCACCTGCCTGCTCAAACCGGCCGAGCAGACCCCGCTGTCGATCCTCGCGCTGCTGGGCATCCTGTGCGAGGCCGGAGTCCCCGACGGAGTCGTATCGGTGATCACCACCGATGATCCCGGAGCCACCATGGCACCGCTACTCGCCGACCCTCGGGTACGCAAGCTCTCCTTCACGGGATCCACCGAAGTGGGTCGCTACCTGCTGGCGCAGTGCGCGCCCACCGTCAGGCGCACCTCGATGGAACTCGGCGGCAACGCGCCTTTCATCGTCTTCGCGGACGCCGACCCCGAAGAAGCCGCGGGCGGCGCTTTCACGGCGAAGATGCGCAACATCGGACAGGCCTGCACCGCCGCCAACAGGATCTACGTGCAGCGCGATATCGCGGAATCCTTCACCGAGGCACTCATCGCGAAGATGGCCGCGCTGCACATGGGACGCGGCACCGAATCCGGGGTGGACGTGGGTCCGCTCATCGACCTGGATGCCGTCGCCAAGGCAGACCGGCTGGTCTCCGATGCCCGGAACCGCGGCGCCACTGTGCGATTGGGCGGAGATATCCCCGACCGCATCGGCTACTTCTATCCTCCGTCGGTGCTGACCGATGTGCCCGATGACAGCGACATGATGCGCACCGAGATCTTCGCGCCGGTCGCGGCCATTGCGACCTTCGACACCGAGGAGGAAGTGATCGCCCGTGCTAATGACTCCGAATTCGGTTTGGTGGCATACCTGTACACCAACGACACCCGCCGCGGATGGCGAGTGGCCGAGGCACTGGAGACCGGCATGGTGGGCCTGAACAGAGGGGTGGTGTCCACCCCTGCCGCCCCGTTCGGGGGTGTCAAGCAGTCCGGGATCGGGCGCGAAGGCGGTTTCGCCGGCATCGAGGAGTTTCTCGAGACCAAGTACATAGGAGCAGCCATATGAGCGGCCGGATAAGAGTTGCAAGCATCCCCGGCGACGGTATCGGCGTCGACGTGACCCGGGAGGCCGTCAAGGTGATGGACGCCGCCACCGGCGCCCGCATCGACTGGACCGAATTCGATTACTCCTGCGAGAGATACGCCAAGACCGGCGCAATGATGCCCGCCGACGCACCCGCGATTTTGGCCACGTTCGACGCGATTCTGCTGGGCGCCGTGGGCTATCCAGGAGTCCCCGACGATGTGTCGTTGTGGGGCCTGCTGATCCCGCTGCGGCGCGCCTTCAACCAGTACGTGAACCTGCGACCGGTGCGTCTGCTGCCGGGTATCGCCTCACCCTTGGCCGGAGTCCCCGCCGACGCACTCTCCATGGTGATCGTGCGCGAGAATACCGAGGGCGAGTACTCGACGATCGGCGGCGTGCAAAACCGCGGCAGCCACAACGAATTCGCGGTACAGGAATCAATTTTCACCCGCATCGGATGCGAGCGAATCATCCGGTACGCGTTCGAGCTGGCCGCCTCGGCGGGTGTCCGGGTCTGCTCGGCGACCAAGTCGAACGGCATCATTCATTCAATGCCGTACTGGGACAGCATCTTCAACCAGATAGCAGCCGAGTACCCGCAGATACCGTCCACATCGATACATGTCGACGCCCTGGCCGCGCGGATGGTGAGCGACCCGGGCAGCCTCGATGTCATCGTCGCCTCCAATCTTTTTGGCGACATCCTCTCGGATCTGGCGGCTGCCGTCACTGGAGGACTCGGGCTTGCAGCATCCGGAAACATCAACCCCGAGCGCACGGCCATCTCGATGTTCGAATCGGTGCACGGCTCCGCACCGGATATCGCCGGACAGGGCATCGCCAATCCCGTCGCGCAGATACTCGCCGGCGCCATGCTCCTGGATCATCTGCACGAGTCCGAGACGGCGAACAAGATCCGCCATGCAGTCGACCAGGTGTTGTCGGAAGGGCGCGTCCGCACCCCCGACCTCGGAGGAACCGCCACCACCGAACAGCTCGGCACTGCAATCGCCGAACGCGCACTGCCTTAGCGTCGAGCGTGGGGGTATGCACGTATTCGGCGCGATTTTCGTACATAGCACCCACACTCGGCATGCGGTGGCAATCGCCGAATCCGCGCGGTGATCGTGATTTAACCAAGACATCAGTGACTTGTGTCACTTCCCGTTCGGCTCTGCTGGCAAGATGGGTGTCGTAGCCTGTGATCCACGACACCTTCAGCCCAAGGAGTCCGATGTCGACAAAGACGGAGCTCACCGAGCTCAACCAAGCACTTGGCAGCCTGCGCCGGTGTGTCCATTCCCTGCAATCTCGTTACGGCGACCTCCCGGCCGTACGTCGGATCGTCAACGACGTAGAGCGGCTGGACATCGACGCCGCGGACCTGGACCTCGCGCCGCATGAGCACCGCCATGGCAGCAACGAGAAGATTCAGATCCCCGATACCGAATACGACCGCGAATTCTGGGGCGATATCGACGACGAAGGCGTGGGGGGCTATCGATGAGGCCCCCGCTAGCGGGAGGTACCCCCAGCTTGCGCGAAGAGCAAGGAATCAGATGAGCCAAGCCACCGGGGTCTTCTCGCCTTCGCGTGCCAAAATTCAGCAGCGCACGCTGCGCACCGACAAATGGTGGCTCGCACCATTACTCACCAACCTCGGCCTGGCGACCTTCGTCGTCTACGCCACCGTGCGGGCGTTCTGGGGTAGCGCGTACTGGGTGCCGCAGTACCACTACCTGACGCCGTTCTATTCGCCCTGCGTCAGTACCGCCTGCTTACCGGGGTCGAGTCACTTCGGCCACTGGGTGGGTGAGCTGCCGTGGTTCATCCCGATGGCCTTCATCTCGCTGCCGTTCTTGCTGGCATTCCGGCTGACCTGCTACTACTACCGCAAGGCCTACTACAGGTCGGTCTGGCAGTCGCCGACGGCCTGCGCCGTGGCCGAGCCGCACGCCAAGTACTCCGGTGAGACCAAGCTGCCGCTGATCATGCAGAACATTCACCGGTACTTCTTCTACGCCGCGGCACTCATCTCGATCGTCAACACCTACGACGCCGTCGTCGCGTTCCACTCCGAGAAGACCGGCGGTTTCGGGTTCGGCTTGGGCAACGTGATCTTGGTGACCAACGTCGTCCTATTGTGGGTGTACACGATCTCGTGCCACTCCTGCAGGCACGTCACCGGCGGACGACTCAAGCACTTCTCCAAACACCCTGTCCGGTACTGGATCTGGACACAGGTCAGCAAGCTCAACACCCGGCACATGTTGTTCGCCTGGATCACCCTGAGCACGCTGATCCTCACCGACTTTTACATCATGTTGGTGGCCAGCGGAACCATCTCCGACCTTAGATTTGTTGGTTAGCAATCAAATTCACAACGTAGTGGGGTTAATCCATGGCTGAACTCGAACGGCACCAATACGACGTAGTCGTGATCGGTGCCGGTGGCGCCGGACTGCGCGCCGTCATCGAGGCACGTGAGCAGGGCTTCAAGGTCGCTGTGGTCTGCAAGTCGCTGTTCGGCAAGGCGCACACCGTGATGGCCGAGGGCGGCTGCGCGGCATCAATGGGTAACGCCAACGCCAAGGACAGCTGGGAGGTGCACTTCGGCGACACCATGCGCGGCGGCAAGTTCCTGAACAACTGGCGGATGGCAGAGCTGCACGCCAAGGAGGCGCCGGACCGGGTCTGGGAGCTGGAAACCTATGGCGCACTGTTTGACCGGACCAAGGACGGCCGGATCAGCCAGCGCAACTTCGGCGGCCACACCTACCCGCGGCTGGCACACGTCGGTGACCGCACCGGCCTGGAGATCATCCGCACCATGCAACAGAAGATCGTTTCTCTGCAGCAGGAGGATTTCGCCGAAACCGGCGACTATGAGGCCCGCATCAAGATCTTCCACGAATGCACCATCACCGACCTGCTCAAGGACGGCGACCGGATCGCCGGCGCGTTCGGATACTGGCGCGAAAGCGGGCGCTTCATCCTGTTCGAGGCTCCCGCAGTGGTTTTGGCAACGGGCGGTATCGGCAAGTCATTCAAGGTGTCCTCGAACTCCTGGGAGTACACCGGCGACGGGCATGCCCTGGCGCTGCGCGCCGGCGGGACGCTGATCAACATGGAGTTCATCCAGTTTCACCCGACCGGCATGGTCTGGCCGCCCTCGGTCAAAGGCATCCTGGTCACCGAGGGTGTACGCGGTGACGGTGGCGTGCTCAAGAACTCCGAAGGCAAGCGGTTCATGTTCGACTACATCCCCGCGGTGTTCAAGGGCCAGTACGCCGAAACCGAGGAAGAAGCCGACCAGTGGCTCAAGGACAACGACTCCGCACGACGTACCCCCGACCTGCTGCCCCGTGACGAGGTGGCCCGGGCCATCAACTCCGAAGTCAAGGCCGGCCGCGGCACCCCGCACGGCGGCGTTTACCTGGACATCGCCTCGCGTATCCCCACCGAGGAGATCAAGAAGCGGCTGCCCTCGATGTACCACCAGTTCAAGGAACTGGCCGAGGTCGACATCACCAAAGACGATATGGAAGTCGGGCCGACCTGCCACTACGTGATGGGCGGTATCGAGGTCGATCCCGATAGCGGCGCCGCGACTGTGCCCGGCCTCTTCGCGGCCGGTGAATGCTCCGGTGGCATGCACGGCTCAAACCGGTTGGGCGGCAACTCCCTTTCCGACCTGCTGGTGTTCGGCAGGCGTGCCGGCCTCGGTGCCGCCGAGTACGTCAAGACGCTCGCGTCTCGCCCACAGGTGTCCGAGACCGACATCGATAAGGCCGCCCAACTCGCCCTGGTCCCGTTCAACGGCCCCCCCGACGGCGGCGCCTTCGAAAACCCGTACACCCTGCACACCGATTTGCAGCAGTCGATGAACGACCTCGTCGGCATCATCCGCAAGGAGGAGGAAGTCGAGCAGGCCCTGGTCAAGCTGAACGAACTCAAGGAACGCTTCAAACGCGTTGCAGTAGAGGGGCATCGGCAGTTCAACCCAGGCTGGCATTTGGCGATCGACATGCGCAACATGCTGCTGGTCAGCGAATGCGTGGCCAAGGCAGCATTGCTGCGCACCGAGAGCCGCGGCGGGCACACCCGCGACGACCACCCAAGCATGGACGCCACTTGGCGCAAGACGCTACTGGTGTGTAGCACCACCGGCGGCGATCCGGCGGTTCCCGATGTACTCGTCACCCCGGAGCCCCAAATTCCTTTGCGTTCAGATCTTTTGGACATTTTTGAGATCACCGAACTGGAGAAGTACTTCACGCCCGAAGAACTGGCAGAACACTCCGAGAGGAAATCCTGACGTGAGCTACGACGCGCATCTCCGGGTCTGGCGGGGCGACGACGATGGCGGCGAGCTTGTCGACTACACCGTCCCCGTGAACGAGGGCGAGGTAGTGCTCGACATCATCCATCGCCTGCAAGCGACTCAGACCACGGACCTGGCGGTGCGCTGGAACTGCAAGGCAGGCAAGTGTGGCTCCTGCTCGGCGGAGATCAACGGCCGTCCCCGGCTGCTGTGCATGACCAGGATGTCGACATTCGACGAGTCCGATACCGTCACGGTCACCCCGTTGCGCGCTTTCCCCGTGATCCGAGACCTGGTCACCGACGTGTCGTTCAACTATCAAAAGGCCAGGGAAATACAATCATTCACTCCGCCCAAAGATCTGCAGCCTGGCGAGTACCGGATGCAGCAGGAGGATGTGGAGCGGTCGCAGGAGTTCCGCAAGTGCATCGAATGCTTCCTGTGCCAGAACACCTGTCACGTGGTGCGTGACCATGAGGAGAACAAGAAGGCCTTCGCCGGACCGCGCTATTTGATGCGCGTGGCCGAGCTGGAAATGCACCCCCTCGACGTCGCCGACCGTCGCGAAGCGGCGCAGGAAGAACTCGGCCTCGGCTACTGCAATATCACCAAATGCTGCACCGAGGTATGCCCGGAAGGCATACACATCACCGATAACGCGCTGATCCCGATGAAGGAACGCATCGCCGATCGTAAGTACGACCCGATCGTATGGTTGGGCAACAAGTTGTTCCGCCGATAGAGCGGATAGCGAAAATCTGGTGTCCGATCACAACCCCGAACCCGGCACGTAACCGCATGCTCGTTCGCTAGGTTTGGTGCCATGGAAAACTGGCAGGTCATTGTCATCGCGGCCGTGTGCCTGGCCGGCGCCGGAGCAATAGCGGGCTTGATCTTATTGGCGGTCCTTGCCGCGGGCGGTATCTCGGCGGCACGGTTCAACCTCACCACCGTGTCCGCCGATCAGCTGCCCGAATACCTCGCCTCCGGGGCCTCATTCGCGATTTCCGTGCAACGCGACTTCCCCAACCCGCCCGACCAGGTGTTCAAGGCCCTCCTCGACGAGCGATTCATGAGCTGGGTCCCGCTCACCAAGGGTGTCGACTACGCAGGCACCGCATCCCGCGAGGTCGGAACCAAGCGGGCCTTCGTCAACACCTTCGCCGTGCTGGCCGAACAGATCGTCGTCAACGAACCCAACCAGCGCCTTGGTGTCACCATCACCGGGTTTTCCGTTCCGCTGGTGCTGGATTCGGCCGCCGAGATCTTCGAAGTGACCGCCAACGGACAGGGCGGCACTCGGCTCACCTGGAACGTGGGCGGCACCCCGAAGTGGGTGGGCTGGCTACCGCTGCGCTGGGCTGCACCCTTCGTTCGTCCGGTGGCCAAGTGGCAGATCGGCAAGCTGAGTTCCATCATGGGCGGACGCTGAGCTCCAAGTAGTCGCCCGGGACTTTGTGGCCTGCGACCAATGCTCACCTCTGGGTAATGCGAGCAGCATCGAAATATGGGTGACACCGTGAGCGTCGCAGATATTCGCACTGCCATCAAGGAGCTCTTGTTGCGCGCCGATCTCGCCGATCGCGAAGGTCGCGCCGATGATTCACGCGAGCTACGCGATCGCGTCCGCGGATACCAAGAAGAACTCGCCAAGCGTCCCTAGGCCGTAGCGCCCCTGGGATGTATAGGCGCAGGCCCTTTGTATGCGGTTGCATCTATATAGATGAAATGTAATATTGGCGTCATGGACGTCTTCGAAGCGGTCGCCGAACCAAGCCGACGCGTGCTGCTCGATGCCCTGGCCACCGGCGAACGCACAGCTGGGGAGCTCGTCGCGACACTGCCCGGCCTCACCCAACCCACCGTTTCGCGACACCTGCGAGTACTGCGCGAAGTGGGCCTGGTGGAAGTCAGACCGGACGCGCAGCGCCGGATCTACGCACTGCGCGCCGATGGCCTGGTGCAGATCGACGAATGGATCGAGCAATACCGCCACTTCTGGAACACCCACCTCGACGCACTGGAAAAGCACCTGGCGCGCACCCACAAGGAGAAACCGTGAACAACCGATTCGGACAACTCACCGTGGATGGCGACCGCGCCGCCCTCACCTTCGAACGGCGCCTGCCCTACCCGGTGGAGACGGTGTGGTCGGCAATCGCGGACCCCGAACAGCGTCGCGCCTGGATCGGCGAGACCACCTTGGAGACCCGCACGGGCGGGCAATTCCAGATGGTCCCGTCCGGTCCACCCCTGCCAACCGAGGCCAAGCGGGTTACCGGTCGCGTTCTGGTCTGGGAGCCGCCGCACGTCCTCGAACACGAGTGGAAACAGGCGATCCTCGATGAGCCGCATGCGCGAAGAGGATCAGAACCCGCGCATAGCGTGGTCCGATACGAGCTGAGCGCCGACGGCGACGGGACCTTGCTGCGATTCACTCACCGCGGTCTGAGCGTGCAGCACGCCAACGGTTTCCGCCCGGGAACCCATGCCTTCTTCGACCGCCTCATCGCCTACCTCGACGGCGAGCCGATGCCGGAATGGGGACAGCGCTATCAGGAAATCGCCGCCCTCATTGCCGCAGACGCGGCGAACTGAAAGGAATAACCATGTCCCCCAGTGCTTTTCCAGGCAACAACGGACCCCGCGTCACCATCGTGTACCACTCCGGTTTCGGCCATACCGCCACCCTGGCCCATGCCGTCGCCGACGGCGCCCGCGACGGAGGCGCAGATGTAACACTGATTTCTGCAGGTTCCATGACGGACGCCGACTGGGACACCGTGGACTCCGCGGATGCCCTGATTTTCGGCAGCGCCGTCTACATGGGAAACGTGGCCGCGGGTTTCCAGGCCTTCGCCGAAAAGACTGGCCGGCGATGCCAGGCCGGGGCCTGGCAAGACAAGGTGGCTGCGGGATTCGTGAATTCCGGCGCCAAGGCCGGGGACAAGCTGCATGCGTTGACCTCGCTGGCCGTGTTCGCCGCACAGCACCATATGCATTGGGTGAGCCTCGGACTCGGCGCCGGATGGAACAGCGCCGCCGGCAGCGAGCACGATCTCAACCGGCTCGGCTTCTGGCTGGGCGCGGGTGCACAGACCGATGTCGACGCCAATGCGGACCAAGTCCATCCCGCCGACCTGCAGACCTGCCGCCACCTGGGGGAACGCGTCGCCACCGTGACGCGGCAGCTGGTCGCGGGACGGCTTGCGGCAGCCGTCTAACGACCCGCCCACTGAATCTCGATACCGCCTGCGGCAACCTGTTGACCCGGCCGGGACGTCACCTGCACCTCGACTTCCCGACCGGTCTTCTTGTCGATCAAGGCCAGCGGCTTGTGACCGTCTTGCAAGTACTCGTCTCCCCACTTGAGCAGGGCGATGAGCACCGGGAGGAGATCCTCACCCATTTGGGTCAGGACGTACCCGTCTCGCTCCCGCTGACCGGGATCGCGGTAGGGCACCTTCGCGATGACCCCCGCGGCCTCCAGTTGCCTGAGTGCGCGGGATACCGCAGGCGCAGACACCCCTATTCGCTCCGAAAAATCGTCGAATCGAGTTGAGCCATAGAAGCATTCGCGGACGATCAAGAATGCGGTTTTGGTCCCGAGGAGGTCTAGTGCCTTCCCGATCGAACACGCGCCGGTGTTCCACCGCGAGCGGTCCTGCAGCACTCCCTCGAATTCCATGGTCACCAGCACATTGTAACTAACGCTTGCGTTATCCAGCTAGGGCCGCTACCGTTCTAAGTAACGTAATCGTTAGTTAGGAGTGAGGCATGATCGAAGGCAAGGTAGTTCTGGTCACCGGAGGACGCCGCGGTCTGGGCGCGGCGATCGTCGACGAGGTGCTGAGCCGCGGAGCGCGCAAGGTCTACAGCACCGCGCGCGAACCCTTTGAAGACCCGCGCGAGAACGTGGTGACCAAACAACTCGAGGTGACCTCCGAGGCATCGGTAAGCGCCTTGGCCCACGACCTCTCCGACGTCGAAATCGTGGTCAACAACGCGGGTGTGCTCCATCCCGATTCGCTTCTCACCGGTGACTTCGACGGCATCGACGCAACCTTCCAGACCAACGTGTTCGGTCCACTCCGGATCGTCAGGGCATTCGCCCCGATCCTCAAGGCCAACGGTGGCGGAGCCATCGTGAACATCCATTCGGTGCTCTCGTGGCTGGGCGGATCCGGCGCCTATGGGGCGTCGAAGGCCGCCATCTGGTCGGTGACGAACTCGCTGCGCCTGGAGCTGGAACCGCAGAACACCCACGTGCTCGGCGTCCATGCCGGGTTCATCGACACCGACATGGTGTCAGTGCTCGACGTTCCCAAGACACCACCGCGCGTGATCGCCGAACGAATCATGGACGCATTGGACAAGGGCGATAACGAAGTACTGACCGACGACCTCACGACGCAGATCAAGTCGCTGCTGTCCGGCCCCGTCGAGAACCTCGCCTACCGCCCCGGCCACTGACCACTACTTACGGAAGCGACAGTGAGGAGCAAGCCATGCCGCTGTGGACGATCTATCACACGCCAAATGTGTTTTCCGGCAACGAGAAATCCGAACTCGCCAAGAGCATCACCAAGGTATACGTCGCCGTGGGGCTCCCACGGTTCTATGTGGTCACGGTGTTCAAGGAGATTGAACCGTCCGACTTCTACGTTGGCGGTGAACGAACCGAGACAGCAGTACGGATCGTCGTGGATCACATCGCTCGCACCCTGCCCGACAAGGCCGGGCGCGAGCGCATCACCCAGTACATCGGCAGCGTGCTTGCACCACATATGGACAAGGCAGACCTGCACTGGGAGTTCCATATCGACGAGACCAGCGAGGAACTCTGGATGATCAACGGGCTGGTGCCGCCGCCAATGAACTCCGAGGCCGAACGCGAGTGGGCTCGAACCAACAGATCCGACCCCTACCCGGTCAACGTCTGATCAGCTGAGCAACTTACGGAACTTGCTGCGGTGGAAAACGATCGGCGCCACAGCGGAGTGCACGGTCAACCCGTGGATGTTGAGAATGACGATCGCATGGTCACCGGCGGGCACCTCGGACTCGATGGACGTCTCGAGCCAGGCCGTGGTGCCGCCGATGAACACCGCACCGGTGTCGGTGGTCGAGGTGTCGAGCCCGGCGAACCTATCGCCGGTCTTGGCAGCCAGCGTCCGGGCGGCGTCGTCATGCGCCTCCCCGAGCACGCTGATACCCAGGCGTGGGGCCACCCGCAGGTTCGGCCAGGTCGTCGAGGAATTCTGCACACAGAACGCCACCAGCGGCGGGTCCAGAGACACCGGCACAAAGGTGCTGGCTGCCAATCCGGTTCGCGTCCCGCCGATCTCGGCGGCAATCGCGACCACGCCGGTCGGGAAGTGTCCGAACGCTTCACGCAGCGTGGCCGCGTCCAAACTGGTATCGCTCGTCATAAATGGTTGTCACCTCTAGTCTTGCTCCATGACGTCACATGTGACCCTACGCGTCGATGGCCAGGTGGCCCGCGTGACCTTGGCGCGCCCCGAGAAGCTCAACGGACTCACCATCGACATGCTCAACGGGCTCACCGCCGTCGCCCGCCATATTGCCGCGGACACCTCGATTCGGGTGGTGGTGATGTCCGGTGAGGGGGACGCATTTTCCACCGGGCTGGATTTCGCGGCCGCCGGGAAGGAGCCGGCACGCATCGTCGCGAACTTCATTCCGCTGCCCTGGCTGGGCACCAATGGTTTTCAGGAAGCGTGCTGGGCGTGGCGGCGGTTGCGCATTCCGGTGATCGCCGTCATCCACGGCCGTTGCTATGGAGGCGGGCTGCAGCTGGCGCTGGGCGCCGATTTCCGGTTCACCACCCCCGACGCCGAGTTCTCGATCCTGGAAGCAAAGTGGGGTCTGATTCCGGATATGTCAGGCAGCGTCACGCTGAGTCAATTGATCGGGATCGATATCGCGAAGCGGCTGACGATGACCGGCGAGACGTTCGACGGCTTCTACGCCAAGGAGATCGGACTCGTCACCCAGGTGAGCGCCGACCCCGAGGCGGATGCGCGGGAACTCATCGACCAGATTCTGTCCCGCTCCCCCGATTCGGTGGCGGCCACCAAAACCCTCTTCGACAAGGCCTGGTCCATGGTGCCGCGGCGAGCCTTCGGGCTGGAACGCCGCCTGCAGCTGCGGCTCATGCGCGGACCCAACTTCGCTATCGCGCGTAAGGCCGGCATCGACAAGACCGAGCCCCAGTTCAAGGCCCGCAGCATCTAGCGCCCGTGAGCGCCCAGAGCCCCACCCGGCATGTGCTGACCGGCCTTGCCTTGCTGCTGGCCACCGCCGGCGCCGTCTTGGCCGTGACCCTCATCTGGCCGCGTGCGCACGCTCCGGTGGCCGGCGAGGCACCCACAAGCCCGACGGTCGCGAGACCGCCGATGGATCTCGCCGCCTATCTGCCCGACCCCTCCGAGTACCCGCCCGGATTCACCGTGCCCACCGACGACGGCGGGATCGCCCGGGCCGAACTTGTATTCACCACAGCGAGCCCCGGTGAGGCGACCGCCGCGCCGTGCGATCCCGAGGGTGCGATGCCCGCGCAGCCACCTGCCGCAGATACCCCGGCGCAACTGCACCTCTCGAACACGAGCCCTCCTGGTGGGGCGAGTCTGACGATCATGATCGCCGAGGCGGGTACCTGGAAGGACCTTTCCGCCATCCGCACCCGGCTCGCGCAATGCCCCGATCAGGACAGTGCAGGCATCAAGTGCACGGATACCGCACACCAGCCGGTCCCGCCGGTTCCGGCGGACGATCTCATCGCCGTCGAGTCGCACTGCCGTGGCAGCTTCGACTTCCGGTACCTGACGTACTACGGCATCGTCCAAGGACGAGTGGTGTCGGTGAACGCCTCGGGTGATGACCCCCGACCCGGCGAGGGCGTACTAGGACTCACGATCCGTAAGCTGCGCGACGGAATCGGCGCCCCCCGCTGAGGGTTGCTTACAAATTCGCGTCTGCCGTGATCTTGTTTCGCTGACTACGCTGCAGGCACGCAGTCGCGGAGCTCGGGCGCCATACCGTACGGGCCCCACATCTGCCGCTCCGCATCCTGTCGCGCCTCGGCCTCGTTACTTCCGCGGCCAATCACGGCGCCGGCCCACTGCTTCATGCCGAAGCCCATACCCGGCATGCTTCCCGGACCGAAACCAGGTGGGCCGAAGTTGTTGTCGGCATACACCTGACACTGGACCGCAACGGGGCCCTCCCCCGGGTTTGCCGACGCGATGGGTGCAGCGAACATCATCGCCGCCAGTCCGATCCCCGCAGCCATCGAACAGATTGTCCGCATGGTTCCTCCTCCTCGGTTTATGGCGATAGTTTGCCACAGCCCGAGTATTACGCGCATCGGCGGTTCGCGGAGCGGAACCAGAGGATCGCCAGGAGGCTAGGTGTTTACGTGTCCATGCGCGCTGGCCACATCGGGATGGGCCCGCAGCCGGCTCTTCCACGCGTTGGCGCCGTACGTCGCGTGAATCGGATCATCGGGATCGACCGTGACACCTCGCGCCCGGTCCGCCAACTCCGGTGGCAGCTCCAGCGTGGGGATGCGCGCGTCAAGCCTGGGATTGAAGAAGTAGGCAACCGAGATGCGGGGCTCCCCCGTCAGTCTCACCCGATGACGGGTGGCACGCAGATACCCACCACTGGCCCGTTCGAGCAGTTCGCCGATGTTCACGATGAACGCACCCGCACGCCCTGGCGCCTCCAGCCACGTCCCATCCACCTCGACCTCAAGACCTCCGACATCGGGTTCGGCCAGGAGCAGGGTCAGCACACCGGAGTCGCGATGCGCACCCACCCCCTGCGTGGTCGTCCCGCTGACGGGGTACCGGATGACCTTGATCAGCGTCGCGGGTTCGGCACCGAATGCCTCGTCAAACACGCCGCCCGCCGAACCAAGGGCAATGGCCCACTCCTGCAGTAGCTTTCGCCCCACGGCAGCAAGGGCGGAATCCCAGGCCGTGAGCGCCGTCCGCAGCTCGGGAACAGCATCCGGCCACTGGTTGGGCCCCTGCAACCACATGTAGTCGTCGCCGTCCCCGTGAAGATTCGCCTGACGTTCCGGCCCGATGTCGATCTGCTCACGCCAATCGGTCAGCCCGCCTGTCAGCTCTCCACCGAGCCGGGTGAACCCGCGAAAATGCGGGCTTCGCACCATGGCGATCGCGTCTTTGTCCGCCTCCGGTAGAGCGAAAAGTCTGCGAGCAGCCGACAGCACCTCCTCGACAAGCCGAGTCGCAACACCGTGACCGGTGAGGTAAAAGAACCCGACCTCATGGGTGACCTCTCGCAGCTTCGCGCGTAGCTGGTGCGGATCGCCGGATAGGTCGACGACGGGAAGCTCACCCATGCCTCCATGGTCCTCGGCAGGCCTCACCGCGGCCACGGTCTTGACCGTCATGAGGAAATATCCCAAGTACGATGGCCAAACCGTCGGGCGAGAGGGACGCACAGGGGAAATGACGTCATCGGAGAGGCCCTCACCGGGTCCGGGTAGCCAGCGCGCACAAGCCGGCGACCTACCATCGGGGACGGTCGTATCCGGATATCAGGTGGAGCGCGTCCTCGGCCGCGGCGGCATGGGCACCGTGTATCTCGCCGCCAATCCGAATCTGCAACGCCCCGAGGCTCTGAAGATCCTCAACGCCCAAGCCTCACGCGACCCGTCCTTCCGGGCACGGTTCATGCGGGAGGCTTCGCTCGCCGCCTCCCTGGACCACCCGAACATCGTCACGGTGCACAACCGCGGCGAGACGCCGGAGGGCGATCTGTGGATCGCCATGCAGTACGTCCAGGGCAGCGATGCGCACTCCGAATCCGTAAATGGCCGCATGACGCTGAACCGGGCCATCCACATCGTCGGCGAGGTGGCCAAGGCGCTCGACTACCTGCATGCCCGTGGTCTGGTACACCGCGATGTGAAACCGGCCAACATTCTGATCTCCGCGGGAGATCGCCGAATCATGTTGGGTGACTTCGGTGTAACCCGAGCGCTCGACGACAGCAACACCGTCACCTCGGCGGGAAACGTGACCGCGACCATCGGATACGCCGCACCGGAAGTCCTGTCCGGCGCGGCGGTCGACGGCCGCGCCGATGTCTACGCCCTGGGCTGCACGCTCTTTCGGATGCTGACGGGCCAACCACCATTCGGCTCCGGTGGCTCCCTACCCGCGATCATCAACGCACACCTCTCGGCGCCTCCGCCCCGCATCTCACAGTTCGCCGCGGTCCCCGAGTCGATGGATGCGTTGATCGCCAAGGCGATGGCCAAGAATCCGGCCGATCGGTATCAAAGCGCCGGAGAGTTCGCCCTCGCCGCACAACATCTCCTGACGGACCCAGCCCAGCACCGGCAGACATTGACCCAACCCGTGCCCACCACGACATCGCACTTCGCGCAGACCACCGCTCCCCCTGCCGCAGCGGATTCGGCACGAATGCTGCGTAAGCACAAGCGGATTGCGGCTCTCGTCGGCACCACTGTGCTGGTGGTCGCATCGGCTGTCGTCGCCGTCGTGATCTGGCCCCGCCATGACAGCACAACAAAAAACACTACGCAGTCCGGGTCCAGCGCCCCCATGGTGAAGCCGGGAGAGTCGCTGGCCGGACAGCCGAACAGCATCCTCGACACCTTGCTGCCCGGACAATTCGACTATCCCGACGGATGGGAGAAGAACCCGGCACCGACCTTCAGATCAGGCGAGTTCAATCCGGCGGTACCACCCGGTGCTGCCACCAATATCGGTGGAACTCCCGCGGGCTGCAACACCATTGACCCCATCTGGGCGCTACGTTCCAAAGGCCGGGAGATCTCGACTCTCTATCTGCACGACCGCAACAAACCCCAGCGGGAAATCCTGATCAGGGTTGTCCCGGCATCCGATGCCCTATCCACCGACGGCACATCCGATGCCTTGAAGAAGTGCGACGCCGTCGCGTATACCATCCCCGGCGCGAGTACCACCTGGCGATGCTCATTCGAGTTCGACGAGTCGCCCCCGGCCCAGAATGGCCAAAAGGAGCTCACCACAACGGAATCGTGCTTCATGTTTCCGTCAGGGGCGAACGGTGTTCGGCAGCACGTGTCGTTCAACGTCGTGCGCGGACTACTCGTGTACATCCTGGTGAGCGGTGCGACCAACCGGAACGACGCGGCGGGCACCCTCAGCGCGACAGCGCTGAACTTCGCCACCACCATGAAGATCCTGCGGTACGGCCGTTAGCCCTTCGGCGTCCACGGCGTGAGCCAATCCGTGGGCTCCCAACCCTCGGCGGCCGCCAGGAGCTCGTACATCGTTGCGCCGTCAATGGACTCGCGAACGATATCGGCGTGCCCGGCATGCCGGGCCACCTCCTCGATGAGATGCAGCACCACCCAGCGCACATTCCAGGCGTCCAGGTCCTTGGGAAACCATGGAGCGCTTCTCGGCACCGGGACCGCCGCGTCAAGGTCGGCCTCGGCGATGGCGGCCAGAGTGGCGGCGTTCTGCGCGGCCAGCGCCGCCAGGGCGCCCGCGAGCGTCTCTTCATCACGCAGCGTGAACTCGTCGGCCGCGCGCTCACCGGCCGACCCACTACCCGGCGCAGCGATGATCTTGTCGGTCCACGAGTGCTGAACATTGGTGATGTGTTTGATCAGGCCACCGACCGACAGCGTTCCCACCGTCGGCGTCAGCCTGGCCTGCTCATCGGTCAAACCAAAGGCCACGATCCGAAACGCGTCTTGCTGCTGGGACAGGAAACCGATCAACCCGTCACGATCATTGGGTTTCGGCGGCGAAGCTAAGGCAGGCATACAACGTTCCTCTCAGGGCTGTGAGCTGGCACGCACAAGCCAACACCACACCACCGACATCACTCACGAGAACAGCGGAAAACCACCACTGACCTGCGATATCAGATTGTGATGACAACCACAAAGCCAGGACTTTTGTCACACGGCGGTCGGCGGTATAGTTCACTTGTTACCGGTGGGTAACTTAATCAGCAGTAAGAACCCAACCGAATATCAGAACAGCCCCACGAGAAAAGGCAACGACGCACATGGGCCACTACAAGTCGAACGTCCGCGACCTGGAGTTCAACCTCTTCGAGCTCTTCAAAATCCAGCAGGTATTCGGATCCGAGACCTTCCCTGAGCTGGACGAAGACACCGCTCGCACTTTCCTTTCCGAGATGCGCACGCTGGCCGAGGGGCCGCTCGCCGACTCCTTCGTCGAGGGTGACCGCAACCCACCGGTCTTCGACCCCGAGACCCACTCGGTGTCCATCCCCGAGGCTTTCAAGAAGTCCGTCAAGGCGCTTACCGACGCCGGCTGGGATCGCCTCGGCCTGATCGAGGAACTCGGCGGTAGCCCGGTTCCACGCGCGTTGATGTGGGCCATCCAGGAGATGATCCTGGGCGCCAACCCCGCAGTCTGGATGTACAGCGGCGGTGCCGGTTTCGCGCAGATCTTCTACAACGTGGCCACCGATGAGCAGAAGAAGTGGGCCGAGTTCGCCGCCGAGCGCGGCTGGGGCGCCACCATGGTGCTCACCGAGCCCGACGCCGGTTCGGATGTCGGTGCCGGCCGCACCAAGGCCGTCAAGCAGGAGGACGGCTCCTGGCACATCGACGGCGTGAAGCGCTTCATCACCTCGGGTGACTCCGACGACATGTTCGAGAACATCCTGCACCTGGTGCTGGCCCGCCCCGAGGGCGCCGGTCCCGGTACCAAGGGCCTGTCGCTGTTCTTCGTGCCCAAGTTCATCCCGGACTTCACCACCGGCGAGCCGGGCGAGCGCAACGGCGTCTTCGTCACCAACGTCGAACACAAGATGGGCCTGAAGGTTTCGGCCACCTGTGAGCTGAGCCTGGGCCAGCATGGCGTTCCCGCCAAGGGCTGGCTGGTCGGCGAGGTGCACAACGGCATCGCGCAGATGTTCGACGTCATCGAGCAGGCCCGCATGATGGTGGGCACCAAGGCCATCGCCACCCTGTCGACCGGTTACCTGAACGCACTTGAGTACGCGAAGACCCGCGTGCAGGGCGCCGATATGACACAGCTGACGGATAAGACCGCGCCGCGCGTCACCATCACCCACCACCCGGACGTGCGCCGCTCACTGATGACCCAGAAGGCGTACGCCGAGGGCCTGCGCGCGCTGTACCTCTACGCCACCACCTTCCAGGACACCGTGACCGCCGATGTCATCAACGGTGTCGAGGCCTCGGACGCGGTAAAGCTCAACGATCTGCTGCTGCCAATCATCAAGGGTGTGGGCTCGGAGCGCGCCTACGAGAAGCTGACCGAGAGCCTGCAGACCTTCGGTGGCTCCGGCTTCCTGCAGGACTACCCGATCGAGCAGTACATCCGCGACGCCAAGATCGACTCGCTGTACGAGGGCACCACCGCGATCCAGGCCCAGGACTTCTTCTTCCGGAAGATCGTCAAGGACCAGGGCAAGTCGCTGGCCTTCATCTCCGGCAAGATCGATGAGTTCGTCAATAGCGAGACCGGTAACGGCCGCCTCAAGGCCGAGCGCGCACTGCTCGCAACGGCTTTGGAGGACGTACAGGGCATGGCCGCGACCATGACCACGAACCTGATGGCCGCACAGCAGGAGATCACCCAGGTCTACAAGGTCGGCACGGCCTCCGTGCGCTTCCTGATGAGCGTGGGCGATCTGCTGATCGGCTGGCTGCTGCAGCGTCAGGCCGCCGTGGCAATCGAGGCATTGGACGCCGGCGCGACCGGCGCCGATAAGTCCTACTACGAGGGCAAGATCGCGGTCGCATCGTTCTTCGCCAAGAACATGCTGCCGCAGCTGACCTCGACTCGGGCGATCCTCGACAACGTCGACAACGACATCATGGAGCTCGACGAAGCCGCATTCTGATTCGTTGACAACGAAGCCCCCGTTTCCCTCTTCTGGGAGCCGGGGGCTTCGTCTGTTTCTCCCCCGGCATAGGGTTGCTGCATGCCTCGTTACTACCGCGACCAGCAGGCGTGGAAAGACCTCCAGATGTTCCTTCCGGAGCGGCTGCGCCTCGACGACTCGACCGCACCTCAGGAGGAGTTCTGGGACTGGCGGGGCAATCAGGTACACCTGGACCGGTACGCAAATCCCGCGGCACCGGTCAAGGTGGTGCTGCTTCACGGTGTCGGCACCAACGGCCGGCAGATGTCCCTCATCCTCGGTGCACCCCTGGCGCGCAAGGGTTTCGAGACCATCGCCATCGACAACCTGGGCTATGGGCTTACCGATGTGGCACCTGGATCGGTGCCGGGGTACGGCGACTGGGTTGACCTGGTGGTCGACTACCTGGACTATGAGCGACGGCGCGATGTGCGGCCGATCGTGCTGTACGGGCTCAGCGCCGGCGGCATGCTGGCCTACCACGTCGCTGCGAAGGCGCCGCGTGACACGGTGCGCGGGATCATCGGCATGACTTTCCTGGACCAGCGGGTACGCGAGGTCGCCGACGGTACCGCGCACGATCTGCTGACCGCTCGGGTCGGCGTGCCCTTCCTTCGGCTCGCGGCCAAGACACCGGCCCGGCGAGTGCGCTACCCCATGTGGCTGGCATCGAAGATGAGCACACTCGCGAACAACCGCGCGGCGATGAAGGTTTTTATGAAGGACCGCAGCTCCGCGGCGAACTGGGTCACCGTGAAGTTCCTGGCCGAGTACATGAGCTACGCGCCGGCGATCGAACCCGCCGATTTCGATGTGTGTCCGATCATCCTCACCCAACCCGACGAGGACCGCTGGACGCCCTACGAGCTGAGCCGACCGGTGCTCGATCCCATCACCAAGGTGCCGGTGACAGTGGTGCCGCTGGAGCGATCCGGGCACTATCCGCTGGAGGATCCGGGCCTACAGCAATTACAGGACGCGGCCGTCGGATTCATCCGAGCCATCGCCGGCTGACAACTCGCTCGGCTTTCGGGCAAACTTGACGCATGACCGAAGCCCGACGTGCCGTACTGGTTCTCTCACTGGTCGCAACCAGCCTGTTGACGGTCCTGCTCGGCGTCACCGATCCCGCGGCCCCGATGTTCTATCCCACCCGATTCCTCATCTGGAATCTGTTCCTGGCCTGGCTCCCCGTCTTCGCGGCGTTGGCGTTTTCGGCTGTGCGACGACGTATTTGGCTGATCCCGATTGGGCTGGTGTGGCTCGTTTTCCTGCCCAACGCGCCCTATCTCGTCACCGATCTGGTGCACCTGATCGACGGCATCGCCTTCTGGCGTCACGTTCTTCAGTACGGGGTCGCGGCGTGGACCGGAATCATCCTCGGCGTCGTGTCACTACGGTTGGTGCACAGGCGAATCCAGCGTGACTTCGGCAGGGTCACCGGTTGGATAGCCGTCATCATCTCCGTTGGCCTGTGCGCGGTGGGGGTGGTGATCGGACGCTTCCAGCGCTGGAACTCCTGGGATCTCATTCACCGTCCCGGCGCCGTCGCCGCGAGCACCCTCGAGTGGGTGAGCTCCCCGTTTTCGTTTGTGGCCCATACCGGTGTGGCCGTGGCCGTCGCCGCATTCTTCGGGCTGGCCTACCTCACCGTGTGGTCACTGTCGCCTCCCGACGAGACGCCCGACCAGAAAAAGGCGACTCCTCACGGTGAGGAACTGGGAGCTGCCAGAGCTCCGACTCGATCCGCCAGCTCGGGCACGGGCAGGCGCCCATCCAATTCCACCGTGGCGCTCTGACGCAACAGCGGCTCCACTTCTTCGGTGTACCGCGCGATCTCGATCCTCTCGGGCTCGGTTCGACCGTAGGGGTTGTTGACGCGGGTGCTCACCCGCTGCAGGGCGATGTCCAGCGGCACACTGAGCAGCACCACGTTGCCGAACCAGTCATAGAAGTCCACTTGGTTATCCACGGTGCCGGACACGATGACATCGGGATGGCGGTCCAGTAGCGCCGCCATCCGGATCGCGTCCCAGGAGCCATCCGCGAGCGTCCAGCCGTCGTCATCGGTGTCGACGGTGTGAAAGCCACGACGCGCCAGCTCCTCCAGCAGCGTGGTCTTCCCTGTTCCCGACATGCCCGTCACCAACACCCGTCCCACAGCTGAACCATATGCGGTGGCGCGTCGTTGACAGCAGGAGAAGAGTGAACCCCAACGGAGGTGACGATGGAGCAGGCAGCACGACGGATCATCGCGGGTCTTATCGCCGCGGGGGCCGCACTCGCGGCCGGACAACTCACCGCCGCAGCGGTCGCACCGGATTCCGCGCCCTTTTTCGCGGTCGGAAACATGGTCGTCGACCACACCCCAGCAGCCGTACGCGAATGGGTTATCGGGATTTTCGGCACCTCGGACAAGGCGGTGCTGTTCGCCTGCCTATCCGCGGTTATCGCGGCTCTCGCCGCGGCGGCTGGTCTCGTCGAGCGCGAGCGACGATACGGTTCGGCCCTCATCGCGGCGCTCGGCGTCATCGGAGCATTGGCCGCCGCAACCCGCCCGACCGGGGGATTTACCTGGGTCTGGCCCTCGGTGATCGCCGCCGTGGCGGGGGTGCTGGTGTTACGCGTACTAGTCGGCCGCTCGGACGACGCCCATGAGGATGCACCGGATCGACGCAAGTTCTTCGGGGCCGCAGCGGTTTTCGCGGCCGCATCAGCGGGTGCCTATTGGCTCGGCAGCCGCTGGAGCAAGGGCGCCGTCGTCGCCGAGGAACGTCGGGAGGCCACGCTGCCCGCACCCGTCGCACCCACTGCGCCGCTGCCCGCGGGGATCGACGTCAAGGGAGCGGTCCCTTACATCACGAGTAATGCGGACTTCTACCGAATCGACACGGCCCTACGCGTGCCCCAGGTGACCACCGCCGAGTGGCAGCTCAACATCCACGGCATGGTCGACCGTCCACGCACCCTGACATGGACTGACCTGAACGCCATGGCGGCGACCCAGCGCGCGGTCACCTTGACCTGCGTCTCCAACGAGATCGGCGGGGATCTGATCGGCAATGCGATGTGGACCGGCTTTCCGATCAAGCCGATCCTCGAATCCGTTGGGGTTCACCACGATGCGGATATGTTGCTGTCCACGAGCACAGATGGCTGGACGGCAGGTACCCCGCTCGATGTGCTTATCGACGGCCGCGATGCCATCCTCGCCATCGCGATGAACGGGACGCCGCTGCCCGTTGAGCACGGATATCCGGTACGGCAGGTGGTGCCCGGACTGTACGGCTACGTGTCGGCGACCAAGTGGGTTGTCGACTGGGAGATCACACGTTTCGACAAGGCCCGTGCTTACTGGACCGTCCGCGGTTGGTCGGCACGCGGCCCCATCAAGACCGGCTGCCGCATCGACGCACCCCGGGCGGGTGGTCGCCTGGGCACGGGCACTCAGATCATCGCCGGGACCGCATGGGCCCAGCATCGCGGAATCACGAAGGTGGAGGTGCGCGTCGACCAGGAGCCGTGGCAAGAGGCACGACTAGCCCCGGAGTACTCGATCGACACCTGGCGCCAGTGGTGGTTCCCGTGGCAGTCCACATCGGGCGAGCACGTGATCACCGCGCGGGCAACCGACGGAACCGGTGAAGTTCAGACAGAAGAAAGTGCCCCACCCGCACCGGATGGAGCAACCGGCTGGCCACGAACATTGGTCAGGGTCGACGCATAACGGACCCTAGAAATTAGGTAGCCTCGCGCCGCCGTCGGGTCGGGGGGTCGGACGGTGGCGCGAGGCTACCCATGTATCGACACCTACTCCGGGAGCGTTACACACATTTCGAATATTTTTTGAACATGCCCCAAAAAAGACGAAACCCCCGGTCACAGGCATAGTGCCCGCAGCCGGGGGTCCCGGTAATGCCGTCTAGACCACTCAGGCTTCGAGGATGGCGGTCACACCCTGGCCACCCGCGGCGCAGACCGAGATGAGTCCGCGCACCGGCTTCCCGGTCTCGGCCTTCTTCTCGGCGAGCTGCTTGGCCAGCTGCGCCACGATGCGGCCACCGGTGGCCGCGAACGGGTGTCCGGCCGCCAGCGAGGAGCCGTTGACATTGAGCTTGGACCGGTCAATCGCACCGAGCGGAGCGTCCAGACCGAGGCGCTCCTTGCAGTAGTCAGCGGACTCCCACGCCTGCAGGGTCGCGAGGACCACCGAGGCGAAGGCCTCGTGGATCTCGTAGAAGTCGAAGTCCTGCAAGGTCAGACCGTTGCGAGCCAGCAGGCGCGGCACCGCGTAGGTCGGGGCCATCAGCAGACCGTCGGGGCCGTTGATGTAGTCCACCGCCGCGGTCTCGCCATCGACGAAGTAGGCCAGCACGGGGATGTTGTGCTCGGCAGCCCACTCCTCGCTGGACAGCAGCGCCACCGAGGCGCCGTCGGTCAGTGGGGTCGAGTTACCGGCGGTCATGGTGGCGTCGCCGTGCTTGACGCCGAAGACCGGCTTCAACGTCGCCAGCTTTTCCACGCTCGACTTGGGCCGCAGGTTGTCATCGCGGTACAGGCCCAGGAATGGGCTGATCAGGTCGTCGAAGAAACCGCGGTCGTAGGCGGCGGCCATCTTCTGGTGGCTGGCGGCGGCCAGGGCATCCTGCTCGGTGCGCTTGACGGCCATCTTCTTGGCGGTGATGGCGGCGTGCTCGCCCATGGACAGGCCCGTGCGCGGTTCGCCGTTCTGCGGGATGTCGACGCCGAGGGCAGCCGGCAACTTGCCAAGCAGCTTGAGCCGGGTCACGTTGTCCTTGGCGCGGCGGATCGCCAGCAGGGTGTGGCGAAGGTCATCGCCGAAGTTGATGGGCGCATCGGAGGTGGTGTCCACGCCACCGGCCAGCACAGACTCATAGCGGCCGAGGGCGATGCCGTCGGCACCGACGATGGCGGCCTGCAGACCCGTGCCACAAGCCTGCTGGAGGTCGAAGGCCTGGGTGTACGGCGACAGCGGACTGCCCAGCACCGACTCACGGGTGAGATTGAAATCACGGCTCAGTTTGAGGACTGCGCCGGCGATGACGGCGTCCAGACGCTCACCCTTGAGGTTGAAGCGGTCGGCGGCGCCGGTGATAGCGGCCGTCAGCATGTCCTGGTTAGAGGCATTCGCATAAGCGCCGTCCGAGCGTGCGAAGGGAATGCGGTTGCCGCCGAGAACCGCTACGCGGCGGCGGCCTTGCGACGCAGTTGACTTGCGTGTCGAGCTGGTTGCCACTTGTCTCTCCACTGTTAAGGGGGCAGGATTACCGAGCATTCTTACTCTGGAGTAAGTTCTTTGTCGAGTTCACCCTAGACCAATCACAGGCGACCACTAAGGAACGGCACATGTCCCCCAAGCTCACTGACGACCTCTATGCGCTGCTGGTCAACTCCGGGCCCGGCAACCTGCTCGCCGGTCGCCTGGGTATCCCTCAGCCCGAAAATCTGCGCCGCTACAGGAAGGGCCAGCCCGCACTGGCCGGTCCCGTGCTGATCGGCGGCGAGGGCCGCCTCGCCGAGCCGCTGCGCGCCGCCCTGGCCGAGGACTACGAGCTGGTCTCCAACAACCTCGGCGGCCGCTGGGCCGACAAGTTCGGCGCCCTGGTCTTCGACGCCACCGGCATCACCACCGCGGTCGAGCTCAAGGGCCTGCACGAGTTCTTCACCCCGCTGCTGCGCAATGTCGGCAAGTCGGGCCGCCTGCTGGTCATCGGCACCACCCCGGACAAGGCCGCCACCACCGACGAACGCATCGCCCAGCGCGCGCTGGAAGGCTTCACCCGCTCGCTGGCCAAGGAGTTCGGTAACGGCGCCACCGTGCAGCTGGTCTACGTGCACCCCGATGCCAAGGCCGGTGCGACGGGCCTGGAGTCGACCGTGCGCTTCATCCTGTCTGCCAAGTCCACCTATGTGGACGGCCAGGTGTTCTACGTGGGCGCCGACGACTCCACCGCGCCCGCCGATTGGGACAAGCCGCTGGCTGGCAAGGTCGCCATCGTCACCGGTGCCGCCCGCGGTATCGGTGAGACCATCGCCGAGGTGTTCGCCCGCGACGGCGCCGCCGTCGTCGCGATCGACATGCCGTCGGACGACCTCACTGCCGTCGCACAGAAGGTTGGCGGAACGTCGTTGGCGTTGGACGTCACCGCGGCCGACGCCGTCGACCAGATCACCGCGCACCTCAAGGAGCACCACGGCGGTAAGGCCGACATCCTGGTCAACAACGCCGGCATCACCCGCGACAAGCTGCTGGCCAACATGGACGACGCCCGCTGGGATTCCGTGATCGCCGTCAATCTGCTTGCTCCGCAGCGTCTTACCGAGGGCCTGATCGAGAACGGCACCATCGGCGACGGTGGACGCATCATCGGCCTGGCCTCCATCGCCGGCATCGCCGGTAACCGCGGACAGACCAACTACGGCGCCACCAAGGCCGGCATGATCGGTATCACCCAGGGGCTGGCCCCGTCGTTGGCAGAGAAGGGCATCACCATCAACGCCGTCGCACCGGGCTTCATCGAGACCAAGATGACGGCCGCCATCCCGCTGGCCAACCGCGAGGTCGGCCGCCGCATCAACTCGCTGAACCAGGGCGGCGAGCCGGTGGACGTCGCCGAGACCATCGCCTACTTCGCCAGCCCCGCGTCGAACGCGGTGACCGGTAACGTGGTTCGGGTCTGCGGCCAGTCCTGGCTGGGGGCGTAACAACATGACGCAACCCTCGGGCCTTCGCAATATGGCCATGGCCGCTGTCGGTGCACTGCCATTCATCCCGCGCCCGACAACCCTGCCCAGCAGGGCTGTTCGGACACACGGTGTGCGGATCGACCCCGCGCATGTCGCCGCCTATGCCAAGGTGACCGGCCTGAGTTTCACCGACAAAGTGCCGGTGACCTATCCGTTCGTGCTGCAGTTCCCCTCGGTGATGGAGTTGGTCACGGGATTCGACTTCCCATTCCCGGCGATCGGCACGGTGCACCTGGAGAACCACATCACCCAGCACCGCGCCATCACCGCGACCGACACCGTTGATATCGAGGTGCGCACACAGAACCTGCGCGAGCATCGCAAGGGTCTACTGGTGGACGTCCTCACCGATATCACCATCGGCACCGAGACGGTCTGGCAGCAGACCATGACGTTCCTGCGCCAGCAGCGCACCAGCTTGTCCGACGGGCCCAAGTCCGAACCGCCGAAGGCCGTCAAGCTGCCGCCGCCGAACTCGACGCTGCGGATCAGCGGTGGGCAGATTCGTCGGTACGCATCAGTCGGCGGCGACCACAACCCGATTCACACCTCGTCGATCGGCGCGAAGGTGCTGGGTTTCCCGAAGGCAATCGCTCACGGAATGTTCACCGCTGCAGCTGTTCTCGGGAACATCCAGGGCGAGATCCCCGATGCGGTGCGCTATGACATCAAGTTCGGCAAGCCGATCCTGCTGCCCGCCTCGGTGGGCGTGTGGATCGAGAAGGATGGCAACGGCTGGGATATTGCCGTTCGCAACCCGAAGAAGGGTGACCCGCACCTGAACGGAACCATCACCCCACTCTGATACCTGTACTTCTGGCGCGAGTGTGCGTCTACGCAGAGATTTCTCCGAGATCTTCTGCCTAGACGCACACTCGCGTTTTTTCATCCGATGAGATGTCGGATCCGGCATGGTCTATCCGTCTGATGGGTAGAGAGAATCCCTTGAGATTGGAGCCACCATGACCACATCACTGCTCGAGAACGTCGACGAAGCCCGCTCCGCCCTGTATGAGGTCGTCAGCCGACTCGCCGCGGCCGATAACGACAAACAGACCCCGAACGCCAAGTTCACGGTTGCACAGCTCACCGAACACCTGCAGAACTCAATCACACTGTTGGGCGGTGCCGCCGGTGCCGATATCGAGATCGCTTCCGAGGGTTCGGCCGCGGACCGCCTGCTTCCGCAGGCGCAGACAGCGGTCGATGCCTGGCAGCGTCGCGGCACCGCGGGGATGGTGACCATGCCGATCGGCGAATTCCCGGCTGAGGTGGCCGTGCGCATCCTCACCTCGGAGTTCCTCGTCCACGCCTGGGACTACGCCGTGTCCACCGGCCAAGATTTCGCACCCTCCGAGGCGCTTGCCACGAGCGCGCTGGAGTCGGTGCGGATGATCATTCAGCCTGAGAGGCGCGACGGGGACTTCTTCGCCGACGAGGTGTCCGTCTCGGACGACTCCCCGAACCTGGTGAAGCTCATCGCCTTCACCGGCCGCGACCCCGACTGGGCACCGGCAAGCTAACCCGAGTATTACTCACGCTGATCTCCACGGCTGTACTTCGGCGAATCGATCGTTACGATCGCTCGTCACTTGCCTGCAGCAAATTCGAGGAGTACGTCGTGTCAGCGGACGAAGCCCACCAAGAAGCACCACCTGTCGATTGGCGGGCGCTGCTGCGACAGCTCCCCTTGCTGAACATCCTCGGCGTGGTCGCCGTCCTGGTGGCGACGACCCTAGTGGTGGTCAAGAACCTGCCGGACCACAGCACCGACCGGCTATTCAATGTCTCCTACGACCCGACGCGTGAGCTCTACAACGTTCTCGACGGCACCTTCACCAAGCAGTACAAGGACAAGACCGGCAAGACGATCGAGATCAAGCGCACCAACGGCGGATCGGGACGGCAGGCCCGCAGCGTCCTGGACGGCAGCCAGCGCGCCGACGTGGTGTCGCTGGCATCCGTCAGTGATGTGGACACGCTGAGCCTGCGCGGGCTGATCGCGCCCAATTGGCGTCAACGACTGCCCAACAACTCCATTCCCTACACGTCGACGATCGTGTTCGTCGTCCGCAAGGGCAACCCGCACGGCATCCACGACTGGCCGGACCTGGCGAAAGAGAACGTCGCCGTCATCACGCCGAACCCCCGCACCTCCGGCAACGGACAGCTCTCCGTGCTCGCGGCATGGGGCTCGGTCGTGACGCGAGGCGGAACCGAGGCGGACGCGCGAACCTATCTCACGTCACTGTTCGGAAACGTCGCAGCACTCGACAGCGGAGCACGCGGAGCCACCAACACGTTCTCGGTTCAGAGACTCGGCGACGTGCATCTGACGTGGGAGAACGAGGCGATCAACGAGGTCGATGCCAACAAGGGCGAACTCGAGATCGTCTATCCGCCGGTGAGCATTCGCGCCGAGCCTGCGGTCGCCTGGGTGGACGCCAACCTGAACGATCCCAAGCGGACCGCGATTGCCAAGGCGTATCTGGAGTACCTCTTCACCGACGAGGCCCAGGAGGTCGCGGCGCAACGCGGCTACCGTCCGTTCAAGCCCGAAATCCTTGCCCGCCACGGTAATACACTGCCCGCGATAAACCTGTTCCCCATCACGGCGATCGCGTCCAGTTGGGATGACGCGCGCCAGAAGTTCTTCTCGGACAACGGAATCTACGAAACCATCCCGCGCACCGCCAACCGGGGCACCACCACCTTCGCCTCCGACAGACAAGGACGCTAGATGTCTTCGGCACTAGGAATATTCGAGAACTACGACGCCATCAAGGCCCGTCGCGACATCATTGCCGGTCTGACGGTGGCGGCGATATCGCTGCCCCAGGCCATGGCCTATGCGCTCATCGCTGGGGTCGATCCGAAATATGGTGTCTACTCCGCGATCGTGGTCGCGGCCATCGCATCGATATTCGGATCATCGTCCCATCTGATCAACGGACCCACCAGCGCGATCTCACTACTGGTGTTCAGCTCGCTGGCATTCCTGGACCCGGAGAACCGGACCGGACTGTTCGAAGCACTGTTCCTACTAGGCGTGCTGGTGGGTGCGATCCAGATCCTCATCGCGGTCTTCAAGCTCGGCGACCTCACCCGGTACATCTCCGAATCCGTCATCATCGGATTCATGGCAAGCGCCGCCCTGCTGCTGGCAATCGGCCAGATCGCCAACGCAATTGGTGTGCGGGACAAGGGAGACGGACACATGCAGGTGCTGCAGCGCGCCTGGCTCACCTTGTTCCACGGCGATGCCGTGAACTACCACGCGTTGGTCTTGAGCGCCTCGGCGGTGGTGTTGGCGGTGCTGCTGCGTCGACTGGTCCAGCGCTACGGCCTGCCGCAGATCGACATGCTGTTGGTGCTTGTCGTCACCGCCGTCATCGCCTACGCCTATGGCTGGACGGTGCCGGACGGCGCGGGGCATACCGATGTGAAGATCTCCGGCAAGATCCCCGCCAGCCTCCCGGAGTTCCACATTCCCGACGTCCAGGTGAGCACTCTCGGCGAGCTGTCCCATGGCGCGCTGGCCATCGCATTCATCGGTCTGATCGAGGCCTTGTCGATCGCCAAGGCCATCGCCCACCACACCGGGCAGCAGATCGACTACAACCGTCAGATCCTTGCCGAGGGCCTGGCCAATCTCGCCGGCGGCTTCTTCCAATGCCTGCCCGGTTCTGGTTCGTTGTCCCGCTCGGCCATCAACTACCAGTCCGGCGCCGCGACCAGGTTCTCCGGGATCGTCAGTGCGGCAACGGTAACCATCGCGCTGCTGCTCTTCGCACCGCTGCTCCGCTATATCCCGCAGGCTGCGCTGGCGGGCCTGCTGCTGGTAACGGCGGTGCGGCTGGTCGACTTCCGGCGGCTCAAGTACGCGGTGAAGGCGTCACGGTATGACGCCGGGCTGGTCATCATCACAGCGGTGGTCGGCGTGGCCGTCAATCTGGACACCGCGGTACTGGTTGGTGTGGTGCTGTCGGTCCTGCTGTTCGTACCGCGAGCAGCCAAACTCACGGCCGCCGAGCTCATCGTCACCGACGAGGGCGTCATCCGCGAGCGGATTCCCCAGGACGATGCAGCCGGCACGAGCGATCCCCACCACGCCGCTTCCCCCGTCATCTACGACCTGGAAGGGGAGCTGTTCTTCGGCGCGGCACCGGAACTCGACCGCTATCTCGACGCGCTGCACACCAGGATCCGCGACGAGAATCTGAAGGTCGCGATCCTGAGATTGAAACGGGTGCGCCACCCTGATGTCGTCTGCATCGAACGTCTCGAACACTTCATCAGGGAGCAGCAGGAGCGCGGCGTGACCATCCTGCTCGCCGGGGTACGTCCGGATTCACTTGCCTTGCTGCACAACATCGGATTCACGGAATGGCTCCCGGCAGAGCAGGTTTTCCCGGAGGAGGACCAGGAATTCTCGGCGACGCTGAAGGCCGTTCGGTACGCACAGACCCGGTTGGATGAAGCACCTTCGGCCCCGACGACGAACCAGGAAAAGCTTTACTACCTGGTGTGACGCCTTAGGCGCGTTTGGCCACCTGGGGGTCCCTGCCGCTCGCGGGGGCCTCGTCCCGGGGACGGCCGCGCAGACCGCGCCAACCCAGGTTGAGCAGGGTGTCCTTGGCGTCCTCGACCTTGATATCACCGGTCGCGACCCGGGACGCCACGGCCTCGCCACCGCCGACGAGGGCAACGGCCATGGCGTCGTAATCGGTGTCGGGGTCGATCTCCGGCGAGGCGGCCTTGATCAGCCGCGCGACCAGTTCGATGATGCGGTCGCGTCCCTCACGCACCTGCTTGGCGAAAAGCTGTGTGCTAGTGGCCTGCCCGTAGATGACGATCCAGGAGGCCCGGTGGGTGTCGACGTAGTTCAGGAACGATACGACCGTGGTGCTCAGCACATCTCGAGGCGATTTGGTGAGGTCGATATCGCCGCGCACCGCCTCGACGAACCGGCCGAGTTCGCGGCGCAGGCACGCGACGAAGAGGTCTTCCTTGGAGCCGTAATACAGATAGAGCATCGGTTTGGAGATCTTGGCGGCCGCGGCGATGGCGTCCATCGAGGTGTCCCGGAAGCCGTTGAGCGCGAATTCCTGCACAGCGGCATCCAGCATCTGCTGCTCCCGGACGGCACGGGGCAGCCGCTTGGTACCACCGGCCATGCATGCCTCCGAGGTTGGGACGTCCACGCGAACTTACTCCAGAGTAAGCTACTGAGTGGTTCGACTATTGCATACACCCGGGAAACCGTGGGCAAGAAGAAGAGTTTCTTTCTCCGACCGCAGGGTAGCGCGCAAACGTCACTATCCAGATACCCCCACCCCGTACGATCCTGCGCGTGGACTTCACTCTTGCGCTGACACCCGACCTGGTGGCCGTCTTCCTCACCCTGTTCGTCCTGGAAGTAGTGCTCGGTATCGACAACGTCATCTTCATCTCGATCCTCGCCAGCAAGCTGCCCAGCGGCCAGCAGGCACGGGCGCGCAATCTGGGCCTCACCCTGGCCATGGTGATGCGCGTTGGCTTGGTGTTCCTGGCCGGCTGGATCATCACACTCAAGGAGGACGTTCTCGAACTGTTCGGCCATGGGTTCTCGGTCAAGGACTTCATCCTGATCGCAGGCGGATTGTTCCTGGTGTACAAGGCCGTTCACGAAATACATCTCAAGCTCGAAGGCTCGGGAGACGAGAGCGAATCATCCGCGGGGGCAGCGACATTCAAATCCGTCCTGGTTCAGATCCTGCTGCTGGACCTGGTGTTCTCTCTCGATTCGGTGATCACCGCCGTGGGCATGACGAGCAATATGATCGTCATCGTCACCGTCGTGGTGCTCTCCTTCGCGATCATGCTGTTCGCATCCCGCTTCGTCTTTGCGTTCGTGAATCGGCATCCGACGGTCAAAATGCTCGCGCTGTCCTTCCTCCTGCTCATCGGCGTCTTCCTCATCGCCGACGGATTCGGCGTCAAGATCGACAAGGCGATGATCTATGGCCCGATGGCGTTCGCGATCCTCGTCGAGGCACTCAACCTGCTTGCCGCGGCACGGAAGGCCCGGCAAGGCAACACGACTCATCAGCCCGTTGCCCTGCGGCCCAGTTATCCGGGTGTCGACGAGTCCGTCGCGATAGCGGCGGCCACGTCCACCAGCCCGGAGGCCGGTTCAGTGGGCCTGTCCCGTAAGCCGGTGGACGGAAAGGGAGGCGATACCCGCGCCGGCCTCGGCTAGCGCGGCACGAGCCGAACGCGCAGCTCTTCGAGGCCCCGCAGCGAGCTGTTGGTCGTCCACCGCGGCGTGCCGTCGATCTCGATCCGATCGACACGATTGACGAGCTCTCGAAGTACCGCCTGTCCCTCCATCCGAGCCAAACCCGCACCCAGGCACAGGTGTATCCCCGACCCGAAGGCCACATGGTGACTGACCGCACGGGCAGCGAGAAATCGGTCGGGATCATCGAATTCGCGCGGATCGCGGTTGGCCCCGCCCCACAACAGCGCCACCCGCGCACCGGCGGGGATCACCACATCCCCGACGGGGTAGTCCGCCGCTGCGGTGCGGTAGAAGTTCTGAATCGGCGACGAGTAACGCAGCTGTTCCTCCACGGCGCCGGGGAGTAGCCGCGGGGCGGACCTGATGAGCCCGAACTGGTCCGGGTTCTCCGACATCGTCAGAAACATGGTGCTCAGTAGGTTGGTAGTGGTCTCGTTACCGGCTAGCAAGAGTAGTAACGCGAAGTAGAACAGCTCGTCGTGGCTGATCTCCCCCTCGCCCGCATTCGCAACGAGCCTGCCAAGCACGGTGTCGGGACCCCAGCAGATTTCCCTTGCCGAGCTGAGTCATGAAGTAATCGTGCAGATGCCGAACCCCGTTGAGCGTCCCCGGAACCTGCCTCAGCCCCTTGGCACTGAACTCAACGTTGGCGACGCGTACCGACTCGTTGGACCAATGGCGGAAGAACGCCTCATCCTCCGGCGGAATGCCGAGAATGTGCGCGATCATCCGCATGGGCAACGGAACTGCAAGGTGTTCAACAACATCCGCGCCGGGGTTGCCGAGGAGCCCGGTCACCAGCTCTGCAGCCAGCCGGTCGACGGTCGGCGCCCAACCCTCGAGAGCTCCGCGAGTAAACCCGGGCAGCGCCTTGCGGCGCAGTTCGGTATGCCGCGGCCGGTCCATGTTGAGCAGTATCGGCACCTCGAATCTGGCCCGCACCACGCCATCCCGGTTGGACAGCAACGCGTCATTGCGTGCAGCCGCCCGCACATCCTCGTAGCGACACAGAATGAAGATGTTGCGCTTCCGGTTGTAGTGGACTCGTCCGCCGGTGAGCAGGCGCCGATATCCGGGGTAAGGATTGGCTGCGGTCTCCGGATCCATGGGATCGAAGTCGGTCTCCTGCGCGCCCGGGAACATGCGGCTGGACACCTTGGCCCGAAGTTCGGTCCCCGCATTGGTGATTAGGGACCGCACAACGGGTTTGGTAGTCGTATAGACCAGCCGGGCGTCATGCCTGAGTGTCATGGCGCGCTACTTAAGGTGACCGACAAGTTCGCCGTCGGTCCCGAAGAGCCTGCCCTGCCACTGTGCCATCAGGGCAGTGGTGTCGATGTCATCGGGATGAAAACCTTTGCGCTTGTATGGCTTCATCGCAGAGTAGAAGCCACGGAAGAGCGGCCCCCGAACCATCCTCACCGTCTCGCGGAGCACTCGCACCGGCTGGCGCCGGGCCGTCTCGTCAGTTGTCGCGATGGACACCCAGCTGCCCAGCACGATGAACGGCAGGGCGATATTGGAGAGCAGGTGCATCATGCCTATGCGCATGCGCTCGGAGCCACCGACGGCTTGGTAGACGTCGAAGGCCACCGATTTGTGCTCCAGTTCCTCGATGGCGTGCCAGTTCAGCAGGTTCTTGATCTCCGGGTCCGACATCATGGCCTGAAGCTTCGGGCGGCCCAGCACGTGCTCGGCCAGCACCGCGGTGAAGTGTTCGGCCCCGGCAGTGAAGGCCAGCAGCAGATGCCGTATCAGCCGCAGCCGATCGGGGTCCGGGAACTGCGCGTCAAGGAAGTCCTCGGTTCGCTCTGTGCTGTCCAGCAGAAAGTCGAACCACGCTGTGGGGTAACCCATCCCGGAAAGCTGCTCGTTGAGCTCACGGTGATGCAGCCCGTGCGTCATCTCCTGGCCGATGAATCCGGCCACCCGCTTCTTGAGGTCCGGATCGGTGATCTTGTCGCGGTACCGGCGCACTGACCGCACAAAGATGTCCTCCCCCGGCGGGAACACGGCCGACAGGAAGGCCACGGCATGACTGAAGACCATGTCATCGTTCGCGAAATACCGCTTCGCGGACTCCGACTCATCGAAGCGGAAGGCAATCCGCCGGGTCTTCGGGTAGCTCGTCTGGGCAGCGACGGTCATGGGAATCCTCTCCGTTGACGTTCCGGACATAAACGTAACGGAAGTTTCCGTAACGGACAATGGGGTAATCTTTTCCCCTGATGGACCTGACGATCGACCAGCTGGCGCAGCGCGTGGCGATGACCGCGCGCAATATCCGCGAGTGGCAGACGCTCGGGCTGGTGCCCCCGCCGGAAAAACGCGGCCGCGTCGGCATCTACTCCGACGAGCACGTCGCGATCATCAACCACGTCAAAACCCTTAAATCCCAGGGTTTTCCGCTGGACGTAATCCGTCGGGTCATCGACTCGGGCGGCGGCTCGGAGGACAGCGTCCGCAAGATGGTCACCGAGGCCCTCAGCCCATTCGCGACCGGAGAGCCGGTGGTCACGCCCCGAGAGGAGCTGGTGATGTGGGTCGGCGAGGGTGCCGATACGGCGCTGATCGCCGCGGGGCTGGCCTCCGACGTAGACGAGAAAACAGTCTCGGTCCGCGACGCGGAGACCCTCGATGCCGTCCGGCTACTAGCGGCAGCCGGAATGTCCCTGGCCCGCATGTCCGAAACACTCCGTGAGGTCGACCGGCTGCAACACCAGATTGCGCAACTGCTGCTCGGCGCCTATGTGGCCGACGTGTGGCAGCCTTTCGCCGAGTCCGGCTACACCTCCGGGAACTGGGAAAAGATCGCCGAAAATGCCGCGCAGGCAAAACAATTGACTGTCACGCTCGCCTCGCGAATGCTGGCCAGGGCGCTGGACGACACGGTCGACCCGATTCTTCTGCAACAGGCCAAAGAGGCCGAAGCGGTACTGGAAAACAACCGCCCGGCCTCGTCGGCCTAGCCTCAGTCGACCTCGCCGCAGCCCCGGTCCAAGCCACGGACCTCGATGGGGCACCACACAGCGCGGGACACCTCGGCGGCCCATCGCTGCGCCTCAGCCAGGGTAGGCACATCGATAATGCTGAACCCGCCGAGTTGTTCCTTGGTTTCGCAATACGGCCCGTCGGTGGCCGTATGCCCACCGGCGTTGGCGGTCACCATGGTGGCGGTATCGGCAGGTTGCAGTCCCGCCGCGAACAGCCACACCCCCGCCTCCTGCATACGGCGGGTGACGGCCTGCACGTCCACAGCGATCGTTTCCAGCGCGGATTCGTCGGGCGGCACCGAGCCTGGTGCATAAACGAGCGACAGCAGGTAGCGGCTCATCTCATGCCTCCTCGTCATGGAAGGGACGTACCTCGACAGGCTCCCCGCACGCCTCCGACCCCTCGGCTGCCCACTTGAGGGCGGCGTCGAGGTCCGGGACGTTGATGATCCAGAAGCCACCGAGATGTTCCTTGGTCTCCAGGTACGGCCCATCAGTGGTGGTCACCTTGCCACCCACACTGCGGACCACCGTTGCGTCCGAGGGTTCGGTCAGCCCGTTGGCGAACACCCAGACACCGGCCGCCTGCAGCTTCTCGTTGAACACACCGGTCTGGGCATACATCCGCTGTGCGTCCTCATCACTCCACCGGGTCGCGTTATCTCGGTAGCTGTGGACGGTGAGCAGGTATTGCTTCATGGCGTCTCCTATCTGTTGGCGGGCGCCCCGTCGGCTTGCCCTTCAACCTCACCACGAATAGACCTCCCCCGAATCGACACCTCATCGAAAAATCGGCAAGAGATCGCCGGAAGACCTCGCTGCTGCCAGCCGATCTACGAGCCGTGCGTCCCGATTTTGTTGTCCAGGTACTCCTGGCGGCAGGCGCGGCGGGCGATTTTTCCGCTGGAGGTACGGGGGATAGCACCGGCCGGGACCAGTTGGACATCGGCGATGGGCAAGGTGTGCCGACGAGAAACGGCAGCCCGGATAGCGACGATGACGGGCCCGGGTTCGGCCCGGCCGGCACCCGCAGCCCGTTCGGCGACGATGACCAGCTTCTCGGCGAACCCATCTCCCGCGTCGAAGCCCGCAGGCACCGAGAACGCCGCCACGAAACCGCGCCGCACCGCTGGGGAGGCTTCTTCGACGGTGGCTTCGATGTCCTGGGGGTAGTGGTTACGGCCGTCCACGATCACCAGATCCTTGACCCGCCCGGTGATGTACAGCTCACCGTCCACATAGACGCCGAGGTCGCCCGTGCGGAACCAGCTGGCCCCCGGTTCGGTGCCGTCCGCGTGGCTGCCCTCGTCCAGCCGTGCCTGCAGCTTGTTACGAAACGAGAGGTCGGTCTCCTCCGGGCGGCCCCAGTACCCACGCCCGATGTTGTTGCCGTGTAACCAGATTTCGCCGACCTGTCCGTCGGGTAGTTCGCTGTCGGCGTTCGGGTGGACGATGACCGCCCACTGGCTGCGCGCGATCTGCCCACAGGACACCTGCGGCACTGCATTCGCGTCAGCGGCATCCACCCGGGCGGCGTGACCGGCGCCCAACTGCTCACGATCCATATAGATGACCGAGGGTTCCGCGTCGGGGGCGATGGAGGAGACGAACAGCGTCGCCTCGGCCATGCCATAGGAGGGCTTGATCGCGGTGGGCGGCAGTCCATATGGGCCAAAAGCCTCGTTGAACTTACGGATCGAGGAGATACTCACCGGCTCGGAACCGTTGATCAGCCCGGCCACATTGCTCAGGTCCAGGGTTTGGTCGTCCTTGGGCAGACCCCGCTCGGCGGCGAGCTCGAAGGCGAAGTTGGGCGCGGCACCGAAGGTGCGGCCCAGATGGGCTGCGGCCGCTAGCTCTTGGATCCAGCGGCCGGGCCGGCGCACAAACGACATCGGGGACATCAGCGTCATCCGGCCGCCGCACAGCGGGAACATGAGCATCAGCAGGCCCATATCGTGGTACAGCGGCAGCCAGCTCGCTCCCCGGACATCCACATCCAGGCCGACCGAGATGACCATCTGCAGCACGTTGGTCATCACCGCGCGATGGGTGATTTCCACCCCGGCAGGCACCCGCGTAGATCCCGATGTGTACTGCAAGTACGCGATGTCATCGGTATCCGGCGTCACCGGGACATACGTTGCACCCACCGAATCGGGCACGCCATCCACCGCGACAATCCGGGGGCGGCGCTCGCGCGGCAGCCTGCGCACGAAGCTGCTGACCGATTCGGCGGCCGCCTCGTTGGTCAGCACAACCGTCGGCTGGGCATCGGTGAGCACCGCGTCGAGCCGCTCGGTGTGGCCGGGAAGCTCCGGGGCAAAGAGGGGTACTGCAATGTTCCCGGCCTCGATAGCGGCGAAGAAGCCGATCACATAGTCAAGGCCCTGCGGGGCCAGAATCGCGACCCGATCACCCGGCTTGGTCACTTGCTGCAGCCTCGCCGCGACCGCGCGGGAGCGGGCACGAAGCTGCGGCCAGTTCAGGTCGTTCGGTTCGCCGTCAGGGTCGTTGCTGAAATCCACGTAACGGTAGGCAAAAGTGTCGTGTTCCCCGTCAACAGCGCACTCGAGATAGTGGTTGACGGTATAGCCATCCGGTAAGGAGATAGCGCCCGTCTCGTCCAGATACTCCTCGACACGCAACCCTGCCACTAGTGACTTCATCGCAACCTCCGCGTAGCCGTAACTACGATGGCCGGTCAAACAAGCAGCAATGAATCATTGCATCACGGTTTGCTACGGTCCCGACCGAACGCAGATGGTACGTGACGTACCAGTGCTAAACGGTACTAGAAGTCTCATTAGGAAGCCGTGCAGAGAGGGGCCTTGGAGCAAATTGTTCACTGTGCCCTTAAACACCTCGGCGAAGTGATGTGACGAGTACGACCACCTTGATGCGCCTCGGTAACAGATCTGGGCCGTCCCGACTCTGGACTCCCTGGAAGGTGCGGGCGTTTTCGGCATTCCCTTCCCGCCCGCACACTATTAGACTCGTGACAAATAGCATCCAGTGTGGGAGGCAAATATGCGGGCCAGGGATCGAATCAAGTACTGGTCGCGGTGGGTGACCATGCATGGCATCAGTCGCGCTGGACTACTGACCCAGGTAGGCAAGATGCCGCTGGCCGCCTTGTTCCTCAGTCCGGACCGCGCCGAGAACCACTATCGGTACATCGAAGAGATCCGATCTCATGGGCCGATCGCTCCGGCCCGCGCCACGGGTCTCGTCTTCACCGGCCTGATGCAAACCCGCGAGATCTTGCGGGACAGCCGTTTCATCACCCTGGCGCCCAACAACATTCCCTCCCCGGTTCTCCCCCAGGCGCTGAGCCGGTGGATCTTCGCCAAAACAGAACCCGGTCTACCCAACCCGGTGGAGCCGCCCGCCATGCTGGCCATCGATCCGCCCGAACACACCCGGTTCCGCAAGCTGGTCTCCAAGGCGTTCACACCACGCGCGGTGCGCAAGCTGGAGGATCGCGTCCGCGAGGTGACCACCGAACTGCTCGAGAACCTGGAACGGAAAGAGCACGCCGACCTGCTCGACGATTACGCCTCTCAACTGCCCGTGGCAATCATCGCCGAGATGCTCGGCGTACCGCGCGCCGATGCTCCCTTCCTTCTCCAGTGGGGCAACCACGGGGCCGCACTGCTGGATATCGGTATGACCTGGTCGGCCTACCGAGACGCCACCCAGGCACTCATCGAGATCGACCGCTATTTCGACGCCCACCTGATCCGACTCCGCAGCGAGCTCGCGCAGGACCCCACCATCGACGGCATCCTGGCGAGCATCGTGCGTGACGGCGACCTGGACGACCGTGAGCTCAAGGCCACCATGGCGTTACTGCTCGGTGCCGGATTCGAGACGACGGTCAACCTCATCGGGAACGGCATCGTGGCCCTGCTGCGCAACCCCGGACAGCTCGCCTACCTGCGCGAGAATCCCGAGGGCTGGCCCAACGCCATCGAAGAGGTCCTGCGCTACGACTCCCCCGTGCAGGTCACCGGGCGGGTGGCGACCGAGACCGTCGAATTCGAAGGGCACACACTGCCCGCCGGCTCCATGGCCATCCTGCTACTCGGTGGAGCCAACCGCGACCCGGCCGTTTTCGATCAGCCCGATGTCTTCGACGTGGCTCGCGCCAACGCGCGTGAGCACGTGGCCTTCGGCAGCGGCATCCACGTCTGCCTGGGTGCGAGCCTGGCCCGGATGGAGGGGGCGGTGGCGCTGCAGTCTCTCTTCGAAAGGTTCCCCGAGCTCACCCTGACCGCCGAGCCCACCCCCGGTCATCACGTCAACCTGCACGGCTTCGGAAGCCTGCCGGTGAACCTCGGCCGTGCCCGAGTGCGGGCCAGCAGCTAATCTCGATATTGCTCGGTGTCCGTTCGGCATCGAGTGAGCCGACACGGGGATCGGACGTATGCGGGACCGGATCAAACAGCGCACGCATTGGGCGGTGACGCACGGGATAGCCCGTGCGTTCCTGAAACGGGCTGTCCGCCAGGGTGAACCGGTCGCGGAGCTGGGGATCGATACCGCCCGGGCAGCGGACATCTACAACATCATCGACCGGATCCGTAACCGCGGGAGGATGTCGCAGTTCGGGGATGGCTGGATCACCGCGGACGCACAGATCGTCCGAACGATCTTTCGCGACAACCGGTTCGTCACCTTCAAGCCCGAACATCGATCCTCATCGCCACTCATTCAGCGGCTGGCCGCGTGGAGCGATCCGCAGTTGCTCAATCCCGCCGAGCCCCCGTCCATCCTGATCACCGATCCGCCGGACCACGGGCGGCTGCGGCGTCTTGTCGCCGCCCCGTTCACCCCGCGTGCCATCGAGAGCCTCCGCGGACGCATTCAGGAGGTGACGAACGGCCACCTTGATGCGCTGAAGCAGCGTCCACATCCGGATCTGATCCCCGATTACACCGCGAAGATCCCGATCGCCGTGATCGGCGAGATGATCGCCGTCCCCCCGCAGGACTATTCGCTGCTCTACACGGAGATGAATCGAGCGATCCGGCTGATCGCGACCACCGCACCGTCCTGGCGTGAATACCAGGACGGCACAACGGCTTTACGTGAGATCGACGAATACCTTGAGAACCATGTCGCCCGGCTGCGCCGCGAGGGAACCGAGAGTGAGCTGGCCGCAGCACTCCTCGACAGCGATCTGAGCCATTTCGAGCTGAAGATGTTCCTCGCGGTGTTCCTGGGGGCGGGATTCGTCACCACCACGCACCTGATGGGTAAGGCGATCGTCACACTGCTACGCCACCCCGAGCAGCTGGCGGCGCTGCGTGCAGACCCGGAGCTGTGGCCCAATGCCATCGAGGAACTCATGCGCTATGACACCTCGAATCAGTGGTCGGCCCGCGTCGCCACCGAGACCGTCGAGATCGAGGGACACACCATCGAGGCGGGCCAGTCGGCCTTGCTGCTTCTCGGCGGCGCCAACCGCGATCCTGCGGTATTCGATAACCCGGATGTCTTCGATATCACCCGCCCCAACGCGCGCGAAAACATCACGCTGGGCACGGGAATTCACGTGTGCCTGGGTCAGGTGCTGGCGCGTGTCGAACTACATACCGCCCTGCAGTCACTCTTCGAGCGCTTCCCGCAGCTGACACTGGTCGGCGAGCCGGAGTACTTCGACGGGATGGGTATCCACGGGCTGTCCAGTCTTCCGGTCTCCCTGGGGCCGGCCTAACCGCAGGCGGGAACGCCCTTGAAGGCCAACACCCGGCGCACTGATGCGTTGATCGCGTCGGCGTTCAGTTCGCCTGCGTTGTAGGCCGATTCGAGACGATCGAGAACCGCGCCAACCTTCTCGGTACTCACCCACAGCGCCCAGTCGACCCCGGCCTTGATGGCCTTGAGCACTGCCTCGTCGATCGGGAAAAGGTCCGTGATGGCGGCCATCGAGGATAGGTCGTCGGTGAAGATGACACCGTCGAACGCCGGCGCTCCGTATCCCGTTCCCTTACGCAGCAAGTCGACGACGGCGGGGCTCAAGCTGGCCGGGTCGTCACCGGTGAGCCCGGGTACCTGCATGTGACCGATCATCACGGCGGCACCGCTGGTCACCAGCGCGCGGTAGGGCACCAAATCGTTGTCCTGCAACTGATCCAGCGGCGGCGTCACTACGCCGTTGGTGTGCGAGTCACCCGAGGCATGGCCGTGACCCGGGAAGTGTTTGACCACGGTACGTACGCCCCCGGCCTGGTATCCGCGCACGGCGGCCTCGGCGTACTCGGTGACCTTCTCCGGGTCACCGCTGTAGGACCGGTCACCGATCGCACCGTCGGGATCGCCGTCGGTCACATCGGCATCGGGGGCGAAGTCGATGGTGACGCCGAGGTCCTTCATCTTCTGTCCGCGCTCCTGGCTCAGTGCCTGTACCTGTTCCGGTGTCTGGGTCGCAGCCAGTTCGCGGGCGGACGGTGCGGGACCGATGAGATCCTTGAGCCGCGACACCCGGCCGCCCTCCTCGTCGACACTCACCGCGGCCGGTATCGGGCCCCCGGTGATGATGTCGTGCAGGGAGCCGTCCTGCAGCATCTCCTTGTTTGTCCAGCTGCCGACGAAGATCCCGCCGACGTGATGGTCACGTACCAGCTTGCGGGCATCGTCGGCATCCTTGATGCCCACCATGAGCAGCTGTGCCAACCTGTCGCGGGTGCTCAGGCAGGCCAGGTCCTCCGCGGGTGCGGCCGTAGCCGGGGCCTGCGCCTTCGGGGATGACGCCGGCGTCGCGGAATCCTTCGGCGACTCCGAGGTGTTGCCACCACAGGCCGTGAGTGCCGTGATGACGAGACCGGTCAGTACTAACCCTGCACGCATTCTCATGGGGCCATCGTGTCATGGACCCGTAGTCAGACTGACCGCCGCACAGACGAGCTCGGTTGAGGATTCCCAGTGGATCTCGCCGCCTTCCCGTAAGTTATAGCCACGCCCGTAACCAGAATCTTGTGCACTCCACTCAGCCCGAAATACCCTCGGAGAGGCCGTCAATGAGCACAACAAGAACACCTGTCGTCTTTGTCCATGGCCTGTGGCTGCACTCGACGAGCTGGGAATTATGGGCCGACCGTTTCAGTGCGGCGGGATTCGATCCGATACTCGCCGAATGGCCCGGGGTGCCGGATGCTCTGACTGCGGCCCGCCAGCAGCCAGAGGCACAAGCCGGCGTCGGGCTGGCGGAGATATCCGCACATCACGCGACCCTGATCAAGACCCTTCCGGCCAAGCCCATCCTGATCGGTCACTCGGTCGGCGGTTTCATCGTTCAGCACCTGCTCGGCCAGGACCTCGGGTCAGCGGCAATCGCCATCGGCCCGGGGCAGATCAAAGGTGTGAAAGCAATCGGACCGGCACAGGCCCGATCGACCATCGCCTTCCTAAGTGACCCGAGGAACCTGCACCGCGCGGTGTCACTCGACCGGAAACAGTTCCGGTACGCGTTCGCCAATGCGGTGTCTCAGGACGAGTCCGACTCCTTATTCGACCAATGGACGATTCCGAGCCCCGCACGCCCACTGTTCCAACTCGCGCTCGGAAACTTCACACCGAATTCCGCTGCGGCCGTCAACACGCAGAACAACCAGCGCGGCCCACTGCTGTTGATGTCCGGGAAGCTGGACCATACGGTCCCCGATGTCCTGACTCGCTCCACGTTCAAGCAGTACCGGAAATCCAGCGCCGACACCGAGTACCTCCCGTATGTCGATCGCGGGCATTCACTCATCGTGGACAGCGGAACAGCACAGCTCATCGATGACTCACTTGCCTGGCTGGACCGTAAGGGCATCGCCTAATCCAGCCGGGCCAGCCGGTCACCGAGGTACCCGCGGAACACCTCGTTATCCGTGAGTACCAACGCTTTTCGGTAGGCGTCTGCGGCTTCCCGATTTCGGCTGAGTCTGGTGAGCAGATCGGCGCGCGCGGCATGCAGCGGGTAGTAGGTATCGAGATCCTGCCGCAGCAACTCGATCGCATCCAGCCCGGCCTGCGCGCCATCGCGCTCACCAATGGCCACCGCACGATTGAGGGCTACGACGGTGGTGGGGGTGAACACCGTCAGCTGGTCATACAGCGCGACGACCTGACCCCAATCGGTACGCGCGGCCGAGGGTGCATCGTCATGGACGGCATTGATGGCGGCCTGGATCTGATACGGGCCCGGCGCGTTGCGCCTCAGACAGCGTCGTACCAGTTCATGGCCCTCGTCGATCATCTCGTGGTTCCACTGAGTGCGGTCCTGATCGGCGAGCAGCACGAGCGCTCCACCGGTATCGGTACGTGCAGGCCGGCGGGCCTCGGTAAGCAGCACCAATGCCAGTAGTCCCACCGCCTCTGGTTCGTCGGGCATGAGATCTGTGAGCACCCGCACCAGCCTGATCGCCTCACCGGAGAGGTCCGTGCGCGTCAGTGAGGTACCCGAGGAGGCCGCGTAGCCCTCGTTATAGACGAGATAGAGGGCGGCGAGCACCGACGACAGCCGGTCCGGCAGATCGTGATCCGCGGGCACCCGGTACGGAATTCCCGCCGATGCGATCTTCTTCTTGGCGCGCGTGATACGCGCTGCCATGGTCGATTCCGACACCAGATACGCGTTGGCGATCTCCGCCGTGGTGAGCCCACCGAGCAACCGCAGTGTCAGCGCGACCTGCGCTTCAGGGGACAGCGCCGGGTGGCAGCACGTGAAGATCAGCCGCAGGCGGTCATCCTGCACCGGACCCACCTCCTGCGGTTCCGGCTGTTCCCGCGACTGTTCCAAGAGAGTTGTTGCCTCTTCGGACAGTTCGTCGCGCCGCTGGTCGCGGCGCAGCTTGTCGATGCCGCGGTTGCGGGCCGTCGTGGTGATCCATGCACCGGGATTGGGCGGGATGCCATCCTGCGGCCATTTCGCGATGGCCACCTCGAACGCCTCCTGCACGGCGTCCTCGGCCAGGTCGATGCTGCCGAAGTAACGGATCAACATCGCCACGGTACGGCCGTACTCCTCGCGAAAGATCCGGCCGATATCGTCTTGCGCCACGGGTCAATGGTGCCTCTCAGGTGTCGGGAGTTCTGCAAGTACCACGAACGGCAGGTACCGAAATCGACAGCGCGGGACAATTGGCCCATGGCCTATGACGAGGACCTTGTTGAGCGCATCCGCGAAGTGATCGCCACGACCAGGGGTGTCACCGAGAAACGGATGTTCGGTGGGCTGGCGTTCCTAGTGGACGGGCATATGACCGTCGCCGCGAAACGCGGGGACGGTCTGCTGGCACGCTGCGACCCCCACGACACCGACACACTGGTCAGCAAGTCACATGTGACTCGGATGGTGATGGGTGGACGCGAAATGGACGGCTGGCTGAGCATTGATGCCGAGAGCGTGCGCACCAAGCGGCAGCTGGAACCGTGGGTGAAACGTGCCGTGGCCTACGCCGGTTCGCTTCCACCCAAATGAGCACGCGGCGAACAAGGATTACCCGCCGCGCAGCACCATCAGCTTCTGCATATCGGCCAGGCCCTGCTCCTGCGCCGCACCCAGGAATGTCGGCAAAGGGGCCTGCACCTCGGGCAGCACCTCGTTGTCGATAAGTGCCTGCAGCTCGGCTTCCCTTCCGCCACGTCCCGCTTGGTTCTCGACTTCCTGCTGTCCGGAAGGTGTTGAGTAGTCATAGAATTCGTGGTCCGTCGGCCGCGAGGTATCGATCTGCATGCCGCCCGGTTTCCAGTACGAATAGGTGGCCAGCTTGGCTTCTGCGGTTCGGACCGCGACGATATGACTCGGCGCCGAGGTGGGGATCTCGGTGGGAGCGTTCTCCCCCATCACCGCACGGATCCGGGGATCCTTGAGTAGGGTGGCCATCTCCTCCACCGACATATCGTCGGTGACGTGTGCGATCCACCTACGCCCTGCCGCATTGCGTTTAGCGATATCGGCGATATCGGCGCGCGCGGCCAGGTACGAGTAGCGCGGATCCGAGCGCCAGCCGTTGCCACCGGAACCGATCGTCAGCAGCAGGGGTGCGAGGTCGACGCTCGAGGTCAACTGATTGCGCGTCTCCCCCGGTTTGGGAGTGAGCACACCACGTGGATCGCGGATGTACAGCGGAACCCGGATGGCCTCCTCGTACGCCGTCGCCCCCTTGCCGCGCAACCCATGTGAACCGCCGTACTCCCCATGATCGGAGGTGAAGACGACCACCGTGTTGCGCTCCACCTCCTGACGCGATGCCAACTTCTCGAGCACCCGCCCGATCTGGGCGTCCACCTGTTGTTGCAGCCACAGATACATGTCCAGGCAGCGAGCCCATTGGCGAGCGACATCCGGGCCCGCATATGTCATCGCCCCCGTCATGATCGGCGACATGAAATTTGCATAGTCGATCTGCAACTGCGGCTTATGTCGCGCCCGCAGCTCATCGGGCGTCTGGAAATTGACGGGCACGGCATCGAACCAGTGCGGAACATCTTCGGGGAGCGGATTTTTCGGCCACCAGCAGATGTCGTGCGGGTTCACCAGGGAGACGGTGGTGCACCAGGGGCCCTTGCCTGCCTCGGCGTCGAACCATCCGGCGAACTGATCGACGATGCCCGGATCCTTCTGCAGGCCCTGATTCGGCATGCCGTTCGGCGAGGGGAAGGTTCCGCCGGAGAAGCCGTGTGCATCAAGACCTTCGGGCGTGTTGTCGCTCCAGTGACCGAGATGCCACTTACCCCACCACCAGGTTCGATAGCCCTGCTGGCGCAGCATGGTGCCCCAGGTGGGGAACTGCGGGGCCAGGCTCGATTCGCTCGGCCCCTCCCCGGTGAACAGGCATCCGGTCTGATGCGAATACAACCCCGTGGTCATGGCGCCTCGGGATGGGGTGCACATGTTCGACGCGGTGTAGTGCGATGCGAAAGTGACACTGTCCCTTTGCAATCTGCTGAGATTCGGCAAAATGCTGGTGAGTTTCTGGATATCAGGGAACCACTGCGGGGCCCGCATCTGATCCACGACGATCACCAGGATGTTCGGTTTACCCTCTTCGGATGCCGACGAGTCGCTGCGTCCCGGCTTGCGGAGCATCTCGTATCCTCCGAAACCGACCGCGGCAGCTCCTGCGGTGATGGCACCGGCGGTCAGCACAGTTCTGCGGTTGAGCTCAGCCATGCGTCCAACGTAACCGCAATTCCTGGCAATGAACCCTTAAGCACCCAGCCAGTTTTGGATACGCCGCGCTACGGCTGCGCGGGCGCCGGATTCGGCGGTGGCGTCTGAGCCGGGGGTGCTACCTGACCAGGCTGGGGCGCGGGTGCCGGTGGAGGTGCCTGGCCGGCCGGAGGCTGGGTGCCCATGATCTCGATCTCGCTCACCGACACCAGACCGTTGAAGGCATCCTGGCGCTGCCCGTTCTTGTTCACGATCGACACACCGGGTTCGGTGGCCTCGATGACCATGGTCACCGAATCGGTCACCACATTCACCTTGATGCTTGCCAGCGCACGGCTCACCGGCACCTGCTGCTTGACCGAACTACCGTCACTGAATTCCCAACGCACCCTTGTGATCTTGCGATTCTGGGCAAATCGGTCGGATCCGTCTATATCAGTCTTGGCGTAGCCGGGAATCAAACCGACCGCGGTGACGAGCATGGGATGGTCGAACTTCGTCGTGATCGACTGACCGTCTTGTTCCTTCCACTGGCATCGCCAAGCGGTGAGCGGATCGTTGTCGAATGCCTTAGCGGGGTCGTAGATGTACTTCGCCCCATTGCTGTCGGTGCCGTCCTCAGCCTGAACGCAATTGGTGGACACGTCGACCGCCTTGAGGGGGCCCGATGGAGGCGCGGGAGCCGTCGTGGAGGTCACCGCGGAACTGCTCGTCGTCTTCGGGTCGTCCGGCGGCAGCATCCCGTGTGTCTGCTCGGTGGAACCAGTGGGACGTACTGCCATGTAGCCGACGTAACCGAGTCCGACGATCACCAACAGACCGGCCAACGTCGCGAATGCCATGACGATGCCGCGATGCGATCGTGCATTGGGGTCACGCCACGGATCGGAGAACTGCACCTGTGCCGCCAGATGGGGAGGACAGGCGGGCAGCTGGGCCAGGGCCTCACGTAGATCGGGGCGCGTGTGCCACAGCCGCAACAACTGATCCTGCGGTAGCGCCGGGTTGCGTGCGGCGGCGAACTCCGCGTCATAGTCCGGCGCCGGTCCGTAGTTGTATGGACCGGTCATGGGCGCCCATTATTCCGCACGAAAAGGTATCGGCGACCATATGCGGCCATCCGCCGGGCCAGGCTCTCAACGTTCACCATGATCGGGCCGGTACGCAGTAGCGCATCGACGTGGTTAAAGGGGGCCACGAAAGGCTCATTTGCCATCCCCTTACCCGCGTCTGCGATACCCAAATGATCGTTGCAGTATCAGGTCGGGTTGTCGCGCCATAATCGGGACCAATACCGAACGTGCTAGTTTGGCCGCTGGTATCTGCACGACCCAGAGGAGCTCCGATGACCAGATTTGTGGTGCCGGCCGCCGCGAGCGTGCTGATCGGTCTGCTGCTGGGCGCCGCCGCCGTCTTCGGCGTGACGCTCTCCGTCGAGCAGGACAAGAAGCCGGCCGTGACCGGAATCGATCCCTCGACGGCAATCCTCAACCGGCCCGATTACGGCAACCGGAGCTGACCTTCCGCGGCGACCGACGACACCCCGCCGCATTCGAATGCCTTGACTCATCGCCTTGACTCCTCCCCGCTAAGCCGACGATGGCTCGCGGTCGCCTCGGCGCTCGCGCTGCTGCTGACCTTCACCCAATCACCCGGACAGATATCCCCGGACACCAAACTGGATCTGGCGATCAATCCGCTGCGGTTTGCTGCACGGGCACTGAACCTGTGGAGCAGTGACCTGCCGTTCGGGCAGGCGCAGAACCAGGCGTACGGATACCTCTTTCCGCATGGCGCCGTGTTCTCACTGGGGCATCTCCTCGGGGTGCCGGCCTGGGTAACCCAACGACTGTGGTGGGCGCTACTTATAGTGGCCGGCTTCTGGGGCGTCATCCGGGTCGCCGAAGCGCTCGGTATCGGCACCCGCGGCTCCCGGATCTTCGCCGCGGTCGCATTCGCGCTCTCACCACGGGTGCTGACAACCCTGGGAGCCATCTCCTCCGAGACGCTGCCCATGATGTTGGCCCCGTGGGTGCTGTTACCGGTCATCCTGACGTTCCAGGGCCGGGTGTCCCCTCGCCGAGCGGCGGCGCTGTCGGCTTTCGCGGTGGCGTTGATGGGTGCGGTCAATGCCGTCGCCACCGCTCTCGCGTGTGGCGTTGCCGTCATCTGGTGGCTGGCGCACAAACCAAACCGGACCTGGTGGCGATTCACGGCATGGTGGATTCCCTGTCTGGCGCTGGCCACCTCGTGGTGGATCGTCGCGCTGCTCATCTTCGGCAAGATCAGCCCACGTTTCCTCGACTTCATCGAGTCCTCCGGGGTCACCACACAGTGGACCTCACTCACCGAGGTGCTGCGTGGGACCGACAGTTGGACGCCGTTTGTGGCCCCGGACGCGACCGCGGGTGCCTCGCTGGTCACCCAGTCGGCCATGGTCATCGCCACCGCGATGGTGGCGGCTGGCGGCATGGCAGGACTGGCGATGCGGGGTATGCCGGCTCGCGGACGCCTTGTCGCTGTACTTCTGGTGGGTCTGGTGCTGCTCACGGCCGGATACACCGGCGCAATGGGATCGCCTGTGGCCCAACAGATTCAATTCTTCCTGGATGCAAGCGGCACTCCGTTGCGCAACGTACACAAGCTGGAACCACTGATCCGCTTGCCCTTGATTCTCGGCCTGGCTCATGCGTTATCACGAACACCACTGCCCGCCAGCGTCTCCGCGCGGGAATGGCTCGCGGCACTGGCACGTCCAGAACGCAACCGGGGGGTCGCCTTCGGGATCGCGCTGCTGGTCGCACTCATCGCGAGCACATCGCTGGCATGGACGGGCCGGTTGGTACCCCGCGGCGGGTTCGACGAGATCCCCAACTACTGGAAGGACACGGCCCGTTGGCTGGCCGATCATGACGACGGCGGGCGAGCACTTGTGGTGCCGGGGGCCCCGTTTGCCATCCAGACCTGGGGTCTTACCCGTGATGAGCCCCTACAGGTATTGGGTCAAACACCTTGGGGTGTACGTGATTCCATTCCTTTGACACCGCCGGAGACAATCCGCGCCATCGACTCGGTGCAGCAGTTGTTCGCCGCCGGTCGCTCCTCGGACGGGCTGGCCGACACCCTGGCACAGCAGGGCATCTCCTATCTGGTGGTGCGCAATGATCTTGACCCCGACACCTCCCGTTCGGCGCGGCCGATACTGGTGCACCGCACCATCGAGGGATCCCCCGGCCTCACCAAGGTCACCCAGTTCGGCGATCCGGTCGGCGCCGGAACGGTGGAGGGCTTTGTCGCCGACAGCGACCTGCGCCCCCAGTATCCGGCCATAGAGATCTATGCCGTGCAGCCGCAGGGCCGGCGACATCCAGACCTGCCCTATTACCTACAGCACTACGGTGACCCTTATTTCGCCGATCTGAACAGCATGCCTCTGGTCGCGGGCGGACCGGAGGCGCTGCTTCGGTTGAATGAGCGCCGCCGTCAGCTCGGCCAACAACCGCTGGGACCCGCGTTACTGGCGACCGATGCCACCCACGCAGGCCTGCGCCCAGGGGCGACGGTGGTCACCGACAGTCCGCTGGCTCGCGAGACCGACTACGGACGTGTTGACGACCATTCCTCAGCCATCCGCGCACCCGGTGAAAAACGCCGCACCTTCAACCGGGTGCCCGACTACCCGGCCACCGGCGTTCCCTCCGTGAACGGCAGCTGGACGGGTGGGACCATCACGGCATCCAGCTCCGCATCGGATTCGACGGGCCTGCCCAATGTGGCGCCGGGAACCAGCACGGCCGCCGTCATCGACAGGGACAATGCGACCAGCTGGGTCAGCAACTCCCTCGAAGCCGCTCTGGGGCAATGGATCCGGGTAGACCTGGATCGGCCCATCACCAACGCGATCCTCACCGTCACGCCGAGCGCTACCGCCCTCGGCGCCCAGGTGCGCCGGTTGGAGGTCGAGACCGACAATGGCACGACGTCGGTGCGGTACGACAAGCCGGGCCAGCCCCTCGATATCGCGCTGCGGCCAGGGGAAACCACCTGGGTAAAGGTCACCGCCACCGGGACCGACGACGGCACCTCCGGGGTGCAGTTCGGCATCACCGAGCTATCCCTCACTCAATACGATGCCGCCGGGTACGCCCACTCCGTTGATCTCCGCCACAGCGCGACCATCCCCGCACCCCCTGCAGGAGCCGGTGTGCTCGGCTGGGACCTGGGCTCGCCGCTGGAGGGCCGATCGGGATGCGCCCCCTCACCGCAGCGGCTGCGTTGCGCGGCGACGCTATCGCTTGCACCCGAGGAGCCCGGCACCTTCATCAGGACACTGACAGTCCCCCAACCTCTTTCGCTCCTACCGAAGGTCTGGGTGCGGTCCCGCCCGGGGCCACAGTTGCGTGATCTGACCCAGCAGCCGGGCACCACCGTCGCGTCCGGGGACTCTGATGTGATCGATCCGCGGGGCTCGTCGTACGCGGCCACCGACGGCGATCCGGGCACCGTCTGGACGGCACCACAGAATTCGGTGCTGCGCCAGCACCTGCCCTCGCTCATCATCAAGTTACCGAAACCCGTTGCAGTCGGCGGTATTCGGCTACAGCCCAGCAGGACCGAGGTACCCACGCACCCTAAACAGGTGGCCATAAACCTCGGCGACGGACCTCAGGTAAGGAACGTCGACCCGAAGGCCTCAGAGACCACGCTGGCATTGCATCCGGCCGTCACGGACACGATCACCATCACGGTCATGGACTGGACCGACATCATCGACCGCACCGCACTCGGATTCGATCAGCTCAAGCCGCCCGGTATCGCCGAGGTGGTTGCGCTGGACACCAACGCCCAGCCGATTGCCCCCACCAACGCCGAGGCGAACGGCAACCGCACGATCATCATTGGATGCGATCGCGGACCGGTATTGGCGCTCGCGGGGCGCTTCATACCCATGTCCATCACGACGACGGTGCGCGATCTGTTGGCAGGAAACGTCATTGCGGCCACGCCCTGTGATGCCATCCCGATTGCGACCGGCGCTGGGCCACAAGAGGTGACCGTCAACCCGCGCCAGCAGTTCCTGGTCGACGGAGTGCAACTCACCGCCCCCGGCGTCATCCCGCCCGCCACCACTGCAACAACCGCGCCTAAGGGTATGTGGGGGCCGGACCGGCGCGAGGTCACGGCGGAACCGGCACCCCGCGACCGGGTACTTGTCGTACCCGAAAGCATCAACCCCGGGTGGGTGGCACACGATGAGGACGGGCACACGCTCACACCGATACGCGTCAACGGCTGGCAGCAAGGGTGGCTTGTTCCGGCCGGCGACGGCGGACCGATCACACTGACCTTCGGCCTCAACACGTGGTACCGAATGGGCCTCGTGGGCGGGCTGGCCCTGCTTCCACTCCTCGCGCTGTTGGCCTTCTTGCCGGTGCGACGGAAAGTCGTTCTTCCCCTGAAACCCTTAGTGATTCCATGGCGTTCCGGACCTGCGGCAGGTGTCGCGGTGCTGGCGGCTCTCACCGCCGTCAGTGGCATCGCGGGCGCGGCAGTGGGCTTGACGGTGCTGGCGGTAAAGGTGTGGACACGTATATCGCTACGCGCGCTCACCGCGGCCGGGGCGTACATCGCGGGCGGCTCCCTCCTGCTGGCGGGGGCGGCTCTCTCACGTCATCCGTGGCGATCGGTGGGCGGCTACACCGGACACTCGTGGTGGATTCAGTTACTGGCGCTCATCTCGGTGACCACGGTGTCAGTGGCCGCAGTACGGTTGCCTTCCCGAGTACCGTTGCGCCGTTTTTGGAAGCGCCGCAACGCCTCCCGTGACGGCGATTCGACCAACGCATAACTGACGGCGGCCATCGCGAAGCCGAATATTAGGGTGAGGATCAGCACCAGCGGGAAGTGACCGCTGAACGGAAACCTCCCGATGACGGTGAAGACCATGTTCAGCGCGGCCAGATGCCAGATGAAAAGGCCGTACGACCAACGTCCCAAGGTCACCATGAGCGGGCTGCCCAGCACGCGGTGTCCGGTGCCGGGGGCATCCAGGGTCAGCGGCATGAGCAGCGCCCAGGCCAGCGTCGCACCCATCGCAATCTTGATGGCGTACTGGTGCGGCGGTGCCTGTATCAGCCCTTCCGGCCCGGCCAGCGGTGATGCCGCCACTGCGAACGCCACGAGGGCGACGCCCGCGAGCAGTACCCGGCGGCGGGCCAAACGCAGTGTCCAGGCGGGTGGGGCGGCGCTCCACTCGGCCAGCAGCATGCCCGCGACGAACCACGAGAAGAAGGCGGGCGGCCATGTCAGCGGATTGATACCGACGGCGGTGTGGAAGGGGATGAACGACCAACCCAGGCTGGCCACCCCGGCCATCAGCAGCACCGGGGCACGCCACCGGACCGGCATCCGCCGCACGAGGAGCGCGATAATGGGCAGCGCCAGATAGAACGCGACCTCCACCGCCAGGCTCCACATCTGCGTCAGACCCGCCGTCAGTGTTAGCGGGATATACAGCTGCGTGAGCGTCAGGTTGGCCAGCCAGACGATTCCGCGGGCTCCCGCCGCGTCCGGCAACAGCAACAGGACCACGAAAACAGCGGCCAGGTAGGCCGGAACGATACGAACGAACCGCGACGCCAAGTACCGGCCGGTGGAAGCGGGCGCGGGCCCGCCGTGCGCTGCCAGTGCATGGGGCCGCCACAACAGGAATCCCGATAGCGCGAAGAACACGGCCACAGCCAGGTCGAAGCGACCCAGAATGCGGCCGTCGACGCCACCGTTGTGGCCCGTCTGGAACGCGGTGTGCGTGACCACAACCCCCATCGCGGCACAGGCACGCATACCTTCCAACGCAGGTACGAAGCCCCGCGCATGGACGGCCGAGCCGGCCGGAGCCGATGACTGCGCTGTTGTCACCCCGCCGAGGGTACGGTTCTAAGTCGATCCGGCGGCATTTGACCAGAACCTGAACCCTGAATCCGTACGATCGCCAAATGACCACCCTGCGGCGGCGGCTGTTAGGGTCAAACAGATTTGCCCTGGGCATGACATGCCGTCAAGCACGGGGTTACTGCACGTTAAGGAGGGTTCGGCGACCGATGAGCCGCTTGCGCAAAGAGGGTCAGCAGCCGTGAACCGCGGAGTCATGATGCGTATCGCAGCGTGCGGGCTGCTGGGACTCGGTTCGGCTCTCATCATCGCCGCCCTGTTGCTCGGTACCTACACCAGCAACCGGCTTGCGAAGATTCCGCTCGACTGGGACGCCACATTGGTGAGCGAGGGCAAGGGCCGTGCCCTGGATCCCGCGTCGCTGTCCGGCCAAAAGTTCGTGACGGATCCCGATAGGCCGCTGGCACTGCAGGAACAGATCAGCACCGTCAGCCCTGCCGACGCCACGAAGGTCGGCCTGCAGGCCGGTATCACCCTGAGGCGGACCGACAAGCAGGGCGACGCCGGGCTGATCCTCGCCACCGTCGACACCGTCACCGTGGACCGTCACTCCGCCGAGGCCATCGCCAGCGATGACAACCCGGGTGGCAGTGTGCAGAAGCCGCGCGCCATCGAGGACGAGACACCGCCGACCACCATTGCGCTCAAGCACGAGGGGTTGAGCTATCGGTTCCCCTTCGACACCGAGAAGAAGACGTATCAGTACTTCGACGTGATCGCGCAGAAGGCGTTCGACGCCAACTACACCGGCGAAGAGGATGTCAACGGACTCACCGCGTATCACTTCACCCAGAACGTGGGCTACGACGCCAACGGCAAGCTGGTGGAGCCGGTCGCGTACCCGTCGCTATACGACAAGGACGAGGACGGCAAGGTGACGGCCCGCGCTTCGCAGTGGGGCGTCGAGGCCGAGCACGAAGACGAAGAGATCACCATGACCCGCTATTACGCGGCGCAGCGCGAGTTCTGGGTCGACCCGGTCAGCGGGATCATCGTCAAGAGCAAACAGCATGCGATGCAGTACTACTCACGCGATGCGGTCAAGCCCGAGGTCACGATGGTTGACTACACGGTGCAGTCCAATGACGAGACCGTCGAGAACCAGGTGAAGGCGGCTCGCAATACGCGCGACAGCCTGTCGATCTGGTCGAACATCTTGCCTATCACCTTCGCCGCCCTGGGCGTCGTTGCACTGGTCGGTGGCGGCCTGCTCGGCTCGTTCAGCCTGCGGGCCGAGTCGGCGCTGATCGATCCTGGGCTCGACACGGTCGACCATGGTTTCTTCGGCCGTCGTGGCCCGGAGAAACCGTCCGCCAGCGAGGCGGACACCGACAAGTTCCCGTCTCCTCGAAACCACCTCTAGCCGGGACGTCTTGCGCCGCACCGGCCACTCGACCAGACGCTCTTCGCACAAGCGCGTCATCGTTGCACCGCTGTACGCACTGGTCTTGGCGGCGTCGATTACCGCGCCGCTGGCCGCACCGGGTTATCTGCTGATCCGCGACGCCGTCTCGACACCGCGGTCGTACCTGACCGATACGGCACTGGGGGTCACCGAAGCGGCGCCACGCGCCGTGCCCCAGGACTTCTTCATCGCGGTCATGACGGTGCTTGTCGACGGCGGAGTTCTCGTCAAGGCCCTTCTCGCGGTGGGCTTATGGCTTGCCGGTTGGGGAGCGGCGCGCCTGGCGGCCCGCCTGGTTCCGGCCGCCGGGGTCCCCGGCGAGCTAGTAGCGGCCACCATCGCGGTCTGGAATCCCTTTGTGGCCGAGCGGCTTCTACAGGGGCACTGGAGTCTGCTGGTCGGCTACGGCTGCCTGCCGTGGATCGCGTTGACGGTCACCCGGCTGCGCTCGGCGACGGATGTCGGGGCATGGTGCATACTCGCGTTCTGGATCGCGCTGGCCGGGTTGACACCCACCGGTACGGTGCTCGCACTGATCGTCGGTATGGCTGCTATTGCCGCACCAGGCAACGGGACTGGTTGCTCCCGTAGACGATTGGCGGGCGGCGTGTCCATTGTCGCGATTCTGGCCGCGATGCCGTGGCTGGTGGCATCCGGGCTCGGAACCGCCATACCTGCGGGCGACGAGGCCGGTGTCCATGCCTTCGCGGCCCGCGCCGAACCGGGACTGAGCACACTCGGCAGCCTGGCCTCACTGGGCGGCATGTGGAATGCCTCGGCGGTACCCGCCTCACGCTCGACACTGTTCGCGCTGGCCTTCTCCGCGGTGCTGCTCATCGTGGTGGTGGTTGGAGTGACGGTCCTGTGGCGCACCCAAACGGCGTTCGGGTTGATCGGCATTGCCATTGCGGCCGTGGTTATTCCAACACTGCTGGCGACGGGGCCGGGTTTGACGCTGACCACCTGGCTCATCACCGAGGTGCCCGGGCTGGGCATACTGCGCGACGGCCAGAAATGGGTGGCATTGGCGATGCCGGCGTACGCAGTAGCCGGTGCCGCTGCGGTGACCGCGCTGCGCGAAAGACCCTCTCAGTGGGTAGCGGCCGGGCTGGCGTGCGCGGCACTGGTATTCACGCTGCCCGATCTGGCGTGGGGAGTCGGCGGCCGGGTGGAGTCGGTGACGTACCCCGCAGGATGGGGCGCGATCGCCGCCAAAATAAATGCCGAACCGCATCCGGTAGCCGTGCTGCCACCCGAGACCTTGCGGCAATACCCCTGGGGCCCTTCGTCGATCCCGGTATTGGATCCATTCCCCCGCTGGATCCGCGCGGACACGGTGACCAGCGGCGACCTCCGCGTTGACGGACAGGATGTGCGCGGGGACGGCGGCCGTGGACGTCGCGTCGCGGAGCTGTTACGCGCCGGGGCCGCGCCCCGCGAGTTGTCCGCCGAGGGCATCGGCTGGGTAGTGGTGCAGGCAAACACTCCTGGTGAACAAGGGCTTTCGTCGAGGACGCTGGCCCAGTTGGAACCGGTGTACCGGGACGGCGATATCGCGCTTTACCGAGTACCTGGCCCGTGGGCACCAATTGCGGCCTCCCTGAGCCGCCGCATCGCTGTCATCGCCGCACATCTGGTTTGGGTCACGCTCCTGCTGGCGGGCGGCGCCGCGGCCGTCACCGGGCTGCGGGAGCGCCGCCACCAGAGGTGAAGCTGTAGTCGTCGAGATCGACCGTCCGCACCCGCATCGGGGCTACCCTCGCAGCCCGGCATCTCTCCGCGGACTGATCGGTACGTCAGGCGGGAACTTCGACGGGCGCAGCCACCACCGGCTCGTCACCGACAATCCCCGACACCGGGATGCCCAGCACCGCCGCCTTAAGCACGGTCCACACACCGGCCGCGCTGCGCTGCCACGATAGATCGGCACAGCGAGCCCGCGCCGCCTCGCCCATTCGGTAACGAAGCTTGTTGTCCGCCAACAGCGTCGCGGTATGCCGGACAAACTCATCCTGGTCGCGCGCCAGCAGACCGGTGATGCCGTCGGTGACCGAATCGGTAAGCCCACCGGAGGAGCGGTAGCCAATAGTGGGCACCCCATGCTGCGCAGCCTCGGTGACCGCCAGGCCCCAGCCCTCCTTGCGTGACGGCATCAGGTGCACCCAGGCACGTTGCAGCACTCGATGCTTGGCTTCCTCACCGAGGTACCCGTGGAATGTCACGGACTCTGAAATACCCAGCCGTGCAGCATGTCCCACCAGCGGATCCATCCACCAGCCATCTCCGACAACATCAAGATGCACATGGGGCACATGGTCACGCAGCAATGCGAGCGTGGTCAGTGCGTGCTCAATCTGCTTATGCGGCACCAAGCGCGAGAGCACCACGACTCGGGGCGTTTCACTGCGCACACCCTCCAGCGAGGCGACCACCGACGGATCCGGTATCTGATCGATACCGTTGCGCACCACTGCAATCCGTCCGGGTTCCACACCGAGCGCCACTAAGTCGGACGCAGATGGCTGCGAGACCGTCAAGTACTGATTGCGCCGATGCATCCGCGGAGACAACCGCGACTCCAGCCACCAGCCCAGCCTGCCGATGAGCTGGCCTGCCACCGGCCACTGCTCTCGGTGGCAGTGGTGTACCAGCATCACCACGGGCGCCGTCACCACGGTGCTGGCAAAAAAGGGGATGCCGTTCTGGGTATCGATGACGACATCGGGGCGCACATCACGCAGCGCCCCCAGGCCGACGCGACTGGCCAGCAGCGACAGCAGTGCACGCGGGTACACCGTGAATCGCCCGCCGCCGCGCGAGATATGCACTCCGTTCGCCACCTCATGGCGGGGCGCGCCGGGGTAGGCGGCACATCGCAATGTCACCTTCACCCCGGATGCCGCCAGCTCCGCGCCGATGCGCTGCAGGTAGGTCTCGCTACCGCCGCCCTGCGGATGGTCGGTGTCACGCCAGCACAACATGAGGACCTCCCGCGGGAGGCCCGGCTGATCTGACACTTCGCTTAACACCGCTAAGCACCCTAGGCCGTTAGGGTGGGCCTCCAGAAATTCCGCGTTCCGTAAATGAAGACCGAGCAGAACGAGAACCCGTGCCGGATATCACCGATCTGTTTGCGCAGCGAGCCACTATTTGGCGTTCGGCCAGCCTGCTGGCCTCGTTTCGCTACGAGCAGAGTGCGCCAGAGCGGTTCTACGGTGCCGTGGCGCAGGACACAGTTCACCTGGTCACCGATTTATGGCAACAGGCAACCGGCGACGGGTTGCAGGGCCGTACCGTGCTGGACGTCGGCGGCGGGCCCGGCTACTTCGCCTCGGCCTTCGCCGACGCCGGAGCCCGGTACCTGGGTGTCGAACCCGATCCACGGGAGATGCACGCGGCAGGAGACGGCATAAGGGACCCGCGCGCCGCATATCTGCGGGCGTCCGGCATGGCGCTACCGCTCGCCGACGCCAGTGTTGATATCTGCCTGTCCTCGAACGTCGCCGAGCATGTACCGGAGCCCTGGCGGCTCGGTGAGGAGATGCTGCGGGTCACTCGCCCCGGAGGGCTGACGGTGTTGTCCTACACCGTCTGGCTCGGTCCCTTCGGTGGCCACGAAATGGGCCTGACCCATTACTTCGGCGGCGCCCGCGCCGCCCGTTGGTACACCCGCAAGCACGGTCACCCGCCCAAGAACAACTACGGGTCGTCACTTTTCCCGGTATCGGCGCGCGATGGGCTTGAGTGGGCCCACGGAACAGGCGCGTTGGTTGCCGCATTTCCCCGCTACCACCCCAAATGGGCATGGTGGATAGCCAAAGTTCCCGCTGTGCGGGAGGTTTGGGTGAGTAATCTGGTGCTTGTCCTGCGCCCCCACTGATTCCAGAATTGCAACAGGTTCCACTTCCCCTGACTGCCCGGTAGTGTTGCGTGCGTCACGCAACGAGGCGGACATGAAACGGAAGTCACGACACCTTGACTGAGCAGACAGCGACGCACGAGGACGTTGCACGCCCCGCGGAATCACAACGCGACCCGGAAACCTTGCGCGGCGCACTTACCGACTGGATATCAGCCCAACTGCCGACCGATGCCGCGCTCAGCGTGGACCACGCGGAGTTGCCCAGCGCCAACGGCATGTCCAGCGAGACGATCCTGGCCGATGCGCAATGGACCGAGAACGGCGAGCGCGCGGCCCACCGCCTGGTGATCAGAACGGCACCTCAGCCCGACTCGAGCCCGGTCTTCCCCACCTATGACATGCGCCGCCAGTTCGACGTGATGGACCAACTCGGCCAGCACTCCGAGGCCCTGGTTCCGTCGGTCAGGTGGTACTGCGACGACACCGCGGTGCTCGGCGGTGAGTTCTTCGTGATGGATCGGGTGGACGGCGAGGTACCGCCCGATCGCATGCCCTACACCTTCGGCTCCTGGGTGACCGAGGCCTCCGAGGCCGACCGTCGCAAGATGCAGCGGCTCACCGTGGATCAGCTCGCACGCATTCACACCGCGCCGGTGGAGAATTTCGCGTTTCTCAACGACGCCCGCGAGGACGAGACCGGTTTGGACGCCCATGTGCGCCGCACCCGGGAGCTCTACGAGTGGGTGCGCGGTGACGGGCCGACCATTCCGCTGATCGATCGCGGTTTCGACTGGCTACGTGAGAACTGGCCCCACGACTCCCTGCGAGCTAAAGATGTTGTCAGTTGGGGTGATTCGCGCCCGGGCAACGTCATCTACCGTGATTTCGAACCGGTGGCACTGCTCGACTGGGAGATGGCAACCATCGGACCACGCGAGCTGGATCTGGGCTGGATCATCTTCCTGCACAGGTTCTTCCAGGACTTGGCCGAAATCGCCGGACTGGCCGGATTACCCACGTTCTGCCGGCGCGAGGATATTGCCGCCGAGTACGCCACGCTCACCGGACACCACGCCGCCGACCTGGATTTCTACACCGCCTACGCAGCATTGCAACACGCCATCATTATGGCGCGAATCCAGATGCGCGCCATGGCATTCGGACAGGCACAAATGCCCAAAGATCCCGACGACCTGATCCTGCATAGAGCCACACTGGAGAAGATGCTCGACGGAGCGTACTGGTCCCAGCTGGGAGAGGGGATCGGCGCATGAGCCTTTCCGCGTTCGACGACTACCCGATCCATCAGATCGCCGATGTGATCCGGCATGTCGGAACCTCCGACCGAAACTTCTACGACCGCTACTACTTCGGCTGCCACGGCGGGCAAGCGGACCTCCCCTATCTGATCACCGGGCTCGGGGTTTATCCCAATCTCGGGGTGACAGACGCATTCGCCTCGGTGCGCCACGGCGATGACATCGTGGTGTTCCGGGCATCCCGCGCGCTCGGGGCCGACCGCGCCGACCTCGCCGTCGGGCCCTACCGGATCGAGGTGTTGGAAGGCCTCAAGAAGATTCGGGTGGTTCTGGAGCCGGGCGATGATTACGACCTGAGCTTCGATATCACCTACACCGGGCACATCCCCGCCTCCCTGGAGCCGGGGCACTATCAGCGCCAGCTGGGTCGGGTCATGTTCGACACCTCTCGTTTTGCCCAAACCGGCACCTGGGCAGGGCATCTGACAGTCGATGGGCAGCGGCACGAGCTCGACGGTGTGAACTGGTCGGGTAACCGCGATCGCTCCTGGGGCATCCGTCCGGTCGGCGAGGGTGAACCCGCCGGCCGCCGGGCCACGTTGGCGGGCGGCTTCTACTGGCTCTACAACGTGATCGATTTCCCCGAGTACTCGATCATCCTGATCAACCAGGAGAACGAAAAAGGCGACCGGGTCGTGTCCGGTGCGCGCCGAGTCTGGCGGGACCCGTCCCGTGAGGTCGAGGAGCTGCCCGCCGTCGAACACGACATCACGTTGATCCCGGGCACCCGCGAAGCGTCGGAAGCCACGCTACAGCTGGGCGATATCACGGTGAAGGCCGAGATCCTCCTGCCGCATTACTTCGGATTCGGTACCGGCTACGGCCTGGATCCCGATTGGCGGCACGGCATGTGGCAGGGCGAGCAGGTGGTCCAGGGGAAGCGCTACAACGTCAAGGAGCTGGACCCGACGCTCAAGATGCTCTGCCCCGTGGACAACCTGGCCGCGTTCACGGCGACCGAGAACGGTGTCGAGGTGCACGGCACGGGGTTATTCGAATTTGGCCCCATCGGCCCCCACGCTCCCTCCGGATTCACTGGATTTATTGATACACACCAAGAGAGAGACAGCGATTCATGACGCACAACTTCGACAAGCTCTTCATCGGCGGCGCCTGGACGGAACCCGCCACCGACGACGTGATTGAGGTCTTCTCTCCCGCCACCGGCGAGAAGGTGGGCCAGTGTCCGCTCGCCACCGCCGCTGACGTAGATAGCGCAGTCGCCGCCGCACGCCGCGCTTTTGAGGACGGCCCGTGGCCACGGATGACCCCACACGAGCGCCAGGCGGTGCTGCAGAAGGTGGTGCAGCTGCTGGAGGCGCGCAAGGACGAGGTCTGCGCCGTCATCTCCGATGAGACCGGTGCTCCCCCACCGGTTGTCGAGACGCTACAGTGGATGGGCGGATTCGGTGCCCTGCAGTACTACGCCAACGCCGCCGACGCCGTGAAGTGGCGTGAGCTGCGCAATGGTGCCTACGGACAGACACTGGTGACCCGCGAAGCGGCCGGTGTCGTGGCCGCCATCGCGGCATGGAATGTTCCGCTGTTCCTGGCGCTCAACAAGATTGGCCCGGCGTTCCTGGCCGGCTGCCCGGTGGTTCTCAAGCCCGCCGCCGAGACGCCGCTGTCGAGTTTCATCCTGGCCGAGGTGTTCGAAGAGGCCGGCCTGCCCGAGGGCGTGTTGTCGGTGGTGCCGGGCGGGGCCGAGACCGGCCGCGCCCTCACCAATCACCCCGGCATCGACGTGTTCAGCTTCACCGGCAGCACCGCCGTCGGCAAGGAGATCGCCGGCATCGCCGCCAAGAACCTCAAGAAGGTCACGCTGGAACTGGGCGGCAAGTCCGCGGCCATAGTCCTCGAGGACGCCGATCTGGCCGCCAGCCTGCCGATGCTGGTGTTCGCCGGTTTGATGAATGCCGGGCAGGGTTGCGTCAACCAGACCCGCATCCTGGCGCCGCGGTCGCGGTACGACGAGGTCGTCGACGGCATCGTGAACTTCGTATCCATCATGACGGTCGGGCTGCCTACCGATCCGGCGAGCCAGGTCGGCCCACTGATCACCGCCAAACAGCGCGACCGCGTCGAGGGCTACATCGCCAAAGGCATCGAGGAAGGCGCTCGACTGGCCTTCGGCGGCAAGCGCCCCGAGGGCCTGGACTCCGGATACTTCGTCCAGCCAACGATTTTCGCCGATGTCGACAACTCGATGACCATCGCGCAGGAGGAGATCTTCGGCCCGGTGCTGTGCGTCATCGCGTACGACTCGGTGGACGAGGCCATCAAGATCGCGAACGACTCCAACTACGGCCTGGCGGGCAGCGTGTGGACCGCAGATGTCCACAAGGGCCTTGAGGTCGCGGCGCAGATCCGCACCGGCACCTATGGCATCAACTGGTATGCGTTCGACCCCAGCTGCCCGTTCGGCGGGTACAAGCAGTCCGGTATCGGTCGGGAGAACGGGCCCGAGGGTATCGAGGAGTACTGCGAGCTCAAGAGCGTGCTGCTGCCGATGGGCGTCAGCCTCGAAAGCGTTTAGCCGCCGACACGCCGTCTCCTGGCGGATACGTCTCGCACAATCCCGCCACGAGACGGCGTGTCGCCGCTAGGTTGGCGCCATGTCGCTGACCGCCCCGCCCGATGGCGGTCCCCACCCCACACCGACCGGCCTGCGTAAGGTCGTCGCCGCATCCATGGCGGGCACCGTCGTCGAGTGGTATGAGTTCTTCCTCTACGCCACCGCCGCCACCCTCGTCTTCAACAAGGTCTTCTTCCCGGCGGCCGGTAACGACCTCGACAACATCATCAAGGCGTTCCTCACCTACGCGGTCGGGTTCGTCGCCCGACCCATCGGCGGAATCGTGTTCGGGCACTTCGGAGATCGCTACGGCCGCAAGCACCTACTGCAGATCGCCATCGTGCTTGTCGGCGTCGCCACCTTCCTCATGGGCTGTCTGCCGACCTTCGCCCAGGTTGGCTACGCCGCACCGATCCTGCTGGTCGCCCTGCGGTTCCTCCAGGGTTTCGCCGTCGGCGGTGAATGGGGAGGCGCCGTGCTGCTGGTGGCCGAGCACTCCCCCGACAAGGAGCGCGGTTTCTGGGCGAGCTGGCCCCAGGCGGCCGTACCGCTCGGCAACCTGCTGGCGACCCTCGTGCTGCTCATGTTGTCGTGGACCCTCTCCGACGCCGCGTTCCTGTCCTGGGGCTGGCGCGTCGGGTTCTGGCTGTCGGTCATCATCGTCGCGATCGGCTATTACATCCGCACCCGGATATCCGATGCACCGATCTTCCAGGAAGCCCGCCGAGAACTGGAAGAGAGCAAGGCCCTGCCGAATTCTCTTCGCGCAAGCGGCTCATCGACCTCCTACGGCGTCATCGAGGTGTTCCGCCGGTACCCACGTGGGGTGTTCACCGCCATGGGGCTGCGGGTGGCCGAGAACATCCTCTACTACATGGTTGTCACTTTCTCCATCACCTATCTGAAGACCCAGCTGCATATAGACAACAAGCGAATCCTGTTGCTGCTCTTGATCGGTCACGTAGTTCAGGCGATCGCACTTCCGATCGTCGGCCGGTACACCGATATCGTCGGGCGACGCGCACCGTATGCACTGGGAGCTCTGCTGGCGGCGGGGTGGGGTTTCATCGCCTTCCCGATGTTCAACACCCGCAACGACTGGGTGATCCTGGCGGCCATCCTGATCGGGCTGCTGGTGCACTCACTGATGTTCGCCGGGCAGCCGGCGATCATGGCGGAGATGTTCCCCACCCGAATGCGGTACTCGGGGGTGTCGGTGGGTTATCAGGTGACTTCGATCTTCGCCGGATCACTGGCTCCGGTCATCGGTACCGCGCTGCTGAGCAGGTACCACAGCTGGGTGCCGGTGGCGATCTATCTGGCGGCCGTCGCTCCCATCACCCTGATCGCCGTCTGGGCCCTGCCCGAGACCAAGGGCAGTTCACTGCATGAGCTGGATGCCGCCGATCGCGCACGGCTAGGTTGAACAGATGGCGACATACGGCTGGATCGGTTTGGGGAACATGGGCGGCCCGATGGCTGCCAACCTGGTAGCGGCTGGACATACGGTGCGCGGTTTCGATCTCTCGGGTGATGCGCTCGCCGGCGCCGAAGCCCATGGCGTGACCGCGGTCGACAGCATCCCCGAGGCACTGGCCGGCGCCGAAGTCGTGTTCACCATGCTGCCCAAGGGCGAGCATGTACGCTCTGTGTTCGAAGGCCCCTACGGGATCTGGGAGAACGCCTCGCCGTCAACGCTTCTGGTGGACAGCTCGACCGTCGACATCGAAACCTCTCGGTACTGTCACGCGGAATCGGCACGGCGCGGATTCCGGTTCGTCGACGCCCCGGTATCCGGCGGCATCAGCGGCGCGCACGCAGCCACGCTATGTTTCATGCTCGGCGGCGGCCTGGAAAGCGTCGGTGAGGCGACCGATTACATCAAGCCCATGTCCGGACGCGTGATCCACGCGGGAGACGGCGGGGCTGGGGTGGCGGCCAAGATCTGCAACAACATGATGCTGTTCATCGACATGATGGCGAATTCGGAAGGCTCTCAACTGGCCGACCGACTCGGCCTGGACCCCAAGGTGTTCTGGGAGATCTGCTCGGTCTCCTCGGCACGGTCATGGGCACAGCAGACCTGGTACCCGGTGCCGGACATCATCGAATCCGCCGCCGCCAACCGCAACTTCGATGCCACCTTCACGGTGGACCTGGCACACAAGGACGCCCGGCTGGCATTGGCCGCCGGGGAGGCTACCGGCGTGAAACTGCCCGCGGCGACCATGGTCACCGAGCAGTTCCAGCAGCTCATCGACGAAGGACTGGGCGGCAAGGACTGCTCGCTGATCGTCAAGTACACGACCCCCGACGGATCGGCCCGCGGCTACGCGCCCTGATCCGGCCGGTCACCGTGCAGCTGCCGCAAAAACCGGTTGTACGAAGCTAATTCGTCTTCCTGACGGGCATCATCGGCCTCGCGCACCTCGGTCTCGACCAGTTCCTCGCGCCGCCACCGGATGGCGAAGATCAGGGTGGTCGCCAACGCGATGGGCTCACCGTACGACCAGGCCAGTGCACCTGCCACCGCCTGGTCCTGCACCGGGTCAACGGCCCACTCGACGGGCGGGTTGGCGAAGATCCCGATCAAAGGCCTGGGCGCCATCATGAGAATGACGCCGATGAACACGTGCAGCGGCATCTCCACGAAGATGTCGAACATCCGGCCGAGGTTGGTCTGCCGAATCGGCAGAGGGTCGGTGGACAGGATCGGGATGACGAAGAGCATGCCCGTGACCAAGAAGAAGATCTCTAATCCGTTGTGCCCCAGCCAGGTAGCGGCAATGGTGTCGAACAGCTGCGACAAGTACAGACCGTAATAGCTGAATAGGAACAGCGGAAGGGTGACGGCCGGGTGCAGTAGAAACGCGGCAGTACGGCTGCGCAACCCGGCCAGCGCGGCCGCCAGCACCCACCTGCCGGGCCCTTGATGAGGTGTCGACCGCAACAGCAGCCGCCCCGGTGAGCCCAGCACCAACAAGGGCGGCACCAGGATCGACAGCGTCAACTGCTGGAACATGAAGGCGCTGAACAACCGGAATCCGTAACGCTCTATCGACAGTCCCATGACCGCAGCCAGGATCAGACACCCGGATAGGAAGGACACCGTCGACCACCATGGCCAGCTGCGGCCCATCCGGCGTAGCCGAACCACACTCAGCAGGTACCAGCAGGGCCGCGACGATCGGTAGCACCGGGACGGCGGGTGGGTTCCACTCCAGCAGAGACCAGACTGTGGGTGGCTCAGCCGGGGTATTCATTAATTGCATTATGCGCATATTTGAATTAGATGGCCATCCGGGTACCGATTCGGGCCGTTCACCTGCAATTCGGATCGCGGATAGCCAAACAGCGTTGGTTCACAGCTTCGCTAACTAGGGTGCGCGACGGGCGGGGCAAACCAGAGGAGGAACGATGGCTGTATCCGTGAATCTCGAGAAGGCACTCGATAAGGCCTACGAGAACAAGGACCTCAAGGACGTCCTCGACGCACCGCCGTCGGCTCTCGCCGGTCTCACCGAGAAGCATGACGCGGCACTGAAGGAAGCCCTGAACATCTCAACCGTGCGCGAGCTGGGCACCAACAAGTACCTCGCGATCGCCGCGGCGCTGGCGGCCCTGGAGAGCAAGACCGGCTAGAACTACCTGCCGAGAAGGCAATCAGATACGCGGGACTGCCATTCTGCGTATCTGATTGCGCTCTCGCGGTTAGGAACGAAGCGCCTCGGCCAACGGCTCCAGCACACGGGGGTCATACGGCGGGGGCAGGTAGATGATCGCCAAGTCCAGACCCTCCGCGCCCAGCGCGGCGGCCTCGTCGACAACCTTCGCGTAGTCGCGATCCTCGCCGAGCCGGATGTGGGCGGAGAGCGTGATCTCGCCCGGGTCGCGGCCGATATCCGCGCAGTGCGCGGCCAGCACATCACGCTTACGGGCGAACTCCTCGGGCGGTCCGCCCACGAAGTTCCAGTGCTGGGCGTACTTGGCGGTGATCCGCAGCGTCCGCTTCTCGCCGCTGCCGCCGATGCAGATCGGGGGGTGCGGCTTCTGCGGCCCCTTGGGCTCGTTGCGTGCGTCTTTCAGCTGGTAGAACTTGCCCTCGAAGCTCGTTGTCTCCTGGCTTAGCAGACCGGTGAGCACCTCGCAGGCCTCTTCGAACCGGTCGAAACGTTCCTTGATGCTGCCCAGCTCGATGCCGTAAGCGCCGGATTCTTCCTCGTTCCAGCCGGCACCGATGCCGAGTTCCAAGCGGCCACCGGACACGATGTCCAGCGCCGAGGCCATATTGGCCAACACGGCCGGATGCCGATAGTGAATGCCGGTTACCAGCACCCCGACACGCAGCCGTCGGGTGGCCTGCGCGAGCGCAGTGAGGGTCACCCAGCCTTCGAGGCACGGCCCGCTGGAGTCCGAGAAGATCGGATAGAAGTGGTCAAAGGTCCAGCCGGACTCAAAGACCTCGATCTCGTCGGCCACCTTCCAGATGGCCAGCATGTCGTCCCAGGTGGTGTTCTGCGGAGATGTCTTGAACGCGAAGCGCATTCCACAACCCTAGGCGTCACGTACCTGGAGCGTCGACCAGATCGGTTCGGAAGCCGCTACCCGAGTCGCTGTTTAAGGGCGTCGAACTCGTCCTTGACGCCGGTCGGCAGCTTGTCGCCGATGAACTCGAACCACTCCTCGATAAGCGGCAGCTCGGCCTGCCATTCGTCAACGTTCACGGTCAGCGCCTCGGCGACGTCGGCCTCATCGACGTCCAGACCTGCCAGGTCCAGATCCTCGACGGCTGGGACGGTGCCGATCGGGGTGGAAACACCGTTGGCCCGGTGCTCGATCCGATCAACGATCCACTTCAGCACGCGGCTGTTCTCGCCGAATCCTGGCCACAGGAATCGGCCGTCGCCGCCGCGACGGAACCAGTTGACGAAGAACACCTTGGGCAGCTTGGACTCGTCGGCCTGCTTACCGACGTTGATCCAGTGGTTCAGGTAGTCGCCCACGTGGTAACCCATGAACGGCAGCATCGCCATCGGGTCGCGGCGCACCGCACCGACCTTGCCCTCGGCGGCCGCGGTCTGCTCCGAACCCAGAGTGCCGCCGATGAACACGCCGTGCTGCCAGTCTCGAGCCTCGGTCACCAGCGGAACAGTTGTCTTGCGACGGCCGCCGAACAGGATCGCCGAGATCGGCACACCCTGCGGGTCGTCCCACTCGGGGGCCAGGGTGGGGCACTGCGACATCGGGGTGCAGTAACGCGAGTTCGGGTGGGCGGCTTTGCTTTCCGTGTCCCGGATGTACCAGTCGTTGCCCTTCCAGTCGACCAGGTGATCGGGCTCACCCTCCAGGCCTTCCCACCACACGTCGTTGTCATCGGTACGGGCGACGTTGGTGAAGACGGTGTTGCCGGCCTCGATGGTCTTCATGGCATTGGGGTTTGAGCTCCAGTTGGTGCCCGGTGCCACCCCAAAGAAACCGAACTCCGGGTTGACGGCGTACAGGCGTCCGTCCTCGCCGAAGCGCATCCAGGCGATGTCATCACCCAAAGTCTCTGCACGCCAACCGGGAATCGTCGGCTGGATCATGGCGAGGTTGGTCTTACCGCAGGCCGACGGGAATGCCGCGGCCACGTAGTACGCCTTGTTCTCGGGCGAGATGAGCTTCAGGATCAGCATGTGCTCGGCGAGCCAGCCCTCGTCATGCGCCATCGCCGAGGCGATGCGCAACGAGTAGCACTTCTTGCCCAGCAGCGCGTTACCGCCGTAACCCGAACCGTAGGACCAGATTTCACGCGTCTCGGGGAAGTGAGTTATGTACTTGGTGTCATTGCACGGCCACGGCACATCTTCCTGGCCAGGCTCCAGGGGCGCACCGATCGAGTGCAGCGCCTTGACGAAGAAACCGTCATCACCCAGCTTCTCCAGCGCGGCGGCACCCATGCGGGTCATCACACGCATGGAGGCGACGACGTACTCCGAATCGGTGAGCTCCACTCCCAGCTTTGGGTCCTCGGCGCCGAGCGGGCCCATGCAGAACGGCACCACCCACAGGGTCCGTCCGCGCATGCTGCCGCGGAACAGTTCGGTCATGGTCGCGCGCATCTCGGCGGGCTCCACCCAGTTGTTGGTGGGGCCGGCGTCCTCTTCACGCTCCGAGCAGATGTAGGTGCGCGATTCCACTCGCGCAACGTCCGACGGATCCGATAGCGCAAGGAACGAGTTGGGGTGCTTCTCGGGATTCAGACGCTGAAAGGTTCCGGCGTCCACCAGCTGCTGAGAGACCCGCGCGAACTCCTCGTCGGAGCCGTCAGCGAACACCACTCGATCAGGTTGAGTCAGCTCAGCGATTTCACGGACCCAGGCAAGCAAACCCGCATGCTTCGTGGGAGCGTTGTCAAGACCGGGAATGGTCGCTGCTGTCATCGAGAGCATCTCCTCTGTAGGTACGCAGGGCCGCGCCGACGCCGGGCGGGACCTTGATATATGAGGTTAACGCCGACCATGTTCGACGTGAAACGGGGTCGCTGACAGTTAGTCACAGAAAGCGCGAAGATCAGATAGAAGGCAAGCAGGCGACGGCCAGAAGCAGGTACTACTTTTCCCCGACGCGACCGTGTTCGATGAGCTCCCAGTGCGCACCGGATCCGCGGACCCAGGTCTCGTAGGTACCGTCCGCGCCAAACGTGGTCACCTTGTCCGCCACACCGTCCTCGTCGATATCGGAGACTATGGAAAGCCCGGTCGACCCGTCGGACGGATGGAGCGCGACGGTGTCGCCGATGCCGTCGTGGTCGGTGTCGATGAGGTCTTTCCCCAGGTCGATTAGCTCACCGCCATTGGGTAGGTACATATGGTGATCGACGTGCAGGTCCGGACTGAGGGCATGCCCCGGCTCGGGCACTCCTTCCCCGAGTCCCCCAGGTAGTCCCTGGTCAAAACCTTCGATCATGACTCCGCCTGATCCTCCTCAGCCTGACCCGCCGCCCGCAAGCGGCCCATCGACCTATTCTCAGCTTTTCGGCCGGTCGCGTCCAGCCGTTCGGCGACTTTGGTTAGCGCCTTGTGCACCGACGGCAGGTCACGGTTACGCAGTGCTGTTGCCCGTGCGGTATTCATGGCGGCCTCGCGCAGCGCGGTATCTATTTGCCCGACCCGGGCGGCCAGCTTGTCGTTCTCGCGTTCGTCGATCTCGACCAGATCGGCGTTGAGCCTGGTCTCCACCTCCAACACCCGCGCAGCCACCCACTGCTCCAAGTACCCGCGCAGCTCCCCCATGGTGTCGCCCAGCCAGCGGTCCAGCACCGCCCGATCGTGCAAAAGCCCCCGCACCGCCACCAGCCACACCGCGATGCACGCTCCGGCCACCAGGCCCACCGCCAAACCCACCAGGGCCAGGCCCGGGCGCGCGTACGCCACCAACCGCGACACCGTCAACGCTGCACCCAGACCGAAGAACACCCCGAATAGCGCCATCATCCGCGTCTCCAGACGGCGTGACCGCACCGAAGGGTCGCTCGTCTCGGGCGGCACCGGGCGGTTGGCGCTGGCCCTCGGGGCCACCCAATGCTGGGTCACCTCGGAGGAAACCTCAGCAAGGTGTTCCTCGGTGCCCTGTTCCACTTCGGCGACCACCTCGGCCATTCGACGCCGCACCCGGTCGCCAAACCCCGGCACATCGCGCCGCTTCAGTTCGGCGATGTCCTCGCGTAGCTCACCGCCTACCGAGCCAACCCGCTTGCGCGCGAAGTACAGCAGCGTCATGCGGGCCTGGGCAACGCGGTTGCGCAACGCCAAGGTCCGCTCGGACTTGCCCGAACGCGTCCGTCGTACCGCTGCCTGCCGCTGATTGCGCAGTTCATCGGCACGAGCGCCCTCCCCGGCCTCCGGGGAGACATTCAACATGCCCTGTAGACGAGTTGCCCAGGCGCGCAGTCTGTTTCGCTCATCTCGGGCAGGTTCTTCGCGGACTTTACGCACGGCGCGCACCAGTTCGTCGAGCCCCGGTGCGTCTCCACGCGTCGATACCCCCAGCCAGGTGATACCGCTGAATCGGGAATCGTGCTCGGCCAGGATCTCCCGGTTCCGATCCATCACCTCGCGCCAGGACTGATGCACGTCGATCTTCGACACCACGGCGATGAGCGCATCGGTATTGGCGGCGGCCAGCTGGATCAGACCGCAATCCGACGGCGTCAAGGGCGCCGTCCCGCTGCACACGAACACGACCACTCCCGGCGCCTGCCCGTGCTGCAGATCCTCGGGCTCGACAATGCGCACTCCGGACATGCGCCCCGCCAAGCCGCCCGCGAGCGTCGAGGCGCCGGCCAGCCAGCCGCCGGTCACCATCACCACGTCTTGCAGGTCCACGCCCAGCGGGCCGAGCGCGGGGTCCACCGCGAGTACCAACTCGTCGACCCGTTTGTCTGCCGGTTTATCAACAGGAAAGTTCACGCTCGACCTCCGGCCAGCCGCCACAGCCGCAACGACCCACGCACGATGTCGGTGCCCATCGCGGCATAGGTGGCGGTCACCGGTCCCGCGGCGAATCGCTGCCAGCGCTCGGCGCGGTAGCGGTGATCCTCGGGATGATCGCTCAGCTCCACCGGTATACCCGCCGCCGTGGCGGCGTCCACTGCGCACTGCATTGCGGCCACCAGCAGGTCGTCGCTGGTCAGGAAGGCGTCGACCTGCATAGGCAGGACACCCGTCACCCCGATCCGGTGAAGTTCGGCGAGCACCGATCGCATCCGGCGGTACCAGCCCTGGGCAATGGCGGCACGAATGGCGTCCACCACCGCGTCGATACCCGACAAGTCACGCAACAGCGCGGTGAGCGCCGGCGCCCCCAGGCCGGGAACCTGCCGGAGCGCCCCGATCGCGCAGCCCATCGGGTATAGGTCCAACTCATGCAGTAAGCGCCGCCGCATTGCTACCGGCACCTCATGTGTGCAGGTGACAAAGGCGTCGACGGAACTGGTGTCGGCCGGGTGCTCGACCATCGACTTGAGGGCCTCGACGATGCCCTCGTCGAGATCGGCCAGCGGGACGTGCGCGGATAACGGCAGCGTCGGAACCCGCGTCTCGGCGCGGTATTCGGCACAGCGCCCCACCGCGGCGGTCCATGGACCACGGGCGCCGCCGGGATCGGTTAGATCCGCCTTATTGAGGATCAGCACCTTGGGGGCTGCGGATGCCGCCAGGACGGCACGATCTTCGGGTTTGAGCACCTCCGCGAACACCACGATCTGGACATCCATGGCGTCGGTGGAATCTGCAGGATCCTGGTTGGGGATCGGAACCTCGATAAGCGCATGTCCCGGTCCGGCCTCGGCAGGCATGGTGCGCCCCAACGCGCCGATAACGCTCGTGACACCCACACCGGCGCGGCCCCGAACCGTGACCCGCAGCGGGTCGCCCGCCCGCACCGCGACATCGTGAATGCGCTGGCCACCGCGTGCCTGCCGAATCTCGGGGCGCGCCGCGAACCGGTCGAGCGTTCCCCGGAAGATCTCAAACCCCCGCGTCATCACCTATTCCAGTCGTTCGGTCAACGGAAATGCTCACATTGTCACCTGCGCCGATGGCAGGTTCCACCCTGGTAGGCATCTGTTGAGTATCAATCCGCGCCGGGATTATGGGATCTGCCTCCTATAGGTGACCATGGAAAGATGCGTTGTGACGGCCAGGAGCGGGGCTGTGCGGTAGCTGGATCAGCCACCGACGAGCTCCCGGGCACCGTCACTGCCGATTCCACTGCCCATGCGGACGGCCAGCACCACCACACACGCCGTGTGTCGAGCTTTCGATCGCGCGGGTCGTCACTCTCCGAGGGGCAGCAAAAGGCCTGGGACAAATCGTGGTCGACGTACGGCCGGGTCGCCCGCGAAGCCGACGGTTCCTGCCCGCCCCTGGAGCCCGCCAGATGGTTCGGACGCACCGCCCCCTTAATCCTCGAAATTGGTTGCGGCACAGGAACATCTACTGCCGCGATGGCACTTGAGGAACCTCAGTTCGACGTACTGGCGGTGGAGGTCTACCGCAAAGGGCTCGCTCAGCTGCTCTCCGCGATCGATCGTGAGGGCATCGAAAACGTTCGACTGATCCGCGGTGACGCGCTCGACGTGCTGGAGCATCTGCTGCCATCGGGGTCGCTGACCGCGGCACGAGTGTTCTTCCCGGATCCGTGGCCGAAGACCCGCCATCACAAGCGGCGGCTGCTGCAGGCGGGCACCGTGGCACTGCTCTCGGACCGGCTCCGCCCGGGCGGCACCCTGCATGTGGCCACCGACCATGCGGATTACGCGGAACATATCGCCGAGGTCGGGGACGCGGAGCCCACACTGCACCGACTCGATGTTCACGATCCGAGCGTTCCGGTCTCGGTGCGCCGGCCCACCACCAAGTTCGAGGGAAAAGCGCACACGGTCGGCAGCACGATCAACGACTTCGTCTGGAAACGATTGTGAGCGTCGCCGAAGATTTACGGGACCCGAACACGGCCGACGATTCCATCCGCCGCCGGTCGTTGCGGGTGCTGCTGGTGTGGGACGCCCCAAACCTCGACATGGGACTGGGCTCCATCATCGGCGGCCGCCCATCGGCGGAGAACCGACCGCGGTTCGACGCTCTGGGCCGTTGGCTGCTGGAGCGCACCGCCGAGTATTCGGCAGACCATCCCGATTGCCTCGTCGAACCCGAGGCCACTGTGTTTACCAATATCGCGTCGGGGAGTGCCGAAGTGGTACGCCCATGGGTCGAGGCGCTGCGTAACGTTGGGTTTGCGGTATTCGCCAAACCCAAGATCGACGACGACAGTGACGTCGACGCCGACATGCTTGCTCATATCGAGCTGCGGTCCGATGAAGGCCTGGCCGGGGTGTTTGTGGCCTCGGCAGATGGTCAGGCTTTCCGCGAACCGTTGAAGAAGATCGCCGGTGACGGGGTCCCCGTCAGTGTGCTGGGATTTCGCGAACATGCGAGTTGGGCGCTAACCTCGGATACTCTGGGGTTCGTCGATCTCGAGGACATACCCGGAGTTTTCCCCCGAGCCTTGCCGCGGGTGGGTCTAGATTCGCTCCCCGACGAAGGCGCCTGGTTACAGCCATTCCGACCGTTGTCGGCGTTGCTTACGTCCAGGACATGAAAACCGGCGCGTGACAGTCGCTAGTTAGGAGATATCTGTGTTCGCCTGGTGGGGTCGAATGGTGTACCGGTATCGGTTCATCGTCGTTGCCGCGTTCGTCGCGATCTGCCTGGGTTCCGGACTGTTCGGTATCACCCTCGGCGACCACGTGACGCAGAGCGGGTTCTTCGACGACAACAGCGAATCGGTGAAGGCATCGGTCATGGCGGACGACGCCCTGGGCCGCGACCGAACCACGCACGTTGTCGCGGTCATCGCGGCTCCCGACGGTAAGACCGTCGATGATCCCGCCTTCCAGAAGAAGCTGACCGATCACTTCGACCAGCTGCAGAAGGACAACCCCGACCAGATCTACGGCTGGGCCGGCTGGCTGCGCGCGCCGACGACGACAGACCCCACCGTCATGCGGATGGTGACGCCGGATCGCAAACACACCTTCGTCTCGATCGCGCTTAAGGGCGATAACGACGACACCATCCTCAATAACTACAAGGCACTGGCGAACCCGGAAAAAGCCACAAAACCCGATCCCGCGAAGAACAAGTTCCTGCTCGACGGCGTCGATATCCAGCTGGCCGGCCTCCAGCCCGTCGCCAGTGAGCTCACCGGAACCATCGACAAAGACACGCAGCGCATGGAAATGCTGTCGCTGCCGGTCATGGCCGTCGTGCTGTTCTTCGTCTTCGGCGGTGTGATCGCGGCCGGGCTCCCCATGATGGTCGGTGGCCTGACCATCGCCGGCGCGCTGGGCATCATGCGGCTGATCACCCTCTTCTCTCCGGTGCACTTCTTCGCCCAGCCGGTGGTCACGCTCATCGGCTTGGGTATCGCCATCGACTACTCGCTGTTCATCGTCAGCCGCTTCCGCGAGGAGATCGCCGAGGGGTACGACACCGAGACCGCGGTCCGCCGCACCGTCATCACCTCGGGCCGCACCGTCATGTTCTCGGCCACCCTTATCGCAGCGGCGCTGATGCCCATGCTGATCGTGCCGCAGCAGTTCCTAAGGTCGCTGACATACGCCGGTATCGCCTCGGTGCTGCTCGCCGCGATTCTGGCCGTAACCGTGCTGCCCGCCTGTCTGGGCGTGCTCGGTCGGCATGTCGACGCGCTGAGTATCAAGCGGTTCAGCCGGACCAAGTCACGCGAGGAGCTCGAGAACGGATTCTGGGGCCGCACAGTGGTTTTCGTGATGAAGCGGCCGGTGGCGTTCGCCGTCCCGATCGTCATCGTGATGCTGCTACTCATCATCCCTCTGGGCAACCTGAAGCTCGGCGGCTTCAGCGAAAAGTACTTGCCGCCAACTAATTCCACCCGCATGGCGCAGGAAGACTTCGATACGCTCTTCCCCGGTTTCCGCACCGAGACCATCACCATCGTCACCAAGGGCGCCACCGACTCTCAGCTCAACCAGATCCGTGCCGAAGCCATGAAGGTCCCCGGCTTCGTGGAGCCCGATGGGGACAAGACCCAGATGTGGCAGCGACGTAAGGCCGTCACGACCGACGGCGACGCCAGCGTCAAGGTCATCCAGAACGCCCTGATCGTCCGCAACACCGCAGGCGAAAAGGTCAAAGCGCTGCGCGACATGCCCGTGCCCAAGGGCGTGACAATGTATGTCGGCGGCACCCCGGCACTCGAATACGACTCGATCAACGGCGTCTTCGACAAGCTGCCGCTCGTGATCGTGATCCTGATCAGCATTACCACGATCCTGATGTTCCTGGCATTCGGATCACTTGTGCTGCCCATTAAGGCCGCGGTGATGAGTGCCCTCGGCCTGGGCTCGACCATGGGCATCCTGACATGGATATTCGTCGACGGGCATTTCTCCAAGTGGCTCAACTTCACGCCGACACCCCTGACAGCGCCGATCATCGTCCTGATCATTGTCGTCATCTACGGCCTGTCCAGTGACTACGAAGTGTTCCTCATGTCCCGCATGATCGAGGCGAGAGCGCAAGGGCTGTCGACCGCTGAGGCGGTGCGGGTGGGCACCGCCAACACCGGCCGAATCATCACCGCGGCCGCGCTCATCCTCATCGTGGTGGCGGGCGGTTTCGCCTTCTCCGATCTGGTGATGATGAAGTACCTGGCCTTCGGTCTGATTTCGGCGCTCATCCTGGACGCCACCGTGGTCCGCATGCTGCTCATCCCGGCGGTCATGAAGATGCTGGGCGACGACTGCTGGTGGGCACCGGTGTGGATGAAGCGTGTGCAGGTGAAGCTCGGCCTCGGCGAAGTCACCCTCCCCGACGAGCGCAAGCGTCCCACCGGCCGCGAGCAGGCTATCGCTGCGGCGGTGTCCCCGGTCGGGTCCAATGCACGCACCACCAAGCTGCAGATCGCCTCCGAGCGCACCCGGTTGCCCTCGGCACCCGCACCGCGCCAGCACGATCCGTCGGCTCCGGCGCGGCCCACTCCGCCCCCGCCCGCTCCCCCGACCACACCGGTCAACCTGCCGTCGCAAGGTAACGACGGTGGGGACGCACCCGCGACGACACGGATGTCGGTACCCGGTAAGAACGTTCCTCCTACCGATGCGCCCACTACCCGTGTGCCTGGTGGGAACCCTTCCGGTCCCGACGCTCCGACCGCCCGCACCAGCGTCGCGGGGACACATCGCCCGGACCGCCGCAATGCCGATAGAGAGATCGAGTCGTGGCTCGGCGAACTGCGCGGCCCCAAGCAGCCCGGCTCCGGCCCGGCCGCTGAATCGGGAGATGCGACCACCGCGATTCCCGTCTCCAAGCCTCAGCCCAAACCGCAACCGGCACAGCCGAACCGTGCCAATGGCACAGCCGGTGAGGACGCGACGACGGCGATGCCGATCGCTAAACCGGATGCCACGCGGCAGGGTCCACCTCGAGCTCCGCGTCCTCCTCAGTCGCCGCAGCCCGCTCCCCCCGCCGCTGATGCGACGGAGGTACTGCCGGCACCTGGGCAGGATCGCGACCAAAAGCGCACGCCGCAACAGCAGCAGGACGCGGACGAGGCCACCCGCCGCAGCCGCGGTGGCAGTGTCAGCGCCCAGGATCTGCTGCGCCGAGAGGGACGCCGCATCTAGCGACGTCCCTCTCCACCACCACTCACGGAGTCTGATGGGCTACTTGACGGGCAGCTCGGTTATGGATAGTTCACCGCGAGTTGCATATTCACGCGCGTACAGCGTGCCGCCGCCGAGCAGCAGCAGGCCGGTGACGATGAACGCACCGATCCGTGCGATACCGTCAAGGGTGGCCAGGTCGAACAGGAACAGCTTGGCGACGGCCATCGCGGCAAGAACGAATCCCGTTCTGGTCACCCAACTCTGGTCGCGGTAGCGCCGCAGTCCGGCGAGTAGGAGCGCCACGGATACTGCCATCCAAGACACCGTTGCCAGACCGTGGCCCAGCAGGAACCCGTCGATATTGCCGAGCAGCGCGGTGCCCGACAGAATGACTGCAGCGGTCCCCGAATACAGCATCGACACCCCGGCCACCACACCTCGCACGGGAGCGGACTCCGGGTTCGCCCAGCCGACCCGGTTCATGGCCGCCATCACCATGCCGACTGTGACGGCCGCGAGCACGCTCGCGACGATCAACAGCGGCCCCGCCACGTGCACGGCGCTGCTCGAGTCCGTCAGCAGCTCCGGGGGCACGTACGCGATGTACGCCATACCGCCCAGCGCGCCGAACACCTGACCCACTACCAATGAAATACGGTCCCGCAGTTGATAGCCGATGGCGGAGAAGGACAACCCAATGGCCAGTAACACGACCGCGAGCAAGGCCGCGTGGGTGCCCTCGACCGAGGCCTGTAGCAGCGCCAGACCCGCGACCGCAGTCATGGTGATGCGCGCATGCACCGGAAGGCCACCGACCAACAGCAGCACCGCGCCCATCACCGCGGCGACCCCGACAGGTACCAGCACTCCGAGCGGCCACACCGCGAAGGACAAGGCACTGTAGAGAACCGGAATAGAGGCGATACCGATCATCACCGACGAAGTCAGGTCACCCTGGCCGGCATGGTCGCCGGTGAGCAGCCACAGCGACCCCAGCAGGGTCACCAGGAGTGCCAGCACCGCCATGATGAGCAGAGCATACGGATGTCCCGCGGCGGCACGAATGGCCGCGAGGAGCGTCAGGGTGACGCCAACGGTCCGGAAGGCGTGCAGCACTGGCCAATTCCGGCCGATCTGAGCGGGCAGGCTCGCGATCAGCAGCACCAGCGCGAAGGCGGCGAGTTCCGCGGTGAACCCATCGGTGAGGAACGGAGCCAAGGAGGTGATCGCCGCGACCACACCCACGGCAAAGGGCTGCGAGTTCCACTTCCGCGCCAGCACCAAGCCGGCGCCGGTGATAGCCAACGCGAGAACCAGTCCCGCCAGCACCGGAATCTTGTCGTAAATCACCGTCAGTGCCAGCACGTCGAAGAATGCGGCCGCGAATCCTGTTGCTGCGGTGGCAATACCACCAATCCGGCCCCCGGGACGAGAATACACCCGGATGCCCAGTCCAATGAGACCGGCCGCGAGGACGGCACCGGAGAGCATGCGTGGTATCGGACCGAAGTACCCGCTCTTGGCGGCCAGCACCAGGAGCATGACCACCCCGGCAAGTGTCACGACCGCACCCGCGAAGGCCATCGCCTTGCTGGCGAATCCCTCACGTGCCCAGAATGGTTTCTGCCGAGGAGGTGCTGTCCTAGACGCGGCCGGCACCTGCACCGTCACGGGTATCCGGACCGGTGGTACCGGGACCGGCGCGGCGGACGGTGTGGCGCCTTGAGTGCGCCGGTACTCGTCCCAATACTGCTGAGCCTTATGGTATTCGGCCTGGGTCCATTCGATCATCCGGCCCCGCAGCGCATCGAGCTCGGCACGCAGCGCACGCTCACGCCCGTCGAGTTCGTCCAACGTCGCGGTCATCTGCTGCAACTGTGGATCTGTCATGCCTCTCAGCGTGACGGCTACTCGATCTGAGGTGAACACGTAGACCTACTACCGCGAGTAGGGGTTTCTCACCGCGCTAGGTAGGTCTACTCATCACCGGGGCCCGCACGGTCTAGGTCTTCTGCCGCTACATGTCCCAGATACGCGGCGTACAGGGTTCGGGACGCAAAGGATTCCTGCTCCCCCCACGGCAGGTGTGGCCTAGTCACCAGCAGCGAGGCGACCCCGTGAGTAGTCGCCCACAGCTGCAGGGCCGGTTCCAGGGTGTCACCCGGCGGGAACTGTTCTTCGTCGACGAGTTGTTGAACAACGCCCTGGAGGTGGAGAAAGGCTGAACTGCTAAGTATTTCGTCCGATTCGCTGCCGAGACGCGGTGGGCGTGCGGTCGCGAACCGGTACAAGAGCGGGTTCTGCGCGGCGAAGCGCACGTAGGCCAGGCCCAGCGCTTGCAGTCGTTCCAGCGCCGTGGAGATGTTGAACGTCGCCCGCTGCAGCGCCTCGCCGAGTTGTTCGAAGTATCTCGAGCACAAGGCGTCCGCCAACTCATCGGTGCTCGAAAAGTGGCGGTACAGGGACGGTGCCGTGATACCCAGCTCCCGAGTCAATTCGCGGGCCGAGGGAGCGCGGGCCTCGCCGGACCTGAGGATGAGGTCCATCGCCGTATCGATGATCTGCTGCCGCAGCCGCCAACCCTGTCCCCGGGCGAGGCGCTGCCGTGGTGCGGTTGGATTGTTCTCGTCACCCATGTGTCACTCCAACCAACCGCATATCTCGATCAGCGCGGAGGTTCGATGGGCAGCGTCGGCCCGCCTTGTGGAGTCGGGACGGTGAACCTCCCCTTGGGAGTGGGATCGGTCCTCTTCCCGAGGTCGGCGCCCGGCGGCGGGCCAGCTGTGTCATCGCCCGCGGGCCGCGGTGCGTTCTTGGCGCCGCGAATCAACACCGCCGGATCATCACTGACGCAATGGGTATAAAGCGGCGGCTCGGGAAAATCGGCGGTAGACGGTGGCACACGAGGGGTGCCGTAATCACAGGCATACCGTGGATACAGGTCGGCGGTGGCCCAGAGGCCGTTGTCGCGCATGGTGTCAGCGATCGCGCCGAACGTCGATCCGCGGTAGTTGGGAAAAAACGCATTGATGGCAGGTGCGCGAACATAGAGCATCTGCGAAACGGTGGCCAGGCTGGCGAGCAGGGTGACCATGGTGTCGGAGTTGTCGACGAACAGGTTGTCCACCGCGCCCAGTGTTGTGGGCGTCTGTCCTACCAGGGTGCGGTAGCCGTTCTGCATCTTGTCCACACCGCGTAGGGTGCGGCCCAGGCTGTCGGCGGTGGCCTTGATACCGGAGTTTTTATCGGCAGCCAAGGTCAGCACCACCCGGCTGGTCTTGAGGATGCTGGTGGTTTCCGGCAAGACCGAATCCAAGGTACTGAGCAAGAAGGTGCCGCCGTCGATGATCTCGGTGAGCTTGCGCGGGCCCTCCTTACTCAGGCTCAGCTCCCTTTTGATCAACTCCAGCTTCTTGGGGTCCACCTGCGCCAACAGCCCATCAGCATCAGCGAGCAGCTTGGCCAGCGTCACAGGTACCTGCACACCCTCGGCAATCACACTGCCGTCCTTAAGGAATGGGCCCTGTTGATCGGGTGTGCCTTCGAAGTTGAGGTACTGCTCACCCGCGGCAGAGAGGCCGGTCACTCGAACCTTGGCCGCCGCGGGGATCGTGTACTTCGACTGGATCTCGGCGGTCGCCTCGACACCCTGCTGGGTAATCTCCAGCGACTGCACCGTCCCGATCTTGACTCCCCGCAATGCCACATCCTGCCGGGGCAACAGCCCACCAGACTCCGGCAGCTTCACGGTGACCCGGTAGGTGGACGCAAAGGGGTTGGCGCGCAATGCACCCGCGAACAAGTAGGTCACTGCCAGGACCAAGGTCAATGCCAGTGCCACACCCGACAGCACTGCCTTCTGGCGATGACCGGCACGCACAGCACCGATCAGCGGATTGGCGATCGCGTTGATCATCGTCCGGCGCCTGGGGCCGCCGGAACAGGCTCGATGACACCGGGTTCGGTGGGGCTGGGGCGCACAGGAGTGTCCTGGCCATACGCACCCTTGCCCACAACGCGTTCCTGCAGGCGCCACAGCGTGTATTTGATGGACCCCGCCAGCTGCGCCCAGTTGGACCGCTTGGGCCCGTGGATGCCGATATCGGCGAGGGAGCCCACATCGGGTATCGAACCCAGGACCAGCTGGTCGAGCGACGCATGCAGCGAAAGTGAGTTTCCGGCAGTTGCTTTGATGGCCGTCGGGAGGATGCGGTTGAACGCAGCGAGGCTGGTGTCGGGATCCTGTGCCACATCGTTCCAGGCCCGGGAAACGGTATTGGCATCGGCGATGATGCTGCGACCGCTGGTATCGGTACCGGCGATCGATGGGAACCTCTGCAGCTGGCGTGTCGTATCACCCACTGTGAGCAGGAGTTCGGACAGCTGCGCGGTGTTGGCGGCCAGAGTCTCTGTTGCCGGCCCCGCCGCTGTCACGATATCGGCGACGGTCTGGTTCTTGGCATCGAGCCTGTCGGCCAACTGCGAGGTCTGGGTGAGGGCCTCGGAGATTTGCGCAGAGCGTGAATTCAGGGTGCTCAGTAGCTGATTGGAGTCCTTGATCAAGTCCCCGAACGCCTGGCCCTGATCGCCGGTCGCCTTGCCGAATCCATTGACGATGTTGGTGAGGTTGCGCACCGCACCACCGTTGGAGGCGAGCGCGGCCGAGCTCAGCACCGACTCCACCGTCGCTGCGGCGGTCGTCGCGTCGAGACCAATGGTATCGCCGTCGTTGAGGACCGGTCCGTCCGAGGGCACTCCTGCAGGGGGCCGGATCGAGACAAAAACATCACCCAGCGGTGTGGCCGACCGCAATTCGGCGGTACTGCCCTTGGGCAGCCGCACCCCGTCGAGGATGCGCAGTGTGGTGATGGCCGTGAAGTTGCTTACTCGCATCTCGTCGACCTGCCCCACATCGGCACCAGCGAGTTTCACCTTCGCACTGGCGGGCAGATTCAGGACATTCGAGAAGAGCGCAGTGAGGTGATAGCCACCGTCACCGATCCCGGGAGCGGGCAACGGCAGGTCACCCAGGCCGTTGGTCGCGCATCCGCTGAGGAGGGTGGCAGCCACTGCGGCCGACGCCATCAACCCCGTACGTGCGGCCATCATTTCTGTCCCATCGCCGCGAGTCCATCCAGGACGTAGGTCAGCCCGAAATCAGGCCCATAGTCCTGCAGGGTTCCTGTGCCGCAACCCAATTGGCGCAGTCCCATCATGTTGCAGATTTCCTTGTCCATCTGACTCTCGAACAGCAGCCGATCCGTCATGAACCGGACGCGCAGTCGCTTGTTGTCCTGGTCCACGACGTTGTACATGTTGTCCCACGCCAGCGGGGTGACGTCGATGAACTCGGAGATCTCGCGCTGGTTATCGACCACCGCCTTGAGGGCGGTGTTGGAGTTGAGGATGGTTTGTTTGAGGTCGCCGCGGTTGGCTTCGACGATGTCACCAGCCTGCTTGACCAGATCGTTGAACCTGCGGCCGGTGGAGCCGGTGCCCAACGCCTCATCATCGAGGATCCGACTCAGTTGACGCACGGTAGAAGCGAATTCACGCAGCTTGCCGTCATTGGCCGCCGCCGCGTCGAATAGAGAGCTGACGTTTTTGATGATGGTGGTCATCTGCTCGCGGGTGGTCGCCCCACCCTCCGAGCTCAGCCGCAGCGCCTTGGATAGCTCCCCCAGCCCGGCCTTGATCTTCTCACCGTTACCATCGGCGACTCCGGCTGCGGAGTTGATGATATCGGCTACCGGGCCCTGTCCTTTGCCATCTCCCTTGAGGGACAGCGAAAGCCGGTCCAGTGTGCCCAGCACCCGATCGAACTCCACCGGGGTCTTGGTGTGGCCCAGCCCGATCGTGTCACCGTCCCTTAGTGTGGGTCCGCCCCGGTAGGGCGGGGACAGCTCCACCTGGCGGTCGGTCAAGATCGACGTCGACAGCGTGACGGCCTGCACATCGGCGGGCACCTTCACGTCCTTGTCGACGGTGAACTGCACCTCCACGTACCCCGACTTGGGCGTGATCCTCGTGATCCTGCCGACCGGCATGCCCAGCACCGCAACCACATTGTCTTCATAAAGGCCCGAGGCATTCTCGAATTGCGCGGTCAGCGTGATGTTATCCAGCTTCGACTTCACGTAGTACGCGCCGGCACCAACAATGGCCGCGGCCATTACGGCCAACGTGCCGATCATGGCCATCAGCCGACTTCTTTTGTCGCCCTTGTCCGTCACTTGCAGTCCTTGAAATACGGGATCATTCCGAATTGCTTTGCCCGACCGCTGATCGCACACATCCACGAGTCGACCAGCAGACCGTTCGTCAGGTTGATATCGATGGCGTTACCGGTGCCGGTGGAATTGGCGATCCCGCGCAACAAGACCGGTGCAATCGGGTAAAGGCTCCGAAGCAGGTCATCGTGTTTACCCAGCATGTCGGAGAGCTCATGTGCGGTCCTGAGCATCTCGATGAGCTGCGGCCGGTCCTTGACGACAACCTTGCTGAGTTGTTCGACAAGATTCGTGAACGACTGCAGCATCGCGTGGAAGGTACTGCTGCGCATTACGAACTGACCGAGTAGATCCTGTCCCTGGTTGACCAGAACGCCGATACCGGACTGCTGGCGGCGCAGCGTGTTGGTGATCCTCTCGGTGCTCTTAAGCAGGGCGCCAAGTTGATCGCGCCGATCGGCAATAACCGAGGACAGCGTCTGAATGTTCGCCATAGCTTGTGGAATGACATCGGGCAGCCCCTGCAGCTGCTTGCCCAAGATGCTCAGTGACTGCGCCACCTTGTCGAAATCGACCTGATCGAAGGTGTTGGTCGCCCCGGCCAACGCGGACTGCAAATCGTAGGGAACCTCGGTATGAGCAAGGTCAATTGTCTTGTCGGGTAACGGTCCTGCACCCCTGGGACGCAAATCCAGGTACCGGGAGCCCAGAATCGTGGTGACCCGGATCGAGGCCTTGGTGTCCTTGCCGAGCTTGATGTCGTCGCGGACGCTCAGCCCGGCCTCGACGTGATCGCCGACCAGCTTCATGCTCGTGATGTTCCCGACGGGGATGCCTGCCACGGTGATCGGCTGGCCCGCCCGCAGCGACGCGGCCTGCGCGAACTCGGCGGTGTAGCTCGTGTAGCCGAGACCGATGGCCTTGATGAGCAGCATGCCGCCCACGAGTGCGCCGATCACCGCGATGGCGATGAACCCCAGCCAGGTCTTGTTGTAGGTCTCGACCGGTCGGTTCTTGATCCTCTGCCGCCTGGATTGCTCAGCCATTGGCCATGTTCCTGCATCGCGGGGTGTATTGAGCCACGTTTCCGGGTGTCGCCGCGTTGACGATGATCGGTATCACGTCGTTCAGGCCCGGGAAGAAGCCGGTGAGGTTCAGATCGCACATGTAGACGTTGATGAACGCACCCTCGGAGTAGAAGCGGGACAGCCCCTTCAGCACGATCGGGAGGTTGTCCCCCAGGAAGGCGTATTGAGGTTCGATACTCACCACGTGCTTGCCGAATCCGGGCTGGCGGGTAATCAGCTCGTCGAGCGACGGGTTGACTTCGTTGGTGATCTTCGACAGGCGACGCATGGTCTGCGCCAGCGACCCCACCGAGGACACCAACTCGGGACGCTTGCGATCCAGGTCCGACACCATCTGTCGCGTCTGGGTCAGCATGTTGTCCAGGCCGTCGTTCTGCTGGGCGAGATTGCCCGTCACGGTGTTCATGCTGGTTATCACGTTGCCCAGCGCCTGGTCGCGGCCCGCGAATGTTCTTGTCAAAACCGAGGTTTGATTGACCAGGGTGACAATCGAGGCGTTATCCCCCTGGAGCGACTGAATGACACCCTTGGTCAGGTTGTCGGCCTGCTCCGGGGACAGCGTGCTGAACAAGGGCTCGTAACCGTTGAGCAGTGTCGTCACATCGAAGGACGGGTCGGTGCGCTCCACTGGGATCGTCGCCCCCGCGGAGAGCACTGTGCTGCTGGCGGGGTCACCGGACTTGCCCGGCGACAGACCGAGATAACGCTGGCCCACGATGTTCTGATACGTCACCGAGGCAATCGTGTTGCCGTAGAGCTTCTGGTCGTTCTGAACCACGAAGTCGACCCTGGCCTGCTCGTTGTCGACCAGCTCGATCTTCTGCACACGGCCCACCCGCACACCGGCCATGCGCACATCGTCCCCATCACGCAGGCCATACACATCGGTGAATACCGCCGAATACGCTGTGGTGCTTCCCGATACATCGCGGCGCAGTGTGGCGTATACCAACCAGCTGAGTGTCATGGCCACGGTCATGAAGACCACCAGTGCGATCAACGGACCACGGAACTTCACCGCGGTACCTCCTTAACGAACGACACTGCGGTCCCCCGAGCCACCGGCCCGAGCAGTAGCTGAGTGGCGGGAGTCGCCGGACCACCGGTGAGCACACCGAGCTGATCCCGTTCACGCCGGCTACCAACGGGTCCGACGTTCCCGCCAAATGAGGCGGGCGCTGCTGTCGGCGGTTGCACGTCCTCGGGATCAGAGGTGCCGGGCACGCGAGGTGCCGGGACAGGCTGCCACCACGGCAGCGGTGGGTTGGGGTCGACCAGGTTCGGGCCGCCCGGCGGCGTGACATTCGGCGGACCCACTGCGACGAGGTTTCCGTTGGGACCCACTACCGTTCCAGCCGGTGGCGTCAGATCCGCCGGTGGCTTGTAGTTCTGCGGGAGCAGTGTCTCGGGAAGATCCGGGCGCACCACCTGTTCAGGAGCGGTGAAGCAGCTCGGCCCCTTTATCTCGCCATAGCGCGGGCAGTCGGCACGGGTGTAGGTGTAGCTGGGGGCCAGTGTCACGGCGATAGGCATGTTCGGGAGGTCCCGGTCTGCCATCCACATCTGCTCAAACCAGTTGCGGGACAGCTTGTTCATATTCCGGAAAATCGGAACAAACTTGTCGGCATTCTTGGCGAAAACACCGATCGGAGGGGTGAGCCCGGTGGTGATGCCGATGAGCTGGTCGGTGTGGTTGTCGAAGGCCTGCCTGGTGTTGCCCACTGTCGTCAGCCCGGCGTGCACCAGGCTCGTCAGCTGCTCGCGCTTCTCGGCCAGGGTCTGCATGGGCCGCACCGCCTGGTGCAGTGAGTCCAGCAGATCGGGAGCGGTTTGTTTAAGGCCTTCGGTGGCATCGAGCAGTGCCGAGGCGGTCGAGGGCCCGGCGTCGGTGGCCACGATCGCGTTCAGCTCGGCGATGAGCCGGTTGAGCTGGGCGCCACCGGTGAGCAGTTTGACCCGTCGGCTGTCGGTGGCTGCCCCCACCGCAGCCAGGATGCCGACCGAGTTGTCTTCACGACCACGGCCGGTGGCATTGAGGACATCACGCAGCTTGCTCACGGTGGTCTGGAACAACACGGTGGGCAGCTGTTGGTCCTCGGCGATGTGGGCGCCGGCGCGGATGGGGGCACCGGGTCCGCGGTCGACCAGCTGCACCGAAGACACCGCGAACACATTGCTCGGCACCACGCGGGCGGTGGCGGTCGCCGCGATTGACTTGGCGTACTGGGGTTTAAGATTGATATGTACGAAGTTCGGTTTGTTGCCGATCGCCGGTATGACCTCGTCGACCTCGCCGACCAGCACGCCGCGATACTTCACGTCCGACTTCTGCGGCAGCCCGTCACCGACATTCACCAGATCGGCCACCACTCGGACGTGATCATCGAGCCGCCCCGCAGACTTCAACAGCATGGTCCCGGTGAGTGCCGCGATTGCCGCGATTGTCACAACGGAAACCGCAAGAAGCTGGTTATCGGAAGGGCCGCGCCCATCCACTTCAAAGGAATTCGGCATCAGCCACCCAGCCTGGCGCCGGCATCGACGCTCCACAGCGCCATGGTCAGCAGCATGTTCACCATCACGACAACTGTGATGGCGGCACGCATGGCATGCCCGGCAGCAATTCCCACGCCCTCGGGCCCACCGCTGGCGTAGAAGCCGTAGTAGCACTGGACCGTTGAGGCGATCCACACAAAGACCACCGTTTTGATGATCGAATACACGATGTCGATACCGCTGACACCAATACCGAAGTAGTGCAGATAGGAACCCACCGAGCCGCCGCTGAGGATGCCCACCATGACCTGGCAGGACATATAGCTGATCGCCAAGCAGGCCAGATACAGCGGGATCACCGCGATAACCGCCGCCATCAGCCGAGTTGTCACCAGGAACGGGATCGGCCTAATGGCAACGGAATCCATGGCGTCGATCTCCTCGGCGATCCGCATCGACCCCAGCTGTGCGGTGAACCGGCAACCCGCCTGCATCGCGAATGCCAGGGAGGCCATGATCGGCGCGAGCTCCCGAGTACTGGCCAGCGAGCTGATGATGCCGGTGGCGGGTCCCAGCCCGAGAAGGTCCAGGAAGTTGTACGACTCAATGGCCACGAGTGCACCTGCGGTGACCCCCAGGACCAACGCCACTCCCGCAGTTCCACCGCCGACCACCAATGATCCATTGCCCCAGGCGATATCGGACAGATGGCGCAGAAACTCCTTCCGGTACTGCCGCAGCACCACCGGGATAGCGCCGAGAGTGCGAAAGAAGAAGGCCACCATGTGGCCGAACCGCATCAGCGGACGACGAATCCTGTTGTAGATAAGTATGAACGGCCGACGCCCTGGCGCCAGATAGCTGGATACCGTCATGTCACAGCCCCGTTCGCGGGAACAACATGATGTACAGCTGGCTGATGGCGACATTCACGACCATCAACAACAGGATCGATTCCACCACCGCGGCGTTCACGGAGTTGGCAACACCAATGGGACCACCCTTGGTGGACAGGCCCTTTTGACACGACACCACAGCAACGATGGCTCCGTAGATGATTGCCTTCAGTACCGCCAACACCATGTCGCCAGGGGTGGCGAAGGAGGCGAAGGTAGACACGAAACTGCCGGGCGCGCCGCCTTGCCAGTAAACGTTAAACAGGTAGGCGCCAAGGAATCCTACGAAGCACACCACACCCGTCAGCGCTACGGCGATCATGATCGCCGCGGCGAACCGGGGCACCACCAGCCGACGGATCACCGAGACACCCATGACCTCCATGGCATCGGTCTCCTCTCGCATGGTGCGAGAACCGAGGTCCGCGGTGATCGCCGATCCCACGGCCGAAGCCATCAACACCGCGGCCACCAGCGAGGCGGCCTGGCGGATGATCGCGATACCGCTGGCCGCGCCGGCCAATGAGGTCGCACCCACTTGGCCTGCCAGCAAGGCGAATTGGATCGACAGCGTGACACCGATGGGCAACGTCACCAGGATGACCGGAACGATGGCCGTCGAGGCCTGGAAGGCGCCCTGCCTGACGAACTCCTGCCACTGGAACTGTCCGGTGAACAGGTCGATGAAGAACCACTGGATAGTGCGGACCCCAAGCATGAACTGCTCACCGACCGTGCTCAGAGATTCGAGCGGGTGCCGCTTGACATACCCGGTGGCCCAATCCTGGATTACCGCTGCACCGTCTTCGGCCGCGGCTTGTCCGGCGGGTGCGGTCACGACAGAGCTGGACACAGCGTCACTTCTCGTCCGACGACGGGAAGTGACGCACGGATCGGCGCACCACGCATTCCAGACTCCTCATTGATTCCGGCATTCGCTGACGAGCCACGGGCTGCGGTGCCAGTGAGCGTTGACGATAAACGATCAATCGTTAATTGAATAGTCGGTCATATCCTAAATCACACCGATTGGTCTACTGTGTGCCAGATCACACATTATGTAGTCGCAGTCAATGTGGCCCATATCGACCCGCCGCTGTCGGCACGAATCATGCAGTAATCAGGGAGTTTTGGGGTTACACCTCGGCCCGGGGGGTCGATCGGGCCGGTGGCAGAGGGATGCCGCGATCCCAACTCCCCACCAGCGCTACCGCTCACCGTTCCCCCGCAATAGCCGAGAAGGTAGCGCCGGGCGCATCGCGCACGCCTCACAAACCCATGTCGACACTATTTGCTAGGCGCGTGCTGCCGGACAGCCGACGTCGGCAGATCTTCTGGCAGCACAGCTGCGCGCACGTCAACAGCTACTACTTCGACAAGAACAACGACGCTCCGCCCGATCGCAACTATTGAAATAGCCTGACACAGTAGGACATTCAGCCCATGCAACTATCGATTCGCGCAATCGGCGCCAGAGGTCGCCGCCGGCTGAATAATCTATTCGTCGAGCCCGTGTTCGATGGCGTACCGGGTCAGTTCCACACGGTTGCCCAGCTGGAGCTTACGCAGGGTCGATTGCACATGATTCTCGACGGTTCGGTGGCTCAGCGATAGTCGAGTCGCAATCTGCTTGGCACTCAATCCTTTCGCGACCAGCCGCAGCACCTCGGTTTCCCGGTCGGAGAGCCTTGGCGTGTCATCGGTATCCGTCGCGGGTGTGCTCGACATGCGCCGGAACTCTCCGAGCACCAACCCGGCCAGGCCCGGCGTGAATACCGCTTGGCCCTTGGCCGTGGCATTCACGGCGTCGATGAGCTCGACAGCGGATGCGCTCTTGACCAGATACCCCGTGGCTCCGGCCTTCACCGCTTCCAGTACGTCCTCGCGTTCAGCGGAGGCCGACAGCACCAGGATATGGCTGCCCGGGGAAACCGCCAGTACAGCTGCGGTGGCCTGTGCGCCATCACCATCGGTCAGCTGCATGTCCATCAGCACCACATCGGGTTTCACCGTCGCCGCGATCCGGCCTGATGAGGCGACACCGTCGGCAGTGGCCACCACCCGCAGCCCCGCCGCCTGCAGGTCACGGGAAACGCCATCGCGCCACATCGGATGATCATCGACCACCATCACCGAAATAGGCTCGTTGTCAGTGCTTTCGGGCCTGTCGGTCATAACCCCACCTCCTGAGATTTGGGCACCGTGATCTCCCATTCGGTTCCCTCCTCGGGCGCGGTCTCCAGCAGGACCGCGCCGCCAAGATCCGCTACCCGGCCCAGAATCGACCGGGACACGCCCATCCGTCCCTCACGTTCGGCCTGATCCAGCCTGCCGTCCGCAATACCGCTGCCGTCATCGCGCACCGTTACGACCACCGAATCCTCCAGATCCTCGATGAGCACGTACGCGTGCGCCTCCGGTCCGGCATGCAATGCCACATTGGACAGTGCGCTACGCACCACGGCGGCCAGTTCACTGCCCATGTGCTGACCGATAAGCACCGGCGAGCCCGGGGCCGACACCGAAACGGCGGTACTGGCCTGAGTGCGCAGGAGTGGACGCAGATCGACCAATTCGTCATCGGCGAGCGTGGTCTGTGTCGCACCCGATATCAGCTCCCGGAGCGCAACTTCCTGTTCACCGGCGATCGCAGCGAGTTCTGCTGTCGGGCCACCGATCTCGGTACCTCGCCGCTTCACATAGGACAGCACTTGCAGCACTCCGTCGTGTACCTGCCGGGACAACCGCTCGCGTTCGATCGCCGCCGCGGCCGCTCGTTCCGCGCGGCGCAGTTCGTAGAAGGTGCGCTTCGCGGTAGTCGACGCGGCACCGATCGCGAGCCCCACCACCACCAACGCGGGCATGGTCGAATCGAGCCACAGCGCGCTGACCGGGAGTCCACGCGCCGCGATGCTGACAGCGGCGAGAACGAAACCGGATATGACACCGGCCAGCTGTCCGCGTAGCAGCCCCACGGACACCACCGCGTTGGCCACCCACAGCGTGGTCGGCAGGGCTTGATGCCCGCTGTACCACTGCACATCGACCACCAGGCGTCCGGCGAGCATGAGCGCAATCACGATCACCTGGTCACACAGCACCAGCTGCCACCGGCGGAACCAGTTGCGAGACAGCGCGACTGCCGCGAACCCCGTCCATATCGCCATGACGGCATACAGCGCCCAGCTCAGCGCCTGCCGGTCGTAGTGCGTGTAGGACACCCACTGTGAGGCCAGCAGCGCGTACCCAAAGCTCGCCAGCCGGAACACCTGCGCGGCCCGCCACAGCGACGCCGTCGGATCGTTACCGCTCACCCAGCGTGGGACGGTTCCGTGTCCGGATGCGCTGCTCAATGCTCTTCACCCAAGAGGTTCATCGCAGACGCTCCGTCACTCCTTGGGCGGAGCCGGGCCCAATTCCGGTACTCCGTTGCCCGGGCCGGCGTTGACCGCCGGCGGGCCCTTGTCGGGCACCATCTCCGGATCGAGGATCTCCGCCTCCTCTTCTCCTTCAATCAGATACGGATCGTCGGAGTCGTCCCGTTCTATCAGTGCACGGATGGCAGTGTTGAGCACTGCGACAACCGGCACGGCCAATAGCGCGCCGATGATGCCACCCAGCACGCCGCCGGTCGCAATGGCCAGCACCACCGCCAAGGCATGGATTTGGACCGCACGCCCCATGATGAGCGGTTGCAGCACATGGCCTTCCACCTGCATCACCACGATGACGATCACCAGGATCATCGCCGCGGTGAAGGGCCCGTTGGTGATGAGCGCGATGAACACCGCCACGAATCCAGATATCGCGGCACCGATAATCGGGATGAACGCTCCCAGGAAGACCAGCGAGGCCAACGGAAGCGCAAGCGGCACACTGAAAACCGCCAGACCCACACCGATGCCCACGGCGTCGACGAGCGCCACTGCGAAGGTGGCCCGCACGTAGCCGATCAGCGAGCCGAAGCCCAGAACGCCGGCACGGCGCACCCGCGGCCGCACATCCGTGGGAAATATCCGGGTAATGAACTCCCAGATCTCCTTGCCGCCATACAGAAAGAAGATCAGCGTGAACAGCGTCAGCACGAGGCCGGTGATGATCTCGGTGACCGTGGTGGCGGTGGCCAGCGCCCCGCTGGTCACCTTGTCTTGGTTGTCCTTGATGCTGTTGACCAACGCATCGCCGGCCTTGCCGATCTGTTCTTCGCTGACGTGGAACCGGCTGTTGATGGCCCAGTTCTTGAGCGAATCGATGCTGTTGGTCAGCTGGGTCGACAGGTCGGGCAAGCCCTTGATGAACTGGTCCACCACGAACGTCAGGATTCCGCCGACCGCTGCGGTACCGGTGAGGAGAACCACCACTACCGCCAGCGAGCGCGGAACCTTATGCCGTTCAAGGAAGTTGACCGTCGGCACCAACAGTGCCGCGCCCATCAGAGCAAGTAGCAGTGGGATGGTGATCGTCTTGAGGTGCCAGAACAACCACAGCGATGCAAGCCCGAAGGCGAGCAGCACCAGCAGGCGCCAGGACCAGGCAGCCCCCTTGCGCACATATGGATGAACCGACTCGGCGGCGTCAGCGTGCGTCATGCGGCGAGCCTAACCCAGCAACGTAGGCGAAGAGCAGTAGATCTACCCCTGCGCGACAGGCTCGGCCAGCACCTCGGTCAGCCACTTCACCACAAGTTCGGGCTGTTCGTCGACGATGAAGTGACCGCAGTTGGGCACCTCGGTGATGTTCAGATCGTCGGCATGATCCCTGAAGCCCTCCAGAAGCGAGGGATGCACGGCCACATCGTCGAGCCCGAACAGCACCCGCACCGGCATGGCGAGCTTCTGATCGTCGTACGGTCCCCGCGCCAGCTTGGCGAACTCCTTGCCGACCATGGACCGGTAGATCTTGGATCCGGCAACCCGGCGGTCGCGGTCCCGGAAGCAGCTCCGGAAGAAGTCCACCGATTCTTTGGGCATGCCGCTGCGGCGGATGAACCACCACAGCGTCGGCGACAGGTGCGATAACGGCCCGACCAGCGGAGCGCCCACCACCAGCTGGTAGGCCAGCTTGTGGGCGTGCCTGGCGACGCGTCCCGGCTCCTGCCACACCGGTGGGATGTTGAGGATGGCCAGCCGCCGGATGCGTTGTGGCGCCTTCAGCGCGACCAGCTGCGCGGTCCAGCCGCCCCAGTCATGGCCGACCAAATCGAAGCTCTCCAGCCCCAGCGCACTCGCCGCGGCGAGCACATCGGAGGCGAACTGCTCCTTCTCGTAGCCCTTCGGAGTGACCTCGCTCCAGCCCGCGCCACGCAGATCGATGGCGTACACCCGGTGCCCGGAGTCGGCCAGCGCCGGGATGACGTTGTGCCACATCCACCAGTTTTCCGGCCAGCCGTGCAGCAGCACCACCGGGCGCCCGTCCTGTGGACCGGCGACGGCGACGTGAATCTTCACGTCCCCGGCTTGTACGTATTCGTGGGTCACGCCCTCCAGGACGGGCATGCTGCGCTGCGTCATGCACGGCACCCTACCGCGCAGTAGGTTCCGCGAGATACCCCCACCTTTCCCGGTCCGTCCAGGGCATACACACGCCCTAGAGCAGGAAGAACTGGCATGCTTCGTGATGTCACAGAAATTGGGGTAAAACGGGAGTAGACCGATCGGAATACCTGAGTGATGGAACGGCTGCGCGAATGGTTTCGGGCCATGCATGTGCTGGGCCCACGCTGGACGGTGTTCGTGGCGTCCATGGTCGGCATCAACTCCGCGACTCTCCTGTTGCTGTTCTACTTCCTGCGCCACTGGATGCCGTTCAAGCAGCCACCCCATGACTGGGTCTTCGAGAACGGGCCGCCCTTGTTCTGGGCGCTCTTCGGCCTCATGGTCGTCACGAGCGTCGGCTGGGCACTGCACATGGAGCATCGCCTGGCGCGCTGGTACTGCCGGGGCGGGCCACCGACAGCCCTGGAGCTGCGCACCGCGTTGACCGCACCTCTGCAGCAGTCGTTGGTCCATCTCGGCGGGTGGGCACTCGGTGCCGCCGTATTCATTGCCATAGGTGCGGCCCACGACTCCAAATGGACCCTGGCCACCATCATCGGCTGTCTGCAATCCGCGACGGGCAGCTTCGGTCTGACCTACCTGCTCGGAGAACGGATCCTGCGCCCTATCGCCGCAAAGGCCTTGAGTGCCAGCGAGTTCCACGGACGTTTCGCACCCTCGGTCTTCGTACGGGTCCGGCTGAGCTGGTGGATCGGCACGTTGGCGCCCGCCATTGGAATCATCGCGCTATGCGGTATGGCCCTGTGGAAGCCGGACGACCTGACCTCCACACGAGGACTCGCCCTCACTGTCCTACTCATCGTCTCGACCACCCTGGTCGCAAGTTATGGGTTGGCCCTGCTGACCGCCGGGCAGTTGGCCGACCCGGTGCGCCAGCTGCGCGCCGCCATCAGCAATGTGGCAGAGGGCGATTTCGGTACGCGCGTCGATGTCTACGACGGCAGCGAGCTCGGTGTCCTGCAGGCCGGGTTCAACCGGATGATGCAGGTGGGCGAGGAGCGCCGTCAGCTGCGCGAGCTGTTCGGTAGACATGTGGGTGCCGATGTGGCTAGCCAGGCACTGCAGCTAGGCACCAACCTAGGTGGCGAAAGCCGTTATGTCGCAGTATTTTTCGTCGACATGATCGGGTCAACCTCGATGGCAGCCGACCGCGATCCCGAGGAGGTGCTGACGATCCTCAACGACTTCTTCCGCATTGTGGTGGAAGTTGTCGACAGCCGGGGAGGCTTCGTCAACAAGTTCGTCGGCGATGAGGCGCTGTCGGTCTTCGGCGCACCGCTGCACCGCCCGGATGCCACCACGGCGTGCCTGGCCGCCGCGCGCGAACTACGCGAACGGCTTACCGCGGATTTCCCGCATCCGTTCGAGTTCGCGATCGGGGTCTCGGCCGGGCTGGCCGTGGCCGGGAACGTGGGCGCCCCCGAACGCTACGAGTATTCGGTGATCGGCGATCCGGTAAATGAGGCATCGCGGCTTACCGAACTCGCCAAACACCGGCCCAGTCGGCTGCTCGCATCCACCAACGCGCTGTATTTCGCCGACCCCGACGAACAGAAACACTGGGATCACGGCGACTCTGTGCTGCTCCGGGGCCGCACCAGGGCGACACACCTGGCGTGGCCTGCGGGAACCTGAAAGATGTGACCGGCTCGCGCCGTTACTGTGGTGCCCGTGCCCGATGACCGTGAGCCTCTTGTCGGCGGCAACACGCCGCCCGAGCGAGACGGCTCCACCCCGGGCCCGTGTCCGGACGATGACGCGCCCACCGCGCCTCAACCCGTCATCAAGCGGCGGGGAAAGTACTGGTGGGTGCGGTGGGCGATCTTCGTGGTGGTCGCGGTCGTACTCGCGGTGGAGATCGGGTTCGTGTCCGATCAGCTGGCCTCGGCCTGGCGCAGCCTGACGACCGCCAACCCCTGGTGGGTCCTGGCTGCGGCCCTGGCGGCCATGTCCTCGATGCACAGCTTCGCCCAGATCCAGCGGACGCTGCTGCGTTCGGCGGGCGTCAAGATCCGCCAATGGCGCTCCGAGGCGGCCTTCTATGCCGGGAATGCGCTGAGCACCACCCTGCCCGGCGGTCCCGTGCTCTCGGCCACCTTTATCTATCGGCAGCAGCGGCTATGGGGAGCCACTCCGGTGGTCGCGTCCTGGCAGTTGGTGATGTCCGGGGTGCTGCAGGCGGTCGGGCTGGCGATCCTCGGCCTGGGCGGCGCGTTCCTGCTGGGTGCCAAGACCAACCCGTTCTCGTTGATCTTCAGCATCGGTGGCCTGTTGGCCATCCTGGTCCTCGCCCAGGCGGTCGCGTCTCGGCCGGAGATGCTCGACGGGATCGGTGTCCGGGTCTTGCGCTGGGTCAACGATGTTCGTGGCAAGCCCCCGATGATGGGGGTGGCCCGCTGGCGCGAGATCCTCAAGCAGATGGAAGCGGTGACCCTGACCCGGCGGGCTCTCGGGGAGGCCTTCGGCTGGTCGTTGTTCAACTGGATCGCCGATGTGGCGTGCTTGGCCTTCGCCGCCTATGCCGTTGGCAGTCGCCCGTCGCTCGTCGGCGTCATGGTGGCCTATGCCGCGGCCCGTGCCGCCGGCTCGGTTCCGCTCATGCCCGGCGGCCTGCTGGTGGTCGAGGCGTTCCTGGTGCCCGGCCTGGTGTCCTCGGGAATGACCCTTCCCGACGCGATCTCCGCGATGCTCATCTATCGGGCAGTCAGCTGGATCTTCATCTCCGCGATCGGCTGGGTCATCTTCTTCTTCATGTTCCGCGACGAGAGCCAGGTCGACCCCGACGCCACCCCCAGCACAACCAAGGAGCCCGAACCCGTCGCCGCCCCTCCCCCGGATGAACCCCCGAAAGATTCTTCGGATCCTCCGAAATAAACCGGACCATAGTCCGGTTGGTATGAGTGTCTCACCCCGACTTTGAGGAGCACTCATGACCACGACCACCCCCACACTCACCGCCGGAACCTGGGCTATCGACTCGGTTCACTCGGATATCACCTTCTCCGTACGCCATCTGGGCGTCTCGAAGGTCCGTGGCTCATTTACCGACTTCAGCGGAGAGCTCGTGGTCGCCGAGGACGGCACCCCCTCGGTATCGGCCACCATCGACGTGGCCTCGGTTAGCACTCGCAACGACCAGCGCGATACTCACCTGCGCTCAGCCGACTTCTTCGACACCGACAACCACGCCACCGCCACCTACCGATCCACTTCCGTACGCACCGACGGTGACGACTATGTCGTCGACGGCGAGCTGACCCTGCACGGCATCACCCAGCCGGTCTCGCTGAACCTCTCCCTGGAGGGTGTCGGCCCGGGCGCGCAAGGCGGCACCGTCGCCGGCTTCGAAGCCAGCACCGAGATCAACCGCGGTGACTTCGGCGTCACCGGCGGCGCCGGGCTCGTCGGCGAGAAGGTCACGCTGACCTTCAACATCGAGGCCGGTCACCCGGAGGCACCCTCCAACTGATCCCCGCACGGCACCCGCTACGGTCGGGGAATGCCCAGCGCGCAACGGAATTCACTCACGCAGAAGCCGGCGGCATCCGTACTGTTCTCACTGGTACTGGATGCCGTCGGCATCTTCGTCTTCTGCACCATCGGCCGTCGCAGTCACGACGAGGGCATCACGCTGCTCGGCGTGTGGCAGACGGCGTGGCCATTCCTGACCGGCGCCGGCATCGGCTGGCTCCTCAGCCGGGGCTGGACCCGCCCGGCCTCGGTGGCCCACACCGGGATCGCGGTCTGGGTCTGCACGGTCCTGTTCGGGATGATCCTGCGACGACTAAGCAATCAGGGTGTGGCGTTCAGCTTTGTCATAGTCGCATCGCTGGTCACTGCGCTGTTCCTGCTCGGGTGGCGCGTCATCGCGAAACGACTGATCCGCACGTCCCACGGATCGTCAAAAAAGTAGAGAGCCACCGTCAGGATCTCGTCAACGCGCTTGGATCCGCGCCCACGGCCCGCGCAAGCTGGCTGCATGGAAGGTCTCGCCGCCGTGCTGGTTCCCCTCGCCGGTTATGCCGCGGTACTGCTCTCTGTGCGGTACCTCAATCGTCACGACGATGTCGCCCCGGCAGCAGGCTCCGAAGCCCTGACGCGTTAAACGCCAAAAAGGCCGTTTGTGCACGAACCCCGAGAAGGGTCGTGCACAAACGGCCTTTTGGTAACGACTACGGCTAGACGCGCGGCCCGGGTGCGGGGCCTGTTCCGACCGGGCCGGCCGGAGCGGGAGCGGCTGGAGCGGGTCCCGGCACTGGTCCGGGCCCCTGCGGGAAGTTGGCAGCCGGCACCTGGTTCTGGATGGCGGACTGCACGGCCGGGTTCTGCACGAGTGCCTGTGCCGCCGGGTTCTGCGCCACCGACTGTGCGGCCGGGTTCTGCGACAGCGCGGTCAGCAGTGCCGGGTTCACACCCATAGCGGCGGGGTTCAATCCACCGCCGTTGACAACCTGTGCCAGATCCAGCGGCAGACCGCACTTGGTGCGCAGGTCGTTAAGCGGTGCAGCGATGCCACCGAGTGAGCCGGCGACATCGGGCCGCGACACCAGGTAACTCTGCGTCTTGGTGGCGATCTCGTCCTGCGGGGCCGCCTTGATCTCGGTGAACGCCTGGTCGACGTCTGGATGCTGCTCCAGATAGCCCGCCGCGTTCTGCACCACGGTGCCGACGGTCTTGGTCATCTTGCTGGCCTGGCACCCGTCCGGCGTGGGTGTGGCAGGAGTCACCGTCGCCGCAGCGGGTGCTGCGGCATTCGGGGTGGGTGCCGGTGCGGCGGGGGCCGCGGGAGCCGGAGCGGGAGTCGGGGGGACTGGTTCGGCCGCGGCAATGGGTGCCAGGGCGCTCATTGCGAGCCCGCCAGCGAGAACACCTGCGCTCAGCAAGCCGTAGGCCGTGCGCCGCGAGGTTGTGGCTGACATGACATTCCTCCTACTTGTTTGTGGGATTACAGCCAAGGTATCGAAATTCGGCGGCATTTCGAAACACGGACTCGCCAAGTCACCAGAGAGTTACCGAGTCTTTATAGTCGGCCAGATTCTGAAATTCCGCATCCCGCTCACGATCCAACGCAACGTTGCCAGGGAGCGCGAAGAGCACGTCCAGCCACCACTCGTTTTTCGCCAAGGCAGGCTGTTAGTAACCGTGTCATTGCAGGTTGCCGGGATATATACAGACAACACGCGTGGTTGGTCGCGTTGCTGTAGCATCACGAGCACGCCACAGGAGACTGCGTGCGTCACACCGAACGACAGGGACTATCTGTGCAGTCAGTCATGATGCGCACCAGCGACTACCTCCGTAGGTATCGCTGGTTGACCGTCGCTGTCTGGCTGATTCTCATTGTCGCCGCGGTAGGGCTGGTAGTCGACCGCGGCGAAAAGCTCACCGGCGGCGGCTTCGAGGTCGCCGGATCGCAGTCCCTCAAGGTGCACGACGCAATGGAGACCGGCTTCCGCGAGCGGGGAGCCTCTCCGCTTGCCCTGGTCGCCGCACCCCGCCCCGACGCCAGCGTCACCGATATGACCGCCGCCGTCGACTATCTGAAGCAGGTGGCGGCTCAGATTCCTCAGGTGTCGATCGAGCCGATTCCCCCGCAACTGACCCCACAACCGGACCGTCCGTTCGTCGTCACCCTGCGGATCGGCTTCGACAACACCGGTGCGACCGATATCGCCAAGGAGCTCCGCAAGAAGATAGGTGTGCACGGCGGCGAGCCGGGGCAGATCGCAGGCGGCCGAGTGTCCCTGTATGTGATTGGGCAGGGCGCGCTGGGTGCCGCGATGACCGAACAGATCGCCGGTGACATCAAGCAGGCCGAGAAATGGAACATCCCGGTCATCCTGATCGTGCTGATCGCGGCGTTCGGCTCTCTCGCTGCGGCCTCACTGCCCCTGCTATTGGGTCTGTGCACGGTGGCGTTGAGCGTCGCGCTCGTCCTCGCGCTGTCGAACATCACCACGATGTCGGTGTTCGCTCTGCCGACGGTGACGATGATCGGTCTCGCCGTCGCGGTGGACTACTCCCTCTTCATCCTCATGCGATACCGCGAAGAGCTGAACTCGGGGAAGAATCGGCAAGAGGCGATAGCCGCGGCCATGGCCACCTCGGGGCTCACGGTCACCTTCTCCGGCCTGACGGTGATCGCCGCCCTAGCCGGTATCTACCTGATCGGAACCCCCGCGCTGGCATCGATGGCCTCCGGCGCCATCATCGTCGTCGCGATCGCCGTTCTCACCTCCACCACGCTGATGCCCGCCCTGCTCGCCATCTTCGGCAAGGCCGCGGCCAACCAGTCCCGGCTGTTGCGCGTCTCACCGCTGCGCAAGCATTCGATCCCGTTCTGGCGCAAGTGGACCCAGCAGGTAATGCGCCGACCATGGCTTTCCGCGCTGGGCGCTTCGGTGTTCCTGCTCGCGCTCGCGGCACCGAGCCTGCACATGCACGTCTCCAATAGCATGCTGCGCCAATTCGATTCCTCCCACGAAATCCGCCGAGGTATCGACGCGGCGGCCGTAGCCATGGGGCCGGGTGCGCTGGGGCCGGTGCAGGTACTGCTTACCTTCACCGGCGATAAGGGCAACGCGCAGGATCCTCAGCACGCACAGGTCCTCGAGACTGCGAAGGAGAAAATCGCGCAGGCCCCGAATATCGCGCGGGTTTCCGACCCGGCGTTCTCAACCAACGGTCACGACGCACTTATCTCGGCCGTACTGTCGGTGGACCCCGAGGCAACCGCGGCGCGCGACACCGTCAGCTGGCTGCGCACGAATGTGCCCGACGCGCTCGACAATTCGGGAGCCGAGATCAATGTCGGCGGTCCGACGGCGCTGCTGTTCGACTACGACAATCGGGTCGAACACTCCCTCTGGGCCGTCTTCGCATTCGTCTGCGTGCTCGCATTCGTGATGCTGCTGGTTACCCTGCGCTCGCCGGTGCTGGCACTCAAGGGCGTGGTGATGACCGTGCTCTCGGTCGCCGCCGCCTACGGCAGCCTGGTGATCGTCTTCCAGTGGGGATGGTTGGAATTCTTGGGCTTCCACCAGGCCAATATCGACAGCAGTATCCCGCCGCTGGCCTTGGCGCTGACCTTCGGTCTCACCATGGACTACGAGATCTTCTTGCTAGCCCGCGTGCGTGAGCGATACCTGCGTACCGGCGACTGCGGTGACGCTGTCTCATACGGGGTGCGCACCAGCGCGCGCACCATCACCAGCGCGGCACTCATCATGATCGCGGTGTTCATCGGATTCGCCTTCGCCGGAATGCCATTGGTGGCGCAGCTGGGCGTGGCGTGCGCGGTGGCGATAGCCGTTGACGCGACGGTGGTGCGCCTGGTCCTGGTACCAGCGCTGATGTCGATGTTCAACAAGCGCAACTGGTGGCTGCCCGGCTGGCTCGATCGGGTGCTACCCACGGTGGACTTTGAAACCCCCTGTGTCGACGAGCTTCCGGGCCCGCACACCGAAAGTGCGCTGCGGCTGCAGGGTTCTGGATTTGAGGAACCGCGCATCGACTACCACGCCATTGCCGTCTCGGCGGCCAGGCTCAAGCGCCTATCCGATGACACTGTTGCGGTACCCGAGACACAGCCGATGCTCGCGGACCGCTGGCGTGACAACTTGACTGTGGCCCTGGAGTCCCTGCAGGCCGGCAAAAACGGAACACATACCGACACAATCGAAATGCCTGGACCTCTGTCCCGGATCACACCGATGGAAATCGCCCAGGTCAAGCTGCCGACCGGACAGAAATGCGCGGTGCCCACCGACGCCGAAGCGCTCCGCATGCAGGGACTTTTATTGATGCGCCGCAATGCCGAACGCGATTACACCGAGTTCGCCCGGCTCGCTTCGCTGATGGAACCGCGGATGGCGGCGAAGGTCCTCGCCGGGATCGATCAGCATTACTGTGTACAGTCCAATCAGCGGTGGGTTTCCAGCCAGCTGGTGCGCCGGCTCGCTGACCCGAAGCCCGGCGATGGCACGATCGAAAGCCCAGCGGTGCGCAGACAGTGTCTGTCCGTGGCGGTGGCGATGTTGGAGGATGCGAGGTGACGGTCACGAGCGACGCGCCGGCCGTCTCCCCCGAAGTGCCCGATGAGCCTTCGGGTTCCGGCGCCACGGACACTGGTTCCGACCAGCCGCAACACGGTGGCAAGCCGGTCACTCATTGGACCACCGCTGAGATGCTGGGTGCCCTGCAAAGCGGCGACCTGTCTGATTGGCAAGAAATCGTCCACGCGCTCAAACGTGACCCGTTCGGACGAACCGCACGCCAGGTCGAGGAAGCGCTCGGCTCCGATGAGCTCTACGGCATTTCAACCGCACTGCAGGAAGTTCTCACCCGAGCCCGCGACGATCTTGCCGAGGCCGAACGGCGCGAGGCGACCAACGAGATCAACCTGTTGTTCGAGGCCTCCGGTCTACGCGAGGCCGAGTTTGCCTCCCGCATAGGTGTTTCAAGTGGTGAGCTCTCCGCATATCTGGCGGGTACGAGCATGCCCTCGGTGGCGATGCTGATCCGTATGCGCCGAGTCGCCCGCCGGTTCGGGCGCACCCGACCTCGCGGATAGCCATCCCTATTCCGCTGACATTGTTTACGGGTACCTGCGTAACCAATGCCAGTTCCCTGAAAGACCGTGGATCGTTATGGCAGCCCTCCTGAAATCGGCCTAACCTCGTGCCATGACCGACGAGACGAAAACCGACGAACCCACCACTCCCACTCCCGCGCCGCCACCTGCACCGACGGTCGCCCCGGGACCACCAAAGCTCCCGCCCTCGAATGTCGGCTGGGCCGTGGCCGCCGTTGTCTTCTTCTGGCCGTTGGCCTTCAGCGCCTTCACGAACGCGCTGAACGTCACCCAGTTCTGGATCACCGGCCAGTACGACCGCGCCCAGGAGTCCTCGGACCGCGCCAAACTACTCGGCAAGATCGCCCTGCTGACCGGCCTGGTACTGCTGTTCCTGTTCATCGCGTTCCGTATCGCGTGCGCCATCTGGTGGCACACCCACGGCGGTGGCGGTGGCTGGGGCCACCATGGCGGACACGGCGGCTGGGAACGTAGTGACGACGGATGGGACGGCCCCGGACAAATGGGCCGCCCCGGCCGTGACAACTAGCTAGAAGTCGTCGGGCGCACTGGGTGCGACGGGCCAGCCGAATGCGATGGCGGCCCGTCGCACTGCGCCTGCCCGCAGTTCGGTGACCAAGCCGGCACTGGCCAGCGCCTGCAGACCCACCCCACCCATGTAGACGGACCCGAGATCACGCACGGTCAGCGCGATATCGGCTTCCTCCGTGGTGGTTTCACAACGGGCATCGGTCAGACCGCCGCGCAGGCGGTAGCGTCCGGAGTTCTCCGGGAGGAACTGGTCGGTCACCTCAAACACCACATCCACCTCGGCGGCGTATCGCCGCTGTGACAGCGCCCGTGGAATATCGAGCAGCCGCACATGAATCGCGTCGCCCACGGCACATTCCAGTGCCGAATGGTTGGCCACCAGGTAGCGCAGCTCCTCGTGCACCGATGCACCGTGATACTTGATCTTGCGTACCAGGTCCATATCCAGCAGGTAGCGCCAGGTTCTGGCGTAGGCGCGGGAGTTGGTGCCGAGTACCTCTTGCACGTGCAGCTCGCTATTGGGTCCCGAGTCGCTCCACTCGGACTTGGGCCGGTAGATGGCGAATCCGCTGACCGTTCCATCGGATTCGTAGTGCAGGACGAAGCGGACCTTGCCCGAGTCCTTCTGCCGCTCCTCATTGTCAAAGGTCCAGGAGGCCCACCACTCCGGAGTTCTGGACATTTGCCCGGGCAGGTCCGCAATAGCGGCATCGTAAACAGCCGGGGCCGAGGCCAGGAAGGTCTCCGCATCCACCTCTTCCAGGGTGCCGTCGCCAAGGTCTACGTCCGGCCGGAATGCCAGCTCGCGCACCTGCCCGGACAAGTCCGCGGCCTCCGTCGCGACTCCGTAGCCAAATCGGCCGTAAATCAACGCTTCCGAGGCGAACAGCATGGCGAGCGCCTCGCCGCGCGACCGGATGTCCTCGAGCTGATGGCGCATCATGGCCGTCAACAGGCCGCGGCGGCGATGCGTCGGCAATACCGTGACCGCGGTGACAGCGGCGACCGGGACGACGGCACCGCCCGGTAGCACCACCTGACGGCTGAAGGCACCCGCCGTCGACACCCACCGTTTTCCGTTGTGGAAACCGATCATCCGGTCCAGCTCGGTGAACTTGCGGTTGACCTCGATCTCGTCCTTCCGTAGCTCCTGCAGGAACACGGAATACGACGAGGTCATGTACGACTCGTAGTCGTCCTCATCTTGGATGGTGCGTAGGGTCAGCTCAGACACATACCCATGTCTACCGTGCCACGCCAAGACCTGTCACCTGAGTTTTCGGTGTGCTGCGCGTTACCAGAAAGGAACCTCGGTGTGGACTGCCCCCGATAACGCGACCATCGCCCAGATTCTGCGTGATACCAAGAGCATTGCGATTGTGGGAGTTTCAGCCAATCCGGACCGGCCGAGCCACGGCGTCTATCGCTATCTGGCCTCGCACAGCTCCTATCGGATCTTCCTGGTGAATCCGACCATCGCCGAGCTCGACGGCGAGACCGTCTACCCCAGTCTTGAGGCACTGCCCGAGACACCCGATCTGGTCGATGTGTTCCGCCGCCGCGAGGAGCTGGCGGGCATCACCCAAGAGGCCATCGACATCGGTGCACGCACACTGTGGTTTCAGCTCGATCTCGTTGACGTCGATGCCGCGAACAAGGCGACCGACGCCGGACTTCAGGTCGTTATGGACCGGTGCACCGAAATCGAATTCGCGCGTATCAGTTCACGCTAGTTTCCGGCGCTAGCCTTCAGCGACTGACCGCCGACCCGGTCGATCGGCGCGATGTTGTCCACGAGCCAGCGGCCATCGCGTTTGGCAAGCGTCATCCGCAGCGCCAGCACCGCTTCCACCGACTGCGTCTTCGCCGCGGTGCTTGTCCGCCGCACCAGCGTGGCTGCCACTCCGGACTCCGGACCGATTGCTTCCAGACCCACTGAGATGACCTCACCCTTCTGCGAGATCCCCTTGGCCTTCAGCTCGGCGGTGGCCCGGTCGAAATCACGCGTGAAGGATTGAGCCTGCTCCTGGGTCATGTGCTCGGTGGCCTTGTGCACGTAGGTGTCCGGGCTGCTGGGGTTGTAGTTCACCACCGCCTCGGCCACCGTGGCAACGACATCGGTGACGGCTGCGCGGTCCGCGTTTCCCGCACGATCGGGCACCGTCCAGTCTCGGTATCCCACCACCGCAACGGCCACCACCGCGGCGGCGGCCAGGGCCGCGATCCCGGTGCGTAACCCAGGACCGTCGTCGTCCGTGCCGAAGGTGACCGAATCACGCCTGGCCAGATAGGCGTTCAGCGCAACCCCCTGGGCGATGAGCAGCCCTGCAGCGGTGCCTATCGCCACCCACCAGGTGGGCCAGCCCAGAATTACACCGAGCATCACGATCGCGAGCAACGCCATCAACGGTGCCAGCACATCAAAGAGAATGACGCGCAAAACATTCCGGCTCACTGGATAACCCTCAGATCCGTCACCAGTAGCTGATCGCCCACCTTGGACACCGCAAGTCGCAGGTACCACGGATTGACCTTCGCGGGCGCGTTGGCGGCTCGTGTCACCGAGGTCGCCACCACCATCACGCGGTCAGTCCGCTCCGCCGACGGCAGGCCGACATCCGCATCGTCATGAGGTCCCGCTCTTTCAATGGCCACGGAGTCGATCTCGCCCACGGCATCGGTGTCGAGGGTCCGGGCCAGCTGCACGAATCCGGCGATGGTCGCCCCCAGCTCATCGCTGAGCCTCCCGGCGGCACCGTCCTGTAATGCCTGCACGCTAGGCCCGACATTGCCCTTGTTCATGTTGATCAACGTGTTTACCCAGCTCACAGCGGTGCCGAGAACACGCGAATCGTAGCGGTCACTGGTCACCTGGCCGCGGTGCCCGGTGCTGACGAGTATCGAAAACACCAGCGCGACAACCGCGATCACTCCGAGAACAGCGGACAGGATGCCGTACCGGGACAAGACTGCTCCGTCTTCCTGCGCCGGGTCGTCTTTGCTCACGGGCCTCACCCTAGCGACCCATGTCACCATGGACGGGTGACCACCGAAACCACCAGCTCCCCCGACGCTCTTCGCGCAAGCGGCTCATCGGCGAAGTCCGGTATCGACCTGAGCCATCGCGACGAATCGATCCGCCCGCAGGATGACCTGTTCGGCCACGTCAACGGGCACTGGCTCGCCGAATACGCCATTCCTGCCGACCGTGCCGTCGATGGCGCGTTCCGGACTCTGTTCGACCGTGCCGAGGAGCAGGTTCGCGGGATCATCACCGAGGCGGCCAACTCCGGTGCACCGGAAGGCACCGAGCCTCAGAAGATCGGCGATCTGTTCGCCAGCTTCATGGACACCGAAGCCGTGGGGGAAATCGGCCTGGCACCGCTCCACGAGGAGCTGGACCGGATCGTCTCGGCCCCGAATGCCACCGCGCTGGCCGCCGTCATGGGTGCGCTGCAGCGGGCCGGGGTCGGCAGCGGCGTGGGCTGCTACGTGGACACCGACGCCAAGAATTCCGCGCGCTACCTACTGCACATCAGCCAGTCCGGCCTCGGACTGCCCGACGAGTCGTACTACCGCGAGGACCAGCACGCGGCGACACGCGATACCTACCGCGCCCATATCGCCGCCATGCTCGCGCTGGTCAACGGCGATGGTGACCACGATGCCGCCGCCGCAACGATTCTCGAACTGGAAACCAAGATCGCGGCAGCACATTGGGATGTGGTCAAGCGGCGGGACGCCGAGCTGAGCTACAACCTGCTGCGCTTCACCGATCTGGAGCACACCGCACCTGGGTTTGATTGGGGTGGCTGGATTTCCGGACTGGGCGCCACCACGGGCCAGGTCAACGAGTTGGTGGTACGGCAGCCCGACTATCTCACCATCTTCGCGGAGCTCTGGGCTTCGGAGCCGTTGAATGACTGGAAGCAGTGGGCCGGCTGGCGGCTGGTTTGTGCCCGCGCGCCGTATCTCACCGAGCCTCTGGTGGCCGAGAATTTCGATTTCTATGGGCGCGCACTGTCGGGTACCGAGCAGATCCGCGACCGCTGGAAGCGCGGTGTCGCGGTGGTCGAGTCACTACTAGGCGAAGCCGTCGGACAGCTTTACGTCGAGCGCCACTTCCCGCCGAATGCGAAGGTGCGCATGGAGGTACTCGTCGATAATTTGCGTGAGGCGTATCGCGCCAGCATCACCGAACTGGAATGGATGACTCCGGAGACCCGCACAAAGGCCCTGCAGAAACTCGACAAGTTCACTCCGAAGATCGGCTACCCGGCCACCTGGCGTGACTACTCGACGATCGCCATCCGCCGCGATGATCTACTGGGGAATGTCCGGCGCGCCACGGCCGCCGAATGCGACCGCGGCCTTGCCAAGCTGGCCGGCCCGGTCGATCGCGACGAGTGGTTCATGACCCCGCAGACGGTGAACGCGTACTACAACCCGGGCATGAACGAAATCGTTTTCCCCGCAGCCATTTTGCAGCCGCCCTTCTTCGACGCCGACGCCGACGATGCCGCTAACTACGGAGGAATCGGCGCCGTCATCGGTCACGAGATCGGCCATGGGTTCGATGATCAGGGCTCCAAATACGACGGTGACGGCAACCTGGTCAACTGGTGGACCGACACCGACCGCGACGAATTCGGGGTGCGTACGACGGCGCTGATCAAACAATACGACGAGTTCGTGCCGCGCGCGCTGTCCGATCAGCATGTCAACGGCGCGTTCACCGTTGGTGAGAACATCGGCGATTTGGGCGGTCTCTCGATCGCTCTGCTCGCCTACGAGATCTCGTTGGGCGGCAAGCCTGCTCCCGTGATCGACAATCTGACGGGTGTGCAACGAGTCTTCTACGGCTGGGCGCAGGTGTGGCGGACAAAGGCCCGTGAGGCCGAGGCTATCCGGCGTCTTTCGGTAGATCCGCACTCGCCGCCGGAATTCCGGTGCAATGGCGTGGTGCGCAATATCGATGCCTTCTACGAGGCCTTCGCGCTCACCACAGAGGACGAGTTGTTCCTGGAAGACGATCAGCGCGTACGCATCTGGAGCTGACACCGCAACAAGAAAGCCCCCGGTCCGTGGCCGGGGGCTTTCTTGTTGTCTTCAGATCTCAGAAACGCTGCCAGTCGTCGTAACCGTCGTAGTCCTTGTACGGACCACCGGGTGAGTTCTTCACGATCACCGGGTCACCGGGGTGGGACTGGTTGAAGTACCAGGTGGCATTGTCGGTGCTCAGATTGATGCAGCCGTGGCTGGTATCGCTCTTACCTTGTGCACCCACCGACCACGGCGCACCGTGGACGAAGATGCCCGAGTTGGAGAGCCGCGTCGCCCAGAACACGTCGAGCTTGTAGCCCTCGGCCGAATTGACCGGCACCCCGTAGGTGGAGGAGTCCATCACCATCTTCTGGAACTTCTCGCTGACGTAGTACGTGCCGTTCTTGGTCTCGTGCTTCTTGTCGTGCTTACCCATCGACATGGGCATGGTGCGCTCCACGACCCCGTTGCGGGTCACGGTCATCGTGTAGGTGGCGTCGTCAACCGTGGACACGAAGGCGTCACCGACCTTAAAGCTCCACTTCGTGCCACCCGCATTCACGTTCACATCGGTGCTCGCGGGCCAGAATTGCGTGGGCTTCCAGCGCAGCTGCTGGTCGGTGTACCAATAGAAGTATCCCGGCACCGGCTTCGACGTGGTGATCTTCACGGCCGCCTCGGCGGCCTTCTTATCCGTCACCGGAGCCGAGAAGACAATCGTCACCGGCTGGGCCACACCGACGACATCACCGTTATTGGGCGAGTTCTTGAGCAACCCCACGGGCAGCGGGGGGACATCCCCCGTGGGAGGCGCCCCAGGCGGCGGTGTGGTCGGCGCCGGAGGCGGCGGAACCTCGCCGGGAGGCGGACCCTCCGGCGGTGGCGGCGGCACTTCCCACGGCGGAGGCGGTGGCGGCGGTAGCTCGAAGGGCGGTGGCGGAGGCCCCGGCTCTTCGATGCCTGGACCACCGGGTTCATCGGGGTCCGCGAGGGCAGGAACCACTCCGGCGCCCAACAGTCCTGCGACACAGATACCGCTGACGAGGGTGCGCCGGAACCAACGAGTTAAGACAAGCATGCTCACTCCTGTAGACACGACACATCCAGTGTGTCATAGCGTTCGTCGCAACCAGGCGACACTGTGTTTCACCCGCTCAAGAAAATGGTCCTTGACCAGGCACTATCGCCGTTGATTAGAAAACGTCACATCGATAACCCCACAGGGGTATCTGTTCGTAGCCGACGACCTGGGGAGTCGCACCGGATCCCCAGGTCACCCATACAGCTAAGTATTACTCAAGGCTACCGGCTCAGCGCCCGGGCGATGATCATCAGCTGGACCTCGCTCGTGCCCTCGCCGATCTCCAGGATTTTGCTGTCGCGGTATTGGCGCGCGACCGGAGACTCGTTCATGAATCCCGCTCCCCCGAAGATCTGGGTGGCATCGCGCGCGTTGTCCATGGCTGCCTCACTGGCGATCAGTTTGGCGATCGACGCTTCGGTCTTGAACGGCTTTCCGGCCAGCAGCAGCGCGGCAGCGTGGTAGTAGGCCAGTCGCGAGGTGTGCGCGCGGGCCTGCATCCTGGCGATCTTGAACGAGACAGACTGGTAGTCGATGATCGCGCTGCCGAAGGCGGGCCGGCTGCGCGCGTACCGCAGGCTTTCGTCGACACACCCCTGTGCGGCGCCGGTTGCCAACGCCGCGATGGCGATCCGGCCCTCATCGAGGATGCGCAGAAATCCCGCGTATCCGCGGCCGCGCTCCCCCAATAGGTTTTCGTGGGGCACGCGTACGTCGTCGAAGCTCAGCGGATGCGTGTCCGAGGCATGCCATCCGACCTTGTCGTAGCTCGGCTCGACTGTGAATCCCGTTGTGCCGGAGGGTACGTGAATTACGGAGATCTCCGGCGATCCGTCCGGGGAGCGTCCGGTCACTGCCGCGACGCCAACCACCGCGGTGATATCCGTCCCTGAGTTGGTGATGAATGCCTTGGAGCCGTTGATAATCCAGCTGCCGTCGTCTTCGACGGCCCTCGTGCGAATCGATCCCGGGATGTCGGTACCACCACCGGGCTCGGTCAAACCGAAGGCGGCCAAAGAGTTTCCGGAGGCCAGCTCGGGCAGCCAGTGTTCTTTCTGCTGTTCACTCCCAAATCGATAGATCGGCATGGCGCCAAGCGAGACCGCGGCCTCAAGGGTGATGGCCACACTCTGATCCACCCGGGCCAGTTCCTCCAGCGTCAGACAGAGGGCGAAGTAGTCGCCGCCCATACCGCCGTACTCCTCGGGGAACGGCAGACCGAACAGCCCCATTTCGCCCATTTGTGCCACCACCGCATACGGGAACGTCTTGGTCGCATCGTGATGTGCTGCGACCGGCGCCACCACCGAATTGGCAAATTCCTCAACGGTTTTACGCAGCGAGTCGTACTCGTCAGGTAGCTCTGCGGTGCTGAACGTCATGGTCTCCCCTCCTGGGGGTCGATAGCCGGGTGGATGGTGGCGAGGAGTTGGTCGACGGCCACTTGGTCGCCGACGGCCACCGAAACGGTCACGGTTCCGGCGAGCGGTGCGCGCAAGGTGTGTTCCATCTTCATGGCCTCGACCACCACCACCGGAGCGTCGCGCTCTATGACGGTTCCCGTGCTCACCGACACGACACGCACGACTCCCGGCATGGAGCTACGGATTTCACCGTCCTCGTCCTCACCGTCGTGATGCCGTAGACGGGGTTCAGGTGCGATATCCGCGTGCCAGGTGCCCTCATCGGTCGCGATCCACGCCGCTGTCTCTGTGCGTGTGGCATCCGCGCGATACAGCTGGCCGGCGAACTCGATGCTCACCTGTCCTGCCGTGCTGTGCACCTTGCTCTGAACCCGCTCGCCGTCGCCGACGCTGACCCCGGCCACCGGATCGCCCCAGAGCCGGATCAGCTCGATCGACTCTCCGATGCGCAGCCGATACGAACGTGCTGCATGTTCGCCAATCCGCCACCCAGATTTGGCATTCCAAAGACCGTCTGAAGCGGACGCACCGTCCAACAGCGCCGCGGCGGCCACCCACACCCACGGTGGCGCGACGGGCGGGTGGTACTCGGCCGCGATCTTGTCAAGCAGGGCGGTGTCGATATCTCCGTCTATCACAACAGGATTCGTCAACAAGGCGCGCAGGAAGGCAATATTGGTGCCCACGCCAAGTATCCGGGTGTCGGCCAGCGCCTGGTTGGCATCGGCCAGCGCAGACGCGCGGTCGGCAGCGTGCACAATGACCTTGGCCAGCATCGGATCGAATCGAGAGCCCACAACAGATCCGGTAGCCAATGCCGTATCGGTACGAGCACTGCTCGAAAAACGGCCAAGCGCAACGCTCCCACCGGTCGGCAGGAACTCACGAGCGGGGTCCTCGGCGTACACCCGCGCCTCGACCGCGTGGCCGGTCAAGCTGATCTGATTTTGCGCGAGCGGCAGGCACTCACCGGCCGCCACACCAATCTGCCACTGCACCAAGTCGATTCCCGTCACCATCTCGGTGACGGGATGTTCGACCTGGAGCCGGGTGTTCATCTCCATGAAGTAGAAGGACTCTGGATCATCCGAGTCAACAATGAATTCAACGGTACCGGCACCGAAATAGCCGACGCTACGGGCAATCTGACAGGCCGCCTCGCCCATCGCGGCCCGCATTGCGGGCGTCAGCAGCGGCGACGGCGCTTCCTCGATCACCTTCTGGTGTCGGCGCTGCAGACTGCATTCGCGTTCGCCCAGGTGCACCATATTGCCGTGGGTGTCACCGAACACCTGAACCTCGATATGCCTGGGTCGAGCGAGATAGCGCTCGACAAGCAAGGTGTCGTCACCGAATATCGCGGTAGCCTCGCGCCGGGAGGCGACCAATGCGTCGGGCAGCTCGCCCAGGGCGTGCACCACCCGCATGCCCTTGCCGCCGCCACCTGCGGACGGCTTGATGATCAGCGGGGTGCCGATCGTCTCCGCCGTGGCGATCAGTTCGGCATCCGATTGCGCGCCGACACTGCCGGGCACCACCGGGACACCGGCGGCGGCCACTGTGTCCTTGGCTCGGATCTTGTCACCCATCGCATCCATCGCCTCTGCGGGCGGCCCGACGAAGATGATCCCCGCCGACTGGCATGCCCGCACGAAATCTGCGTTCTCCGAGACAAACCCGTATCCCGGATGGATGGCCTCGGCCCCCGCCTGCTTGGCGGCACTGATGATCGAATCGATATCGAGATAGCTCGAGGAATCGGCGCCGAGGCGCACCGCGGTATCGCAGGCAGCGAGGTGATCGGTGTCCCCGTCCGTATAGACCGCGATGGAGCGAATTCCCATGGCATGCAGGGTTGACGCGATGCGGACCGCGATCTCGCCGCGGTTCGCGATTAGGACACTGCGCACTGTCATCACGTCACATCCTGAAGATGCCGTAGGAAACCGGTTCAAGGGGTGCATTGGCGCAGACTCCTAGCGCCAGCCCCAGCACCGTGCGGGTGTCGGCGGGATCGATAATCCCGTCATCCCAGAGGCGCGCGGTGGAGTAGTACGGATTACCTTGGCGTTCATACTGTTCGCGGATGGGCGCCTTGAAGGCTTCCTGTTCGGCCTCGGTGAGCTCTTGTCCTGAGCCCGCACGCTGATCGGCGCGCACAGTGGCGAGGACCGAGGCGGCCTGCTCCCCACCCATCACCGAGATACGTGCGTTCGGCCACATCCACAGGAACCGTGGCGCATAGGCCCGACCGCACATCGAGTAGTTGCCGGCTCCGTAGGAGCCGCCAATCACCACAGTCAGCTTCGGCACCCGCGCGCACGCAACGGCGGTGACCATCTTTGCCCCGTGTTTGGCGATACCGGCGGCCTCGTAATCACGGCCCACCATGAAGCCGGAGATATTCTGCAGGAACACCAGCGGTATCCGTCGCTGATCACAGATCTCGATGAAATGTGCTGCCTTCATGGCACTTTCGGCGAAAAGCACACCATTGTTCGCGATGATGCCGACAGGGTGCCCGTGCAACCTCGCAATACCGGTCACCACGGATTTTCCGTACTCCGCCTTGAACTCGGTGAACGTGCCGCCGTCCACCAATCGGACGATCACCTCGTGAACGTCGTACGGGATACGCGGATCGGTGGGCACCACGTCATACAGCGTGCGCGGATCACGTTCCGGGGCAATCGTTTCGACAACCGGCCACGGCGACTCTGCCTTGGGCGCCAAGGTGGAGATAATCCGGCGCACAGTCTGTAGAGCGTCGTTATCGTCGGTGGCCAGGTGATCGGTCACACCCGAGGTACGGGAATGCAGGTCGCCACCGCCGAGCTCCTCGGCCGTCACCACCTCACCCGTCGCAGCCTTCACCAACGGCGGACCACCGAGGAAGATCGTGCCTTGCTTGCGCACAATGACGGCCTCGTCGCTCATCGCCGGCACGTACGCACCGCCCGCGGTGCAACTACCCAGCACCGCGGCGATCTGAGGAATTCCCTTGGCGCTCATGGTGGCCTGGTTGTAGAAGATCCGGCCGAAGTGCTCGCGGTCCGGGAACACCTCGTCCTGCATCGGCAGGAACGCACCACCTGAGTCCACCAGGTAGATACAGGGCAGCCGGTTCTGCAGCGCGACTTCCTGGGCGCGTAGATGCTTCTTCACCGTCATCGGGTAGTAGGTGCCGCCCTTGACGGTCGCGTCATTGGCGGCGATTACACACTCGCGTCCCGAGACCCGACCGATACCGGCAATGATGCTGGCGCCGGGAGCCTCGTCCTCGTACATGCCATTGGCCGCAAGCGCCGATAACTCCAGAAACGGGCTGCCCGGATCGAGCAGGGCGCCAACGCGATCGCGTGGCAGGAGCTTGCCCCGGTCCACATGCCGCTGCCGGGACTGTTCGTTACCGCCGAGCGCCGCGCGTGCGAGCCGCTCACGCAACTCCGTGACCAAACGGGCATGCTCGGCCCTGTTCTGCTCACCTACGAGAGTCATACTCAGCTCCGAAGTTTAAATTTCAGTTAATCAGGATTAACTTGGTCTAAGGTAATCTCCGTTAACTGATTTGTCTAGATCGAGCCACTGAGAAGGTTTGATGACCAACCTGGTACCCGAGTCGGAAACCCCGAACAAACGCGAACGCGCCAAGGCTGATCGGCGAGATCAACTGCTGGCAGCCGCGGCCCGCTTGGTGGCCATGCGGGGATATGCGCGGGTGCGCCTGGAGGATCTCGGCTCCGCAGTCGGGATCAGCGGTCCGGCGATCTACCGACACTTCCCCAACAAAGAGGCTCTGCTGGTGGATCTGCTGGCCGATGTCAGCCGCCGGCTCCTCGAGGGGGGAACCAACGAAGCTGAGACCGCCGAGACCGCACACGAGAGCCTGTCCCGGCTCATTGACTTCCATCTCGACTTCGCACTCAACGAGAGCGATCTGATCCGGGTACAGGACCGCGACCTCGACTCGCTACCGGAGAACGCACGTCGTCAGGTACGTCAATACCAGCGCCGCTACGTGGAGGTCTGGGTCCAGGTGCTCTGCCGGACCGATCACGACCTCGATGAATCGGATGCGCGGATCAAGGCACATGCCGCCTTCGGTCTGATGAACTCAACGCCCTACAGCGCCGGTCGATCGGCACCTGCGCAGACGCGAGCAGTGTTACGGCAGATGGTGGTTGCCGCGCTCAACTCCTAAGCGCGAGCGGAGGGATGGGCTCGCGCCCCACCCTGATCTAGCTGCGCACCAACCGGGCGATCGCCGCGGAGGCCTCGGCCAGCTTCTCCTCGGCATCGGCGCCGCCGGAGGCAACGGCGTTGGAGACACAATGACCGAGATGCTCGTCGAGCAGCCCCAGCGCAACCGACCGCAGCGCACTCTGTGCGGCGCTGATCTGGGTCAGCACGTCGATGCAGTACTTGTCATCGTCGATCATCTTTGCGATACCGCGCACCTGTCCCTCGATACGCAAGAGACGCTTGGCGTAGTCATCCTTTTTCAGCGAGTAACCGTGTCCGGTCGAAGTCTTGGTGGTCATGTCCATTATCCCTTGAGGAGGCCTTGCATCGTATCGATCTCGGGCTGCTGATTATCGATGATCTGTTGCGCCAGCTGCTTTGCTGCAGGGTACTGGCCCCCGGAGAGTTCCGCATTCGACATGGCGACCGCGCCCTGGTGATGGGCGATCATCGACTGCAGCCACAGCTGGTCGAAGGCCTCACCGTTGAGGGTCTTCATCCGGTCCAAAACTGGCGTGTCCACCATGCCAGGCATATGCCCCGCCGGGTCGTGCCCCTCGGGCATTACGGGCTTGCCCCAGTTCTTGAGCCATTCGGTGAAGGTGTCGATCTCGGGCTGTTGCGCCGTCTCGATGTTCTTCGCGAGCTCCAGGATCGCGGGGTTGGCGGTCCGCCCCTCCGTGAACGCGGCCAACTCGACGGCCTGCTGGTGATGCATGATCATCTGCTGGGCGAAGGTCACGTCGGCATCGTTGTGGTCCGAGGCCGGAGCCGATGCGGTGTTGGTGTCCAGGGTTGTGGACATCCCGGAATGGCCCGAGTGCTCGGATTTCGTTTCGTCGCCCTTTTTATCCGAGCTACACGCTGACAGAACCAGCGCCGCAGCGGCGACGCCGGCGATGATGGCCGTCCGAGTTCGGTTTCGCATGCGACCATCGTAACCCAGATACCCCCGTAGGGTACAAGGTTCAGATCTTGCATACCCCTTGAGGGTACTAGCCCTCAGATGACGGACTCTTCCAGCTGCGTCAGCGCTTCCTCGAGATGAGTGAGGATGCGCTGCAGATGCGGCACACTCGTGCGGCATCCGGTCAACCCGAAATGCATCGAAGAGCCGCTGCTGGTGCAGGTGATATTCAACGCCACTCCGTCGATCGGGATGGATGCCGGGTAACACCCGTCCATCTCGAACCCGTTCCAGAACATATCGGTGCGCGGGCCGGGGACATTGGAAATGATCACGTTGAACGCAGGTGTGGTCCGGTCCACCAAACCCGGGACGGCACTGCTCAGTGCGGGGGCGCCGTTGAGGGCGCCGACCAGCATCCGCTGCATGGGCGTCATTTCCGAGAGCACCGACTTGGCGGCCTGCACCGAGTCCCGGATCGCACTGAACCGCTCCAGCGGATCGGGCTTGTCGGTCGCCAGATTGGCCAGCAGCGCGGTGATCGAGTTCCCCGAGTTCTGGTCACCCTCCGCCCGGATCGACACCGGGCACATGGCGATCAGCGGCTTATCGGGTAGCGCGTTCTGCTCCTCCAAGTAGGTACGCAGCGCACCCGCACACATGGCCAGCACCACATCGTTGACCGTGCCGCCCAGCGCCTTACCGACCTCCTTGATCCGCGTCATCGACCAGGTTTGCGCCGCGAATCGTCGCGCTCCCCCGATCGAGACGTTCAGCATCGTGTGCGGTGCCGACAGCGGCCTGACCAGCTGGGGGTCGGACAGCGCGTGCCGTCCGTACTTGAGCAGGCCGGGTGGAATCGAGACGACCTGTTTCATCGCACCGGCCGCTCCTCTGACGAGATCCAGCGCCGAGGTATTGGTGGTGCTAACGATGCTGCTCTTGGCGCGCCGTTTCGCCGGGGCCCACACGGCCTGGCAGTCGCGCGCGTCGGGATCATCGGTCAGCGAGCGCATCATCATCCGCAAGGCACCGACGCCATCGATCACCGCATGGTGCATCTTGGTGTAGACGGCCAAGCGTCCGTCCGAAAGCCCTTCCACCACATGCATTTCCCACAAGGGCCGGTGCCTGTCGAGCGGGGAGCTGTGCCAGCGGGAGGTGACCGTCAGCAGTTCGCGCACGCGGGCCGGGCTTGGCAGCGCCTCGCGGCGCACGTGGTACTCCCAGTCGATCTCATCGTCGATGATCCAGGTGAGGTTGCCCATGATCGCCAGCGGTTGGCCGGGCCGTTTGCGGAAATCCGATGACACCTCGGTGGTGGACATCAGCTGTTCGTAGAACACCTCGGCGTAATCGGGGCCGACATCGGGGGGCGGTTTGAACAGCTGCAGACTGCCGACGTGGAATGGGTGCTCCCGCGTTTCCCCGATGAGGAACATCGAGTCACTGACCGGCATTAATGGCATACCCGCCATCATTGCTGTCGACACGCCGTTTTGCGGCGGTTTCGTAACGCACGTTTCCGCCAGGAGGCGGCGTGTCGGCGGCCGAGAAATCGCGCTTGCACCGGCGAGGGATACTTAACCCCATGTCAGCCCCGCAGCAGCCCGATATCAAGCCCAGAAGCCGTGACGTCACCGACGGCCTGGAGAAGACCGCCGCCCGTGGGATGCTGCGCGCGGTAGGCATGGGAGACGACGACTGGGCCAAGCCGCAGATCGGCGTCGGCTCGTCGTGGAACGAGATCACCCCCTGCAACATGTCGCTGCAGCGGCTCGCGAAGTCGGTCAAAGAGGGTGTACACGAGGCCGGGGGCTATCCGCTGGAGTTCGGCACAATCTCGGTGTCCGACGGCATCTCGATGGGCCATGAGGGTATGCACTTTTCACTGGTGTCCCGTGAGGTGATCGCCGACAGCGTCGAGACCGTGATGCAGGCAGAGCGACTGGACGGGTCCGTGCTGCTGGCCGGATGCGATAAGTCGATCCCCGGAATGCTCATGGCCGCAGCACGTTTGGACCTGGCCTCGGTGTTCTTCTACAACGGTTCGATCATGCCGGGTAAGGCCAAGCTCACCGACGGCACCGAAAAGGAAGTCACCATCATCGACGCCTTCGAGGCTGTCGGCGCCTGCGCCCGCGGTCTGATGTCGCGCGCGGACGTCGACATCATCGAACGCGCCATCTGTCCGGGTGAGGGCGCCTGCGGCGGTATGTACACCGCCAACACCATGGCCAGTGCGGCCGAGGCTCTGGGAATGTCATTGCCGGGCAGCGCATCTCCGGTCGCAATCGACAAGCGCCGTGAAGAGTACGCTCGCCGCAGCGGCCACGCTGTCGTGGAGATGCTGCGGCGAGGCATCACTGCGCGCGACATCCTCACCAAGGAGGCCTTCGAGAACGCCATCGCCGTGGTGATGGCGTTCGGCGGTTCCACCAACGCGGTGTTGCATTTGTTGGCCATCGCCAAGGAAGCAGAGGTCGAGCTGACCCTCGACGATTTCACCCGCGTCGGCAAGAAGGTGCCGCACCTGGCCGATGTGAAACCCTTTGGCCGCCACGTGATGAAGGATGTCGACGAGATCGGTGGCGTCCCGGTGGTCATGAAGGCACTGCTGGATGCCGGCCTGCTGCACGGTGATTGCCTCACGGTCACGGGTCAGACCATGGCCGAGAATCTCGCGCACATCGCGCCACCGGACCCGGATGGCAAGGTGCTGCGCGCGATGAACAACCCGATCCACCCGACGGGCGGCATCACCATCCTGCACGGCTCGCTGGCACCGGAGGGCGCCGTGGTCAAGTCGGCGGGCTTCGATTCCGATGTGTTCGAGGGCACCGCACGGGTTTTCGAGCGGGAACGGGCAGCGCTCGATGCGCTGGAGGACGGCACCATTACCCATGGCGACGTCGTCGTCATCCGCTATGAGGGCCCCAAGGGCGGCCCCGGTATGCGCGAGATGCTGGCCATCACCGGCGCCATCAAGGGCGCCGGGCTAGGCAAGGACGTGCTGCTGATGACCGACGGACGCTTCTCCGGCGGCACCACCGGTCTGTGCGTCGGACATATCGCACCAGAGGCCGTGGACGGCGGACCCATCGCATTCGTCAAGGACGGCGACCGGATCCGGCTCGACGTTGCCAACGGAAATCTCGACCTACTCGTCAACGAGGCCGAACTTGCCAAGCGCCGTGAGGGATTCGAGCCGCTCCCGCCGCGGTACAAGACCGGGGTGCTGGCCAAGTACGTCAAGCTGGTGCAGTCGGCCGCCGTCGGCGCGGTCTGCGGCTAGGCCGGAGCGATTCGCCCCGGATCGCGGTATTGCTCCACGGTCCGAGCGATTTCCTCGGGCTCCGACAGGGGTTCCTCTCTGGCGAGGTACACGCCACCGGACCGCAGGGTGTCATCGATCAGCAGCCAGATCCAGCGGACCAGATCGTCGATCAAGCGTTCCTGTGAGGTGCCGCCCGGGTTGTCCAGCCAATGCCCCGCGGCGGTCTCGACCATCCCGACGATGCTCATCGCCGAAAGTTCCGTATCGGCCTCGACCCCGAATGCGCCCACGTATACCCCGAAGACCTGACCCAGCTGCGTGCCGATCGAGAACTTGATATCGGTGATGGCGTCGTGGGCGTCGGAATCTTCGGCCAGCGAGCAGCGAGCCAGATAGCGGTACAGGTTGCGGTGCCCAACGAGGAAGCGCACGTGCGCGCCGACACCGGCCTCAATGATCTGCCCCATCGAGCCGTGCGGCTGCCAGACCGGTGCGAGCTCGGCAATCATCATCTCGCTGGCGCGCTGCGCGATCGCGCGTTGGAGGTCCGCGGCACAGGTGAAATGCCGGTACAGCTTGGTCCGGGTGACTCCGACATACACCGCGATCTGCTCGGTAGACGTCTGCGGGCCGTGTTCCGCGATGGCGGCGAGAGCGGCGTCGACGAACTCGACGCGGCGGCGCTCACGCTGGCCGCTCCATCTGCTCACTACCCCGTCCCGCACCTCTGGCTGCACGGATCTCACCCTAGCCAATCAAGTGGTACATCGCGTACCATTTGCGCACTGGTACGCCACGTACCTGTGCGCAGTACGCTCGATCCTGACGAACCGGGAGGAAGCCCAGGCCCCACCCCGTACCGTCAAACGACCATGACGCACTCCTCGAATTCGACAAGAGCGTGAGCAGACAAATATGACCGACGTGCAGATCGAATCCCCGGTAGACCAGGCATTGCAAGACTTGGTCGATGGCGAAAAGGCTTGGGCCGAAACCTCTCTGGAAAAACGGTTGCGACTACTGGCAGATGCCCGCCAGCGCGTGATCGACAACGCCGAGCAGTGGGTGCAGGCCGCGGCGTTCCAGATCAAGAAGCTCGACCCGGACTCCCCACTAGTCGGCGAGGAATGGATCTCGGGCCCGTACGCCGTCGCGGGGGCCATCGCCGCCCTCATCGCAAGCCTCGAGAATCTGCAGGCCGGTCAGAGCCCGTTGCGTGACGCCAAGTTCGGGGTCACCCCCGGTGGACGCACCACGGTTTCGGTATTGCCGCTCAATATCTTCGACAGCCTGCTGCTGTCCGGATTCAGCGCCGAGCTGTGGTTGCAGCCCGGCGTGGACCAGGCCGAGGCGCTGCGTACCGCGGGCCTGGCACAACACGATCCCAGCCAAACCCACGGGGTGGGCGCGGTGCTCGGCGCGGGCAACATCACCTCGATCGCACCGCTGGACACCCTTTACGAGCTGTTCGCCAACAATCGCGTGGTGGCGCTGAAGCTGAATCCCATCACCGACCCGCTGCTACCGGTGTTCACCGCCGTACTTCAGCCCTTCATCGAGATCGGCGCGGTGCGGATCCTCACCGGCGGCGCCGACGTCGGCACGTACCTGGTGCATCACCAGCTGGTGGATCACGTCCACATGACCGGCAGCTCGGTCACCCACGACGCCATTGTGTTCGGCACCGGCGATGAGGGCGCGCAGCGCAAGGCCGCCAATCAACCGGTCCTGGACAAGGCGATCACCAGCGAGCTCGGCGGCGTTTCGCCAACAATCGTGGTGCCCGGCGAATGGAGCTCCTCCGATATCGAGTTCCAGGCCCGCCACGTCGCCACCCAGCGGTTGCACAACAACGGGTACAACTGCATCGCCTCGCAGGTCGTGGTGCTCTCCAGGGCGTGGCCGCAGCGCGAGGAATTCCTTGCCGCGCTGCGCAAGGCCGTCGACGAGGCACCGCCCCGTCCCGCCTACTACCCCGGTTCGGATGACCGAGTGGCAGGTGCACAACAGTCCTATCCCAGTGCCGAACGGCTCGGGCAGAACGGTGCGCGGGTCTTGGTCGTCGATCCCGAGGATCGGACTGCACTGCTGCGCACCGAGTATTTCGGGCCGGTGCTCGGTGTCATCGAACTGAGCTCCGACGGGTCGGAGTACCTGCTGGAGGCCGCACGTGTTGCCAACGAGGAATTCGTCGGAACCCTCGGGGTGAACATCCTCGCGCACCCCGACACCATTGAGCAGCTCGGATCGAATTTCGACACCCTGGTCGAGGACCTGCGGTACGGCACCGTCGCCATCAACGCCTGGACTGGCGTGGGTTACCTGACCCCCTCCGCCACCTGGGGCGCATTCCCCGGCCATGCCCTGAACGATGTGCAGAGCGGAATCGGCGTGGTGCACAACGGCTTCCTGGTCGAGAAGCCGGAACGCACCGTGGTTCGCGGACCGTTCCGGCCGTTCCCGCGGTCGGTGCTGCACGGTGAATGGGCACTGTCCCCGAAGCCGCCGTGGTTCGTGAGCAATGCCACCGCGGCGAGCACCGGCCAACTGCTGGTCGACTTCGCCGGTAAGCCCAGCCTGCTGAAAGTCCCGCGGATCTTCATCTCCGCGCTGCGGGGCTGAGGATTTACGACGGCCACCTGATGGTGGTCGTCGGGGTGAATATCCGCGTGGGACTAATTCGCGGGAAATTGAAGGGTGTGGGGGTTGGTGTGCGCGGGCGTGGCGGCAGGTAGGTGAAGATGTCGATGAAGTACATGATTCCGCCGACGAGCAGTGACAATCCGATGGCCAGCAGGATCAGATCCCACGGATCAAATGTGGCGGAGCCAGTGGAATCGGCGAGGTACCGGTACGCGATTCGCGTGAAGAGCACAAGTGCCGTCGCTCCACAGATAACGAAGAAGATCGACAGGCAAGTGTTGAGAAAGGCCATGTGCTGGGAGCCGGCAGAGTAGGCCACCGCGTTTCCCCAGCGGCTGGCCATTAACGCGCCTAGGCCGAGTACTGCGGGGACACTGACCCCCACGATGACTTTTCCCAAGATGTCGCGATAGTCGACAAGTGCCATTACCGGCTCCTTTTTGGCCGCAACGAGAACGGGCTACGTGTTAATACCACGACGTTCGCGTGCATAACTCAAAATTCAGGAATCGGGCGTACCCTCGCGGAAGTGACTCTCTCCCAATCAGTGTGGACCGATACCGACGACTACCTGGAGCGCACCGTCGCTACCGACGCCGCCGAGCTGAATCACATTCGGCAGGCACAGGAGGAGGGCGGCCTGCCGGATATCGCGGTATCGGCCGCGCAGGGCAAATTCCTGTACCTGCTGGCGACGATCGCCAAGGCCCGCCGCGTGCTGGAGATCGGGACGCTCGGCGGCTACAGCACCGCATGGCTCGCCAAGGCGGTCGGGTCCGAGGGTGCAGTGGTGACCCTCGAGTTCGATCCCAAGCATGCCGCCGTCGCTCAGTCCAGCCTGGAGCGCGCCGCGCTCGCCGAACGTGTGGAGATCTTGGTGGGCCCGGCGCTCGATTCACTTCCCTCGGTCGAGGGACCCTTCGATCTGGTGTTCATCGACGCCGACAAGTCCAACAATCCCAGCTACCTCGATTGGGCGCTGCGACTAACAGAGCCCGGGGCAGTGATTGTGGTGGACAACGTGATTCGCTGGATATCCGAGGAGGGTCCGAACGCCGAGGGCACTCGCCAGGCACTGGAGCGGCTGGGTTCTGATCCACGTCTGGATGCCACCGCGCTGCAGACAGTCGGCGTTAAGGGCTGGGACGGGCTGGCCATCGCTGTCGTGCGCTAGCGCACTCCCTCGCGGGCGTAGACGGTGCGCAGGATGAACTCCACCTCCGGCCCCATCGCCAGCCCCGCCAGCTCGGGATAGAGGGCGACGAACTCGTGCCCGTGCGCCGGAACGTCCTGCGGGCACAGGTGATGCGCCAACTCGTGCAGGATCACCAGTTCACGCATGGCCCAGACACTTCCGTTGCGATCGTCGGGAACGGCGATGGCCGCCCGGTCTCCGTCGCGTTCGTAGTGGGCAGCGGCGGCCCCGCGGCGGGCACGCACCGTGATCGGTCCAGCGGACCATCTGCTCCCAACGAGAGCCAGCACATCGTCGACATACCGCTGGACCGACTCGACCGACGCGAACCGGGCCTCGGGCGGAAGCGTCAGGTTGGCCCCGAAGAAGTCGATATCGCGCCGACTGTGGCTCGCGGCCCGCTCGAAGATGGCGCGGACAAACTCCTCGGCGGCGTACACCTTGGCGCGCTGGGTGTCGCGCGGACGGTCGCTCAGGTCTGCTCCAATGCGCCACGGGCACCAGCCAATTCGGAGCTGGCACCGAGCCGTGCCCGCCGGCCCGCACGGTCACCCGCCCGTCGAGCATGCGAGGAATACCCTGCAGAAGCATTCACCGCGCGCCACCGCCCGCGCGCCACGGAGGTGTCCTTGTAGAAGTCGCGCAACTCGATGTCCTTGTCACGCAACACCAGTTCGGTTCCCGTACCACGCCTCTCGGTTTTGACAGCCTCGGCGCGCGCCTCCTGCCGCGCATCGGTCAGCCGCTGTCCCACCCGCGTCCCGAAGGCCAGCTGGAAGTTGAGGCGGGCCGTGATGGTCGGGGTCGGGCGGTGCGCCCCGGAGCTGATGTAGGCGTCGGAGGCCCTGACCATCTGAACGACCAGGCTGGCGTAGAGGGCGTGGACGGCATCGATGTCCTCGGCGAAGCCGTAGGCGTACACGTAGGTCGAGTTGGACGCTACATCGCACGTGACGTCGTTGGCGCCGGCGATCAATGCGAACAGGTTGACGTAGGTCCGCAGGCCACGGGTGCCCGCCTCGCCAATGGTGATGGTGCGCTGAATGGGCCGCGCCTGGGCGTCTCGTTTCGCCGAGTGCGCACGAGCGACCGCCAAGTCGATCGAGGTCGCGGTGGCTAGTCGCTGCGCCGCCGCCATGAAGGCCTCGGCCTCGTGGGCGTTGTCGGTGCCCTCGGCCTGACGGAGCAGAGCGGCGATCCGCGAGAGCTGCTTGTCCTCTGTCACGAAGGCCAGGTTAGGCGAGCGCAGGGACATGCCGCGGCACCCCCGCATCCCCCACATTTCTGACAACCTTGGTTGTCAAGTCGTTCCGGTTGTGTTTCGATGGCCACAACCGGCCACCGACACGCCGTCTTATGGCGAACATATGCAATACGAAACCGCCACGACGCGGCGTGTCGGCGTCAGAGGGCGGGGTCAGAGACGGGCGTCGATCCAGCCCACCACTTCGTCGAGCACCAGTTCCTTTTCGAACTCGTTGAAAATCTCGTGGTACAGGCCCTTCCAGATCTTCAACGTCGCATCGGGTGCCGATTCGGCGAGCCACAAGCTGCCTTCGGGCGCCGTCAGGCGGTCGTCCCCGCCGTGCATCGTCAGCACCGGACGCTTCAGTCCCGCGGCGCGCTGCCGCATCGTCTTCCCCACGCCCAGCAGCGCTCGGCCGATACCCGCGGGCACCCGGCCGTGATGCACCAACGGGTCGGCGTTGTACGCGGCGATGACCGCCGGGTCATGGGAGATCCCGTTGGCGTCGAGCTGCTGGACCGGCAGCCCGGGCATCAGGCGCCCCACCACCGGGGCCACCAACGTCAGCACATACGGCAACCCCACCTGCGCGGCGATCGCCGGCCCGGAGAGCACCATCAGGTCGTAGCGGTCCTGGTGGTCCACGCCGTATGCGAAGACGATCCCACCGCCCATGCTGTGTCCCAGCACGATTCGCTTCAGATCCGGGTACTCACGTGCCGCGATGTCCACCAGGGTGCCGAAGTCGTCGGTGTACTCCGAGATATCCCTCAGGTATACGCGCTTGCCACCGGAACGGCCGTGGCCTCGGTGATCCAAGGCGTACACCAGGTATCCGGCCTCATTGAACCGCTGCGCGACGTGGTCGTACCGGCGCGCGTGTTCGCCGAATCCGTGGGAGAGCACGACCACCGCTCGCGGTGACACCGTCGGCGTCCAGGTGTCGTAGACGATTCGCACGTTATCGGCGCCGTCGAAGACGCGCTGCACCCGAGATCCGCTCACCCCGGAAACTCTACGGAACCTCGGAGCAGGCGAGTACCGACCATCAATCTGCCAATCCCCTAATCGCTCCGCTCCTGCCCGCCGGACCTAGAACACGTTCTAGTGTGAGCGCATGGGATTCCTCAAGCCCACGCTGCCCGTCGTCGATATCGTCGAATGGAGCAAGGGCACCCGCGCCGAGAAGATCCGTCCGATGGCCCGACACTGGGCCGAGGTGGGCTTCGGGACACCGGTCGCCCTGCACCTGTTCTATGTGCTGAAAATCGGCCTGTACATCCTGGGCGGCTGGTTGTTCGCCATGGTGGCCACAGGCACCTCCGACTGGTCCGAACCCATCGTCTTCCAGAAGGTTGTGCTCTACACCATGCTGTTCGAGGTCGTCGGCCTCGGCTGCGGCTTCGGGCCGCTCAACAACAGGTTCTTCCCACCCCTGGGTTCGATCTTGTACTGGTTGCGCCCCAACACTATTCGGCTGCCACCTTGGCCCCGCGTCCCGCTCACCAAGGGCACCGCCAGGACCCCTGTCGATATCGCGCTCTATGCGACCCTTCTGGTGACGACGCTCTACGCACTGCTGTCCGGCCCCACGGAGACGGGGCTGCTACCCACCTGGCAGATCGCCACCATCCTCGGGCTGCTGGCCGTCGCCGGCCTGCGCGACAAGGTGATCTTCCTGGCCGCCCGCGGCGAGGTGTACGGGGCCCTTACCGTGACGTTCCTCTTCGCCGGGGCCGACATGATCGTCGCCGCCAAACTCATCTTCGTCGTCATCTGGATGGGGGCGGCGACGTCAAAGCTCAACCACCACTTTCCTTTTGTCATCTCAACGATGATGTCCAATAACCCGCTCATCCGCGCCAAGCGGCTCAAGCGGGCGTTCTTCGAGGACTTCCCGGACGACCTACGCCCAGGAACACTGTCTCGGCTCGTCGCACATCTGAGCACCGCCATCGAGATGCTGGTGCCCATCGCGCTGTTCTTCAGCCATGGCGGGTGGGTCACCACTATCGCGGCTATCGCCATGGTGTGCTTCCACCTGGGCATCCTCACCGCCATCCCGATGGGTGTGCCGTTGGAATGGAATGTGTTCATGATCTTCGGTGTGCTGTCGCTTTTCGTCGCGCATACGAACGTCGGCCTGCACAACATGGAGCACCCGGTGCCCGTGCTGCTCTTGTTCGCCGTGAGCGCCGGAGTTGTCGTTGCCGGAAACCTGTTGCCTCGCAAGATCTCCTTCCTGCCCGGCATGAGGTACTACGCGGGGAACTGGGACACCACACTGTGGTGCATCAAGCCGTCCGCCAGCGAGAAGATCGACAAGAACATCGTCGCGATCGCGAGCATGCCGCAGGCACAGATGGAGCGGTACTACGGCACCGAACAAGCGCCGCTGCTCATGTACATCGGCTACGCATTCCGCGCGATGAACACACATGGGCGCGCCATGTTCACCCTCGCGCACCGGGCCATGGCCGGGCAGAACGAAGATGAATACGTCATCACCGATGGCGAACGCATCTGCAGCACCGCTATCGGCTGGAACTTCGGCGACGGACACATGCACAACGAGCAGCTGATCGCCGCGATGCAGGAACGCTGCCAGTTCGAACCGGGCGAGGTGCGCATCGTGCTACTCGACGCCCAACCCATCCATCGACAGACTCAGCAATACCGGCTAGTGGACGCTGCCACCGGTGAGTTCGAAAGCGGCTACGTACGGGTCTCCGACATGGTGAACCGCCAACCTTGGGATGACGAGCTGCCCGTGCACATACACCCAGTAACAACCTGACATGTGTCGGTGGGGGCGACTATCCTCGCGCCCGTGACGGCACAAGCCATCGAGGATGAATTTCTTTCGCACACCGAACAATATCGGCGCGAGATACTGGCCCACTGCTATCGGATGACGGGGTCCATCCACGATGCCGAAGACCTGGTGCAGGAGACCTACCTGCGCGGCTGGAAGGCTTACGACCGCTTCGAGGGCAAGTCGTCGGTACGCACCTGGCTGTACCGGATCGCCACCAATACCTGTCTGACGGCGCTGGAGGGCAAGCAGCGTCGGCCGCTGCCGACCGGATTGGGAGCCCCCAGTGCCGACCCGCTCGACGATTTGGACGAGCGCACCGAGATCCCCTGGCTGGAGCCGCTGCCCGACGATGCCACCGACCCCGCCAGCATCGTGGGTTCACGGGAATCGGTGCGTTTGGCGTTTGTCGCAGCGTTGCAGCATCTGCCCGCCAAACAGCGCGCGGTGCTGGTGCTGCGTGAGGTGCTGCAGTGGAAGGCTCAGGAGGTCGCCGAGGCCATCGGCTCCACCACCGCCGCGGTGAACAGTCTGCTGCAACGCGCCCGCGCACAGCTGCAGGAGGTGTCACCGCAGGAGGAAACCCTGCTGGAGCCCGAGGATCCGATGCTGCGGGAGCAGCTACGGCAGTACATCAACGCGTTCGAGCGATACGACGTCGACGCCATAGCGAAAATGTTTACCACCGAAGCCATTTGGGAAATGCCACCGTTCACCGGTTGGTACCAGGGCGGGCAGAGCATCGCCACGCTCATCAAGGAGCAGTGCCCCGCCGAGCACGCCGGCGATATGCGTCTCGTCGAGACGTCCGCCAACGGTCAGCCTGCGATCGGCCTCTACATGCGTGAGGGCGACGGGGTGCACCGCCCCTTCCAGATGCACGTCCTGGACGTCACGCAGGACGGCGTGGCCCACGTGGTGTGCTTCTTCGATATCTCGCTGTTCGAGAAGTTCGGTCTGCCCTCAGAACTCACCGACTGACTACCGCTGTGCGAGGCTCCCCGGGAACAGGTACTGGTCAGCCGGGCGGGTCGTACTGTGGAACCAGGCGGTGAAGAAACCGGACAGATCCTTGCCGGTGACCTTCTGCACGTACGCCTCGAATTGCGGCCAGGTCGCGTTGCCCCACTTATGCGCAGTCGGCCAGGACCGCAAGATCTCCAGGAACGCCTTGTCCCCGATGGTGCGTCGCAGCGCATGGAGCGCTAACGGCCCCTTCCCGTACACACCCAGCGGATTGAAGACCTCTTCGGCGCTGCATTCGGCGCCACCCGGGCACATGTCGTAGAGCAGGTTTCCCCACACTTTGTCTTCGTCCCAGATCTTCTCGACGGTGTCGCGGTAGTGCTTGTCGATGGACTTGCCGTCCTTCTCCTCCGACCACATCCACGGCAGATAAGAAGCGAAGCACTCGTTGAGGCAGATATCGCGCCACTGTTCGACCGACACCACATCGCCGTACCACTCGTGGGTGTTCTCGTGCACCACCACCGAAAGCCGCTTGTCCTCCTCGACATCCCGGCTGAACGTGTAATACGGACGGGTCTGAGTTTCCAAGGCGCTGAACGCGATGTCCTCGCGGATCGGGTCGGCGAAGATACCGCCGGCGGCCACGTGGGGGTACTTGCCGAGTTTGGATTCCAGGAAGCTCAGCACCTCGGGCAGCCGCGCCTCGGCGCTCCCGGAACCCGCGTCGGGCGCAAACGCGCTCACCACGGGAGTTCCGCTGGGCAGGGTAGAGCGGAACACCGAGAAATGATCCACGGCGAAAGGAACCAGATACATGGCAACCGGGTTCGGCTCGTTCCAGGTGGTGGTCGTCCAGCCGTTCGACTCGCTGGCCTTGCCTTCCCGGCCGCCGCCCACCGCAACCCAGGAGGACGGAACCGTCGCCGTGAGTTTGAACGGGGCCTTGTTCACCGGGGTGTTGTTCGACGGGTACCAGCTCTCGGCACCATCGGGCTCACCGCCCTTGGCATACCCGCCACTGGTGCTGCGCACCCAACCGGGCAGCGCGCCCAACCCACGCTCCTGCGCCTCCTGCTGCTCGTTGAATGCGTAGGTGATCGTGGTGGTGAAGGAACTTCCGGCGCGGATGCCCTTGTCCGGGGTGACGGTCATTTCATGCTCACCGCCGAACTCGATGGTGGCCGCGCGTCCGTCCACGGTCGCCGTGACGGTGCCCAGATCCGAGAAGTCGAGATTGAAGCTCGACAGATTCTGGGTAGCAGCGGCGCGGATCACCATGGTGCCGTTCAGATCGGTGGTTTCCGGGTCGACGCGGAGAGTCAGGTCGTACTGGGTGACCCGATATCCGCCGTTGCCGTCCTGCGGGAAGTAGCTGTCTATCCCGTTGGGCGATCCGGGGGTGAAGGTATCGGTCGCATACGCGGGTGCCGCGGCGATACCACCGCCGACCACGAGCGCCGCCAAGGCGGCGGGAATCCCGATAATCCTGTGTGTCATGTGCGCCTTACGTAGAGCGGGTGTTGTCACCCTAGAGAGCGACTCTACGTAAGGCGTCACAGATCCTGCGCACTACTGCAGGTGCGCCGGATCCATCCAGTTGACACCCCACACATGGCCGTCGAGATCGCGGAACGACCGTCCGTACATAAACCCGAGCTCCTCCGCCGGCATCCAATCCACCCCGCCGGCGGCCAACGCCGCGTCTGCCAGTTCGTCGACACCCTCCCGACTGTCAGCCGAAACACACAGCAGCACTTCACGATTCTTCGACGTATCGGCGATATCGTCGGCAATGAATCCGCGGAACCTGCCCTCCTCCAGCATCATCACCCAGGTCTGATCGTTGATCACCATGCAGAGGGTGTTCTCGTCACAGAACTGATCGTTGAAGGAGAAGCCCAAGTGATCGAAGAACTTGCGGGTTGCGGCGGCATTGGCGACGGGGATGTTGACGAACAGCATGCGGGACATCGAGTCTCCTAGCGACTGGGCGGCGGTATTTCCACCGTTCACCAGTACCGACAATCCGCGCCGCCGAAACTCATCGCCGGTCCCAGGTGTACCCCGGCACCTCACGGAGAATGTCGATCAGATACCGAGCATGTGGCTCCACCCATTCCGGCTTGAGCGCCTCCCACCGCCAGGTGAACAGGTTGGAGTTCTCGAACCGCATCGGCAGCTGGAACCGTCGATCGGTAAGCATGCGGTGCATCGCGCTGGGGCTCAGTACGTCATAGGCGAAGCGGGCGTTGTTGGTGCGGACGTGAAAACGCCGATTGAAGTCCTCCGATTCCAGCTTGAGGTCTCCGAGCCCCATCGTGTCCCTCAGACCCGACAGCACGCCTTCCGGTGTGACCAGCAGCATGTTCGCCGACGGCGGGGTCCGTACGCAGGTCACCATGGTGGAGTGGGTCGCCTCGGTGTTGTCCGATGAGTTGCCCGTGCGATAGATGTAGGTGAACGACACGAACGGCACCTCGTCGAGCACTCCCCGGATCACGTCGGTCGCAGATCGACTGTGTCCCACACCAAATGGTGCGCACACGGAGAGCCGCACCAGACCGGGTTCCGACTCAACGAAACTCCAGCCGCGACCGGATGCGAAGGACCACAGCCAGGCCGAGCGCCGTTGGCGGTTCCGCTGAGCTGTCTTGAACATCCACACGCCCAGCATCGCCAGTCCGCCGAAACAGACGCCGACCGCGCCGATGCTCAGCAGGCCCAGCAGCACGCTCATCTACTGCTGCGGAGGCGGATTCAGCCGGTCGAAGGCTCCCCGGATATTGGGCACCTTCCGTGCCTCTGGGTCCTCGAGCTCGAAGTACTCGGCTGCGGTGAAACCGAACCATCCCGCGACAAAGTTAGACGGCACCGTTTGCACCTTGGTATTCAGTGCGCGCACATTGCCGTTATAGAAACGCCGTCCTGCGGCGATACGGTCTTCTGTGTTGGCCAGCTCGGTCTGCAGCCCGACGAAGTTCTGAACCGACTGCAGTTGTGGGTAGCTCTCTGCGATAGCGAAGAACTTCCCCAATGCCCCGGAAAGCTGCTGCTCGGCCTGCGCCTGGGCAGCGACGCCCTGATGCGTCGCGGAGACTTCGCGAGCGAGGTTGCGCGCCGCCGTCACCTGTTGCAGTGTGTCACGTTCGAACTGTGCTGCAGCGCTGGCTGTTTCGACGAGATTAGGGATGAGGTCATGCCGCCGTTGTAGCTCGACGTCAATCTGCTTCCACGCCTCCTGCACCAGATTGCGGATCCTGACGAAGCCGTTGTACGTCGTCAAGAGCCATAGTCCGATTATCAGGGCCACAACCGCCACGACGATGATGATCACTATCAGCACTGCGCTCATTCTTTCTCCTCATGTTGTTGCCAGGCGTACGTGGGGACCGGTTCGAGGGTGTCGATCAGATACTGAACAGCACCTGGGATGCGCCGCGCATCAAGTTCGCCGTACTGCCAGGTCATCAGCTTGGAGTGCTCAAACCGCAGCGGCCACGCGGATCGCGGGTCGGCCAGCATCCGCTGCATGGTCAGCGGATTCAGCACATCGTAAGCGAATCGTTCCGGCTCGCATTCGATACGGAAGCGCTGGTTGAATTCGACGGATTCAAGATGAAAGTCATTGGCACCCAGTGCATCCAAAAGTGTTTTGCCAGACGTAATCTCCAGCCGATAGTCAGATGCCGGCGTCGCGATGTACGTAACCATGTAGTCGTACGTTGTCGTCATGTCGAATGTGCCGGTGTCCCGGCTTATTTCGTAGGCGTACCCGAACGACACGAAATCGCAAGCGCCGATCTTGCCGCGGTACACGCCCTTGACCCTGCGGTTATCTCCCAGGCCGAAGGGGGGGCTGGAGGAGAGTTTTGCCAAAAGCGGATCGGATGTGTTGCCGTAGTTCCAGCCTTGAGCTGCTGCGAACTGTGCAAGTTCCTCAGCGAGTTTCTTATCGGCAATACGCCGCCGGTACCTGTAAACCGACAATCCCACGACCGCCACCACGGCGACACCGGCCACTACGAGCACAGTGGCTATGGCGCTGCTATTGAACATATGACCCCCGACTTGCCACCCGACGCACCCAACCGCCGGTTTAGCAAAACAATACCAGTCGGCTGCCGGCCCGTTTGTGGCGTTCCTACCGCTGTTCCCAGGCGTACGTGGGGACCGGTTCGAGGGTGTCGATCAGATACTTCACGTCGCCGGAGATCTTCAACTCATCTAGCCTCCCCGTCCGCCACGTCAACAGCCGACCGTTCTCGAATCGCAATGGCTGCGAATACCTTTGGTCGGCAAGCATCCGTTCCATGGTGCGCGGATTGAGCACGTCGTACGCAAACCGCTCTGGGCTGGCCTTGATCTTGAATTTCTTGTTGAACTCGTCGGACTCGAGCTCCAGATCGGAAAACCCCAGGGCACCAAAGAATCCGGAGAGCATGCCTTCGGGACCGATCTCCAGGCGGTAGGACGATGGCGGTGTAACAATGCACGTCACCATGAACTCATACGTCGTGGTCGTCCGATCGTCGCCGGAGCCGCTCGTCTCCTGGTACGAGTATTGGAAAGACGCGAACTCGTGCCCATCGATGGTGCCATTGAATGCGTCCTGAGCAGTGCGGCGATCACCCCGACCAAACGGCGCGCCATCGGATAGTCCCAACAGACTCGAGTCATCGGCTGCGTACATCCAGCCGTGAGCCTCAGCGTACGACTCAAGCCTCGCGATCCGCTTCTTGCGCATTCGGTCGGAGATGAAGTAGATCGCCGCGAACACCAACGCGATGACGACGATCCCCACCACTACCGGCAGACCCTGAGACATCGACTCCCCCTCACCCTCAGTTGCCCGTGCACATATCGTACCGGGACAACGCATATTGCCCGTTAGCTCGACGAATCCCGCCCCGGAAGGGTGGCACGACGGCAGGATCGGGGTATGCACATAACCCAGTGGCTGCATCGCGCACTGCAGCAGGACCCACACCGTCCCATCACGATTCACCGGGGCCGGGAACGCACTGTGGAACAGTTCGCCGATCGTGTCGGCCGGTTGGCCTCGACGCTTCGAGATATGGGTGTTCAGCCGGGTGACCGAGTGGGCATGCTGTCACTTAACTCCGACCGCTACGTCGAATACCTCACCGCCGTGCCGTGGTTGGGTGCCGCACTGAATGCCGTCAACATCCGCTGGAGCCTCGCCGAGATCGGCTACTCACTACGGGAGTCCGACACCCGCGTGCTGCTCGTAGACGATGCGTTCAAGGCCGCCGCCGCACCGTTGCGTGCCGCATGTCCATGCCTGGTCACCGTCATTTACTGCGGTGACGGACCGACACCCGAGGACATGATCGGATACGAAGACCTCCTCGACGCACACGATCCCGTCGAGGACACGCGCACCGGAGGCGACAGCCTGCTGGGCGTCTTCTACACCGGGGGCACCACCGGAAACCCCAAGGGCGTCATGCTCTCTCACAACAATGTGCTCGCTTCGGCGATGGGGTCGCTTTCCACCGGAAACTTCGTGACCCGCGGCGGCCGGCTGCTGCACTCGGCACCGATGTTCCACATGGCCGACTTCACGTCGGTGCTTGCGGGGAACCTATCGAATGTCACGCACGTGATCCTCCCGTCGTTCACCCCGCAGGGGGTGCTGGACGCGATCGTCGAACACGATGTGGAGGACATGCTGTTGGTGCCCACCATGATTCAGATGCTGGTCGATCATCCGGGAGCCGCTCGGCTCGACCTCTCCGGCATCCACAACATCACCTACGGCGCCTCCGTCATCTCCGAGGCCGTATTGCAACGCGCCCAACGCGTCTTCCCCAACGCGCGATTCACCCAGGCCTACGGCATGACCGAGGTGTCTCCCGTTGCGACGCTGCTGCTTCCCGAAGACCACGACGACCCAGCGCTGCTGCGTTCGGCGGGACGCGCTGCCCCGCACTGCGAGGTGATGATCGTCGACTCCAGCAGCGACACCGACAAGGAACTGCCTCGCGGCGAGATCGGCGAGGTGATTGTCAGGGGAGACAACGTCATGCTGGGCTATTGGGAGCTCCCCGAAGAATCGGCGGCCGCCATCCGGAACGGGTGGATGCACACCGGCGACGCCGGGCGGATGGATAACCGCGGCTATGTCTACATCGTCGATCGCATCAAGGACATGGTGGTGACCGGCGGCGAGAACGTCTACTCGGCCGAGGTGGAGAACGCCCTGGCCAAACATCCGGCGGTCGCGGCCTGCGCGGTGATCGGCATCCCCGACGAGCGGTGGGGTGAACGCGTACACGCAGTCGTCGTCAGACAGGCGGAATCCGAGTGCGGCGGCAAAGATCTATCAGAGGACTTGACGGAACACTGCCGCGAGCACATCGCCAACTACAAGGTGCCGCGCAGCTTCGAATTCGTCGACGAGCTCCCACTGTCCGGAGCCGGGAAGATCCTCAAGCGCATGCTCCGCCAGAAGTACTGGGACACCCACGACGCAGGTGTCTCCTAACCCCTGAGCTCTTCTTGCACAAGACCTCATAACCGTGCATAGGTAGTCGTCAGGGCCACTGTTGGGTCGCTGACCACGTCCTTTTAGAACGCGTTTCACTTTTCACGCAAAGCCGCTATCCTCGTCCGGGGGAGTGACCTGCTTCACTCGGGCACCACATAGGCAAGACGGCACGGCAAGACAAGGAAGACACAGTCAATGAAGACAAAAGGCGCGCTGATCCGCGAGCTCAACAAGCCGATCGTTGTCGAGGAGATCACGCTCGGCGACCCGGCCGAGGGCGAGGTCCAGGTCCAGCTGCATGCCGCGGGCATGTGCCACTCCGATTACCACGTGCTGACCGGTGCCACCCCGATGGAGCTGCCGGTACTGCCCGGTCACGAGGGTGCCGGCATCGTCACCAAGGTCGGCAAGGGCGTTACCAGCGTGGAAGAGGGCGACCACGTCATCTTCGCGTTCATCCCCGCCTGCGGTAAGTGTCCGCCATGTATGCGCGGCTACCGCTCGCTCTGCGACCGCGGCGCGATCCTGTTGGGCGGCAAGGCGATAGCCGATGGCACCAATCGCATCCACGCGGGCAACACACCCGTCTCCGCGATGAACCTGCTCGGTACCTTCTCCCCCTACGCCGTGGTGCACGAGGACTCCGTGGTGAAGATCGACTCGGCAGTACCGTTCGAGGCGGCCGCCCTGCTCGGTTGCGCCGTGCCCACGGGCTTCGGCTCTGCCACCAACATCGCCGAGGTCAAGCCCGGCGAGGACGTCATCATCGTGGGTGTCGGCGGTATCGGTATGAGCGCGCTGCAGGGCGCAGTGGTCTCCGGAGCCCGCTACGTCATCGCCATCGACCCGGTGCCGTGGAAGCGTGAACAGGCCCTCAAGTTCGGCGCCACCCACGCCTACGCCTCGATGGCCGAGGCCATCATGCCGGTCATGGACGTGACCTGGGGAATCATGGCGCAGAAGACCATCATCACGGTCGGCGAGATGAAGGGCGAATACATCGAAGAGGCCATGATCCTCACCGCCAAGACCGGTACCTGTGTGGTTACCGGCATGGGCGCCATGGTTGACGTCGACGTGAAGTTCAACCTGTTCCTCTTCACCATGTTGCAGAAGACCTTGAAGGGCAACATCTTTGGTGGCGGCACCACGCACACCGAGACCCCGCGGCTGGTCGGCCTGTACAAGCAGGGCCTGCTGAAGATCGACGAGATGGTCACCAGCACCTACAGCCTGGAGCAGATCAACGACGGCTACCAGGACATGCTGGACGGCAAGAACATCCGCGGCGTCATCAAGTACACCGAAGCCGACTGGTAAGCCCCTCCACTTCCTTCGCGAGCATGCGCAATTTCGCCGGATTTCGGCGCGTTTGCGCATGCTCGGCATACTGGGGGCATGGGTATCGACGTCCGACGCGCGAGTGATCGGCTCGCTACCAAGATCTCCTGGCTGGACTCCAAGCATTCCTTCTCGTTCGGCGAGCATTACGACCCGCACAACACCCACCACGGGCTGTTGTTGGTCAACAACGACGACATCGTCCTGCCCGGCGCCGGCTTCGAAACGCATCCGCATCGCGATATGGAGATCGTCACCTGGGTGCTGCAGGGCTCGCTGGTGCATCAGGACTCCGAGGGCAACTCGGGCGTGATCTATCCCGGTCTGGCCCAACGGATGTCGTCCGGTACAGGAATCCTGCACTCGGAAAAGAACGACTCCTGGCGGCTGTCAGGCGAGCGTCACTCGGATCCGGTGCGGTTCATCCAGATGTGGGTCACACCCGACGAATCGGGAGTCGATCCCGGATACCAGCAGCTGGAGATCGATGACCAGCTGCTGCGCGGCGGGCTGGTGACCGTGGCGTCCGGAATGCCGCGGCACCGGGATCAGACGGCGATCACCATTGCCCAGAGGAACGCGGCACTGCACGCTGCGCGCATTCCTGCCGGTGCCAGCGTGGAGCTTCCGACGGCGCTGTTCGTACATCTCTTTGTCGCGCGCGGCGCCGTGACCCTCGAGACAGCCGGAGAGCTCGCCGAGGGAGATGCCGTGCGGCTCACCGACACCGGCGCTGTGCGTGTCACCGCGACGATCGACGCGGAGATCCTCGTGTGGGAGATGCACGCCCGCTTAGGCGGCTAGCGAGCCGTCGCAACTCTGCCGATGTCCGATCGATCCCCACTTGTTACCAAAGTTGACTGTGTTGCTGCTGTGATTATCGTTAACTATTCAAGATCACCACAGGAGGGACCGCCGTGGGCATTTCACGTTTTTCGCGTCTTCGGCGACACTCTCGCGGACGTCGCCTGATAAGCATCACGTTCGGCATGCTCCTGGTAGCGGCACTGCCCATTCCGACCACGCACAACACCGCGCGAGCCGAGGCCGCCCACGATGCGGTGTTGGCTGCCATCGCCAACACCAAGGGCACCTTCCTGGTCTACAACTTCGGGGGCGGCAACCCAGCGCCGTTCCGCAGCGCCGCCGGTAACGAATACACGCTAGATAACGGCGGCCACCTCATGGTCATCAAGAGCGCATCATCGCGGCTGCGCGCAAACCTCTTGGTGGATAACCACTCCGGATACCAGTCCCGGTGTGAACGCGACGCACGCGCACGTACTGCTGAGGGTCTGTGGCAGGCGTCCGAGACGTACAAGCCGATGGCGGCCTGGATGACCATGGGTAAGCCCACCTTCATCATCAACGCCAACTTCTTCGACGTCCGTGGTCAAAAGGGCGGCAACTGGAAGAGCACCGGGTGTAGTTCACCACTCGGTGCCTACGTCGATACCGCCAACGGCAGCGCCGACTTCAACAAGCAAATCACCGGGACCCGGGTCTACGCCGGAAAGCAGGCACTCTCGGGCGGTGACGAAATCTGGACCGCATTGGCCACCATGGTCTTTTCTCCCGGCTCACCCCCTGAGGTCATCGCCTCGGCCGGGCCGAAGGACTACGGGTACGCCACCGGACCGCTAGAAGGCCTGATGGACAAGGGAGTTCAGTTCGTCGCGGTCAGCGGGCTCAAGTTGTTGCTTCCAGGATTCACCGAACAGCTGAACGATCCCGGCCCCGCCGCCGCCCGCACCGCGGTCGGATACAAGTCCGCGACCGATGAGCTCATGGTCTTCCAGGGCGGAAGTTACACACCCGATAACCTCCAGGACCTTTACCGCGGGCTGGGTGTCGACAAGGCCATCGCACTCGACGGTGGCGGCTCCTCAGCCATCGTGCTGCGCCGGGACGCCGGCGGCATGTGGGCGGGATACGGCTCCCCCAAGGGTAATTGCGATAGCACCTACACCCTGTGCGATGCCGCGGGAGGCGTCGGTCGGGCACTGCCCAGCTGGCTGGGATTCAGCTAGACCCGCTATTTCGGAGGCGCAATCGGAAGGGTCGGGCCGCCATATGGTGTGGGAATGGTGAAGCGGCCCTTAGGAGTCGGATCGGCCAACTTGCCGAGGTCGGCACCCTTCGGTGGGCCGGCGGTATCGTCATCAGCCGGCCGCGGGGCATTCTTCGCACCGCGCACCAGCACCGCTGGGTCGTCATCTCGGCAGTAGCCCGCATACAAGAACGGCTCCGGGTAATCGGCGGCCGACACCGCGGTACGCGGATATCCGTAGTCACAGGTGTAGCGGGGATATATATCGGCGGTGGCCCACACGCCGTGATCGTAAAAGGTGTTGCCCACCGCCTCGATCACCGATCCGCGATACGCGGGGAAGAGCGCATTGAGCGCCGGCACGCGCACATAGGACAACTGTGCCACCGTGGTGAGGTTCCCCAGCAGCTGCGCCATGGTGTCGGAGTTGTCGGCGAACACAGCGTCGGTAGTGGCCAACGGCCCGGGAACCCTATCGATCAGCGTGCGGAATCCGCCGTCCATGCGGGCCACGCCGTTCAGGGACCTGTTCAGACCCGGGGTGGTGGTGGCGAGACCCTTGTTCATCTCTGCGATAGAGGACAACGTCACCCGGCTGTGCTTCAGGGTGCTGACCGTCTCCGGCAATACGGAATCGAGTGTGGACAAGAGGAACACGCCGCCGTCGATGATGTCCGTCATCTTGCGCGGCGCCTCGCGCGAGAGATGGAGTTCCCGTTTGATGGTTTCCAATTTCGCTGTATCCACCTGAGCGAGCGTGCCATCGGCGTTGGCGAGCATTTTGGAAAGTGACACGGGAACCGTCGCCTGACCCCGGGCAATCACACTGCCATTACCCAGGTAAGGGCCGGTGGTCGTCACCGGCGCGAAGTCGACATACTGCTCCCCTCCAGCTGAGAGCCCGGACACCCGCACCGGAGATCCCACCGGAATCTTCACCGCGGATTCGATGTGCATCACTGCAACCGGCCCGCGGGGCGATGGAGTCACCGTGTCCACCCGGCCAATCCGTAAACCACGCAGTGCCACATCCTGGTTGGGAATCAACCCACCGGATTCGGGTAGCTCAAGCGACACCTCGTAGGTCGACGTGAATGTCCTGGCTCGCAGCGCACCCACCATGAGGTACCCGCACGCCACCAGCAAGGTCGCGGCGAGCGCGAAAAAGGACAACCACATGCGTTTCCGGTGCGCTGCTCGCACCGTACCCACAACCGCGTTCGCCAGTGAATTGATCATCGCGGCGGCCCCGGTTGGACGGGAGCCGCACCCGGTATCGGCTCAATCACACCCGGCTCGGTTGGGCTGGGGCGCACCGGAATTGTGGAAACATCCGGCCCCTGCCCTACGACACGTTCCTGCAGGCGCCACAGGGTGTACTTGAAGGAGCCGACGAGTTTGGCCCAGTCATATCGCTTGGGCCCGTGCAGGCCCGGGTCGCCCTTGAAGCCGATATCAGGGATAGAGCCAAGTACAAGCTTGTCGATCGAAACCCGAGCGGCGAACGCCGAACCGGCCATGATCTTGACGATCGGGGGCATCAGCTGATTGAGCGCGGCAAGACTCGTGTCGGGACTCACCGAAATGTCGTTGAACGAGCGCGACAGCGTGTTCATATCGGCGATGACGCTACGGCCGCTGGTGTCGGTACCCGCGATCGAGGGGAACTTGGAGAGCTGCTTGGTCACCGCACCCACCTGATCGGCCAGATCGGCGATATGAGTTGCATTGGCAGACAGGGTGTCCGTGGCTGGCGCTGCAGCGACCAACAGCTCCGAGAGCGCCTCGTGCCGCGTATTCATCTCAGCGGCAAGCTGTGCGGTGTCCCGCAGCGCGGAATCCAGCTGACCGGAACGCGCATTGAGCGTGCCCAGCAGCCGATTCGACTTTCCGATCAGATCTCCGAACGCCTCACCGTTGGGCCCAGTCGCTCGGCCGAGACCATTGACCGTGCCGGTGAGGTTACGTACCGCACCGCCGTTGACAATGATCGCCGCCGAACTCAGCACCGCCTCTACCGTCGCGGCGGCGGTGGTCGATTCGAGACCAAAGGTGTCTCCATCACGCAAGAGCGGTGCGTCGGGATTGGCCGGCCGCGGCGGCTTCAGCGCGACGAAGACGTCACCCAGCGGGGTCGCGGTGCGCAGCTCCACCGTGGTCCCCTTCGGAATCTCCACATCCGAACGGATCCGCATCGTCACCACGGCGGTGTAGTTGGTGGTGCTCATGGAGTCGACTTCGCCGATATCGGCGCCACCCAATTTCACCTTGGCGCGGGACGGCAGGTTCAAGATGTTGGTGAACAGTGCCGTCAGGCCATAGGAACCACCTGACATCCCCGGCGCCGGAAGCGGAAGGCTGGCAAGGCCGTTGGTGCTGCAGCCGCTCGTCAGCAGCACGGCGACGGCCACCGCGGACCCTACGAATCTCCGTATCTCGATCATTTCTGCCCCATCGCCGCGAGACCGTCGAGCACATACGTCAATCCGAAATCGGGCCCGTAGTCCTGCAAGGTGCCTGTGCTGCATCCCAGTTGGCGCAGACCCATGAGATTGCAGATCTCCTTGGCGGCCTGAGTGTCGAACAACAACCTGTCCACCGGCACATGGGCACGCACCACGTTGTTGATCGGGTCGATGATGTTGTAGACGTTATCCGCCATCAGCGGAAGCAGATCGAACCCTTCCGATAACTCTCGCCGGTTGTCGTATACCGCCTGGGCAATCTGGTTGGAATTGCCCACCGAATCCTTGATGGCATCGCGGTTCTGTTCCAGGAGCGAACCTGCCTGCAGCAGAATGCTATTCAGCTGCTTTCCGGTAGTTCCGGAACCCAGCTGCTCGTCGTCGAGCACCTGGGACAGCTGCCGCACCTGGGAGGAGAAGTCCCGGATGTTCTGGTCGTTACGTGCCGAGGCATCGAAGAGCGAACTGAGGCGGGTGATGATCTTAGTCAGCTGATCACGAGTCATCGCACCGCCGTCAGCACTCAGACGAAGCGCCTTGGACAACTCGTCCAGAGATGCCCTCATCAACTCACCGTTTCCGGACAGCGCATTGGCGCTGTTGTTCACGACATCGGCCAGCGGCCCGCCGCCCTTGCCGTCGCCCTTCATCGCCTTCGAGAGCCTGTCGATCATGGCCAGCACTCTGTCGAACTCCACGGGCGTCTTCGTGCGGTCCAATCCGATAACGTCCCCGTTCTTGAGCGTCGGTCCACCGCGATACACCGGTGTCAGTTCGATGTGACGGTCGGTGAGAATCGAGGTGGACACCGTGACGGCTTTGGCGTCGGCAGGCACCTTGACCTTCGAATCGACCGTGAACTCAACCTCCATATAGGTGCCACGCGAGGTGATCTTCGTGACCTTGCCAATCGGCATGCCCAGCACGGATACCTTGTTGTCAGGGTAGAGGCCGGAGACCGATTCGAATTGCGCAGTGATGGTGAGCCTCTCGTGACGCTCGCGCAGATAGGTCCAGCCAACCACGCCAATCGTGACGGCCACCACCGCCGCCAACGCTCCCGCGATCCAGAAGATCCGGTGTTTCGTCATGTTCATTGGCAATCCTTGAAGTACGGGATCATGTTGAACTGCTTGGCCCTTCCACTGATCGCGCACATCCACGAATCCACCGCGAGACCACCGGGCGCGCTCAGCTCGAGCGAGTTTCCGTAACCCGTGAGATTGGTGAAGTTTCGGGCCGCGACCGCCGTCACCTGCAGGATGCTTCGGAACAAGTCATCATGGCCACCGATCAAATTGCTGAAGGTCTTCACATCGGCGATGAGCGCATCGACCGCGCGCCTGTCCTTGACCACAATCTTGCTCAGGAAGTTCGTCAGCTCGGTCAGCGCGCGCATCATGGAGTGGAAACTCGCCTGCCGGGAAACGAACTCGCCGAGCAGATCTCGGCCCTGAATGATCAGTTTGCCGATATCGCCCTGTTGCCGGTACAGAGTGCCCGACACCAACTCGGTACTGGCCAGCAGCGTGCCGATCTGATCGCGGCGATGCGATATCACCGAGGACAGCGTCTGAATGTTCTCCATCGCCTTAGGCAGGACCGCAGGCAGTCCCTCGAGCTGTTTGCCCAGAATCCCGACCGACTCTGCGATCTTGTCGGCGTCGACCTGCTCGAAGGTGGAGGTGGCGTCTTCGAGAGTGGCCTGCAGGTCATAGGGAACCTCGGTGTGCGCGAGATCGATTCGACGGTTGGACAGCTTCCCATCGCCGCCGTTGCGTAGTTCGACGTATTGATTGCCAAGTATCGTGGTGATCTTGATCGAGGCCCTGGCGTCCTTGCGCAGTGTGACATCATCACGGACCCGCATGCCGACTTCGATATGGTCGCCTGCCAGCTCGACACTCGTGACGTTCCCCACCGGAACCCCCGCATACGACACATTGGCCCCTGGTTGCAGCGACGCCGCCTGCAAGAACTCCGCGGTGTAGTGGCTGTAACCGATACCAACCGCCTTCACCAGCAGCATCGCCCCCACCAGGGAGCCGATCACCGCGAGCGCTATTGCGCCCAACCAGATCTTGTTATACGTCTCAACAGGGCGTCGCGAAATGCGTTGCCACACTGTGCGTTTATCCATCTGCCAGGTTCCTGCATTTCGGAGTGTATTGAGCCTTGTTTCCCGGTGTGGCGGCGTTCACGATGATCGGAACGACGTCGTTGAGTCCGGGGAAGAATCCGGTGATGTTGAGATCGCACACATATCCGTTGATGAAGGCACCCTCTTGGGTGGTCCTTGCCACACCCTTGAGGAGCAACGGAAGATTAGCCCCGGTGAAGGCAAGCTGCGGTTCGATGGCGTTCAGGTGACTGACGAATCCCGGTTCCCGGTACAGCATTTCGTTGAGCTGCGGATACACCGTGTCCGAGATTTTCGACAACCGGCGCACTGCGAAACCCGTCGAGCCGATCGAATCCACCAACCCGGCGCGGCGGTTATCCAGGATCGTCACCATCTCACGCGTATGCGTCAACACGCTATCCAGGTTTTTATTCTGTCCAGCCAGGGTTTTCGTCAGACCGTTGAGATTTGTGATCACATCATCGAGAACCTTGTCGCGGCCCGCGAAGGTCTCGGTGAGTTGCGATGTCTGGTCGACCAGTCCGACGATCGAACCGGTATCCCCCTGCAGGGACTTGACGACACCATCGGTGAGGTTGTCGACCTGAGTCGGGTCGAGCACGCTGAAGAGGGGCTCAAACCCGTGCAGCAGCATGCCGATATCGAAGGACGGCTCTGTCTGCTCCACGGGAATCACGCTCCCCGGCTTGAGCCGATCGGTACTACCGGTCTTACCCAGCGATAGACCCAGGTAGCGCTGTCCGACGATGTTTTGGTACGTGATCGATGCAATCGTGTTGCCGTACAACGGTTGCTCGGTCTGTACCCGGAACTCTACCTTGGCCAGATCGCCGTCGATCGCGACCGATTCGATGCGGCCGATGCGCACGCCCGCGATGCGCACATCGTCCCCGTCGCGCAACCCGGTGGCGTCCGTGAACATCGCGGCGTAGTTGTTGGTCGCCCCCGCGACATCACGCCGCAGGGTCGCGTACACCAGCCAGGTCATCGCCACCGCGATCACCATGAACATCGATAACCCAATGAGTGGTCCACGGAACTTCATCGCGTCCCCCCTGCGGAGGTCTGCTGGGCGACAATAGGTTTGGTTCCGCGCGCGACCGGACCCAGCAGCAGTTGGGTGGACGCGGAAGCCTCACCCCCGGTGATCAGGCCTAGCTGTTGGCGTTCCATCGCGCTACCAACGGGTCCGACGGTCCCACCGAAGGAGGCCGGCGCGGTGGCGGCCGGAGCACCTCCGGGCGGTGGCGGCAGAGCGTCATCAGGGTCAGCGGTGCCGGGGATACGCGGCGACGGATTGGGCTGCCACCACGGCAGTGGGGGATTGGGGTCCTGCAAGTTCGGGGACGGATTGTGCAGCGGTGGCCCGGTGACGATCAAATTCCCGTCCGGCCCGACCTCGGTTCCCGGCGGCGGAGCAAGATCGGGCGGTGGCTTGTAGTTCTGCGGAAGCAGTACTTCGGGGAGATCGGGGCGCACCACCAGCTCGGGTGCGGTGAAGCAGCTCGGACCCTTCAGCTCCCCGTATCGTGGGCAATCGGCGCGGGTGTACATCGTCGACGGCGTAAATGACAGATTTCCCCGGATGTTGACTACGTCCTTTTCCGGATCCCAGACCTCACTGAAGAACTTGTCGGAGAACACCTTCAGCCGAGCTGCGATCGGCAAGAAGTGCACGGAGTTCTGAGCGAGCACGCCGATGACCGGAGTCAGCTTTGTCGTGATGTCGATCATCCGGTCGGTCTGATTATCCAGTGATTGCCGGACGATGCCCGTTGTATGCAATCCCGCATTGAGCAGGGTCTGTAACTGCTCGCGCCTTTCGGCCAGGGTTTGCATTGGCTTGACTGCCTGATGCAGCGCGTCCACGAGCTCCGGGGCCGTGGACTGCAAGCCTTTCGTCGCGTTAAGAAGCGCCGAAAGAGTCGACGGGCCGGTGTCGGTGGCGACGATGTCATTGAGCTGATCGACGAGCCGGGACAGCTGCCCGGCCGCGCCCAGCAGGGTGGCGCGACGCCCTTCCGTCGCCGCCGCGATCACGGCGAAGATACCCACCGAATCGTCATCGCGGCCTCGCCCGTTGGCCAAAAGGATGTCACGCAGCTTGCTGATGGTCGTCTGGAAGAGCACCGTCGGCATCTCGGTCTCTTCACCGATGGTCGACCCGTTGGTGATCGCGGCACCGGGGCCATGATCGACCAGCTCCACCGAGGACACCGCGAACACATTGCTGGGGACCACTCGTGCGGTGACCGTTCGCGGGACCGTGGGTGCCAGATCAGGTTTCAGATCGATATGAACAACATTGGGCTTGCCGCGCTGTGACGGGGTCACATCGGTCACCGAGCCGACGAGCACTCCTTGGAATTTGACATCCGACTTCGCCGGCAGGCCGTCACCCACGTTTGTCAGCTCGGCGATCACGCGGACATAGTCGTTGAACCGTCCGGTCGACTTGATCACCAGCGCCCCGGCTACCAGGGTTGCAACGACGGCCATCACCACGCCACACATGAGGAGCTGTCGATCCGACGGACCCCGACCATCGGATTCAAAGGAGTTCGGCACACCGACCTCCTTCGATATCACCTGGACGCGCATCGGCGCAGCGCCACAGCAAGATCCGAAGCACCACCTGGTCCCTTTCGTCAGCTAACGCGACACGCAGTATCAATGAGTCCGGTCACGCCAGTCCCCCCGATGTGACGGCGATTACAGGAATGTACACTCCGTACAGTTCTACGTACGAAGCTTCGCCAAAATTATCTGAATCTGGATTCATATTTGCTGTGGCCGACTGGTTCCCGCTACGTCCCGGATCCGAACTGCTGTCGCAGCTCGGTCTTCAGGACCTTGCCCGACGGATTACGCGGTAACGCATCCACGACCACGAGGTCCTTGGGGTGCTTGTACCGGGCCAGCCGTTCGGTGAGAAAACCATCGAGATCACCGATCGTGAGCGCCTCCCCGCGGATGGCCGCCACGGCGACCGGCACCTCGCCCCACTTCTCATGTGGCCTGCCGATCACCGCCACCTCAGTGATCTGCTCATGCTCGGCGAGCGCGTTCTCTACCTCCGCGCAGTAGATGTTCTCTCCGCCGGAGATGATCATGTCCTTCTTGCGGTCCACGACCCACACGAAACCGTCCGAGTCCTGGCGGACCAGGTCGCCCGAGTGGAACCAACCACCCGTGAAGGCGTCGGCGGTGGCCTCGGCGTTATTCCAGTAGCCCTGCATCAGGGTGGGCGCCCGGTAGACGATCTCCCCGACCTCACCGACCGGCACATCGTTCATGTTCTCGTCGACGACCCGCGCGGATACCGTGGGGATCACCCGGCCGACGGAACCCATCTTCCTGATTGCGTCCTCCCCCATGAGCATGCAGGTGACCGGCGACATCTCGGTCTGCCCGAACGCGGCCAGGATCCTCGCGTCGGGGAATGCCTCGGACATCGTCCGCAGCAACACATCACTGGCCGGGGCCGCACCCCAGGAGAGCGTCTTGAGCTTGACCTTGCGTGGGTTTGCTCGCTGTGCCGCACACACCGCCTGCCACTGTGCCGGAACCAGGAAGATCCCCGTGACACCCTCGGACTCCAAGACGTCCAACAAAGCTCCGGGATCAAACGCACCGAGCGGGTGAATGACCGTGGGCAACCCAAGCAGCAACCCGGTGATCATGTTCCCCACACCCGCGATATGGAACATGGGGACGCCGATGAAGCCCACATCCGAGTTCAGGTCGACGGCGGTGCTCAACAGGTAGGTCATCGCCTGGCCCGACAGATTGAGGTGCGTCAGTACGGCCCCCTTGGGACGACCCGTCGTCCCGGAGGTGTACATGATGAGCGCGGGGGTATCACCGGGCAGATCCACCTCAGCATGTGCCTCGCCTTCTTCGGCGATGACCTCTTCGTATCCAAGAGCACCGTCCTCGGTCTCCGAGCCGGCAACGATCACCGTCTCCAAGGCGGGCACCTGCTGGCGGACCGCGGCCGCCACCGGCGCCAGCACCGTCTCGGTGATGGCCACCTTGGCCCCGCTGTTCTCGACCAGGAACGCGACCTCTGACGGAGTCATACGGAAGTTCACCGGGATCGCGATGGCGCCGAGTTCGTTGATGGCCAGCCATGATTCGACATACTCGGGACGGTTGAGCATGAGGATCAGGACACGGTCCCCGAACCCGACGCCGCGCCGGGCCAGCGCGTCGGCGAGCGATTGCACACGCTGATTGAGCTCAGCCCACGAGATATTGCGCCCGAGATACCGGATAGCAGTGGCATTGGGTTGCATGAGCGCATGCCGGGCCAGCTGGTTACACCAGTTCTGGCGCCGTGCGCGGTAAGGCTGGTCGAGACTGGTGGACTGGGCGGTCACGTCGATCGTGTCGGTCACTGACTCTCCTACTAACTGAAGTTGGGGCGACGGCCCTCGAGAAAGGCGGCGAAGCCTTCTTGCGCGTCGGGTGAGGTCAACAGCTCGATCTGCCCCTCGCGTTCACGGGCGATGGCCTCGTCGAACAGCTTGAGCGACACCGAGTTCATGGCTTCCTTGGTCAGCTGCATCGCCCGACGGGAACCATGGGCAAGCCTTCGCGCCGACTTGTCGACGCGATCACGCAACTGGTCTCCGGGCAGCACTTCGTTGACCAGCCCCGCCGTGAAAGCTTCCGTGGCGTTGAGGGGCTGGGCCAGCAGCGCCATCGCATTGGCCTTCACGCGGCCAACGGAGGCCGAGACCAACACGCTCGATCCGCCATCGGGCATGAGCCCGATGTTGGCGAAGGCCAGCAGGAAGAAGGCTGTGTCGGCGGCGTAGACCAGGTCGCACGCCAGGCCCACCGAGGCGCCGATACCAGCAGCCGCGCCCGTGACCTCTGCGACGGTGGGTACCGGGCAGTTCAGGACCGCACGCACCAATCGCTCGGCGTTGTCCATGGTCAGTTCGGCGGCTTGTAGCGGCGTGAGGTCTCCGGATCCCGCCGCCAACTCGGTGACATCGGCCCCCGCCGTGAAGGCACTCCCGGGGGCGCCGCCGCTGATGACGACGACACGGACGTCCTCACGTCCGGGGACGGACTCCAAGGCTTCCACGAGGCCGGCGGTGGCCGCGGCGTTGAGTGCATTCATCCGATCAGGCCTGGTGAACGTGATCCGCATGATGCCGCCGTCGACGGTTACATCGGGTGCGCCGACAGATTCATGGGGACTCAACTCAATGCCTCCTGGGGTTGTCGCTTCGTCGCGTCCGGTCAAATATATTTGATATGACTTTAGATGCAAGCGCGTCACCAACAACGGAAAAGGAGGCAGATCGGATGAACTCTCCCCGGACGCAGACCCGTGAGATCCGTAGGCCGCAGTTATCCGAGGAAGTTGCCAGCCGGCTCCGTGCATCGATCATGACCGGCGAACTGCGTGCCGGTGAGTACATCCGGATGGACGAGACGGCCGCCCAGTTGGGTGTCAGCGTCACACCCGTACGCGAGGCGTTGCTGACATTGCGCGGTGAAGGACTGGTGAGCGCCGTCCCGCATCGCGGCTATGCGGTTGCCTCGATGAGTCGGGCCGATATCAAGGACATCTTCGCGTTGCAGGCGCATCTTGCGGTGGAGCTTGCAAAGACGGCCGCCGAGTGCATCACCCCGGAGCAGATCGACACCCTGGCCGATCTCAACGACGCACTCCGGAATGCCGATTCGCCCGAATCAATTTCATTCTCGGAGTTCGAGTTCCACCGATTTCTCAATCATGTGGCGGACCGTCCCAAACTGGCGTGGTTCTTGCTGCAGGCGACGCGATACACCCCGCACCCGCTGTTCGCTTCCGATCCCGCGTGGGCGCGGTACGCGGTGGAGACACACGACAAGCTCATCGCGGCACTACGCGCGGGAGACACCGCCGAGGTGACTGCGCAAACCGAGGTTCAGTTCATCGACGGCGCACGCCGATTGATCGAATACCTAGACCGTGCCGGGAGGTAGGGGCGGCGGTGCGTAACCGGGGCTGACGGGCGCTGCCGGTGCCGGCACCGGCGGCGCGATGGCTCCCGACGCGATTTGCTCGGCTCGGGTTTTCAGCCCCTCGGCCAGATGTTCGAGGACCTGGTTGGCGAGCTTCTTCACCATCGGCTTGGGGATCGGCAGCTTGGTTTCGACATCCATATCGACCGTTAGCAGGCAGGTGGGCCCCATTGGGACGATCGAGAACGTCTGCTCCTGCTTCTCGAAGATGTCGCTCTCCAGCAGCCGCGTCGCCACCTGGGCGGCGTTGAGGTAGGCGATCTCGGCCACATTGGTCGACGACATACCGCTGGTCTCCACCTTGAGGCGCACGATGCGGGGGCGGCCGTCCGGAAGGCGCTCCAGGATATCGACGCTGGTGATCTCCTTGTTCCACTCCGGGTAGGCCTCGTAGTTGGTGACGATGGAAACGATCACCTGAGACGGCGCGACCACCTCGACGGTCTGACTAACGACTGGCATTGGCTCACTCTACCTTCGGTGATGCGGCACCCAAGAATTCGGATACGAGCGCATACACCTCGTCGGGGCGTTCGAGATGCACGAAATGTCCGCCGCCATCAATGATTTCAACGCTGCGATCGGGCAGATCCCGGCGCGCCGACTCGACCAATCCCACGCTCATGCAGCCGTCGGTACGGCCGTGCAGATAGAGCACGGAGGTCCGCGCACCGTCGAGCAGCGACCGTTGCGTCTTCCAGTACTTGCGCGACGGGAGCGGCGCTCGTCGAATATTGGCGCGGTAATAGCCAAGAACAGCTCGCCGACTGCCTGGCTGCAACATCGATTCACCCGTGTGCAGCAGGTCGGCGCGTGCGTCGTATCCCGGCGACCAGCGGCGCCAGTACAACCGAATGAGCCACGGCAACAGCAACTCCGGCAGCACCGGCAGCTGGTGGAAGATGGTGTACCAACTGAATGCCAGTTGTTTGAGCACAACGGCCGGTTTCGACAACACTCCGGACCCGAGAACTTCGAATGGCGGCACGGCCATCGTGACGATACGAGCGAACGGCGACGAACCGCTGCGGGCGAGGGCGTTGCCGACCAGTGCGCCCCAGTCGTGACCGATGTACACCGCGCGCTCGTCGCCACCCAGCACCGTGTGGATGTCGAGAACATCCTGCATCAGTGCGCCCAGCCCATACTCGGCGTCCGCCGGTATTTCACTGGGCGCGTAACCACGGGTGAAGGGCGCCACCACACGCCATCCGTCGGCGGCCAGCTTGGGGCCGAGGAGACGCCAGGTGTGAGCCGAGTCCGGAAATCCGTGTCCGCAGATCGCCAGCGGACCGTCCTGCGGACCCCAGGTCAATGCCCGCAATCTGACGTTGGGCAGGTCCAGGGCCAGTGTGGGATCGGCGACCACTCGCCGTCTACCGGATGCCGTCTGACGAGGGCGCCGACGCCGCCGTCGCCACACCAAGCGGATCGTTGATCCGCGTTGCCTCGTCCCGAATCAGCCCCCGCAACAGCGTGGTGCTGAACTCCACGGCAATCTCCTGGGCGCTGCGGCGGCCGCTCGGATTGAGCCAGCGGTAGGAGCCCAGGACCATTCCGATGTAACCGAGTGCCATGACATGCGAGTCGCACTCGACGAACTCACGACTGGAGATGCCTCGCTCGATGATGTTCTGAACCCGTTCCTGCACCATGTCTTCGCGCTTACGGATCTCGGCGACCTGTTCGGGCGACAGCCACTCCGAAAGGAACGGGTTCTCCTGGAAGTACACCGCGCCCTGTTCACGATTCGAGAAGATGAGCGCGAGCATCCGGCTGGTGCATTGGTACAGCGACTCACGTGCCGTCCACCTCGAGTCGTCCTGCAGGCAGGCGAGAGTCTCCTCGGCCGCCTTGAAGTAGATCTCGTACAGGATCAATGCCTTGGACGCGAAGTAGTGGTACACCGTGGCCTTGTTCAGGCCCGCAACGTCCGCGATATCGTCCATCCGGGTGCCGTGATAGCCGCGGGCGGCGAACAACTTGGACGCCACAGCCACCAATTCCTCGCGACGGCCGGCACGGCGCTGCGATGAGCTGCCTGCCTTTGTAGCCTCGGGCACCGGTTGCATGGTGCCTCACTATATGCGCAGGGTTTCCGTGCGCGGACGAAATCCCGATCAACTGGTTGGATTAGTGGGGCGTCATGTTCGCCGGCTCCGCCGCCATCTGCACGTTAAGCTGCCCACGTCCGCCGCTCTACCGACCCCAAGTAGGTAACCACATGACCAGTGGCCTGCGGGCCATGGTGGCACGCGATCCAGCACAACCGCATCGCGCGTCCACCCCGCTAGAACTGCTTTTCGACCTTGTCTTCGTGGTCGCGGTGTCGCGCGCCTCCGGAACCCTGCACCACTTCTGGGCCGAGGGTCATTTCGCCGAGGGGCTCGCCGGGTACGCGATCGGCTTCTTCGCGATCTGGTGGGCGTGGATGAACTTCACCTGGTTCGCCAGTGCCTTCGATACGGACGACTGGCTGTATCGGGTCACCGTATTCGTCCAGATGGCCGGGGCGCTCACCGTCGCGGCCGGTGTCGAGCGGGCGATGACCGGGTCCGACTTCGGTATCGCCATCGGCGGGTACGTGCTCATGCGTATCGCCGCGGGCAGTCAATGGGTGCGCGCGGCCATCAGCGATCCCACTATGCGCGCCACCTGCCTGCGCTACGTGGCGGGCATCACCGCCGTACAAGCCGCATGGGTGTGCTGGGGACTGTTCGCACCGGAACATCTGCGCGTGCCGCTGTTCGTGGTGATCGCGCTGGCCGACCTGTCGGTGCCCGTGTTCGCCGAGCGCGCCAGCACCACCTCATGGCATCCCCAGCACATCGCCGAACGCTATGGCCTGTTCACCCTCATCGTGCTCGGCGAATCCATCCTGGCCTCCGCGAACTCGATCATCGGCGGCGCCGAGGAAGCGGACCACACCGGCACCATGATCGGTATCGCGGCATCGGCCTTGGTCATCGTCGCCGCGGTGTGGTGGATCTACTTCGACCAGGAACAAGAGTGCAAGGACGCGTCCCTTCGGTCGACCCTGCTGTGGGGCTACAGCCACTACTTCATCTTCGCCGCAGTCGCCGCGCTGTCGGCGGGGTTCGAAATCGCCGTCGACGAGGGGCTCGGCAAGAGCCACCTGAGTCCAACCGTCGCCGCCCTCACGATCACGGTCCCGTTCGCCATCTATCTGGTACTGGCGTGGCTGGTACTGCTCTTGCAACGCCGCGACACCATCCTGAACATCGGGCTACCGGCTATTGCCGTTGCGGCGGTCGCCATTTCGCCACTACCGCATCCGCTGTACTGGCTTGCCGGGTTGGCGGCGTTGGCCGCCGCCCTGGTGACCTGGCGGCGCATCGAGGATGCCTAGCCGCCAGGGATCGGGCAGACCGCTTCCAACGCGGCCATCGTGTTGACGGCGCGAGCCATCTCGTCACCGGGTGGCTCAAGCACGCCGTCCACAGAGGTCGCAGCAGCCATCACGTTGGCGTAGTGCTCCGCGGCTGCCCCGGCATCCAGCGCCCGGTCACGCACCGTCAGGTCTGCGGTATCGCCCGCAGCCGTCCGGAGCAATGCCGCTATCGCGTGATTTCGCGCAACGGCCGTCTGCCGAACCGCTACCCCATTCTCCTGTGACAGCCCCCGAATCTGAGCCCGCGCCCGGTCCACCGAGGCGCAATCATGCGGCGCCGCAGCGGCCATTGCGGGAGTCATCAACACGCACGCCCCGATAACGACCGCCAGCATCCCGCGCATAGGCACCTTCATACGCCGAGTGCGAGCCTGGCGCGGATTTCCCACTGGATTTCCGCACGCAGCTCGCACTCGATGACGTTGGTTGCGCTACAGCGCCTTCAGTTCCTCGGTAACCTCGGCCACCGATTTCTTGGCGTCGCCGAACAGCATCGAGGTCTTGTCACCGAAGAACAGCGGGTTCTCGATGCCGGCGTATCCGGATGACATCGAGCGCTTGAGCACGATGACCGACCGCGCCTCATCAACGTTGAGGATCGGCATGCCGTAAATGGGGCTCGAAGGATCGTTGCGCGCCGCCGGGTTGGTGACGTCGTTGGCACCGATCACGATGGCGACATCGGTGCGGCTGAATTCGCCGTTGATATCGTCCATTTCCTTCATGGCGTCGTACTCGACATCGGCCTCGGCAAGCAGGACGTTCATGTGTCCGGGCATACGGCCCGCCACCGGGTGGATGGCGTACTTGACCTCGACACCCTTGGCTTCCAGCAGACTGGCCATCTCTTTGACCGCATGCTGAGCCTGCGCGACAGCCAGGCCGTAACCGGGGATCACGATCACCTGGTTGGCGTAGGCCATCTGGATGGCCGCATCGGCGGCACTGGTGGCCTTGACGGTGCCCTGCTCGCCGCCGGGGCCAGCCGCACCGCCGCCATCTCCGCCGAAGGAGCCGAACACGATGGCCGGAATAGACCGGTTCATCGCGACGGCCATCAGGTTGGTCAGGATCGAACCCGAGGCGCCCACGATCATGCCCGCCACGATCATGGCGGTGTTATTCAGCGCCAAACCGGCTGCCGCAGCCGACAATCCGGTCAGTGCATTAAGTAGCGAGATGACAACGGGCATATCGGCGCCACCGATCGGGAACACCACCAACAAGCCCATGACACCAGCCAGCACCAGCACAATCACAATCGCCCAGAAGGGGGTGCCCACTCCTGCGTTCAGGCCGATCCACACCGCCGCGGCGACAGCACCGATAAGCAACAAGATGTTGGTGGCCTGGAAGATCTTGGCGGAAGCGACAAGTCGCTTCTCGACGTTCTTCGGAATCGATTCCTGCAGCTTGAGAAATGCAACCAGCGAGCCCCAGAACGACACCGAGCCGATGACGGCGGCGAATAGCGAGCCAATCACAAGTGCAATGGTCGGGTGCTGGTCGCCGCGGAACGTCTTGAAACCGTCGGTCTCGATGAACTCGGTCCACGCGATCAGCGCGACCGTGCCACCGCCGACACCGTTGAACAGCGCGACCAGCTGCGGCATCGCAGTCATTTTGGTCTTTTTGGCCGGCGGGACACCAAGCACGACACCGATCAACAAACCAACGGCGATGAGTATCCAGTTGATCGGGGCGGTATCCCGAACCTTGATCAGGGTCGCGATGACGGCGATCGCCATACCGGTGGCCGCGATCCAGTTGCCGCGAACCGCAGTCTTCGGTCCCGTCAGGCCCGACAGGCCGAGGATGAAAAGTCCGAACGCGAGGATGTAGAGAACTGTGACGAGATAGTTCATTTGTCAGCCGCCTCCGACTTAGGGGCAGCCTTGCGGCCCTTGAACATTCCGAGCATGCGGTCGGTCACCAGGAAGCCGCCGATCACGTTGAGCGTGCCGAAGATCAACGCGACGAACGCAATGATCCGCACACCCCAGTGTGCGTCGGCGGGCAGCTCGCCCAGCACGATCAGCGCGCCGAGGACCACGATGCCGTGAATGGCGTTGGTGCCGGACATCAGCGGGGTGTGCAAGGTGTTGGGCACCTTGGAGATAACGGCGAACCCGACGAACCCGGCCAGAACCAGGATCGCGAGATTGGCCAATAGCTGGTCATACATGAGCTATGCGTCCTCTCTTGCGGCACGGGTCACGCAGGAGGCCGCGACGATCTCATCGTCGAAGTCCGGTGCGAGTGCGCCGTCTGTAATGAGCAGGTCCAGCAGGGTGGTGATGTTCTTCGAGTACAGCTCGCTCGAGTGCTCGGGCATCGTCGCCGGGAGGTTGAGCGGTGAAGCGATGGTGACATCGTGCTTGACGACGGTCTGGCCGGGCTCGGTGAGCTCGCAGTTGCCGCCGGTCTCCCCTGCCAGGTCCACCACTACCGAACCGGGCTTCATGCCCTCGACCGCCGCCGCGGTCACCAGACGGGGTGCGGGACGCCCGGGAACGAGCGCCGTGGTGATGACGACATCGAATCCCTTGATGGCTTCCTCGAGCGCCTTCTGCTGCTGGGCGCGCTCTTCGTCGGTGAGCTCGCGGGCGTAGCCACCCTCACCGGCCGCGTCGATGCCGAGATCGAGCCACTGTGCGCCCACTGAGCGAACCTGGTCGGCCACCTCGGGACGCACGTCGTAGCCGGTAGCGCGAGCACCGAGCCGCTTGGCGGTCGCCAATGCTTGCAGGCCGGCCACGCCGACACCCAGTACCAGCAGCAGCGCGGGCTTCACGGTTCCGGCCGCGGTGGTGAGCATCGGGAAGAACCGGGTGGACTCCGAGGCCGCCAACAGCACCGCCTTGTATCCGGAAACGTTGGCCTGCGAGGACAGCGCATCCATCACCTGAGCACGGGAGATGCGCGGAATCGCCTCCAGCGCAAAGGCTTGCACACCCGCGCTCTTGAGAGCGCCGATGCTGTTGTCCGCGTTGCGCGGCGCCAGGAAGCCCACGAGGGTCTGCCCCTCGTGCAGGCGAGCGACCTCGGCGGCCGTGGGAGGCGCGACCTTTACGACGATGTCGGCCGACCAGGCGTCGCCCACGGTTGCACCGGCCACGGTGTACAGCTCGTCAGGCAGCAGCGCGCGCTCTCCGGCGCCGCTTTCTATGACGACGTTCACACCCTTGCCAATCAATCCGGCGATCGCCTTCGGCACCAGCGCGACGCGGCGCTCGCCCTCGCCCGATTCGCGGACAACTCCAATAGTGACTGGTTGATCGGTCATCTACTCGCCTTTCACCCTGTGGTGCAGCATGCCGACGGATATTATGGAAAGGCATGCTTGTTAACAAGTCTTCCGTTTTTGTAAATCTTGCAAATGTCATTAACCAGGGCAAGGACCGCCCTCAGTCGATGGCGGTCGCGATGCTCGGCACTCGTTCCGCCTCTAGCGGAGGCCCTGGCGGGGTTCCCTCACCGAACGGGCTGCCACCCAACGCCTGGCGCCCGTGAGGTGTGAGCCAACCGCCCAGATCCGGCCCCTTCGGGACCACACGCGTGGGATTGATGTCGGTGTGGACCACGTAGTAGTGCTCCTTGATCTGCCCGAAGTCAACAGTGTCGCCAAAGCCCGGCGTCTGATAGAGATCGCGTGCATACGCCCACAGCACAGGCATCTCGGCAAGCTTTTCGCGATTGCATTTGAAGTGCCCGTGATACACCGGATCGAACCGGACCAACGTGGTGAACAGCCGCACATCCGCCTCGGTGATGGTGTCTCCCACGAGATACCGTTGCCCGGCAAGCCTTTCCGATAACCAATCCAAAGCCGTGAACAGCCGGTGGTAGGCCGCGTCGTACTCATCCTGACCGCCGGCGAATCCGCACCGATACACACCGTTGTTCACCTCGGTGTAGACGCGACGGTTCACCTCGTCGATTTCGGTGCGCAGCTCTTCCGGGTACAACCGCGGTGCACCGGGGCGGTGGTATTCGGCCCATTCGGTGGAGAAGTCCAGCGTGATCTGCGCGTAGTCATTGGTGATGACTTCTCCCGTGGACTCTTCCACGATCGCAGGCACCGTAATGCCGCGCGGATAGTCCGGGTACCGCTTGAGATAGGCGTCGCGCAGGAAGTGGATGCCCAGGACGGGGTCCACCTCACCGGGGTCAAGATCGAAGGTCCAGCTGCGCGTGTCATGTGTAGGACCGCAAAGCCCCAGTGACAGAACATTTTCCAACCCGAGGAGCCTGCGGACGATCAGCGTTCGGTTGGCCCACGGGCAGGCACGCGCTGAGACGAGTCGGTACCGGCCAGGTTCTACCGGGTAGCCGTCACGACCGTCCGCGGTAATCCGCGTGTCGATGTAGTTGGTGTCCCGTTTGAATTCACCGGGTTCGACGTACTTGGTGTTCTCGGGAGTCTGGCTCACGCGCTCCAGTCTGGCACCCTCGGTCATTGGGCTGGCGGGGTTCACCCGGCTGTTTTGTCAGGTTCACCCTTCTCGTTGAGCGGCTGGCCGCCAGCTAGTCCCTGAACAATTCCGTGAGGAAACGCCGATGTCGTCTTAACGCCGGCCGTGGGCACAGCTGCCACCACTAGACACGTGGTGTCAATCGGGATGCTCGGCAGATTCGGCCAGCCCTTGTCCGAGTGATACCGCGCAAAGGCATTGATCTCCATCTTGACGATTCCTTGACCGCCTGGGTCAGGATCTGTGCGATAGACCGTCAACTGCGCCATCGCTGCAGAGTCGGGATCGGCCGGTGATTTCTCCAAATTCACCTCAATGCCCGAAAGGGTCGGTTCCACACTGCTTGACGTCATCGGGCCTGCAATCTTCCCGCAATGCACGTAGGTCAGGAACCACCCGTTCGCCAGTGCTTTACGCGTCTCCCGAGCGATAACTTCCAAAGGATCACCCGATCCCAACGACGCTGTTCTAACTGCCGCTTCACGCGAGATGTTATTGAGTCCGTTGTACGAGCCGTGGTAAACCTTCGCAGGAGCGAGCCAGGCGTCCGCGGCCAATCGCGCGGAACGGGCCGTGTCAATCTCGTTGGGCTCAAAGATCTCCGGATGCTTCGGACATGACGCAGCCATCACGAACACGAGGAACAGCACCGACAAGAGTCTGGGCATTCTCACCTTGGGATCACCTCGCCCCATGGCCGATAGCGCGTATCGCCACCAAACGAGATTCTGTTGTTGACGAAATCCTCCTTGGGGATCGTCATCTTCTGGCCCGACGAGGGCTCGTAGATTTCGAGCGAGTCGCCCTGCATGCCCGTGACTAAGACAATGTGTCCGTTGACGCCACTGCCGACGAACAGTGGAACGGACTGCCCGGACTGGACGGCCGCACTGATCGCTTGATAGTCCCCCGACGGGCTCAGCGGATTCGCGACTTCGAATTGGTATGTGCTGCCCGGAACACCAGGGCCACCGGGCTTGCCCATCTCGTCCGCGGCGCCACCTGGGGGAGTTCCCAACGACTCGGGCCAGGTGCTACCCCAGCCGGGGACGATCGCGTTATTCGTCGAGTCGTGCATTTTCTTGGCTTCCTCCGCGAACTTGGACGTGACCTCGGATGTGGTTATCGACTGTCCCGGCTGTGGTGGTTCGGACCCAGCCGCGTCATAGCCCGTGAGCATCTTCATGGCATACAGCGGGTCATTGATCATTTTGGCCACGACAAGCGAGGACGATCCGCAGGTGGTGCCATCCGGCTGCTTCAAAATATCCGGGTGATTCTTGGCATACTCCACTGGATCAAGCTCACGCACCTGTTGATCTGACATTAAGGCAAGCTTTTCCGAATACCGCTCCAGTGTCGGGATATCCGAGCCTCGTGCGATGGCCGCTAAAACCCAATTCCGCCGAGCCTCATCTTTCGCGCCATCGAGCATCGCTTGCGCCTTGGCGCGATCCTCCGGACTCATCGCCACCAGATTGGCATCGGCCCGTTCCTGTACGCCCGGCCGTAAGCCGGTTCCGTCCTTATGGCCATCCCGATCGTCCTTGACATCGGACCAGTTGTTTACCGAACCGATGGCACCGGCAGCCACCGAGGTGTGGTCGGGCAGTGTGATGCCCTCCACTGCCTTTCCGAGCTCACCCTTGGCCACGTTCACTGCTTTGTCGGCATCGCCGTACGCGCCGGCTAGTTCCTCCACGCCGTGTACGACGTCACCCACGAGCTTTCGCACATACGGGACCGCATCCCAAGGCGCTTTCGGAATGTTGTGCCAGTCGACATCGTCCTTCAAGGACTTGAACGCGTTATGCCAACGGTCGCGCGCCTTCTCCATCGATCCGCCAAAGGTGTCGAGCGAGCTCGCGACCCCGGTTCCTGCCGGACCTATCGTCGTGGATCGCGTCTTGAAGTTCGCGATACTGGTGCGCGCCTTGTCCCCGGTTGTCTCGCCGTAGGGATCACCAGAGGTCCGTCCCCACACCGATTCCGGGATCGTGTTCTGAGCCTGCTGAACGTCGTTGGCGTGCCACTCGCCCATGGCGGGCGCCATTTCACGCCAGCGCGCTGCCACCTCTCTGACCGTCGCCGGGTCGGGCGGAGGTGGCTCGGTAGCCACGGCGATGACCTTCCGGACGGCACCGACAACCTTCCTGGCGATTGGCCAGACCGTGCTTACGGAGATCTCCCCGATCTGCCGAAGGTCGGCGATTACCTGCTCAAGTTGCTTTTGCGTGTCTCCCAGAGTCATCCCGCACCGGGCCCTAGTTCAGGACCGGGAACTTGACGCCCGCATCGCTCAGATTGCCGGCGTTACGTTGATCCATCTCGACAAGCGCCTTCGTGCACTTCCTGATGTTCTGCGAAATCTCTTTCTGCACAGCCGCAACCGTGCCAAGTGCACCTGACACTCGGTTCCGCGCGCCGTTCATCGCATCGCCGAGGTCGCCAAGGTCCTTGCCCTCGGTGGCACGTAATTTTCCCTTGGCGAACTCAACATGCGCGTCTGTCGCGTCGAGCTGCGAGGCGCATTTCTCCGTCGCTACCGGATCGATTTTCATGAGCTCCCCCTCCGAACATGGCCCTCCCGCATGTTAGCCCGGAACGCTATCCCCAACCAGCCCCTGGGGATAGGCCGGCTAGCCGGGCAAAACGGCAGTGAGGTAGTTGCCCTGCTTCACCAGTGCGACAACGTCCTCGGGCAGCTCCGGGATATCCACCCCGTAGGCGGCGGCCAGTTCCAGGGCGTGTGCGCCCTTGACCGTCCAGCCACGCGCGGCCAGCCAGTCCTCGACGTCGGCACGCTCTTCGTCGTAGAACAGTGAGCTGATGTCCACCTTCGACATGGGATGGCTGTCGTCGGCGTACTTCTTCATGATCTCGCCCCACTTGGCGATATCGGGTGTACCGCGGGTTGCTTCCACGGCGATCTGGCTTCCCGGAGCCGACAATGCGACGACCCGCTCGAACAGCAGATCCTGTGCCGCAGAGGGTAGATAGACGATCAGTCCTTCGGCCGACCACGCCGTCGGAACGTCAGGATCGAAACCCGCGGCAAGCAGCGCCGCAGGCCAGTCGTCACGGAGATCAACAGCGACCTCACGCCGATCGCTCGTGAGCGTGGCACTCTGCTCGGCGAGCACCCGGTCCTTGAACTCCAAAACCTGGGGCTGATCCAGCTCGAAGACCCTGGTGCACTCCGGCCACAGCAGCCGATGCGCGCGCACGTCCAGTCCGGCCGCCAGGATCACCGCCTGTTTGCAACCGGAATTCGTTGCACTCACAAAGAACTCGTCGAAAAACTTGCTGCGCAATCCGATCTGCCGCATCGCGTTAGTGGGATTCGACGAATCAACGGGATTGTCCAGAAGTCCGATCAGATGCGGTTCGCCCGCGGCGCGCACGAAATGCTCTGCGTACCGATCGCGAACCAGGGGCTCGGGCTGCGTGTTCTCAATCGCGCGCGCGGCGGCCACGCCCAGCGCGGTGAACCCGACGCTCGACACAATGTCCCAGGAGTCGCCTTCGCTGCGCGACCAGTCCTTGTCCTCGATGTTGGTCATTATGTGGCCCTTTCAGTCCGACAGCGTGCAGGTCAGGTAGTGCATTGCACCAGCCAGCTCCCTGATGTCCTCGGGAACCTCCGGATACTGCACGCCGTATCGCTCCGCGAGCTGAAACATGTCTAATCCCTGCGTGTCCCATCCGCGACCGGAGAACCACTCGACGGGCGGCGTCTTCTCCTCGTCGTAGAACAGCTCCGTGATATCGATCTTGCCGAAGGTGTCCTTCTCGGAGCGGTACTTCTGCTCGACCTTGGCGAACTGAGCCATACCCAACGAACCCGCGGGCCCCTCGATAGCGGCGCGGCTACCGGGGGCCGACAGTTCAACCATCCGCTCGAACAGCAGTTCTTGTGCTGCTGCAGGCAGATACGGCAGCAGGCCTTCCGCCGACCACGCGGTGGGCAGACTCGGATCGAATCCGGCCTCCTTCAGCGCGGCGGGCCAGTCATCACGCAGGTCCACCGCGACGGCCCGACGATCACACGTCGGTGAAGCGCCTTGCTCGGAGTACACCCGGTCCTTGAAGGAGAGAACCTCCGGCTGATCCAGTTCGTACACCGTGACGCCGACCGGCCACGGCAACCGATGCGCCCGCGAGTCCAGCCCCGCGGCCAGAATTACCGCCTGCCGGATGCCGGAGGCCGCGGCGTCCAGGAAGTACTCGTCAAAGAATCGGCTGCGCATGCCCATCCCACGTAAGTATTCGAACGGAGATGCGCGCGGCGCATCGCGTTTCGTTATCGTCTCGATCAAATGGGGTTCACCCGCCGCGAGGATGAAGTGCTTGGCGAACGGGTCGTCTATCAGCGCGTCGAGCCGCTCGCTTTCCACGGCACGCTGTGCGCTTACACCCAGCGCCGTGTAGCCCACACTGGACACGATGTCCCACGAGTCGCCCTCGCTGCGGGTCCAGTTCTTGTCCTCGATATTTGTCATGGAGCCCTCTCAGCTTGTCCGGGTAGCGGTGAAAAACTTAGTGCGAAGCAATGTCTCGAACGAGCGCGGTTGCTCGCCGAACGGACGTCCATATCCAACGGCCGCCTTGACGAGATCGATTTCCTTAACAGCCCAGTCTCTTTCCGCAAGCCACAACTTGGTATCGCGTCGGGGATCGTCATACCAGAGCTCGGACACCCGAGGACGGCCCGGAGAATCCGGCGGCATGTCCCGCTCGAATTCCGCGATCTCCCCCGGTCTAGGTCCGAGCTCGGCCGCAATCCAGCTCGCCGGAGCCGACAGCTCGTGCAGCTTCTCGAAGAGTGCGTCCTGCGCCGGGCCGGGCAGATAGGGCAGCAGCCCTTCCAGCGCCCACGCGGTGGGCTGCTGAGCGTCGAATCTCGCTCCCGCCAACGCCTTCGGCCAATCGTCGCGCAGATCAACTGCCACCGGCACTCGGCCGGCGGCCGGGCCCGCATCAACCGCTGCGAGCACCTGATCCTTGAATTCGAGCACCCGCGGCTGGTCCACCTCGAAGACGGTCGTCCCGGTGGGCCAGGGCAATCGGTATGCACGAGCGTCTAATCCGGCAGCCAGTATCACCACTTGACGAACCCCCGCCCCGGCAGCATCGGCGAAGAAGTTGTCGAAGAATCTGGTTCGCACGCCAACCCACCCCGCATTGGCTCCGGCGAAGCCACTGATATCACCGCTGGCCACGGCCTCGGCAAGATGTGGCTCACCGGCGGCGGCGACGAACCTCTCGGCGTACTCGTCATGTGCCAGTGGCGGATCCAGTTTCGCGTCCAGTGCGCGTGCGGCCGCAACCGCGAGCGCCGTGTAGCCGACGCTTGTGACAATGTCCCAGGTGTCTCCGTCGGTACGCACCATGGCTACGCGCCGAGTACCGCGGTGAAGTACCTGCTCTGCCCCATGGCGTCGGTCAGATCGTGCTCACCGGCCAGCGGAGCCCTGTTGTATCGCTTCAACAGTTCACCCGCAGTGGTCGCCTCGACGGTCCAACCGTGCCCGGTCAGCCATTGCGCCGGATCCTCGCGCTCATCACCGAACCACAGGCTCGACGGCGGCCCATCCTCCTCGACGATGCTCTTGAATATCCGCTGCAGTACGCCGTCGTCCTTCTCCATCGCGTTGGACATCCGGTCCGCCTGGTTTCCGGGAGCACCGAAATCCTCTACGGCAACCCGGCTTCCGGGCGCGGACAAGTTGACGATGCGCTCGAACAGCAGGTCCTGGGCCGCGCCGGGCAGGAAGGGGAGCAGGCCCTCGGCCAGCCATGCCGTCGGCTGCGTGGAATCGAATCCCGCGGCCTTCAGTGCTGCCGGCCAATCGTCACGTAAGTCGACGTGCAGATCATGGACGGTGGCCATGGCCTGCACACCGTGGTCGTCAAGAACCCGAGCCTTGAACTCGAGCACCTTGGGGAGGTCAAGCGCGTAGACGGTGGTGCCCGCTGCCCAGGGCAGACGATATCCACGGACATCGAGTCCGGCCGCCAGGATCACCGCCTGCCGGATACCGGCCTCCCCCGCCGCGAGGAAGAACTCATCGAAGTACTTGGTCCGTGCCCCGAGGTAGCTCGAGAACAGCTGCACATCGGGCTCCTGGGCGACCGCGGGGTCCTCCAGCAACTCGGAGAAGATCGGCGCCTCAGCCTTGGTCGCGGCGACGAAATGCTGCGCGTAGTCGTCCCGTGCAAGCGGCTCGGGCTTACGCGCCTCCACCGCACGCATCGCGGACACGATGAGCGCAGTAGCGCCCACGCTCGTCACGATGTCCCACGTATCACCTTCGGTTCTGGCCACAGCAGGTCTCCCATCAAAAGCGTGCATGTCAGCTGTGCGTACATTCAAAAGTACTGGTCACAGGCATTTACTAGTGACAAGTTCGCACAACTAACTACAGTACGCCGATTGACTGGGAGCGCCACCGCTCTCCTTTTCGAGAAGAGCGGTGGCTCTCAACTCAGGAGAGCGCGGCACTGCCTCCGCGGAAAAAGTGAAGCTACTTGCCCTTCCAGACGGGCGCGCGCTTCTCGGCGAACGCCTTCGCACCCTCCCTGGCGTCTTCGGACACGAAGATCGGCATGAGGATCTCGCCCTGCTTGGCGAAGGCCTCCTCGGGCGCCCAGCTCGCCGACTCGATCACGATCCGCTTGGTGGCGGCAACGGCCAGCGGGCCGTTCGCGGTGATCTTGGCGGCCAGCTCCAGCGCGGCGTCCAGCGCCTGCCCATCGTCTACGAGCCGGTTGATGAACCCGTACTTGGCGGCATCCTCTGCGGTGAAGGAATCACCGGTCAGCGCCAGCTCCATCGCGACCTGGTACGGGATCCGGTTCGGCAGACGCAGCAGGCCACCGGCACCGGCCACCAAACCCCGCTTGACCTCGGGAATGCCGAACTTAGCGCTCCGGCCCGCCACCACCAGGTCGCAGGACAGCACGAGTTCGGTGCCACCGGCCAGTGCGAAGCCCTCCACCGCGGCGATGATCGGCTTACTCGGCGGCACGTTGGTGAAGCCGAGGCCACGCTCGGACAGCACCGCCTCACCACTCACGAACGCCTTGAGATCCATTCCGGCGCAGAAATTTCCACCCGCACCGGTGATGATGGCGACGGACAGGTCATCAGAGCTGTCCAACTGATCCGCTGCGGCGGCGAGTCCCTGGCTGACTGCCCTGTTGACCGCGTTACGCGCATCCGGACGATTGATGGTGATCAGCAGGACACGGTCACGCTGTTCGATCAGGACTTCGTCGGCCATGGCATTCCTCTGGGTAGTGAGCGAGTCGGTGAATTTGTTCCTTGATGCTAGCCAGCGGGCGGGATCAGGCTGCGAGCTACCGAAAGCAGTCTCGGAACACCCTGTTCCAGCTCCGCGAAGAACGGGTCATCGGTGGTACCGGCGAGGTGCCGTTGGTACGACACCTCGAGCAGCGTGGCGAGTTTCCACCCGCCCAATACCTGGTAGTAAATCAAATCTTCTGGTGTCCAATAGCTTTGGTCGCCGGTGCGGGCGCTGCGGTAGGCCTCGGCGATCTCGGCATGGGAGGGGCAGCCTTCCTGCGCTGTCACCGATCCGGTGAGCTCCGCCATCGCGACCTCCCCGCCCGGTTCTGGGGTCATGTACAGCAGGTACCCCAGGTCGGCCAGCGGATCGCCGACAGTCGCCATCTCCCAGTCCAGTACCGCGGTGACCCGCGCCGTTGCGGGGTCGACGAGCACGTTGTCCAGCTTGTAGTCACCGTGCACCACGGCTGCCGGGCGATCCCCCGGGTAGTTCTGGGTAAGCCATGCGGTGATGGCCGTGTGGTCCTCCAGATCACGACCGGTGGGCAGCTCCTTGATGGACTCCCATTGCCCGCCCCACGTCTTCAATTGCCGCGCCAGATAACCGGATTCACGTCCCAGCTTGGCCTCCACCAACCGCGTGGGATCGGCATTGTGTATCTCGGCGAGCGCGACCGCCAGGTCGAGGACCAGCTCACGCCGTATCGAGCCGACGAACCACTCCGGTGAGACCTCCCTGATCACCTCGCCTTCCTGACGTTCCATCAGGTAGAACGGGGCGCCGAAGATCTCGGCATCGGTGCTGGCCAGCGTGACACGCGGAACCCGCACCTGCGCAGCGCTGAGCGCGTCGAGCACCCGGTACTCACGCATCACGTCATGCGCGCCGGCCTGCAGCCGACCGAACGGCGGACGCCGCATAATCCACTGCGTATCAGAGGTTCCCGTGACCACATAGGTCAGGTTCGAATGTCCGGCGGAAAGCCTGCGTACCGTGACCTCCTCCCCCAGCTCCCGGTTGAGGTACTCCAGCAGGCTCGGCGGAATGGCATCGGCGTCGAGCGTCGCGTCGCCGATGAGGGGTTCAGACGAAGAGGACACATCCTTGTGCATGACACATGTTTACCTGACGGCCTAAACCCCGAGACAGGCGATGGGGCGTTCTTTGCTTGTTCTCCGAACCGATTGCGCTGCCAACTGCGCCGACGTCCATCACTATGGGTACTCAATGAAGATGTCCACCCGCCTTGTCGTCATGAACTTCCTGCAGTTCTTCGTATGGGGAGCATGGCTGCTGACGCTTGGGGCGTACTGGTTCAACAACAAGCACTGGTCGGGTGCGCACTTCGGGGCCGCCTTCTCCACCATGGGCATCGCCGCAATCATCACGCCGCCGATATTGGGCGTGATCGCCGACAAATGGGTCAACGCCGAAAAGCTTTACGGAATATTGCATCTGGGCGGTGCAGCGGCACTCTTCAGCCTGCCCCTGGTGACCAGTCCCACGACCTTCTTCTGGGTTCTGCTCCTCAACATGCTGTGCTACATGCCGTCACTGTCTCTGTCGGTCACCGTCGCCTTCAACGCTCTCAAGAACGTGGGCAAGGACACTGTCACCAGCTTCCCGCCGATTCGGGTATGGGGCACGGTGGGATTCATCGTCGCCCTGCACACCGTGAGCCTGCTAAACCTAGAAACCTCGGCCGGTCAGTTCTATGTCGCGGGCACCGCGGCGGTACTTCTCGGGCTCTTCGCCTTCACCCTGCCGCCGTGCCCGCCGAAGTTCGATCGCGCACACAGCACCACATTCGCCGACAGATTCGGGCTCACCGCGTTCACACTGTTCCGCCACCGCAAGATGGCGATCTTCTTCATCTTCGCGATGCTGCTCGGCGGCGCCCTACAACTCACCAACGCCTACGGCGATACGTTCTTGCACGACTTCGCCGATGTCGACGCCTACAGGAACCTCTTCGCCGTCGAGCATCCGGCCATCATCATGTCCATCTCGCAGATCTCCGAGACGCTGTTCATTCTGGCCATCCCATTCTTCTTGCGACGCTTCGGAATTAAGACGGTCATGCTCATGAGCATGGTGGCGTGGACCCTGCGTTTCGGCCTGTTCGCCTACGGCAATCCCGGGGACGGGCTCTGGATGATCGTGCTGTCCTGCATCGTCTACGGGATGGCCTTCGACTTCTTCAATGTTTCGGGCCAGCTATTCATCGAGGATCAATGCGGTCCCACCATTCGAGCGAGTGCACAGGGCCTGTTCATGCTCATGACCAACGGGTTGGGCGCCATGCTGGGCAGCCTGATCAGCGGAGCCGTCATCGAGTACTTCTTCACCAACCCCGACCACAGCAAGAACTGGCATGGCATCTGGCTGAGCTTCGCTGGATACGCACTGGTGGTGGCGATCGCGTTCTTCGTACTGTTCCGCCACAAACGGGGTGAAGGCATCAGCAGAGACCCCGAAACCCCGGAAACACCGACCGCTACCGTGGGGGTGTGACGATCTCCAGCACCGAATCGACTGCCTCCCCCGCCGACAGCACGGTAGAGGGCATCTGGAACTTCCGGGACGTCGGCGGTGCAGATTCTCCGGTCACTATTCGGCCTGGCGTACTGTTCCGATCCTCTGAGCTCAGCGGTCTGACCACGGCAGGTGCCCAGACACTGCGGGCGTACGGCGTAACCGACCTGTACGACCTGCGCAGCGCCACCGAGATCGAGCGCACCGGCCCCGACCGGGTCGACGGTGACATCCGGGTGCATGAGGTTCCGTTCGCCGCCCCGGTGCCCGGTGAGGAACGTGCACCGCATGAGGTCGCCTATCGACAGATGATGATCGAGAGCGTCACCTCGGGCCGCGGCCCCGACCCGGCGCTGCAGGTGAACTTCATGCTGGCCGAGTACCGCCGGTTCGTCGAACTCCCCGGCACCCTCGTCGCCCTGAAGGCAGTGGCCGATCAAATCGCCAACGGCGCAACAGCTTTGGTGCACTGCGCCGCAGGCAAGGACCGCACTGGCTTCCTCATTGGGATTGTGCTGCATACGGTGGGCGTCGACTACACCGATATCGCCGCCGACTATCTCCTCAGCAATGCGGCAATCGGGGCGATGCGGGCCCATATCTCGGCACAGATGTCCGCCGCCGAACCCGAGCTCGCACAGACCATGGCATCCATGCTGTCCGATGAGGTGCTCGGCGTCCGCGAGGAGTACCTCGACACCGGATTCGGCCAAGTCACAAACGTTTTCGGATCTCCCGAGGCGATGCTGAAGGCCGCCGGGATCGACGGCGAGGGCCTGACCGCGCTACGGACAGCGCTCACCTAACCCTCGCTCGCAGAGGAGAGAAATCAGGTAAGCACGGCGCCGAGCCAGATTCCCGCCGACACCATCGCGCCAATCATCTCGATACCGATCGAGGTGGCAACCGCTTTCACCGCGGTGACGGTGGCTCCCCATGCCTGCTTCTGGCTGCTGCGTCGAATGAACTCCGCGAGATAAGTGCCCAGCACAAAGCCGATCACCAACCCCACCACCGGGATCACGAAGAACCCGATGATCGCCGCGATCCCGCCAAGCACCAGGCTGAGAGTGGGTACCCCCGCTTCACGCATGCGCTGAGCGGGCCACACATACTTCACCACCGTGGTCACGATGGCCAGCGCCACCACAATTCCGAGAACCACCCAGGCCTTCGTGGTCGATTCGAACAGCGCCCACGCGCCGATGGAGAGCACCACCAACATGGTTCCGGGAACCATGGGCACCACGATGCCGACGATCCCTACGGCGATCCCCAAGGCGACAAGCAGTAGCCCACCGACAGTCATCGGATGCGGGTCTTAGGCCAGCTCGACGTCGCTGGCGAGCCAGCGTCCGTCAATCTTCTCCATCGTCATCTGGACTCGGCTGCGGTCCATGCGAGCGTCCGGCACCGCGACATTGGACACCGCCTGATCGATGAACAGGAGCACCTCAACCTTGTTCGGTGTTGCCGACTTCACCGCGGAGTCCACGACGACGCCACGCGAACTGGCCTTGTTCTCCACCAGGATCTGCCGCAGCTGCGCACTGGACTTGCCGTACATGTCCTTGAACTTGCCTGTCGACCCGTCCATGGTCTTGTTGTAGTTGTCGTCAAGCTTGGCGCTGTCCACGTTGGTCAGCACACCGGCGAATTCCTGTGCCGCGGTCAGTGCCTCGCTAGAGGACCGCTCTTCGATGCGCTGCTCTTCGTAAAGCCGCCCCACGACGGCCGTGCCGGCGGCGATAGCGATCACGGCGACCGCGGCCGCCGTCCAGGTCAGATGGCGGCGCTGGAAACCGCCCGGCTTGTCCTTGTCTTCGTCATCCGGTTCGAGGCTGATGTCCTCGTCATCGGAGTCATCGGCACCCTTCGCAGACGCCTCCGCATCGAAATCGGCGACCTCTTCGGCAGCGGCTTCCGTTGCCTCGTCCGCCGTAGCTTCGGCTTCCTCGGTCGCCGCGACCGGAGCCGCCTCGACCTTCTTGGAGTCTGCGGTATCCGCGTCTTCCTTAGCAGCCGCCTTCTTGGCGTCCTTGCCGACAGCGTCATCTGCCATGGTTGTGCTCCTTGCGCGTCTTACTGGTACCGATCCGGGCGTGCCTAACGTCCGGTAGGTGAAGTATTACCGAAACCGGGCGGTGGCGCGGGCGCCTCGGGAGGCAAAGGTGCATCCCCAGGGATCGGGAGAGGCCACTGAGGTCCACCATACGGCGTCGGAACGGTCCACTTGCCCCGTGGCGTCGGATCGGACACCTTGGCCAGATCCGCGTTGGACGGCGGACCCGCGGTGTCATCGTCGGCCGGACGCGGTGCATTGCGAGCGCCGCGCACCAGCACCGCTGGATCCGGGTTGGCGCAATACGTGGAGTACAGCGCCGGCTCGTAGAAGCTGGCGTCCGATACGGGCTTCCGCGGCGTCGCGTAATCGCACGTCGGCCGCGGGTACAGCAGGTCGGCCAGCGCCCAGATGGCGCCGTCGTGGAAGATCGACGCCACGCTCTCCAATGTTGATCCACGCACCTCCGGCCCGGGGAACAGCGCATTGAGTGCGGGGACACGCACGTAGTTCAGCTGCGCAACCGTGGCGAGATTGCCCAGCAGTTGCACCATGGTGTCTGAGTTGTCGGCGAAGAGGTTGTCCACACCGGTCAGCGCCTTCGGGGTGGTACCGAGCAATGTCCGGAATCCACCGTCCATCTTCTTCAGCCCCGCGAAGGTGCTGCCCAGCTGCTGGCCGGTGGCATCCAGGCCCGAGTTGAGGTCGACGAGGGTCGAGAACGTGACCCTGCTGGACTTGAGCAGGGTCACCGTTTCCGGCAGCACACCATCGAGGGTGGTGATGAGGAAGGTGCCGCCGTCGAAGATATCGGCAAGCTTGTCCGGACCCTGCGCACTAACGCCGATCTCCTTACGGATGACGCTGAGCTTGTCCGGATTGAGCTGTGCCAGCAGACCATCGGAGTCGGCCAAAACCTCTGCGAGGGTCATGGGAGTGGTCGCCTGGCCCAACGCGATGACACCGTTGTTCCCCAGGAACGGACCGGCGTTGGTCGTCGGACGGAAGTCAAGGTATTGCTCACCGGCAGGCGAGAGCCCGGAGACTCGCACCTCGCTGCCGACCGGCAACTTCACTCCGCCATCGATCGACGCCGTTGCGACCACGCCGCCCTTCTCGAGGTTGACGGACTGAATCCGGCCGATCGGCACCCCGCGCAGTGTGACTTCCTGGTTGGGCAGCAGCCCGCCACTTTCGTGTAGCTGCACCTTCACCTGGTACTTGGACTCGATCGGGTTCACCTTCAAGGTCCCGAACATCACGTATCCGACGCAGATGACGAGGATCGCAACCAATCCGACCACGGACAGCCACTTCCAGCTGCGCTTGAAGACGTCGGACAGCGCCAGCAGTCCGCGGGAAATCGATTCCAGCAGACCCCCGGACTGGGCCGGCCTCACCTCGGGCGCGGTCATCGGCCCGGTCCCGGCTCGGGTGCGGCCGGCGCGGGAGCAGGCTCCGGCGCCGGAGGATTCGGCGCAGGCGGGTTCGGACCCTGACCCACGACCCGCTCCTGCAGTCGGTACAGCGCGTACTTGAAACTGCCGACGAGGTAACCCCAATCCGCCTGCTTGGGACCGTGGAATGTCGGGTCACCCTTGTACCCGGCATCGGGCCAGTTGCCGAGTGCCAACTTGGCCATGTTGACATCGACGGCCAGTGCGCTACCCGCGTTCGCCTTGACGGCAACTGGTATCAAACGGTTCAGCGCGACCAGGCTGGTGTCCGGGCTCGTCGCGATGTCGTTGAACCCGCGCGCGATCGAGTTGAAGTCGGCGATCATGCTGCGGCTATCGGTGCCCTGGATCGACGGGAATTTCGCCAGCTGATCGGAGATGTGCCCCACGGTGTCTGCGAGGTCGCCCACCTGATCTGGATCGATCGCATTCAGTGCCGGCGCCGAGGATTCCAGCAGATCGTTGATCGTCTTCTCCCGAGACGACAGTGTCGACGCCAACTGGGAGGTCTTGTCCAGCGAGTTCTGGATCTGCGCCGAACGGCCGTTGAGTGTGCCCATCAGTTGATCGGACTGCTTCACGATGTTGCCAAAGACGATGCCGTTGCTACCTTCACCGCCGGAAGACTTTCCGAGTCCATTGACCAGGTGCGTCAGGTTGCGGATGACACCGCCGTTGACGAGCACGGCCGCGGAGGCCAGCACGCCCTCGACCGTGGCGGCCGATGACGTGCTCTCCAGGTCCAGGGTGCCCCCGTCTTTGAGGAGCTGACCGGTCGGTTTAGCCGGCGGCGTCACGGCGACGAACACGTCGCCAAGCGGGGTCGCCGTACGCAATTGGGCGGTGGTTCCGACGGGCAATCGCACACCCTGCCGCACCCGCAGCTGAACCACTGCCACATAGTCGACGGCCTCCATCGACTCGACCTCGCCGACATCGGCACCGCCGAGACGCACCTTGGCCTTCGCGGGCAGGTTGAGTGCGTTGGCGAACCGCGCAGTCAGCTTGTAGGACTCCGAGCCCATATTGGGGGCGGGAAGCGGGAGGCTGTCGAGTCCCGGTGGGGAGCAAGCAGATACGGCGAGAACACCGACCGACGCGAGAGTGGCGAGCCTCAGCTTCGAAATTCGCATCCGTGTCCCACGCTCTTCGCGCATGCTGGGGGTCCCTCCCGCCTGCGGGGGCCTCATCACTGCCCCATCCTGGTCATGCCGTCGAGCATGTACGTCAGCCCGAAATCGGGACCGTAATCGGCCAGCGTCCCGGTGCTGCATCCAAGCTGCCGCAGACCCATCATGTTGCAGATTTCCTTGCTGAACTGGCTCTCGAGCAGCAGCTTGTCCAACATCGGGTGCAGTCGGATCGACCCGTTCACCGGGTCGATGGTGCGATCCAGGTTGTCCAGCAGCAGCGGCAGCAGATCCAGGGTTTCCTTGAGCTCGCGCTGGTTGTCGGTCAACGACTTCACGGTGACGTTGGCGTTTCCGAGCAGACCCTTGATGACGTCACGGTTCTTATCGATGAGCTCGGCGGTGTTCTTGAGGACCTCGTTCGCCTTACGTCCCGTGGTGCCAGTCCCGAACCGCTCGGCGGCCAAGACCTCGGAGGTGCCGTGTACAGCAGAGCCGAACTGACGAATTGCCTTGTCATTCTCCGACATCGCGTTCACCAGTGAACTCACGCTCTTGATGATGGTGGAGAGCTGGTCCTTGGTCTCGGCGCCGTCGGTGGTCATCTTCAGCGCCTTGGACAATTCGTCCAGGGCGGTCTTGACCTGTTCGCCGTTACCCGAAGCGGCCTGTGCGCCCACATTGACGAGGTCCGCGACCGGACCACCGCCCTTGCCGTCGCCCTTCATCGCCGAGCTGAGCTTGTCGACGGTGGCGAGCACCCTGTCGAATCCGACAGGAGTACGGGTGCGGTCGAGTGGGATGGTGTCGCCGTCCTTGAGCACCGGCCCCTCGGTGTACGGCGGGCTCAGTGCGACGTGCCGGTCGGTGAGCACCGAGCTGGTGAACGCGGCCGCGATGACGTTCGCCGGCACCTTCACGTCCCTGTCGACGTTGAACTTGACCTCAACGTAGGTGCCCTTGGCCGCCACCGATTCGATATTGCCCACCGGCAGTCCAAGCACTTCGACGACATTGCCTACGAAAAGGCCGGACCCCTCGTCGAATTGTGCGGTGACGGTGATCTTGTCATCCACCAGGCCGGCCTTGCGTAGACCTAGGTAGCCGCCGATCAGGGCCAGCACCGCGAGGACGGAAACCGCGCCGACCAAGAACACTCGGCGAGCCTTGGAACCCTGCTGGGTCACGTTCACGCTCATGCGCAGTCCTTGAAGTACTCGAGAAGGCCCCACTGCTGTGAACGGCTGCTGATCGCGCACATCCAGTTGTCGACGACCAGACCGTTGTTCAGGTTGATGTTCATGGAGTACGCCGAGCCCGTCGCATTGGTTAGGTTGCGTAGCGGTACGGGCAGGATCTGCAACAGGTTTCGCACGTAGTCGTCGTGGTCACTGGCCATCGCCGTGACATCCTTGAGCTGCCGCAATAGCGTCTCGAAGGCAGGCCGGTCCTTGACGACGACCTTGCTCAACAGCTCGACCACCTTGGTGATCGATCCCATCAGGCGCTGGAACGATGCCTTCCGGGATACGAACTCCCCCAGCAGATCCCGGCCCTGGAACACCAGGTGGCCGAGGTTCGCCTGCTGCCGATGCAGCGTCGAGGTCACGGTGGACGCACTCTTGAGCAGCTCGCCGATCTGTCCCCGCCGGGTGGTGACGATCCCCGACAGCTCCTTGAGGTTTTTCATGGCGTCGGGCAGTGCCTCGGGCAGCCCGTCGAGCTGTTTGGCCAGGATGTCGATGGACTGCGCCAACTTGGCCGTGTCGACCTGTTCGTAGGTGGCGGCCGTGTCTGCGAGCAATGCCTGCAGGTCGTAGGGCACCTCGGTGTGCGACAACGCGATTCGCTTGTTCGGGATGACACCCGCGCCACGCGGACGCAGCTCGATGTACCGCGAGCCGAGCAGTGTGGTGGTCTTGATCGCGGCCTGCGTCTCGGAGCCGAGCTTCACCTCGTCACGCACCCGCATGTCAACGAGCACCTTGGTGCCATCGAGCACAACGCTTTTCACCTCGCCGATGTCCACACCGGCGACGCTGACGTAGTCGCCCGCCTTGAGCTGCGCCGCCTGGGCGAACTCGGCCTTGTACCGGGTGTACCCGAATCCGATCTGGCGGTAGAGCAGCATCGAGGCAATGATCGCGGTGACGACACCGACGGCGATCATGCCGATCCAGAACTTGCTGCGATCCTCTAACGTGCGTTCACGGGGGCTCATTCGATCCCTCGGCATTTCGGTGTGTACTTCGCGACGCCACCGTTTGTGGCGTGCCGGACGATCGCGGGAACCAGGTCGTTGAGTCCCGGGAAGAAGCCGTTGATGTTCAGCGCGCAGGCGTACGAATTTCCGTATGCGCCATCCTGAGTCGTACGAGCCAGACCCTTGAGCAGCAGCGGCAGGTTGGAACCGAGGAACGCGAACTGGTCTTGGTTGGCCAGGATGTGCGCGGCCGCACCGGGCTGGCGGTAGAGCATCTCTTGCAGCTGCGGGTACACATTGTCGCCGATGGTTTGGATCCGGCTCACCACATGCGTGGCCGAACCGATGGAGGACACCAGGCTCTGGCGACGGTTATCCAGCTCGCCGACGACGTTCTGACTCTGGACGACGAGCTGGTCCAGGTTGTCGTTCTGCTTGGCGACGTTGTCCAGGACGGTGTTGAGGTTGTCGATGAGCTGACCCAGCGACTGATCCCGTCCGGCAAAGGATTTCGTAATCTCGCTGGTCTGCGCGACCACGTGGGCCAGCGCGCCGGTGTCCCCGGAAAACGCGTCGATGAGCCCGTTGGACAGGTTGTCGACCTGCTTCGGGTCAAGCAGCGTGAACAACGGCTCGAATCCGTTGAGCAGCGCGCCGACGTCGAAGGAGGGCTCGGTGCGCTCCACCGGGATCACGCTGCCCTCGGCCAGACGCTCCGGACTACCCTCTAATCCTCGGGACAGCGAGATGTACCGCTGACCGATGATGTTCTGGTAGGTCACCGAGACAATCGAGTTGCCGTACAGGTTCTGGTTGCTCTTGACCCGGAACTTCAGCTTGGCGAGTGCGCCGTCCAATTCGATCGAATCGACGCGGCCCACCCGCACACCGGCGATGCGCACGTCGTCACCGGCTCGTACACCGGTGACATCGGTGAAGATCGCGGTGTAGCTCTTGGTCGAGCCCGTGGTGTCACGGAGCAAGGTGCCGTACACCAGAGTCGTCACGCCTATAGCGAAGACAACGAACAGCGACAATCCGATCACTGCGACCCGGAAGTTCTTCATCGTCCACCCCCCTGTGCTGGATTGGGTTGGGCGACATCAGCATCCGATGCGTCACGACTGACCGAGATTGCCGTCCCACGCGCCACCGGACCGAGGAGTAGCTGCTGCGAGGCGCTCGGGTCCCCACCCAGTGCCTTGCCGAGCTGCTCGCGTTCGATTGCGCTTCCCACTGGGCCGACGTTCCCGCCGAACGAGGCCGGAGCCACCCCGGCAGGTGCGGGGTTAGGCGGTGGGCCGAAGGGCGGCAGAACCGGATTGGCGGCCCTGTCGGACTCCTGCGGGTTCGGGCCGGTGCCGTGCAACATGATGTCGGCGGCCGTCGGCGGGAAGATCGTTCCCGCAGGCGGGGCGATATCCGGCGGCGGCTTGTAGCTGCCGGGCTGGAGTACCTCGGGGATGTCGATCCACTGACGCGTCTCGGGTGCGGTCGTGCAGCTGGGTCCGGCGAGTTCGCCGTACCGCGGGCAGTCGTCACGCACGTACGTCCAGGCCGGGGTAAACGACAGGATCAGGTTGAGGCCGAGAACCTGGCGACCCGGATCCCAACCATTGGCGAATATCGCATCCGACAGCACCCTGATACGTGAGGCGATCGGTGTGAACTTGTCCGAGTGCTGTGCGAGGACTCCGACGACCGGGGTCAGGTGGGTACCGATTCCGATCATCTGGTCGATGTGGTTATCAATGGCGGTGGCGGCTGTACCGGTCGTGTGCAAGCCCGCCGAGAGCAGCCCGCGCACATCGGATTGCTTCTGGGCCAGGGTGCGCAGCGGCACCAGGGCGTTCTCTAGATTGTCCAGCAGCCGCGGCGAGGTGGTGCTGAGCGCTTCCGTCATCTTCTCCAGCGCGGCGATCGTCGAGGGATCATTGGGGCTGGCGGTGACCATAGCGTTGAACTCGGTGAGGATGCTCTGCAGCCGCGCACCCGAGGTCAACAGCTTGTCACCGCGTCCCTGGGTGGCCTCCCCAAGTACGCCGATCAAACCGATCGGCGGATCGCCCCGTTGCCGTTCGGTGGCGGCGAGCACCTGGCGCAGCTTGTTGGTGGTGGTCTGGAACAGCACCGTCGGCAGTTTGGTGTCCTCGGAGATCACGGCGCCGTCGCGCACCGCTGCGCCGTCACCATTGTCGACCAACTGCACCGAGGAGACCGCGAACACATTGCTCGGCACCACGCGCGCGGTGACTGTGCTCGGAATCCCTTGAGCGTGCTCCGCCTTCAGGTCGATCTGCACGATGTTCGGCTTGCCATCCTCGGCAGGGATGACGGAAGTGACGGCGCCGACGAGCATGCCCCGGAACTTCACGTCGGCACGCTCGGGCAGGCCGTCGCCGACGTTCGTCAGTTGTGCCTCGACCTTGACGGTGTCTTCCAGGTAACCCTTGGACTTGGCCAGCAACAGGCCCGTCACCAACGCGAGGATGGTGAGCACCGAAAGACCGCCGAGCAGCAGGGCACGGTCGGACCAGCCACGTCCGTTCGGGGAAATCGAATTGCTCACATCAACCACCGAACCTTGCGCCGGCATCGACTCCCCAGAGCGCCATGGTGAGAAGCATGTTCACGATGATCACGACGGTGATGGCCGCGCGCATGGCGTGCCCCGCGGCCACGCCCACGCCCTCGGGCCCGCCCGAGGCGTTGAATCCGAAGTAGCACTGGATGGTCGAGGCGATCCACACGAAGATGACGGCCTTGATTACCGAGTAGACGATGTCGGTGCCGCTCAACATCATCGTGAAGTAGTGGTCGTAGGCGCCGCCGATCGAGCCTCCGCTGGAGATCCCGACGAGCAGGCGGCAGGTGATGTAGCTGACGACGAGGCACAACAGATACAGCGGGACGACCGCGACGGTGGACGCCAGCAGCCGCGTCGTCACCAGGTACGGGATGGGCCGGATCGCCAGCGCGTCCAGCGCGTCGATCTCCTCGTTGATGCGCTGGGCGCCCAGCTGCGCGGTGAACCGGCAACCGGCCTGCATCGCGAAGGCGAGGGCAGCCATCACCGGCGCCAGCTCACGGGTCGACACCAGGGAAGAGATGAATCCGGTGGCCGGGCCCAGGCCGATGATGTTCAGCAGGTTGTAAGCCTCGATACCGATCAGGGCGCCGATCGTGCCACCCAGTACGGCGGCGACGCCGACCGTTCCGCCACCGGTCACCAGCGATCCGTTACCCCAGGTCACATCCCCCAGCAGCCGGAAGAACTCCTTGGAGTAGTAGCGCAGGGTGTTCGGGATGGACGCGATGGCCTCCACGAAGAACGCCAGCATGTGCCCGAGACGACGAACCGACTGGCCGACCTTATGCCCGGCGTCGATGATCGGCTGGACGCCCTTGGGGCGATATGCGGAGATAGTCATGGCGCGCCCTTATATCCCGTGTCTGGGGAAGACCATGACGTACACCTGGCTGACGAGCACGTTGACCAGCATGAGGATCAGGATCGATTCGACGACGGCGGCATTCACCGAGTTGGCGACACCGGCCGGACCGCCCTTGGTGGTCAGCCCCTTATCGCACGCGACGATGGCGACGATGAGACCGTAGAGAATGGCCTTGAGTAGCGCCAGAATCAGATCGTCGACTCGGGTGAACGAGGCGAAGGTAGCGACGAAGCTGCCAGGCGCGCCGTGCTGGAAATACACGTTGAACAAGTAACTCGCCAGGAAGCCGACGAAGCAGGTGGTACCTGTCAGCCCGACGCCCACTAGGACGGCTGCGGCGACGCGGGGCACGACGAGCCGTCGGATCACCGACACACCCATCACTTCCATGGCGTCGATCTCTTCGCGCATGGTCCGTGATCCCAGGTCCGCGGTAATGGCCGAGCCGACCGCGGAGGCCATCAGCACCGCAGCCACCAGCGAGGCGCCCTGGCGCACGATCGCGACACCACTGGCCGCACCGGCCAGGGAGGAAGCGCCGACCTGGCCTGCCAACAAGGCGAACTGAATGGAGAGGGTGACACCGATCGGGATCGCGACGAGCAGCGTCGGCACCACCGCGCTACCGGCCATGAACGCACCCTGGTGAATGAATTCCTTCCACGGGAACATGCGGTGGAAGAGATCGGAGAACATGTACTGCATCGACCGGATGCCCAACACGATCTGGCTGCCCGCGGTCTCCACCGCCTGCACCGGATGCTTGCGTACGTACTCTTTGAGGGCGCCGGATACCGCATCGCGTGAAGGCGTGGCCGACCGCGCCGGGCGTGTCCCCTCGAACGTGGTCATCGTGCACTCACGATCGAATGCTCGGCGGCAACACGTCCGTGTGCTGGCAGACCCACCTGATGCCCTCTCGTCCCAAACCTCTCGGGCCACTATCTTCGCTGGTCACAGAGAAAGCGAGGCCCGAACTGAGCAGTAACATAACACCTGACTGACGTGATCTACACATCGTCGTAGATCACGGTGAGATTTTCGACACCCTGCACTGTTGGGTGTCCAATCAATTGACAAAGCCTCGGTCGCGATTCTATTGGGCGAGAGTAGGTATCACGCCTATGACCTTGTTGTTCTTCGCCTCTTGCGATGGAGCGCATGAAATGCCCTGTGCCCCCGGACCGCTAACGCGGCACTCAGACGCACTACGCGATGTACCGCGAAATCGATTCGGCCACACAGGCCGGCTTGTCTGCGCCGTCGATCTCCACGGTCGTCAAGATCGTCACGTCCACGGCACCGGGTTTCTGATCGACGTTGGCGATCTCTCCTCGGGCCCTAAGCCTCGATCCCACCCGAACCGGATTGATGAATCGAACCTTGTTGTAGCCGTAGTTGATTCCCATCGAGATGTTGTCGACACGGATTAGCTGCAACTGGAACTGCGGCAATAAGGCCAAGGTGAGCAGCCCGTGGGCGATGGTTCCGCCGAACGGACCTTGAGCGGCGCGTTCGGGATCTACATGGATCCATTGGTGATCGCCGGTCGCGTCGGCGAAGGTGTTGACGCGCCCCTGGTCCACCAAAAGCCAATCGGTGGTACCCAGGTCGCCGATGGCGACCTGGGCGATTCCGTTGAACACCTTGGCCATTACGGAACCAATACCATCTTTCCGAACACCTTGCCGTCGGCGAAGTCCTGAAGCGCTTGACGCCCTTCGGACAACGGCACCCGCGCACTCACGGGTGGCCGCATGCCCTCCGCCACCAGCTTCTCCAGCCCTGCCTGGGTTTCATACAGGTACTCCGAATGCGTACGCAGGAACTCACCCCAGGCCACACCGACCAGCGAGGCGTTACGCAGCAAGAGGCGATTTACCTTGATTGTCGGTATCGCACCGGCCGCGAATCCGACGACCAGCAGCCGTCCTTCGGAGGCCAGCGTGCGCACCGCATCGTCGAAGGCGGGTCCACCGATCGGGTCGACCACCATGTCGACACCGATGCCGCCAGTCGCCTCCCGCACGGCCTTCGCCCAGCCCTCTTCTAGCGGCAACACGATGTCGGCACCGACGCTCTTGACGAATTCCGTTGCAGCAGTCCGGTTGACCACGGCGATGACCTTGGCACCCATGCCCTTGGCTATCTGGATCGCAGCGGTGCCGATTCCACCTGCCGCACCAAGTACCAGCACCGTCTCCCCGGCACGAAGCTGTCCGCGGCGGGCATAGGCGAAGTACATGGTGTGGTAGTTCGCGATAAGCGCGACGGCCTCGGCATCGTCCAGCTGCGGCGGGGTGGGCAGGATGTTGGACGGAGCCACTGCCACGCGTTCGGCATATCCGCCAATGAAATTGAATGCCATCACCCGGTCACCGGGATTGATCCCGGAACCCTCCGGAGCCGATCGCACCACTCCGGCGGTTTCGATCCCCGGGACGAAGGGCGGCTCCATCTTCAGCTGGTATTCGCCCTTGGTCATCAGATAGTCAGGAAAGCAGACTCCCGCGGCCTTGACGTCGACGATGACGACGTTGTCACCGCGCGGCTCCTCAACATCGGTGTAGACCAGCCCCTCCGGGCCCGACAGTGACTGCGCCTGTATCGCTTTCATGCGAGCGACGGAGGGCCGGCCTTAACGGCATTCGACAAATCGGCGATCTGCGACCACTTCGCCGCGACATCGTCGACCGTCGGCGGTGCATCGAAATCCGCGCCAGCATTCTCGAACAGCGCGACGCGTTGCACCTTGCCGCCGCCGACCACGAAAACCGAACCGTTGTCAGTGCTTTCCTCGGTACACAGGTATCCGACGACCGGGGCCACGAAGGACGGGGGCAGCTTGTCCAGCACCGCCTCGGGGGCGATATCGGCGGTCATGCGGGTGGCTGCGATCGGTGCAATCGCGTTGGAGTGGATGTTGTACTTCGCACCCTCCAACGCGAGGGTGTTGATGAGCCCGACGAGACCGAGCTTGGCCGCGCTGTAGTTGGCCTGCCCGAAATTGCCGAACAATCCGCTGGTTGAGGTGGCGACCACGATGCGCCCGTAGCCTTGGTCCCGGAAATGTGACCAGGCGGCGCGGGTGATGTTGTACCCGCCGTACAGGTGAACCTGTTGCACCGCATGCCAACCGTCGTAGGTCATCTTGTGGAACGTGCCGTCTCGCAGGATGCCGGCGTTGCTCACCACACCGTGGATGGCCCCAAACTCGTCGATGGCGGTCTTGACGATGTTGGCGGCACCTTCTTCGGTGGCGACGCTGTCGTAGTTGGCGACGGCGCGGCCACCGGCCGCCTTGATCTCCTCGACCACACCGTCGGCCATCGCCGAACCGGCTCCAGATCCGTCGCGGGAACCGCCCAAGTCGTTGACGACCACCGAGGCACCCTCGCCGGCCAGCGTGAGCGCGTACTCGCGCCCCAATCCCCCACCGGCTCCGGTCACGACAATTACCCGGTCTTGCACTCCCGGCATGCAGAACTCCTATTCACTTGGCACATCGTTGGGTTGCTGAATAATACGGAGAACGAAACCTCTAGCTACATAAGCTTTTTCATCAACTTCAGGTTCTTCTCCAGGTACGGCGGGTACGGCAGCTTGAGGTCCATCTTGGTGCTCTTGTACAGAGTTGATTTGAGGTGGCTGAACTCGTCGAAGCCGGCCTTGCCGTGGTAGGAGCCCATGCCGCTGGCACCGACACCGCCAAAGGGCAGTTTCGGGATGACAGCGTGGTAGAGCAGGTGGTTGATCACCGTGCCGCCGGCCGGCACGTCGTCGATGAATCGGTTACCGACCTGCTTGGACTCAGTAAAGGCGTAGGCAGCCAGTGGCTTTGGCCGCGAGTTGATGAAGTCGATGGCGTCACTCAAGGAGTCGGCCGTCAGCACAGGAAGGATCGGCCCGAAGATCTCGTTCTGCATAAGCGGCTCATCCGCACTCGGATCCACCACGATCGTCGGCTCGATGGTGAGCGCAGAAGCATCGGTGCCACCGCCGGTGGCAACCTCTCCTTCGGTCGCGGCTAGGTAACCCACCAAGCGATCGAACTGGCGCTGGTTGACTATCCGCAGTCCCTTGGACTCCTTATCGGCCTGGAACTCCGCCCACGCAGCCGTGATCTTCTCGACCAACTCATCGCGAACCGCCGGGTCGACCAATACGTAGTCGGGGGCCAGACACACCTGACCGGAGTTGAGGCCCTTCATGTATCCGATGCGGCGAGCGGCCACCTCGATGTTGGCATCGGCGGCCACGTAGACGGGTGACTTGCCCCCCAGTTCCAACGCGACCGGTGTCAGGTGTTGCGCCGCACCTTCCAGGATGCGCTTGCCGATCTCGGCGCCACCGGTGAACAGTGCCTTGTCAAAACCCTGGGCGAGCAGTTCCTGCGTCACCGAGCCGTCTCCCTCGACAACCGCCACTGCATGCGGGTCGAGGTACTGCGGAATCAGTTTGGCCATCAACGCCGACGAGGCGGGCGCGATCTCCGATGGCTTGATGGCCACCGTATTGCCCGCAGCCAGCGCGCCGACCACAGGCCCGAGCGTCAGGTACAGCGGGAAGTTCCACGCACCGATGACCAGCACCGTGCCGTACGGCTCGGGTACCGACCATGCCTTGGCCGGCAGCTGGGCGAGCGGAAGACCCCGCACCCGCCTGCGTCGCATCCAGCGTCGGAGGTTCTTGCGGGCATAGACGACCTCGACGACCGACCCGACAACATCGGCGATCCAGGCTTCGGCCGAGGAGCGACCCAAATCCTCGTGCAACGCGGTGGCGATGACGGCCTCGTTCTCGGAGAAGAGTCGCTCCAGGCCGACCAACTGAGCCTTGCGCCAGTGGTAATCGCGGGTCCGACCGGTCGCGAATGTTTCCCGCAGGCCCCGGACGATGTCCGGAATGCGCGAGGGCTCGGGCGCAGCGTCCTGCTCGGCGGGCGTAGAGATCTCGGTGGTCATATCCGTTCCTCTCGATTGCACGCTCATCGTCAAGCACATCGCCGCAGGCCACGCACATACACACGGACTAACGATGGCAGCTTAGTGAGCTGTATCACCGATGGTAACCAACCGGTTGGGGCCTGAGAACCCCCGCACCCCAGACGCCGACGCCACCTGGCGGAACGCGTGACATTGGCGCTAGCCCTTGAGCTCGGCCTCGATCAGGGTGTTCCCGCGCAGGTCCTCCTCGAGATAGGCCGACCGGCCCGCATCAACCATCTCCACCTCGGCGGGTATCGCCCGCACCGTCCACCCGCGGCCGGCGAGCCACTGCGGGACATCGGTGCGGTTTTCGTCGTGGTACATCAGCGACCCGACATCGAGTGACTCTCCGTCGATTCCCGCCAGCTTGCGAGCCCGGTCGAAGTGTTCACCCATCCTGCTGCGAAACTCTTGCCTCTTGGCGTTGTCCGGCCCCACGGCCTCGACGGCGATCCGACTGCCCGGCGCGCTCTGGCCCACGATCAGTTCGAAGAGCCGGTCCTGTGCCTCGGTCGGCAGATACATGAGGAGCCCCTCGGCCAGCCATGCGGTGGGCGATGCGACATCGAATCCCTCCTGCTGCAATGCCGCCGGCCAGTCCTGCCTCAGGTCGACCGGCACCTCCCGCCTGAGACAAGCCGGCCGCACATCGTGCTCGTCAAGCGTCTCTCGCTTGTACTGCAGCACCAGCGGCTGGTCGATCTCGTACACGGTGGTGCCGACCGGCCAATCCAGCCGATAAGCACGAGAATCCAGGCCGGCAGCAAGGATCACCACCTGAGTGATTCCCGCGTGGGCTGTCCGCTCAAAGAATCCGTCGAAGAATCGAGTGCGCACTGCCTGGTAGTCCACCGCGTACTGCATGATGCGGTCGGCATCTGGGTCAAGCCCGGCGAGCTGCTGCCGCAGATCATCGCTCGCGATCACCGACCAGGCCCCAGCCCCCGCGCGTTCGACGAGAAGGTGCGCAAACGGGTCGTCGATCAGCGGTGTGTCGCTGCGAGTTTCGGCCGCACGGGCTGCGGCCACCATTACCGCGGTGGCGCCCACGCTGCTTGCGATGTCCCAGCTGTCGTCTTCGGTGCGTGCGGTCCTGTCGGTCACCGGAGTTCTCCCTGGATCAGCTGGCCGCGGAATGTCCCGTGCTCGATGTCCTCGGGTACCGGCCGTCCCAGCCGCGCCATCTCGTCGTGTGCGTCGGTCTTGGTCACCGACCATCCTTGCGCCCCAAGCCATTCGGCGGGATCGGCCCGGTTCTCGTCCTCGTAGACAAGGTTTTCGATCTTGACGTCGACATCGACGGCGGTCTTGAAGGCGGCGCGCACCTGTTCACGGCGGGCGGCCTCTTCCTCGCTCTCGTCCATGACCAGCTTGCCGTGATATCCCTCCACGGCAATGCGGCTGCCCTGCGCGCTCAACGCTCCGACGTTGACGAAGAGGCTGTCTTGCGCATCGGCTGGCAGATACGGCAGCAGGCCCTCGGCAAGCCATGCGGTCGGCTGCGCGGAATCGAACCCGGCATCACGCAGCGCGGCCGGCCAGTCCTCGCGCAGGTCGATGGCCACACCGCGTCGCTGCGCCGTCGGCTGATAGCCGGCGAGCGCAGCGGCCTTGAATTCGAGAACTTGGGGCTGATCGATCTCGTACACGGTGGTGCCGGTCGGCCAGTCGAGGCGGTATGCGCGGGAGTCCAGCCCGGAGGCCAGGATGACGACCTGCCGGATACCCGCGGCGGTCGCGGCAAGGAAGTAGGCGTCGAAGAAGTTGGTGCGGGTGGCCTGGTAATCGACCATCCGGCCGTAGATCCGGCCGGCCTCGGGATCCGGCCAGTCGACGTCACCCGCCGCCAGCTGTTCCCAACCCGTCGACTTACCGGTCGCGTCGACGAGGATCCGCGCGAACGGATCGCTGATCAGCGCGTCGGGGCGCAGTGTTTCGGTGGCGCGTGCGGCGGCTACTCCGAGAGCAGTCGCACCCACGCTGGAGGTGATGTCCCACGTGTCCCCATCAACCCGCATGCCGCTCCTATCTCAAGGCAAACTAGACCCAGTAGTGAGCAATGCTACAGATCTCCCGCTGTGGCGGGCATTGTGCGACGGGTCACATTCACCCTGGTCGGGCCCAGGTAACTAGACCCTTTCTTCATTTGCCCACTCCATCGGACGCGCCATACGATGAGAAGTCAACCGCCAGGACACACCTGGCCAATTCGTGCAGTTCCTACACAAATTTCGCATAGGGTTCATGTCTGAATCCACCTCGTGACCCACCCTGGCTGAGTTCGCTAGCAGGCAGCTCATTAAAATTCCATCTAGCAGATAGCTCATCGATGAGTTCGAAAGGGGATAGCGCGTGGTCGCCACGGACATGTCCATGGGGGGATATAGACAATGAACAAACCATCTACCGCAAACGGCGGCTTCCCGAGCATCGTCGTGACCGGCATGGCCATGACGACCTCGATAGCGCCCGATATCGAGGGCACCTGGCAGGGATTGCTCAATGGAGAGAGCGGTATCCGCACCCTCGAGGACGATTTCGTCGCCCAATACAACCTGCCGGTGCGTATCGGCGGGCACCTCAAGGTCCGCGACTTCGACAAGGACATGACGAAGATCGAGCATCGTCGCCTGTCCTATGTGCAGCGCCTGGCGGCGTTCCTCGGTCGTCAGGTGTGGGAGGACGCCGGCGCTCCCGACGTCGATCTAGAACGCCTGGCGGTTTCGGTTGGCACCGGCCTCGGCGGGGCCGAGAAAATGATGGAGGCCTATGACGCGATGCGCATCAATGGCACCAAAGTCGTTTCGCCCCTGGCGGTTCAGATGTTCATGCCAAACGGCCCCGCAGCTGTCATCGGCCTGGAACGCCACGCGCGCGGCGGCGTGATCACGCCCGTATCGGCCTGCGCCTCGGGTAACGAGGGCATCGCGCACGCCTGGCGTCAGATCGCGTATGGCGACGCCGATATCGCCATCTGCGGCGGTGTCGAGGCAGTCATCGAGGCCGTGCCGATCGCGGCATTCGCGAATATGCGCATCGTGCTCTCGACCAATAACGACAACCCCGCTGGGGCATCGCGGCCGTTCGACAAGAACCGCACCGGCTTCGTGTTCGGCGAGGGCGCGGCGCTCATGGTCATCGAGACCGAAGAGCATGCGAAGGCCCGTGGAGCGCGGATCTACGCCCGCCTCCTGGGCGCGGGCATCACCTCGGACGGGTACCACGTGGTGGCCCCGCACCCGGAAGGCCTCGGTGCGGCGCGCGCCATGACCCGGGCCCTGGAGACCGCCGGCCTGGACCCCAAGGACATCGACCACATCAATGCGCATGCCACCGCGACCAGCGTCGGCGACGTGGCCGAGGCCAATGCCATCCGGCACGCCGGTCTGCAGCATGCCGCGGTCTACGCGCCCAAGGGGGCGCTCGGGCACTCCGTCGGTGCTGTCGGTGCCGTCGAGGCCATCATCACGGTGAAATCGTTGATGGAGGGCGTTATTCCTCCCACCCTCAACTACGAAACGCCTGACCCTGAGATTGAACTCGACATCGTCAGCAAGGAGCCCCGTAAGGGCGACTACAAGTACGCCGTGAACAACTCGTTCGGCTTCGGCGGCCACAATGTGGCGACCGCCTTCGGCAAGTACTAACCGCACGCTCTTCCCGACACGCCGTCTAGCGGCGGATTCGTATCGCACGATTCCGCCACTAGGCGGCGTGTCGGCGTTAGGGCGCTACCGGAATGCCGCGATTCCGGTAAGTGCCTGACCGATCACCAACGTGTGCATCTCGCTGGTCCCCTCGTAGGTCAATACAGACTCCAAGTTGTTGGCATGCCTCATCACCGGATACTCACCCGAAATCCCATTGGCGCCAAGGATTGTCCGGGCCGTTCTGGCGATCTCGATAGCCTCGCGCACATTGTTGAGCTTGCCCAGGCTGACCTGCGGGGTGATGAGCGTCCCCGCGTCCTTGCGGCGACCGAGATGTAATGCCAGCAGCACACCCTTGCCGTATTCGAGCGCCATATTCGCGAGCTTCTCCTGGGTCAGCTGGAATCCCGCGATCGGGCGATCGAACTGTTCCCTGGTCTGCGCGTAATCGAGTGCGGTACGCAGGCATTCGCGCGCCGCGCCCATCGACCCGAAGATGATGCCGAAGCGCGCCTCGTTAAGGCACGACAGCGGAGCCTTGAGCCCGATCGCCTGAGGCAGCCGGTTCTTCTCCGGTACTCGAACGTCGCTGAGAATGAGCTCGGCTGTCACCGACGCACGCAACGACATCTTGGAGCGGATGGTCTGGGCGTTGAATCCCGCCGAATCCGTCGACACCAAGAAGCCACGAACTCCGTCATCGGTCTGCGCCCAGATAACCGCGACGTCGGCTATCGATCCGTTGGTAATCCACATCTTGGTGCCGCTGATGATCCAGTCGGTGCCCTCGCGTCGGGCATAGGTGCGCATTCCACCGGGATCGGACCCGAAATCGGGTTCGGTCAGACCGAAACAACCCAGCTCCTCCCCCGTCGCCATCCGGGGCAGCCACTTCTGTTTCTGCGCGTCACTGCCGTAGGCGTAGATGGCGTACATAGCCAACGATCCCTGCACGCTGACCAACGAACGGATACCCGAGTCACCCGCCTCCAGCTCCATGCACGCCAGTCCATATGCGACAGAGGATGTTCCGGAGCATCCATAACCCTGCAGGTGCATGCCGAGCACACCGATCTTGCCGAGCTCCAACGCCAGCTTCCGTACCGGTAAGTCGCCGTGCTCGTACCACCGCTGGACGTTCGGCACCACGCGTGCGTTGACCAGCGCACGCACGCTGTCACGGATCGCGCGTTCCTCGTCGCTGAGCAGCGCGTCAATGCCGAACAGCTCGTCAGGGTCAGTTCGGTCGGCCATGTGGCAGACCATAGCGCTCTCGGGCCTTGCGTCGGCTAGAAACTGAAGGGGTACAGCCGATCGGAGCTGGGATCTACGACCCGTGACACAAGGCCGCCGGCTGCCTCTGAAAGAGGCCTACTCTCGGAAACATGTCCTCCCCCGACAGGCCGCATTTGGTTCCCGGCCCGGACCATCCGATCCACATCGAGCCCTCCACCAGTCACATCGTGGTCACGTCCGGCGACGTCACTATCGCCGACACAACCAATGCCCTGCGGCTGCAGGAGGCCACCTACCCGCCCGTGTACTACGTCCCACCCGACGCGGTGAACTGGGAGGTACTGCAGCCCACCGATACCCATACCTACTGCCCGTACAAGGGCGAGGCCTCGTACTATTCGGTGCACACACCCGACGGGACCATCGAGGACGCCGTCTGGACCTACGAGGACCCCTACCCGGCGGTCGCCCAGATTGCCCGCCATCTGGCCTTCTACCCGAATAGGGTCACCATCTCCGGTGGCTGAGCACCAAGCCGGAGTGCACCTCTGGCAGCGCAACCACCGCTCGCGTACGTTGTGCCCATGACGACAGCTGATGGTCTTCGCCCGAGCGGCTCATCCACCCCTGCTGGTCTTCGCGCAAGCGGCTCATCCGCGGTTCAACGGCGAGCTTTCAACGATTACGTCACCCGGTTCTGGAGTCTGGCCGCCAAGGCCTACGACTGGGGCCCGCTCCAGCAATGGGTGTACAGCCCCCCGCAGGACGAGATGATCAATCAGCTCCGCGAGCACGGCTCGCGGCAGATTGTGGACATAGCTTGCGGCACAGGCATTCTTGCCTCCCGGATCGCAGACCAGCTGGCACCGGAGAAAGTGTACGGCGTGGACATGTCCGAAGGCATGCTGGCGCAGGCAAAGGCCCGCTCCGGACGCGTCGAATGGTTGACTGCTCCGGCCGAACATCTTCCCTTCGATGATGGGGCGTTGGACGCCGTGCTGTCGACGTCTGCATTCCACTTCTTCGACCAGCCTGCCGCGCTAGCAGAATTCCACCGGGTGCTTGCACCCAGCGGCTTCGCGGCTGTCGCCACGCTAAGCCCTAGTCAGCGACGCCTACCCGGGTTGCACAATCTGCTGCTCAACCGTGTACCCGCCAACATGCCCACCCCCGTGGAAATGCGGGCGCTGTTTGAGGGTGCGGGATTTGACGTGGCACTGCAACGCCCGGTCAACCGTCCCGTCACACCGCCGTTCATCACCGTTGACTGGATCACGGTAGGCATCAAACGATGACACGGTGGCTGCTACTACGCGGCCTGAGCCGCGAGAAGCGCCACTGGGAACAGTTCCCGCAGATCTTCGCCGAATCGCTTGGTGTTCAGGTGGACTGCCTGGATGCGCCGGGGTTCGGCACCGAGTTCGACCGCACCTCGCCCGCAAGTATCTCGTCGATCACCGACGACATCCGGTCCCGTCTCGACCGCGGGAACGACGATTGGTCGCTGCTCTCGATATCTCTCGGCGGCATGATCGGACTCGATTGGTGCGCGCGCTATCCCGGAGAATTCGAGCGCGCAGTGATCATCAATTCGAGCACCGCCTCCACTCCGATATGGCAGCGGTTCCGCCCATCGTCGATACCTAACCTGATACTCGGACGATTCCGCGCCGACGTGCCTCGCGAGCGCGCGATCCTGGCACAGACCGCCAACAACAGCGATCTTGATCTCGATGCACTCTCACAGAGGTGGGCGGGGTACCTGCAGACCCAGCGACCGTCGAGCGCCAGCATCGGCCGCCAGATCACCGCCGCCGTCACCTTCCGGATGCCGACCCACATCGACACTCCGCTGCTGGTCCTGACCTCGACTCACGATCGGCTCGTGAGTTCCTCGGCATCACGCACGATCGCCAAACGGTTTGACGCACCCATTGCAGTCCATCCCACCGCCGGACACGACATTCCCCTCGACGACGGCGGATGGATCGCCGAGCAAGTAAAACAGTGGATCGGCTAGATTCACAGACTGTGCCACAACGTCTTTCAGCTTGGCGCTTCATCACCACCTTCGGCGTCATCAGCATGTTCGCCGATATCGTCTATGAGGGCGCCCGCTCCATCACCGGACCACTGCTGGCATCGCTCGGGGCTACTGCCTTCGTCGTCGGGGTGGTGACGGGAATAGGTGAGGCCGCCGCCCTGGCGCTGCGACTGGTATCGGGCCCCCTCACGGACCGCACCCGCATGTTCTGGTCGTGGACCATCGCCGGTTACGCGCTGACCGTGATCACGGTCCCGTTCCTGGGGATGGCCAGCGTGCTGTGGGTGGCCGCCACTCTGGTCATCGCCGAACGCGTGGGCAAGGCGGTGCGCAGCCCTGCCAAGGACACCCTGCTATCCCACGCCACCTCAGTCACCGGTCGCGGCAAGGGTTTCGCGGTACACGAAGCCATGGACCAAGTCGGCGCCGTCACCGGCCCACTCGTGGTGGCCGGCATGCTCACCGTCACTCAAGGGAACTATCTGCCGACGTTCGCCGTGCTGGCCATTCCGGGCGCCGCGGCACTTGCCCTGCTGTTCTGGTTGCGTAGACGGGTACCTCATCCCGAGCGATATGAGGACGCCGGGCATGTGCACGGCGCACCGGCCGTGCGTCAGAAACTCGAACTTCCGGTGAGGTTTTGGCTGTATGCGGGATTCTCCGGAATCACCGTTTCCGGGTTCGCGACCTTTGGCGTGCTGTCCTTCCATATGGTTCAGCAAGGCGTGCTCGCGCCCGCCAGGGTGCCGTTGGTGTACGCCGTCGCCATGGCCGCCGCCGCCGTGTCGGCCCTCTTCTCCGGCTGGACATACGACCGGATCGGACCCAAAACCCTTGTCGTGTTACCCATTATCGGGGCTATTGTGCCGATGCTGGCGTTCACAGACTCGTTGCCGGGCATCGTGCTCGGTGCGCTGTTGTGGGGCACCGCCGTCGGGATTCAGGAATCCACCCTGCGTGCCGTGGTCGCAGATCTCGTCCCGTCGGCTCGCCGGGCCACCGCCTACGGGGTGTACGCGGCCGTGCTCGGTACGGCGACCGCGATCGGCGGGGCACTGACGGGTTACCTGTACGGAGTATCGATTCCCATGCTCATCGCGGTGGTCGGGGTGATCCAGCTGGTCGCACTGATCGCCGCCGCGCCAACGGTGCTGCGGCACAACGATCAGGTGTAAGGGAGGCGGCTGCTGGCATCCTCGTCGACGTGGACGCTGCGGCCAATGTAGGGAAACGCTCGCTGGGTGCACGATTCGCGCACGCATACCTTGCACCCTGGTCCGATCGGCACGGCGGTCGACGGATCGTCAATCGCGATTCCAGTCGAGTACACGAGACGATTCGCGTGGGCGATATCGCATCCCAGACCGATCGCGAATGATTTTGGTGTGCTGAGAAATCCACCCGTCGCCGTCGTCGTCGTCCGGGCAATCCAAAAGTACAGGCGACCGTCTGGCATCTCGGCGACCTGTGTCACGAACTGACCGGGTTGCGAAAAGGCGTTGTGAATCACCCACAGCGGGCAGTTTCCGCCAACCCGAGAGAAGTGAAATGCCGTGGCTGACTGTCTCTTCGAGATGTTGCCGGCCTGATCGGTGCGGACCAGGATGAACGGCACCCCGCGGCTCGAGGGCCGCTGAAGCGTGGACAGCCGGTGACACACCGTCTCGAACCCCACTTCGTAGCGGCGGGCCAGCAGGTCGATGTCATAGCGTACTGCTTCGGCTTCGTGATGGAACTGTTTGTACGGCAACAGAAATGCGCCCGCGAAGTAGTTGGCCAACCCGATACGGGCAACGCCAACCGCCTCCGGGCTCAGTTGCTCGGCGCCAGAGAGGATCGCCGCCATTGTCTCCGTCTGTGTCAGCAGTGCCAGCTGGGTCGCCATCTGGAAGGCCCGCTGACCGGGGGTGAGCCAGTGCGCGATGCGCAGCACCCCGGTCTCCTGGTCGAAACGACGCTTCGCCGAATCTGATAGTGCCCCAGCCTTATCCACAGTGACGGCGATGCCGTGGTCCTGCTTGAGCACCGCCGCCAGCTGGACGTCGAGCCCACCGATGTGCAGCCCGTAATGCTCGAACAAATCCTCGGCGGCGGTGTCGAGCTCACCCAGATAGTTTTTGTGGTCGTAGAAGAGGTCGCGGACTTCCTCGAACGGCATGGGACGCAGTGGTTCTCGTATCGATTCGCCGGTTGTGGCCGCGTTCTCGGTGGCTCGGTAGCTCTCCAGCTCCGCAGTGACATCCCGCAGCCTGCGGTGCATGCCAACCAGCGTTTGACCGACCGAGGGCATCCGGGCGACAAGTTCTTCGAGCTGTAGATCGCTGATCTCGCCCACCGCCGCCTCGGTGAAGATCTCGCCAAGATCCGCGACCAGCCGGGCGTCGGAGTCCGGCGAGAAGTAGTGCGGCGACAAGTCGAACCGTTCGGTGAGCCGCAGCAGTACCGCAACCGTCACCGGACGCGCATCGTTCTCCAGCTGATTCACATAGCTGGTCGATAAGTCCAGGACACGCGCGAGCGCCGCTTGCGTCAGGCCACGCTCCTCGCGCAACCTCCGCAACCGCGCTCCGGCGAACGGTCTGGACATGAGGTGAGGATAACCCTCTACATATTCGCAATGTTTGCAAGATGTACGAACTAAGGATACAGAAATACGCATTTACATGGTCTTTTGATCCTTCGAAAGCCTGCGTAACGTGCGGATCATGGACGTTCACTCCGTACACACCCGCCGCAGCGCCGATGACTTCCCCCGCGACCAACACCTCGCCTGGAAGATCGCCGAAGTCGCTTCCGATCCCGTCGCCGTTCCCGCCGATACCGAGGCGATGGTCATCAACCGGATTATCGACAACGCCGCCGTCAGCGCCGCCTCGGTCATCCGTCGTCCCGTCACAGTCGCGCGCCGCCAAGCGCAGGCGCATGCGGTGTCTTCCGGTGGGCGAGGTGCGAACGTCTTCGGCGTCAGCGGTGGCTACTCGGCCGAGTGGGCTGCCTGGGCTAATGGCGTCGCCGTGCGTGAGCTGGACTTCCACGACACCTTCCTCGCCGCCGACTACTCACACCCCGGAGACAACATTCCGCCATTGGTGGCCGTGGCCCAGCAGCTCGGCATCGGCGGCAACGACCTCATTCGCGGTCTGGCCACCGCATACGAGACCCAGATCAACCTCACCCGCGGAATCTGTCTGCACGAGCACAAGATTGACCACGTCGCACACCTCGGGCCCTCGGTGGCCGCCGGTCTGGGCACCATGCTGAAGCTCGACACCGAGACGATCTATCAGGCCATCGGTCAAGCCCTGCACCTGACCACGGCGACTCGACAGTCACGCAAGGGACTCATCTCCAGCTGGAAGGCCTACGCCCCGGCGTGGGCCGGCAAGGTCGCCATCGAGGCCGTCGATCGCGCCATGCGCGGTGAAGGCGCACCCTCCCCGATCTGGGAAGGTGAGGACGGCGTCATCGCCTGGATGCTCGGCGGTCCGGAGCGTGTCTACGAGGTGCCGCTGCCCGGTCCCGGTGAGGAAAAGCGCGCGATCCTGGACAGTTACACCAAGGAGCATTCGGCCGAGTATCAGAGCCAGGCACCCATTGACTTGGCCCGTAGGTTGCGCGACCGGATCGGAGATCTGGAGCAGATCGCGACGATCGTGCTGCACACGAGCCACCACACACACGTGGTGATCGGTACCGGTTCCAATGATCCGCAGAAGTTCGACCCGGACGCTTCTCGCGAGACACTCGACCACTCGGTCATGTACATCTTCGCCGTCGCGCTGGAGGACGGCACCTGGCATCACGAGCGGTCGTACGCCCCAGAGCGCGCGCACCGCCCCGAGACCATCGAGCTGTGGCGCAAGATCAGCACCGTCGAGGATCCCGAGTGGACCCGGCGTTACCACTCGGCCAACCCGGACGAAAAGGCTTTCGGCTGCAAGGCCGTGGTGACGCTTAAGAACGGCGAGGTGATCACCGATGAACTCGCGATCGCCGATGCGCACCCGCTTGGGGCACGCCCGTTCGCCCGGGAGAACTACATCAACAAGTTCACCGGGTTGTCCGACGGTGTCATCGAGCAGCATGAGCAGGATCGATTCCTTTCCGTGGCACAGGGATTGATCGACCTGAAGGCCGGATCGCTCGGTGCGCTCAACCCGCTCGTGGATGCCGTGGTCCTCGATAAGGCACCCACCACTCCGGAGGGCATCTTCAAGTGAGCTCACTCCTTGCCTCTGCCACGGATGCGGCGACCAAGCGCGCCGCGTTCCGTCAGGGCCTGACCTCCGGTGAACTGCTGCGCTTTCCGGGCGCGTTTTCTCCGCTGGTGGCCAAGCTGATTCAGGAAATCGGCTTCGAAGGTGTGTATGTGTCGGGGGCGGTGCTGTCTGCCGATCTGGCACTGCCCGATATCGGATTGACGACACTCACCGAGGTATCGGGACGTGGCAGGCAGATCGCCTCGATGACCGACCTGCCAACACTGATCGACGCCGACACCGGTTTCGGCGAGCCGATGAGTGCCGCCCGCACGGTTACCGTGCTCGAAGACGCCGGGCTGTCCGGCTGCCATTTTGAGGATCAGGTAAATCCGAAGCGGTGCGGGCATCTTGACGGCAAGGCGGTCGTTGAAACCCCCGAGATGGTCCGGCGGCTACGGGCTGCGGTTTCGGCCCGCCGCGACCCCAATTTCGTGATCTGCGCCCGCACCGATGCTGCGGGTATCGAGGGGTTGCCCGCGGCGATCGAGCGCGCCAAGGCCTATGCCGATGCGGGTGCGGATCTCATCTTCACGGAGGCCCTCAACGATATCGGTCAGTTCGAGACCTTCCGTGCCGCAGTCGACGTTCCGCTGCTCGCCAACATGACCGAGTTCGGAAAGTCCGAACTGGTGACCGCCGAGCAGCTCCGCGAGGTCGGGTACAACGTCGTCATCTATCCCGTCACCACCCTGCGGCTGGCAATGTTCGCGGTCGAGCAGGGGCTACGTGAAATCGATACGGCCGGAACACAGTCGGGCTTGCTGAACCAAATGCAGCACCGCAGCCGCCTGTACGAACTGCTCCGCTATTCCGAATACAACCAATTCGACACCGAGATCTTCAATTTCAGCCTCAATGGAGGAGGAGCCCGATGACTACCGCAACCCCGACCATTCACAAGGGACTTGCCGGTGTCGTGGTGGACACCACCGCCATCTCAAAGGTGGTGCCCGAGACCAACTCGCTCACGTACCGGGGATATCCGGTACAGGATCTGGCCGCCAAGTGCAGCTTTGAGCAGGTTGCCTACCTGCTGTGGCACGGCGAGCTGCCCAACGAGGGAGAGTTGGGCCTGTTCTCCCAACGGGAGCGCGCGCAACGTCGACTAGACCGTTCGTTGATGTCTCTGCTGGCCAAGTTGCCCGAGACCTGCCATCCGATGGACGTGGTGCGTACCGCCATCAGTGTCCTGGGTGCCGAGGATCCGTCGGAGGACGACAGCACACCAGATGCCAACTACGCCAAGTCGCTCCGCATGTTCGCCGTGCTGCCGACCATCGTCGCCGCCGATATGCGCCGGCGGCGCGGACTGGACCCGATTCAGCCACACAGCCACCTCGGCTACTCGGCGAACTTCCTACGGATGTGCTTTGGCGAGGTGCCGGACCCGGTGATCGTCACGGCGTTCGAACAGTCGATGATCCTGTATGCCGAGCACAGCTTCAACGCCTCGACCTTCGCCGCTCGCGTGGTGACCTCGACACAGTCCGATATCTACAGTGCGGTCACCGCGGCGATCGGTGCACTCAAGGGCTCCCTGCATGGTGGCGCCAATGAGGCCGTCATGCACGACATGATCGAGATCGGTGACGCCGCCAAGGCTGCAGATTGGTTGGAAGGTAAGCGGTCCCGCAAAGAGAAGGTCATGGGCTTCGGGCATCGCGTGTACAAGAACGGCGACTCACGGGTACCTACGATGCGTGCCGCACTTGAGGACGTGGCCCGGGTTCGTGACGGGCGCAAGTGGCTAGAGATCTACAAGGTGCTGGAATCCGAGATGGACGCGGCGACGGGCATCAAGCCCAATCTGGACTTCCCGACCGGGCCTGCCTACTACCTGATGGGCTTCGATATCCCCTGCTTCACACCGATCTTCGTGATGAGCCGGATCACGGGCTGGACCGCGCACATCATGGAGCAGGCCGCAGCGAATGCTTTGATCCGACCGCTGAGCGAGTACTCAGGGAAGCCGCAACGCTCCCTGGCGTCGTAAGTTTGACCGCCGAGTGTGCGGTCTACGTCGAAATCTCGCCGATAATCGACGTAAACCGCACACTCGATTCGGCTAGTCCGGCATCCTGTCGCAGAGCAATTGGATGAACAACTCGTCGGGACTGCTCCCGCTCCGGTCGACATTCTCAAACATGGTGTAGCCCTGCGGAAAATGTACAGGTCTACTCACCTGCCCCGCTGTTCCGGCGACCACGCCACTGTAGCCGCGTATATCGTCCAAGCTCAGCCGAGGGTCTGCGAGATCGACCGACACTCGATCACCCTCCGACGGGATCACTGCGCCAAACGCTTCCGGCGGCCCAAGTATGCGCAGCGCTCTTCGGCCACGGTCCCGTTCGTCGCGCAGCGTCTCAACGTCACCTTCGGTTGGCTCAACCAACGAGGTTATGCGCAGCCCCACAACGGATCCCGTGGTCACTCGGTGCCCGATCTCGCCCATTGGCGGCTCATCGGGCCATCTCGTAGCAAGTTCAACGGGTCGGTACTGAAACGACGTTGGCCGATGGTTCACGCAACCAGACTCGTCTAGATACGTGGTGGCCGACACGTCGTACAGTTCCTCTACAACGCCAAGCAGACGGGGCCAGCTTTGGCTCTCATGTCAAGTAGCCCAGAGGATTACCAGACCATTCGCGGGATCTCCGCGTGTTGGATCCCAACTCGCACACCCGTAGGGAAACCGAATAATCTCGCGGTCCTGGTCCCAGTCGACCGCCGCCGCCGACGCCAGTAGGTAGCCATTCTCTGCGGGGTAGGCGCAGACCTGCCAATCGACAGCCTGACCTATCTCGGGAGTCCTACCGCAACATTGATACTCCCAATTTGAAATACCTAGGTATACAAGAGATTCGTTCCGATCGGGAACCGTATTGATCACTCAAAGCACCGGGTGTTAGACGGACGGAGCACGAACGCTCCGGACCCGGTGTACCGAGCGCAAGGTTAGCCAGCACCACGCCCTGCGTCAATACCCGTCACTCGGGCCGCGACAGTAATCCGCCTACCCACCAATCGGCCGGTTCCCCAGCCTGATACGCCCGTCGGCGCAGCAGCCCCTCAACCTGGAAACCCATTGACTCCGCGACGGCGCGTGAGCCGGTGTTCCCGACGACGGCCCACCACTCGATACGGTGGATATCCAGCTCGTCAAAACCCCACTGGCACAGTCGTCTCGCCGCCTCGACCGTGAGTCCCCTACGCCGGTGAGCCGGGGCTGCCCAATAGCCAAGGTCCACAACCCCGCGCTCCACACACTTGAGCACACAAGTTCCGGCCAACAATCCCGAGTCCGCCAGGTAGAAACCGAGACCGTACTGCACATCGCCGGCCCACCCGGCGGCGGATGCCGCAACGAACCGCTGCGCGTCCTGCGAGGTGTATGGCGAAGGCACCGGGACGTATCGCGCGATCAGCGGATCGCTGCATGCCTGTGCGAGGGCGGCCTCGTCGGCCGCGGTGACGAGGCGCAACAACAGCCGTTCTGTCCGCAACTCAACGGGTTCCATACGACGAGTCTCGATCACGGACTCGATCACGGTCAACGGAATTCCACGCCACCGCACCGCTTCCACAGCGCTTAGAGCGCTGGTGACCAGTACCCCAGCATCTCTGAGAATGTTTCGAAGGCCGGCCTGGCAAGACCGTACGGTGCTTCGAAGTGCACGCTTAAGGGGAAGCCGAGGTCTGCGACCCCGTCGATGACACGTTTGTAAAGGTCGACGAGCTGTGGCCGTCTGGCATCAGGTTCGCAGGCAGCCAGCGACTTGACGAAGGCCTGTTCGCGCGCGACGGCTTCATTGCCGGGATCCTGGATCAGCCAATCAATGAGTCCGACCTTCGACTCCAACTTCGGGACGAAACCGAACGAAAGCAGAACCTCCGGCCGGTGGTCGCTCGTCCGCGTGAACTCTTGTAGGAAGCCAACCACCGCATCGGAATACAGCAGTTGGGTCATCGCGAAGGTGGCGCCTTTATCGCATTTGAACGAAAAGCGACCCTGTTCCCCGCTGCGGGTGGGAATCAGAATCACTCCCCTGTTCTCGATGATGTCGTCGAACTTCGACAACGCATCGGTCGGTGGAATACCCGACCCTTCGCCGTCGCTCATGGTCCGCGGCACACCGACGAAAATCACGCCGTCTATCCCGGCTTCCGTCAGGCCTGCAAGTCGGCTCCGTAACGACGTCTCATCCGAAAAGGAAGTGACCTGTGTGCACAGTCCCCGCATTGTGGGTAGCTCTGATCGGATGATCGACCAATAGTCGGCGACATCCAGCTTCGGCTTCATCTCGAGCGGTCGATCGGCGTCCTCGAGGATCATCGAGGGGATCATCACGTGGTCGATGCGCCCGTCAATGCCGAACTCCGCCGAGAAACTGGACAGTTTCCGCAGCTCTTCCGACGCCTTGCCGAGGCCGCCATCGACGTTGGGCGGCACCAGTTCCAATGCAACGGTATTCATCGACACCAGGTACCTCCGATTTGGCTCGCTAATGGTTTATACACCAATAAATCTCGCACGCGACCAGTCCCCCGCAGGGGGCTCCTGCGGGGGACTGGTCGCAGCAATCGAGATCTAGACGCCGGACCGCGCCTCGACAGCGGCGGCCACCAGGTTGGCCAGCGAGGCAGTCACCTCGTCAACCTTGCGGGTCTTTAAACCGCAGTCCGGGTTCACCCAAAGGCGCTGGGCTGGAACGGCCTTCAGTGCCTCGCGGAGCGAAGCCGTCATCTCCTCGCTGGTCGGAACCCGGGGCGAGTGGATGTCGTACACGCCCGGGCCGACGCTGTTGGAGAATCCGATCGCATTGAGATCGTCGAGCACCTCCATATGCGAGCGGGCGGCCTCGATCGAGGTGACGTCGGCGTCTAGGTCGGCAATCGCACCGATCACCTCGCCGAACTCCGAGTAGCACAGGTGCGTGTGGATCTGTGTCGCGTCGGACACGCCCGAGGTGGAAAGCCGGAACGCGCCGACTGCCCAGTCCAGGTATGCGGGCTTGTCCGCCGTGCGCAACGGCAGCAGCTCGCGCAGCGCAGGCTCGTCCACCTGGATGATGGCGATTCCGGCGCCCTGCAGGTCCACCGTCTCGTCCCGAATCGCCAGGGCGATCTGATTCGCGGTGTCCGCCAACGGCTGATCGTCGCGGACGAAGGACCACGCCAGGATCGTCACCGGCCCGGTCAGCATGCCCTTGACATACTTGGCGGTCAGCGACTGTGCGTAGGTTGCCCACTCAACAGTCATCGGGTTCTGCCGTGCCACATCGCCGTACAGGATCGGCGGGCGTACGCAGCGGCTGCCATACGACTGGACCCAACCGTTCTGGGTGGCGAAGAAGCCGTCGAGCTGCTCGGCGAAGTACTGCACCATGTCATTGCGTTCCGGCTCGCCGTGCACCAGCACGTCCAGGCCCAGCTTCTCCTGCAGCGCAATGACATCGGCAACCTCGCCGCGCATGCGCCGTACGTACTCCGCCTCGTCGATCTCGCCCTTGGTCAATGCCGCGCGCGCCACCCGGATTTCCGTGGTCTGCGGGAACGACCCGATGGTGGTGGTCGGCAGCTCGGGAAGCTTCAGCCGCTCGCCCTGGCTACGCCGGCGCTCTGCGGCATCGCCGCGTGAAACACCATCCGCCAGAATCGAATCCAGCCGCGCACGGATCTGTCCGTTGTTCAGGCGCGGGTCCGTCTTGCGTGACTCGACGGCAGCGTTCGATGCCGCGAACTCCGCGGCAACAGCGTCGCGCCCCTCGCTCAGTGCCCGCGCCAGCACGACGACTTCCTTGACCTTCTCCTCGGCGAAGGCCAACCAGCTGCGCAGCTGGTCATCGAGTTCGGTCTCCGGCTCTAGCGAGTACGGCACATGCAGCGTCGAGCACGATGTAGAAACTGCTACCGCACCCGCTGATCCCAGCAGCGTCGCCAGTGTGCCCAGCGCCGACTCGAGATTGGTGCGCCAGATGTTTCGGCCGTCGACAACGCCTGCCACAACGGTCTTTCCAGCGAGTTCCGGAACCGATGCCACACCCGCCGCCGACCCGTAGACCAGGTCGACGCCGATCGCCTCGATCGGTGTGCGGGCCAGGGCGGGCAGGGCCGCCCCGAGGTCACCGAAGTAGGTGGCCACCAAGATCGCGGGGCGATCGGCAACCGTACCGAGGCGGCCATACACCCGCTCGGCCAGTTCCGGGCCGTTCGGCAGGATGTCGGTGACGAGCACCGGCTCGTCGATCTGAACCCAGGTGACCCCGGCCTCGGCAAGCTGCACCAGCAGCTGCTCGTACAGCGACACCACCTCATCGAGACGCTCGATGGTCGCGGCGGCACCATCGACGGCCTTGCTCAGCGCGAGGAAGGTGATCGGCCCAACAACTACCGGACGTGCCGGAATACCCAGCGCCTGAGCCTCTTTCAGCTCGCTGAACAACTTGGCGGGGTTCAGCTCGAATCGGGTGTCGGGCCCGATCTCCGGCACCAGGTAGTGGTAGTTGGTGTCGAACCACTTCGTCATTTCCAGCGGTGTCACCTCGTCATTGCCGCGCGCGGCGGCGAAGTACCGATCGAGGTCGTCTGCGATGCCCGCGACACGGGGCGGCAATGCGCCTAGCAGCACCGCGGTGTCGAGTACCTGGTCGTAATAGGAGAACGTGTTGACCGGCACGGAATCGAGACCGGCGGCGGCGAGTGCGGCCCAGTTGTCGCGCCGCAGCCCGGCTGCGATCTTCTCGAGCTCTTCGCGGCTGGTGCGTCCGGCCCAGTAGCTTTCGGTAGCCCGTTTGAGCTCACGGCGTGGGCCGATGCGCGCCGAACCGAGCGTGGTTGCGGTAAAAGCCGCAGATGGTTGATCCGTCATTTCTAGTCCTTCATCAACAGCGGGGTGGCCACCGCCAGGGGACGAAAGAACCGAGCACGGGCCCACCGCAACAGATATCTGTTCGGTGAAACCGATTCGGTCATACGCCCATTCCGCGAAGCGATGATCCGCCGGGTGCGGCGCACCCGGCACGGCTGGCAGGTCTTCGGACTTACAGGCGTTACCCGGGCTCAGGTTTTCCTACGGGCCGTCGCTTCCCGGGGCTTCCTTAGTGCTTCCCCAGTGCTTAAGACGGCGTTCGTTCCTGCATACCGCTGCGGGACAGTCCCGGATTCTCACCGGGTTCCCTCTCGTGCCGAACAGCCCTGTTGGGCGGCGCTTCACTCGATGCTGGCATCGGCCGAAACCGATACCAGCAGACCAGCTGCATCTTCATCATATGCACGCTGGCTCGTGCAATTATTAGCGACTACTCTCTAATATTGTGATCACCCTGGACCAGGCCCGACAGGTGCTCGATGCGCAGCCATTCAGTCGCCTCCTGGGCGCCTCCATCAGCCGGCTCGATGAGTCCGGAATTCAGCTCTCGCTCGACATCCGCGACGAGCTGCGGCAGCAGAGCGGGTTCATTCACGGCGGGGTGCTGAGTTACCTCGCCGATAACGCGATCACCTACGCCTGCGCCCTTGGCCTGGGCGGGGACATCGTGACCAGCGGATACACCATTGAGTACGTGGCCCCCGCGCGCGACGGTCTGCGTCTGCTCGCCGACGCATCCCTGGTGAGCTCGGGTCGCACCAAGGCGCTCGGCCGCTGCGAGATCTCCGTCGAGGATCACGACGGGCACACCAAGCTGGTCGCGGTCGCCCAGGGCACGAGCATGGTCCGGCGCAGTGGGGCGTAAGCCGCAGTACACCGCGGACGACATCCTCGATGCGGCCCTGAGCTTGGTGGCTTCGGGTGGGCCGTCGGCTGCCACCGCGGCCGCCGTCGGGAAGGTCCTGGGCGCACCCTCAGGTTCGGTGTACCACCGGTTCGCCAGCCGGGATGAGCTCGTGGCCCGCCTCTGGCTGCGGTCCATCACGCGCTACCAGGACGGGATACTTGCTGCGCTCGCGATGCCCGACCCCGACGACGCACTGGCGGCGACGATCAATCACGCCTTCGACTGGACCCAGCAGAACCGCAACGAGGCACTGCTGCTACTCCAGTACGAGAAGGCCGATCTGGTCGCCCACTGGCCCGATACCCTCGCAGCCGAGCTCACGTCGCTGAACTCTCGGGTGCGAAAGGCATTACGCGAGTACGCCGAACGTCGCTTCGAGGCGGTGACTCACGAGCTGCTCGACAAGATGGTGTTCACACTGATCGACATGCCGTATGCCGCGATACGCCGGCATCTACCCGATAAGGGCGAGCCCGCACCATGGCTTCGCGAGTTCATTCACTCCAGCGCGCGGAACCTTCTCTCGGGAGCGGAGGGAAGCTAGACCGCCGCGTACTTCTGACGCAGGGCCTTCTTGTCCAGCTTTCCCAGCGCGGTCAACGGCAGCGACTCGGCGACGATCACATGCTTGGGCGACTGCACCGAGCCCTTGCGATCCTTCACCGCGGCCTGAATCTCGGACGTCATCTTGGAGACCGCGCCACCGCTACGGTCGGCATCGGCGCGCAGCACCACGATCGCCGTCACCGCTTCACCCCACTTCTCGTCGGGCACCCCGATGACCCCGACCTGCGCGACCGACGGATGTTCGGCGACAACGTCCTCCACCTCGCGCGGGAAGACGTTGAAACCACCGGTGACGATCATGTCCTTGGTCCGGTCGACGATGAACCAGAAGCCGTCCTCGTCCTCGCGCGCGATATCGCCGGTGCGCAGCCAGCCGTTCTTGAAGGTGTCGGCCGTCTGCTCGGGCAGTTCCCAATAGCCGCCTGCCACCAAGGGCCCCGCCACACAGATCTCGCCGGGCTCACCCTGCTTCACCGGCTGGTCGTTCTCGCCGAGCAGCGCGGTGCGCAGGAATGCCGAGGGCCTGCCGCAGCTGGAGAGCCGCTTGACATCGTGATCGCCCTTGGCCAGGTAGCTGATCACCATGGGCGCCTCGGACTGGCCGAAGTACTGCGCGAAGATCGGTCCGAAACGCTCGATGGCCTCCGCCAGCCGCACCGGGTTGATGGCCGAGGCGCCGTAGTAGACGGTCTGCAGCGAGGACAGGTCGCGGGTGTGTGAATCCGGATGGTCCATCAGCGCGTAGATCATCGAGGGCACCAGCATGGTGGCGGTGATCTTGTGCTCTTCGATCGCCTGCAGGACGGCACCCGCATCGAACTTCGGCACCACCACCATCGACCCACCCTTCATCAGGGTCGGCATGAAGAACGCGGCCCCGGCATGTGAAAGCGGGGTGCACATCAGGAATTTGGGGCGCTCAGGCCACTCCCACTCGGCCAGCTGGATCTGCGTCATGGTGAGAATCGACTGCGAGGTTCCGATGACGCCCTTGGGCTTACCTGTCGTCCCACCCGTGTAGGTGAGCCCGTTGATGTGTTCGGGTGACAGGTTGATCGGCACCAGCGGCTTCGCCGCAAAGCCCGCAGCCACGGCAACCAAGTCGTGCCCCACCCCGGCCAGTTCCGCCGGAACGGGCCCGAGCGTCAGCACACGGGTCAGCGTCGGCACCTTCTCCACCAATGCGGCGGCACGCTCCACGAACTGCGGCGTCGGGTCGATGACGATCGTGGTGATCTTGGCATCGGCCAGCACATAGGCATGGTCATCGAGGGACCCGAGCGGGTGCAGCGCGGTGCGTCGGGTGCCCAGCAGCTGCCCGGCCCCGATCACCAATAACACCTCGGGGCGGTTGAGCGCCAGCATGCCTTGACCGTCAGTCGGATCGGGCACCAGTGAAGTGAAAGCCTGGATGTACCTGCTGATCTCATCGGCCATCTGGGCGCCGGTGAGGGTCACATCCCCGAGTACCAGCGCGGGCACGCTCGCGTTCTTTTTCAGGGCAGCAACCAGCAGGTGCCCGGAGTTGATCGACCCGTGCAGCGGGTCAAAGAGATCAGGCATCGCACTCCTCAGTGAATAGTCGCCGATCAGCCACTTCGCTCGACGTTAGAACATGTTCTAGTTTTGGGCAAGAACGAGCCCGTCAGCGCCACTATGGCGTGCCAAATCGGATTGCCGCGCAGTCGGCCACAACCGGCGCGCTCTTCGGTGAGGCTTGGGCTCAGGACGCGGTAAATCCCTTGGCCCGCTGCGTGTCCTGCGTACCCCACAGCGTCGACGTAACCTCTGCTCTCACCAGCGGGACAACCTCTTCGGCGAATCGGTGCAGGGTGTCCTTCTGTTCCTCGAAATCGGCCTCGGGACTCAGCGAGATCGATTGGAACTCGTGACCGAAGGCGTCATGCCACTCCACGATCTTCTCGGCCACCCGTTCCGGCGATCCGGCCAGCACCGGCCCCCGATCGGCCGCGTCCTCGATGGATTCGAAGGACGGAAACTTGCCGACGGCCTTCGGATGGTCCTTGAGCTTGGCCATCTGCGCCAGCCTGGCCTCGTAGATCGGCCGGTACTGCGCGATGGCCTGTTCGGTTGTATCTGCCAGATAGAGGCCACCCGATCCTGCGCCCACGTACAGCTGCGCCGGGTCGTGCCCGTTCTCCGCGTAAAGCTCGCGATACCTGTCGATGAGAACCTTGTAGTTCTCCTTGGGCTGCAGGGCATTTGCGGTGACGATCGGGTCACCCCACTTGGCGGCGAGTTCGACGGCGAACGTCGAGGTCGCCGACCCATGCCAGATCCGGAACGGTCCGTCGTACGGCCGGGGCAGCGTGGTGGCGTCGGTAAGCGGATGCCGGTGCACCCCCGTCCAGTCGACGTGTTCCTCACGAAGGAGTCGACGCAATAGCTCGTAGTTCTCCTGCAGGTACTCGTACTGCTTGGCGATATCGAGTCCCATCAACGGGTACTGCCGGTCCTCATTGCCCTTCCCGATGACGATCTCCAGGCGACCGCGGCTCAGCTGGTCGATGGTGGCGAAGTCCTCGGCGGCGCGCACCGGGTCCAGCAGGGACAGCACCGTAACGCCGGTCGATAACAGGATTCGGTCGGTGGCGGCGGCCAGCGCACCCAGCAGCACGGTCGGAGCCGAGGAGAGCACGTCTCCCGCATGCCGTTCCCCGACCGCGAAGGAGTCGAAGCCCAGGCTCTCGGCCAGTACCGCAGTCTCGACCACGCGGTTCAGTCGGTCGGCGGCGGGCGTCAACGCCCCCGTCGTGGGGTTTGGTAGGTAGAAGACAATGTCGAGAAGCTGAAAGCGCACACCACCAGTATGCATAAGCGGACTTCGGTCCGGCAGGGAGGAAATGCTCTGATGATCACCGAACTGGACTCGGTGCTTCTGGACGTTCCAAATCTCGCTGACGCAAAGGCCGCCTACTCGCGGCTGCTCGGCACCGAAACTCCGCACCCCCAGCTCTACCTCGGGCTCCCCGAATGGGCACCGCACCCCGGGATACTGTTTCGTGTCGAGGACCTATCGTCCAATGCTCGGATCCTCGAACGCCGCGGCCTCTCGCTGACTTCTCGCGGAGACCTCGCGACGGGACAGGCCGACGGACTCACCCTGGGATTGACTGAACGACCGGACGCGCCCGCACGGTCAGCCCCCGAGAGCGGCCAGATTGATCACCTGGTGCTGATCTCCCCCAACCGCGACAGGATCATCGCGACGCTGTGCGGACGGCTCGGATTTGACCTGCGTTTGGATCGCTTGCAGCCCTGGGGTGTCCACCAATTGTTCTTCCGGTGCGCGGGCCTGGTGGTTGAGGTTGTACTCCGCACCGACGAGGCAGCCGACCCCGCCGGACCCGACTCGCTGTGGGGAATCGCCTGGCGCACCGCCGATATCGACGCCTCGTATGCCCGTCTGACGGCGGCCGATGTCACGCTCAGCGATATCCGAGACGGCCACAAGCCCGGAACACGGGTTGCCACCGTCAAAGATCCGGGGCTGGCGGTCCCCACAATCCTGATCGAACAACGTTCCTGATCGAACGACGCCCTTAAGCGAACACCGCTAGCTTGGTTGTCATGACGACTCCGAACCCCGGAAGCTGGCAACCCGACCCCGACGGACGATTCGAATTCCGCTGGCATGACGGCCAGCGCTGGACGGATCAAGTCGCACACCAGGGCAAGGTCAGTGCGGCTCCGCTGGGCGGCCCCGCACCGGCCGGGCCACAGGTCACCCAGCAGGCGCCGGCACAACCGGCGGCAGCGGCGCAGGCCGTCGGCGACGGATTCTCCGGCATCACCGGAGAATTGGTGGACGGACGGTTCAGCGAGAACGAGGCCACACCGATCTCCAACCAGAACGCGAAGCTGCTGCGCGTACGGCTCGGCGAGCCGTTCCTGGCACGCCAGGGGTCGATGGTCGCCTACCAGGGCAATGTCGACTTCTCGTTCGAGGGCGGCGGTGCGGCCAAGTTCCTCAAGAAGGCACTGACCGGCGAGGGCCTGCCGCTGATGCGGTGCTCGGGCCAAGGCGATGTGTTCCTTGCCGAGCGCGCCTTCGATGTGCACCTGCTGAATCTGAACAACGCAGGTCTGTCGATCAGCGGTAAGAACGTGTTGGCCTTCTCCGCGGGACTGAACTGGAACATCGAACGGGTAAAGGGCGCCAGCATGGTGACGGGCGGTCTGTTCAACACGACACTGCGTGGCACCGGTTGGGTCGCGTTGACCACCGACGGTCCGCCTGTCGTCCTCAACGCCGCCGAGGCGCCGACCTTCGCCGACACCAATGCGGTGGTGGCCTGGTCGGCGAACCTGCAGACCCAACTCAAGACAAGCTTCAAGGCCGGTGCCCTCATCGGCCGCGGCTCGGGCGAGGCCCTCCAGGTTTCGTTCCAGGGTCAGGGGTTCGTCATCGTGCAACCGTCCGAGGGCGTCCCCGTCGTCACGGCGGGCTAGTTCAACAATTCCGAAAGTTCCCGCGCCCCTCGCGTCAGCGTCGTGATGAGGGCTTCCCGCTCGGCGCGAGTCGCACCGGGCAGCAGCGGGCCCAGCTGAAGTTCATACGTGGCATCGGCACCCTCGAAGATCGGCGCCGCCAGATAACTGATCGGGAGCACATCGTCGGATCCCAGTTCGCCGCGCGAATAGGGACGCGAGGTGAGCCGGGACAGCTGTCGCAGCAGCCGTTCTCGCAGAGCCGCCTCCATCACCTCCGAGCCCACCGAACCGAGCAAGTCCGAGAGCAGGTCAACCATCCCGGTGTCATCGTGATCGGGGCCGTAGACCACGTATCCGCAGTCGGAAACCTGCTGTACGAGGCGCTGACCGGAACGCGCACTCAGTCGACGAGCAGTACCGAGCCACTGTGACCGTTCGTCGGAGGAGCGCCACGGCATGACCGCCGAACCCGCGGGAAATGCCAGCGGAATGGTCTGGCCGACCGCAAATCCGGCGACGGCCCTGCGACCGGCCTGCGCCTTGGCGACGATCGTCAACGTCTTCGCACTGATTCGGCTGACGGTCGCTCCCGCCTGCGCCTCTACCGCGATTCGGGCGAGCATTTCCTGAATCTCCCGAGGCATGGCGGTGTCAACCGCGCGTGGGAGAGCCGATCCAATGCGATACCGAAGCTCATCGTCACGCGCCACCCACCCCGCGACCTCCAGCTCGTTCACCACCGCGGTCGCGGTGGCCCGAGAAATACCAGTGGTCGTGGCGATCTCACTAATCGACTTGGGTTGGGTTGTGGCAGCAAGCATTTCCACGATCTGCACGACGCGAGCAGTCGGCGGTGAGATGGCCGGCATGGGTACTCCCCTCTTGCGCGATGCGAGGTCCAGGTCTACAGTGCATCGACTATTCGCCCCAAGGTAGTCGAATATTCGACACGGAGGTAGAGATGATTCTGGACCGATTCAGGCTCGACGGCAACGTCGCGGTCGTTACCGGGGCGGGCCGCGGACTCGGTGCGGCGATCGCCGTGGCCTTTGCGCAGGCGGGCGCCGATGTGGTCATCGCCTCGCGCACCGAATCCCAGCTGCGGGAGGTCGCCGAGAAGGTGGAGGCGACGGGACGTCAGGCGGAGGTCGTCGTCGCCGACCTCTCCGATACCGAAGCGTCCGCTTCCCTGGCACAGAAGGCCGTCGGCCGGTTCGGGCGACTCGACATCGTCGTCAACAACGTGGGTGGCACCATGCCGAAACCCTTCCTGGACACCACCAATGAGGATCTCGCCGAGGCCTTCTCCTTCAATGTCCTCAACGGGCATGCGCTGGTGCGTGCCGCCGTGCCACACCTACTCAAGTCGGACAACGCGTCGGTCATCAACATCACGTCCACCATGGGCCGCCTACCCGGGCGGGCCTTCCTCGGATACTGCACGGCCAAGGGCGCACTCGCTCACTACACGCGCACCGCGGCAATGGATCTGAGCCCGCGGATTCGTGTCAACGGCATCGCCCCCGGATCCATCCTCACCTCGGCATTGGAAATCGTCGCGAGCAATGACGAAGTGCGTGGGACGTTGGAGAAGAACACCCCCCTGCATCGGTTGGGCGATCCGACCGATATCGCCGCGGCCGCGCTCTATCTCGCATCACCTGCCGGCAGCTTTCTCACCGGCAAGATTCTCGAGGTCGACGGTGGCCTGATCGCCCCCAACCTCGACATCCCGCTTCCGGACCTGTCATGAGCAAGGCACGTGTGGCCGTATGGGGCACAGGCAATGTCGGCCGGCATGCGCTTGCCGGGGTGATCACCGATCCGAACATGGAACTCGTCGGCGTATGGGTTTCCGGACCGGACAAGGCCGGTAAGGATGCGGGCGAGCTCGCCGGGCTCGACATCACCACCGGGGTCACCGCAACCAACGACGCCGCGGAGATCCTCGCGCTCAAGCCCGACTGTGTTGTCTACACGGCGATGACCGACAACCGGTTGATGGAAGCTCTCGAAGACCAGCGCTCGATTCTGGCGGCCGGTATCAATATCGCCGCCAGCGCTCCGGTGTTCCTGCAGTACCCGTGGGGCGTCCTGCCCGAGAACATGCTTGAACCCATTGAAACCGCGGCACGGGAAGGTAATTCGTCGATCTTCGTCGGCGGTATCGATCCCGGATTCGCCAACGATCTGCTGCCGCTCGCGCTGATGGGCACCTGCCAGCGCATCGACGAGGTGCGCTGTATCGAGGTTGTCGACTACGCGACCTATGACAGCGCGACGGTGATGTTCGACGTCATGGGATTCGGCAAGCCGATGGACGAGACGCCGATGCTGCTGCAGCCGGGCGTGTTGTCCCTGGCCTGGGGTTCGGTGGTGCGTCAGCTCGCGAAGGGCCTCGGCATCGAGTTGGACGAAGTCATCGAGATGTACGAAAAGCTATCCGCCCCGGAGGATTTCGAGATCTCCTCGGGACATATCCCGGCCGGCACCATGGCGGCACTACATTTCGAGGTGCGCGGCATGAAGGACGGCAAGGCCGTGACGGTCCTCGAGCATTTCACCCGCCTGCGCGAGGATCTGGCGCCGGACTGGCCTCAGCCCGCACACGAAGGCGGCACCTACCGCGTCGAGATCACCGGGGAGCCCAGCTACATCTTGGATTTGGGCTCGTTCAGCGCGCACGGCGATCATAACTACGCGAACCTGATCGCGACCGCGATGCGTGTGGTCAACGCGGTCCCGGCCGTCGTCGCGGCCGATGCCGGTATCCGCACGACGCTGGATCTACCGCTGATCACGGGAGTGGGCAGGGCGGGCTAGAGCTGCCGGGGCCGGCGAGTGAAGGTTAGGCGGTGGATTCGGACGGGACGTACAACCGCACAAGCTCCGCCAAACGTTGCCCGACATCGTCGAGTGTCTCGGTCGACTGCTCCGCAATCGACATGATCACCGCGCCTTCGATCGCGGCGATCATCGTTCTCGCCAGTGAGCGCGCGGTATCCGCGCCCACCCCGTGGTTCTCCAGCCGTCCGGCAAGAAGCGCCTGCCAATCCCGGAACGCCTCGGCAGCCACCTCGGCTGCCTTAGGCGCCTCGGTGCGCCCCAACACAGCAGCGACGATCGGGCAACCGGCCTGCATCTCGGTCTCGCCGAGTTGCGCCTTCCATAGCTCGATAAACATCTGAATCCCCCGCACCGGGTCAATCCCGTCGCCGGCCGTCTTGATGATGTCCGTGAGCGCTTGTCCCGCGAGACGAGTCGCCTCGGCGACCAGCTCCTGCTTACCGCCCGGGAAGTTCAGGTAGATGGTCCGCCGCGAGACACCGCTGTCCTCGAGCAGCGCGTTGAGACCAGTTCCCGCGACGCCCCTGCGCCGCACCAAACCAGTCACGCTGGTGATCAAGGTGTCACGTGCCGACATCCCGCCTGCCTCCAAACTTGTCAGGTGTTAACTATACCGCTCAGTCTACTCAGACGCCTCCGACGTGGGTAGATAACCGAGATATTGCAGTATACCGATCGGTGTACTACCGTCGTCCGCGTGGTAGACCTACACGATCCCCTTCCCTTGGCCTCAGGCCAGGTTCTGCGCAATCGGCTCATGAAGTCGGCTCTCAGCGAGGGGCTCGGCGATATGTCCCAGGGCCCGGACCATCGGCTCGTCGAGTTGTACCGCCGCTGGGGCACCGGCGGATTCGGCCTCGTCGTGACCGGCAATGTGATGGTCGACCGCAGCCACCTGGGCGAGCCGGGGAACGTGGTCATCGAGGACGACAGGCATCTCGACGGCCTGTCCCGGTGGGCCAAGTCGACCAAGGACGGCGGCGGCCTGATCTGGATGCAGGTCAATCATCCGGGCAGACAAGCCAACCCGCTGGCGACCGCATCCCAGCCGGTGGCGCCGTCTGCCATCAAGATGAACGTCCCTGGGTGGCAGGCGCCCCGCGAGCTCACCGACGACGAGATCGAGAATATCATCGACCGGTACGCCACCACGGCGTCGATAGCCGACGCCGCCGGATTCGACGGTGTGCAAATCCACGGCGCACACGGCTACCTCGTCGCACAGTTCCTGTCGCCGCGCACCAACCAGCGCACCGACCGGTGGGGCGGTGACCCCGAGCGCCGGATGCGCTTCGTTCTCGAAGTTGTCCGGCGCACCCGCGCCGCAGTGAGCCCTGGGTTCTCGGTGGCCATCAAACTCAACTCCGCGGACTTCCAGCGCGGAGGCTTCACCGAGGAAGAGTCGCGCGCAGTCATCGCGGCACTCGCCTCCGAGGAGATCGACCTGATCGAAATCAGCGGCGGTACTTACGAATCCCCGGCTATGGAGGGCCGCCCGCTGGTGACATCGGCGTCGACCCAGGCCCGTGAGGCCTACTTCCTGGAGTACGCCCGCACTGCCCGCGAGGCCGCCGCCGATGTGCCACTGGCAGTGACGGGAGGGTTCCGCACAGGAACCGCCATGTCAGAAGCCGTCCAATCGCGTGATTGCGATGTCGTGGGACTCGGGCGTCCCACCACCGTCAACCCGGAGTCCGCCGACCGCCTGCTCACCGCGCGTCAGAACACGCTCACCGTCCCAGATGCGTCCCTCCCGATGCCGGCATGGCTGGCGAGAACCGGCAGGGCGAAGTCATTCCTCAGCGCACTGGAACTCCAGTGGCATAACACCCAACTGCACCGCCTGGGTGCGGGCACAGACCCCGATCCCACCGTCGGCCCCTGGATCACCGCGCTGCGGCTCCTTAAGAACAATGGTGTCGACGCCTTTCGTAGAAGGAGAAGTTCATGACGGACAAGACGCTGCGCAAGTTTCGCCGGGAGCGCGCCATGGGGCGATACCTGCTGAATCCCGCTGTCGCTGCCCTGACGAAGCTCGGCCTGCGCACGGCGCTGGCCTCCGAGCTGGAGACCACGGGCCGCAAGACCGGGCAATTGCGACGGGTCCCCGTCTCGGTCCAGTTCGATGCGACCGGTGCCTGGGTCATCAGCCAGCACGGCACCCGCTCGGGCTGGGGCAGCAATATCGCCGCAAACCCGAATGTCCGGCTGAAGCAGGGAAAACGGTGGCGCACCGGCATAGCCCAATTCCGACCCGATGACGATGTCGTCGCGCGGGGCCGCAAGTTTGGGGCGGTCGGCGCACGCGTCGTCAAGGCACTGGAGACGACACCCGTCTCGGTGCGCATCGACTTCACCGACTGAGCCTTGGCACAGTTGCGCACTTTTGTGCCATTGAGCTAGTCTGGCGTTATGGTCGATCAGAGCGCCATCACTCGCCCCGTCAGCCTGGACGAAGGACTACGCGAGGCAATCCCCATGCCCGTCGACGATGGAGCGGACCCGTCCGTCGAGACACCCCGACTGGGCGCGGATTCGCTGGTTTGGAAGTTCTACGGCGATATCCGGGGGGTCCTGGGTTTCCAGCGGCTGGCCGGCACCGAGAATTGCATCGAGCAGCTGGGCAAGGCCGTCGAAGACCACTCGGTGATCTTCAGTGACACCCTCGGCCGGGCCCGCCGTTCCGGCCCGCCCATCATGAAAACGGTCTACTCCGCGGACCCACAAAAGTGGGGTCGGACGGTGCGGGATTTCCACAAGCCCATCAGTGGGACTATCAGCGACGGCACGCGCTACCACGCCCTCAACCCCGAGCTCTTCTACTGGGCGCATGCGACATTCGTCGATCAGGTGCTGTACATCACCGATACGTTCGTCCGCCGGCTGTCCTACGAGGAGAAGGTGGAGATCTTCGAGGAGAGCAAGGTCTGGTACCGCCTCTACGGCGTCAGCGCCCGCAACCAGCCACAGACCTACGACGAGTTCGTCACCTACATGGAGGGCATGTTCGACCGGTTCGTGCCGACCAAGACCATCCTCTACGCGACGGGCTACATCCGGCAGGGCGTGCCCGGGCCCAAGCAGATTCCGGCACCGATGTGGCGGGTGTTGTCTGCCCCGCTGAACGCCTTCATCCGGACGGTGATCGTCGGAACGCTCCCGCCACAGATGCAGGCCGTCTGCCGCCTGGAGTGGAACGACAAGAAGGAACGCAGTTTTCAGCGTTTCGCCAAGGTCATGCGTGCGTTGAACCCGGTGTTCAACAAGCTGCCGGTACGCGCCCTGTACCTGCCGTGGGCCGCGGAGGCCTGGAAGCGTGAGGGAGTGGACCCCCGCCCGCTGCACAACCGGGCGGCATAGAACACACACCGATGAGCAGCTTGCGCGAGGAGGCGAATACTCAGGGGGTGACAAGCGCCCCGCCCGCCGACGCCGTGCTGGATGCCGCGCGCACCGAGTTCGAACGACACGGCATGCGCCGCGCCAATATGGACGCCATCGCACGCCGCGCCGGGGTGAGCCGACGGACCCTCTACCGCCGCTTCCCCACCAAGGAGGCGCTCTTCGAGCATCTCATCGAAACCGAGAGCCTCGGGATCTTCACCCAGCTGGCTCCTGCCGCACAGGGCCAGGACGCCGCGGGCGCCATCGTCGAATGCTTCACGCTGGCCATGCGGCTTATCACCGAAAGTCAGCTGGCCAGCACCATCATCGAGAACGAACCCGAGCTGGTCATCGGGCTCAACACACCCTCGGGCGAGAAGGCCATCGACCGCGCCAGCGCGCTGGTCGCCTCGACCCTTCGGTACAGCGGTGCGACAATGCCCGACGATGCGGCGCTCGCGGTCTCGGAAATCCTTGTGCGCCTGGTCGGTTCACTGCTCACCAACCGTGCGGGCGTCCTCGATATCACCGATACCGCGGCGGTGCGGCGATATGCACAGACCTACCTCGCCCGATTGGTCTGGTAAGGAACAATCTCTGTTCAGAAACTGACTTCCGGTCGGCTTCTGACTAAACTGCCTGCATGGCTACCCGGCGGCAGATGTACGCAGAACAGACCCGTTCGGACCTCCTGGACTCCGCACGCCGGCATTTCACCACCACCGGATACAACAACGTGACCGTCGACGACATCGTCAGCAGCATCGAAGTCAGTAAGGGCACGTTCTACTACCACTTCTCCGATAAACAGGCGATGTTCACCGCGCTGCTCACCGAATGCCTGACCGAGACCGCCGACACCGTCACCACCGCCATCCACCGCCTGGACAGGCCGGGAGCCAACGGCCCGCAAGTCGCCGCCGCCTCCGCCTGGGTCTACTTGTCACGATCGCTCAACGACAGTACGTACCGGGAACTCATGCGCCAGGCGCCGATGGTCCTGGGCGAGGAGACCTACCGCCATATCGACGAAACGATCGTGCTGCCACCGATGGTCAAACTCATGGAAGCGCTGGAACAACGCGGTGAACTCAAAGCCGGGGTGCATACATCGATGGCTGCACGGATGCTCATGACGATCTTCGTCGCGGCCAACAGCGTCATCGCCGAATCCGAGGATCCCGCGGTCACGATGGTCGAGGTCGCCGACACCATCGCCACCATGTTCAGCGGCCTGGTTACAGGGCCTGTACTCCTTGCGAATGAGGTGGTTGCGGCGGGTTCGCGTTAGCGGATCGCTTGGAGCATCACGGTCCGCAGGAACGGCCGCGCGATAAATGCCATCCACCGCAGCGGGATCCATGCGCACCACCGTGGAGTGATGGCAATGGTCCACCGCACTAGCACCTGATTCCCTTCGGGGGCTAGCTCCCAGCGCTGAGCGAACGACTTGATAAAGATGGGCGGCAATGAGGCACCCGTCCCCATCGCCACCAATTCGCGGCCTTCCTCACTGCGCACGACCTTCTCGGAGAACGCGAGCACGGGAGTCCGGGTTGCCAGCCGATCTCCCGAACGCTGTGGGCAGGACACGAACGGGATGACCCCCAGGTATCCACCCTCTTCCACCTGATTCCACACCCGCTCGATGGGACCGGGTACGCCGACCTCAGCGGTCACGGCGAAGGGAGCCGTCTCTTCGAAATAATTCGGGCCGGTCGCCGTCAGCTCATATCGCCGGGGACCTTTATCGCTGTAGGACAGCACATATAGCGCCGCCACCGTAAGTAGGCCGCCGAGGATCATCAGACCCACCGCTGTCCCAATCCATAGGTGTGTGGACATATTCCTCCTTGAATATCACCCAAACACGCAGGCCCAACCCGTTACTAAACAAAAGTCCAGCAACTGACCTGTGGTCGGTCGAATGCTAGTCCACCACCCGACCGTTGAGAATGGCCTGCGGAGAATTCTTTCTGGCTATCCAGACAGCCGATCTCCCGCGCGCAGCAAGGCGCTGGGAATCTCATGCCCCACCACCGCTTGCACGAGCCGCGCGGCATCGATCGCAGCAGATAGATCGACATCCACGCCGATTCCACTGTCCCGCAACAGGTACACCAGATCCTCGGTGGCGATGTTGCCGGTCGCACCGGGCGCAAAGGGACAGCCGCCAAGCCCGCCGATCGAGGAATCCAGCCGCGTCACCCCGGCCTGCACGGCGGCGTATGCGCTGGCCAGGCCCGATCCCCGAGTGTTGTGGAAGTGCGCACCCAACGGTGCGCCGTCGACTATGGGCCACACCGCAGCAACAAGATTCGCCACCCGGCGCGGAGTCGTGGTGCCGATGGTATCGGCCAGGGCAAAGCGATCGACGCCCCAATCGCGGGCCTGACCCAGGATTTCGAGCACTTGATGTTCGGGGGTGGGGCCGTCGAACGGGCAGTCCCACGAGCAGGCCACGATGACCTCCACGGTCGCACCCACATCATGCGCGAGTGCGACGATTTCCTCAATGCGGGCGGTGGCCTCCGCACTGGTGCTGCCGACATTGGCGCGGCTGTGGCCGTCGGCCGCCGAAACGACGTACTCGATTGAAGTCAGCCCCGCGGCAATGGCACGTTTGGCGCCATTGGGACTGGCAACGAGCGCGGAGAACTCGATATCCGGGTAGTTGCCCAGCTCGGCCGCTAATTCGGCGGCGTCGGCGAGCGCCGGCAGCTTGGAGGGTGACACGAACGCGGTGGCCTCCACCTCACGTACCCCCGTCGCCGCGATCGCGTCCAGCAGTTTCAGCTTGTCCGCCAACGGAATCGGCGCCTCAAGCTGCAGACCGTCGCGCAGCAGCACCTCTCGAATGGTGACATGGGCGGGCAGACTCACAGCACCCCCTCGGCGCGAAGGCTCTCGATATCCGCGGCGCTCCTACCTAGCAGCCCCACGTAGACCTCCTCGTTGTGCTGTCCGGGCCGCGCCGGGCCCGCGTTCCGGACGCTGCCCGGCGACTCCGAGAGCACCGGGACCACACCCGGTCCCAGCACCGACCGACCGAGTCGTTCGTCGAAATGCTCGACGAGCATCTCCCGCGCCTTGAGCTGGGGGTCCTGGACCACGTCGGCGACTGTGTTGATGGGACCGGCGATCACTCCGGCGGCACTGAGCACCTCGATGATGTCGGCAGGCTTTCGCTGCAGCGCCCAGTCGGCGATGATCGCGTCGAGCTCGTCCTGATTGCGTCCGCGGGCAACATGATTCACGAATCGCTCATCGGAGCTCAGCTCTGATTGTTCCATTGCCTCGCACAACCTACGGAACACCGTGTCCTGGTTGGCGGCGATCACCACCCAGCTGCCATCGGCTGCCTGGTAGATGTTCGACGGGGCAATCCCCTCCAGCCGGGTACCCGACGGGCCCCGTACCACCCCACCCACGTCGTAGTCCGGGATGGTGGATTCCTGTACTGCTAAACAACTTTCGGTCAATGCCGCGTCGACCACCTGCCCGGTTCCGGTGACAGTCCGCCGGTAGAGAGCGGCCAAGGCGCCCTGTGCTGCGAACATCCCGGCCAGGGTGTCACCGATCGAGAGTGCCATCCGCGGCGGCGGTCCGCCGGGGAAGCCGTTGAGATGTCGTAGGCCGCTGGCGGCCTCCGCGACCGATGCGTACCCCGCTTTATGCGCATCAGGACCGGTCTGTCCGTAGCCGGAGACCCGAACCAGGATGATGCCCTTGTTGCGCTGAGTCAGTACGTCGTAGCCCAGCCCCCATTTCTCCAGGGTGCCGGGCCGAAAGTTCTCGACGATCACATCCGACTTCTCGACGAGATCAAGGAATAGCCCGCGCCCGGCCTCGGTACGCAGATCCAACGTGATGGCCTTCTTATTGCGGGCATGCACCGTCCAGAACACATGGTGCCCGTCAACCTCGGCCTGCCCCCACGTGCGCAACGGGTCCGGCGAGCCGGGCGGCTCGATCTTGAGCACCTCGGCGCCCATATCCCCCAGTAGCCGACCCGCAAAAGGCCCAGCGATCAGGGTGCCCAGTTCCAGCACCCTGATCCCGTCGAGAGCACCCGTCATCCCCGTGACGCTACCCCGAACCAAACAGCCACCGACATCGTGTAACCACCGGCACTACTTCTCTAGGGGCGGATCTCCGCCTGCCTTGTGAGGGACGTTTCGGACGGGACAACCGACGGTGATGACGCAACGTGATCCCACCGCCCGGCGCGGCTTACGAGCCGTTCCGGATGGAAGCGACCACTATGCGGACTGGCAGTCCGTGTATGAGGACAATGCCGTCTGGGTTTACCGCACCATCTTCGCGCGGGTGGGCAACAAGCCGGATGCCGAGGATCTGACGGCCGAGGTGTTTCTTGCCGCGCTGCGCCCGCTGCGCCTCACCGCGACGAAGCCCGAGGTGCGGGCCTATCTGCGGGCGGCGGCACGCACGGTGCTTGCGGCGCACTGGCGCGAAACCCTGGGCCGCGAGATCACCTCGATCGACGATGTCGCCGACCGACCGCCGGACATCGAGGAATCCATCAGCGCCGCACCGCAACACGTGAAGGCGGTCTTGAACGCATTGCCGGACAACTATCGTCGAATTCTGGAACTCCGGTTCCTGCAAAGCTGTTCGATCAAGGAGTCCGCCGCCAAGATGGGTGTCACCGTCGCCAATGCCAAGGTGCTGCAACACCGCGCATTGCGCCTGGCCGCCCAGATCAACGAACAGGACCTGTCATGAATCCGCGTGGGCTGCGCCGCTATGTCGACGACCTGCTCCGAGGTCGACGACCCAAGCCATTCCGCCCCGACGATTTCGAGGCGGCACAGATCCGAACCGCGATCGAGTTGCGCGCGACCCGGCCCGGCGATGATGCTCCCAGCCAGGATTTTCTGGCCGATCTACACGGGCGCCTTGCCGATCAGATGGGCAATGTTCCAGCGTCTTCCGAGCACACGCGGTGGCAGACACCCACCCGCCGGACCGTCCTCGTCGGCACTTCGGCTGCCGCTGCTGCCGCCGCTGTCGCCGTCACCGCCGACCGTCTCATGACCCCGGAACCCGAGACCGACCCCCAGCAGGCGTCGGGCCAGATCGTCCCCAACACCGGAAGTTGGCAGCGCGTCGCCGCCAGCAGTGCGGTCCCCGACGGCGGGGTGCATCCCTTCGACCTCGGATTCGTCAATGGGTTCGTGCGTCGAGTGGGCGGCAAGATCGAGGCGGTATCGGGCGTCTGCACGCACCAGGGATGCAAGCTCTGGTTCGACGGGGCGCACGACCGGCTGCAATGCCCTTGCCACACCACATCGTTCGCCACCGACGGGCGAGTGATTACCCACCAATTGCCCATCGCCCCCAAACCGCTGCCCACATTGGAGGTACGCGAGGCCGACGGTCACATCGAGGTGTTTGCACCCGACCGCCCGGTCTGATCCGGCTGTAACCCCCGCCCCTAATCTCTGTGCGGTGGTTCGCGACTCACCGCGGACTCGGTCATGAAAAGGGGCTCCCATGCTTTTCTTGAGATCTCGATCGCGCTGCGCCGCGTTGGTCGCGGTAGCCGCGATCCCACTGGCGGCATGTTCCGGTGGTGGCAGCGCGCCATCCGATGCGCCGCTGTCGATCACGGTGGCTTCCGATGCCAACGGCACTCCTGGAATGTCCGGGCACAGCATGCCTGCGATATCCGGCAGCATGGCACCACACGGCAGCACCCCGATGGCACCCGCTCCCGCCGGGCCCGCGGTCAACATCGAGAATTTCGCATTCAATCCCACGACGCTGACAGTGCCCGCCGGTACGACCGTCACCTGGACAAACAAGGACGAAGAGCCGCACAACGTGGTGGCCGAGGACGGCACGTTCCGATCACCCGGAATGGACGCTCAGGGCACGTTCTCCTACCAGTTCGCCCGGCCGGGCACGTACCCGTACGTGTGCGGAATCCACCCGTTCATGAAGGCAACGGTGGTAGTGCAATGACCGAGCAACACGGCCGACAAGATATGACGCGGCGGCAGCTGGTCCGCCACACCGCCTGGTTCGGCGCCGCGGTTGCGTTGACCGTGGCTGGCGGAGAAGTGATCTCGCATGTCGCAGGATCGGCCGCCGTGAACACGAGCACCCGCCCCACATTGCGCTTCGCGCAGATCAGCGACAGTCATATCGGGTTCAACGGCACCGCCAACCCCAATGTCGTCGATTCCTTCGGTCACGCGATCAATCAGATCAACAACCTGGGCTACACCCCGGATTTCGTCATCCACACGGGCGATCTCACGCATCTGGCCACCGATGAGCAGTTCGATCAGGTCAAGCAGATGATGTCGGGGCTCGGCACCCCGCACGTGTTCACTGTTCCGGGGGAACACGATTCGGTCGACGATGCCGGACAGAAGTACCGCAGTGTCTTCGGCGGTGGCACCCGCGGCGACGGGTGGTACAGCTTCGATATCGCCGGTGTCCATGTGATCGGGCTGGTGAACACGCTCAATTTGAAGAAGCTCGGACACTTGGGAAACGATCAGCTCGAGTTCGTCGAAAAGGACGTTGCGCCCCTTTCTTCGGACACCCCGATCATCGTGTTCAGCCATATCCCGCTGTTCGCCATGTATCCCGAATGGGGTTGGGGTACCGATGATTCCGCGCAGGCCCTGAGCTACCTGAAGCGGTTTGCGTCGGTGACATGCCTCAACGGTCATGTGCACCAGCTGTTCACCAAAACCGAAGGGAACATCACCTTCCACAGCGGTACGACGACGGCGTATCCCTTACCCAAACCGGGTGATGGTCCCGCTCCGAAACCGATGACGCTGCCAGCCGGCCAGCTGCACGACATCCTCGGCATTCGCGAGGTCAGCTACCTGAAGGGCAGTCAGGCGCTCGCCATCAAGGAGGACAAGCTGCTATGAACATCGTGCTTCGCCTCGGACTGTCCGCGACGCTGGCCGTCAGTGGGTATGTCCACGCCTACCTGTACATGCATGGTTACCAAAACATTCCGACAGTCGGACCCGGCTTCCTGATTCAGGCCAGTGTCTTCATCGCGTTGGCCGTGCTGATCGCGGTCGGCGCACCCGAGTGGATAGTGGCACTCGCCGCGCTGGGTTCAGCCGGTGCGCTGGTGTCGTTCGCGTTATCCCGCACTGTCGGTTTGTTCGGGTTTTCCGAACGTGGTTGGGATCCGGCGCCGTATGCGGTCATCAGCGTGGTGACGGAACTGGCCGCCGTCGCCTTGGCGAGCGTCCTACTCACCAAGCGCGTACGGCGGCCAGCGGCGACCCCGACGTCCCAGACGAGGCCGCTACCGCAACAGTGACTACTTCGTGGTGTAGCCGCCGTTGATCAGGATGGTCTGTCCGGTGATCCACCAGCCGTCGCTGACGAGGAATCGGATGAACGGGGTGATGTCCTCGATATCGGTGAGACCGGTCTTGGAGAATGGCGAAAGTGCGGCCGCGGTCTTGTGGTACGCGACCGCCTCCTCACCTTCGGCCGGGTAGAAAAACGGCGTATCCATGGGACCCGGACCCACCGCGGTCACCGAGATGCCGCGCTCGCCGTACTCCTTTGATGCAGCGCGGGTGAAGTGCTCTACCGGGGCCTTCGTACCGGCGTACGCCGCATAGAAGGGGGTGTACGCGCCCAGCAGCGAGGTCACCAGCGTCACGATCTTGCCGTTGTCGTTGACATGCTTACCCGCCTCCTTGAGGAACAGGAACGCGGACTTGGAGTTCACCGCGCTGGCCGAGTCGTACTCCTCCTCGGTGATCTCGGCGAACGGCTTCTTGATGACCTTGCCGACGGTGTTGATCGCGATATCGGGCCGCCCCACTGCTTCGACCGTATCTGCGAACAGTTTGCTTACCGCTGCTCCCGTAGTCAGGTCGCCCTGGAATGCAACCGCCTTAGCGCCGGCCGCCTCCACCGCGGCCACCGTCTCGTCGGCAGCTTCCTTGCTTGAGGGGCTGTTGTAGTGCACGGCTACGGCGCCGACCCCGTGCTCGGCGAGATCCCGCGCAATGAGTCCGCCCAGATTCTTGCCACCACCAGCGATGAGTACTGTCTTACCATTTAGTGAATGATTCGTCACTCGATTATCTCCCTTTTCACATCCGTGGACTCGCCCTCACGAGTGGGCTCCATGGTTACCCATGTCTCTCCTCGAAATCGTAGGTTTAGATAACACAAGGAAAAACCATATAATTCTTGTATACACACAAATAGGAGTTGTATTTGCAGATGAACGAGGCGAGAGAGAGCAGTTCGCTAGCTGACTTACTGGATTCCCGGCGATTGTTTCAGTTCGTGGTGGCCGCGGAGGCACCCACACTCGCCGCTGCGGCCAGCGAGCTCTTCATCACGCAGCAGGCGCTTTCCTCCGCGATCCGCCAGCTCGAACGCGACCTCGGTGTGGCGCTGTTCTCTCGGGCACAGCGCAGCCTGCAACTGACCGAATCAGGCCGCGAGCTGTACACCGGTGCCAAGCCGCTGCTCGCGGGAATCCGAGTGTTGGCCAACGCAACGCGGAATGCGACACATCCACAACCCGCGTTTGTCATCGCCCACTCCCCGGCAATATCGAGTGACGAGGTCTATCGCCTTGTCGAACCCGCTGTCATCGCCGACCCATCGATGTCAATCACCGTTCGGCAGGTCTTTCCCGATGCCATGCACGACGGCCTGCTCGATGGCTCGCTCGACCTGGCGCTCCGCCGCGGGGTCGATATGCCCGCCGATTTGGCCACCGACACTCTCCTCTATCAGCCGCTCCGTATCGCCGTGGTGCAGTCCCACAGCCTCGCGACCCGTGATCGCATCGACATCACCGAAATCGCCGAGTTTCCCATAGTGGTGTGGGCCCCACCCCGCCATTCGTTCTACACGGACCTGTTGGTTTCACATTGCCGGCGAAGTGGTTTCGAACCACGACTGCTGGTCAATCCGGTGCAGGGCACACCTCCGTACACCGCGGTGCTCGCACACCCAGACCATTGCGCGTTCGTCACCGACGACCCGGGGGACGTTTACCACGGCAACGTACGGGTAGTCGAGATCGTCGATCCCCCATTGGTTCCCGTTCAGGCCGTGTGGCTTCCTCATTCGGTGTCTACCGTCCGCGCCACACTGTTCGAGGCCGTCCAGGACGCAGCTGTTGTCAGCACGCCATCCCGGTTGGAAGATGGAGGCATTCGGAGAAGCACTCCGAGACGGTCCCATGTCACGCATATATCGGATGTTCAGTGATCGCCAGGACGCCGGCCGCGTACTGGCGAGCATCCTTGCGCCCTACACGATGCAGGATGTGGTGGTCCTCGCGTTACCGCGTGGAGGAATACCGGTGGGGCGGGAGATCGCGACAGCCTTGAGAGCCCCCCTTGAGGCGCTAGTCGTGCGCAAGCTCGGGGTCCCCGGACACGAGGAGTACGCGATGGGCGCCATCGCCAGCGGGGGCCAAGTGGTTATCGACGAGAACATCGTGCGCATGATGGGAATCACCCCCGAACAACTCGAAGACGTGGCCACCCACGAGCGCCTCGAGCTCGCCCGTCGTGAGCATGCCTATCGGAATCACTGCCGCACCGAAATCGAAGGTAAGACAGTCATTCTGGTCGACGACGGGATTGCCACCGGTGCGACGATGCGCGTGGCGCTACTGGCGATCAGAAAGAGGGCGCCCGCACGGGTGATAGCGGCTGTTCCCGTCGCGCCACGGTCGGCGTTTGGTCGATTCGATTCCCTTGTCGACGATTTCGTCGTTGCGTCCTCTCCCACCCGATTCCTCGCGGTGGGCGATGCCTACCAGGACTTTCACCAGGTCTCCGACGAGGAGGTACGCGCGCTGTTGTCGCTGCCGATCGCAAAATAGCCTGGCGTGCGCCTACCTTGAGAGCATGCGTGCGGTGGCGATGACGGTCTTGTCCCTTGTTCTGCTTGCGGGTTGCGGCGACCGCGGGCTCGACACACCCACCGCGGCAGCCGATACCCCCGGCGCCACCGCAACCTCAACCCCGTCCGAGAATCCCCCGATGGACGGGGCAACGGTTTTCGAGGACGACCCACGTATCGTCGACAGCCGTCCGGTGCCATTCGACATCTGGAGTCGTTCCCCAGACGGCAATGCGGTGATCGTGCACTTCACCAGCGGTACTCCGCAATGCCATGGTGTGCACGCGACCGTTCACGAGACCGATGACGCGGTGGAGATCGCACTGCGCGGTGGCACGCCGCCAGAAGCCGTCGACAAGATGTGCATCATGATCGCCCTACAGGGCAGTCTGGTCGTGCCACTGGAGAGTCCACTCCGCGATCGGCGAGTGCTGAGCGTGTCCTAAAAGGTCATTTCGCCGGGTCATGTTTGAAGCTCACCCTGACGATGCCGTGGTCCCCAGTACCGGTCTCCCGGTGATTCTCGAAGTTGAGGTGATCGTTGTTGATCAGCAGCCCATCAAAGAGCCACACCCGCTTACGGCTGTGGTCGTAGAACTGCTCGCTAACCAGCACATGGTCGAGAGATTCCCGCAGATCTTGATGCACGTGGGTGTAGTACACGTCGCGCGTGTCCCGGTACTCTTGCAGCGTCTGGGCTGAATAGAGTCCAAAGTCGCTGCCGCCCTGCGAATCTCCGACAAGGTAGCGCGGCTGCGCAGTAAGGATGTTCGCGGTGTTGCTCTCCTTGCCGTCGTTCATATCGCCGAGCACGATGACCGGAGTCTCCGTATCTCGCATGACCCCGTTGAGGAGGATCCGCACGGCCACCGCCTCAGCGGTTCGGCGGATGGTCGAGATCCCGTCACCCAGTGCCTGCTGATGTGGCCGATACGTCGCCGAGGAATTCTTATACCAGGATTCCCTACTGATCTGCGTGGGAAGCTTGGATTTAAGGTGCACCACAAAGACTTCCGTGGCCGGCTCGTCGTCACGTAGCTGGACCTGAAAGTTCAACACGGGCCGCGAAAAGCTCGTGATCGAGACGTCGATGACGGGCGCCTGCGGATCAGCGGGATCATCCCTGGACTCAAGCCGCACGGCCTTCGGGAAGTCGTTGATCCACTTGGGTTTTCCGATGAGCAGGCCCTTGCGCACCAGGGCCGCACAGGTGATCGAGGTTCCGACGGCCGGGGTGGCCAGCACGTCGTACTCGTCGGCCAGTCCCTTCGGATCCACCGCGAGGACGGCCTCCAGAGCGCTCTTACTCCACACCTCCTGCATCCCGATCACGTCGGCGCCAACCGTCCCCAATTGCCATGCCGCCCACTCGGTCTTGCGCTTGAACTCCTCGGGCGTCCACGGCTTGGTCGTCGCGTACAGCTTGGCCTTTGCGTCCTGCAGGTTGTACATATTGAACGTCGCGACACTGAATGTGGTCCGGACCATATCTAGCTCCCTTGAGCGATGCTCCTGTGATCGTCACGATATTCCGAGTATCTCTGGATCGTCACGGTATTCGGAGGATCTCCGTATCGCCCCAATGGACGAGGTCACGTCGAGATTGTTCACCCGGTTGCCGCGTACCCGTCATACGGGATTGCCCGCCAAGCGCGAGTGCGCCAGACGGGGTTCTCGTGTTGTTTCCTGTCCAGCAATGTTCCGTGGCTAGCTTCCAGCCATGGACATGGGTCTGGCGCCGGCGGACGTCATGGATCCGATGTACTGGCTTGGCGAAGGCGGGCTGTTCGGGGGCGCCGTCCTGGCCGGGGTTATGATCATCGTCTTCATCGAAACCGGGCTACTCTTCCCCTTCCTGCCCGGTGACACCCTGTTGTTTTCCGCTGGACTGATTGCCGCTCAGCCGAATTCCCCGATTTCGATCCAGGTGCTGGCGCCCTGCGCCGCCGTGGCCGCCCTGCTGGGCAGTCAATGCGGTTACTTCATCGGACGTCGACTGGGCCCGGCATTGTTCAAGAAGGAAGATGCGCGCTTCTTCAAACAGCGGTATTTGACGGCTTCTCGCGAGTTCTTCGACAAACACGGACCCAAGACGCTTCTCGTCGCACAGTTCATCGGTGTGGTTCGCACCTTCACCCCGGTGATCGCCGGCATGTCCGGCATGCGCTATCCAATATTTTTGCTGTACAACGCTATTGGCAGCGCCGCATGGGGCATCGGCCTGACGACGGTCGGCTATTTCCTGGGCAATATCGCGTTCGTCGGGGAGCACCTGGACATCATCATCCTGGTGATCGCCATCTTGTCGACCCTCCCCGCCGTCGCGACGGCCGCCAAGGTGTACCTGGATAGACGGCGCGCGGTCGCCGATAACGGCTGAACGCTAGGAACCCGCCGGACTTTGGCGGTCATAGTGCCGCTTGACCCGGGCTCGGTTACCGCATTTCGGGGTGCACCATTCCCGCCGGGGGTGCTCCTTGACGAAGTACAAGACGCAGTGCGAAGCAAGGCACGCGCGCAGCTGATGACGTCCCTGACCACCAAAGAAATCGACCGCCTGACGAGCGATTAGCCCCACGGTCAACCGTGCCTGCGATCCGCGCGCCGTCACGGTTCTCGTCGGCTCCCCGTCCACGGGCCACACCAGCTCGGCCCGGATGCGCGCGAGCGTATTGATGGTGGCGACGGCCTGGGCATGTGCAATACCGGATGTCGGGGGTCGCGGATCCTCGGTGACTTCGGACGCCAGGCACCGTAGCGCGTCACGCAGCGCCCGCAGGTCACCGGCAACGATCCGCGCATCCTCCAACGGGAACCTGATGGTCTGCGCACCCGATTCGGCGAGGATGCGTTCCGCCATCGCGTTGAGCCACGCGTGCACCGCGACATCACCATCCAGGGCGTCCCGCACCTCCCCGCGACCACCGCGAACGGTGTTCATCAGCTCCACGGGAAGTGGTTCCCCCAGGATGGCGGCGATCGTGCTCGACGTGCTTGTATCCACGCTTCGACCATATCTCGCCTAATGGATAAAGCCACTTGTAACCATGTGGCCTATCTAACAGTGCAGAGGAAATACCTCCTAATGGTTTGGGGTTCTTCTAAGCATTAGAACTTTTGATGACCTTCTCTTGACACTAAGGAAACTGCCATGAACACCCGCATCGCCCCATTCGTACAATCGGCCGTCCGGTCGGCAGTTTCGTTCCTGGTGGCGCTGGCCGCGCTCGCAGCGATGGCCGTGGCCTCGTTCGCCTTCACCGCGCAGGCCTCCGCAGCCGGGGGTAGCGGATCCTCCGCCTCCGACACCGTCGACCGGCTGCAGGCGCAGGGCTACACAGTCCAGCTGAATGGCATCGCCGACGCGCCGCTTTCCCAATGTGTGGTGACGGGTATCGAGGGCCTGCGTGGCGCCACCGCCTTCTCGACGGTGTACGTCGACATCTCCTGCCCCACCCACAACTGAATCCAACCGAATACGCGAACGCGGACTCAACCCGGTCATAAGGCCGTGGGAGTCCGCGTTTGGCGTATTCGGTTGTCCTACTTTATCGAACAGCCCCGTCTCCGCGATTATTCCGGGCCGGGCTGACTGACTTATCACAGGCCGTTCAGGATGGCAACGGATCGCGCTCACGTTATCAGAAGCATCGCAAGAAGATGTTCAAAAGTATTGGAGCGCAGACGAAATGACCAGTATTACCGCCGCCTCGCAGGCAATCTCCACCAACCTCCGTCGCGCTGTCGCCGCCGCTGGTATCGGTCTCGCAATCCTGGTGCCCACCTACGCCGCCATCGAGCTAGCCGCCGCACCTGTCTCCGCAGTCGCAGGCGCCAGCAATGACGGCCCCGGGGGCAACAACCGGGACCACGCCCGGCTGGGCACCGGCCAATACTCGATGAACAACTCCGGACCGCAGATGCGCTACACCTCGCCCCCCAGCGGCCAGTACATCGGCGGCATTAACTAAGCCCGCCGAAAGGACAAGGGCCACTTCCGAATCAGCCTACGGAAGTGGCCCTTTTCTTGTGGCCGGGACGGGGCCCGTTGAGCCGAACCGACATCAGCGCACTTCGAAGTATTCGTCGTAGTAGATACCGTCGCCCGCCGAGCCGTCACCAATGACGACACCGCGGAACACCGCGTGAATCTTGTTCAACCAGCGGTACTGGTCGCTGCCGGTCTCGAAATGTGCGTGCCCTCGCAAGACCGCTCCGGCCGCAAAGCCTGCTGCCATGTCACAGCGACCGTGGCCGTGGACGTAGATCGCCGCCCCGTCGGCGGTCTGCATGGTTCCCCGATAATCTGCCGTGCCGGTTCCGTCCGGCCCGATAACGAACCAGTCAGCATTCGCGCCACCCAGGGTCTGCGCGCTGATCCCACGCCCCTCCATCCTGCCTTCCGGGATTTCGATGACAACGCGTGTGCCGGCCGGGGTGTTGGGCAGGATCACGTACGGAGCCACCCGCCACACGCCTCTAAAGAGCGGCACCAACGAGATGTCGTTGTCGACACCGGGCAGTTTCTCCTCGAACGTCAGCATCACTGGCCTCCTTTTCGATGCGCTATACCTTGCAATGTCAAGGTATAGTCCTGTTGCATTGAGCAGTCAAGGTAGACTTTCAGTGTGAGCCAGCCTCGAACGCGCCGACGTCCAGATGAGGCAAAGTCATTGATACTCAAAGCTGCCGAGGAGTTACTGGTCGAGGGTGGTCCGCATGCGGTCGAGGTACGCGCCGTCGCCACCCGAATCGGCATGACAGACGCGGGTATCACCCACCACTTCAAGAGCCGCGACGGTCTGCTCGTGGCACTGCTGCAGCACGGCGGTAGCCGGATCCGCGCCGCGATCGAGCACGCCACCCACGACTGGGTCAGCCGTGGAGCACAGGTGTCCGAGCTCGTGGACTCCATCGCCGATGTCTACGAAGACGGTTACGGCGAGTTGGCGATCGCCCTTCACGCCGCGGGGTGGCGCGATGGCGGCGCCGGTCTTCTCGACCCCGTCGTAGACACCCTCCACGCAGCCCGGAAGCCATCCCACGGTCGCCGACCTTCGCGCACCGATACCCGTCTTGCCGTCGCCGCCTTACATCAGGCGCTTGCCACCGAATCTGCTTACGGGGCGGCATTTCGCCGCAGCGCGGGCATCCCCGAACCAGATGCAACCCACCACCGACAACAACGTCGATGGTGGGTACGCACCCTCGTCACCGTCCTGGATATCGACGAACAGCTCTCCGCAAGGCCCACCGGCCACTAAGGCAGGATCGAATCCACGTATCCGCCATCGGCGCGAACCGCCGCGCCAGTAGTGGCAGAGGCCAAGGGGGAACTGAGGTATGCGACCAGATTGGCGATCTCCCGCGGCTCGATCAGGCGCTGCAACAGCGACTGCGGCCGGTGCTTCGTCATGAACTCCCGCTGCGCCTCATCCCAGGGCAGCGACTTGTCGACGAGCTCATAGACGAAGTCCTCCACACCCGCAGTGTGCGTGGGTCCGGCGATGACCGAATTCACGGTGACTCCCGAACCCGCCGCGTCCTTCGCGAATCCGCGAGTCAACCCCAACAACGCAGTCTTGGAGACGCCGTAGTGGATCATCTCCTGCGGGATGACAATTGCGGAGTCGCTGGCGATCTGGATGATGCGGCCCCATCCGCGATCGATCATTCCGGGTAGGTAGGAGCGGATAAGGCGCGCGGCGGAGATCACGTTCACCTCGAAGTAGGTCCGCCACTGTTCATCGGTGATCTCGCGCGCCGGGGTGGTGCCGAAGATGCCCAGGTTGTTGACCAGGATGTCAATCTCGGGGAGCTGCGCGCGCAGCACCTCCACACCGACCGCCGTGGTCACGTCGGCGGCTACGCCGATCACTGTGCCATTGCCGCTGTCATGCCCCAGGTCGGCGATTGCCGCGTCGACACGTTCCTGGGACCGTCCATTGACCACGGCCCGCGCACCACTGGCGGCGAGCTGCCTCACGATCTCCAGTCCGATGCCCTGCGTAGATCCGGTAACCAACGCCGTCTTGCCTGTCAGGTCGATGTTCACCTAACTATCGAAGTCGGACCACACCCGGGTTCATTCCCGGGCGCGGTCCGACTTCGCTCAGTTCGAGCAGCAGCATCCGCCCTGCTGAGCCGACGCCAATTCCTCCGACACAGCCTCAACCTTGCCGTCGGGACGCCAGTCGAACGGGAAGTGCTTACTCGAATCGCCGCGATGCTCGTGCGACCATTCGAATCCCACGGAATGATCCTTCTTGACCACTCCCCACGTCGCGATCTGGCCTGGCCCGACTTCAGCCCCGGGCGCGTTCGCGGTAGTCACGCGGCGGCTGGGGTCGGCGGTCGGACCGGTCAAGGCCTCAACGTGCAGATCCACCTTGCCGGGGATCTGCGCGCTCCAACTCGCGAGATCATCGGCCTTACTGAAGTTGATCGGCACGTATTCGATACCGCGCAGCTCCTCGATGAGGCTTGCGAACTCGGCGGGCCAGCCGCCCTCTTTACCGGTGAAGATGCGTTCGAGCGCGATGCGCTGGCGGGCATCAGCGGCCTCGTCGATGTAGAACATCAGCTTCATGGTCGCGTCCGGATCACCGATCCACATGTTCCCCTTGAACTCGCCTTGAGCCACCACGCCCAGGCCGCTCAAATCGACATCGCCCCAATGGCCTTCGCTGATATGCCACACCAAGGTGAACAGGCAGTCTCCGTGTGTGGGTTCCTGCGCGAAGCTGCACGGGCAGGGCAGCTTGCAGCTGCACACATCGAACCAGTCGCCCTTGAGGTTCCAGTCGTACGTTTCCGTTGTCGACATTCGTCCATTCCTTTCTATACCCCCTAGGGGTATCTGACAAGTTGAACGTAGCAGCGGTCAGCACCCTTGGCAAGTACCCCTCGGGGGTATTAGGCCATGGCTGCTTCCCCCGGATCGATTGATATAGATAGGCGTATGCCCGAATCAGCTTTCGACCCAGCGCCCGTCAGACAGATCTGGCAGGAGCTAGGCGTCCCGGGGATTGTGGACGTGCACACCCACTTCATGCCCAAACCCGTCATGGACAAGGTGTGGGCCTATTTCGACTCGGTGGGGCCGCTGGTCGGTCGGTCCTGGCCGATCACGTATCGCGCCGAGGAGTCCGAGCGGGTCACGACGCTGCGGCAGTTTGGGGTGCTCCGCTTCACCTCATTGATCTATGCCCACAAACCGCAGATGGCAGCCTGGCTGAACCAGTGGGCCGCCCAGTTCGCGGCCCAGACTCCGGACTGCATTCACACCGCCACCTTCTTTCCCGAACCCAATGCCGTCGACTACGTGCGCGAGGCGATCGAGGCGGGCGCGGGCATCTTCAAGGTCCACATTCAGGTCGGGGCCTTCTCCCCCACCGATCCACTACTCGCTCCGGTATGGGGTCCCATCGAGGACGCCGGACTTCCCGTGGTGATCCATTGCGGCTCCGGTCCGGCGCCGGGCGAATTCACCGGACCTGAGCCAATCCGGGCGCTGCTGAAAAAGTTTCCGCGACTACGCCTGATCATCGCGCATATGGGCATGCCCGAGTACGCAGATTTCCTCGACATCTGCGCGCAGTACGACGAGGTGCGTCTCGACACCACGATGGCCTTCACCACGTTCTCCAACGAGAAGGCACCGTTTCCGGAATCCGACTTCCCGCGGCTTAGGGACCTCGGCCACAAGATCCTCTTCGGCAGCGACTTCCCGAACATCCCCTACGGGTACGCCGAGGCGATCACCGCGCTGTGGGACATCCCCGGTGTCGACGACGACTGGGTGCGCGGTGTCCTCTACCGCAATGGCGCAGCGTTATTTGGACTAGACCGAACGCTATGAGCGGTATCCCGTTGCCGTAGAAGATGATCGATGACAAATGCGGCGTCTCTGCCGACCCCACGCAGCGTCGCCGACGACAACGACCGTTGCCATTCCAGTCCGACGTAACCCAACCCTTGATGAGTCGTCGACACACCATTGCGGTGCCGCGGAACACCTGACGCATCCAGCGCGCCAAGGCCAACAAGGTAGTCGACGTTCGGGCGGTATCCCGTCGCCCACACGATCGCATCCACAGATTCGGTGCTGCCGTCGGCCCACACCACCCCATCGCCAAGCAGGCGCGTGAACATCTTTCGGCAATCGGGACGACCCGCGTTGAATGCCGCACGGTAGCGACCGTCGTCGAACACTGGGGCGGTCGGTCGACGCGGCAGCCAAGACCCCACCGGGGCGGTATCGAGACCCGTTCGTGTGTACCAGAAATGCATGTCTAGCCCGAACGGGCGTTGAGGTACGAGACGCAGACGTCCACGCGTAGCGAGCGTGACCGTCGCCGTATCCGCGAGTTCCACCGCGATCTGCACGGCCGAGTTTCCCGCCCCAACCACCACCACCCGCTCACCGGCGAACGATGCTGCATCGCGGTACTGCCCGGCATGCAGCAGACGACCGCGGTAGGTCTCTGCCCCGGAAATAACCGGCGTGTAGGGATTTCCGTGGGTGCCCGTCGCCGAGATAACGATCGGCGCGACGAACGCGTCGCCGCCGTCGGCGGTCACCGTGTATTCGGCCGCCTCCCTGCCGACTCGTGTCACTCGGGAATACGACCGCACCTCTACGTCGAGCCGCGCCGCGTAGTCGCTCAGATATCCAATTACCTCATCACGCCGCGGGTAGCGATCGGGGTCACCGGGGAAGGGCCTGCCCACCACGCCGGAGTATCGGGCCGGGCTGAACAACGTCAGACTGTCGTAGTAGTGCTTCCACGCACCACCGGATTCGGAACCCGACTCCAGGACGATCGGACGTAATCCCCTGTCCGTCAGTGCTGTTGCAGCGGCGAGCCCCGCCTGCCCAGCGCCAATCACCACCGCATCCCACATGTGCCGCACGTCAACCCCCCACGGGAACGAGGAGCCCGGCCCGATACTGCTCGCGCACCTTGAGCCGCTGACGTTTCCCGCTTGTGGTCAGCGGAATCGTTCGGGCCGGCACCACCACGACCTCGTCAAGGGAGAACCCGAAGGCCGCACGGACGCCACTGGTTATCCGCGTGCGAAGCTCCTCATACTCATCCGCCGCCACCCTGGTTCCGACGACAGCGATCAACGACTCGCGAGCCCGCTGTTCGTCGAGCAGCGAGAAGACAACGGAAACCCCTCCGGCGCCGGATATCCGGTCGATCTCCCGTTCGACGTCGTATGGCGGGAAATTGCGCCCACGCACGATGAGCATCTCCTTGCGGCGGCCCACTACAAACAGTTCACCATCGGTGAGAAACCCTCGGTCCCCGGTGTCGTGCCATCCGTCCTCGGGGGCGGCGACCCCTCCCTCCGGGGTCAAGTAGCCCAGCATCACCGACGGCCCACTCACCTGAATATCGCCCACGGCACCGTCGGACAACGGCTTGCCATCGGGCGCACTGATCCGCAACTGCAGGCCATCGACGACCTGCCCGCACGACACGGCGGGCTGATCGTCATCCGGGTGCCTCCAGGCGCGCACCCTGCCGAAGGATGACGGATCCGATGAACACGGCTGCAGTGCAACGGTTGTCGCGAGCACCGTCTCGGCCATCCCGTAACACGGGACCAGTACATCTGTCCGCATCCCCAGCAGCGCCAGCCGTTCGGTGGCGTCACGCAACACCGTGTACGGAATGGGTTCGGCGCCGACGTAGGCGTGACGAAGACCAGACAAGTCGATATCGGCCGGCGCGCCACCGCGCGTGATCGCGTCAGAGACGGCCCGATATGCGAATGGTGGGCCCGCGGTGTGGGTCGACCCGTGATGGGTCATATGTCGTATCCAGGACAGCGGATCTCGTAGGAACCCCATCGGGGTCATCACCCCGACCCGCAGGCCGTAGAGAAGCGCGGCCAGCACCTGGATGAAACCCATATCGTGGTACAGCGGCAGCCAACTGAACACCCGAGCCCGACCCCGTAATACCCTTGTCCCGTACGCGATTGCGCTGGAATTGTGCACCACATTGCCGTGAGTCAACAGCACCGCCTTCGGCGCCGACGTAGAGCCGGAGGTGAGCTGGATGTGGTGGATGTCGCCGGGGTCGGGGTACGAGCCCAGCGACCAATCCATCGGATCGGAGTCGGCCAGCTCGTCATACGTCACGACGACCGGGTGCGCGATGGCCACCGCCACCCGCGGTTGCGTGATGACCATTGCCGGGCTCAGCACTCCCAGCGCCGCACGTAGGTGTGCCACGCCCGCGGATTCCGGTCGCGAGGGGGTCGGCGGCGGTGCAATTGCGCACGGTACCGCGCCCAACAGCAGCACAGCTAGCAATGTAGTGAGGTACTCCTCGTCGCTCGCGGCGATCATCGCCACCCGATCGCCGCGCCCAAGGCCTCGAGCTCGCAATGCCGCCGCGCGAATCCGGATGGTACGAACCAGATTCACTCCCGCCAGCGTGTACAGGTGGGTACGCGAGTCATAGAAGTCGATCTGCTCCAGATCGGATCGCAACAAGGTGACGTAGTCGATCGCACCGGACACCATGGCCGGAGCATTCGCCTTCACATGCTGACGAATCGAGTGAGCGCTCATGCCTGTTCGCGGCGTATCGCCTTATCACGGAGTCGCTGCCGGATGAACGTTCCGATATCACCCACCACCGTGAACGCGAACGCTTCCTCTTCCGGAATGAACGCCGTGAATCTGTCTTCTAGGTCGTTCATCAGCGCCATCAACACCACGGAGTCGATGGGGAGGCTGAGCAGTGGCGTGTTGGCATCGACGGCATCTAGATCGACAAGCGCCAGATCCTCCGGAGGCAGCAGCTTGGTCAGGGAGTCCCGGAGCGCATCGATAACGTCCATATCACTGGGAAGCACTGCGATTTCGGTCATTGGTTCTCCTTCTCCAGCAGCACGCCGTCTTCGAGATGCAGCACCCGATCGGCGATATCCGTGAGACGCAGATCGTGGGTCACGATCACCACCGCTGCCCCTTGAGTTCTCGCCGCGTCCGCGAGCTGCTCGGCCACCTTCTTACCGGTGGCCGAATCCAGGTTCGCCGTCGGCTCGTCGGCGAGGACCAGACCGGGGCGCGCCACCAATGCACGCGCCGCGGCGACTCGTTGTTTCTCTCCACCCGAGAGCGCCGACGGACGATGATTGGTCCGATGCGCCAATCCGAGCTCGGCCAGCAGCTCCCGAGCCCGCGACATGGCGGCGTCCTTCCCGACCCCGGCATAGCGCAACGGCAGCGCCACATTCTCCGCACTCGTCAACGCATTAAGCAGGTTGTACTCCTGGAACAGAAACCCGAGATATCGCAGTCGAAGACGCGCACGTTCCCGCTCATCGAGTTCGCCGACGTCCTGGCCACCGATCCTGACTGTCCCCGACCGCGGGGTCAGTAGTAGCCCCATGACCAAGAGCGCAGTGGTCTTGCCACCACCCGATGGGCCGACGACCAGCACTACCTCACCCGGTTTCACCGTCAGATCCAGGCCCCGGAGTGCACGCACCGCCGCATCGCCGGTTCCATACTGGTGCTCGATGCCCTCCAGCTGCAGCACGGGATCATTTGACATGCTTGGGCTTTCAGAGCTGTTCATCGCGCTCACCTCCGGAACGCCTGAGCGGGATCGATACGTGTTACCCGCCGGACCGGGATCAGCGATCCGATGATCGCCATGATGCCGGTGGCCGCAGCCATGGCGGCCAGCATGGTGGGAGTTACCTCCACAGTGACGTCTCCCAACCGATCTTTCACCAGGAACTGCACCCCGTAGGTGACTCCCGCACCCACCAGGTATCCGAGCCCGGCGATCAGCGCGGCCTGGGTAATCACGGTGCGGCACAACTGTGCCGGCCGAACACCCAGCGCGCGCAGCACTCCGAAATCACTCATCTGCTCGGTCGTCACCGCGAGAACCGTCAAACCCACAAGTGCCACCCCGACCAGTGCCGCGATCCCGATCATTGTCTTCAGCGGCCGCCCGATCATCGAGATGACAATTGCTCGGCTGTTCTCGGCGAAGGTGTCCGAGGTGAGCGCATCCATACCCGGCGCCGCCTCTCGGACGGCACCCGCTACCTGGTCCGCGGTGAACCCATCGGCAGGCTGAACAAGGAAGTAGGACACACGACTTCCCGCCCGCAGCAGGTGAGCCGCGTCCGGCAAGGAAATGAACGCGTAGAAGTTGCCCACAGCGGCTGTCTGGTTGGACAACCCCACCACCGTGAAATCACCGTCGACGAGCTGCACCGTGTCACCGACATGGATCTTGTTCTTCTTGGCCAGCACCCGGTCCAGTACGACCTCGCCGGAACCAGACACATTGCGGCCCTCCGACAACGACCACGGGCCACCCACACCGGTGGCCGTGTCGTATCCGACGACGAAGTACGCGGTATGTCCACCATCGTGCACGAAATCGGATGGCAGGCCGAGAATCGGATCCGCCGATCGCACGCCGGGGACCTTCAGCAACCGGTCCCTACCATCAGCGGGCAGCCACGACACGGCGCGAAACATCTGGGAGACACCCGGCTGAACCACCCACACCGCCCCCTTGGAGTGGTCGATGTAGGTGGTCACCTGATTCGTGGTGCCGACGAAGATGCCGGACATCACCAGCACCAGGATGACCGCGACAGCGACCCCGATAACCGAAAGGACGAACCGGGCACGCTCCGCGACAAGGTTCTTGACGGCGACGATCATCGGACAATTCCGCCCGCCATGGCACGCAATCTCTTTACCGCCCTGCTGGTGACCGCGATGACTCTGTCGACATCGTCGGGTGACACGCCCGGGCCCAGAGAGAAGCGCACGGTACCGCGCGCCTGATCTTCGGTCAGCCGCATCGCCTGCAGCACATGCGAAACCGAGTCTTCTCCGGCATGACAGGCCGATCCGGTGGACACGTAGATCCCGTGCATATCGAGATCGTCGGCGAGGGTGTCGGCACGGATACCGTCGAAGCGCACGCTGATGGTCTCCTCCAGTACCGGTTCGGCCACGTTCAGATGGACACCGCCCACCGCGCGCAACCCATCGAGCAGCTGCTCGCGTCGGTCTCGCATTCCCAGCCGATAACCCATCGACGTCTTACGTAGACACACATCGACCGCGGCGGCCATACCGAGTGCTCCGGGCACGTTTTCCGTACCTGCGCGCAGCCGGTTCTCCTGCGGCCCACCGCGCATCACCGGCAGCAGCCGATGCCCGCGCCGCACCAGCAGTGCGCCCATTCCGCGCGGGCCACCGAACTTATGCGCCGACACCGAGATCATCGTGGCACCAACACTTGTCAGGTCGAGCTTGCCTGCGGTGTGTACGGCGTCGACGTGGAACGCGGCAGCCGATTGCACCGCGATATCGGCGATCGCCCGGATGGGCTGGATGGCGCCGGTCTCGTTGTTGGCGTGCATCACCGAGACCAGCGCGGTGTCGGGGCGCAGCGCACGCGCCACCGCCTCGGAATCGACATGTCCCGACGGGGCCGGATCCACGAAGGTCACCTCCACGCCCAGGTCTTGCAGCGCCTGGGCATTCGCGAGGACCGCGGGATGTTCAATGGAAGACGTCACCAGATGGCCCCGAAATCCCACCGCTGCAAAGGTTCCCCACAGCGCCAGGGTGTTCGCCTCACTACCGCCGGCGGTCAAAACCACCTCATCGGCGTCGGCCTCGAACATCAGCGCGATGGTCTGCCGTGCATCCGTCAATGCGTCGGCGGCCTCACGGCCGGCGCCGTGGCGGCTCGACGGATTACCGACCAGCCGGTGGCCGTCCTGCATGGCCTGCGCCGCACGCGGATGCAGGGGTGCCGTGGCTGCGTAGTCCAGGTAGATCTCCGACGGGACCACTTCCGCGGATGGACATGGTGGGTTAAGAACCAGGGACGGTGCTGACATCTTCGTGGATTCCGTTGCGGTAGTTGTTGGCTAGACGTTGAGCGACGTCAGCTCCGAGGGCGGCGACGTGCTGCTGTTCCGGCGAGAGGCCTCCCGACCATTCGGCCACCTGGGTCGCCTCGATGGTCGCGATCGTTTCCACCGGCATCCCGGTGAGACGCTCGGTGAGAATGGACGCCACGGCCAGCGAGGCCGAGCATCCGTATGCTTCGAATCCGATCTGGCTGATGGCTTCGTCCCGGATAAGTGCGCTCAGCAGGATCTGGTCCCCGCACACCGGGTTCCCGATGAATGCGGTGACATCGGCCTGCGTCAGGCGGCCCGAGTTGCGGGGGTTGGTGAAGTGGTCGACCACCGTCGGACTGAACCGGGGCACTAGACGCCCGCCCCGGTCTCCACCAGCTCGCACTCGGCGACAACTTCCCTTGAGTCGATGTACTTTTCGATACTCACGGCGCAGCAGCCCAATTCGGCGCCCTGGCGGCGCCGCCGGAACTTCACCGTCTGACCGGTGCGGCCGCACGGGCAGTCCCCCTCGTCCACCTCACCGATATCGTCGGAGAGCAGGAATCCCGGGTATGCGGTGTTCAGTGCGTCGAGGATCGCTATCCCACCGGTCTTTCCGGGCTCCAGCTCGACGGAGGCATCGGTGACGTCCCGGATCGAGATGTAGCACCACGGCGGCACATGCTTGCGCTGATGCTCGCATTCGATGGCGAGCATGTTCGACTCGATCATCCCGTACATGTCGCGGATGCGAGTGCGGTCGATGCCCAGCACTCGTTGCGCCTTCTCGTTGAAGTCTTCTCGGCTGATGGAGTTGCCCGTGTACTGCTTCCAGCCGCCCAGCATGATGATCATCGATTCAGGGTCGAGCGCGAGCGGAATTTCCTCCAGCTCCAGGTATTTAAGGAACCGAGCGATGATGAACGGCGGGCCGATGAGGTGCCTGGTCATCCTCCCCTCCCAGCTCCGTAGCTGCGCCAACGCCTCCTCGGGGTCGAAGGAGTATTCGCGCACGATGTAGCGGTGGTCGTCGAGCATCCCGGTAAGGAGATTGAAGATCTTGACCATCCCCATCTCGGGCACCTCGGCGGTGGACGGGCATAGGAACAGACCCGCTCCCTGCGAGATACCGAAGAAGTCGCGGTAACCACCGAAGATTCCGACCGATGCCCGGGTCACCGTCGTCGAATCGCGCCGCGCCACCGACGGCACGCCGCTCGTGCCCGTCGACCGGATCTCGATCTCGACATCCTCGAGCCCGCAGCTCATGAGCACATGCGCCCCAGCCTGTTTGAACATGCTGACCGGAAGCAGGGGTATGCGATGCAGGTCAGCCGACTCGCGAATGTCACTCGGGGTAAGGCCGACGGCCTCACACTGGGCGCGGTAGAAACCGTTGCGCTCGACATGGAACGCGAATGATTCGCGCACCACATCCGTCAGCGATTCTTGCCACTCGTCACGCGAGACCCGGAGAGCTTCCCCGGGCATCCCCAGCATGGTGACCAACTTCACTGCATATCTCCTTTGACCGCCTAGCCCACAGGGGGCACCGGTGGAGTGGTCGAATCATGGTGAGGAAAAGTTCCCGCAGACTTTCCGGGGTCTGTGGAAGAGTCCGGACCATGGCTGACGAACCATTGCGCGATGACCACCTGGAGCTACTGAGGAGGCGTGCGCTCACCGAAGATGCGGCTCGGCCCGACGCGGTTGCACGTCGTCACGCCGCTGACGGGCGCACCGCTCGTGAGAACATCGCCGACCTGGTCGATGACGGCTCGTTCGTGGAGTACGGGCGCTTCGCTATCGCCGCCCAACGCGGGCGGCGGGAGGTCGCCGATCTGATCGCCCGCACACCCGCCGATGGTCTGGTGGCCGGGACCGCACGAATCAACGGCAATCCGTGTGCCGTGCTGTCCTATGACTACACCGTGCTGGCCGGAACGCAGGGTGCGCTCGGACACCAGAAGAAGGACAGGCTCTTCGATCTCATCGAGCGCATGAAGCTGCCGACGGTCTTCTTCGCCGAGGGTGGCGGCGGACGTCCCGGCGACACCGATTACCCCGTGGTCTCGATGCTCGATGTCCGCGCATTCAAGTTGTGGGCGGCGCTATCGGGGGTCGTGCCGCGGATCTCGGTGGTCAAGGGCCGGTGCTTCGCCGGCAATGCCGTGATCGCGGGATGCTCGGATCTGATCGTGGCAACCAAGGACACATCCATCGGTATGGGTGGTCCGGCAATGATCGCGGGCGGAGGACTCGGCGACGTGCCTCCGGATGAGGTGGGACCGCTGTCGGTCCAGTCGCCCAATGGTGTCGTCGATGTGGTCGTGGAGGATGAAGAGCAGGCCGTCGCCGTCGCCAAACGGCTTCTCGGCTACTTCCAGGGTTCGGTAGATCCCGGATCAGAAGCCGACCAAACCGTCTTGCGGACAATGATTCCCGAGCGCGCGCGACGCGCATATCCGGTAGCACCCATCATCGAAACGCTTGCCGATGAAGGCTCGGTGACGTTCCTGCGAGAGAAGTTCGCTCCCGAGATGGTGACAGCGCTCGCGCGCATCGAGGGCCGAGCCATTGGCGTGCTCGCCAACAACTCCATGGTGATGGCCGGAGCAATCACGGCCGCCGCATCCGATAAGGCCGCGCGCTTCCTGCAGCTGTGCGACGCATTCGAGCTGCCGGTGCTCTCGCTGGTCGACTGTCCTGGATACATGGTGGGTCCCGCCGCGGAGGCGGATGCGTTGGTGCGGCGCGCGTCGCGCATGCTCGTTGCCGGCGCGGCATTGCGAGTGCCGCTGGTCGCGGTCATCCTGCGTCGCGGGTATGGCCTCGGCGCGCAGGCCATGACCGGTGGCAGTCTGCACGAACCGCTGCTGACGGTGGCGTGGCCGGGTGCGCATCTCGGTCCCATGGGCCTGGAAGGCGCGGTGCGTCTGGGGCTGCGCAAGGAGCTGGAGGCGATTCCCGATGAGGCCGCTCGCGAAGAGGCCGTGCGTCAGGCCACCGCCGCTGCGCAAGAGAATGCCAAGGCGCTCAACGCCGCTCAGATATTCGAGATCGACGACGTGATCGACCCTGCCGATACGCGGTCGCTCGTCGCATCGACTTTCGCCGCGGCCACGCGGGGGCCGCTGCCGCCACGCAGAGCCGTCGTCGATACGTGGTAACTCCTTAGCGGAATGCCTCAGCCGGCACTCGGAACCCAGTTGCCGTGGAATCCGCTTGGCACCCGATATGGAACACGAACTCTCCCAGGGCCTTATCCCTACCGAAGGAACGAACCACGGTGCCGCACCCGACGAAATCGTGCTTGTACAGGGTGCTCTCGGCCCGCTGAACAGATGCAATGAACCGCTACTGGGGCGCCTCCACGAACTCACGCTTTCCGTATTGGATAGTGGCGTTCTGCCAGCTGCCACCGGCAGCATGGACCAAGCGCCGGGCGATGTCGACATCGTTGACGTCCGCAATCAGCATCAACCAGTTATCTTCGGTGACGGACCCGCCGACCAGCGCCTCGCGCGCAGCGGTGTCCGCGGTAAGCGCGTCGTGGAACCGCACCCGATCGATGCCCGGAACCTCCACGGCCACCGCATTTATCCCGGCATCCCCGGCCTGCAGGTATTCGAAGGTGAGCACCGATTCCTGACCGTACTGTCGACGTACCTGTTCACCGATGCGTTGCAGATCATCGCGGTCCACGCAGGCAAGTTCGAAGGCACGCGAACGCTCGTATGTCATGCGGTTGTTGTCCTGGGACCAGTACACACCGTCGACCGGTGTCGATCGCACGGGGAGAACGAGATTCTGGACGGTCATCGCGCTCACTTGCAGCGAGAAGTCATCAAGTGGGTCGTGCAGACGTCCATCCGCGGGATCGGTGATGATCGCGGTGTTGTTTGTGGCGAAGAGCTCGGCTTGCGGCCGGGCCGGATCCCCCGGAACGCATGCCTGCGGGTCGGCATGGGCGTATCCCGCGGGCAGCCCAGCCGCGATGAGCGCCAGCACCGCCACTCCGATCGCGATCATGCGCGTCACGCGACCCATTATTCCGACACGCCATCTCATGGCGGAAGTATGCGATACGAATCCGCCACCGCACGGCGTGTCGAAGCACCCGGTACGAACGATTTGACGTCAAGCGCACTTGAGATCCTAGGTTGAGGATCCATGACCTCGATCCACGATCCGTCCATCCGCCGGTTCCTCGACTCGACCCCCGCTCTGGTGGGGCAACTCGGTTACCTCGGAGCCGACGGACGACCGCTGATTCTGCCCATCTGGTATCAGCTGGCCGACGATCACCTACAGTTCGTCACTCATCTGAACAGCTTGAAAGTCAGGGCATTACAACGTGATCCGCGCGTGGTGATCACCGTGGCGACACCGGCCGAGCCTTACCGCTATGTGCAGGTTCAGGGCCACGCAAAGGTGGACCCCGACGAATCGACGGTCCGCGCCACCCTGATCGATATCACCGCCCGGTATCTGGGAGCAGACCGCGCCGAGGCCTATGTTCACGAGCATCACAGTGCGCCCGGCGAGGCTCTCGTGCGTATCCATCCCCTCCGCGTCCACTCGGCGCTCTGACATTCCGGGGAGGCTCACGATGTACACCATCACCATCAACGGCGCACAGATCAGCTTCGACGACCAGGGGCTCGACGACGGACCCGCGATCCTGCTGCTCAGCGGCTGGGGACACGACCACCGCGCGTATGACGAGCTACTGCCCCACCTCGTCCCGCACCACCGCGTCCTTCGCATGGACTGGCGTGGCCATGGGATCGACCGCACGCCGGTTGCCGATTTTGGTCTTGCAGAACAGGTTTCAGATGTCATCGGACTACTCGATGCCCTGAGCGTCCAGACAATTGTCCCCGTGGCTCATGCCCATGCCGGGTGGACGGCGCTGGAACTCGCCGAACTTCTCGGCGCCGTGCGGGTGCCTTCCGTCATGATCGTGGACCTGATCATGACACCGGCTCCTGCCGAATTCCTTAGCGGTATCAGGGCATTCCGCGATCCGGAAGGCTGGCAGTCCAGCCGGTTGGGGTTTCTCCGAGCGTGGCTGGCCGGTAGCGGCAATGCGGCCGTCAATCGGCATATCCGCTCGGAGATGGGCGGATTCGGGTTCGACGTGTGGGCACGCGCCGGACGCGTCATCGAGGATGCGTACGCCACCTGGGGCTCACCGATGTCGCGCATGGAAAAGCTAACCGAATCCCGGCCCGTTCATCACATCTTCTGCAACCCCGAACGCACTGCGTACGACGATCTGCACGACGAGTTCCGATCACGCAATCCGTGGTTCAGCTACACGCGCCTGGCTGGCACCACGCATTTCCCGCAGTTGGAACTGCCTGCCCAGGCTGCGAAGGAAATCGACACGTTAATCAGCGCGATCAATCGACCTCACTGACCCGTCATTGTTTTCAGGGTGGCGCCGGCGGTCCATTCGCCGTCGACCGCGAGCTCGGCAGCGGTGATGTAGCCGGCGTCATCCGACAACAGATAGGAGACAGCGCCCGCGACCTCATCTGGGGCTCCCACTCGCCCCATCGCGGTGATGGGCATGTTGCCCTCGCCCTCCTGAAATCCGGCCTGGGCCGTCATCGGGGAGTAGACGACGCCGGGGTGCATGGAGTTGACCCTGATCCTGTCGGACCCCAACCGTTTGCGCGAATCGACGGGGTTCCTCACGGCCAACGGGAGGCGTGAGTGGCGACACCAGCGCATCACAATTGTGTTGTTGTACAATAAGTTTGGAGATCCCTTAGATCTCGACCGAGTCCGCTTCGGCCGGCGCTTCTTCTGCGGGCGCCTGCCCGGGATGCGGCGCAAGCACAGTCGCGGGGATCACCTCAGGACCCTCGGCATGAGCGGGCACATCCAACGGGCCCGCATCTGCCGTGTCCGCGTTGTCGATCGGCAAGTACATATGGCGCTTGAACTGCGACTGGTATGCGCCACCACCACCGATCTTCACGCCGCCTCCTTCACCACTGGAGACAGGGGTGCCATCGGGCAGCGTGACGGCGGTATGACCGCCGTTCCAGCCAATTACCAGTGCACCAGGAGCGGTGCCGTACTTGAAACCACGTGCGAGAAGCGCGCGCTCCTGGTTCCCGGTGTTGAACCGAGAACCGAACGCGGGGCGATCGGTGGCGACGTTGGACACCCAGGAGGCAAGGCCGGAGCAGTCAGTGCCTCGTGAGGTGTCTCCGCCCGAGACATACGGCGTACCCGAAACCTGATGGATAAACGCCAGCAAAGCAGCGAGATCAGACATGAGACGGGACGCTAACAACCAGCTTGACGACCTACCAAAATATGTGGCTTCCGTCATATTTGCTGGAAATTATGACGGGAATTACTGTCCGCCAACGTCTTACTGATTACGGTAGCGCATGTGTAGTGGTTCGTCTAGTCAGGCAAAATCGCAGGACATCATGGGTTTATTGAATGTTCCACGACTTCGATTCATAATTTGCTGCACCCTAACCACATTGGTCACTTTTCCTGCACATCTGCGCATCTCTTGTATTAACGCAGGAAATTTTCTGTTACCTATCCCACCTTTCAGCCGGCACACGTCCCACTCCTTGAGACGCCAGGCGCGCTACCACTTTCGCCGATCCGTGCGTTCCGATTCCGCATGAAATAGACGGAATGCCCACTTATCGCGGACGATGGCCGCGCGCCCCGACTCAAGCATGTGAATCCGCTACCCGCCCAAAGGTTTGTGCCGTGTGGATCTCCCGCACGCACCACTGACGCCCGGATAGGGCTCGTCAAATAGTGCACCTCGGCGTAGTGCTCAAAGGTCTTCACCTGACAGGTCAGCGGCGGGCATATCGTGAATATCTCGACAAGCCTTGTCGATCAGGATAATTCGCAAATTCCGCGGTGTCGGCCTGATTGACCGAGAGTGGTCTATACGCGGTGTCGCGGTCTGCACGTCGACGGTGGACAGAGCACCGGACATTGAAATTCACAGCAGCGCAACGGCAATCGAAAAACATACGAGATCAGGGCAGTGGCGACACCAAGTGAGGATCGTTAGCAGATCGCTCACTACCAAGTGTCGCCACCACTCGCCGGGCGGCTAGCAGGCCAACGTGACGTACGCGACCTTCTGCCCGGCGCTGGGAACCGTCGTCGGCTGGTTCCGCATGTTCCGTCCCGGTTGCACATTCGAGACCCCGGACTGCCGTGTCACTCCTTGGACAGTGCACTCCGCCGGATGGTCCGACCCCACCTTGGTGACGATCACCCGGTACCCGTTGGATTTGAGGTCGCTGATGACGGCGTCCGTATCCGACGTGGGTCCTGCGAATGCAGCGGCCGCTGTCGCCAAGGACAGTCCTGCGGCGCCAACTACTGCGAGCGTCGCGGTCATGATCTTCTTCATGGGTGGTGCTCCTTCTGCGTCTTCGAAGATGAAGCCACTAGACGTGGTTACTAACCGTTGTTCTTGTTGGTGCCATACGGCACGTGCGGGTTGGTGCCCAGCGGGACCAGCGGGTTGGCACCTTCGTAAGTCGGCTGGTGCACACCCTGCTCGTAGACCACGTCCCCGGGCGCCACGCACGGGCGCAGCTCGGTGGCGTTGACGCTGGTCTCGCTGGCGTAACACACGGGGGGAGGCGTCGGACCCGCCAACGCTATCGGTGCGCCCATGATGCCGACCGCGAGCGCGATACCGGCGCCGCCGAGGATTGCAGTGAGGGACTTCTTCATGTGGTGTTTCCTTCCGCTCGGTCAAATTGCTAATGGCCCGGGAAGTGAATGTCACTTGCCGAAGACATCAACGTTGATGCATTCACCCAGTTCAACGGCTTCAGAGGTCACCCAGTTCCCAACTTATGAGATGTTCGGCTGATTCTCAGCTAAATCTCAGAGTACCCCATGGGGGTTAGGGTCTGGGAAAGATGATATATAGCCGTTTACCTACCGTTAACCCGGGGTAACATTCCCAGGATTAGATCAATTGATCTACACTTCGATCATGCGATCTAATTCGGACCGCCCACCGACCTTCACGGAGGTCGCGCGCCGCGAGCAGATCGTCGCGTGCGCGATCGAAGTCATCGCGGAGGTGGGCTATCCACAGACCTCCATCCGCAAGATCGCCGAACGCGCCGGGATCGCGATGAGCGTGGTGCTGTATCACTTCGGATCCAAGGACGGACTCGTCGAGGCGGTGATCGCCGCGATGTACCAGTCGGCGCTCACCATCGTGGTGCCCGCGATGGACGCCGCGAGTACCCCCACCCAACAGCTTTCCGCGTATATCCGTTCCAGCATCACCTATTTCGATACCCACCGCGTGCAACTGACGGCACTCACCCAACTGGGGACGAGTTACAAACCCAGCGATGGTCGGCGCTTGGGCGACTTGGGACAGACACCTGAACTCGCCGAACAAATGACCGCGCTCGATCCATCAGCTATTCTCCGCGCGGGCCAGAAATCCGGCGAATTCGGCTCATTTCCAGTCGATTCCACTTCGATAGCGTTGCGAGGAGCGGTCAACGCCGTGGTCGAGAAGATCCTGAACGATCCCCAATTCGATGCGCTCGGCTATGCCGAGGACCTGGTAAAGATGTACACCCGAGTGGTCAGGAGAGTGTGATGACCCAAGTAATCATCGCCGCCATCGGCAGTCACGGCGACGTAGCGCCGATGACCGGGATCGGCACAAGCCTCAAACAAGCGGGCCATCATGTGACCATCGCAGCGTATGGCCGTTTTTCCTCCTTGATAACCAACTGCGGCTTGGATTTTCGGGCTATTGACGAACCCGGGGCGCAGCCCGAGGAGACCGACGTCAACGTCATGAAGGGCCTTGCCGATTTCCTCGCGCCACGTGGCATGAGGATGCTCGGCACCGCGCTACTGACCGCGCTACGCGACGAACCCGCCGACATACTGCTGCTGTCACCCTTCTCGGAGCTGGCCGGGCATCCACTCGCCGAGGCGAAAGACATTCCCTCCGTTGGGATCCGGCTACAACCATTCTCTCCCACGGCCGCGTTTCCCCCGGCGGCACTCGGCGCCTGGTCGGCGGGCTCTGCTGGCAACCGTCTCGCCTCCCGTACCGGCGCCTGGCTTATCGACCGCCTCTACGGCGGGGTGGTGACCGGCTTCCGGCGAGATCTCGGTCTACCCAGCGTGGCCGCCAGATCGCTCCGCAGAAGGCGCACCGCAGCGAGCTGGCCAGTTCTGCACGGCTTCTCACCGCATATCGTGCCGCGCCCATCGGATTGGCGATCCGGCCTCGACGTCACCGGTTACTGGTGGCCGGCCGCCGATCCGCGGTGGCAGCCGTCGACCGAACTGATCGACTTTCTAGCCGCGGGTGATCCTCCGGTGTTCATCGGCCTCGGAAGCACGATGACATCGACCGAACAGGCCGTGCGCATATCCGAGATCGCCCGGGAAACCTTGCACCGGGCCGGTACTCGGGGCATCGTCCAATCCGGATGGGCGGGACTCGACGCATCCGCCGACGACATCCTGACGGTGGGCGAGGTACCTCACAGCTGGCTCTTCCCACAGACGGCAGCGGTGGTGCACCACTGCGGTGCCGGGACGACCGCAGCCGGGCTTCGCGCCGGAGTCCCGACCATCGCCGCGCCCGGCCTCGGCGATCAACCATTCTGGGCTCGGCGCCTCGATGAGCTCGGGCTCAGCGCCGCCACCATCCCGCAACGGTCCCTAACGGTCGAACGGCTTGCCACCGCGATCCACACCGCAGTCTCCGACGAGGAGCTCCAGGAACGTACCCGGCAAATCGCCGAAGTACTGACTGCCGAGGACGGTACGGCGCAGGTAGTCCGTGTCGTCGACGAGCTGCTTCGATAGGGCCTGGGACTCAGTCCGGAATTCGGTGGACATCATCCTGGGGTTGGGCCGAGGACAACGCACGAATCCCCCACAACGCCTTCGCCAACACCAGATAGCCAGCCGGACTGGCGAAGTCGAGTCCTCCGAGTAGTTGTTTGAGCATGGTCAAGACATCCCAGTAGATGCGCTCGCAGATCAAGGTAGTGCCGTCGAAGATGAAGTAGGCGGTCATGCGCACCTTGAAACTGCTGCCCGTCGCGGGTACCGCACCGAACGGCCCCCTGTGCGTCCCAAAGAGATAGAACTCGCAAACCACCGCGTCATCGGTGTGGCGGAGACGAATCATTACGTGCCGCTGATCCGGAAACGCGATCCGGGTGTCGATGTAGTACTGCCGTACCTCGTCATGGCCGTCGTACACCACACCGAGCGGAATCAGCTCGTACCGCGGGTGTGGAAACGTTGCGAGCACGGCGTCCCAGTTCTGCTCGACCTCATCGTGGAAGTGGTCGCGAACCGTCTCCCGGGCCGATTCGGACCGCCGTCCTGCAGTGTGCACGTTCCATGAATGTCCACAAGGTGTACAGAGCAGGGCTCAACGCCTCGGCGTTGAGCCCTGGCGATACGCTCCTCGATACGTACCAACGGCGGACGGATCAGACATCATGCCTCTTGTGGCCGCGATACAGCTCGACGCGACACTCGGCGACATTCCAGCCAATCTCTCTGCGTGCGAACGACTGGCCGACGAGGCCGGCCAGCGGGGTGCCAAGATCATCGCCCTCCCCGAGTTCTTCTCTACCGGAATCGGTTTCACCGAGGCACTGATCGATGCCGCACTGCCTCCGGAAGGAGCGGCAACCACACTGCTCAGCACGCTCGCCCGGCGGTATCAAGCCCTCGTCGGTGGCTCCTTCCTGTGCCGCGATCCCGATGGCGAGGTCCGCAACGCGTATCTTCTCGCCGATCCGAGTGGCGTCGTCGGACGGCATGACAAGGACCTACCCACCATGTGGGAGAACGCATTCTATGTGGGCGGCACGGACGACGGTGTGCTCACCGCCGGTCAGCACCAGATCGGTGCCGCCGTGTGCTGGGAGCTGATGCGCACCCAGACCGCTCGCCGCCTCCGCGGCCGAGTAGACCTCGCCATGACGGGCTCGGGCTGGTGGTCGGTGCCGTCCTGGACACCTCGCACGCTCTTCGATCGCATCGAGCGCACCAATGCCGCCACTGCCCGAGCCGCAGCCGCATCATTCGCTCAGTACATCGGTGCGCCGGTGGTACATGCTGCCCATGCGGGCCCGCTGACATGTGCAATGCCGTGGCTGCCCATGCCATACCGGGGCCACTTCGAAGGCTCAACGCTGATCGCCACGCCTACCGGCGAAATACTGGCCGAACGGCGCGCCGCCGACGGGCCCGGGATAGTTCTTGCCGAAGTAGCGATTGGTCGGGCTCAACCCACTCTTTCAGTACCCAAAGGATTTTGGTTACACAAACGCGGCGCTCTGCCGACCGCCGTATGGCACTACCAGCGCTGGCATGGCCGCCGTTGGTACCGACGACACGTCGCAGGACGACCCGCCAAACTTGTGGAAGAAGGACAGGTGCGATGACCACTGCCGGATATGTGCTCAGCGCCGACACCGCCATAACACTGCTCGCGGCGGGGCTCATCTTCCTTCTCTCGCTCGGACTTGGAGTCTGGAAGTACCGACAAATGATCACCAGTCCTAACCATCTCGCTCATCCCTATGTCGATATCGCGCATCGAGCCGCACTGCTCTACGCGTTCGCCACGTTGCTCACCGCAGTTTTCGTCGAGCTGAGCGCCTGGCCCGGTTGGGTGAATCTCACGGCCGCGATGGTGCTGGTGTTCTTTTTCGTGGCGGCCATCGTGAGCTACATCGTCCACGGGGCGTTGCGCGACACCACCAATCAGCTCGAAAAGCCCAGCGCTGGACTGTACCTGGCGATGGCGCTGCTCATCGCCGGAGAGATAGGCGGATTCGCAGTACTGCTCGCCGGATTCATACGTGCCCAATGGTTCTCGTGACAGCCCGCGCAGCGGTCACCACATATATGGCACCAGGCGATAGCGAGCTTTCTGCGCGTACTCAAGGTATCCGTCCAACTCTTCGGCAAGCAGCTTTTCTTCGTCGCGGATGCGCACGATAAGCACGATCAGGCCAGGTATGACGGAGACGAGCCCCCAATAGGAGCCGAGCGCAAGGGGGAAGCCGATTACCGTGACCACATTGCCGGTGTACATGGGGTGGCGTACCAGCCCGTACAGACCGGTGGAGACGAGAGTCTGGCCTGTCTCCACCTGGACGGTGGAGGCCGCGAAGCTGTTCTGAATGACCACCAGGCTCGTCACACCCAGCCCAACTGCCACCAAAACCTCACCAACCACGCAGATTACCGCCGGCGCCGACGTCCAGCCAAAGCGGTGGTCAAGGGCGCTGATCACCACCATTGCTGCCAGCGACAAGTACCAGCCGCCGATAAGAACCTTTTGCACCGTTCGGGTTTCTGCCACCGGCCCCGCGTGCTTACGCCGCTCATGCGCAGCGGGGTTTACCTGCTGCAGGTACATGGTGGGGATCCACGTCGAAAGTGCGAATACCGCCAGAAAAGCCCATGCTTGCCAGTAGTTGAACGTTCCGGCGAGCAGGAACAGCGCCAAGCCGAAGACAACGAGCTCAACGAGCCCGAATGCCAACACTTTTGCAATGGCTTTCACGGATTCTCCTGTCATCCTTCGCAGCATCGAATGTCCGCCACCGGGTGGCGGGCGTCGCGGCCTACGGATCGCCGACCGCGCACACGGCCGGGCCTTCATCCGCTGAGCTTTCGCCCAGCTGCTGGGCCAAACTCCTGACTGACGGCGCATCGAACAGTGCAAGCATCGTGAGGTTGGCATCGAGGGCGGTGTTGATCGCGGCGACTACACGCATCGACCCAAGCGAATTGCCGCCCAGTTCGAAGAACGACTCATCCACTCCGACACGGTCCACACCCAGCACATGGGCGAAGATGCTGACCAGGATCTGCTCGACCAGGGTGGTCGGTGGGCGATAATTACCATCGAGTGCGGACACCGCCGCCGTGGTGGCCGGCCTGGCCGATACCGCCCCGTTGCTCCACCCACTCCATCGTTCTCGCTCGATCCGGTTCAGCAGATCTAAGGACGACAACCGGCGGCCCGGGTGCGCGGTCATCGCCGCCAGCACCTGCTTGAACCGCTCGATCAGCTCCTCAATGCTTTCCGCATCGAACACATCGGTGTCGTATTGGACGCGAAGTTCCAATTCCCGGCCCGGCCCGGCCTGCACCGCGATCGGGTAGTGATAGTAGTCGCGACTGCTGAAACCGGTGATGGTCAATCCGTCGACGCCCGACTGCGTTCCGGTGTCGGTCGGATAGTTTTCGTACACGAAAACGGTGTCGAAGAGTCTTTCCTGGCTGGTGATCCGGTGGATGTCGCTGAGCGCCACATGCTGGTGCTCGAGGGTGTCGTTGTGGGCGTTTTGTAACTGATCCAACAGATCGGCCGTGGTCATGGTCGGCGTGATCGTCGCCCGTACCGGCACTGTGTTGATCAGCAGGCCCAGCATCGATTCCGCACCAAGCACCTCAGCTGGCCTACCCGAGACGACAGCGCCGAAGGCGACATCATGCTGGCCGGTCAGCGAGCTGAGGAGCAATGCCCAGGCACCCTGCAGCACAATGTTGACGGTGGTGTGCTGCGCGCGCGCCAGTTTGGTAAGCGCGCGTGTCGTCTTCGCAGGCACCCGAAACATGTCAACGCTTCGGCGCCCAAACTGCGACTTCTGCGGAGGGCTGACGAGCATGGGAGTGTCAAAACCGGCCAGCGCCTCACGCCACGCTGCATGAGCGGCGTCGTGGTCTCGTTCGGACAGCCAGGTCACGAAGCTGCGATACGACGCGGCTGGGGGCAGCCTCATCCCGTGATAGCCGGCGAAGATCTCCTGCATCAGGATCGGCATCGACCAGCCATCGAGCACGATGTGGTGATTGGTGAGTACGAACCGGTGCCGGTCGTCCGCGATGCGGATGAGCGCAGCCCGGAATGCCGCCTGCTCGGCGAGATCGCAGACAGCGGCACGTTCGGCAATGCAGATCTGCTCGATCTGTTCATCGACATCGGCACCTGCGGTGGCTAGTTCGATGTATCGCCAGGGCGCCACGGGATCGGCGGGAATGATCTGCACCGGTTGCTCGAACTGTTCGCAGAAGCGGGCCGCCAGGTGCGGATGTCGGCCGACCACGGCCTGCACCGCATCGCGGAGCCGATTCGCGTCGAGCGCGCCGCTCAACGCGATATCGAACTGCACCGCATACACATCGTCGCCGGAGCAGTTAGCGATGGCGGCGTGATAGAGCAGGCCCTGTTGCAAGGGGGTCAGCGGTAGCACGTCGGCGATCCGGGATTGACTCTGCAGCTCATCGATCTGCTGCTGACTGAGCCTGGCTGGGGCGATGTCCGACGGGGTCAATCCGCCTCCGCCCCTTCGCACATGCGCGCAGATACCGGCCAGCGCGTCAAACCACAACCGGTTGATCCGGGTGACCGCCATACGATCCAGTGCCGTGGGCGCCCACGTCCAGGTGGCGTTCAGGTGTGGGCCGGTGTCGGTGTCGATGGTGACCGCGTTGAGCTCCACGGTGTGCGGCAGCGCAATGGGCATAGCCCCGGCGCCCGCCAAGGACACGCCTTCCTGACTGAAACGCCATACATCTCCGGACGCATAGGCTGCCGGGGCGCCCAGCCGCCCAAGATAGTTGAACCCGATCGCCGGATCGGATTCCGGTAGATCCACATCGGGGTTGAGATAGCGCAGCAGCCCGTAGGTCAGTCCGTCGGGCAGGGCCCGAAGCTGTTCCTTGGCATCCTTGATCACCGCACCAAGCGCCGCATCACCACCTACCACCTGCGTCCAACGCAACCCACCGACCGCCAACGACACCGGGTACTTGGTAGTGAACCAGCCCACCGTGCGCGAGAGGTCAACATTGCGATCGGCAGCCCCATCCAGCTCCGCCAATTCCTCTTGGCGCCCGTGACCTTCCACATCGATGGCGATCGGTGCACCGCCGGTCCCCAAGTGTTGTGCCCACGCCAAGGCGAAGGCGATCAACAGGATCTCGTGCACCCCGGCGTGAAACGCCGCAGGCACCTCGCCGAGCAGCATGTGCGTAGTCTCGGCATCCAGAAACTCCGTCAAGTTTCCAGCTGTGGCGAACGTATCCTCAGTCGGTTGCGGTGCCGCCAAGCCCGAAGGGATCGCCCCCACCTGTCGCCAGGAATCCGCCTGGCGGACCACATCGGGATGGTGTGCGTATTCAGCCAGCCGGTCGGCCCACCGCTGGAACGACGTTCCCGCCGGCGGTAACAGCACCTCTTGCCCACCGCGCAGCTGGGTCGAGGCGATGCTCAAGTCCTCCAACAGAATCCGCCACGACACCCCATCCACGGCCAGATGGTGAACTATCAACACCAGCTGGCTCGTGGTAGCCACCCACAATGCGCTCAGCATCACCCCGGCGGCCGGATGTAACCGTGACCGCGCCGCCACCAGTGCCTCATCGGACAACACGTCCACCGATTGCAGGCATCGATGTGCATCGATCGACCCCGCCTCGGGCACCGTCAAAATCCACCCGCCGGCGCCGTCGTCCTCGGCGCGTAGCCGCAGCATCGCATGCCGATCCAGCAAGGCCTGCAACAGAATGACAACAGCCGCCTCGGTGACACCGGTGGGAGACTGCAGCACCACCGTCTGGTTGAACTCGCCAATCGGACCGTCGATCCCCTTCAGCCACTGCATGATCGGGGTCGAAACTACTGGGCCGAGACCCTCGTCGATCACGCCGTCGGTGCTGTCGACCATCCTGACCACCCGTGCCAGCCGGGCCACGGTCTGCTGGACAAAGATGTCGCGCGGTCGACCGGCCAGGCCTGCGCCATGGGCCCGCCACACCACCTGGATGGCCGAAATACTGTCACCGCCGAGGTCGAAGAATGAGTCATCGACGCCGACACGGTCCAAGCCCAGGACTTGGGCGTAGATGCCGGCCAGGATCTCCTCGACAGGGGTCGCGGGGGCGCGGTAGTGATCGATATCGGTGTATTCCGGTGCAGGCAGGGCCTTTTTGTCGAGTTTCCCGTTGACTGTCAACGGCAACGCCGTCAAGGCGACCACCGCGGCCGGCACCATGTAGTTGGGGAGACACTCGGCCAGCCGAGCGCGAATGTGGCCGGAGTCGGCGGTGCCGGTGATGTAGCCGACCAGCCGCTTATCGCCCGGGCGGTCCTCTCGGGCGATAACCACCGCCTGCTCGACATCATCCAAAGCCATTAATGCCGAATGGATTTCACCGAGCTCGATGCGATGTCCGCGGATCTTCACCTGCTCATCGCCACGCCCCACATACTGCAATCGCCCATCAGCACCCCAACACATCAAATCCCCGGTGCGATACATCCGCGATCCCGGCACCCCGAATGGGCAGGCGACAAACCGGGAGGCGGTCAGGCCTGTCCGGCCCACATAGCCATATCCCAAACCCGCACCAGCCACATACAATTCGCCGACCACCCCGGCCGGAACCGGCCGCAGCCACCCATCGAGCACGGAAAACGCGAGATGGGCCAGTGGCACACCGATCGGGCTGACCGTGCCCTCGAGATCGGTAGCGACGATCTCATAGAACGAGGCATGCACCGTTGTCTCGGTGATCCCATACATATTGACCAACCGCGGCAACACCGGATGCCGGTCCAACCACGGCTTCAAACGGTGTGGCTCCAACGCCTCACCGCCGAACACCACCACCTCGACACCGAGCTGGCCTGCCGGCTCGGTGGCCATCGCATCCACAGTTTGCAACGCATAGAACGCCGACGGCGTCTGACTCAACACACTTACCTGCTCATCGACCAGCAAGACATGGAAATCTTCGGGCGACCGTACTACCGAATCTGACACGATCACCAACCGCCCACCGTGCAGCAACGCGCCGAAAATCTCCCACACCGAAAAATCGAAAGCCAACGAATGACACTGTGCCCACACCTGTCCCGCCGATAGCTCCAGATCGGCCTCAAGCGCTTGTAGCAGGCGGGCCACATTCCGATGAGGAATAGCAACACCTTTGGGCACACCCGTGGTACCGGAGGTGTAAATCACATACGCAATATCGTCGGAGCTCGGCCCCACCAGCGGCGCACTAACGGGCTGGACGTTGACGGCCGGATCATCAACATCGATAACCACCACCCCGCACCTATCCAACCTATCCATGAGATCGGCGGTGGTCACGACGACAACCGGATCGGCATCATCGAGCACGAATTCCAACCGCGTATCAGGCACGGCCGGATCGATCGGCACATAGGCCGCACCGGTTTTGAGCACGCCCATTATCGCCACGATCGCCTCAATCGACCGCGAGAACAGCAGCGCCACCCGCTTACCCGGGCCCACGTCATACGCAACAAGTAAGTGCGCCAACCTATTCGATGACTCATCCAACTCCCGGTACGACAAATGGCTACCATCGGAACAGACCGCCACCGCTCCCGGAATACGGGACACCTGCTGCGCGAACAGCGCCGGAATCGACACCGATGTAACGGACCGAGCCAACTCGGCCCGATTACCCCACCCATCCAACCGGGCAAGCTCTTCGGCATCCATTACCTCGATCGCTGACAACAGCCGGTTCGGGTCGGCAGTCATCGCTTCGAGCACCCGCCGTAACCGATCGATCAGGGTCACAACACTGTGAGTGTCAAACACATCGGTGCGAAACTCGACCGTCCCCGAAATCCCCGCGGCCTCACCCGCTTCGGTCCACCCATCGGACAGCGAGAACGACAGATCCATCCGGGCCGAGTGGGTGTCCAGCGGTAGCTGGGTGAGCTGAAGATCTGCCAACGCCAATCCACCGCGAGAATCGGCGATCTGCCCGGGCACGTTTTGCCAAGCCAGCATCACCTGAATCAGTGGGTGATGGGTCAGGGATCGGCTCGGGTTCAGCCGCTCGACGAGTAACTCGAACGGCACGTCCTGATTCTCGAAAGCACCCAAACTGCGTGCCCGTACCTGAGCCAGCACTTCGGTAACGCTGGGATCCCCTGCTAGGTCGACCCGCAGCACCAAGGTGTTGACGAAGAAGCCCACCAGTTCATCGAGCGCAGGATCACGTCGTCCCGCGATCGGGAAACCCACCGCCACATCTGAACTCGCACCGAGCTTGGCCAGCAGCACCGACAGCGCCGCCTGCATCACCATGAAGCTGGTCGCGTTGTGTTCGCGAGCCAGGCGAGCAATCCGGTGCTGCAGATCCGCCGGCCAGCTCACATCCACCCTGGAGCCACGTTGGTCGGCCACCAACGGATAGGGACGGTCGGTCGGCAGCGCCAAACGTTCGGGCATCCCGGCCAGCGCGTCCTCCCAGAAGGCCAGTTGCCGGGAGATACGGCTATCGCTGTCGTCGAGTACGCCCAGCTGTGCGCGCTGCCACAGCGTGTAATCGGCGTATTGGACCGCCAACGGCTTCCAATCGGGGGCCTGCCCCACGCACCGGCTGGCATAGGCCACACCCAAATCGGCCACCAGCGGGGTGATCGACCAACCGTCGGCAGCGATGTGATGCACCACGGCCACTAATACGTGCTCGTCCTCAGCGGTGCTGAAAAGCCTTGCTCGAATCGGAATCTCGGACGACAGATCGAAGCTGTACTGGGCTGATTCCTCGACGGATGCCTCCAACCTGCTTGCGGGCCATCCGGAGGCATCAACAACCTCCCAGCCGAATTCGGCCTGCTCGGCCGAGACAACCGACTGCTGAGGTATCCCCTCGACCGACGGGAACAGCGTGCGCAGGCTTTCGTGGCGATCCAGCACGTCCGCAAACGCAGCTGCCAGCGCATCGACATCAAGGAGCCCCTGCAGGCGCAGCCCCACCGTTAGGTTGTAAACCGTTGATGGCCCGTGCAATTGGTCGATGAACCACAATCGACTTTGAGCGAACGACAGTGGCATCACTGCGGGCCGTTCTCCCGCGACCAATGGCTCCAGCCGACGTTCATCACCACCGATACAGAGCATCAATTGAGCGACCGTGGGAGCGTCGAAGACAGCACGCTCCTCAAGGCCCGCATCCATGGACCGGTTGAGCGCGGCGACCAGGCGCATTGCCAGCAGTGAATCCCCGCCGAGGTCGAAAAAGGAGTCGTCGAGACCGACGCGGTCTAGGCCCAGGACTTGGGCGTAGATCCCGGCCACGATTTCCTCGGTGGGAGTGGCCGGGGCACGGTAGTGATCGATATCGGTGTATTCCGGTGCAGGCAAGGCATTTTTGTCAACTTTTCCGTTGACCGTCAACGGAAAACTCCGCAGAACCACTACCGCGACAGGCACCATATAGGGCGGCAACCTGTCGGCCAGCGCGGTACGCAACTCCACAGGGTCGGCGGTGCCGGTGATGTAGCCGACTAACCGCTTATCGCCGGGACGATCCTCTCGGGCGATCACCACCGCCTGCCCGACGCCGTCTAAAACCGTTAATACCGATTGGATTTCGCCGAGCTCGATGCGATGTCCGCGGATCTTGACCTGCTCATCGGCGCGCCCCAGATACTGCAGTTGCCCGTCGGACCCCCAGGACACCAGATCTCCGGTGCGATACATCCGGGTACCCGGCGCCCCGAACGGACAGGCCACAAATCGCGTGGCGGTCAACGGTGCACGGCCCAGATAGCCGTAGCCCAAAGCCGCACCGGCCACATACAACTCGCCGATCACATCAACCGATACCGGTCGCAACCACTCGTCGAGAACCGAGAACGCCAGATGCCCCAATGGCACCCCGATCGGGCTGACCGCACTCACCGTGCCGTCTACGTCAGTGGCAACGATCTCGCGGAAGGAGGTGTGCACCGTGGTCTCGGTGATCCCATACATGTTGATCAACCGCGGTGATTCCGGATGATCAGCCAACCACTCCCTCAGACGCTGAGGCTCCAGCGCCTCTCCACCAAACACCACCACATCAAGACCGAGCTGATGTGCGGGCTGGGAATGCACCGAGTCGACGGCTTGCAGCGCATAGAACGCCGAGGGCGTCTGACTCAACACACTGACGTGTTCATCAACGAGCAAGGCATGGAACTGTTCAGGTGACCGCACCACCGAATCCGAAACCACCACCAGCCGCCCACCATGCAGCAGCGCGCCGAAAATCTCCCACACCGAAAAATCGAAAGCCAACGAATGACACTGAGACCACACCTGCCCGGCCGACAGCCCCACCTCGGCATCGATTGCCTCCATCAATCGGGTCACGTTGTGGTGCGGAATGGCAACACCTTTCGGCACGCCGGTGGTGCCCGAGGTGTAGATAACGTAGGCAACATCATCGCCGCTCGGCACCAGCAGCGGCGCGCTAGCAGGTCCGTCCACCGCGATATCACCGATATCGATGACCACCAGCCCACGACCGTCCAGCCGGTCAGCCAGATCAGCGGTAGTCACCGCAACTACCGGCCCGGCATCAGCCAGCACGAATTCCAACCGCGCATCAGGCACCGACGGATCGATCGGCACATAGGCCGCACCGGTTTTGAGTACCCCCAGGATCGCAACGATCGCCTCAACCGATCGCGAAAACAGCAAGGCCACCCGCCGACCCGGGCCCACACCATGCCTAAAAAGTAAGTGCGCCAATTGATTCGAAGCCTCATCCAGCTCGCGATAGGTCATCGAGCTGTCGCCGAAACCAATCGCCACCGCCCCCGGTTCACGAGCCACCTGCGCACCAAACAACTCAGGAATCGACACCGACGTCACCGGCCGGTCCAAGGCCGCCCTGTTACCCCACACGTCCAGCTCCGTGTGCTCATCTGTGTTGCCCAGATCCATCGACAACAATCGCCTGGTGACATCGGCCGTCACTGCTGCAGTACCTCCCCCGTCATGGCCTCCAGCACTCGCTGGAAACGCTCGACTACTTTCTGCACTCGGTTCACGCCGAATACCCAGGTATCGAATTCGACACGCAGCACCAGTTCGGTGCCGGGCATTGCTTGCAAGGTCAGCGGATAGTGGTTGTACTCCCGGCCGCTGACCTCGGTGATGGCCAATCCGTCGGCCATCGATGACGCCACCGACTCCACCGGATAGTTCTGGTAGACGAACAGGGTGTCGAACAGCTGCTCGTGACCGACGGCCTGGTGGATCTCGCTGAGAGCCAGGTGCTGGTGTTCGAGGGTGTCACTGTGACGGCGCTGTAGGTCATCCAGCAGGTCGGCGATGGTGGTGGCCGGAGTGATGGTGGCCCTCACCGGCACGGTGTTGATCAGCAGGCCGACCATCGAATCTGCGCCCGGCACCTCTGCCGATCGGCCCGAGACCGCGACGCCGAAGGCGACATCGTGCCTGCCGGTCAGCCACATGAGCACCTGCGCCCAGCCGGCTTGCAGCACGGTGTTGACGGTGGTGTGTTGCGCGCGGGCCAGCTCATTGATGGCCCGAGTGGTCTCGGCGGGCAATCGGAAGGACTCGGTAGCGCGTCGTCCTGGTACCCGGCCCTTCGGAGCGACCAGAGCCGGGGTGTCGAATCCGGCGAGAACTTCACGCCAGGCTGTGCGAGCAGCATCGGCGTCCCGGTCGGCCAGCCATGTCACGAACCTGCGATACGACCCGGCGGCAGGGAGGCGCTGCCCGTAGTAGCTGGCGAATATCTCCCGCAGCAGGATCGGCAGTGACCAACCGTCGAGCACGATGTGGTGATAAGTCATCACAAACCGGTGCTCGTTATCGGCCACGCGGATCAGCGCCGAACGGAACGCCGATTGGTGGACCAGGTCGCAGACCGATGCGCGTTCACCGGCGCACAACTCCCGCATCCGCTGGTTGATATTCGTTTGTTCCGTGGATATTTCGAGGTACTGCCAGGGCACGCTAGGGTTGGCCGGGATGATCTGTACCGGTTCGTCGAATCGTTTGTCGAATCGGGCAGCCAGGTTGGGGTGGCGGTTGATCACCGTGCGTACCGCCTCGCGCAGCCGGTCGGCATCCAGTGGGCCGGTGACGGTGACATCGAGTTGCATGGCGTATACGTCATCGTCGTTGCCGCGAGTTGCATTGGCCTGGAACAGGAGTCCACGTTGCAGGGGCGTCAAGGGCAGCACGTCGGCGATCGGATGGTCCCGACTGAGCTCATCGATCTCTTGCTGGGTGAGCCGGGCGGGGGTGATATCGGACGGTGTCAGACCACCGCCGCCCTCACGGACGTGTGCGCAGATCCCGGTCAGGGCGTCGAACCACAGCCCGCTTAGGCGGCTGATCTGGGTATCGTCCAGTATCGAGGGAGCCCACGTCCAGGTGGCGTAAAGGCTTGGGCCGGATTCTGTTTCGATCGTGCTTGCGTTGAGTTCCACGGTATGCCCGAGTGGCATAGGTATGGACGCGGCAGCAGCGGACACCGCCGCTCCATCGTGGCTGACCTGCCACAGTCCAGCGAAGGATTCCGACTGGGCGGCGCCGGTCGCACCCAGCCTGCCGAGGTAGTTGAATCCGATGGTCGGATCGGATCCCGACAGGTCGATATCGGAGTTGAGGTACCGAATCAGTCCGTAGGTCATTCCCTCTGGCAGAGAGCGCAATTGTTCCTTGGCGTCTTTGATCACGCGGCCGAGTGCCGGATCGCCGGCCACCACCTGGTCCCAACGCAACCCACCGTGCGGCCTCCCGACATTCCTGCCGACATTCAAGGCCACCGGGTACTTGGTGGTGAACCAGCCCACGGTGCGGGACAGATCGATTCTTGCGGAGAGGTCGGGGAGGTCGGAAAGGTCCCCTAGATCCTCGATGCGACCGTGGCCCTCGACATCGATGGCGACCGGCAAGGTAATGCCCAGGAACTGTGTCAATGCAAGCGCATAGGCGATCAACAGAATGTCTTGAACCCCAGCGTGGAACGCGGCCGGGACTTCACCGAGCAGTGCGCGGGTCGTCTCGCTGTCCAGTGACGCCGTGAGGTGGCCGGCGGTGGCATACGTGTCCAGCTCGGGTCGCGCCGCCGTCAGCGCGGACGGGGTCGCCAACACTCGTCGCCAGCCATCGGCCTGATCCACCACGGTTGGGGCGTAAGCGTGTTCGCCGAGCAGCGACGCCCATCGTGCAAATGAGGTTCCGGTTGTCGGCAATGACACGGGTTGACCATGGCAATGCTGGCCCCAGGCGATGTTGAGATCTTCGAGCAGGATCCGCCAGGACACCGCATCGACGGCCAGGTGATGAATGATCAACACCAACTGACCGGTGGACACCACCCACAGGGCGCTGACCATCTCCCCGGCAGCCGGGTTCAGCCGCGATCGGGCCCCCATCAAGGCCTCATCGGACAACGTGTCCACCGAATCCAGATGCGCTGGCACCGAACCCTTCTCGGGTACGAGAAGCGACCAATCTCCGACATCCCCAGCAGGTCCACTCGGGTCCTCGACCCGCAACCGCAACATCGCGTGCCGGTCAAGCAGGGCACCCAAGACCATCTCAGCATCGGACTGGGTGGCTCCCTGCGGGGCTTGGACCACCACTGTCTGGTTGAACTGGTCGATCGGGCCGCCTGTGCGTTTCACGTCATACAGCCACCGCATGATCGGGGTCGCGGCCACCGCACCGATACCCTCGTCCACCGGACCGTCATCGCCGGCCACCCCGACCACTTGAGCCAGTCGGGCCACGGTCTGCTCGACGAAAATATCGCGGGGCCGACACGTCACGCCGCACGCCCGTGCCCGGGCCACCACCTGCATGGAAAGAATGCTGTCTCCGCCCAGATCGAAGAACGAGTCGTCGACCCCGACCCGATCGAGCCCGAGGACCTGGGCGTAGATACCGGCCAGCGTCTCCTCGATGGCGTCTGCAGGGGCGCGGTACCGATCGGCGTCCTGGTAGTCGGGTACCGGTAGCGCGCGGGTGTCGAGCTTGCCGTTCACCGTCAACGGCAACGCGTCCAGGACCACGATCGCTGCCGGAACCATGTACGAGGGCAGACGATCGGTCATCGCGCTGCGCATCCCGGCCGAGTTCGCCCCGCCGGCAACTGATTCGGTGACATAGCCGACCAGGCGTGTGGTGCCGGGATGATCCTCGCGGGCAATCACCACCGCCTGCGAGACTCCCTCCAGAGCGGCCAGCACGGCCTGAACTTCGCCGAGTTCGATGCGGTATCCGCGGATCTTGACCTGGTCATCGGCTCGCCCCAGATACTGCAGCTGTCCGTCGGCGCGCCAGCTCACCAGATCGCCGGTGCGATACATGCGCGCCCCGGATGTCCCGAACGGACACGCCACGAACCGAGACGACGTCAGACCCGACCGGCCCAGATACCCGCACGCCACCCCGTCACCGGCAACGTACAGCTCGCCGACCACCCCGACCGGCACCGGTCGCAGGAACTCGTCGAGCACGAACAGCGCCGAGGTCGAGACGGGCGCACCGATGGGCGCGGCCCCGGACCCCGGCATGAGTGGCGCACTCATCGACGCGTACACCGTGATCTCGGTGGGTCCGTAGGCGTTGATCACCGTCCGCCCGGGCGCCCAACGATCAACCACCTCGCCCGGGCAGGCCTCACCGCCGAGGAGCAATGACACCGACTCCAGCCCCTGTGGGGACAATGCCCCAGCGGCCGAAGGGGTTTGGGTGAGCACGTTGATCCGCTCGCTGACCAACACGGCATGGAAATCGTCGGGTGAACTCACGACCGACTCGGGCACCACCACCAGGCGTGCGCCGCCCAGCAGCGCCGCCCATATCTCCCACACCGAGAAGTCGAAGGCATAGGAATGGCACTGGGTCCAGACCTGGTTCTGCGGCAGGTGCTCGGGCGTTGATCGCGCCACGTGGGTCAGGTTGTGATGGGTGACGGCCACACCCTTGGGCACACCGGTGGTTCCGGAGGTGTAAATGAGATAGGCGATGTCCTCGGGGGCCGGGGCCGGGAGTGCGGTGCCGAGTTGGTAGTCCACCACGGAGTCATCGATATCCGACAGATCACCGACATCGATGATCACCAACCCACGATCGTCCAGCCGCTCGGCCAGACCGCTGGTGGTGATCGCGACGATGGGCGCGGCATCGGCCAGCATGAACTCAATCCGGGCCGCGGGTACCGCCGGGTCGATCGCGAGATACGCCGCCCCGGACTTCAGTACCGCCAGCATGGCGACGATCGCCTCCGCGGAGCGTTCCATCAGCAGCGCAACGCATTCTCCCGGGCCCGCGCCCTGCACGATGAGCATGTGCGCCAACAGGTTTGCGGCCTCGTCGAGTTGCCGATAGGTCATTGAACGCTCGCCGTGGGTGATCGCCACCGCCTCCGGGGAGTGGGTGACCCGTGCCGCGAACAATGCAGGGACCGACAACTTGGCCGGGGCCGGGGCGCTTAACGCCGCACGATTACCCATATCGTCGAGGCGGTCGTGTTCCTCGGCATCAAGCAAGTCGATCGATGACAGGTGCCGACCCGAATCCGAGGTCATCGCCATTAGCACCTGTTCGAAACGGTTGATCAGTGTTTCGATGCCGGCCGCGTCGAATACGTCGGTGCGGAACTCCACCGTCCCGACGATTCCAGCGGGCTCACCAGCGTGGGTTCGACGTTCAGCCAGAGAGAAGCTCAGATCCATGCGGGCGGTCTGCGTATCCGCAGGCATCTGGGTGACCTCCAGATCACCCAGCGCCAGTCCGGCACCGGAAGCGTTGTCGTGTCCGGGGACGTTCTGCCAACCCAGTGCCACCTGGATCAGGGGGTGATGGGTCAGGGATCGGGTCGGGTTCAGCCGCTCGACGAGCACTTCGAAAGGCACGTCTTGGTGTTCGTAGGCGGCGAGGCTGCGTGCACGCACCTGGGCCAGCAGCTCCGTCACGGTGGGATCGCCCGCCAGGTCGACCCGCAGCACCAAGGTGTTGACGAAGAACCCGATCAGCTCATCGAGCGCAGGGTCGCGGCGCCCGGCGATCGGGAACCCGACGGCGATATCGGTACTTCCGCTGAGCTTGCCCAGCAGCACTCCGAGGGCGGCCTGGAGCACCATGAAGCTGGTCGCGTTGTGCTCGCGTGCCACTCGGACCACCTGCTGCTGCAGTTCGGCGGGCCACTCCACGGCCATCGTGGCACCGCGCTGGTCGGCGGCCGGCGGGTAGGGCCGGTCGGTGGGCAGTGCCACGCGTTCGGGGAGTCCGGCCAGCGCATCCTGCCAGTAGGCAACCTGTGTCGCGACACGGCTGTGGCCGTCCTGAAGATCACCGAACTCGGCGCGCTGCCACAGCGTGTAATCGACGTACTGCACCGCCAAGGGCGCCCAACCAGGGGCTTGGCCCGCGCACCGGCTGGCGTAAGCCACCCCTAGATCGGTCACCAGCGGGGTGATCGACCAGGCGTCGGCGGCAATATGGTGCACCACCGCCGCCAGCACATGCTCGTCGCCGGTGAGACGGAAAAGTTGTGCCCGCAAAGGGATTTCAGTGGCCAGATCAAATGTGTGGCGCGCCGCGTCCCCGATGGCCTCCTGCAGCTGCGCCGCCGTCCAACCGGTGGCATCGACGACCTCCCAGCCAAAGCGGGTTCTCTCGGATGGCACGACCAACTGCTGCGGCACTCCCTCGACTGCCGAGAACAGGGTGCGCAGGCTTTCGTGGCGGGCCACCACGTCGCCCAGCGCCACACCCAACGCATCGACATCCAGCGCCCCGCTGATTCGAAGCGCTGTCGCCATGTTGTAAACCGGTGAGGGCCCCTGCAATTGGTCCAGGAACCACAACCGGGATTGGGCGAATGACAGCGGAATTTCCGCGGGCCGCTCGCCTGCCACCAACGCGCCAAGCGTGCTCGACTCCCCACCGATACGAGGCGCCAACTGGGCCACCGTCGGCGCCTCGAACACGGTGCGCACCGCAAGACTCGCATTCAGATCGGTATTGACCGCGGCGATCAGACGCATCGCGGATAGCGAATCCCCACCCAGATCGAAGAACGAGTCATCCACTCCGACGCGCTCCACACCCAGCACCCGCGCGTAGATTCCGGCCAGGATCTCCTCGGTGAGGGTGCCCGGTGCGCGGTAATGATCGATGTCCTGATACTCGGGTGCCGGCAGGGCACGAGTATTCAGTTTTCCGTTGGGCGTCAACGGAAGTCCCGACAATGTCACCACGGCGGCCGGAACCATATAGACCGGCAGCTGCTCGGCCAGCTGGGTTCGCAACTTGGCCGGGTTCGCCGTCCCGGTGACATAGCCGACGAGGCGTTTGTCGCCGGGGCGGTCCTCGCGGGCAATCACCGCTGCCTGCTCGACCCCGTCCAGCCCGGCCAGCACCGCCTGGATTTCCCCGAGCTCGATGCGATACCCACGGATCTTGACCTGCTCATCGGCGCGCCCCACATACCGCAGCTGCCCATCGGCGCCCCACCGCACCAGGTCCCCGGTGCGATACATCCGTGTTCCGGCGCCCCCGAACGGGCAGGCCACAAACCGCGAGGCGGTCAAACCCGTCCTACCCAAATATCCGACACCCACACCGCGGCCCGCGATGTACAACTCGCCAACCACACCGGCAGGCACCGGACGCAACAGCCCGTCCAGCACGAACAACGCCGCCCCTGACACCGGCGCACCGATTGGCGGTGCCCCCGACCCACCAGCCAAGGGCGCGCTCCTCGCGGCACAAATCGTGGTCTCGGTCGGACCGTACGCGTTGACCATCAACCGTCCGGGCGCCCAGCGGTCCACCAGCTCGGCCGAGCACGGCTCACCGGCCACCAACAACGCCACCGATCCCAAAGATTCGGACGAGAGCACCGCTACCGCCGAGGGGGTTTGACTCAACGCGCTGACCTGTTCAGCAACCAGCAAGGCGTTGAGGTCCGCCGGCGAGCGCGTCACCGACTCGGGCACGACGACCAACCGTCCCCCGTGCAACAGCGCGCCCCAGATCTCTTCCACCGAGGCGTCGAACGCGTAGGAATGCCATTGCGTCCACGCCCGCCCCGCCAGGAACGTATCCGGCGACCCCAACAACTGGGTCACGTTGCGATGGGTGATCGCCACACCCTTGGGGACACCGGTGGTACCCGAGGTGTAGACGATGTAGGCGATATCGTCCGGGCCCGGCACGAATAGTTCTGTGCCAGAAAGGCTCTCGATGCCGGGGGCCGCGATATCGCCGGCATCGATGATCGGCAGGCCGCACCCGGCCAGCCGATCGGCCAGGCCCACGGTGGTGATCGCGACGATCGGCACGGCGTCGGCGAGCATGAATTCGATCCGCGCGTCCGGCAGCGCGGTGTCCATCGGCAGATACGCGGCCCCGGTTTTGAGCACCGCGAGCATCGCCACGATCGCTTCCGCGGAACGCTCGGCCAGCAACGCCACGCATGCACCCGCGCCCACACCATGGGCAGCGAGCCTGTGCGCCAACCGATTTGCGGCCTCGTCGAGTTCCCGATAGGTCATGCAGCGGCCGTCGAAGCTGATCGCGACCGCCTCCGGCACACGGGCAACCTGTTCGGCGAACAATGCCGGAACTGATCGGGAGGCCGGTGCCGGGGTGGTTAATACCGTCCGGTTGCCCCACCCATCCACGCGGGAGTGCTCAGCCTCGTCGAGCAGATCGATGGACGAAAGTCGCTGAGTGGGATCGGCAGTCATCGCCGCCAACACTCGCCGCCACCGAGCGATCAGCGTTTCGATGCTGTGCGCGTCGAACACATCGGTGCGGAACTCCACCGCACCGCCGATCCCGGCGGGCTCACCGGCCTGGGTCCAGCGTTCCCCAAGGGAGAAGGTCAGATCCATGCGGGCGGTCTGGGTGTCCACCGACAGCGGAGTGACCTGCAGATCACCCAGGCTCAGCCCGTCGGCGGGACCGGTGTCCTGCCACGGCAGGTTCTGCCAGGCCAACGCCACCTGCACCAGCGGGTGATGGGTCAGGCTTCGAGTCGGGTTGAGCCGCTCGACGAGCACTTCAAAGGGCACGTCCTGATGCTCGTAGGCGGCCAGGCTGCGTTGCCGCACCTGGGCCAGCAGCTCCGCCACGGTGGGATCCCCGACCAGGTCGACGCGCAGCACCAAATTGTTGACGAAAAAGCCCACCAGCTGGTCCAGGGCTGGGTCTCGGCGTCCCGCAATCGGAAAACCCACCGCCACATCGGAATTCCCACTCAGATTGGCCAGCAGCACCGCCAAGGCGGCCTGCATCACCATGAAACTGGTCGCGCCGTGCTCACTGGCCACCGCGCGCAACTGCTGCTGCAACTCGGCCGGCCAATCCACGTCCACGGTGGAGCCGCGCTGGTCGGCAACCGGCGGGTAGGGCCTATCGGTGGGCAGCGCCACACGTTCTGGGAGTCCGGACAGCGCGTCTTCCCAATAGGCCAGCTGCGCTGAGATGGGGCTGTCACTGTCATCGAGATCACCCAGCTGCGCGCGCTGCCACAGCGTGTAATCGACGTACTGCACAGCCAAGGGCTCCCAGTCCGGAGCATGGCCATCGCACCGGCTGGCGTACGCCACACTCAGATCGCGCACCAGCGGAGTGAGCGACCATCCGTCGGCGGCAATATGGTGCACCACGGCCACCAACACGTGTTCATCCGCGGCGACACGGAAAAGACTTGCCCGCAAGGGGATTTCGGACGACAGGTCGAAGCTGTGGCAGGCCGCGGCAGTAATCGCCTCATCCAGCCGACTCGCCGGCCAGGCCGTGGCGTCAACGACATCCCAGCCGAAGTCGACCCGGTCATCGGACTCCACCACCTGCCGAGGTGTGCCCTCGGGTGCTTCGAAGCGCGTGCGCAGGCTTTCGTGACGGCCGATCAGGTCGGCCAGTGCCGCACCCAGCGCGGCGGCATCGATTCGTCCATGCAGCCGCAAGCCCACCGGCATGTTGTAAACCGGGGAGGGCCCCTGCAGCTGATCGACGAACCACAACCGGTTCTGGGCAAACGACAGTGGAATCACTGCGGGCCGATCCACCGCCACCAGCGGCTCCAGGCGACCCGCGCCCTCACCGATACGCGGCGCCAACTGGGCAACTGTCGGCGCCTCGAACAACGTGCGCGCCGCAAGGTCGGTATCCAGGCTGGCGTTGATCGCGGCGACCAGACGCATTGTCGACACGGAATCCCCACCGAGATCGAAGAACGAGTCGTCGACTCCGACGCGCTCCACATCCAGCACTCGAGCGAAGATTCCGACAAGGATCTCCTCGACTGCGCCTGCGGGCGCACGGTAGTGGTCGGCATCCCGGTAGTCCGGCGCTGGTAGCGCCCGGGCGTCGAGTTTGCCGTTAACCGTCATGGGCAGCGCCGTCAAGGCCACCACCGAGGTCGGAACCATGTAGCCCGGCAGCCGTTCAGCCAGCGCCGCGCGCGCTTTGACCGGATCGGCGGTCCCGGTGATGTAGCCGACTAGGCGCTTATCGCCCGGTTGATCCTCGCGAGCGATCACTGCCGCTTGATCCACTCCCTCCAGCGCAGTCAGCGCTGACTGGATTTCTCCGAGCTCAATGCGATACCCGCGAATCTTGACCTGCTCGTCGGCGCGGCCGAAGTAGTCCAGCTGCCCGTCAGCTCGCCAGCGCACCAGGTCGCCGGTGCGATACATACGGGTACCGGGCTCCCCGAACGGACAGGCCATGAACCGCGAGGCCGTCAAGCCCGCGCGACGCCAGTACCCCATACCGACTCCCGCACCGGCTAGGTACAACTCACCGACCACGCCCGCGGGCACCGGACGCAACCACTCATCCAGCACAAAGAACGCCGACCATGCCGTCGGCGAGCCGATCGGCGGTGATCCCGCTCCCGTGGCAAGCGGCGCGCTGGCACACAACCACATCGTGGTCTCGGTGGGGCCATAGACGTTCACCATCACTCGACCCGGCGCCCAGCGATCCACCAACTCCGGCGGGCAGGGTTCCGCGCCGATCACCAACGACACCGCCTCCAGACCATCCGTCGGCAGCATCGACACCGCCGACGGGGTTTGCGTCAGCACCGTCACCTGTTCGCGCACCAGCAGCTCGTGGAAGTCCTGCGGTGAACGGGCCACCAGCTCGGGCACCACCACCAGCCGTCCACCGTGCAGCAGCGCACCCCAGATCTCCCACACCGAGAAGTCGAACGCATACGAGTGGAATTGCGTCCACACCTGTCCCGGCTCCAGCGGCACCCCGATCTGCAGCGAGTCGAACAGCTGAGTCACGTTGCGCTGCGTGACCGCAACGCCCTTGGGTAACCCGGTGGTGCCCGAGGTGTAAATGATGTGGGCCATGTCATCCGGAGCCGAAGCCGTCAATGCCGTGCTGGGTTGGGCGGCGACGGCGGGGTCGCCGACATCGACGACTCTCAGGTCATGGCCGTTGAACCGGTCGACCAACGCCGTGGTGGTGACGGCAGCGATGGGAGCGGCATCGGACAGCATGAACTGGATACGGGCCGCCGGCAGCGCCGGATCGAGCGGCAGATAGGCCGCGCCGGTCTTGAGCACCGCCAAGATCGCGACGATCCCCTCCGTCGACCGGGGGAACATCAACGCCACTCGCTCGCCGGGGCCTACCCCATGACTGACGAGCAGGTGCGCCAACCGGTTGGCCTGCTCCTCCAGCTCCCGATACGTCAGTGACCGATCCCCACAGACCAGCGCCACCGCCTCCGGAGCACGCGCCACCTGCACAGCGAACAACTCCGGCACCGACGCCGGAACCGGCAGGCTGGCCAGCACGGTCCGGTTGCCCCACCGCTGAAGGCGTGCTCGCTCGGTCTCGTCGAGTATCTCCACCGCCGACAGCGACCGACCGGGGTCGGCGGTCATCGCCTCCAGCACCGCCTCAATCCGTGTGGTGAGCGCCTCGATACCGGCCTCGTCGAAAACTGCCGTGTCGTATTCGATACGCAGGCGCAGTTCGTCACCGGGTATGGCTTGCATCGTCAGCGGATAATCGGTCGATTCGTGGGTGGTGACCTCGGTGATGGTGAACCCGTCGATGCCCGATAACGCGCTCGTGTCGACCGGGTAGTTCTCAAACACGAAGAGGGTGTCGAACAGTCGGTCGTGATCGGTGATGCGGTGGATCTCGCTGAGCGAGACATGTTGGTGCTCAAGGGTCTTGGTATGAGCGCGCTGCAGTTGATCCAGCAGGTCGATGGTGGTGGTTACCGCGGTGATCTCCGCGCGTACCGGCACAGTGTTGATCAGCAGGCCCACCATCGATTCCGCACCGGGGACCTCCGGCGGCCGGCCGGAGACCACCGCGCCGAAGGCGACGTCATGCTGGCCGGTCAGCGAGGTGAGCAGTAGCGCCCAAGCCCCCTGCAGCACGGTGTTGACGGTGGTGCGTTGCGCGCGCGCCAGCTCGCCCAGCGCCCGGGTGGTTTGTGCGGACACCCGATGCGCCCGCACACCACGGCGCCCCGACTCAGACTTTTGCGACGGGCTGACAAGGGTGGGGGCGTCAAAACCCGCCAGCACCTCACGCCAGGCCGCGCGCGCGGCCGCAAGGTCGCGATCGGCCAGCCAGCTGATGAAGCTGCGATACGGCGTGGCCGCGGGCAGCCGTTGCCCCCGGTACCCGGCGAAGATCTCCTGCAGCAGGATCGGCAGCGACCAGCCGTCGAGGACTATGTGGTGATTGGTGAGCACGACCCGGTGCCGGTCTGGTCCGGTCCGAATCAACGCCACCCGGAAGGCCGGCGGGTGGGCTAGATCGCAGACCGCAGCGCGTTCAGCGGCACACAACCGCTGGACCTGCTCCTCGGGTTCGTCGGTGTTGAAATCGATGTACTGCCACCCCGCCACGGGGTCAGCCGGGATGACCTGTACCGGCTCATGGAATTGTGCGCAGAATCGGGCCGCCAGGTGTGGATGGCGGTTGGCCACCGCCTGCACGGCATCCCGCAACCGGTGCTGATCGAGCGGGCCGTCGACCGTAATGTCCAACTGCACCACGTATAGATCGTCGTTGGGGCCATTCCCGCTGCCGCTGTGGAAGACCATCCCCTGCTGTAATGCGGTGAGCGGCAGCACGTCTGCGATCCGGTATTGCCGCTGCAATTCGTCGATCTGCAGCTGGCTCAGCCGGGCAGGCTCGATATCCGACGGGGTCAATCCGCCTCCGCCATGTCGCACATGCGCGCAGATGCCAGCCAGGGCGTCGAACCACAGTTGGCTGAGCCGGCTGATCTGGGCGTGATCGACTGTCGAGGAAGCCCACGTCCAGTTGGCTTGCAGATGCGGACCGGTATCGGTATCAAGGGCGCCGGCGTTGAGTGCCACGGTATGTGTCAACGGCATCGAAATCGCCGCGGCAGCACCGGTCGATGACAGGCCTTCCGCGGATATCCGCCACAGATCATCGGATGACTCGGTGGCCGCGCCACCCAGGCGGCCCAGGTAGTTGAAGGCGATCGTCGGGTCGGCCGTCTCCAGGTCAACGTCGGCGTTCAGGTAGCGCAGCAGACCGTAGGTCAGCGGATCGGGCAGGGAACGCAGCTGTTCCTTGGCATCCTTGATCACCGCACCCAGCGCGCCGTCACCGGCCACCACGTGGGACCAGGACAGTCCACCAACTGCCAATGACACCGGGTACTTGGCGGTGAACCACCCAACCGTGCGCGACAGGTCGACCTCGGCGGACAACTCCTCCTGCCGACCATGGCCCTCGACGTCGATGCCGACCGGCACACCACCGGTGCCTGCGAACTCCGCCACCGCCAGCCCAAAGGCGATCAACAGAATGTCTTGTGTCCCAGCGTGAAACGCTGCAGGCACCTCACCGAGCAGCATGCGAGTGGTCTCGGCATCCAGCGATACCGACAACTGCCCCGCGCTCGCGTAGGTATCCACGTCGGCGCGCGCCGCCGGCAACACCGCCGGGACCGCCGCCACCTGCCGCCACACCTGAGCCTGGCCAACCACGTTGGGATCGCCAGCGTGGCTGGCCAGGAGTTCGGCCCACCGCTGGAATGACGTCCCCGGCGCCGGCAGGACCACGGGTTGTCCACCACCGTGTTGTGCCCAGGCGATGTTGAGATCCTCCAACACAATTCGCCACGACACCCCGTCGACAGCCAGGTGGTGAACGATCAACACCAGCTGGCTCGTGGAAGTCACCCACAGCGCGCGAAACATAACCCCGACGGCCGGATCCAACCGCGACCGTGCCGCCACCACTGCCTCATCGGTCAATGTGTCCATCGATTGGAGACACGCACGTGCATCGACCGACCCTGCCTCAGGCACCATCAACGACCACCCACACACGCCGTCGTTTTCGGCGCGCAGCCGCAACATCGCATGCCGATCTAGCAAGGCCTGCAACATGGTTACGACATCGGATTCGGTAACACCCGCGGGAGCCTGCACCAGCACCGTCTGGTTGAACTCATCGACCGGGCCGTTGGTGGTTTCCACGCCTTTCAACCACCGCATGATTGGAGTGGTCAGCACCGACCCGAGACCCTCATCGACCGGGCCACGCGAGCCTGCGGCTACCTCGACTATCCGCGCCAGTCGGGCCACGCTCTGCTCGACGAAGACATCACGCGGGCGGCATACCAGGCCGGCAACCCGGGCTCGGGCCACTACCTGCATGGACAGGATGCTGTCGCCGCCAAGGTCGAAGAATGAGTCGTCAATGCCTACCCGCTCCAGCCCGAGAACCTGGGCGTAGATCCCGGCCAGCACCTCTTCCACGGCGTCTGCCGGAGCACGGTACCGATCGCCGTCGACATAGTCGGGAGCGGGAAGCGCTCGGGTATCGAGTTTTCCGTTGACTGTCAACGGAAACGCGTCCAACACCACCACCGCGACGGGCACCATATATGGCGGCAACTGCTCGGCCATCGCGGCCCGCAGCTCACCGGAATCGGCGGTCCCGGTGATGTAGCCGACCAGACGCTTGTCACCGGGTCGGTCCTCGCGGGCGATCACCGCCGCCTGCTCGACGCCGTCGAGGCCGGCCAAAGCGGCCTGCACTTCGCCAAGTTCGATGCGATGGCCGCGGATCTTGACCTGCTCGTCTGCGCGCCCCAGATACTGCAGCTGCCCATCCGGTCCCCAGCACACCAGGTCACCGGTGCGATACATCCGCACCCCGGGCTCCCCGAACGGACACGCCACAAACCGCGAGGCGGTCAAACCTGTCCGGCCCACATATCCGTAGCCCAAACCCGCACCGGCCACATACAACTCGCCGATCACACCGACCGGCACCGGCCGCAACCATTCGTCGAGCACGAACATCGCGGCTCCGGGGACCGGCGAGCCGATGGGAACGGCGTGCGGTCCCGCTTGCCCGGCACTCAGTGGCGCACTGATCGCCACACACATCGTCGTCTCCGTGGGACCGTAAGCGTTGATCATCACCCGACCGGGCGCCCACTGAGCAACCACCTCAGGCGGACAGGCCTCACCGACCACCACCAACGCCGTCGTCTCCAAGCCATCGCGCGGTAATACCCTTACTGCAGAGGGTGTTTGGGTGAGAACGTCAACATTTTCCAGTACCAGCAGTGCATGGAAGTCTTCCGGCGAGCCCGTCACATCCTCGGGGACGACCACCACCCGCCCACCACGAAGCAGTGCCCCGAAGATCTCCCACACCGACACGTCAAAGGCCAGGGAATGACTCTGGGTCCACACGCCACCGCGCGGCAGCCCGGCATCGAGTGACTCCAACAGTTGAGTCACGTTGCGGTGGTTGACCGCAACGCCTTTGGGCACACCCGTGGTACCCGAGGTGTAGATCAGATAGGCGATATCGTCCGCATTAGGCGCGGGCAGCGCGCCACCGGGCGGACTGTCGGCGGCCGGGATATCTCCAATATCGATGACCGCCAAGCCATCTCTCTGTAGCCGATCGGCCAGATCCGCGGTGGTGACCGCAGCAATCGGTCCGGCATCGGCCAGCACGAACTCCAACCGCGCATCGGGAATCGCGGGATCGATCGGCAGATATGCCGCCCCGGTTTTGAGGATGGCCAGGATCGCCACAATCGCCTCGGCGGACCTTTTGGATGACAGCGCGACACTCTGTCCGGGGCCTGCCCCTCGCTCGAGCAGCAAGTGCGCCAGCCGGTTCGCGGAATCATCGAGCTCCCGGTAGGTCCACGAACTCTCGCCGCAGACTACGGCGACCGCCTCGGGAGAGCGCCTCGCATGCTCGGCGAACAACGTAGGAACCGACACCGGCCTGGGCGCCGGACGAGTCAGCGTCGCGTGGTTGCCCAGCACAGCAAGGCGGGCATGTTCATCGTCATCGAGCGGGTCCACCGACGACAACCGCACCATCGGGTCTGCAGTCATGGCCGTCAGTACTCGCTGTAGCCGAGCGATCAATGTTTCGATGGTGTCGGCGTCGAACACGTCGGTGCGGAATTCCACCGTCCCGCCGATTCCGGCCGGCTCACCGGCCTCCGTCCGGCGCTCGGCCATCGAGAAGCTGAGATCCATTCGGGCCGTGTGGGTATCCACCGGCATCTGGGTGACGCGCAGATCGCCCAACGCCATCCCGGTAGCTGAATCATCAATGTCGAGTCCGGCAATGTTCTGCCATGCCAGCGCCACCTGGATCAGTGGATGGTGAGCCAGAGACCGGGTCGGGTTCAGTCGCTCGACAAGCACTTCGAAGGGCACATCTTGGTTGTCGAAGGCAGCCAGGCTGCGCGCGCGCACCTGGGCCAGGACCTCGGCAACAGTCGGATCTCCGGCCAGGTCCACCCGCAGCACCAAGGTGTTGACGAAGAAGCCGACCAGTTCATCGAGCGCTGGATCGCGGCGTCCGGCGATCGGGAAACCCACCGCCACATCGGAACTCGCGCTGAGTTTGGATAGCAGCACCGCCAGAGCCGCCTGCATCACCATGAAGCTGGTCGCGTTGTGCTCACGGGCCACTCGGGTAACCTGCCGCTGTAACTCGACGGGCCAGTCCACCGCGATCATCGCGCCGCGCTGATCGGTCATCTGCGGGTACGGCCGATCGGTGGGCAGCGCGATGCGCTCCGGCATCCCAGCCAACGCGTCCTGCCAGTAGCTCAGCTGCCCCGCGATTCGGCTGCCGCTGTCCTGAAGATCGCCGAACTGCGCGCGCTGCCACAATGTGTAATCCGCGTACTGGACGGCCAACGGCTCCCAGCCGGGAACCTCCCCGGCGGACCGACCGGCATAGGCCATCCCCAGATCAGCAACCAGTGGAGTGATGGACCAGGCGTCGGCCGCAATGTGGTGCACCACCGCGGTGAGCACATGCTCATCCTCGGAGACACGGAAAAGTCTTGCTCTCAAGGGTATTTCGGTAGACAGATCGAAGGCGTGCCGCGAGGCGGTGTCAATGGCCTCCTGCAGCTGCCCGGCTGTCCAGCCGGTGGCGTCGACAACGGCCCAACCGAATTCGACACTTGCCGGGTCCATCACCACCTGGCCGGGGATGCCGCCGGGAGCAGCGAAAACAGTGCGCAGGCTCTCGTGACGGGACACCACATCGACCAGCGCCGCACCCAACGCTTCGACATCCAGTGCTCCGTCGATCCTGAACGCGGCCGTCATGTTGTAAACCGGTGAAGGCCCCTGCAATTGGTCCAGGAACCACAACCGCGATTGGGCAAATGAAAGCGGAACCACGGCGGGCCGCTCGCCGGCCACCAACGGCTCCAGCCGCGCCGCTTCCCCGCCGATACGGCCGGCCAATTGGGCCACCGTGGGCGCGTCGAACAGGGAGCGCACAGCAATGCCAGCGTCCAACGAATTGTTGATCGCAGCGATCAGACGCATCGCGGACAGTGAATCCCCGCCCAGGTCGAAGAACGAGTCGTCGACCCCGACGCGCACGTGTCCGAGTACACGAGCGTAGATATCGGCCAGGATCTCCTCGACCGGGTTGGCCGGGGCGCGATAGTGATCGCCGTCGACGTAGTCCGGAACGGGCAAGGCGCGTCTGTCGAGTTTTCCGTTGACCGTCAGTGGCACCGCATCGATCGCGACCACCGCAGCCGGCACCATGTAGCTCGGGAGCCGCTCGACCAGCTGGGCGCGGATCTGGCCTGGGTCTGCGGTGCCGGTGACGTAACCGACCAGACGCAGGGCGGCGGGCTCGTCCTCGCGGGCGATCACCACTGCTTGGCTTACCCCGTCGAGTGCGGCCAGAGCGGCCTGGACCTCACCGAGTTCGATGCGGTACCCGCGGATCTTGACCTGCTCGTCGGCCCGCCCAAGGTATTGCACTTGGCCGTCGAAGCCCCACCGCACCAGGTCGCCGGTGCGATACATCCGAGTACCGGGCTCGCCGAACGGGCAGGCCACGAACCGTGACGACGTCAAACCCGACCGGCGCCAATAACCCACGCCGACACCGCGACCGGCCACATACAACTCGCCGACCACCCCGGGCGGCACCGGACGCAACCAGGCATCGAGCACAAACAACGCCGCACCCGCCACCGGCGCGCCAATCGGTACCGCGGCCCCCGGGGTGAGCGGTGCACTGATCGAGGCGTACACCGTGGCCTCGGTAGGCCCGTAGGCGTTGATCAGCACTCGCCCGGGGCCCCAGCGGTCCACGAGCTCAGGTGGACAAGCCTCGCCTGCCACCACCAGCGCCGTCGATTCCAAACCCTGCGGCGAGATCATGCCCGCTGCCGACGGGGTCTGGCTCAACACGCTGACGTGTTCAGCGACAAGCAGCTCATGGAAGTCATGTGGTGATGCGGCAACCGGTTCGGACACCACCAGCAGGCGCGCCCCATGCAGCAGTGCGCCGAAGATCTCCCACACCGACACGTCGAAGCTGTACGAATGCCACTGCGCCCATACCTGCCCCGGGCCTGAGGGCACGTTGGCGTCGAGTGAGCCAAATAGCTCAGGAACGTTGTGGTGTTGGATGGCAACGCCTTTCGGGACACCGGTGGTGCCCGATGTGTAGATGATGTAGGCGATGTCATCGGTGGCCGGACCGGCCAGCGCCGTGCTGGGCTGGGCGTCGGCAGCAGTCTCATTGATATCGATGACGGGTAGGTCAAACCCGTCTAGGCGCGACCGCCCCCCGGCCGTGGTGACCGCGACGATCGGCGCGGCATCGGCCAACATGAACTCGATGCGGGCAACCGGCAAAGCCGGGTCTACCGGCACATAGGCCGCACCGGTTTTCAGTACGGCCAGAATCGCCATGATGGCCTCCGCCGACCGGGAAAACAGCAGTGCCACAACCTCGCCCGGACCGACCCCCTGGCCGGACAACAAGTGCGCAAACCGATTGGCGGCCTCATCGAGTTCCCGGTACGTCATCGACCGACCCTCGAAGGTCACCGCCACCCCATCGGGAGTGCGTGCCGCTTGCTCGGCGAACAACATCGGAATCGACTCCGCCGTCGCTGGTTTAGTCAAGACTGCCCGGTTGCTCCACTCATCCAGGCGAGCACGCGCGGCCTCGTCGAGCAGATCGATCGACGACAACGGCCGCCCCGGATCAGCGGTCATCGCCACCAAAACCGTCTTCAACCGCTCGATCAAGGACTCAACGGTCGCAAGGTCGAAGATATCGGCGTCGTATTCAACCCGAAGGCCCAACTCGCGGCCCGGCAGAGCCTGTACGGCAAGGGGGTAGTGATTGGATTCACGGAAATCGAACTCGGTGACGGCCAGGCCGTCGACGCCCAATGGCGCCGTGGTGTCGATCGGGTAGTTCTCGAACACCAAGAGTGTGTCGAACAGATTGTCCTGACCCGTCATGCGGTGAATGTCGCTGAGCGCCACGTGCTGGTGCTCGAGCGTGTCATTGTGCGCATTTTGCAGCTGATGCAACAGGTCTGCGGTGGTGGTGGCCGCCCGGAACGTCGCCCGTACCGGCACCGTGTTGATCAGCAGGCCCACCATCGATTCCGCGCCGAGGACCTCGGACGGACGCCCCGAAACGGTCGTGCCGAATGCGACGTCATGCTGACCGGTCACCGAGCTGAGCAGCAATGCCCAGGCACCCTGGAGCACAGTGTTGACGGTGGTGTGATGCGAACGTGCCAGCACGCCGAGTGACAGCGTGACCTCTTCGGAGAGCTGGAAAGATTCAATGCCTCGCTGCCCCAGTACCTCTCGGCCAGTCGGACACACCAATGTGGGGGTGTCAAAACCAGCCAACGCCTCGCGCCACGCCGCTTGGGCGCCAGCTCGATCCCGTTCGGACAGCCAGGTCACGAAGCTGCGATACGACGCGGCCGGGGGCAGCCGTTGCCCACTGAAACCGGCGAAGATCTCCTGTACCAGGATCGGCATCGACCAGCCATCGAGCACGATGTGATGGGTGGTCAGGACGAACCGGTGCCGGTCGTCAGCGATGCGGATGAGGGCGGCCCGGATAGCGGGCTGGTTCTTCAGATCGCAGACCGCGGCGCGTTCGGCGGCGCAAATCCCCCGGATCTGTTCCTCAGCGTCGGTGTTGGCGCTGACGGTGGTGTCCAGTTCGATGTATTGCCAGGGCACTACGGACTCGGTGGGAATGATCTGCACCGGTTGGTCGAACCGTTCGCAGAAGCGGGCCGCCAGGTGTGGATGCCGGCTGACCACGGCCTGCACCGCATCGCGGAGCCGGTTCGCGTCGAGCGAGCCGCTCAACGCAATACTCAGCTGCATCGCATACACGTCGTCCGAGCCCTGCGCGGTGCCTGCGTGGAAGAGCAGGCCCTGCTGCAAGGGGGTTAGCGGCAGCACGTCGGCGATGCGGGACTGCTGGCTCAGCTCATCGATCTGCCGCTGACTCAACTCGGCAGGGGCGATATCCGACGGAGTCAATCCGCCCCCGCCCCTTCGCACATGCGCGCAGATGCCGGTCAAGGCCTCGAACCACAATTGGCTCAGCCGACCGACTTGCGTGTGATCGAGCGCCGAGAGCGCCCACGTCCAGTCTGCGTTCAGGCATGGGCCGGTATCGGTGTCGACGGTGGCGGCGTTGAGCTCCACGGTATGTCCGAGCGGCGTGGACACCACCCCGGCGGTGCGGGTCAACGACAAGCCTTCAGGACATATCCGCCATGCATCGCCAGACCCGCCGCCCGCGGTCCCACCCAGGCGGCCCAGGTAGTTGAAGGCGATCATCGGGTCGGATTCAGTCAGATCCACATCGGGATTCAGATAGCGCAGCAGACCATAAGTCAAGCCGTCTGGCAGGGAACGAAGCTGCTCCTTGGCGTCCTTGATCACCGCACCAAGCGCGCCGTCACCGCCCACCACCTGCGTCCAACGCAACCCACCGACCGCCAACGACACTGGGTACTTGGTGGTGAACCAGCCCACCGTGCGCGAGAGGTCAACCTCGGCGGCGAGGCCTTCTTGGCGCCCGTGACCCTCCACATCGATCGCGATCGGCGCACGGCCGGTGCCTGCGAACTCGGCCACCGCCAGCCCAAAGGCGATCAACAGAATGTCTTGCGGCCCCGCGTGAAACGCTGCAGGCACCTCACCGAGCAGCATGTGCGTCGTCTCGGCATCCAGCGATACCGACAACTGCCCGGCGGTCTCGTAGGTATCCACGTCGACGCGCACCTCCGGCAACGCCGCCGGGATGGCCGCCACCTGCCGCCACGCCTGGGCCTGCTCCACGACTTGTGGGTGCTGCGCAGACTGAGACAGCAATTCGGCCCACCGCGCGAACGACGTCCCCGCTCCCGGCAGAATTACGGGTTGCCCGTCACGATGCTGCGCCCAGGCGATATTGCAGTCTTCCAACACAATTCGCCACGACACCCCATCAACGGCTAAGTGATGAATGATCAACACCAGTTGGCTTGTGGAGGTAACCCATAGCGCGCTGACCATCTCCCCCTCCGCCGGGTTCAACCGCGACCGCGCCGCCACCAGCGCCTCATCGGAGAGCACGTTCACGGCGCGCAGGCATCCAGCGGCATCAACCGACCCTGCCTCAGGCACAGTCAAGGACCACCCGCCTGCGCCGTCGCCCTCGGCACGCAGCCGCAACATGGCATGCCGATCTAGCAAGGCCTGTAACATGATTACGACGTCGTCCTCGGTAACATCCGCGGGGGCCTGCACCAGCACCGTCTGGTTGAACTCGTCGATCGACCCGTTTGCGCTCTCCAGGCTCTTCAACCACCGCATGATCGGGGTCGGCAGCACTGGCCCGAGACCCTCATCGACCGGCTCATCCGCACTGCCAGTCGCCGCAACTACCTGGGCCAGTCGCGCCACCGTCTGCTGGACGAAGATGTCACGCGGGCGACATACCAGGCCCGCGGCACGCGCTCGCGAGGACACCTGCATCGACAAGATGCTGTCCCCACCGAGTTCAAAGAACGAGTCGTCGATACCGACACGGTTCAGGCCCAGAATGTGAGCGTAGATACCGACCAGGATTTCCTCGGTGGTGGTGGTAGGGGCCCGATACTGGTCGATGTGTTGGTATTCCGGCGCGGGCAAGGCTCCTTTGTCGAGCTTGCCGTTGACCGTCAACGGCAAGGCAGCCAGGACCACGATCGCCGCGGGCACCATGTAGGACGGCAGCCTGTCGACCAACGCCGCACGCAACTCAGCGGGGTCGGCGGTGCCGGTGATGTAGCCGACTAGACGCTTATCGCCCGGGCGATCCTCCCGAGCGATAACCACCGCCTGTTCGACTCCGTCGAGAGCCGTTAACGTCGAATGGATTTCGCCGAGCTCGATGCGATAGCCACGGATCTTTACCTGCTCGTCAGCCCGTCCCAGGTACTGCAACTGTCCAGCGACATCCCAGGACACCAGGTCGCCAGTGCGATACATCCGCACTCCCGACCCGCCGAACGGGCAGGCCACGTATCGCGTCGCCGTCAGCGGCGCCCGGCCGACATAGCCATAGCCCAAACCCGCGCCTGCGACATACAACTCGCCCACCACACCCAGCGGAACCGGCCGCAACCAGTCATCGAGCACAAAGAACGCCAGATCGGACAACGGAACTCCGATCGGGCTGACCGTCTTCTGCACATCAGCAGCGGTGATCTCACGGAATGAGGCGTGCACCGTCGTTTCGGTGATCCCATACATATTGATCAACCTCGGCAACCCCGGATGATCGGTCAACCATGCCCCAATACGTTGTGGCTCCAAGGCCTCCCCGCCGAACACCACCGCCTTGAGACCGAGCTGCCGACATTCGGGAAGGACCGTATCCACGGCGTGCAGCGCATAAAACGCCGACGGTGTCTGACTCAACACGCTGACGTGCTCGTTGACGAGTAAGGCGTGGAACTCTTCCGGTGAGCGCGTCGCTGAATCGGGAACCACCACCAGCCGCCCCCCATGGAGCAGGGCGCCGAAGATCTCCCACACCGAGAAGTCGAACGCCAACGAATGGCTCTGCGCCCACACCTGTCCCGGCGACAACTCCAGCTCAGCGTCGATTGCCTCCATCAACCGCGTCACGTTGTGGTGCGGAATGGCAACACCTTTGGGTACGCCGGTGGTGCCCGAGGTGTAAATCAGATACGCGATATCGTCAGGCTCGGGCTCCACAGGTAGCGCAGTACTCGGCCGGCCGTACACCGCACGGTCGTTGATATCGACAACCGTCAATCCGCGACCACCCAACCGATCCACCAGATCGGCGGTAGTCACCGCAACTACCGGCCCGGCATCGGCCAGCACGAATTCCAACCGCGCATCAGGTACCGAAGGATCGACCGGCACATACGCCGCACCGGTTTTCAGCACCCCCAGAATCGCCACGACTGCCTCGACCGAACGCGAGAACAGCAGCACCACCCGCTCGCCAGGACCCACGCCATGTCCAACAAGCAAGTGCGCCAGACGATTCGCGGCCGCATCCAGCCCGCGATACGTCATCGAACTATCACCGAAACTGACCGCCACCGCCCCCGGCTCACGGGCCACCTGCTCGGCGAACAACTTCGGAATCGACACCGGCCGGGGCCCGGGTCGGACCAACGCTCCCCGATTACCCCACACCTCGACCTGGGGGCTCTCCTCTTCATCGCGCACATCGATCGCCGAAAGCGGCCGCGCTGGGGCGGCGGTCATCGCCAACAACACTCGCTCGAACCGGTCCGCTAGAGCACGGGCATCGCAGTCGGCGAACAACTGCCCGACACCCGAGGTACTGAGGAAGAGCTCCTCGTCGTTCTTGATAAAGACCAGCCCAAACTGATCCACGAGGCCCGTGTGGGTCACGGTCCCCGATCCAGCGGCACCGGCAAAATCTGCCAACCGGGTGGTCGGAATGAAGTTGATGGCTGCACGATTCGACGCCTGCCCACCGCGCTGGAAGCCCGTCTTGCTCTCGATAGCACGTAGCGGAAAACGCTGATGCTGCAACGCTTCTTGTATCCGCCGATCGACATGTTCGCAGAAGCCGGCCACCGTGAACCCCGGTGACGTCGTCAACCTCAACGGCACGACCCCGGAGCTCATCCCGGGCACCATCAGCGCCTCCGGGCGCACCCGTCGACTCACCGGGAAATCGAGTACGACCTCAGTGCCCCCGAGCTCGCCGTGCACCAACAGCGCGCAGGCCGCAGTGATCACCGAGGCTCGACGCACCCCCAACGCGTGGGACAACTCACGGGCCTTGGCAACGACAGAAGGAGCCAGTTGGACTGGCGCAGAAGGCTCATACTCGTTGGTGCGGCGCGCGGCAACGCGTGACGCACCAAAATGCGGCTCGTTCTCGAGCGGACCGCTCTTGGTCCAATAGGCCTCATCGTCGAGGTACTCGTCGGAGGCCTCGTACTCCGCCTCGCAATCGACGAGATTCCTCAACGACCCAAAGATGGGGGGAGGAATCGGCGCGTCGGTAGCGATCGCGGAATAGACGGCGGCGATCCGATGGCAGAGGAGTCCCATGCCAATTCCGTCGGTCGCGATGTGGTGGCAGCACACGAAAAGGTAGAAATCATCGGCCCGCACCTGCATCAGCGCAAACTTGAACAACGGGCCACTCAGCGACATCGGCGTTCGTCGGATTGCAGACGCCACCCGATAAGCGTCACGCACAGGATCCGATGAACCCGTCAGGTCATGGCGAGCAACCTCAACGTCCGGATAATCAACCACCGTCTGGAAAACCTGGCCGTCTACCTCAGAGAAGGCAGCTCTGAGAGGTTCTGCCTCGCGCACCACATGACGCACCGCCCGTTCGAGGAGGGCATGCTCGATGACGCCCTCGATCCGCCCAAGCATGCCCAGCTGCCATTTGACACCGGAGCGGCCGGCCTCTTCGGCAAGCCAGATATCCAGCTGACCCCGCGTAAGCGGAAGCCCCCCATGATCACATTCCATCGGTCCCCACCCGCCGCTTACTAATCAACAGTCCGACCCTGTGCCAACCTCTCGCGCAGACTCTTCGGCCGAATGTTGGCCCAGTGTCGCTCTATGTTGTCCAGGCAGGCAGCGCGGTCCGCTTCGCCGTAAGCCACCCGCCAACCAGCTGGTACATCGACAAAGGCGGGCCACAAGCTGTGCTGCTCTTCGTCATTGACCAGAACGAAAAAGCTGCCGCTGTCATCGTCAAATGGATTGATACTCAACACTTCTCCCGAAACCATCCACACCCGATAAGTGGAACCTGTTCTAAAACTAACCGAGAATTCGTCGACGGTACGTGTTTTTAGAAAAATCGCCAATACTTGCTGAGTCGCGGCCGAGCGGGTGATGAGCGGTACCAGATTGCCCGGCATGATCGGCTCTTGAACGGTTAATTGGCTGATAGCCGTTACCAAACCGCGCGTGAGCAGCCCGCGGCCCTGGTCGCCACTCCGGCAATGCTGATGAGGTTAGACTTTGCTGTATGGGCTGTGGCACGTATCGTGCGCCACTCGACGGGGTACCGAATGTGACCAGATTCGTTCATTAGACACCGTGATCAGATTCGTCCCGTGGACACCGCGGCCCGCTCGACCGACCGGATTCCCATCTGCAACATGCCCAACTACCGAAAGTGCTCGCGCGCCCGCCCCGACACTCGTACCGTGGAACCGACCGTAGAACCCCGGAGTGAGTGTCCATCTGCGACAGGCAAACTCGCCCCAGTTGCAGCCGGAGTGGTCGACATGTGAGCTGTCATACCGTCTAGCACTGAGGATCATGCAAAGTGAGCAAAGCCCCGAAAATCGCACTGCCACCCGGGCCTCCGCTTCCCCTGGTGGTGCAGTCCGTATTGATGGCGGCCCTAGGTCTGCGCTTCCTGGCTGGATGTCAACGCCGATACGGCAACGTGTTCACACTTCGTATTCCCTTGTCGGGCAAGGTCGTATATCTTGCGGATCCTGCTGACATCAAGACGGTGTATGCAGGCGACCCGCGGGTCTATCATTCCGGCGAAGCGCACTGGTTCTTTCGCGGGCTCCTTGGTGACAGCTCTCTGTTCGTACTCGACGAGGACGAACACCACGACCAGCGTCGTCTCCTCATGCCGGCCTTTCATCGCGACGCAGTCGCGCACCAAGCCGCTCAGATGGCCGAGATCGCCGCCGCAAACATCGCCGACTGGCCTGTCGGCGAGGCCTTCCCCGTTGCCCCCATGACGACCGAGATCACGCTCGAGGTAATCCTGCGAACTGTTATCGGTGCTACCGATCCGGTGCGGCTGGCCGCGCTGCGCAGGGTCGTACCGCGGCTCCTTTACATGAAACCGTGGGAAACCCCGGCGATTACGAAACCAAGCCTGCGGCGCCATCGCCCGTGGCGAGGAGTGGGCAGGCGAATGGCTGAAACCGATGCCTTGCTCTACGCGGAGATCGCCGACCGTCGCGCCGATCCAAACCTCGCCAACCGCACCGATATTCTGGCCATGCTGGTCCGCGCCACCGACGAAGACGGCCGCGCCATGTCCGACCGTGAACTACGCGATCACCTCTTGACGTCCATCGCGGCCGGACACGAGACCACCGCGACAGCGCTGTCCTGGGTGCTCGAGCGGCTGACCCGCCATCCGTCTGCGCTGGCCAAGGCGGTACGGGCCGCCGATGCGAGCGCGGAGGGCGATCCGGCCGGCGACGAGTACCTCGACGCCGTGGCGAAGGAGACCCTGCGAATTCGTCCGGTGATCTTCAGCTCGGGCAGGGTCCTGAAGGCGCCTGTCGAGGTGGGCGGCTATCGACTGCCGGCAGGCATCATGGTCGACCCCGCGATCGGACTCGTGCACGCGAGCGCCGCCGTGTACCCGGATCCGGGTAGTTTCGATCCGGATCGGATGCTCGGCACCACACTGAGCCCTACCACTTGGTTACCATTCGGCGGCGGCAACCGCCGCTGCCTCGGTGCCACCTTTGCCATGGTCGAGATACGGATCGTGCTGCGTGAGATCCTGCGTCGGGTCGAGTTGAGCATCACCACCGCACCCGATGAAAAGCAGCAGGCGAAACACGTCACCTTCGTGCCGCATCGTGGGGGGATTGTCCAAGTTCGGGCGATCAGGAACTGCGTGCAGGCAGCCGCGATGCCGGGATGCCCCGCCGGCGCTCATGGCACGACACGGTCGGGCGACTCGCGGCGGTAGGACACCCGACGCTAATTCGACCTCGGTCGCGGCCGACCGCGGCCGGCAAGACTCTCCACGAGATCGGCTGTGGCCTGCACGCTTTCCGCGGGTTTGGTCATGCGGGTGGATACCGCACGAGCCCGGGTGACGATTTGTGGGTCGAGGATGGTCCGCAGGTCTGCCACCAGCGTTTTCTCGGTCGTGGTCGAAAAACGCCGGGCAGTACCGACTTTCAAACGTTTGACGCGAGCACCCCATAGCGTCTGATCGAGATCCGTCGAAAGGATCAACGTGGGAACCCCCGCGCGCAAGCCCGCGGCGGTGGTGCCTGTGCCGCCGTGGTGCACGACCGCGCGACAGGCGGGAAAGGCTGCCGAATATTTCATCGCACCGACCACTTTGATGTTCTCGGCATAGGGGGCCTCGCCGAAGTCAGACCCGGCGGAACACACCAATGCCCGAGTGCCCAACTGGTCACAGGCGGAGCCGATCATGGCGAGCGTCTTGCCGGCGGATTCGACCGGCAAGCTGCCAAAGCCGAAGAAGATCGGCGGTGTTCCCTCGGCAATCCACGAGGCCACCTCGTCATCGAAATCCGTTGGTAAGTCTAATGTCAGCGCACCGACGAAGGGGCGTAGGCCATCGTGTTCCGCCCACTCGTCGGCCAACCCGGGAAAGCACACCTCGTCGTACGCCTGAACCTCCAACGATCCCCGCTCGGTAATCCGCCACGGCGAGGGCGCCGTGGCCTTCGGTAGGGCCAGCTCACCGCGCTGGATGCCCTCCACTTTCTTCGCGTTCTGCCAAGCCAGCCACTCGCCCACCTTCATTGTCGAACGACCCAGTGGCGCAGGCAGGAATGGCACGAACTGGCCGTTCGACCGCAATGGGAAGAAGTGCAGCGTGGCCAACGGAATGTCGTAGTACTCCGCGACATTTCCTGCGGCGTCCTCGAAATTCACGCCGGTGAAGAGCAGATCGGCGTCCTCAGCCAACGATGTCAGCGTGGCGACGATGTCCTTCCAGCACTGGAGAAAGGGCTCCACGACTTCGCGCCGCAACCTGATCAAATCCCGGATCTTCCAGAAATTGCGGAAGAAATGCGACCAGAAGTCGCGGTGCGCGTCCAGAACGGCCTGCAGATCCGGTCCGTACGGAACCGCCGTAGGCCCGGCCGCCTCGACGAAGCCAATGAGATCGGGCGGGACGGCCATCTGCACATCGTGCCCACGACGCAGCAGCTCGCGGCCGACGGCGACACACGGTTCGATATCGCCGCGCGTCCCGTAGCTTGCCAACACAAATTTCATCGCGGCTGTTGGCCTGCTACATCCGATGCGTGTTCTGCCATCAGCCAACCCGCTTGAGGCGGGCGAAGTTTTCCAACAGCTCGGCGGCGGTCGCAGGGCTTTCGGCGGGTTTGGTCATTCGGGTGGCGGCCTCGCGGGCCTGGGCCACACATCGCGGATCGAGGACGGTCTGTAGGTCTGCCACCAACGTCTCCTCGGTCGTGGCCGAAAAACGCCGAGCGGTGCCTACTTTCAGACGTTTGACGCGAGCACCCCACAGCGTCTGATCGAGATCCGTCGAAAGGACCAGGGTGGGAACCCCCGCCCGCAGACTCGCCGCGGTAGTACCCGCGCCGCCGTGATGCACGACCGCGCGACAGACGGGAAAGGCTGCCGAATAATTCATCGCGGCCACCACTTTGACGTTCTCGAAAAGTGGTACATGACTGAAGTCACTCCCGCCGGCGCACACCAAAGCCCGCTCGCCCAACTGATCACAAGCGGAGCTGATCATGGCGAGCGTGTCGGCTGCGGATTCGACCGGCATGCTGCCAAAGCCGAAGCAAATGGGCGGCGTTCCTTCGGCAATCCACGAAGCTACCTCGTCATCGGAATCCGTTGGTAAGTCCAATGTCAGCGCACCGACGAAGGGCCGCCGGCCGTCAAATTCCGCCCACTCATCGGCCAACCCGGGAAAGCACACCTCGTCGTACGCCTGGACCTCCAGCGAGCCGCGCTCGGTGATCCGCCACGGCGAGGGCGCGGTGGCCTTCGGTAGGCCTAATCCACGCCGCTGCGGGTCTTCGAGCCTTTTGAACAGCGGCCAACCCAACCACTCCGAAAGCCTCATAAGGGAGCGGCCGAACCGCGCCGGCATTCCCGGTACGAGCTGGCCGTTGGCACGAATCGGAAACACATGCAGCGTGGCGAACGGGAGGTCGTGAAACTCCGCGATGTTGCCGGCTGCCTCCTCTCCGAGGACACCGGTGAAGAGCAGGTCGGCGTCCTCCGCCTGCGACTTCAGCGTCGAGCTGACGTCCTCCCAGCACTGAGTCAAAAACCGCCAATCTTCGCGCAGCAGCTCCCGCAGATCCCCGATCCTCCAGAAGTTCTTCCAAAAGTTCCGCAAAAATCGTGCCCAGAAATCGCGGTTCACGTCCTGCCACACGCGCACGTCCGGTCCGCAGGCAATCGCCGCAAGCCCGGCCTCCTCGGCGAAGCCAACAAGGTCGGGCGGGACGACCATCCGTACATCGTGGCCGCGGCGCAACAGCTCACGGCCAACGGCGACACCGGGCTCGACATCACCGCGTGTTCCATAGAATGACAGTACGAATTTCATCGCGGATCTCAGCCCTTCACTTCCCGTGGTCCTGCGGAATGAAGCGGGAGCATAACGCGATACTCACGCTATTAACTTGAAATTCAAGAGTTTTGGGCAAAGGACCGAGTGCTCCGACAAGCACAGGGGAACCCGTCGACCGTCCTCAGTCGCATTATCGAGTTTCCCCAGCGACGGGATCTTGGCGCCCATTCACCACTATCAGGGCTCGTCGGCGACCTTCGGTCATGGCGAATCATTTGGGGAGCAAAGGAATACGCTTCTACCCTTAGACACCCCGTGCAGATTTAGTGTTCCTTGGCCCGTAGGACAAAACCGGTCTGGTCACCACGGTTCTGCTGATTGAGTCGTTTCGATCGCTTCTCCCATGCCCAGATCTGCTTGGGCCGGAACATCGTAAGGATTTTGGGGTCGGTTACCGGAACGTCACCTCGATAGGCTTCACTCCCGGTGAACTGACCAAAAGTTGAATCATCAAACGTCTGCTCGACGCGCAGACCGGCTCGCTCCGCGGCCAGCGCCATCCCGTTCCGCGAGGGAATGACCATATGCCGAGGGGCATCCGCCTGTACCCAATCAGCCCCGTAGATAGACCACGCTTCAGATGATGTCGTGGGCACCCGAGCCAGGCACATTCCGCCGGCAGCGAGCTTCTTGGCTGCCACCTCGAGAGTGGCGACCGGATCGGGCATGTGTTCAAACGAATGATTGAACATGATGAGATCGAATTCGCCTGTCACGTCACCCAAATACCGCTTCATCAACGGAATGCGTTCACGTGACTCGCCATCGCTTGCGATGAATGGATCAGCACCGGCCAAGCTGTTGAAGCCGACTCTGGCCAACCGGTCCAGCAGTGCACCGCTTCCACAGCCCACATCCAAGATCCGCGCATCTCGCGCCACGCCCAGCTGAGCGAGCATTCCGACAACGTCTCCGCCGAGCAAGACCCGGAAGATGCCTTCCGGCACGGGCGACGTTAGGAGGGACCCGAATATCCTTCCGCCGCTTTGTAATTTAAATCGATCTCGTTGTGTGACCAGCCATTGAAATGCCCTCGGCTGAGCCGAACCATTGTGAGAATAGTATGTCGACGGGTAGTGCCGCATGAGCTCTTCACCCTCGAGCGGCCGGACAACCTGCAACGTGTCGCACGCGGCGCAGCTGAAGTATTCGAACAGCTCACGGGTTCCGAACATCATCTCGCGAACTTCAAGCGTTTGATGGGGGCCGGCCGACTCGCATAGCCGGCACTCACTGGTAACCGCCGTCATTCAAAAACTCCTCTACGCGAATTTGTGGCCGGAGAACGCGAGCCGCGTATGCGCGAGCAACAGTCGACACCCCTATACCGGCCAAGTGCCTGTGACCGGTGGCCACAGAACAACTTTCAAACGAACCACAGACAACGAACCTACCGCGTAGAGTCTCCGGACGTGTGGGGTTCAGTACTGGCACTCGTGGTACTGGTGGCTCTCAACCCGATACGTCTCGGTATCACCCTCCTCGTGATCTCGAGGCCACGGCCCGTGCAGAATCTGCTCGTCTACTGGGCGGGCTGTCTCATAGGTTGTATCCCCGCTGTGGTGGTTCCGTTGACGCTGCTGCATGTCACACCGATGGTCCGATCATTCGCCGAGGGGGTGGCGGACAGCCCCACCATTCGGCATATTCAACTCGGCATGGGTGTGCTGGCGCTATCGGTGGCAGCGCTGATAGCAGCACGCTCGCGGCGAGCGTCGAGCGCCAATGCTTTGACCGCGGAGCCAGATAAGCAGACACCGGACCCAATTACGCGACTGCTGGGTCACCCGGAAGGCACTGCGACCGAGGGCGGTTCCGTGTTCCGCCGGCTGCTGCGCCGGGCCACCAGCGCGTGGGAAAGCGGATCCCTATGGGTCGCGTTCCTGATCGGCTTGGCACTTGGCGGAATCGAACCCGATGCGGGTCTGTTCCTCATCGCCATCATCGTGACCTCAGGCGCCACACTCGGGACACAGATCACCGTCGCCATCGTATTCATCATCGGCGTACTGGCGATTGTCGAACTCACGTTGATCAGTTACCTGGTCGCGCCGACGAAAACCCAAGCGGTCGTGCAACTGCTACATGACTGGGCCTTGACTCACCGTCGAAAGATTCTGATAGCCATGTGCATAGTGGCTGGGATATCGCTTCTGATCCACGGCATCGGCGGCATCTAACTCTCAAAGCCCAGTTGTCTACACGAAACCCATTCGGGCACAAGGGTTCGCCAAATTGGCAATCGATGTTGCTGATGGCTTTGGTTCTGAATTCCCCCAAGAAAGCGCGGTCACATGGGTAGTGTTCCGGGCCGTGTGGGGTCTATTACTCGTGATGGCGATCATGTTCGCGGTCAATCCGGTACTACTTGCCATCATCGTCTTGATGATCTCGCGGCCTCGGCCGGTCCAGAACCTAGCGGCCTACTGGCTCGGCAGCATGATCGTGAGTCTTGCCGGTCTGCTGATACCGCTGATGGTGTTGCACATAGCGCCATCGTTTCGCTCTTTTGTGGAGGATTTGGCGACGCCGGGCAAGAGCCCCACTACTCGGTTCTTCAACCTCGGTATGGGCCTTCTCATGTTGTCAATCGCCGCGGTGATGGCAGTGCGCTCAGCCCGCCAACGGTCGCGCATACCGGTATCGGCCGGCAACACCGCTGCCCTGACGCAGGATTCGGATACCTCGAATCTCATAACATCGCCGTTTGGTAACCCGCAGGACGCGGCAGCAGAGGGCGGGTCTGTATTTCGGCGGCTGCTCCGCCACCTCCAAAATGCCTGGGAGAACGGGGCCCTGTGGGTCGCCTTCGTGTTCGGGCTCTGCGGGCTTCCGCCACCCATGTTGGTACTCTTCGTACTCACTCCCGTCGTGGCCTCGGGTACACCGATCGGCACACAGATCATCGCCGTCATCCTATTTGTCTTCGGGATGTTTGCGATTGTCGAGATCACCCTGGTCAGCTATCTGGCCGCGCCCGCGAAAACTCTTGCGGTACTAAGACCGCTGCACGACTGGGCGCTGGTTCACCGTCGGCAGATGCTGATCACTATCTTCTCAGTCGCCGGGCTCATTCAGGTAGTCAACGGCATTGCCTGAGTGGCCGGTCAGGCCCACGTCCCACGGCGCCCGTTGGCGGTCGCCATGATCTCGTAGATCAGCTTCATCATCGACGGCCGGGTACGCCGGCTGAGTTTGTGGAATCGCTGGTAATCCTCAAACATCGTGCGGAAACCGCGTTCGCTTATCCGATACGCCTCGAGAACGTGATCCAGTGCAGCTTGATCCCAGGACTCGTCGCGCGCGGCTGCGCACAGTGCCTCATAGACCACGGAAATCCAGTCAGTGCCGAAAGGCTCTGTCACTGGGCCGCAGTATCTCTGGCGCCGTAGATCTGTTTCGAGGAACTCCTCGATCGCCACCTCATCCTGGGTATCGAGGTTGACCCCGAGCGCTACTGAAATCCGCTTCACTTCGCGACGCCAGTCCTCAAGGAGGTTCGTGTACCCCACGAATACGCGCGGCACGTCGCGTGTGTCTGCCTCGGCCAGCAGATTGAATTTCAGCCACAGCGCACTCGAGAACTCCGACGAGGCTGCGGCCTGCGCCGCAACCGAGGCGATGACCTCGGTCGGGTGGCGCACCGCTATTGCAGTCGCCACATCGAATCCCGCCAAGCGTGCCGCTTCAAACCACATGCCGGACAGCAGATTTATTCGTGGGTCTTTGATGATCACCAGTGGCGCGGGCGGCAGCGTTGTCAGAAAGGCCCGGATCTCGTCGATGCACGCGGCCTTCTCGTCTGCGTCAAACGCACCTTCCTCTTGTAGACGCAATGTCGTATCAAACCTCGAGCTGCCGTTGCGATGAAGGATCCTCTCGTTGAGGATGATTGCTTTGCGTGGCTCCCAATAACCACGCGGATTGGCCGGGTTGGCGCCCGCGAGCGCCGACGGGAGGGCGCCACCGCACAGCGAGAGAACTCGGGTAATCGCCGAGGTTCCGGACCGGGCCATGCCCAATACGAACAGAACAACAGGGCGGCCCTGCTTATCCGAGGTCACGAGCACAACTTTGCACTCGATGTCACACACCGCGCAGGAGCGTCTTGCTGCACCATGAGATCCTCCAGCGATAGACCGGTCTGGTCCTGGCAGTACACCCGACCAGAACGAGTTGCGCGGCGTAATGGACTGTCGCACATTGAATCATGCGTGTGTAACACATGTGATGACATCGCGGTGATCGGCCTCTCAACCGGTTTGCCGAGAACGGCTGGCAACTACCACCGTCGGAGCCAGCCCTCGCCGGGTCCGGAATTCGACGGTGATGGCTGGATCGGCATGTTGAGCGAGTGCACGCAGCGCCGACGGGCTATAGGCGCGAAGGGAGCTGATAAACCCGTCGTGCTGCAGCGGCGAGAGCCTGGTGAGCGGCAGCACCACCGCCAACAACGCGATGTGGAGCGGCACCGGCGGCCTGGGGAGGTCGACGATCAACAGCTTCCTCGCCGCCCTCGTCCCCGCGGCGAACACCTGGGCGGCGAGTTCAGGCGAAAGATGGTGCAGCGACAGCGCAAATACCGCGAGGTCGTAATGCCCTTCCGGGGCATCGATTTCGGTGGCATCCATTTCTCGCACTGTTGCGCGCGGGTGACTGCCGAGATCGCCCGCGATCGCCGTGGCCACAAAAGTGGGATCGATATCGGTGATCGTCAGCTGCGCAGTGGGGTGCATCTCCAGTAACTTGCGTGACAACCCGCCAAGGCCGGCACCAAGTTCCAAGATCTTCGGAGAGCGCACATCGGCCACCTCGCGAAGCGCCAGCCGGGCACATTTTTCATGGACGCCGATCCATCGTCGCCGCCCGGCACGGTCGAGCGAGTACATGACCTTGCGCTTCAGCTCGTCGACGTCGTCGCGGTCCAGGTATTCCAGCCGATCGGTCTGCAACCTCCGGTCCAGCCACGAAGCGTTCGGGCCGCCCCGAGGCATGCTCGAAATGTCGCGGGCTCTGCTATCCACGTAGAACATCATGGATCATGGCGGTGCCGCTCGACACGACAGTCACAAAATCAAACACGGCGGTCACAATTCAAAGCAGCGAAACTGATTGTGGTGGCGCAGATCTGGGTCCACCCGTCAACCAGAACAGCATGCGGCCGCGGTGAGGAAGATTCCACCACGACATCTCCACCGAGCGGCTAGGCTCCCGACCTATTCGATCAATGTGGGCCCGACGGTGCTGGGCTGGACTCCTGGACTTCCTCGCTCGAGTCTTCCGCGGCACCGCGCCGACTCACCGGCCACTGAGCAACCGCAGCGTGACACCGTGAACGCGCGTAGAGAACGAAGGAGTCTGATCGGTGCCTGGGCAGATACGTCGTGTGCGCGAAACCCTGAACAAACGTCGCGCTTCGAAAGCTGCTGCGCAGCCGGATAACCGACTCGCCTTGGCGGATGAAGCACTAGTGGCTGAGCATCGCGCCGCCGGCATGAACGTGATCATTCAGGTTACGTGGCTATACGGGCACGATGTCGACCTCGATGCGCTGCGGCGCTTTCATCGCAATCTCGGTCAAGGTTTGTTGGGCCGGCGCATCGAGCGTCCAGCACTTCCGATCGCCCGGCATCGGTGGGTGGCAGATCATGGGCAATCGGATATCGAGATCGCTCAGCATGCCCGTCCACGGGTCGAGTTCAGCGACTGGGTCGATGAACGCTCACAGGTGCGTATCGACCCCGAATCCGGGCCCGGCTGGCATATCGGCGTCCTTCCCTTAAAAGACGGCACAACCGCGATCAGCCTGGTGCTTTCGCATAACCTGATCGACGGCCTCGGGCTCGCGCTCGTGATAGTGGAAGCGGCCCTGGGCAAGACACGCGATCTTGGTTACCCGTCACCGTTGTCACGCACTCGACTGCGCGCAGTGGGCCAGGACGCCCGGCAAACAGCGCGTGACGTACCCAAGGTCGCCCGGGCGCTTGTGACGGCAGTAAAACTGGCCCGGAAACAGGCGCGTGACAAGAGTGGGAACGAGCATTCACCGGCACCGCAACCACCCGCTCTCAACGCGGCCGTCGCCGATGACACTGTGCTCGTACCGGCCATCACAATCTATGTCGAGCTAGACAATTGGGATGCCCGTGCGGAAGCTCTTGGCGGCGCGAGTCATACGCTCGCTGCGGCCTTTGCCGCCAAGCTCGGGGAACGGATCGGGCGTCGACGCTCAGCTGACGGCGCAGTCACCTTGCAAATCCCCATCAGCGACCGCACAGAGGAAGACACCCGTGCGATGGCGCTGTCGTATGCCCGCGTCAGTATCGACCCCGCTTCGCTCACAACGGATCTGCGTGACGTTCGAGCCGCCGTCAAACAGACGCTGACCACCCTGAAGGAGACGTCGGACGATTCGAAGCAACTCCTGTGGCTGCCCTCGTTCGCGCCGAAGCGAACGCTGAAGCGGATGGTGACCAGAATCCCCGCCGACCCCGATCAGTCTGTGTTTTGTTCTTACCTCGGCGATCTCAGCACGTTCATCGGCTACCCAGCGGGCACCATGGCCGACTTCCAAAATGCACGTGCGACCGGGCAACGCGAAAGACGACAGTTGCTTGAACGAACCGGCGGTCGAATGTTCATACTGTCCGGGCGCCTCAACGGGAAGATCTTCATCAGCGTCGGCGCCTACCAACCGGGCGCGACCAATACGAAGGCCGCTTTATGTGAGCTGGCCGGGCTCACGCTGGCCGATTTCGGCCTGACCGGCGAGATCCACTGACCAATCGGACGCAGCCAAAGAGGCTCACGCCCAATCTGGTCAGAAGTTGTGACAGGTCTTGTAGGCCTGTTCCATTACTCCCAGATACGGCTGGAAGGCCGGGGCGTTCGCCACATCTTGGGCAGTCTGTGCCCGCTTGTCCGGCCCGGCCGCAAGGAACTCACGCAGGCCGCGTTGCAGTATCGGTGATTGAGCGAATGCCTTACCGAACTGCGGGTCTTGCGCATTGAGCGCAGCCACCACTTGCGGATAGCTGCATGTTGTGTTGATGGCCAAATCCAGATCGGGGTCCGCGGAGGCGATCCCGACACCGGCGCTCAGCGAAAACGCCAGTGCCCCAAGTCCGGCGGCCACGTCGACCATTGACGGACGAAACATATGCACAGATCCTTCCTACTAATACTTCTCAACCATTCCGACCCTAATGGGCCAAACTTGATGTCACCCGCGCTTTACCCGGTCCGCCATAAGTCAACTCCAACAAGAACTTAGGCATCTTGCGTAACCAGAAGACCAGGGGCCGCCGAATCCTGCGATCCGCCGGCAGGGCGTTGACGTACCTGCTGTGGCCACCAGAACCAGCGCCCCAGCAGCGCGGCGATCGCGGGAGTCATGAACGCGCGCACCACCAACGTGTCGAACAACAAACCGATACCGATGGTCGAACCCACCTGTCCGATGACGCGCAGGTCGCTGACCACCATCGACAACATGGTGAACGCGAAGACGAGACCCGCGGATGTCACCACCTTGCCGGTTCCGCCCATGGCCCGGATGATGCCGGTATTGATGCCGGCGCCTATCTCTTCTTTCATCCGTGACACCAGCAGCAGGTTGTAGTCGGAACCGACCGCCAGAAGAATAATCACGGACATCGCCAGCACGAGCCAGTGCAATTCCATACCGAGGATGTTCTGCCAGATGAGCACCGAGAGCCCAAATGCCGCACCCAACGAAAGTGCCACTGTCCCAACGATAACCAGCGCCGCGACGAAACTTCGCGTCATGATCAGCATGATCCCGAAAATGAGACAGAGCGCCGCAACGCCGGCAATCAAGAGATCGTAGGCAGACCCGTCGCGTAGGTCCTTGAATGTCGCCGCGGTCCCGGCAAGGTGAATCTTGGCGTTCTCCAGCGGCGTCACCTTGAGCGCCTCCTCGGCCGCCGACCGCACCGCATCCACCCGCGAAAGGCCCTCCGGCGTCCCGGGATCGCCTCGATACGTCAGGATCAGACGTACAGCCTTCCCGTCCGGTGAAAAGAACAAGGACATGGCGCGTTTGAAGCTCTCGTTCTCGAAAACCTCTGGCGGCAGGTAGAACGAGTCGTCGTTTTGGGCGCCGTCGTAGATCTTTCCCATCGAGGTGGCGTTGGCCGCCGTTTCGTCGATCAGCGCAAACATCCCCGACATGGTGCTGTGCATGGTCAGCATCATGGCGCGCATTGCCTTCATGGTCGTGATCATCGGCGGGAACAGGGCAATCAACTCCCGTTGAAGCCCGTCCATCTGCTCTACGCGCGCGAGGATCTGGTGCGTCTGATCGCTCAGCTGGTCGGTACCGTCAAGTGCCTGAAATATGGATCTGACCCCGAAGCACATCGGAATGGTTTCGCAGTGCTTCTCCCAATACAGGTAATTGCGAAGCGGTCTGAAGAAGTCGTCGAAGTCTGCAATGTAGTTCCGCAACCGATCAACGGTCGCCGTCAGTTCCCTGTTCATGACGACCGTCTCGTGGGTGATACCGGATATGTTGCGCATCAGATCGTAGGTGTGCTGCATTTGATTGATCATCTTCGCCATGCCGTCGGCCTGTTTCAGCATGTCTTCCATGCGGTCTTTCCCAAACGGCAGGATCTGGAGCATGCCGGCGCTCTGCAGGCTGATCTGGAACGGAATCGAAGTACGTTCGATCGGGCTGCCCTCGGGTCGAGTGATGCTCTGCACCATCGAAATACCCGGCACGGCGTAGAGGCCCTTGGCCAGTTTGTGCAGAACCACGAAGTCTGCGGGATTGCGCATATCGTGGTCCGCCTCGAGGATCAGAACGTCGGGCGTCATTCGCGACTCGGGAAAGTGCCGCTCAGCGGCCGCATAGCCCACATTGGCTGGAATGTCTTGGGGCACATACAGTCGATCGTCATAGCTGGTCTTGTATCCCGGAAGCGCCAACAGGCCGATAAGCACGACAGCGCATGCCGCGGCGAGGATGGGCACGGGCCACCGAACGATCGCCGTGCCAACCCAGCGCCATCGACGGACCATCATCTTCCGCTTAGGCTCGAACAGCTCAAAACGGCTGCCTAACGCAATAACCGCCGGAACCAGCGTGACAGCCACGGCAACCGCAACGACCATTCCCACCGCGGCGGGAATGCCCATGGTTTGAAAATAGGGCAGCCGGGTAAAACTTAGACAGAAAATTGCTCCCGCAATCGTCAGCCCGGAGGCCACGACCACCTTGGCGACGCTGCTATAGGTGGTATAGAACGCCGTTTCGCGATCCTCGCCGGCCTGACGCGCTTCGTGATATCGCCCGATGAAGAATATGCCGTAGTCCGTGCCGACGGCGATCCCGAGTGACACCAGCAGGTTGACCGCGAAGGTCGAAAGTCCAATGACACCATGGTCGCCCAGGAGCGCGACGATGCCCCGCGCCGCCTGCACTTGTACTCCCACCATGATCAGCAGAAGAATCACCGTGACAATCGAGCGGTATACAAAAAGCAACACCGTGAGTATCACCACGAACGTCACGAGCGTGATTTTGACAATAGATGTGTCGCCCGCGTGGTTCATATCCGCCACCAACGGCGCCGGGCCCGTGACATAGGCCTTGACCCCCGGCGGTGGTGGCGTCCGTTCCACGATTCCCCGGACGGCGTCCACGGATTTGTTCGCCAGGGCTTGGCCTTGGTTACCCGCAAGATTCAGCTGAACGTAGGCACTCATACCGTCGGCGCTCTGCACACCCGTCGCCGTGAGCGGGTCCCCCCAATAATCTTGGACGTGCTGCACATGCGTCGTATCGGCTCTCAACTGACGAATCAAATCGTCGTAGTAGAGGTGCGCGTCGTCACTGAGGGGTTGCTGACCTTCCAACACAATCATCGCCACGCTGTCGGAATCAGACTCCCCGAATACCTTGCCCATACGCTGCATCGCTTGAAACGACGGCGCCGCCTTGGGAACCAGCGACACCGAGCTTTCCCGCCCGACACGCTCCAGCGATGGGACGGCGAAGGTCACGACGGCGATGATCGCCAACCATCCAAGGATGATCGGTACCGACAGCCGACGGATCAACCCGGCTACGAATGGCCTGCGATTGGCCAACCGGTGGGTGCTCACGCGGCCCTCACCCGGCAGAAGGTAAACGCATTCATTACGGTTAGCGCTCTTCCTTCTGCAGAAGGAAACTCACCAACGGACGGGGGCCTGCCGGGCGACGTAATGCACTGGCAGGACGCTGGCGTACCTGCTGTGGCCACCAGAACCAGCGCCCCAGCAGCGCGGCGATCGCGGGAGTCATGAACGCGCGCACCACCAACGTGTCGAACAACAAACCGATACCGATGGTCGAACCCAGCTGCCCGATGGTGACGAGGTCGCTGACCACCATCGACAACATGGTGAACGCGAAGACGAGACCCGCGGATGTCACCACCTTGCCGGTTCCACCCATCGCCCGGATGATGCCGGTATTAATGCCGGCGCCTATCTCCTCTTTCATCCGTGACACCAGCAGCAGGTTGTAGTCGGAACCGACCGCCAAAAGAATGATCACGGACATCGCAAGCACCACCCAGTTCAACGGGATGCCGAGGATGTTCTGCCAGATGAGCACCGAGAGCCCAAACGCCGCACCCAACGAAAGTGCCACTGTCCCAACGATAACCAGCGCCGCAATGAAACTGCGCGTCATGACCAGCATGATCCCGAAAATGAGACAGAGCGCCGCGGTTGCCGCGATCAAGAGATCGTATTTGGAGCCGTCCACCACGTCTTTCACCGATGCTGCGGTGCCGGTGAGATAGATCGTGGCGTTGCGTAGCGGAGTGCCCTTGAGCGCTTCCGCGGCCGCGGTTTCAATCGGTTCTACCAGCGACATGCCCTCGGTGGTGGCGGGGTCGCCCCTTTGTGAAATCAACATACGGGCCGCCTTCCCGTCCGGTGACAGGAAGATGTCCATCATGCGTTTGAAGTCCTCGTTCTCGAAAACCTCTGGCGGCAGATAGAACGAGTCGTCGTTTTGGGCGGCATCGAAAGTCTTACCCATCGCGGTGGAGTTATTGGTCGACTGTTCCATCTGATCCAAGATTCCCGACATGGTGCTGTGCATGGACAGCATCATTTTCCGCGTGGATTCCATGGTCTCGATCATCACTGGAAATTGCTCGGCCATTTGCGGCAGGACTTCGTCCAGTCGATCGAGGTTTGCGACTAGATCGCCCAATCTATCGGAGACCTCGTCGACGCCGTCGAGTGTGTCGAAGACTGATCGAATCGCCTGACAAACCGGAATGTCGTAGCAGTGCTTCTCCCAGTAAAGATAATTTCGAATCGGCCTAATGAAGTCATCGAAATTCGACACATGATTCCGCAACTCGTTCATGATTTCTTGCAGCTCATGTGTTGTTCCGACCATGTCATGAGTTGTGCCCACCATCTGCTCCGTCAACGCTTGCATGCGCTTCATGACGGCTATCGTCTTCAGCATGTCGTCGGCCTGGACCAGCAGGTCGTCCATCCGATTCTTCTGGAACGGCATCAAATGCGATTGACTCGCGCTACTCATGCTGAGCATGAACGGGATCGTGGTGTGCTTAAGAGGCTCTCCACCGGGGCGAGTCACCGCTTGAACCCTGGAAACGCCCGGGACGGCTTGGACGCCCTTGGCTAGTTTGTTCAGCACCAGAAAATCGATCGGATTGCGCATATCGTGATCGGCCTCGATCAGCAGTACGTCCGGCGCCATCATCAACGATTGCGGAAAGTGTCGTGAAGCGGCCGCGTAGCCCACATTGGCGGGAATGTCCTGCGGGATGTACTTCTGGTCGTTATAGCTTGGTTGGTATGCGGGCAGCGTCAATATCCCGATAAGCGCCACTGCGCATGTCGCGACGAGAATCGGTGCGGGCCACCGAACGATTGCCGTGCCGATCTGACGCCATCGACGGACCATGACTTTCCGCTTGGGCTCAAACAGCCCAAAACGGCTACCTATGGCGATAACAGCCGGCACCAGAGTGATGGCCACCGCGACCGCGACGACCATACCGACGGCGGTGGCGACACCCAGAGTTTGATACACGGGCAGCCGGGTGAAGTGCAGACAGAGAACCGCGCCGGCAATCGTCAAGCCGGAACCCAAGACCACTTTCGCAACACTGCGAAAGGTGGTGTAGAAGGCGGTTTCCCGATCCTCGCCGGCCTGACGCGCCTCCTGATATCGCCCGGTAAAGAATATGCCGTAATCGGTTCCGGCCGCGATGGCAAGCGCCACCAGCAGATTGACGACAAACGTGGTAACTCCGATAAGCCCGAGACCACCAAGTAAGGCCACGAATCCTCGGGCGACCGTCAACTCGATTCCGACGACCACCAGCATGAGAATGACGGAAATGACCGATCGATAGACCAAGAGCAACATAGTGAAGATGACCAGGAAGCTCAGCCCTGTGACCAGGAGGACCGTTCTGTTGCCGGCAGGGCCCAAATCTGCAGCGAACGCTGCCGGGCCAGTGACATAGGCCTTGACCCCCGGCGGCGATGGCGTCCGCGCCACGATGCCCCGGACGGCTTCCACGGATTGGTTCGCCGACGCCCCCTCTCGGGGATCGACAAGGGCCACTTGTACATACGTGGCCTTACCGTCGACACTTTGCGCAGCGGCCTGGGTGATCGCGTCGCCCCAAAAATCCTGGACGTGCTGCACGTGCGTGGTATCGGCCTTCAGCTGGCGAATCAAATCGTCGTAATAGCGGTGCGAGTCGTCGCCCAGGGACTGCTGCCCCTCCAGGACGATCATCGCCACAAAGCTGGAATTAGATTCGCCGAACACCTCGCCCATGCGCTGCATCGCCTGGAACGACGGCGCCGCCGCGGGATTCATCGCAACCGCGTGCTCTTTTTCGACCTGCTCAAGCGACGGAACGCTGATACTCAAAATTACGGCGATTGCCAACCAGCCAAGGATGATCGGCACCGACAGCCGACGGATCATCCGCGCTACGAACGGCGGGCGGCTTTGTACCTGCAACGGCTCCGTGCGAGGTTCGACGGCAGTGCTCATGCGGCCTTCAACATGCAAAAGGTCAATGCGCTTACACCGTGCCGGATCTTCTCGTCTTTGACCTTATCGCCGACGACGATGCGGCATCCGATGCTGTCGGTGTCGCCCTGCGCGGTGATGTTTCCCATGGCCGTCGCCTCGGTGATCGGGAACTCCACCGACCACGGCAGCGTCGCGTCCCTGATGAGCTGCGGCTCAGCGTCGGCGTCGAAATAGCTGATGGTTGCCACCGTGCCCGGCGGACCGAACACTTCATAGACCAGGTACTTGGGGTCGTGCGGCCGCTTCTCCTCACGTTCGGTGCTGGCGTACGCGGGGCGACGCTCGTTGCCGAAGACACCGTGCAACCGCGACACGGTGAATCCGCCTGCAACTGCTACCACCACAAGCACCAACGGAATCCACAGCCGCTTCAAAATCCTGAAAATCGCAAGTCCCTCCGACTGTATGCGTGCCCGGCAGCATGTCAGCTGCACAAACATGCGTCTCCAGATCGGATGTGAACACAACAGATAACCGAACTTCGAATGCGATTGCACTCCAGGCTCGGTCGTGCGAAGCACCGCCTACGTACGGCACGCCACGTTGCGCGCGACCCGATTCCGACGAGTAAATCATGCTGGTGCGTCACGAACGACACAAACCGAGATCTTGGCCGGAAACGCCTCAATGCCTTGATGATTAGGCCGACGGCCACCTTGATTTGGTAATGGACTGCTCGTCCAGAAATCTATCCCCCGGACCTGCCTCGCACCGTATCTGGTTACAGCCAAACCCCATTCGGCTTCCGGGGAGCAGGGCCGCTTCTCGCTTCTTCGCCACCATCGTCAGCCATATCGCCCACAGCACATCACGCGAGCCCTCCCGCTATTGCGAAATATCCAGTGCTCTTGTGTATCTCGTGATCGTTCTACTCATTGGCAGGGCGTGGACGGATACGCTGTGCCGCTAGCAGCCGCCCCGGCTAGTCCCGGGAGTGCGCGGCTTCTGGGTCCATTTCCGTTTGTATCCAACGGAATCCGGACTGGCTCCGTTCCATGAACCGGCGCTCGTAGGTGCCCTCGACCCTCTTGCCGTCGACCTCCCCGGTGAGTACCAGCTGATCGGGAGACGGCTGCCGCACATTCAGTATCTGCTGTGGAGGATCGGACTCGCGCTTGCGCAACTCCAACCGGTCGCCGTCAATTTTGAGCGTCCACGACGAGGTGCGACCGTCGGGCGTCTGGGAGACGAACGTCATCACACTGAACTCCGCCACCTTGTCACGGTGGGAAATGGCCACGTTGGGCCAAGGTGCGGGTTCAACCTGGTTCAGCGTTGCCTCACGCCCATCGATGGTGAATGACGTTGCATGCCATACACCATCGAGGCTGGAAGTGGGTGTCTTGTACGTCGAGGACACCACAAGGCTCTGAAAGGCAATGAGCACCGTCATCACCGATGCCAACCCGAATTTGAGCACGATGCCTGTCTTTAGCAGCCACCGTCGGTCCGCACCGAGCACCCGCCAAAGCTGCGCTGGTTGCGTCCCGCGGTTGAACGCCACCCGCACAAGGTTTGGCCACAGCGGTGCGGTGACGGCAATTGCGATCAAGAAAAGCTCGCCGGACACCTGCTTGACCGGCACGTCGTAAGTCATGTTGAGCAGGAACACCTGCCCCATCGCGAATACCGAACCCAACGCCCCCAACACCCACGTGCGGTTCCACAGCAGCAGCAGCCCTGAGACCAATTCCACGAGCCCGGTAGCGATCGAGTACGGCTCCGAGGCCCCCATGAATCCCCACAGCGTGTTGAATAGGCTTGTATCACCGACCAATTGAAGTTGCCGGTCGGGCAGTGCCATGAATCCCATCTGTGTGGGGATGGCTTTGGCCATCCCGTACGTAATCATCGACATGGCCAGACCGAACCGCGCGAAGACCCATAGCGAGGCGGCCAGGCGACGGTAGTTCGGGCGGTGGCGGTCCAGCGCCGTCCACAGTGCGGTGATCAGCAGGGCCACCACAATCCATCCCAGGTGGTAGCACCACATCCACACCAGGTCACCGCCGGCGGACACGGTCAATTCGATGCCGCGCCCACGGATGAGGAAACTCCCGATCTGAGCCGACAGCCAGAGCACCGGCTCGAACAGATCGGACAGCCCGAGGTTGCCGTAGACGGAGAGCACCAGGATGCCGCCGCCGATGGTGAAGAGCAGGCGGAATCCGAGCTTCTGCAGTGGAGTCCACCGAGCTGTCGGCTCGGGTCCCTCGTCTTCAGCAGTGCTGGATAGTTCGGGCGCGGCGATCGTCATGTCAACGAGCGTAGCGATTCGGCGGCTGCCTCCGCCTCCGGGAAAACCCTGACTCACATCCTGATTCGTGGATTACGAATCCCCGAGAGCGCTCCGCATCCAACGCAGAACACTCGGCATCGCCCATCCGGCCGCGATCAGATGCTCACCGGGCACAGGCAGGTAGTCCACCGTCGCTCCCTTGGACCGCCAGCTGGCGGCGAGCTCGAGAACACCCTCCTCCGGAATGAACTGATCGCCGAGGAATTTGTCCTTGGTGCCGTGGTACAGCAGGATCGGCATGGTAGGTGCCGTGGCGCCAGGTTTATTCGCGGCAATCACATCCTGGGCGATCTCCGATTCGAAGGGCTCCGGAATGGCCGCCAACACATCCAAGTCGATTCGTGCAATCCCGGCGGCCGCCAGAGGCGGCTGCGGCAGATCCTTGATCAGGGTCGTCACATAGAACGCGAAATCGTCGAAGAGTTCCACCATACTCGGGTACTCGCGCGCTTGCCCGATCGTCGCCGCGGCGAACAGCCCAGATCCCAAGGCGCCATTCATTCTTCGATACAACAGGGCGTAATCCGTTGGTGTTCCTCCCGCTACCGCTCCGCGGAAACGAAGCTCCGGCGCATATGCCGGCTGCTCCTGTGCGGCCCACACGGTCGCAATGGCGCCGCCGCTGTACCCATCCATAACCATGGGGGATTCGACGAGATCCGCGCTTATTCTTCGCATCCCGCGCACCGAGTCCAGAACCGCGTGTGCGGCCATGATGCCCGCCGAGTACGCCATCCGCGGCCCCTCGTGATCGGGTATCAGCACCGCATAGTTTTTGGCCAGCAGTAATGGCAACAGCGGGGGCACGTCGACATACAAGCCCCGTTCGATGCGGTAGGACGGTGCGGCCTTGAGGCCTAGCGAGTTGATCGGCTGGTTGCGCACCACCACCGGTCGCGCACCCGCGCCTCGCCAGGGACGGTTCGGCTCGATGAGGGTGGCCGTCACGGGCACAGCATTTCCCGCGGTGTCGGTGGAGCGAACCATGAACCGGTGGATCGTGGCACCCGGAATCGGAACACGCGGCCGCACATACTGCTTGCGGACAATTTCCCCGTTGGCGCGGTCGGAGAGATCGCCCGGATCGGAGTAGAAGCCGGGTCCCGGGATCGGGGTGGGGAGAATGGCCGCATGGCGATCGGCACGCTGCGCAGCAGTCAGCCTGCGCGCCGCCCAGCTGTTGAGCCGCCGCACCACCGAGGGACTGCGCAAAGCGGTCGCGGTGCCGGCGATCCCTGCCACCGCCGCTCCCACCCCAGCCAATGCGGTACCACCGAGAACAGCTACGGGCTTCGTTGCCATGCGCTACCTCCTGCGTCCAGGACAGCGTAGACAATTCGCCTTCACAACAGATGTAGTGGGAAAGTCGACCAGACTGGTGCGAGGGCGCCGCTAGACGCCGACGTACTCCGCGAGGTGCTCCCCGGTCAGGGTTGACTGCTCGGCGACGAGATCCCTCGGTGTGCCCTCGAAGACGATCCGGCCACCATCGTGCCCGGCACCGGGGCCCAGATCGATGATCCAGTCGGCGTGCGCCATGACAGCCTGGTGGTGCTCGATAACGACCACAGACTTCCCGGAATCCACCAGGCCGTCCAACAGGCCGAGAAGCTGTTCGACATCGGCGAGGTGCAAGCCGGTGGTGGGCTCATCAAGAACGTAGATACCACCATCGGAGCCCATATGGGTGGCGAGTTTGAGGCGCTGCCGTTCGCCGCCGGAAAGCGTCGTGAGGGGCTGCCCCAGGCTGAGGTACCCCAGGCCGACATCGTTCAGATGGGTGAGGATCTTATGAGCAGCGGGAACTTTCGCATTGCTGTCCGAGGAGGCATCGCCGAAGAAAGCCTGGGCGTCGGCGACCGACATCGCCAGCACCTGACTGATATCGCGTCCACCCAAGTGATAGTCCAACACGGCGGCATCGAACCTCTTGCCTTCGCACACATCACATGTCGTGGCGATACCTGCCATCATCCCCAGGTCGGTGTAAATGACACCCGCACCATTGCAGTTGGGGCAAGCCCCCTCCGAATTCGCGCTGAACAGCGCCGGCTTGACTCCATTGACCTTGGCGAATGCCTTGCGGATCGGTTCCAGAAGACCGGTGTAGGTGGCCGGGTTGCTGCGACGTGAACCGCGTATCGGGGCCTGATCCACGGCGACCACTCCGTCGAGCTTGGACACCGAACCGTTGATCAGAGAGCTCTTACCGGAGCCTGCGACCCCAGTGATGACCACCAGCACACCGAGGGGAATGTCGACGTCGACCTTCTGCAGGTTATGAGTGTTCGCGCCGCGAATCTCCAAGGAGGAATCCGACTCTCGCACCGAGTCTTTCAGCGCGGCACGGTCGTCAAGATGACGCCCGGTCACGGTATCGCTGGACCGCAGCTCCGCTACGGTGCCCTCGAAGCAAACAGTCCCGCCCGCGGCGCCCGCACCGGGTCCCAGATCCACGACATGGTCGGCGATCTGAATGGCCTCCGGTTTGTGCTCCACCACCAGGACGGTGTTGCCCTTGTCGCGCAGTTGCAGCAGCAGATTGTTCATCCGCTGAATGTCATGAGGATGCAGGCCGATTGTTGGTTCGTCGAATACGTACGTGATATCGGTGAGCGATGAGCCGAGATGGCGGATCATCTTGGTGCGCTGCGCCTCTCCCCCGGATAGCGTCCCGGCGGGTCGATCGAGGGAGAGGTATCCAAGACCGATTTCCACGAACGAGTCGAGAGAATGCCTCAGCTTGTCCAATAGCGGGGCGGTCGAAGGCTCCTTGAGCCCTCCCACCCACTCGGCCAGATCGCTGATCTGCATCGCGCAGACCTCGGCGATGTTCTTGCCCTTGATCTTCGAGGACCTGGCCAGCTCCGACAACCGGGTCCCATGGCAAGCCGGACAGGTGGTGAAGGTGGCTATCCGCTCCACGAAGGCGCGGATATGTGGCTGCATGCCGTCGATGTCCTTGGACAGATACGACTTCTGGATCTGTGGGATCAGGCCGAGATACGTCAGGTTAACCCCGTCGACCTTGAGCTTGGTCGCCTCCCTGTAGAGCAGGTCATGCAGTTCCTTCTTGGTGTACTTGCGAATCGGCTTGTCGGCATCGAGGAATCCGCAGCCGCGGTAGATGCGCCCGTACCACCCATCCATGCTGTAGCCGGGCACGGTGAGAGCGCCCTCGTTGAGCGACTTGTTCTCGTCATAGAGCGCGGTGAGGTCGATATCGTTGACGGAACCCCTGCCCTCGCATCGCGGGCACATGCCGCCGGTGATGCTGAACTCGCGACGTTCCTTCGTGGACTGTGACCCACGCTGAACGGTGACCGCTCCCGCGCCGCTTATCGACGCGACGTTGAACGAAAAGGCTTGAGCTGAACCGATATGCGGTTTGCCGAGTCGGCTGAAAAGGATGCGCAGCATTGCGTTGGCGTCGGTGGCCGTGCCAACCGTGGACCGCGGATCGGCCCCCATGCGCTCCTGGTCGACGATGATCGCCGTTGTCAGCCCGTCGAGCACGTCGACATCCGGCCGCGCCAGCGATGGCATGAATCCCTGTACGAAGGCGCTGTACGTCTCGTTGATCAGGCGCTGGGATTCTGCGGCGACCGTGCCGAACACCAAAGAGCTTTTACCCGAGCCGGATACGCCGGTGAACACCGTGAGTCTGCGTTTCGGCAGCTCGACGCTGACGTCCTTGAGGTTGTTGACCCGGGCACCGTGCACCCGGATCAGGTCATGGTTGTCAGCCGGATGATTCTGGGTAACTTTGGCGCTCTTGGCCATTCAGGACAGCTCCTGGATCCGGACGGTGCAGCCGGCGGGGTCACGGAAGGCACAGTCTCGTGAACCCCATTGCTGATCGGTGGGCTCCTGCATGACCTCGGCGCCGGTGGCCCGCACACGCTCGAAGAGTCCGTCGAGGTCGTCGGTGGCCAGCATGATGCTGGCGTAGGTGCCCTTGGCCATCATCTCGGTGATCGTCTGGCGCTCTTCGTCGGTGATACCCGGGTCGGCGGCGGGCGGTGTGAGCACGATGTTCATATCGGGACGTCCGGCCGGTCCCACGGTGATCCACCGCATCCCCTCGTACCCGACATCGTTGCGGACCTCGAATCCGAGGGCGTCGCGATAGAACGCCAGGGAGGCCTCGGGGTCGGTGTGTGGAAGGAAGCTCGCATTGATCGTGATGTCCATGACGGTCACGCTAGCCGCCGCCCGGAAGGGGATGCTTCTTGATTCCTGATCGGTCTGGTGACTCGCTTGGCGACACAGGAGGGCATGCCCACGATGTGCTCCGCGGTTCGTTCCTTGTAGACACTGGGCGGCACACCCACCAGTTCGGAGAACCGGGTGCTGAAGGTGCCGAGTGATGAGCAGCCGACCGCGAAACAGACCTCGGTGACGCTCAGGTCGCCGCGGCGCAGCAGCATCATGGCCCGCTCGATACGTCGTGTCATCAAGTAGGAGTACGGCGACTCTCCATAGGCGCTCTTGAACTGCCGGCTCAGGTGGCCCGCCGACATATGCGCATCGCGTGCCAACGCTTCGACGTTCAGCGGCTGCGCGTACTCGCGGTCGATCCGGTCGCGCACCCGGCGTAGCCGCGCGAGGTCATGCAGACGCTGCTCCCCGCCTGCACCGGTCACAGGCGGGATTCTATCGGCTAGATCATCCCCAGCAGGCTGATGTCGGCGGCGTACTTGAGGATCAGGTCCTTGGTGACATGCGGGATCTCGCCTGCGTCACCAACCTTGGCCGTCCGCACCGCACCGCTGAATTCGGCGGTCGGCAGGGCAGATCCGTCGATCGCCGGCTGCGGCCTCTCGTACATCTTGAGCAGCGGCAACACGGACTGCTGTCGCTGCTGCTCCGGCAGACTCTTGAGCGCCGTCTCAAATCGGGCGAGCCACTGACCGTAATCGTCGATCCGCACGATTTTGTACCCGGCCTCGATCAGCCAGTCCACGAAGGTGTCCAGTGAGACACCGTCATGGTGCGGGTTGAACACGTCGAAGCTGCGGTAGCCGTCCGTCACCTTCACGCCGCCGATCGCGGTGATCGACGCGGCGGTGAAATCGCCTGGCACACCGTCATAATGGGCCCGTTGGCGGTTGCCGTCGGCATCCAGTTCGTAGAAGCTGGCCGGTGCGACACCGGTGAGCAGCAGGCTCTGGATGGTGCGGGTGAACACGTCGGTGACGTTGAGCTGGCCGTGGTAGTCACTGTGCGCCAGGATCATGTCGGAGCGGAACACCCGGACGGGCAGACCGGCCAGATCGTGGGCCTCCCGCAGCAGCACTTCGCCTGCCCACTTGGAGTTGCCGTACCCGTTGGCGTAGCCGTCGTTGATCTCGCGTTCGGCCGACATCAGGCGAACGTCGGAATCCTCCTGGAATTCGGTTACCGGGATCTGGTCGGCGATGCCCACCGTCGACAGGTAGGTGACCGGCTTGAGCCGTTCGGATAGCGCCAGCTTGATGATCTCGGCGGTACCTGCCACGTTCGGACCGAACAGCTGGCTGTACGGCAGGACGTGGTTCACCAACGCACCGGAGTGCACGATCAGATCCACATCACTGGCGAGCTTTTGCCAAACATCTTGTGTCAGACCAAGATCCGAATCACCAAAGTCACCGGCGATAACCTCGAGGCCCTGGTCTGCCAGCTGACGGTAGTGCGCCGACAGATCCGGGTCACCCGATTCGTAGACCGCATCCAGCCGAGCCCGAGCGGCGTCGACGTCGGTGCCGCGAATGAGCGCGTACACCTTTCCGCCCTTGGGGACCAGCCGTTCGAGCCAGTCGAGCACCAGCCAGCGTCCGAGCCAACCGTTGCCGCCGGTTACCAGCACGGTCTTCACATCGCTGGTCGCGGGCGCAATGTCCTTGGCCGCCTTCAATAACGACTCGTCGAGGAACTTGTCGAGGGTGAGCTCGGCGGCGTTGATGACGGTCGCGTTCTTGCCGTGCACCGTAACGAATGTCGGCTGGGTGGCGTCACCGGCCAGTTGGGCCTCGATATGCCGGGCGATCGCGGCGAGATCGTTCGCGACGCTGTTGATCACGCCGACCGGAACGTCCACCTCGAAGATATCGCGCAACAGCTCCGAGTACGACAGCGCCGACAGCGAGTCACCACCCAGATCGATGAATCGCACATCGGGGGCCAGATCAGTGGCGGAGGCACCCAATAGGGCCGCCGCGGCGTCGGTCACCGTATCCAGTACCGGCCGGCCGGCCGCCTCCCGGGCGAGTTCACGCAACCGCTCGTTCTGGCTTTCGGCCAGGTCGGCGTACAGCGCCTCCAGCCGTTCGCCGTAGTGCTCTTTCAACTTGGGGCGCAGCAGCTTGCGCGCGTCCGAGAGCAAGCCCGACTCAACGGTGAACGGTTCAGTCTCGACGATGAAGTTCCTGGGGATTTCGTAGGACTGCAGTTCGGCGTCCTTGGCGACCTGCTGCAGGGAGTCCTGGATCAGCGGCTTGAGCGCATCGGGCGAATCCACATACCGTTCAAGGGCTTCCGGTGTGGGCACCACGACCGCCAGCAGGAACGAACGCTCGCTGTTGCCATACACAAAGATCTGCCGAACCAGCGGGCTGCCGGTGTAGGCGGCTTCCAGTTTGGACACCGCGACGAACTCACCCTGGGCGAGCTTGAGGACGTTCTTGACGCGGTCGAGGTACTTGAGGTGGTCGGCTCCCAGCTCGGCGACCACATCGCCGGTCATGTAATAGCCGTCCTCGTCGAAGACATCGGCAGTGGTTTCAGGGCGCTTGTAATAGCCGGGGAACATGGTCTCCGACTTGATGCGCAGCTCACCCCGAGGATGCGGGGAATCCGTTGTGAAGTAACCGAGTTCGGGAACATTCACAAGCTTGTACTCGGTGACGGGCGGACGCGACAAGATGCCGTCGCGCCACACCGCCCCGGCTTCGGTGGAACCGTAGCCGTCGAGCATCGCCACCTGCAGCAGCGATTCCATGAAGTCGTTCATCTCGGGAGACAGAGGTGCAGAACCGGATCCGGCGCTGAGCACACGCCCACCGAAATCCTCCTCACGGATGCGCACCTTGATCTGCTCGGCGATATCCGCGTTGCTCTCACCGGGGGCAAGCGAGCGATCCAGCTCGGCCTGGTAGCGCTGAAAGACCATCTCCACCACACGAGGTACGAACAGCACCTCCGTGGGACGGATGAGTGCGATGTCCTCGAAGAACGTCGACAAGTCACTGGAGGCGATGTAATACGCCGTGCCGCCGCCGGAGAGCGTGCCCATCAGCGTGAGGCGGCCTGCCAGGTGGCTCATCGGCATGAAGTTGACGCCCACGGACGGAATCACCGCGGTGGTGAGCCACTTCTTCTGCCACAGGTTGGCGACCATCCACTGCGGGTACATCGCGCCCTTGGGGGTGCCGGTGCTGCCGGAGGTGTAGATGAGCAGGCGCAGCGCATCGGGGTCCACGCTGGGCTGTGGGGCCGCGGGGAGCTCGCGTCCGCGTGCGATGGCCTCGCCGAGGAGCTCGATGGTGATGGCCCGACCGGCATCATCGAGCCGAGTGCGCGCCGCACGCAACGCCTCGCGATGGCTGTCCACCTCGGGGTGGTAGTCGAAGACCGACAGCAGCCGCACCGACGGCGACGCAAGCACGGATTCCACCGTCGCATCGAGGTACTCGACACTGGCCGCGAACACCGTGGGCTGCGTCTCCTCCAAGATCGCGTTGCGCTGCTGCACCGATGCGCCGGTCTGCAACGGCACCGACACCGTCCCGAGGCGTAGTCCCGCGACATCCAACGAGGCGAAGTCCGTGCTCGTGAAGCCGAGCTGAGCGACAAAGTCACCGTCACGAATTCCCTGGTCGTACCACGCGGCGGCGATGGCCTCGGCGCGATTCCACAGCTCGCGATAGGAGGTGGTGGTGTACTCGGGCTTCAGCACAACGGAGGTCGCGCCGTTGTCATCGGTGACAAATTCGATGGCTCGCTGCCCAAGCGCCGGGCGTTCCCCGTAGCCCTCCAGTAGTCGCCGGATCACCTCGACGAGCGGCAAGCCGGGTTCATTGACCGCCTCGGCAATCCCGTCATCGGGCAACAGCGCCTGCAGTTGCGGGTCGTTGGACACGACCTCCGCGACGCGGCGCTCGAGTGCCTGATCTTCCCTGAGATCAGGGCTGGTCGTTGCGGCTGGTGTGGAAATCGTTTGTGTCATGCCAGATACCTCGGGATCGGTCCGCGTTGCTTTGAACGGGCGATTACGCCCACAGTAGAAAAGTACATACCTATGCTAACTATTCCCTGTGGGTGGCGGTGCGGCCCTCCTACCGAGTGGACATTCATGCTGGTCTAGGCCGGAGAAGTCCCGCACAAACGTCATCTCGGCGTGAGGAGCGTCACTGTCGCAATGCGTGCGGAGCATGTTTACGCACTGCCGCCAGCAGCTGTTGTCGCGAGGGATTCACCAACGGATGCCCCGCGACGCTGACGGTCGGCACCGTCTCATTGCCGTCGGCAACGGAACGCACGTACGCGGCAGCCTCGGGCGATTCCCAGATGTTCACCTCGGTGTAGCGCAGCCGAGTGAAGCGCAGCTGCGTCCGCAGCTTGATGCAGAAGGGGCAACCCGGCCGCCAGTACACGACGACCTCGTCAGAGGCCGGGAAGGGCTTCGTCATGATCCATGTCTACACGGGCTTCCCCGCAGTAACGCCCGGCTTAAGTGTGTAGATGCCCTCGATGGCGATGACGACGGCGCAGCGCGGGTACTTCAGTCCCCGCTCCTCCGCGAAGGCAACGGCATCATCGAATGCCGGCCCCGAATCGTGGATGCGGGCAGAACCGACGAACCGGTACCCGTCCAGCGCATCGCGGTCGATCACGGCAACGGAAACCTTTGATCCGGCAAGGATATTGGCCAGTGTCTGCCCGCCGGTGTTCTCATTGAAGATCAGAGACCGTTCATCGCGCACCCGCAGCGAGCGTTTGGGCCCGATGTTGGGGGTCGTGCCGTCGGTCACCGTCGCCAGGACCGCCAGTTGGGAACCGAGCATCCGCTTCATCTCATCGGTGAGCGTGGGCATTGTGAACGCGACCTCCTGGAATGGTTGTACTGAAACAAGATTCGGTATAGGTGGTGGCGGCGTGCAGGCCCGGGCGGTATCGAGTAGCCAACTCGTAGCACCGACCGGAGCCGCACGCATCAGCACCGAGAGCAGATGCAACAGACCCTCGGAAACCGTGAGCCGGCGCTGGCTGGTCCGCAGGATGTGAGCCGCGGAAACCTTGTCGCCCAGGGCGATCGCTTGAGCAATCGCAACTGTCTCGCACCATGACGCATTCATGCTGTCCTGGTCCAGCGAAGAATTTCGGCTCACCGAACTATATTATTCGTTTCTCCTAACCACGTCTAGTGCTCGCACTCGAGGCGGCACCCGGCTCCGGTCGCGTCTTTCCCGCGGTGTGGTCGCCCCCCACACCCCGAATAATTCGCCCGCCGCGATGGCATACCTGCTGCATGGCTCCCGTACCGGGCAGTGCCGACAGATCTGTTTGGCTCGAGCCTCCCGCAGGGTCCGAGCCCTCCCCCGCTCGTGATCCGGTGAGAAGAACAGATCGGTCGGCATGCCGCGGCAACGCGCCCACTCAAGCCACTTCATATCGCTACCCGATGATGGTCTGGGCGATCTTCACGGCGACAAGTACTACCGCCAGCAGCAGATACCCGCGCAGCGCAACCATTCCCGCCGTCCGCAGCGGTGACCAGGCAGGGCGGCCCAGCGTGTCGAGCGCCGGGGTGCGCCAGGAGTCACGCTCCTGGCGCAGGAGATCGCGCCGCAATGCGCGGTCCTGCGGGAGCGAGTCCAGATCCTGAACCTCGTCGGGGTCCAGGCCGCCGAATTGCGCGGCCGTCTGTACGGCAGCCCGACGATCGGTCCACTTCTTCCCGACGACGACCGCAAGCCCGCCCAGGACGCCGACACCTGCGCCTGCGGCGAAGAATGCCTTGAGTTGTCCGGTCGTCAGGTCAGGGAAGAAGGTCGCCGCGGTGAGTGACAGCGAGAGCAGCACCAGCGCCCAGACAATGACCCCCGCAAAAAGGTTCTGGCGCATGGAGTTAACCCACGGGCCGAGCACCGCCTTGTCGTTGCACAGCAGTACCAGAAACACCGTCGCCGAGGGCAACAGCACGCCGGCTAGCGCCTGTACGCCCTGTGTGAGGACACCCAGCACCGGGTCCGGGCTGAACGACACCGCCGCGGCGATGCCCAGCAGCAGCCCGTACCCGAGGTAGAACGCAGGCGCCTCGTTTATCTTCCAGTGCAGCGAGTGGCGCTTGCCGAACGTATCGCCCAAGGCGTACGTGGTGGCCAGCCCGACGGCGTTGGCACCGATGAGCGAGGCATCAAGCAACAGCACGGCGAACAAGGCACCCACCGCGGGGCTCACATGATCATGCAGCAGCCGTGCCACCGCACCGGCGTCGGTGAAATTGCCGACCGCGTCGGTGCCCGCCAGTCCGAATGCGGCCGCCGCCATGATGCAGATGGCACCCGCCATCACCAGGACGATGCCGACGGCGAGATCGATTCGCTCATAACGGATCCAGCGTGGTGTCAGCCGCTTGTCGACGATATTGGACTGCTGGAAGAACAGCTGCCATGGCGCGACAGTGGTACCCACGATCGCGACGACGAGCAGCAGTAGTTCGGCGTTCAGACCGCCCGGGAATGACGGCACGAAACCGGACGCCGTGGTGGTAAGGGACGGGTGCACCAGGATCGCCATCGGAATCATGACGATGTTGATCGCGATGAGCGCGAACAGGAACCGCTCCCATCGCCGGAACGAACCCCCGGCGATCACCGCGAACAGCAACACCGCCGCCAGCGGTACGGAGATTACCCGGGGCAACCCGAAGTAGCTCAATGCCATTGCCACCCCGATGAATTCGGTGACGATTGTCAGGGCGTTGACGACGAACAGGTCCCCGACACTGAAGGCACCCCAGAACCGCCCGAACCGGGCGAAGATGAGGCGAGCGTGCCCGACTCCGGCGACCGCGCCCAGCCGGACCACCATCTCCTGGTTGACGTACAGCACCGGGATGAGCAGCACCAGCGTCCATAGCAGGGCCATGCCGTAGTTCTGGCCCGCTTGGGCATAGGTCGCGACTCCACCGGCATCGTTATCGCCGACCATCACGATGAGACCGGGGCCGAGTACTGCCAACAACATCCGGAAGCGCTGCCACCGACCGCGGCCATCCGTCGTCTCGTGCTGGCCGATTGTGCCCAACGCACCGACGATGTCGCCGATATGCGCACTGTCCATGACGGCCCCCGCTGTCTGGGAGGCCGGGCCGTTGGTGGAACTCCCGATGGGCTGGGCCCCCGCGGGTCGATGGTTTCGGCGAGGTACGCCGTTGAAGAATGCCATTGCAGTTGCCGCCCTTCAGGGGTTTGTCCGCTGCGCAGGGGATTCCGGGCACGCCAAAGTAAGCCTGGCGCATATGTTTTCGCGTCAGGTCAGGCGTGAACGGTGTCGCAGCGGAAGGCTGGGAACATGTAAACGTGCTGGATTACTCCAGGTTTTCGATCCGGGCTGGAATACGGACTATCGCCGGACTTCATCTCGTCCCCTCACCTCCTTGCTGCCAGGGCGGCCATGCCGCATCGGTCGTCATATCAGCGCAGGCCAGGCGGCACTCGAACGGGAGGACAGGCGCCCGACATCGGACGACCCAATCACCTCTCTCGTCAGAGCTTCGGCACTGCACGACGTAATCCCTGGTGGGAAGCCACTTCGGGTCACCCCTTAGGCCGGGGAGACCTGTCCTAACCCTGGGCGTCTCTCGACGTCGTCGGATCAGTGGCCTGTGTTCGTGCAGGAGCCTCACCTAGCGAGGTGCTGAACATCGGTACTGTATGCCTGAGAAACGGTGCGCGTCAACGCAACACCGATTCTTCACAGCGGCTTGACAGCATCCGCGGCGGATCGGTCAGACTTCGCCGTACTCATCGAACCAGTGCGCGAGCTTGCCGCGCCTGCTCACCGCGCGCAACCGCGACTCCGTCAACGCCCGGGTCTTACTGGTGGTCACAATCATGAGTTCATCGCCCGAATCGATTCGGGTGTCGGGTAGCGGAACGAAGGTATTGCCCTGTCTGATGACCAGGGTGACGACGGCCGGATCGGGCAGCCGCAGCTCCAGGATGGTCACATTGCACAGCCGAGATCCCGGCTGCACCTTCATGGTGAGCAGCTCGGCGTCGAGCACATCCAAAGGAGCTGCCTCGACTTGGATCTCACGGGTGGCCTCCCGGGAGATCAGCCCCAGGAGATGCGCGACGGGCCGCAGGCTCGGTCCCTGTACCAAGGTGAAAACCACCACCAAGACGAACACGATGTTGAGAAGGCGGTAACTGTTAGGCACGCCCTCCACGATGGGAAAGGTTGCAAGCACCACAGGCACCGCGCCGCGTAGGCCCGCCCACGAGAGAAAGGCCTGCTCCCGCCACGGGATACCAAATCCGAGAAGCGATCCCACCACGGAGAGCGGCCGGGCAATCAGTAGGAGAACCAAGCCGATCAGGATCGCCGGAACGATGTCATGCACCAGCTCGGTCGGGTTAACCAACAGCCCAAGCAGGACGAACAGGCCGATCTGCGCCAGCCAACCGAGTCCCTCGGCGAATGATCGCGTGGCAGACCGGTGCGGCAGACCGGAATTGGCCAGCACCACCGCGGCCAGGTAGGCGGCGATGAAGCCGCTGGCATGGACGCTGCCCGAGGCGGCGAACGCCACCAGCCCCAGCCCGAACGTCGCGATCGGGTACAGCCCCGACGCGGGCAGCGCGACGCGACGCAGGGCCATCGCCCCGAGAAAGCCAGACCCGAGACCAATCGCCGAACCAGCCAGCAGCTCGTAGACGATCTGAATCACCGCGCTCTTCGGCTCGAACACGAAGGGCATGACACTGAACATCAGAACCAGGATCACCGCAGGCGCGTCATTGAAACCGGACTCTGCCTCCAACAGTCCGGCCACCCTGCGTGGCAGCGGCAGCACCCGCAAGACCGAGAAAACCGCGGCCGCGTCTGTGGAGGACACGATGGCGCCGAGCAGCAATGCCAGCTGCCAATCCATCCGCAACAGCACATGCGCGCCGACCGCGGTCACCACGGTGCTGATGACGACACCGACCGTGGCCATCGCACCGGCAGGGGCGAGGACCTTGCGGATATCGGAGAACCGTGTGGTCAAACCGCCCTCGACGAGGATCACCGCAAGCGCAGCGGTGCACACATTCCGAGCCAATTCCACGTTGTCGAACTCGACACCGAGCCCGTCCTCGCCGAGAACGACCCCCACCAGCAGGAAGAACAAAAGGCTGGGAAATCCGATCCGCGTGGCCACGCGAGTACCGACGATGCTGGCGAGCAGTACAAGGCCACCGATGAGCAAGGCCAGGTACAGCTGGTGCAAGCTCACGTGGTTCCCGTCGGTTGACTTCGATTAATAGGGCACGATAGCGGGGTGGCGGAACGGAAGATGCGGGTCGCGATTGCCGGCGCGGGCAAGGTCGGCCGTTCCGTCGCGGGCGAGCTACTCGATTACGGCCACAAAATCCTGTTGATCGAACGCGAACGCAGTAACTTCGAGCCGCACACGGTGCCCGCGGCGGACTGGCTCAACGCCGACGCCTGCGAACTGGAAACCTTGGAGGACGCGGGGATCCAAACCTGCGATGTCGTGGTGGCCGCCACCGGCGATGACAAAGCCAACCTCGTCGTGGGCCTGCTGGCCAAATCCGAGTTCGGCGTGCCCAGGGTAGTGGCCCGCATCAATGACATTCGCAACCAGTGGTTGTTCAGTCAGGCGTGGGGTGTCGATGTCGCGGTCTCCACACCAGGCGCCATGGTGGCGGGTGTCGAGGGCGCGATCGATGTCGGTCACCTGGTTCGTCTCATGGGACTCCGAGAGGGCCGTGCGGATCTGACAAAACTGACTCTGCCCGAAGACAACCCCTTGGTGGGACGACGCGTGGAGGAATTGGCGCTGCCGCCCAATACCGCGTTGGTCACCGTGCTTCGGGGAGGGACGGTCGTGCTGCCTAAACCCGAAGACGTATTGGAGGCCGGCGACGAGATGCTGTTCATTGCCAACAGCACCGCGGAACCCGCGATTCGCGCCGCGATCCACGGATCCGGAGTGCTGCCCGACAGGTAGATCGCTACACGCTGAGCAGCGCGAGTTCCTCGCGTGCACGCCGCTCCACCAGGAGCGGAACGTAGTCGCGCAATCGGCTCTCGTCGAAGCGGGAGTGTTCGGCACGAACCACCGCCTCCACGACGTCGCGAGTCAAGCTCGGATATCGACCTTGTAGCTGATCCACAAGATCACCGATACCTGCCTGCTTGCCGACTACCGCCACAGGGACAAAATTTGCACACCGTTCATACTTTCGTCAACCGGCCCGACGGGCACAATATCCAGCCAGCCAAGAACACGCCGCACCGGTTTGTAGACTGTGGTGTCAGACACGACGGAGGTGGATGTCGCGGTGCAGATCGTCTGTAATTCGTTGGTTGCCTTGGCCTTTCGCGTCAACTGCGCAGACGGTATGGAGACTGCATGAGCACGGCGACCGTCGTCGGCAGCGGACCCAACGGGCTGGCCGCAGCAATTACCCTGGCACGTGCAGGGATCTCGGTCACAGTGTTGGAGGCCACTGATGAACCCGGGGGCGGATGCCGTTCCTCGGAGATGCTCGAGCCCGGATTGATCCATGACCACTGCGCCGCGGCGCACCCGATGGCCATCGGGTCCTCGTTCCTGACGAGTCTGGACCTGGCTCGTCACGGTGTGCGCTGGCTATTGCCCGAGATCGACTGTGTGCATCCGCTCGATGACGGCACGGCCGGTGTGCTGTACCGGTCGGTCGACGACACGGCCACTCGGATGGGGCGCGACGGTAACCGATGGCACGCACTATTCGGTTACCCCTCAGAGCATTTCGACACCCTCTCGGAAGACATCACGGCACCGTTATTGCGTGTGCCCCACCACCCGATCCAGCTGGCGCGATTCGGACTACCCGCAGCACTACCCGCCTCGACGATCGCGCGGCTGTTCCGCACCGAGCCCGCCCGCGCACTCTACGGCGGCGTCGCCGCACATACCTTCCGGCCGTTGCACTACCCGATGACGGCGGCGGTCGGCCTGGGGATCATGACCGCCGGGCACCGGCACGGCTGGCCCGTCGTCTCGGGCGGCACCGGTTCCCTCATCAGGGCCATGACCGCATCTCTCGCCGAGCTGGGCGGAACGGTCCACACGGGGGTTCGGGTGGCGAACGCCGCTCAACTTCCAGACGCCGATCTGACCCTGTTCGATCTCGAACCCGGCGCTGTCGCAGACATTCTCGGCGATCTGCTGCCCACGCGAGTCAGCCGTGCGTTCGCGAAGTTCCGCCACGGCCCGGGCGCTTTCAAGGTCGACTTCGCGGTCGACAGTGGAGTTCCCTGGACCAACCCCAACGCCCACCGCGCCGGCACCGTGCACCTCGGTGGCACCTACGCCGAGGTGGCCGCCACCGAACGGCAGATCCACGCCGGTGCCATGCCGGCGCAGCCCTTCGTCCTAGTCGGCCAGCAATATCTGGCCGATCCGCAGCGCTCCGCGGGCAATATCCATCCGCTGTGGACCTACGCACACGTGCCTTTTGGCTACAGCGGAGACGCTACCGAGGCGATCATCGGGCAGATCGAGCGGTTCGCGCCCGGGTTCCGTGAACGCATCATCGGCATGGCCGTGCGCTCGACCACCGAGATGTCGGCATACAACGCCAACTATGTGGGCGGCGACATCATGACCGGCGCCAAGGACATCCGTCAGCTGGTATTCGGCCCGCGGATTTCACTGGGACCCTACAGTTTGGGCACCCCGGGCATGTATATCTGCTCCGCGGCCACTCCCCCCGGCCCGGGCGCACACGGAATGTGCGGTGTGCATGCCGCGAATGCCGCACTCAAACATCTTCGGTAAGGGATCCGTGAATTACGCTGCGGATCGACAGTGCAGGGCCACGTTCACGACGTCGAGGACTACCGTAACGAATCCACCGGCATCGGCGGGCTGATGAGCCGGAAACCCGCTCTGCTGCGTTCCATGAACCGGCGCTCGAATGTGCCCTCGATCTGCCTGCCGTCCAACTCGCCCGCCAACACCAGCCGGTCCTTGTCCGGCTGGTGCGCGCGTAGCACAACCTGGGCCGAATCCGACTCTCGCTTGCGTAACTCAAGGCGATCCCCGTCGATCTTGAGCAGCCACCTGGTGGTGTAACCCTCCGGCGTCTGGCCAACAAACCGGACCACGCCGGCTTCGGGCACCTTGTTGCGGTCGGTGATCGCCACATTGGTCCACGGCCGCGGGCTCCTCCCGTTTAACATTACTTCGCGCCCGTCGACGGTGAATGACGTTGCGCGCCAAACCCCGTCGAGAGTTGAGGTCGGGGTGTGATAGACGGTGTATCCCATCGCGCCCTGCACCACGGCGAACGCCAGCACCATCGCAGCGACGCCAAACTTGGCGACCACGCCGGTTCGCCGCAACCAGGGTCTACTCGCCCCGAGTGGCGACCAGAGCACAATCGGGCGAGTCTCACCCCGATTGAGCACGACGCGCGCCATGTTGGACCAATACGGCGACGTGATACCGATTGCCACGAACAATAATTCGCCGGAAACCAGCTTGACCGGCACGTCGTAGGACATGTTCAGCAGAAACACTTGTGCCATGGCAATCACCGACCCGAGCGCCCCGAGCAGCCACGTACGATTCCACAACAGCAGCACTCCCGACACCGCTTCAACCAGCCCGGTAACGACCGAGTACGGCTCGGAGGCGCCCATGAAACCCCACAGCGTATGGAACAGGCTGGTATCGCCCACCAACTGCAGCTGGTGATCCGGCAGCGCCATGTACCCCATCTGGACGGGAATCACCTTGCACACCCCGTACAGAATCATCGCCAACGCCAACCCGAAGCGCGCGAACACAATCAGCGACGCGGCCAGACTCCGATAGTTGCGGCGCCGCCGATCCATGCCGGTCCATAACGCGGTGATCAGCAGCGCCACCACAATCCAACCGAGATGAAAGCACCATGTCCACAACATGTCTGAGCCGGCCGACACGGCGATCTCGACACCGCGACCTCGAGTCAGATAGCTGCCGATCTGCGCAAGCAGCCAGATCACCGGTTCAAGTGGGTAAGAGCCCACATTGGCGCTCCCCACAATGGCGTACACCGTGGCCACCAGAATGACAGCACCAGTGATCAGCAGCATCCCGCCACCAATGGTGAAAAGCATTCGGAAACCCAGTTTCTGAAGCGACGTCCACTCCGGGACTGCTTGGGCCGGATCAGGTGTTTCCGTGACCCGAACCAGCGAGTGCAGATCGAAGTCTGTTGCCATCACCTTGCCACTTTCGGCCCCTGCCATCAGCCGAGCTCCCCAGCTCGACTCCTCCGACTGTCCAGTCATCGGTCAACGTCGGCAATGCTTTCGGCCTCAAACGAAACGTCGAGACAGCCGGCTGGCGCGGCAACACCGAATCACTCAACAACCCCCTCGATCGCACCCTCCTTCGCGGACGCACCACCGCCCATTCAGCAGTTACGCCGTTTAGCGGGCCGGGCCGTCATGCGAACCCCCGCTAGGCTCCCTAGCGCGGGAATACGCCCCTGCGGTTCCCCGTGTATCGCGAACCACTCCCTGAAGTGCGCCGCGCGGCGTAATGTTGACAGCGTAAGCAACCCACCCGCGTACACGTCTGCACTGAAACTAGGTGAGCGCCATGATCATCCTCGGCGTCATACTGCTGGCCGCCGGATTCCTACTCAATATCGGGCTTTTGTGGACCATTGGGGTCGTACTCCTGGTCATCGGGCTGGTCCTGATGGTCGCGGGCCGCATGGGGCACGCCATTGGCGGCCGTTCCCACTACTACTGAGGAGAAAACCATGCGCTATGCCGGACTGCTCCTGGCCGTGTGGCTGATAATCGGGGCAATCGCCGTCGCTCAACGCGGGTATTTCACCGATAGCCCGCAAACCTGTGCCAGCGCGGGAACCATTGCGTTGACCGTTATCGCCGGGCCGCTCAATTACGCCGGGGTCAATCCGACAGTCGCGCACTGCAACATCCCCCAACCCAGCTCCTGACATCCGGGCTGAACCGCTCAGGAGGACTTCACCGCCACACCCACCCGAACCAGTACGTCCAGCTGCGCCGGATTGAAAAGATCAAGCAGCGCTTGGGCAATGGTGCGTTCGACGAACTGCTGGCCACGCGGCGCGTCTGCCGTTGATGCCAGCATTCCGGGGTGTTCGGTGTACAGCCTGCGGGCCTGCACAGCTAGTCGTTCGGCGAGGTCGGCGCGCGTCGGCTCATCGGCATCGGCGGGGAGATCTTCAAGCTCACGGTCGAGGTCACGGTCCTGCTGATCCAGGAACATGCCGATGTACACCCGCAGCCCCTCCGGCCCGAGGAGCCGCGACATGACATAGGCCATTGAGCGGTCTGTCTCGGACAGCTCCATATTGACTGCGGCAGAGGCGAACTCGGGCGGAAGATCCGCCACCGCGGCACTGGAAAGAATCTGTCCGATTTCCGCGCGAACCCGCCGGAGACGCTCGATGGTGGCCGCCAGCTCGGTGTCGAGAGCGCGCAGCGCTACGTGCGGATCCTCGTTGGCCACGTCCATGTCGGCGATCTGTTGCAGGGAAAGACCGAGTCCGGCAAGGCGTTTGATTTGCAGGACCCGCACCAGGTGCGCAACGCCGTAGCTCTTGTAACCGTTAGAACGGCGTTCGGGCTCGTCGAGCAGGCCAATATCGTGATAATGACGCACCGTGCGCAGGCTCGTGCCGGCGAGCTCGGCGAGCTCTCGAGTGCTCCAGCCCACCGTCACTCCTCCTACATCCGCTGACATAACCCCACTCGACACCATGCCGCTACGGCACGGTCAACCCCGGCCCTGGCTGACCGTGACCCACCTCACTCCGGAATCCCTTGAGTATGCCGTAGCGGCACAGTCTTTCCTGGATGCATGGCACTCTCCGAGCTCATCAAGGTCGAAGAATTCTTCGATCCACCCAGCCGCGCATCCGCATCGATCTCTCCAGACGGAACCAAGATCGCATACCTGGCACCGCGGAAGAACCGTCTCAACGTATGGGTGCAAGCCGTCGGCAGTGACAGCACAGACGACGCACACTGCGTCACCCGCGACGAAACCCGAAGCGTCACCGGCTTTTTCTGGGCCGATGATCCGCGCTGGCTGCTGTACGTGCAGGACTCGGGCGGCGACGAGAACTGGCATCTGTACCGAGTGGACCTGGATGACCCCGACGGGCCGGCCGTTGATCTGACGCCGTTTCCGGGGGTGCGACTGCTGGGACTGGAGCAGCCCCACGGTCGTCCCGGCAAAGCATTCATCCAGCTGAATCACCGCAAGATCGACCAAATCGACCTCTACGAGCTCGATATCGCGTCCGGTGAGCTCACCATGCTGGCCGAGAATCCCGGTGGCGTGATGGCCTGGTTCTGCAGCCCGGATCACGGGGTGTTCACGCAATCGCTGACATCTGAGGGGAACATCGAGTTCTCTCGATTCAAGTCCGGGGCGCTGGAATCCCTAGCCGTCTACAACGGCGCGGACTATCCGGTGGGCATGCACCCGACCCAGATGACACCGGATGGCACCGGGCTATGGCTGGGTTCCAGTCGCGACTCCGACCACACACGTCTGGTTCGGCTCGATCTGGCCACCGGCGACGAGACCGAAGTCGATAGCCACCCCGCCTTCGACCTCTCGGCGGCGCTCGGCCTGGCGCCGGCCCTGATTCGTCATCGGAAGACCGGTGAGCTGCTGGGAGTCCGGTACCTCGGCGAACGCCAGGTGATCCGGGCGCTTGATCCGTCCTTTGCCGCCGTATTGGACAAGCTGACAGGGTTGTCGGACGGTGATCTGGGCGAGATCTCGTCCGACGAAAACGGCCAACGCTGGGTGGTCAGCTTCGCGCATGATCGGGATCCCGGCGTCACGTACTTCTACGACCACACCACCGGTGAGAGCCGACAATTGTTCCGACCGTATCCACACTTGAACCCCGCCTCGTTGGCACCGATGACTCCGGTGACCATCCCGTCGCGTGACGGCTTGAGTCTGCATTCATATCTGACGCTGCCGGTCGGTGTGGAACCCGCCGGGCTGCCGCTGGTGCTGCTGGTCCACGGCGGTCCATGGCACCGCGACAGCTGGGGATTCGATCCGTCGGTGCAGTTCCTGGCCAACCGCGGATATGCCGTGTTGCAGGTTAACTTCCGTGGATCCACCGGGTACGGCACGGCATTCACGAAGGCCGCCATCGGCGAGTTCGCCGGCAAGATGCACGACGACCTCATCGATGCCGTCGACTGGGCCGTCAAACAGGGCTACGCGGATCCGAGCCGAGTCGCGATCTTCGGCGGCTCGTACGGCGGATACTCCGCGCTCGTCGGAGTCACCTTCACTCCGGACGTCTTCGCAGCCGCCATCGACTATGTGGGGATCTCCAATCTCGCTAACTTCATGCGGACCCTCCCGCCATTCGTGCGACCGAACCTGACCAACAACTGGTACCTGTACGTCGGCGATCCCGCCGACCCCGAGCAGGAAGCCGATATGTTGGCCCGCTCACCCATCACCCGGGTGGACCAGATACGCACACCTCTGCTGGTTGTGCAGGGCGCCAACGATGTACGTGTGGTGCAGGCCGAGTCCGACAATATCGTCGCAGCGTTGCGCGCCCGCGGGGTGGACGTCGAGTACATGGTCAAGGAGGACGAGGGCCACGGCTTCCTCAATCCCGAGAACCAGATCGATCTGTTCCGGGCGACGGAGCGGTTCCTGGGCCGGCATCTGGGTGGACGGCGGGTGACGTGACCGAGACCTCCGGACGCAGGCCCACAGTGCTCGAACAGGCCGGAGGTCTGTCCGGACTGGTCTATGCCGGGCTTCCCAGCGTCGCGTTTGCTTTGGGCAACAGCACCTTTGGCCTGTCCGGTGCGATCTGGATATCCGTGGCCACCGCGCTGGCGATCGCCGCGTGGCGATGGTTACGCAACCAGCCGCTGCAGCCTGCCGTCTCCGGGCTGTTCGGGGTGGCGATCTCGGCGGTAATCGCCTATCAGATCGGGTCAGCCAAGGGCTTCTTCCTCATGGGCATTTGGACTAACCTCCTTGCCGCGGTGGTGTTCCTGGCGTCGGTGCTGGTGGGTTGGCCGCTCGCCGGGGTGCTCTGGCACGGCCTCACCGGCAGCGGGCAGCGCTGGCGCGACGACAGGCCGTCGCGATTCGCCTACGCGGTGGCAACCCTGTCCATCGCGGCCGTCTTCCTATCCAGATTTGTTGTGCAGGAATGGCTGTACACCGAGGACGCTGTCGGATGGTTGGCCTTCGCACGTATCGCCATGGGCTACCCACTTTTGGGGGTGGCGCTGCTGGTCGCCGTCTGGGCCGTGCGCCGTTCAAAGAGGCGCCTCAGCGCTGGTTCAGCCACCCTGGTAGCCGATCGCGTCCGATAAGCTCGCAGTTGCTGCTCGCCGCGAGTGCATACGCCTGGCGGGAGAAGTCCTGATTGCTAACCACCATGGTGCGCGGGCAGCCGTAGTGCACTGCGCCCGCTACCACCTCTTGAACGGCTTTGACGCCCACCGTCTTGGAGTAGCGCTTGCATTGCACGGCAACGACATCACGCCGACTGGTGGCTATCAGGTCAACACCGTAATCGCCGGTTGCCGGTGTGGTCTCGATATGCCAGCCGGCACCATACATGCGGGCCGCGACGAACGTCTCGAAATCAACGCCGGACATCTCGTCGACCTCGGCTAGTCCGGATAGTGTTGTGTACCTATGCAATCGGGCATCATACCGACGACGGGCGGCGGCGTCGGCGAGACCTCTCAGACCCCATCCCGCGGCCCGCAGCAGCACATACACGGCATAAGGTGCCGCCAGATAGGCCACCTGCGCCAACGCGGCGAGCAGCGCGTCACCCGTGTTCCGATACACGACGACGGCCGGCCAGATGACCATCGCGAGGACCGGCCCGGCGAGCACCACGACGGCGAGTGCGATCAACGCGCGCGACAGGCGACGCCGAGCACGAATCGCCTTACGTCTCCACCGTCGCAGCATCACAGGACGAACTCTAAAGCAGGCCACAGACATCCAGGCGGTGCCTGCTTACGGCCGGGCGCCCGCCGGAACCTCCGCGGTTTCGGCTGCCTCGGCGGCTCGCCCCCACCGCCCGGCAAGCGCGGCGCAAGTGATCAGCTGAATCTGGTGGAAGATCATCAGCGGCAGCACGATCAGGCCCACCGGATGTCCGGCGAACAGCACCGTGGCCATGGGCAGCCCAGTTGCCAGACTCTTCTTGGATCCGCAGAAGATCACGACGACGCGATCGGCCCTGTCGAAACGAAACAGCCGCGCGACTCCTGCCGTGACGCCCAGTACCACCGCCAGCAGCACGATGCTGACCGCGACCACCGCCAACAGCCGGGAGATCTCCATGCCCTGCCAGACGTGTTCGACCATCCCGGCGCTAAAGGCCGCGTAGACCACGAGATAGACCGAACCACGATCGACCACCTTGGTGAGCGTCGTGTGTGAGAGCACCCGATACAGCTTGGGCCGCAAGAGCTGACCGGCGACGAAGGGCACCAGCAGCTGCACCACGATCTCCAGGATCGCGGTGGGTGAGACGGTAGCCTCCCCCGTGGTTTGCATCAGCAGCACGACCAGCAAGGGAGTTATGAAGACGCCCAACATGTTAGACACCGAGGCGCTCACCACCGCGGCCGCCACGTTGCCTCGGGCAATGGACGTGAACGCTATCGAGGACTGCACCGTAGACGGCAGCAGGCACAGGTAGAGCACACCGGTGTAGAGGTCGTTTGTCAGCACCGAGGGCACCAACAACTTCATGGCCAGCCCGAGTAACGGGAACAGTACGTAGGTCGCGGCCAGCACCGTGGTGTGCAGCCGCCAATGGCGTAGACCCTCGAGCGCTTCGCGCGGTTCGAGTCGTGTTCCGTACAGGAAGAACAGCACCGCGATGGCGATCTTGGTGGCCCAGTCGAGAACGTCGGCGGCACCGCCGCGCGCGGGGATCAGCAGGCCGACGCCCATGGCCGCGAACAACCCCAGCAGGAATCCATCGATGCGCAGTTTCGCCAGCCACCTCACCTCGCCACCGTAATGAGCCCGATACTGATTACGAAAGCCGATAGAAGCGATATCTCTCAACGAGTATCGTGATTGATATGTTGGACCCCGAGCAGCTTCGGACGTTCCTGACGGTCGAACGCGCCGGTGGGTTCACCGCGGCCGGACGGATACTCGGGCTGCGCCAGTCCACGGTGAGCGGGCATATCGCGCGGCTGGAGCAATCCATCGGACGGGAGCTGTTCCGGCGCGATACCCGCAATCTGGCGTTGACCGCCGACGGCGCCGCGATGGTCGGCTTCGCCCGCGCCATCCTGGACGCCCACGCGCAGGCCGATCGGTACTTCGCGCATTCTCAGCTCACCGGGCTCATCCGGCTCGGCGCCTCCGATGACCTGGTTGCCCGCCAGCTGCCCGATGTCCTCGTCGAGTTTCAGAATTCGCATCCGGGCGTGGACCTCGAACTCATCGTCGGGCTGAGTGAGTACCTCAAAAACCGCATGGCGGCAGGCGAATTGGACCTGATGGTGGCCAAGCGTCTCCCCGGAGAGAAGCACGGGGAACTGCTCTGGCGCGACAGGCTGGTGTGGGCGGGACGGCCCGGCACGTTGGACGTGCGCGACCCGGTCCCGATCGTCACCTACCCGCCGCCGAGTCTGACCCGGCATGCGGCGCTGCGAGCGCTGGAGCGCGAGGGTCGCACGTGGCGAATCGCCTGCGTCAGTGACAGCCAGCTGGGGCTGCGGGCGGCGGCACTGGCAGGTATGGGTGTGGTGGCGCACGCCGAATCACTGCTGCCCGCAGGACTTGTCACCGTCGCCGACAACGGCCTACCCGACCTGGGCGAGCTGGAATTCGTGCTGCTACGCCGCCGCAGCGTGCTATCAGAACCCGAGCAGGCGCTGTGCGACGCGATTATCGCCAGCACACACCGGCTGCGTGCTGCGTAGAGGTTCGGCTGACCCGTGGCCCCCAAAGCTGCGGCGTGGGGGCGCTAGGCGCTATGTTCGCCAGGACAGATGTGGTCACCCCAGACACCAGAATCTTGATCGGAGTGTTCGATGACAAGGACACCGCACCGGTGATGTACGGCTACGCGCGGCCCTCGGGCAGCCAGATCTTCGAGACAAACATCCGCATCCTCGAACAAGCCCGGGTGCGTCGAGCCCTCGCCCTGTTGACCGCGGTCGGCTCCATCGCCATCGGAGCAGCCGCGATCACGCTGGCTTTCGAGGGGATGTCGACCATCCCGATGCTCTGTCTGGCCGTATCGCTACCCACGTTCGCGTGGGGCGTGCGGTTTGCCATGCGGAGGCCGGTGACGTACCCCCAGTCACTCGCGTGGGTGCTGTATTGCGATGCGGCGATCACGATAGGGCTGCTTGTGGTGACCAGCTCTGGAGTCGCCTTCGTCAAGATGGCCTGGCTCGTGGCGGTCAGCGGATACGTCTTCCTGGTGCACGGACGCCGCGCCATGCAGTTCCAGTCAATGGTGCTGACGGCTGGGTTCGTGGTTACCGTCGGCGGCGCGGTACCGCGCGGGGACATGTCCTACCCCGAACTTGTCATCGCGGTTGTGACGATCGCGCTGGCGGCCGTCACCGCCGGCTGGGTGGTGTATACAGGCAAAAGGCAATTGACCAGGTATATCGCAACCCGCGATCACCTGGTCCGGCATGACCCCCTCACGGGTGTACTCAACCGGCGCGGCCTGCAGGAGGCCTGCGCAGCATGGCCGAGGTCAACCGAAAACAAGATCGTCGTCGCGGTGGTCATCGATCTCGATGAGTTCAAGGCGATCAACGACACGTACGGCCACCACATCGGCGACGAGGTACTCAGGCGAACGGCACAACGGTTGTTCACCGTTGCCGGGCTGGACACCCTGCTTGCCCGCCTAGGGGGCGACGAATTCGCCTTTGTTGCAATCGTTTACCCGCCGGTGCATCTCGGAATCCCGCGGATGGTCTCCGAAGCCCTCGCCATGAACGACGATTTTCCGACGGTCACCTCCAGCATGGGCGGGGCCTGGATACCGATGCCTCCCACCATCACCGCACATTCCCCCACATTGGAGACGGTTGTGCACCATCTGCTGATCACCGCCGACGCAGAGATGTACAAGGCTAAACAGCGCGCGGCCCAGGACAGAGCCACCGCGGGTAGGCATTCAGTCGACCGCCAGCGGGCAACACCCTAGCTGGCGTTCCAACGCGCCGTAGTGATATCAGCGGCGCCAGAACAGATGGTGCACAACGCCGCTCGTGCTGGGAATTTTCTCCAGGTGGAAGCGGTCGGTGAGCTCGTCGGGACTGTCCCACAACCGCTCACCGCGTCCGATCTCCACCGGGGCGACCGCCACGTGCATGGTGTCAACGAGGCCCGCATCAAGAAACGCGCGGACCGTGGCGACACCACCGCCGATCCTCACATCCTTCCCGTCGGCGGCCTCGAAGGCACGTGCCAACGCCTCGTGCGGCGAGACATTGAGGAAGTGAAAGGTAGTGTCGCCCAGGGTGAACGAAGGACGTTCGTGGTGGGTAAGCACGAACACCGGGGTCCGGAAGGGAGGCTTACTACCCCACCAGCCTTGCCAGTCATGGTTCTGCCACGGACCACGCACTGGACCGAATTTGTTGCGCCCCATGATCTCTGCCCCGATGTTTCGCGCCCAGTCCCGGGTGAAGTAGTCATCGAGCCCGCGGGTGCCGCCCGCATCGGTGCGATTGACCCAGCTGGCAGTGGCTCCGGCCCATGACATGAGCTTCGACGGATCTGCGTGCCCAAAGGGCCGTTCCTCGGATTGACCTTCTCCCGCACCGAAGCCATCGGCGGTGACACTGAAGCACTGGACGCGGACGCGCTGAGTCATTCCGAAATCCCTTCCGATTGCAATCTGCAATCGGTTTTGAAAGCTACCCTAGACTGATTGCATGACGCAACCAGTTGACACGGATCGGCTGCCCGTGGCACCGGGCAAGTCGGGCTGTCCCATCAACCTGACGATGGAGCTGCTGGGAGACAGGTGGAGCCTTATCGTCCTGCGCGACATTATGTTTAGTGGCAATACCCATTTTCGCGAACTGCTCTCCGCCTCGGAAGAAGGCATCGCGTCGAACACGCTCGCCAGCCGGCTGGCCAAGCTGGTCGGCGCCGGGCTGCTCACCCGCGACGACGACCCCACCCACCTCCAAAAGGTGGAGTACCACCTCACCGAGGCCGCGATTCAGCTTGTCCCGTTGATGGCACACCTCGGCGCCTGGGGTGCACAGTGGTTGCCCGCCTCGCGGGAACTGTCGGTACGCGCCGAACTCTTGGCCGCGGGAGGGCCGCCCCTCTGGGAGCGGTTCATGGACGACCTACGCACCACGCATCTGGACAGGCATTCCCAACCCGTCAACGGTGTACTCGCCGAATTGACCGCCGCCTATGAGCGGGCCGCCGGCCCAAGCTCGGGCTAATATCTGGCTGCCACAACCAGCCACACCGGATGCCGCGGTGGGCGATGCAGAAACGAGAACCGCACCGTGCAACAAGACTCTGCGACCGCGTCACCACACAGCCCCGCCGGACTGGCCAACACCGTGCGCCTGGCGGTCGTCGTCGGAGCGTTGGGGGTGGTGTTCGGAGATATCGGGACCAGCCCGATCTACACCATTCAGACGGTATTCAATCCAGCTGACCCACATCCCGTACCAGTCAGCACGGATAACGTGTATGGCATTGTGTCGCTGATCTTTTGGTCGGTGATGGCTATCGTGACGTTCACGTACGTCACCCTGGTGATGCGCGCCGATAATGACGGTGAGGGCGGCATCATGGCGCTCATCACGCTGTTGACGCGATGGGGTGGGAAACAAGGCCGTCGGGCCGCCCTGGTGCTGGCAGGTGTCGGACTCTTCGGCGCCGCCCTGTTTTTCGGCGACAGCATGATCACCCCCGCCATCTCGGTGCTGTCGGCGGTCGAGGGCGTGAAGGTCATTCAGCCAGATCTCGAAGCGTGGATCGTTCCCATCACCGCGGTGATCATCATCGGGCTGTTCCTGGTGCAACGCCACGGCACCGCCTTGATAGGACGGTTCTTCGGGCCGGTCATGATCGCGTGGTTCACGGCGATCGGTGCTTGTGGGGTAACCGGCATCGTCAAACATCCGGAGATCCTCAAGGCGCTCTCGCCTACCTATGCAGTCGGTTTCATGGTCGGGCACTTTCACATCGCCTTCTTCGCACTTGCGGCAGTGGTGCTCTCGGTGACCGGAGCCGAGGCGCTGTACGCCGATATGGGTCACTTCGGACGCAAGGCCATTACCTACGGCTGGCTCGGTCTTGCGCTCCCCGCGCTGACCCTGAGCTACTTCGGCCAGGGCGCCCTGATCCTCGGTGATCAATCCGCCATCACCGCGCCGTTCTTCCTGTTGACACCCGAGTGGGCCCGCTTGCCGATGGTGCTGCTCGCCACGGCGGCGACGGTGATCGCGTCCCAATCGGTGATCACCGGCGCCTATTCGGTGGCATCGCAGGCCGTACAACTCGGCTACCTGCCACGGCTGCGGATAGCCCACACCTCGGAATCGACGATCGGCCAGATCTACGTGCCGTGGATCAACTGGGTCCTGATGGTTTCCGTGCTGACGCTGGTCTTCGCATTCCAAACCTCGGCCGCATTGGCGTACGCCTTCGGTATGGCGGTGACCGGCACCATCACCATCACGACCCTGCTGTTCTTCTACGTCGCCCGCATTCGCTGGAACACCCCGCTCTGGCTGCTACTCCTTGGCGGGGGCACGCTGTTGACCGTGGATCTGCTGTTCCTGGCGGCGAACATGACCAAGCTGGTTCATGGCGCGTGGCTGCCGCTCTTGATCGCATTGATCGCATTCACCGTGATGAGAACCTGGGAGCGCGGCCGCACCATCGTGACCCCCGCCCGTGAGCAGGCCGAGGGTCCGCTGCGGGAGTTCGTCGACCAGCTCAACGAGGACACGGCGCGTGTGGTGCGCGTACCCGGCACCGCGGTGTTCCTCAACCGGAGCAAGGACACCACGCCGCTGGCGATGCGGGCCAACGTCGAGCACAACCACGTACTGCATGAGCACGTGGTCATTCTCTCGATCGAGACATCCCCGGTTCCCCGCGTGGAGGACGCCGAGCGGACGACCATCGACAATCTCGGCTACGCCGAAGACGGGATCATCCACGTCACGGCACGATTCGGGTACATGGAAACACCCAACGTCCCCCACGCACTGCAGCTACTCGACCCCGAGCAGACCGAGGGACAACCGATCCCGATAGACGAAGCCACCTACTTCCTCTCAAAACTGGAGCTGCAGAAAGGCACGGCGCCGACGATGGCTCGGTGGCGCAAGCAGCTGTTCCTTGCGACATCGCATATCACCGCTGACGCGGCCGAGTACTTCGGCCTCCCCAGGGATCGCACGGTCGTCATGGGCTCGCGAATCGACGTGTGAGCTTCTGCACCTAATCTGGAATAGATCCAAATTAGGTGGGATTGTACTAAGCATGAGTACTTCAGCCCGCACACCCGAAACCGATATCACACATTTCCAGGCCTCACCGGCGCTGAGCGCGAGCCTTCAGCAGGTCCTGGTCGACCTGATCGAACTTCATCTGCAAGGCAAACAGGCCCACTGGAATGTCGTGGGAAGCAACTTCCGCGATCTACACCTGCAGCTCGACGAACTCGTCGACTTCGCCCGTGAGTCCAGCGACACCATCGCCGAGCGGATGCGCGCGCTCGACGGACTGCCCGACGGCCGTTCAGACACCGTGGCCGCCAGCACCACCCTGCCGGAATTCCCTCCCTACGAGCACAGCACCGGTGACATCGTCGACCTGATCACCACCCGCACCTACGCCGCGGTGAACACCCTGCGCGCGGTGCATGACGGAGTCGATGGAGAAGCTGGCCTGGCTGATCAAGTCCGAGAACCGGAAGGTGTAGCCGCTTACGCCATGATGGAGCGGTGCATGTAGTGAGGCGATTCGCAACGATCATCGGTCTACTCGCCGCCGTCCTGGTCTGGGGTCCCAACGTCGGGTTGGCCCATGCGGCCGACGCGGCGCCGGCCGGGGATGTCCTCGCCCTCGGCGACCCCGCGGCTCCCGGGCAGATTGACCTCTATTTAGATCCGCTCTGCCCCTATAGCGGGAAGATGGTTCAAGACCAAGGAGAGGAGATCGGGCGCCGCATCGAGTCCGGCAAGCTGCATATCAATCTCCGATTTGTGGACTTTCTCGATAAGTATTCGGCCAGTGGCACTTACGACAGCCGTGCGATCTATGCCAGCTTTGTGGTCGCCGATCAGTCGCGGTCGAGTGACACCACCTGGCGCTTCATCCAGCAGATCTATGCGAAGGATCAGCAGCCGGAGGAGGAAGGCGACTCGGATCTGAGTAACGACCAGCTGGCAGAGCTGGCCGGCCGTGTGAACGCACCTCAGAGCGCGCAGGATCTGATCAGAGTCGGTCTGCCGATCCCCTTTGACGCCCGCGTCATCGCGGCAAACAACCTGCCGCTGCTGCGGGCCTTCCCCAAATCCGGCGTCCCCATGGTTGTCATCGACGGTCAACCTGTCGATGGAGAATCGAGCTGGCTCAACAAGATTCCGCGGTGATACGAGGTGCTACGGGTTAAGCCGTGACAACGCCGCCACGGTGAGTGCCTCGATCCCCGTACTCAGCGTGGGCTCCAGCACCGGCGCGAACTCCGGAGAATGGTTGGACGGCACCGGCTTTCCGGCCGCCGCAGCGGCTTCGAAGCGCTGCTGCTCGTACCCACCCCAGAACCAGAATGCGGTGGGCACCCCGGCGGTGGTTCCGAAAATTCCGACATCCTCGCTCCCGGCAAGCGGGTTGGGCGACTCCACCACCCGGTCGGCACCAAAATGCTCACGGAACACGGCGGCGATCGCGCGCATCGCCGCATCGTCCACGACGGTGACCGGGAAGGTGTGCATCGAGGTAACCGTCGGTTCCTTGTCGGCACCCGAGGCGGTCGATTCGGCCTGAGCGATCCGCGCGATGGACGCCAACGCCTTGCTCCGGACGTCCTCGTTGAAGGTGCGGACGTTGATACCGAGCTCCGCGTCGTCGGGGATGATGTTGTCCTTCGCCCCGGCGTGCAGGTAGCCGACGGTGACCACAGCGGGCTCGAACGGGGACAGTTCGCGCGAAACAATGGTCTGCAACCGCTGCACCACGTTCGACGCCATCACCACCGGATCGATTGTCGATTCCGGTTGCGAGCCATGGCCACCCCGCCCGAACAGCTGCATCTTGAGCGAGTCCGAGGCGGCGAGTGCCGTACCCGTCTTGTACGCGATCATCCCCGCCGGTAGCGGACCGACGTGCTGGCCAAGGACGATCTCGGGCTTGGGGAACCGATCGAGGATGCCGTCGGCGATCATCGCGTTTGCGCCGCCGCCGACTTCCTCGGCGGGCTGGAAAACCGCGACCACCGTCCCCGACCAGGCCTCCTTGAGCTCGTGCAGCAACCGAAGAGTGCCCACCAACACGGTGGTGTGCATATCGTGCCCACACGCATGCATCACGGGAACGTCCCTGCCATCGGGGTTCGTGGCGCGGGCCGTACTCGCGTAAGGGAGGCCCGTCTGCTCCTGCACCGGAAGCGCGTCGAAGTCGGCCCGCAACCAGACAACCGGGCCAGATCCATTGCGCAGCACGGCAACCACTCCGGTACCACCGATACGCGGTGTCACCTCTAGCCCGAGCGGCGCGACGGCCTCCTGGACCTTTTGCGCGGTTCGATGTTCTTGAAATGACAGCTCCGGATGCTGATGCAGATCGCGGTAGAAGTCGGCCAAATCACCCAAGGTGTCGGCCCAGTTGTCGGGCAGCGTGATCGTCATCCGGCCTCCCACTATGCGTGTTTCTGCGACTCAGTCCGACAATACGGCGATATCAAAGACCTACCCTCGAACACAGGGAGACCGTCACCCTCGCCGAGACTTACCGGAGGTCACGTCACGTGAGCCAATCCATCGATGCCGAACTCTCTGTCGACGTCATCGTCGTCGGGGGCGGAATATCGGGTGCATCGATCGCCTACGAGCTGGCCGAGCACCACACCGTTGCACTACTGGAACGGGAATCGACCCTCGCCTTCCACACCACGGGCCGCTCGGCGGCCACCTTTATCGAGAACTACGGAAATCCCGTCATCCGGATGTTGACGGCGGCCGGCCGCGACTTTTTCACTGCTCCGCGAGAGGGTTTCGACGGTCCACTCACGAAGCCCTTATCGCTGTTGATCATCGCCGATGAGGCACACGAGGAAGCGCTGCGGACGCTGTACCAGCGGGACAGTCACCAGCAGAGTCACACCGAGCTGCTCGATGGCGTTGCCGCCGAGCAGATCAATCCCCTCCTGCGCCCTGGGCACACACGAGTGGCAGTGCTTGATCACACTCCGATGGAGCTCGACGTCCATGGGCTGCACCAAGGTTATGTACGCGGTTTACGAAGGCGCGGCGGCACAATCGTGAAGTCGGCCGGAATCGTGAGCGGTACCCGCAGCCACAACAGATGGGCACTGCACGACTCGGCGGGTCGCACCTTCCAAGCGTCAACCGTCGTCAATGCGGCGGGCGCGTGGTGCGACGATCTCGCACAAGCCCTGGGCGCGCGACCGGTCAGGATTCAGCCCCTGCGACGCACCGCCTTCATGGTGCCCGCTCCTCAGGAGGCATCCGGCGGCTCACTTCCCATGACCTTGGACGCCTCGGACACCTTCTACTTCAAACCCGACGGTGCCCAATTTCTCTGCTCACCGGCCGACGAAACACTCCAACAACCAGGAGACCCCCGACCCGATGAGCTGGAGATCGCGCGGGCCATCGAGATGATCAACACGGCGACCACTCTGGATATCCGGACAGTGAACTCGGCCTGGGCGGGGCTGCGTTCCTTCACCGCCGATCGCACGCCCGTCGTGGGCGAAGACCCGGACGTCGAGGGCTTCTTCTGGTGCGCCGCCCAAGGCGGGTTCGGCATCCAGATGGCGCCGACTCTTGCCCGGGTGGGGGCGGCCTTGGCGACAGGCAACCCCATCCCGGGTGATCTAGCCACCCGAGGCCTGACCTCGGCAATGTTGGCGCCTGACCGCGACTCGCTGCGCACCCACCCTTAGCGGCGGCCTCTGCGCACCCGGACCGCTTCGGGCGAATCCTGTTATCGTCGGCGTCGATGGTGAACATGGATCGGCGCCGCATGATGGCGTTCTCAGGACTTGGCATGTTGGCGGCAGCGGTTTCTATGCCGGAGGCGTGGGCGCAGCCCGCCAGCCCACAATTGCCACAGAACCCGCCCAACCGGCCTCCCGCGGCACCCCCCACCGGCAAGTACGTCTTCGTCGACGAGTTCGACGGCCCGGCCGGGTCGGCGCCTGATGGATCCAAGTGGGCGGTGTCGAAGGCTCGCGAGTCCATGAAGGACCCGACTTTTTGGGAGCTTCCCGAAAATGTCGGCCAATACCGTGACGATCGCAAAAGTGTCTTCCTCGATGGCAACTCGAATCTGGTCATCAAGGCCGCAAAAGAAGGCAACACCTACTACGGCGGCAAGATCTACAGCACGACAGAACTCGGTATCGGCTACACTTGGGAAGCGCGCATTAAGTTCAACTGCCTGACCCCAGGCGCGTGGCCCGCGTTCTGGCTCGGCAGCGACCAGGACGGTGAGATCGACATCGTCGAGTGGTACGGCAACGGCAGCTGGCCGGCCGCAACCACCGTGCACGCCAAGGCAAACGGCTCGGAATGGAAGACCCACAACCTGTCCCTGGACAACGCCTGGCACACCTGGCGCACCCAATGGGATGACAAGGGGATTCGCTTCTGGCGGGACTACACCGACGGCGCCGCCCCGTACTTCGAGGTCGCGGCCAACTCCCTGGCGGACTGGCCGTTCAACAATCCCGGCCATCGAGTCTTTCCCGTGCTGAATCTGGCGGTGGCCGGATCCGGCGGTGGCGATCCCCGCGGCGGCACCTACCCCGCGGAGATGCTCGTCGACTGGATACGGGTCTGGTAGCTCAGCTGCTCGTCGTGCGACCGGCCTCGTTGCCACGGATACTCGACCTATGGCTGAGGCTACGGATCTTGCGCCGATAGGCGCCGTTACCCGGACACAGGTGGGCCGGGAGGCCGCCGAGCCGATGCGCGAAGACATCCGGCTACTGGGCACCATCTTGGGCCAAACGGTACGTGAGCAGTGCGGCGACGAAGTCTTCGAACTTGTCGAGCGGGCGCGGGTGGAGTCATTCAGGGTTCGCCGATCGGAGATCGATCGCGCCGAGCTCGCGAAACTGTTCGACGGCATCGACATCCACCAGGCCATCCACGTCATTCGGGCCTTCACCCATTTCGCGCTGCTGGCCAATGTGGCCGAGGATATTCATCGGGAGCGTCGTCGCGCCGTCCACGTCGCTGCGGGAGCACGATCTAAATCTGAACCTGAGCCCATACCGCGCGCCGGATGAATTGATCAGAGACCTCGACATCGTGGATGCCTCGTTACGCGCGCACGGCAGCGTGGTACTGGCGGACGATCGGCTGCACGCGCTACGAGAAGCCGTGCATGTCTTCGGCTTTCATCTCAGTGGGCTGGACATGCGACAGAACTCAGACGTCCACGAAGAGGTGGTTTCCGAGTTACCTGCCTGGTCCGGCGTGCATTCCGACTATCGATCGCTGTCGGAGCCGGAGCGCATCGAGGTACTTGTCACCGAGCTACGCACTCGCCGCCCATTGATCGGCGAGGATGCGGAGCTCTCTGAGCTTGCCCGAAAGGAGCTCGATATCGCCGCCGCCGCGCGGGCCGTTCGGACTTACGGCCCCAGGGCGGTTCCCAACTACATCATTTCGATATGTCAATCGGTTTCGGACATGCTAGAGGCGGCGATTCTCCTCAAAGAGGCGGGGCTGCTGGACGCTTCACGGCCGCGCCCATTCTGCCCGGTGGGTATTGTGCCGCTGTTCGAGACGATTGATGACCTGCAAAGCGGTTCCGCCATTCTCGAAGCAGCACTGGAAATTCCGCTTTATCGAGCCCTGGTGGCAGCCCGAGGCGAGAGCCAAGAGGTCATGCTCGGGTACCCGGATTCCAATAAGGACGGTGGCTACCTGGCTGCCAACTGGGCTCTGTACCGCGCCGAACTGGATTTAGTGGAATCTGCCCGCAAGACCGGAATTCGATTGCGGCTCTTCCATGGTCGCGGCAGCACCGTGGGTCGCGGCGGCGGCCCGAGTTACGACGCCATCCTGGCCCAACCGCCCGGGGCGGTATCAGGATCGCTTCGTATCACCGAACAGGGCGAGGTGATACGAAGCCAAGTACGCCTAACCACGCACTGCCCATCGCAACCTCGAGACGCTGCTGGCCGCAACGTTGGAGTCGACACTGCTCGATGTCGAAGGATTGGGAGAGGCGGCCGAGACAGCCTACGAAATACTCGATGACCTTGCCGCTCGCGCTCAACGCAGCTACCGCGAACTGGTGCACGAAACACCAGGTTTTGTCGAGTATTTCAAGGCTTCGATGCCAGTCAACGAGATCGGGGCACTCAATATCGGCAGTCGACCCACGTCCCGAAAGCCCACCACATCGATCGCCGACCTGCGCGCTATCCCGTGGGTTTTGGCCTGGAGCCAATCGCGGTTGATGCTGCCCGGCTGGTACGGCACGGGAGCTGCGATTGAACAGTGGATCGCCGAAGGCGACGGACGACTTGAGGTACTGCAGCAGCTCTACCGTCAATGGCCGTTCTTTCAGACGGTGCTGTACAACATAGCCCAGGTACTGGCCAAGTCAGACATGGGATTGGCAGCCCACTATGCCGAACTCGTTGATGACGAAGCGCTGCGGCACCGGGTTTTCGACAAGATCGTGGCTGAACACGACAGGACCATCGCCATGCATCAACTGATCACCGGGCATGAGGATCTACTTGCCGATAACCCGGCACTGGCACGTTCGGTGTTCAACCGCTTTCCCTATCTGGAGCCGCTTAACCACTTACAGGTTGAGCTACTACGCCGGTACCGTTCCGGCGACCAGGACGAACTGGTGCAGCGCGGCATACTGCTCACGACGAGCGGTCTGGCCACCGCGCTGCGCAACAGCGGGTAGCCGCTACAGCTCCGTCACGCGGGCGTTGTCGACCATCCATGAACGGTCCAACCGAACGTTCTGCAACATCCGGCGGTTATGCATTACGAGCTACAGCGCACCGTCATAGGTTTCGAGCGTCTGAGGCCTCACCTGTTGCGGGCATTTCGATTGCTGCTATCCAGAAAGGCACTACCCCGCCGATACTGAGCGGGCCACAGCCTCTAGCGGACCTGAGCCATATTCGCGGTAGACTCGCGCCTCACCAGTGTCGTTCATTCCTGCTAGTTGCGCAAAACTCAAATCGTAGACGCTATCCAAGCCGAGATCGATAAGGTCGTTGACGGTACCGTTAGCGTTGGGGTTGAAATCGTAGACATCATAAGCGTCCACAATAAAACTCGCTTGATAATTCAGCTGTCCATCGCGCGTCATCTCGATAGTGGACACATTTCCTCGAATCCGCAGGCTAAATGATCCCAACAGTAGGAACCAATCGGGATGTGCCTTTTTCGGTGTGGAGAACACATTCCAGTCGGTCGAAAATCCGCAACCTTGCGACGGAGTAATGGTCTGACCTGGCTTAAGTCCATTAGATTTAGCTAAATCACGTACGTATTGGTCTAACGTAGAATTCACCTTTTGCGAGAATTCAGGCACATCAGCGATCAACGCCTGCACATCTAATGGTTGGTCCACACCGCCGCCCAGTATGTAGTTGTTAAGACCAAGCTCGGCACGAGGCAAGCCAAAGTCCCAGAACTTCTCGCTCAGGCGCAATGCTTCGTCCTGATTATGTGTCGGACCTGATGCAGGGGGCGGGTGGATACCGGGGCTCCAGCGATCCCAAGTCCCCTCAGAGGGGGGCATTGGGTGGGTGTTTCGTCGCGTAATCGCGTCTTGTAGTGCCTGCTCCGCACCAGCTGGGAAGGGGCCAGGGGCCGAGCCTGTGCAATCTTGGAGCGTTTGTTCTCTAGAAATCTCTTTCGTCTGTGTAGATTTCTCGTCGCATCCCGGTGAGGTGGGCGCGAACAATCTCGACGTTCCCGAAACTAGGCGAGCGCCAGTGCCAATACCGCTTGGAGGAGCGATAGGCACCGGGTCAGGAATGTTTTGGACGGGCACTAGGTCAGGAATGCCTTCGATCGAGCACGTATCGGAGTGGTCTGAATCGTCCGTCTGATCTGGTCGTCCGTTGTCTTGCCCAGGCTGTTGCGCTTGTTGGTTCTGCGGGTTATTGAGTTGGTCGCTGAGCTGCTGCCAGTCGGAGTTGAGTTGTTGGTTGTTGGGGGCGTTGTTGTAGTTGATGGGTTGTTGTTCGCCGTTGGCGGCGCGGTTGTAAGTGCCGTCCTGGTTTTGGACAGGGGCTTGGCTGGGCTGAGCGGCTTGGCTCGGCTGAGGCGCTGCGCTGTTGTAGATGGAGATGCCGTTGTTCTGATCCAAAGGTGGTTGCCCACGACCAGGCTCGTAAGAAGGTATCGCTGGCATCGAAGGTGGTACGAATTCTGTTCCGCCGCCAGGCGGGCCCGAGGGGGTGCCGCCGTTACCCGGACCGCCACCACAGTCCGGTGGGCAGTCGGCTCGCGCAATAGCCACCATCGGGTTGGAGCCGAGTGTTGACTCGGGGGCGATGATCGGTACGCCCACCGCCGCCGCCACGATCGCAACGATGGCCGCGGCGCTGGAGGCACGACGGAGCCAACGTCGCGTGGATACTCCTGTAGCCGAGCAGGTTTGGTTCGTGATGGTGTTCAAGGTGTCCCCGCTAGTTCGTTGATCCGCAGTACGTGTTGCCGTTAGAGGGCAATCTGCGAGTGTTGGTGGCTGGTGTGACGGGTTGACATAGCGCGCCGGTGAGCATGTTGGCTTTGACCCAGGCGATTTCGTCGTTGGCGGCCCGTAGGCAGGTGTCGTACTGGTCGCCTTGTTGCCCGAATGCGGCGGTGCAGTTAGTGGACATGTTCGCGAACAAGGTGTTGTTGCAGACGTCGATCGAGGTGCCTGACGGTGCGGCATCGAGGCA
>NZ_JBFAGW010000002.1:0-414223 GCF_040653875.1 Mycobacterium sp. NPDC050853
GACGAAGAAATCGAACCCTCACAAACCCGCGCCGTCCTCACCCGCGCACTCGCCGAAGCCCCCAACCGCCGCGGCCGCCACAAAAACATCCCACTGTGACAGTCGGCACCACACTCACCGTCGACGGACACCGGCTGGCATATCGCCAGTTCGGTTCCGGGGACCGTGTTGTGGTGCTGTCACACGCCTTCCTCACCTCGCATTATCTGGAGCATGCGTGGGCAAAGGAATTGGCCGAGCGCGGTTTTCGAGTGATCTGCCTGGATCTGCTCGGCACCACCGCGGACGAGCGCCCGCTGGAGCCCGACCGCTATAACTCACAGGCCTTGGGACGTCAGCTCATCGGCGCCCTGGATGCCCTGGGGGTCGAGCGTGCGGTGCTCGGCGGAACCTCGGTCGGCGCCAACATTTCGGTGGAGGCGGCGGCATTGGCACCCGAGCGGGTGGCCGGCTTGCTGCTAGAGGGACCGTTCCTAGAGCGGGGCATCGGCGCGGCCGGGTATCTGTGGTCAGCCGGGCTCACCCTGTTCACCCTTGGTCGGCCACTGGTGTGGCTGGCCGGCGCGGTAGCCCGATCGTTCCCCGAAACCGAACAGCCCACCCTCGGCTTGATCCGTGAATTCCTGACCGCTTCGCCGGCGCGGTCTGCGGCATTCATGAAGGGGATGCTGGTGGGTCGGATGGCACCACCACGTGCGGTACGCCGGGCCGTGAGTGCGCCGACGATGATCCTCTCGCTGTCCGCCGATCCGCTGCATCCAGCGGCCGATGCTCACAATCTGGCGATCGATATCGTTGGTGCGCAAGTGATTTCGGTCGGAACACTGGCCACCCTCCGGTTCTGGCCGCGTCGGGTGACACCCGCGATCGTGAGCTTCCTGGTAGAGACGTTCGGTATCGACGTCACCGCCCGGCAAGCCGATGCCTAGCTCTTGCCCTCACTGTTAGAGTGACGTTTCATTCACATAATCGACAAGGGAGTCTGAGGAATGGCACTGCGGCGTAAGAAGGCACTTAAGTTGCTTGTCGACGGTCAGCCGACCGCGACGCTCGTCACGACCAAGGTCGGCCCGAGCCTGTTCCAGCGGCTTTCGGCACTTATCCAGACTCTGGTGCGTCTCGGCATTCGCCTCACAGGTATCGGCTTCCGGGCGGGCGGCGCAGGACTGGCAGCCACCGGTGTGGCGCATTTCGTCGCGCCCCAGCCGTTCGAGTCTCTCTCCAAGGTCGCCTTCCCGGAGGACACCCGCCGCTGGGTTTACCAGAACGGCGTCACCGAACTGCTGCTCGGGCTGGCACTGGCGTTCCGGCGTACCCGCATCGTGGGTAGCCTCGGCGGCCTCGCCTACATCGGCTTTCTGGTCAGCCGGGTGATCGGTAACGCCGGCAAGAGCTGAGGCTCTATCCGACTCCGCGCAGCCAGGTGACCTCGGCGCCGTCGCCGCCACTGCGGTAGGGCTCCAGAGCGTCGTCCCATGCCGTGCCCAGCATGGTGTCGAGTTCGGCGGTGATGCTGCCGAAATCGGAATCCATCAGCCCGCGCAACCGCATTTCACTGACCATGATGTCGCCGTTGGCGCTCGTGCTGCCGCTCCACATGCCGAGCTGCGGAACGTGGCTGAACCGCTGACCGTCCACGCCCTCGCTGGCATCCTCGGTGACTTCGAAGCGCAGCACCGGCCATGAGCGCAGGGCGTTGGCGAGACGCGCACCGGTACCGACCGGACCCACCCAGTTGGTGACGGCACGCAGCTGCCCCGGCATGGCCGGTTGGGCCTGCCAGCGCAGCTTGACCGTTTCACCGGCGCGTCCGGGCACCATCGATGACAGGGTTGACGACAAAGCCCACTCGACGTGCGGGCATACCGCTGCCGGTGAGGCATGGAGGTACACCACGCCGGTTGTCGAGTCGGCGAACTGAGGCGACGCGTGCATTCGTAGTGCTCCTTTGTCTTCGACGAGAACGTCTTCCCCAACGGCTCGTGAAGCTTCTAGAGCGTGTTACCGAATTACACCAATGTGCCTTGTGACACCATTGTGCCCCGTGATGCGCGTGTTGCGCCAGTCCTACCGACGACTTTGAGGTAACGGCTTCCTGAGAATTTGTGGCCGGCCTTCCGCTCACGCGGGAATCTCAGCCGAATTCCGCCAGCACCGCGTCCGAGAGCTGCGGCCACACCTGGTTGGCCCAGCCGTCGAAGGACCGGTCGGTGAGCACGACGAGCGCCAGGTCAATGGCCGGATCCACCCAGATGAAGGTGCCCGCCTGCCCGAAGTGCCCATAGGTGGCAGGCGAGTTCTCGGCGCCGGTCCAGTGCGGGATCTTGGTGCCCTTGATCTCGAAGCCCAGACCCCAGTCGTTGGGCCGCTGCACGCCGTAGCCGGGCAGCACCCCGTCCAATCCCGGGAAGACGACGCTGGTGGCACGTTGATGCGTTTCGGGAGTCACAATGCGTGGCCGCAGCAGGTCACCGACGAAGGCCACCAGGTCGTTGACCGTGGATATTCCCCCATACCCGGCGGTTTCTGCCCCGCCGGGCAGCACCGTGTCTCCCATACCCAGCGGCTCCAGCACAGCCTCACGCAGATACGTGCCGAACTCGATGGTGGCCCCGGCGGCCACCGCATGCGCCAGCACTGCGAAGCCATAGTTCGAATAGACGCGACGCGTGCCCGGCTTGGCGATGATGGCGTCAGAGAGCAGCGACAACCCCGAAGCATGTGCGAGCAGATGCTCGACGGTCGAGCCGGGAGGCCCGGCCGGGGTGGCGAGGTCGATGGCCCCCTCTTCGAGCGCTACCTGCGCCGCCCGGGCCACAAGCGGTTTGGTTACCGACGCGAGAGCGAATTGGTGCGTCACCGGGCCGATTTGGGCCCTGACCCCCTCCGGCCCCACCACCGCGGCGGAAACCGTGGGCACGGGCCAATCGGCGACAAGGTCAAGAGCACTCACAGGGATGACGATAGTGTCTCGGCATGGCTCAAACGGTGCGCGGTGTGATCGCTCGGTCGGTGAAGGCTCCGGTGGAATTGGTGGACATCGTGATCCCCGACCCGGGCCCCGGCGAGGTGGTTGTGAAGGTGCAGGCGTGCGGGGTATGCCACACGGATCTCACCTATCGCGAGGGCGGCATCAACGACGAGTTCCCGTTCCTGCTCGGCCACGAGGCGGCAGGCATCGTCGAAACCGTCGGTGAGGGTGTCACTTCGGTATCGGCAGGCGATTTCGTGATCCTGAACTGGCGTGCGGTATGTGGAGAGTGCCGCGCGTGCAAGCGCGGCCGCCCGCAGTACTGCTTCGACACCTTCAACGCGACACAGAAGATGACGCTGACCGACGGCACCGAACTCACCCCCGCCTTGGGCATCGGGGCGTTCGCCGAAAAGACCCTCGTGCACGCGGGTCAATGCACCAAGGTCGATCCCTCGGCGGATCCCGCGGTGGTGGGGCTGCTCGGGTGCGGGGTTATGGCCGGGCTCGGTGCGGCGGTGAACACCGGCAATATCGGACGCGATGACAGCGTCGCGGTGATCGGTTGCGGCGGTGTCGGGGACGCCGCGATCGCGGGCGCCGCCCTGGTGGGGGCGCGCAAGATCATCGCCATCGACACCGATGACACAAAACTGGCCTGGGCCAAGGACTTCGGTGCCACCCATACCATCAACGCCCGCAATGTCGAGGACGTGGTGACCGCGGTGCAGGAACTCACCGACGATTTCGGCGCCGATGTCGTCATCGACGCGGTGGGCCGCCCGGAAACCTGGAAACAAGCCTTCTATGCCCGCGATCTGGCCGGCACCGTGGTGTTGGTGGGTGTGCCCACCCCCGATATGCGCCTGGACATGCCGCTGATCGACTTCTTCTCCCGCGGCGGCTCGTTGAAGTCCTCCTGGTACGGCGACTGCCTACCCGAACGCGACTTCCCCACCCTGGTCAGCCTGTACCAGCAGGGCCGCCTGCCGCTGGATCGCTTTGTCTCCGAACGCATTGCGATCGGAGACATCGAGGAGGCGTTCGAGAAGATGCATCACGGCGAGGTACTGCGCTCCGTGGTGGTGCTGTAACAGGATTCTCCGTTGTCTATCAACCGGAGGCGGTTTGTGATCGGAGGTGCCACCGTGGCCGCTGCCACAACCGGTTTGGCCGCACTCACCGGGTGCGACGATGGCACCGCACCCGACGGTCCTGACGCCGGAGCCGATCTGATCTTCGTGGGCGGCCCCGTGGTGACGGTCGACGGTCAGGGCACCACGGTCGAGGCGCTCGCCGTAGCCGGCGGGAAGATCGCAGCCGTCGGTACACGGCAGAACGTGATGAAGCTGCGCACCGCCGAGACGAAGTTGGTCGAACTCGACGGACGTGCGCTGCTTCCGGCGTTCGTGGAGGCCCATAGCCACCCGAGCCAGATCGCCGCGACGCTCGGTCCACCCGCCGTGGATGTCCGCCCGTTCGTTGTTCCCACCGGCAAGGAGGTCATGCAGAAGCTGGCCGATACCGTTGAAGCCACACCGAAGGGCGCGCAGGTGCTGCTATACGGCATCGACGTGCTGCTGCAACCCGATCTCCAATTGCCCACGCGCACACAGCTCGACGCGTTGGCACCGGATAATCCGGTAGTCATTGTGGCCAATAGCGGGCATGCCGCCTACGCCAACAGCGCCTCCTTCCGGCTCGCCGGTATCACCAAGGACACTCCCGACCCCGTCGGCGCCGAGTATGTGCACGGGCCCGATGGTGAGCTCACCGGTGAGGTCCGGGAGACGGCGGCGTTGATCACCTTGGTGACGCCGTATCTGCGGAATGTCGCGGAGCCCCATGCCTACCCAAACCTGCAGTGGGCCTGCGGGCAGCTGGCGGCAGCGGGAATCGCCACGGCCAGCGAGCACAGCTACAGCGCGACCCAGCAGGGCGATCTGTACCGCAGGCTGGCCGCCGACCCTGACGTCACGCTGCGTATCCGCGCCTACGAAATGGGGACTCCCGAACTGGCCAAGGACCCGGCGCATGTGGCGGGGTCCGCTGTCGGCGCGGACCAGATGTTCGCCCAGATCGGTATGAAGCTCTGGGCAGACGGATCACCTTGGCAGGGAAACATTTTCACCTCGTTCCCCTATCTGGACACCGAGGCGACGCGCCGCATGGGCCTGGAACCGCACCACCACGGCGGTATGAACTACACGCCCGAACAGGTCACCGAACTGGCGACGGCCTTCATCACACAGGGCTGGCAGCTGTCCTGCCACGTTCACGGCGACCGCGCGGTGGACGTGGTTCTGGACGCATACGAGAAGGCCCAGTCCCCCGTCTCGGCGCGCTCCCGCCTCGAACATGTCGGTGCGATGACCCCCGCACAGTTCCAGCGCGCGGCACGCCTGGGTGTGCACCCAAGCCTGTTCATCGCACACGTCTACTTCTGGGGAGATCCGCTCATCGACGAGCTGTTCGGTGCGGACCACGGTGCGCACTGGATGTCCGCGAAGTCGGCGGTGGACGCGGGACTGCGCATTTCCTTCCACAACGACGGCAATGTCACCCCGCCAGATCCGTTGGGCAACATCGCCGCCGCAGTCACCCGCAAGGCGAAGGGATCTGGCCAAGTGCTGGCCCCTGAACAACGGCTCAGCGTCGCGCAGGCCGTGCGGGCGCAGACCATCGACGCGGCCTGGCAGCTGCATCTCGATACTGAAATCGGCAGTCTCGAGGTGGGCAAGTACGCCGATCTAGTGGTGTTGTCGGCAGACCCGCATGCTGTCGACGCGGACGCGTTGCGGGATATCACGGTGCGGGCCACCTATCTCGCCGGGCGGCAGACCTACGCCGCACCCGAGGGCTGACCGGTACGCACTCAGTGTTGGGTATCCAGCATCCCACGAGAGCTTTTGACCTTGTATAACTCGTAATCCGCTTGCTGGACAAGCGAATCCAAGTCAAGTTTACGGCCGGTTTGGGACTGCCACGCGGCACCGACGCTGATGCTCCAGGAGTCAATCCCCGCGCGCGGAGTGCTGACGCGGCGAATGGTGCCGTCGACATTCTCGGCACGGCCAGGGAACGCCACCACCAAGAATTCGTCACCACCGATGCGCGCGGCGATCTCACCGACCCGTGTGTTCGCCGTGAGCATGGCTGCCACTGCTTTCAACATCGCATCGCCGGCGCCATGACCGCGGGTGTCATTGAGTTCTTTGAGCCCGTCCACATCCATCAAGACCACGACGACGTCGACGGCGTCGATGCGACCGCGGTGCAACAGGTCAATCGCGGTTGTCACGCCTCGACGGTTCAACAGACCCGTGAGCGGATCTCGGTTCGCGGAGACTGCCGCGGCCATGATTGAGTCTCGGCCTCCTTCGAGGACTAGTTGGATGATGACCGGCATCAGTACCACCGCGGACAGCGCCGGTGCGCCGTAGGTGAACTGCGCGGACAACGTCGCACCGTCAACCAGGACGTTCATCGCCACCAGCACGCCGAACAACGCCAGGGCGAACGCACAGTGGATCACCAAGGCGCGCCTACCCAGGAAGAAGGTGGGCAGGAGCCCGACCAGGCCAAGGTATGCGACCGCACAGAGCCTGGCCGTCGGGTCGGAAAACATGGCTGCCGCAATCGCCAACGTCACATCCGCCCACATCACGAACGCCACCATGCCGCGCCGACTCGGCCAGGAAAACATGATCCAACACAGGCCGACGATCACCGCCATCGCGGCCGCGATCGCCTGGATAGTGCGTGGCCACACCCCCTGGGGCCCTAACGGGTTGAACTGGTTGGCTCCCGCCAGAACCACGATGGAGAAGCACAAGAGCCCGATGCCCACCTTGAGCTGCCTCAACTGCCCCGCGCCTCGAAGCGCATCGGTAACCAGAAGGTACTGAAACCCTGGCTCTAGCTGCTGCCGATTTTGCACACCCGATTATGACCCTTGCAATCACCGTGAGCAGGTGCCTTTCGCGCACAAGGTGGCACGCCGATAGTGGCGGGCATGACGACACGACACGGACGCAAGGCGGCCATCATCGGTGCCGGTCAGACCGGCGTTACGGCCGCACTGGGACTGCTGGACAGAGGTTTTGACGTCACCATCTACAGCGATCGTGATCAGCGGAGTTTGCGGCAGGATGTGCCCGCGACCGGCACCGCGCTGATCTTCGGCGAAGCGCAACGTGCCGAGGCGGGCCTGGGGCTGTCTAGCTACCTGGAACCGGGGCCCACCTCGACCGGGCTCAGTGTGCGCCTGGTCGACGGCAGCGATGCCGCGCGAACCGAGCTGATCGCCTTCGACGCCGACTTCGACGCGGGTACGCGCGGCGTCGCAGTGGATACCCGGCTCAAGGCCGATGACCGGCTGACCGAGTTCCGGGAACGGGGCGGGCAGTTCATCGTGGAGCGGGTGGATCCGGAACGGCTCGACTCCATCGCCGCCGCGCACGATCTGACGCTGGTGGCGACCGGCCGTGGCGGATTGTCGTCGCTGTTCCCGGTGGATACCGCTCGCACGGTGTACGACCGCCCACAGCGCCGCCTGTTGATGCTGACGGTTGCCGGGTTGGGTCATGGGCCAGAGGTTTTCGCGCATCGCGGCCCCGCCGGTGGCCGTCACAGCGCGTTCTCGTTCATCACCGATCAGGGTGAGGCGTGGTGGGGTCCGTATCTGCATAAGGACGCCGGACCGTCATGGTCGTTCCTGACCTGGGCCAAACCCGGTAGCGAGTGGGAGCGGCGGTACTCCGCCGTCGACAGCGCTGCCTCCGCCCTGCAGGCGGTGACCGGTGTGCATCGCGACTATCTCGACTGGGACCTACCGGAGGTGTTGTCGCTCAACGTCATCGAGGAGGATCCGCATTCGTGGATCACCGGTGCCGTGACGCAGCTGGTGCGGCACGGGGTGGGTCACACCGCCAGCGGGCATCCCGTCGCGGCGCTCGGTGACACCGCGGTGGCCTATGACCCGATTGCCGGGCAGGGCGCGCAGGGCGGCCTGGTCCAGGCGGCCGCTCTGGTCCACAAGGCCGCCGCGCATGACGGGCCCTTCGACACCGCATGGCTCACCGAGGCATTCGAGGAGTTCTACGACCGGCGTGCTCGTGCCGCGCAGTTGGTGACGAGGCTCTATCTCGGCGACGACGAGCTGCACGATTATGGCGACTTGTTCTTCGCGGCCGGTCATGTCCACCAGGGATTCGCGTCGAAGCTGTTCAGCCTGCTCGACGATCCGAAGCCGTTCGAACGGGTTACCTCGATCGAGTCGGCCAAGGAGCTCATCACCGAGTGGGCCGGTGAGCCGGCCGATGCCATCCTGGACCGGTTCTCCCCCGCCGGCCGATTCGCGCGGTCGGGTCTGGTGTACGCCGCCTAGTACATAGCCTCGATCAGTTCGCGGTACTTCTCTCCAATCGGCTTGCGCCGCAGCTTGTTCGTCGGCGTAAGACAGTCCGATCCGGGCTCCCAGACCTCGGGTAGCACGGTGAAAGTCTTGATCTGCTCGACGCGTGACAGGGTGCGGTTGGCGTTTTGCACACACTCGTCGACCGCTATGCGCACCGCGGGATCCGATGCGAGCTCGCCGTGCGGCCCACTGAGGCCGTGTTTTTCGGCGAACCGCGCCAAGGCGTCGGGGTCCAGCGTGATAAGCGCGGTGTTATAGGGCCGCCGATCGCCGATCACCGCAACCGGCCCGGCCAGTGGTGTGTTCGCCGTGATCGCGTTCTCGATATTGGTCGGCGACATGTTCTTGCCGGCCTCGTTGATGATGATTTCCTTCTTGCGGTCGACGATCTTGAGGTATCCGTCCGCATCGAACTCGCCGATATCCCCGGTGTGCAGCCACCCATCAGAATCGACGGTCTCGGCGGTCTTTTCGGGCATCTTGCGGTATCCACGCATGATGCTCTTACCGCGCAACAGCACCTCGCCATCAGGACCGAGTGATACCTCGACGCCGGGGACCGGCAGACCAACCGTGCCAATCTTGATCCGGTCCGCGCGGCTGATGGTGCCCGCAGCGGTGCATTCGGTCATTCCGTAGCCCTCGCTGATCGGAATCCCCAGGGCGAGGAGGTACTCGTGTACGTCGACAGGGATGGGCGCCGCACCGCTGGCTCCGACCTTCACCTGATCCAGGCCAATGCGGGTACGGATCGAGGACAGCACCAGCCGCTCGGCGATGGCGTGGCGCACTCGGTCGGGCGGCCCGAGACGCCGTCCCTCAGATTCGGCACGCGCCCGGCGTCGGCCGACGCCGATGGCCCAGCGCGCCAACGCACGCCGCAGCGGGCTGGCCTCTTCCAGCGCTGCCTCGAGTCCCATCTTGGCCTTGACCCAGACCCGGGGTACGCCGAGGAACATCGTTGGGCGCACATCAGCCAGCGCGGTAAGAACCTGCTTGGGATCGGCCACCGTGGTGACCTGCAACCCGTACAACAGATTCTGGTAGTGGCTGAACCAGCGATTGGCGGCATGCGCGTCGGGAAGGTAGGAGACGGCACGGTCGTCGAACCCGATCGGCCCCATCTCCTCGGTGATGCGGGCGTTCTCGATGAAGTTGGTGTGGGTGAGCTCGACACCCTTGGGTGGGCCGGTGGTGCCCGAGGTGTAGACGATGGTTAGTAGGTCATCCGGGCGCACCGAACGCCAGGTGTTCTCGAAGTCGAAATCGGCAGCGGGCACCAAAGTTTCCAAGTGCACCGCCCCCGCGACTGCACCGTCCACACAGACGATGTGCTCGACCTTGCCGCCTTGCGTGACGGCGGCCCGGATCTGCGGCAGAAACTGCTGCTCACAGATGACCACCCGGTTGTCGGCGTTATCGAACTGGTAGGCCAGCACCTCGGACGGGTTGGTGTTGTACACCGAGAATGGTGTTGCCCCGCAATGCAATACCGCGGTATCGCAGAGATGGAACTCGGGGCTATTCGTCAACATCAATGCGACGGTGTCCCCGGGGCCAACGCCCAGCCCGGCCAGGCCGGTGGCGATCTCGCGGACCCGGTCGCGATACTGCCGCCAGGTAATCGTCACAACGTCACCGACGGTGCGCAGCGCAACCCGATCGGGCTGCTCCGCGGCGGTCTGCTGAAACGCCTCGCAGAGCGTCGTCGGGCGGGTCATCAGATGCGCCCTCGAGACTGTGTCATCGCGCCATCCTATGGATCAGAGCCCGGTCAACGCTGCGCCGGACGATACGCTGTGACAACCACTGAACCACCGAGCCCGATGTTGTGCTGCAACCCGACACCGTCCTTGGTGGCAGCGCCGGCGACCTGGCGCTTGTCCGCCAGACCCCGTAGCTGCCAGTTCAATTCGGCGCACTGGGCCAGTCCGGTCGCGCCCAGCGGGTGTCCCTTGGAGATCAGTCCGCCGGACGGGTTGACCACCCACTTCCCGCCGAAGGTGGTGTCCTCATTGTCGATCAACTTCCCTGCTCCACCTTGATCGCACAGCCCAAGCGCTTCATAGACCAGAATTTCGTTGGCAGAGAAGCAGTCATGCAGTTCGATGACGTCGATATCCCCGGGGCCGATCTGCGCCTGCTCGTACACCGTGTCAATCGCCGCCTTGTTCATATGCGCGCCGACGATGCCCGCCGCGGTGCCATCGAAGGTGTCGGCGCGGTCGGTGACGGTGGCCTGCCCGACGATCTCCACGGCCTGATCGGCCAGCCCATGCTTGTCCACGAATTCCTCGCTCACCACGACCGCGGCCGCCGACCCGTCGGAGGTCGGTGAGCACTGCAGCTTGGTCAGCGGCCCCACGATGGTCCGCGAGGCCAGGATGTCCTCCAGCGAGTACTCGTCCTGGAACTGGCTGTACGGGTTGTTGACCGAGTGCTTGTGGTTCTTGTACCCGATCCAGGCCAGCTGTTCGGCGGTCAGGCCGTACTCGCGCATGTATTCCTCGGCAGCTGCGGCGAACATCCACGCGGTCATCGGGAACTGCGGCTGGCTGATCTCGCCGAGCGCGGTGAGCTGCGGACCCAGCGGTGATTCCCGGTCGGCGAACTTCATGCCGAGCGAACCGGGTTCCATCTTCTCGAATCCCACCGCGAACACCGCATCGGATTGTCCGCTGCGAATAGCGTTGGCCGCCATGAACAATGCGGTGGATCCCGTGGAGCAGTTGCTGTTGACGTTGTAGATCGGGATGCCGGTGTGGCCCAGCTCGTAGAGCGCCCGGTGGCCCGAACACGAGTCGCCGTAGACGTTCCCGATGAAGGCCTGCTCGATCTGCTCGTACCGGACACCGGCGTCGTCGAGCGCCTTGGTGCCGGCCTCCTTGACCATGGCCGGGTAATCCCAACCCGCCGCATGTTCTGTTGGCTGACCCGGCTTCTCGAATTTGGTCATGCCGACGCCGACGACGAAAACCTTGTTGTGCTGCTTCATTGCCACTCCTTACCCGCGCCTCGTCACAAAGACCGAGAGATGATTTCCTTCATGATTTCGCTTGTGCCACCGTAGATTTTGTTGACCCGGGCAGCCGCGTAGGCCCGCGCGATCGGGTACTCCATCATGTACCCGTAACCCCCGAAGAACTGCACACACCGGTCGACCACGGATACGCCCTTGTCCGCGGCGATCAGCTTGGCGATCGAGGCGGTCGCGGGGTCGTTGTTGCCGTCGAGGTATTGCTGGATGCAGTAATCCACCGTGGTCTTGATGGACAGCACCTCGGCCTTGAGCTCGGCGAGCTGGAACTTGGTGTTCTGGAACTTGATGAGCGGCTTGCCGAATGCCTCACGCTCCTTGGTGTATTTGATGGCCTCCACCAGCGCACCCTCGGCCATACCGGAGCAGGCCGCAGCGATGATGAGCCGCTCGCGGGCCAACTGGGACATGAGCTGATAGAACCCCTGTCCCTCTTGCTCGCCGAGCAGATTGCCGACCGGCACCCGCATATCGGCGAAGAACAGCTCGCGAGTGTCCTGACCGTGCTGGCCCACCTTCTCCAATACGCGCCCCCGCTGAAAACCGGGCAGGTCCTTGGTCTCGGCAACGATGAGGGAGACTCCGGCAGCACCTTGGGACGGATCGGTCTTGGCGACGATGACGAGCAGATCGCAGTGAGTGCCGTTGGAGATGAACGTCTTCGAGCCGTTGACGACGTAATGATCGCCGTCGCGGATCGCGGTGGTGCGCACCGCCTGCAGGTCCGAGCCGGTGCCGGGTTCGGTCATCGCGATGGCCAGTACCAGGTCGCCGCTGATGATGCCCGGCATCCAGCGGGCCCGCTGTTCCTCGTTGCCGTAGGTGTTGACATAGTGCGCGACGATCGGCGAGTGCACGGCCCAACCGGTCGAGGTGTCCTGTGCGAGCGCCAGCTCCTCGCCGACCACCGCGGAGAGGCCGAAATCGCCGCCGGCGCCGCCATACTCCTCGGGCAGGTCCAGGCCCAGCAGCCCGGCGTCGCCCATCTTGTTCCAGAACTCGCGGTCCACTTGGTGCTGCGCACTCCAGCGTTCCTGGTTGGGCGTGGACTCCTTACGCAGGAATTCGGCGGCATGCTTGCGCAGGTCGCGGTGCGCGTCGGTCTCCCAGGACGCACGGTAGGCCGGGAAAAGTTCGGACATGTGTTGGACCTCCTCGTCGAGTCAATACAAGTGTATTGTTTCAGATTCATTTGTAAAGGGCTGCGGTATGATGGGCCCCATGGCAAACCCGCGCGCGACCGATGAGGACCTCACCGCAAAGGCGCGTATTCGGAATACGGCGCTGGATCTCTACGCCCAGTACGGCGAAGAGCGAATCTCGTTGCGTGCGGTGGCATCCGAGGCCGGGGTGACCCTCGGGCTGGTACAGCACCATTTCAAGACCAAGGCAGGCCTGCGCGAGGCCGTCGACCAGCTCGTCGTCGACTACTTCGTCGACACACTGCGGTCCGTCAGCGGCGAGAAGGACCCGCGCAAGCTTGCGGCAGCTCGCGACAGCGCGGTGACGCACATGCTTGAGGCGAACCCGCCCGTCGTCAACTACGTGCGCCGAGCCGTGCTGGAGCCTTCCGATTCACAGATGCATCTGCTGGACGCGCTGATCGGGCTGACCCGCGATGAGGTGTCCACACTGCGCAAGGAGGGCATGGCCCCGACGGCTCGTGCCGAATCGACTCAGGTTGTCTCCGTGCTGGTTCGTCAGATGGGCGCGTTGCTTCTGCAGCCACTCATCGATGCCGCGTGGGATCGGGTGCAGCACGGGAAAGCACCTAAGCCGACGCTCTCGATCAAAGTGCTCGACTGACCGCGTGAATTCATCGCACGGGGATGCCGGGCGGTTACGGTATTTGAGTGCCACCACGTAAATCCAGCACGTCGCGACCGACAGGGCGCAGCCCCGGCTACCGTCCGACCGACGATGAGCTGCTCGATCTCGTGCTGCCGGTCGTTGCCGAATATGGTTGCAGCGCGGTGACCATGGAGCAGATAGTGGCATCCGGCCAGGTCACAAAACAGACGCTATACGCACATTTTGGTTCCAAGGAGGGACTACTCATACGGCTTGTCAGCCGTGAGGCGGCGTTGATGCGCGCCATCTTCGACAATGTGTCAGCACCAGAAATGGTCAACCTCGATGATCCGGTCGCCTCGTTGAGTGCCGCGCTGGAACCGTTCTTCGTCCATGCCGCATCACGCCCACTCGGAATGCGATTACTCGCCGATTCCACGGCACCTCGGATCCCTGGGTTCAATGAGCAGGTTCTCACCGACGCGGTCACCCGGATCACGACCGCCCTCGCGCCATTGGATACGAAGGGTGCTGCCGACCCGCAGCGACGCCTGCTGTTGGCGACCATGTCCGCCAGCGCCATACGGTCCGGCGTCATGGCTGCGATTGCGCACGGAATTGACCCGGAGGTCGCGGTGCGCGCATGCGCGACCTTTATCGTGGCCGGCGGCGCTGCCACGTATTACCTGTAGCCCCCGACCGCCGACACCTGGTAGCCAAATTGGCTCTTGTCACACCCATTCACAAGGTCTACCGTCGAGCTTGACTATACGTTCTAGCTACAACGGTGTAGAGGAAATGGGTGTCATCATGGAAGTAGATTTACTCTCCGACGAGCACGTGCTGCCCGTCGATCGCGAAGTCACCGCCACCACACTCAAGGTGACAGGCGAGATCCCGAAGTTTCTCAACGGGAGATATGTGCGCACCGGACCCAATCCACTACCCGGACAATATGACCCGAACAACTACTCGGTCTTCGGGCTCACCGGCGACGGCATGGTGCATGGCGTTCGGCTGCGCGACGGCCGCGCCGAGTGGTACCGCAGTCGGTGGGTGCGCACACCGAAAGTGTCCAGATTGCTCGGCGAGAGGCCGAAGCCGGTCAATCACCGCGTCGGCACGTCCCTGGTCGCGCCACAAACGACCGTGTTCGGGTTCGGCGGTAGGACGATCGTCGGCGCCGAGGGCGGCGTCGCGCCCTATGAATTGACCGATGAGCTGGAGACCGTCGGAACCTGTGATTTCGGCCGAACATTGGAAGGCGGCTATACCGGCCATCCCAAACTCGATCCGGTCACCGGTGAGCTGCACGCCGTCACCTACCAGCTCGTCGGCCCCGCAATCGCCCACTACGTGGTGATTGGCACTGACGGAGCGGTGCGCAAGAGGGTCCCGCTCGACGTGCCCGGACGGCCTCTCCTGCACGACATCGCACTGAGCGAGAACTACGTGATGATCTTTGATTGTCCACTGGTGCTGGATCTCTCGCTGCTGACCCGTCGTTATGCGCCGCCATTCCTTAGTCGCATTGCGGCGGGGGTTCTCGGCCGGTTCGAGCCGCCAGCACTGGCCGGACCGCTGGTGAACAGGGCCCCACGCCCCAAAAACGCGGAAGTGCCCATACGTTGGAAGCCATCACACCCCAGCCGGATCGGCGTGATCCCGCGCAGCGGCCCGGCCACGGTCCGCTGGTTCGATATCGAGCCGTGCTACGTGTTCCACACCCTCAACGCCCATGAAGAGGACGACTCCATCATCGTTGACGCGTGCCGAATCACCGGCCCCGACAAGGACTCTGAATACAGAGTTGCCGATGTGCTTGACAAGGGCCGGCCCCGGCTACACCGATGGGAGATCGACCTCGTCACTGGCGCTGTCAAGGAATCCTGGACCGACGAACGTCTGCAGGAGTTCCCGATGGTCGACCCGCGCAGGGTCAGCCTGCCGCACCGATACGGCTTCACCACCAGTATCGGAGACACCGACATCGACACCCTGGAAAGCCTCGATGACGCTCGGGCCTCGCTGATCCGCTACGACCTCACCCACGGCGGCACCACGGAACACAAATTGGAGGCGGGACACATACCGGGAGAGTTTTCACCGGTTCCACGCTCCAAGAACTCCGACGAGGCCGACGGGGTGCTGATCGGGTATGAATACGACCGCAGCACCCATCTAAGCAACATGCTGATTATCGACGCCCAGTCGATGGAAAAGCTAGCCACAGTTCACCTTCCGTCACGGATTCCGTTCCAATTCCACGGAAACTGGATAGCGGACTAACGGTTCTTGGCAAGGAACCGCCTATCGCCCGGCCGCCGCAATCCGCACCCCGTCCTTGCCTGCGGCCAGTAGATCCTGCAACACCTTCTGGACGACCTGCAGGTCCGCATTGCTGTACCGCTGCAGGAAATCGCTTACACCGCATTCCATCTCGTCGTGCAGCTGACGGTGCACCTCGGCGACCGCACGCCCATCGGCGGTCATCGTGAGCTCGATCTCCTTGCGGTTACCGGGGATCGGCGCGCGCTCCACCCAACCCGCGTCCACCAGCCGCTGCACATGCTTGGATACCGTGCCCTTGAGCTGACCCGAGCGTGCAGCCAGGCCCACCACACTGACCGGCCCGTCGGCGATCGCCGCCAGCAGGTGCAGCGACAGTGTCGGCAGGGTTCTGATGAGATGTTCCATCCGCGGCGGAAGCCGTGATGCCATAAAATCCCGCTCGGCGTCCCCGTCGTCATCCGACTCGAACTTGTCCCCCACCGCACCCACCAGGGTGTTGATGCTGCCGATCAGCGCCAACTTGGTTTTCATGGAAACCATATTGCCATCCGGACGGGGGTGTCGTACATTGTTTTCGATGGTTTCGATGGAAACTATTTCTACGGAAACTTGAGGAGTGAGCCATGAAGGCAGCAGTCGTGCATGAGTGGGGACAGCAACCGGCCTATACCGACTTCCCGGATCCGCAACCCCCCGAGGACGCAGTGGGCGCCGAGGTCGCCACCGTCGAAGCCTCCGCCCTGACCAACCTCACCCGGGCCGTCATCTCCGGAAAGCACTACAGCAGCATGGAAACTCGCCTTCCGGCAATCGCCGGCGTCGATGGCGTGGCCAGGCTTGCCGACGGCAGACGCGTGTACACCGGGGCTATCGCGCCGTACGGCCTGATGGCCGAACGCACCATCGTCTACCCCGCGGGTGCCGTCGAGGTGCCCGAGCACGTCGATTCGGTGACCGCCGCCGCGATACCCAATCCAGGACTGTCGGCCTGGCTGGCCCTGTCCTATGCCGCCGCGGTGCAGCCCGGCCAGCACGTGCTGGTGTTGGGCGGTACCGGGGTCACCGGATCCTTGGCGGTGCAACTGGCGAAATCCGTATTCGGGGCCGAACACGTGACGGTGGCGGGCCGTAACGCCGAGCGGCTGGCCTGGCTGCGTACGGTGGGCGCAGACGATGTCATCGCACTGGGCAGCGACGACCTCACCGAACACGTCATCGCGCAGCACACAAAGCGCCCGTTCGACGCCGTGCTGGACTATCTGTGGGGCTCCCCCGCCGAGCAGACCCTGAACGCACTGGCGGCCAGCCACTCGTCGGCGCACTTCCATGGCACCCGCTTCGTGCAGATCGGCGCGATGACCGGCGAGACCGTCAGCGTCAACGCCTCCACCCTGCGCAGCACCGGCATCACCCTGTGCGGGGTCGGCATCGGCAGTGTCCCGCCCGAGTCCCTGCTACAGGCCCGCACCGAAGCCCTGCCGAAGCTGTTCGCCATGGTCGAGAGCAGAGACCTGCACCTGCAGACGCTGTCCCGGCCGTTGGCCGATATCGAAACCGTGTGGGCGGCGAGTGAGCCGTCCGGAGTGCGCGTGGTGGTCACCCCGCAGTAACCTGCTGGTCGCCTGTTTCCGGTTTCCCTATGCGCCATCCGATGGCACGGTGTGGGCATGGATGAACACTCCCGCACCGGACTGACCGCCGAACCGCTGCAGCGGGCCATCATCGACCACCTGCGGTACTCGATCGGGCGCCCGGCGAGCGTGCTCACTCCCGCGCATTACTACCGCGCACTGGCCCTCGCGGTGCGGGATCGCATGCAGCAGCGCTGGATCGCCAGCATGCAGACCTATCTGGACCTGAGCCGCAAGGTGGCGGTGTACCTGTCCGCCGAGTTCCTGATGGGCCCGCAGCTGGGTAACAACCTGCTGAACCTGCAGATCGAGGCCCAGGCCCGGGACGCCCTGTCGGCGCTGGGTCAGGACCTCGATGAGGTGCTGGCATGCGAGGAGGAGCCGGGACTGGGCAACGGTGGCCTCGGGCGCCTGGCGGCCTGCTATATGGACTCGTTGGCCACCCTGGACCGACCCGCGATCGGCTACGGCATCCGCTACGAGTACGGGATCTTCGACCAAGAGATTCGCGACGGCTGGCAGGTCGAGAAGACCGACAACTGGCTGGACAACGGAAATCCGTGGGAGATAGCCAAACCCGACCTCAACTTCCTCGTCGGATGGGGCGGTCACACCGAGCAGTACCTGGACGGGGCCGGAAACTTCCGTGCGCGCTGGATCCCGCAGCGCTTCCTCAAGGGCATCCCCTACGACACCCCCATCCAGGGCTATGGCGTGAACACCTGCAACACGCTGACCCTGTGGAGTGCCCGCGCCGTGCAGTCCTTCGAGCTGGACGCCTTCAACGCCGGTGACTACTACAAGGCCGTCGAGGACGAGGTGGCCTCCGAGACTGTCACCAAGGTGCTCTACCCCAACGACGAGCCCGAGGCCGGTAAACGGCTGCGGCTGCTGCAACAGCACTTCTTCGTCTCATGCTCGCTGCAGCGGGTATTGCACATCCTGGAGGATGTCGCCGAGCGGCCCGTCACCGAGCTCGCCGAGCAATTCTCGTTGCAGCTCAACGATACTCACCCGTCGATCGGTGTCGCCGAGCTGATGCGGCTGCTGCTCGACGAGCGTGGGCTGAGCTGGGATGAGGCCTGGGAGATCACCGTGGCCTCGTTCGGGTACACCAACCACACGCTGCTGCCCGAGGCGCTGGAGACCTGGCCACTGGGACTGTTCGCGGAATCCCTGCCCCGGCATCTGGAGATCATCTACGAGATCAACCGGCGCTTCCTCGACGAGGTGCGCTCGCGCTTCCCCGGTGACGACGCCCGACTGCGGCGGATGTCGCTCATCGGCGAGGAGGGCGGCAAGAGTGTGCGCATGGCGCACCTGGCCACCGTCGGCAGCCACGCGGTCAACGGTGTCGCCGCGCTGCACTCGGAGCTGCTGAAAGAGAGTGTGCTCAAGGACTTCTTCGAGCTGTGGCCCGAGCGGTTCAGTAACAAGACCAATGGGGTGACGCCGCGCCGGTTCCTGGCGCTGGCCAATCCGGGGCTGCGGGAGTTGCTCGACGACACCATCGGCGAGGGCTGGCTGACCGATCTGGACCGGCTGCGTGAGCTGGAACCCTACGCGGAGGACTCGTCCTTCCGGATGCAGTGGCGAGAGGTCAAGCGCCTCAACAAGGCCCGGCTCGCCGAGTATGTCCTGTCGACCACCGGGGTCGATCTGGACCCCAACTGGATGTTCGATATCCAGGTCAAGCGGATCCACGAGTACAAGCGTCAGCACCTCAACGTGCTGCATATCGTCACGCTGTACCACCGGCTCAAGCAGAACCCGGATCTGCGGATCGCGCCGCGCGCCTTCATATTCGGCGGTAAGGCCGCGCCCGGGTACTTCATGGCCAAGCGGATCATCAAGCTCATCAACGCGGTCGCCGAGACCGTCAACAATGATCCGCACGTGAGCCAGTACCTCAAGGTGGCGTTCCTGCCGAACTTCAACGTCAAGAGCGCGCACCTGATCTACCCGGCCGCTGATCTGTCGGAACAGATTTCGACGGCAGGCAAGGAGGCATCGGGCACCGGGAACATGAAGTTCATGCTCAACGGTGCGCTCACCATTGGCACCCTCGACGGTGCCAATGTCGAGATCCGCGAGGAGGCCGGGCCCGAGAACTTCTTCCTCTTCGGGCTGACCGTGGACGAGGTGCAGCGCCTGGTGCACGACGGCTACCGGCCCGAGGATTTTGTCGAGCTGAACGACGAGCTGCGCGCGGTGCTGGATCTCATTGGCGGCGGGCACTTCTCGGGGGGCGACCCGGAGGTGTTCCGCCCGGTGGTGGACTCGCTACGCGGCCACGACCCATTCCTGGTGCTGGCCGACTACTCCGCGTACATCGAGTGCCAGGACCGAGTATCCGAAGCGTGGCATGACGTGACGGCGTGGACGCGGATGTCGATCCTCAACACCGCCCGCAGCGGCAAGTTCTCCTCGGACCGCGCCATCGCTCAGTACTGCGAAGAAATTTGGGGTGTGCAGCCGGTTACTGTGCAGGTGTGACAAGCTTCGTCGCTCCTGAGTGGGACCGGGCCGCGCTGGTGGTCATCGATGTGCAGGTCGAGTTCGTCTCCGGTGTCATGACGGTGCCGGGGACCGCCGATCGGATACCCCAGCTCGGTCGGCTTGTTGCGGCATTCCGCAGGGCCGGTCGGCCCATCGTGCACGTGGTGCGGCTCTATGTACCGGGCGGCACCGACACCGATTTGCCCCGTCGCGCAGAGATTCTCGCGGGGCGCGAGGTCGCAGCGCCGGGTAGTGACGGTTCACAGATCCCGGCCGAGCTCTTACCGAACGGTGAGCGGCTGGACCCGGAGCTGCTGCTGGCGGGCGGTTTCCAGGAGATCGGTCCCGCCGAGCACATTCTGTTCAAACCGCGCTGGAGCGCCTTCTACCGCACCGGTCTGGAGGAACATCTGCGCTCGCGGGCCGTCTCGACCGTGGTGGTGGCGGGTTGCAACCTGCCGAACTGCCCGCGCGGCACGCTGTTCGACGCCTCCGAGCGCGACTTCCGCGCGGTGCTCGTCGAGGACGCCACCTCGCAGGCGACTCCGGAACGGTTACAGGACCTAACGCTGATCGGTGTCAGTGTGGCCGACACTGCATCGGTGGAAGAGGAGCTGGCGCGGGTCTGAGGTTTGGGCCGATTTCGGGGACATGTCTCGAGTGCCCGGCTATGAGCGACATTTATCTGGGGACGCCAGATTGTCGCTCAGAGGCGGGCACATTGAGGTGTGCAGCCCGGCGCCCCCTGGACTCTCAGGCGAATCCGTCGATTTGGGATAGCACCCGCATCATCACCTCGTCGGCTCCGCCGCCGATGCTGAGCAGACGCTGATCCCGGAAGAACCGCGACGTCCACGTCTCGGTCATGTACCCCATGCCGCCATGCACCTGCAGGCACCAGTCACCGGCCTCGCGGACCAGCGGCCCGGCGGTGAGCTTGGCGATAGTCACCTTCCGCGTCACGTTCTCTCCCGCCATGTACCGGGCGGCGACATCGCGGGTATAGGTCTCCAGCATGTCGGCCCGCGCGGCCAGGTTTGCGTACTGGTAGGCCAGGTGCTGGTTCTTGGTGAGCGGCTTGCCAAACACCTGGCGCTGCAAGGCATATTCCTTGGTGCGCTGCAACGCCCTGTTCACGCTGGCGGGGATGCCATAGGCGCCGAACATGCGCTCCATCACGAACTGCGACATCTGCTGCTGGAACCCCCGCCCCACCTCGCCGATGGTGTGTGACACCGGCACCCGCACATCGTCGAACGTGATCAGACCGGTGTCGGAGGCGTGCATGCCGAGCTTGTCGAGCTTGCGGACCTCGTATCCGGGAGTCTTGGTTGGGACGATGATCTGGCTCATCCCCCCGTAGCCGCCCTCATTGGAGGTGCGGGCCAACACACACAACCAGTCGGCCTGAACAGAGTTGGTGATGAACATCTTTGAGCCGTTGATCACCCAGTCGCCACCGTCGCGGCGCGCGGAGGTCTTGATGGCGGCCACGTCAGAACCGGCGTCCGGCTCGGTCACCGCGATGGCGGCGATCTGCTCACCCTGCAGCGCCGGTGCCAGGAACTCGCGCTTGAGCTCGTCGCTGCCGTGCTTGTGCAGCGATGGGGTCGCCATCGCCACGTGAACTCCGAATGCCATCGGGAAGGAGCCGTGGTCCACCCGGCCGAGTTCCTCGGCGAGCACCAGGGTGAAGAGGTGATCGGCGCCCTGCCCGCCGTACTCGGGGTCGTATTCGAGACCGACGAATCCGAGTTTGGCCATATCGGCGATCACGTCGTGCAGCGGCATCATCTGCTCGCGTTCCCACTCGTCGACGTGGGGGTTGATCTTCTCCTCGATGTACCGGCGGACGGTACTGCGGAAGTCTTCGTGCTCGGACGAGAACGTCATCGGTCTCTCCTTCATGGGATGTGAGGTCCCATCTTGCCTCAGCCGAGCGAGCTAACATGGAGGCGGAGGTTCGTCATGCGATTAGGTGCGGTGCTTGTGTCGCTGGTAATTGCGCTGTCACTAGCGCCGACGGCTGCCGCGGACCCCAGCTGGCCAATAGCCGGTTCGGGCTCGGCCAGCGAAACCATCTCGGAACTGGAGAGCCAGGGTTACGAGGTCCAGATCAATTGGGTGCAGGGCAACACTCTGACGCCGCTGGAGTTCTGCACCGTCAACGGGATCAACAACCCCGATCGTTCCGGCACGCAGGTCAAGGCGAATACGACCGTCTACGTCGACGTCTCCTGCCCCAACTACTGGGACACCGGCGACTAGAGCCCGACCTCTGCCCAAGCCTCGTCAATCGCTGTTGCGGGCGACCCGGCGCTGGGGCGGGCGGCAGCGATCTGCCGGGTGAGTTTCGCGAAGGCCTTGAACGTCATGTTCTTTCTTGCCTTCGGGCTGGTCAGCGCGTCATACCAGACCGTCCCCACGGCCTCCCAGGATGCGGAGCCGTGTTTGGTCGCCGCGAGGTAGAACGCGTGGTTGGGGATGCCGCTGCCATCATGCGGGTCACTGCCGGGAACATAGTCGCGATAGTGAGCCGGTTGCGGCGAGAGGCAGTGGCCGGCGCCGGGTTCCGCGAGATCCCGCAGGCACGTGTACCCCTTGTCGAGGGCACGCGGCCCCAGGATGTCCTTGCCGATCAGCCAATCGGCCTTGTCCGCGGTCTGTTCTGCTTGCCATTGCCGGAACATCGAACCGAATACATCCGAGACACTCTCGTTCAATGCCCCGGCCTCGTTCTCGTAGTTCAGGCCCGCGGTGAATTGCGTAACCCCGTGTGTCAGTTCATGACCGATCACATCGTTGGCCTTGGTGAAGTCCAGAAACAACTGGCCGTCGCCATCGCCGTACGCCATCTGGGAGCCGTTCCAGAATGCGTTGGTGTACTTGACGCCGTAATGAATGGATGAGACCAGCGTCATCCCCGCGTTGTCAACGGAGTTGCGCCCGAAGCATTCCCGGTAGAACCGCACGACCGCTGCCGTTTCAGTGAATGCCCGCCGGGCGGTGGCGTCATCGGAGGTGGCGGGCTCGGCCACGGCCACGCCCGGCAATGACGTGGTCTGCCGACAATCGAATACCGGTGTTTCGGGGACCTTGGCCAAGGCACCGGCCACCGACCCGGCCTGGGTAGCTCGCGTGTGCGCATTTCGCAAAGTACGCCAAGACAATTCGGATGCCGCCGTGGACAACAGAGCCACTCGCGAGTCTTCGGCGATATCGCCATCCTCGGCCAGTCGCGACAGTACGGCCGGCGGGATGATGAAACGCGTGCACATTACGGATCACCCTACCCGGCAGCGTGCATGCTCGCTCGGCTCGTGAGCGGTGAACTGTCAGGTCCGGCCGCTCGAGCCGCCCGTCAGATCCGTTCTTGGACAACCTGCCGGACGGCGTCGGGCAACAAACTCTCCGGGATGTTCCGGGTGGTCCGGTCAGACCCGCTGACCCGGGTCACCGTGTAGGTGAAGCGGTCAGCCCCCGGGTCGCCTGGCAGCGATCCGGGGCTGTCCAACAATCCATCCAGTGCACGCCGAGCCTCGGGGTCCAGGCTCTGGTCGGTAGCCGTCCCGCTTGCCGGAAGGCCGGTGAATCCGCCCCTCCGGTCGATGAGGTACTCCACCATGACGCCGACGCTACAGTCCGACCGCGGTCCACGCGTCGTCAATCGCCTTATGTACCGATTCGGCGGCCGCGTTGGCTGCGGAGATCTCGCGAGTCAGGTTGGCGAAGGCCTTCATCTTCATGTTCGGACGGGCCTTCGGGCTGGTCAGGGCCTCGTACCAGACCGTCCCCACACCCTGCCAGGAGTACGAGCCGTGCTTGGTCGCCGCGAGGTAGAACGCGTAGTTGGGGATACCGCTGCTCTCATGCGGGTCACTGCCGGGCACATAGTCGCGATAGTGCGAGGGCTGCGGCGAGAGGCAGTGCCGGGCACCCGGATCCGCCATATCGCGCAGGCAGGTGAAGCCCTTGGCGATCGCACGCGGACCCATGATGTCCTTGCCGATCAGCCAGTCGGCCTGATCCACGGTCTGGCCGGCGCTCCACTGCCGGAACATCGATCCGAACACATCCGACATGCTCTCGTTGAGGCCACCGGCCTCGTTCTTATAGAGCAGGCCCGCCGTGTACTGGGTGACGCCGTGCGTCAGCTCGTGGCCGATCACGTCGTTGGACGCGGTGAAGTCGACGAAGATCTGGCCGTCACCGTCGCCGTATGTCATCTGCGAACCGTTCCAGAACGCGTTGGAGTAGTTGACGCTGTAGTGCACGGAGGACACCAGGGTCATGCCTTCGTCGTCAACGGAATTTCGTCCGAAGCACTCCTTGTAAAACTTTGCAACCGATGCGGTTTCGGTGAATGCGTGCTTGGCGGAGGTATCGGTGGAGGTGCCTGGATTCGCGATCGTGATACCGGGTAGCGAGGTGGTGTGCTTGCAGTCGAACACCGGGGTGCCCGGGGCCGTGGCCAGCGCCTTGGCTACTCCGGCGAATGCATCGGCACGGGCCAACAATCCGGCCTGGGTGGCCTCGGTGTGCGCGTCGCGCAGTGTCCGCCAGGCCGATTCGGACGCGGCCGTAGCCGCCAGGGCCGTCCGCGAATCGTCGGCGACGCTATCATCGTCGGCCAATCGCAGCAGAACATCTTGGGGGATAATGAAACACATCGTGAGTCTCCTTGACATAGCCGCACGTGCGCGGTGTTGGACATGACGAGCTCAGCGTGCGTGCGGAGTCATCCCCCTGGCGTGCGTACTGCACTACCCCATTACCGGTTCCGCCCCCCAGTCCGCCTGCTCGGCCCCGATGTCCTCAAGGAAACCGAGGTCGTGGCTGGCGACGATCACCGCGCCCCGGTAGTCGGATAGCGCCGAGACCAGCGCGTCATAAGACGCGAAGTCCAGGTTGTTGGTCGGCTCGTCGAGCAGCAGCAGCTGTGGTGCCGGGTCTGCCAGCAGCACCGCGGCCAGCGTCGCCCGGAACCGCTCACCACCCGATAGCGTGCCCACCAGGCGGTCGGCGGCGTTGCCCCGGAAAAGGAACCGGGCCAGCCGCGCCCTGATGGTGTTGATATCGGCATGTGGCGCCCGCGCGGCGACGTTGTCCACAACGCTGAGCCCGTCGTCCAGCAGATCGAGACGCTGTGGCAGGAGTCCCAGCGGGACATGCACGGTGACAACACCTTCCGCCGGGGCGATCCGCCCGGCGATCGTATGCAACAGCGTGGTCTTGCCCGATCCGTTGGGGCCCACCAGCCCGACGCGCTGCGGTCCGCGCAGCTCCAACGCGGCGGCCACCCCGTGACGCAGCACCAGGTTGTGGGTGGTGAGCACGTCGCGCCCGGCGGGGACCTCGGTACCCGGCAGGTCGATGCGGATGGAGCGGTCGGCACGCAGCCGGGTCTGCGCCTCATCCAGATTCTCGCGGGCCTTATCCAGCCGGTCGGTCTGGGTCTGTTTTAGCGCGGCAGCCGATTCCTGCGCCGACCGCTTGCGCAGGCCCATGACTATCTTGGGTTCACGCTTGTTGGCCTGCATCTTGGCGCCGTACCGCTTGCGCTGCGCGATCACGCGTTCGGCCTCGGCCAGGTCGCGACGCTCACGGCGTACCTCGGACTTGGCCGTCGAGATCGCTTGCGCGGCAGCCTCTTGCTCGGCGGCCACCTGGTTGGCATAGACGCCGTAGCCGCCGCCGTACCAGGCGATGGAACCGTCGCGCAGGTCGCCGATGCGCTCGACGCGCTCGAGCAGTTCCCGGTCGTGGCTGACCACCAACAGAGTGCGCGGCCAGGTCTCGACAAGATCGTAGAGATGCGAACGGGATTCACCGTCAAGGTTGTTGGTGGGCTCATCGAGCAGCAGGATGTCCGGGCGGCGCAGCAGCAGCCGGGCGATACCGAGCCGGATGACCTCACCGCCGGACAGTTCCCCCAGCCTGCGTTCCAGCACGGCCCTGGGCAGCCCAAGGCGTTCCAGTTCGGCGGCGACCCGGTCGGCGAGATCCCAGTCATCCCCGACGGTGTCGAAGTGCAGCTGATCGGTGGACCCGTTTTCGATGGCCTCGATGGCCGCCAGGACGGGGGTGAGGCCAAGCAGGTCAGGTACCGATTCCTCGGCACGGATGGTGAGATCCTGTGGCAGATAACCAATGTGGCCCGAGGCATGGACGCTGCCCGATGTCGGCCGCAGCTCCCCCGCGATGAGCTTGAGTAGCGTCGACTTACCGGAGCCGTTGACTCCCACGAGGCCGGAACGGCCCGCCGGAACCAACATGTCGAGCCCGTCGAGGGCGACGGCACCGTCGGCGTGAATGTAGGTGAGAGCGCTGGACGTAATGACGGCAGACAAAAGAGAGCCTTTCGAGTGAGGTGGGTTTGAGACCAGACCTCACAGCTCCATGTCGTACCTTCCGTCGGGGATAAGGACGTCAGCCAGGCTAGATGCGGCAGCGTTGGGAGACAAGGGAATTTTCCTCCCAGGTCAGGCCGCCGCGCGTAGCATGCTGCCATGCCGACCGGAGCAACGTCGGAGGAGCCAGCGCGTCAGCCCGCCGATGCGCCGGGAGACGACGGCGCTCCCGCCCCGACCGCCATCGAGGATCCACCGGACCCGGTATCGGTCCTGCGCCCTGTTATCGCGGTAATCACCACAGTGGGTACCCCGTTGACGATGATCACCGCACTGCTGCTGTATTTCGGGTGGGCACGCAGTGACGCGCAGTCGCAGTGGATGGGGATCGAGGTAAGCCTTTTCCGCTTCACCACGCAGGACTATGTGCTGCGCAGTATCAGCACCCTCTATCTACCGATCCTGGCCACTGCGATCATCGGAATCGCCTGGCTGGCAGCGCATCGCGTGTTGACCGAGATGATCGGGCGAGACGGCGTGACCGGTACCGTCCGGGTGATCTGCCGGGCCGCGATGTTCGGTGGGCTGGGTATCGCGATACTCGGCGTGGTCCTGCCCTCGATGACTCGCCGCTGGGAACCCGGGACGGTGGTGTGGCCGCTCATGATCGCAGTCGGCACCGCGGTGGCGGTATACGGGCGGCACCTGAGCCGCCAGGGACAGGAGCGCACCCGGCCGCGCAATGTCATTGCCCGCCCCCCAGATGTGCTCGAGGCCGTGCTCATCGGCATCGTGATTGCGGCAGCGGTGTTCTGGGCGGTGCAGGGGTACGCCGATATCGTCGGCCGGGGGTATGCGCAGCGCTACGAACAGTCGGTGTCGACACTGCCCCGCGCGACGGCGGTCAGCGAGAGCCCGCTGGGTATCGACTCGCCCGTGGTGCGGACCGAGCAGATCACTACCGGACCCAAAACGCTGTACCGCACCACCGGGTTACGGCTGCTCGCCGAGTCCGGCGGCAGGCTGTTCCTGATGACCGAGGGGTGGACCATCCAGAAGGGCAGCATCATCGTGCTGGAGGAGGACCAGTCGGTGCACTGGCAGTTCTCCCACTGACTCACCGCCCCGACGGTGTGGTGGTGGCTGTGGCGCTAGAGGTGGTCGTGGATGACGTTGTGGTGGTGCTCGATGTCGTGGAACTGGTTGTGGAGGAATCAGTCTCGCCGTTCTCGTCCGGTGGCACGAAGCTGTTGTTATCGCGCGAGCATGCGGTCCGGCCGTCGGTCTGCGGGAACGTCAACTCGGGCTGAGTGCCCGGATGCTTCTCATGCCAGGCCAGCAGCGTGGTGACCATGGCCGCGATGGTGTCGTCGACGCACTGCGCCGGGCCGATCTCAATGCCGGTGCCACGCGCCGCGAAGGCCGTAGCCGCCACATTCCATTGGCTCTGTTCGCCGTTCACCGCGGCACGGCATACGGCCACCGCGGCCTCGTAGAGATTGCCCTCGGGTTTCTGGACGTTCTTCAGGCTCGCGCAGTCGTGTTTGAGGAAGTAGGCGTAGACGTCCCATCCCGGTGTCGGGAAGGCAGGGTCCTTGGGCCCGTACGGCACCCACGCAAGGCCGTCGTCCTTGGGCGTCGCGGACGAGGACGAACCGCCGCCGGTACTCCCATGGGAGCCGCCGTCGCGGGTGACCGTCGTCTGATCGGTGACCGTCTGGGTCACCGTATGAGTGACGGTTTCGCCAGCGCCGCCGCAGGCGGCCACGAGGGCTCCGGCGAACACCACGAGGAGGGTGCTGCGGCGAAGTCTCCCAATGGGAGTCGGTGAAGCAGGCATGGCAACCTCCCAGTCGGATCGATCGACCCGAAAAGGAAATTACTCCGACAGGCACCTATTGCACTGGGTACTGGACTACTCGACTTTTCCCGAGAAAACGGAACAACCGTCTCGTCAATTGACCGGCGCGTTGAGGAACGGCCGGTCAACCCCGGCGCCCGGCCCGTCGAAATGCCACCACTCCCCCGAATACACCTGCAACCCGCCGGCCTGCATGGCGCCACGCAGCCGGGCACGGTTGGCCTGCTGGTCGGCGCTTACTCCCTCGGTGGCGTAGGCCAGGGAACGCGGTGAGAAATCGTCGAAGCCGGTACCCATATCGACCAGACCCCGCGCGTTGGCGAGGGTGACGTCCACGGAACGTCCGGCCTCATGGCTGCGCGCGTACTGGCCGGGTTTGGCGACCCAGTTGGGATTCGGCACCACCTGGAACATGCGCACCTGGACTTCATGCGGGCGGTAGCAATCCCAGAAGACCAGCCGCTCGCCGGTGGTGCGCAGGGTGTCGGCGGCAGTCTTGAGCCCGGGCGTCATGGATTCATGCACCAGGCAGCGAGCGTTGGCCGGGTACAGCTGGATACCGGTGAAGTTGTTGGTGGTGGCGTAGCGCAGGTCGATGATCGCGTCGGGGACGGCGGTGCGCACGTCAACCAGCCCGGCGGCGCGGGCGGCGTCGCTGACCGGTGGGATACCGGGGTCGGCGCCGGCGGGTGCGGCCTGGCTGAATACGCATCCGAGACCGAAGGCGACGAGGACGAGACGCTTCAACATCGTTTCATTGTCCCCGGTGCACTCACAGATTCGAGTATTAGGCTCGATTCGTGGCCACACGAAAGCTGGACCGCCGGATGTTCATGGGCCTGGCAGCCGCCGGAGCCGTCACCGTCACGGGGCTGGGCGGGTTCTTGGCCTTCGAGGGCCGGGTCGGGTCACGGTTGACCGGACGCTCCTTCATCAACCTGTTCGAGACCACCGGCGGACGGTTCGTCGGGTATCGACGCAACCACGCCAAAGCTCTTGCGGTGTCCGGGCGTTTCGAAAGCAACGGGGCAGGGGCCGAGGTGTCCTCGGCGACGGTGTTCGCCAAGGGCGTCCATCCCGTCGTGGGACGGTTCTCGGTGGGCGGGGCGAACCCGCACCAGCCGGATACCGGTTCCGGACAGGCGCTGGCCCTTGAATTTTCGCTTCCCGGCAGGCAGCAGTGGCGCACCGCGATGGCTGCCGCACCGGTATTCATGGCACCCACGCCGGAGATGTTCTACGGGCTGCTCTCGGCGCGACTTTCCGGCGATAAGGACAGGGCTGCGGCCTTCATGCGGGATAACCCCGCCGCAGCGGCCGCACAGAAACTGATCGAGGCCGCACCGAAGGCATCGTCGTTCGCGGAGGCCACGTACAACAGCCTCAACACCTTCATTGCCGTCGGCAAGGACGGTGCACGGACTCCGGTGCGGTGGCAGGTGATCCCCGACGGGAACGACGCGGGTGCCGGGGCGAAGATCGGACCCAATTGGATGTTCGAGGCGCTGGCCAAGGCGATTCGGGGCGGCGAACTGCGGTATCGCCTGCTCCTACAGCTCGGTGTGCCCGGACAGGACCCGACGCATGACCCCACTCTGCCGTGGCCAGCCGACCGCCCACAGATCGATGTTGGGACGCTGGTGCTCGGGCACGCGATTGTTCAAGAGCAGGAACGAATCCGGGATACCAACTTCGATCCGACGGTGCTGCCCAACGGGATTGAGATCTCCGATGATCCGATCCTGACGGCACGTGCGGCCATCTACGCGGAGTCGTTCCGGCGTCGGGCGCGAGAAACTCCCGCGCCGGTGGAACCGTTCGGTCAGGACGCGTGATGGCTGACGATTCTCGGTTCGGTCTTCCCGCACAGCTTCTGCATTGGGTAATGGCGGTCGCGATCATCACGATGCTGGTGCTGGGCGCGCTGCTCGTCGGGTCGCTCGGCGATTACCCGTTGGTGCTCGCCTGGCACAAGGCCGTCGGTGTGGTGGTGTTGGTGCTCGCGGTACTGCGCATCGGGAATCGCATCTGGCATAAGCCGCCGCCCTTGTCGCTGGCGCAGCCGGAACGTTTCATCGCGGCGGGATCCGAGCTGGCGATGTACACGTTGTTCCTGGTGCAACCGGTGATCGGGTGGGCGCTGGTATCGGCCTCGGGAGTGCCGGTCGAGATCGCCGGAATGCGCTTTCCGTCGATCGCGCCGACCAGCATCGGGTGGTACGGCACGCTGCGCGAGACGCACGCATGGGTGGCGTACGCGTTGCTCGCCTGTGTGGTCGCGCATGTCAGCGCGGTGCTGTTTCACACCATCGGGTTGCGGGACGGGTTGCTCGCACGGATGCTGCCGCGCCACTAGCAGCCAAAATGGCCGGGGCTGCGCCCAATGGCCAGGTACAACCATTATCGTTTCGGGGTGCCTGAAATGGATCGCCGCAAGTTGATACTCACCATGGGCTTCGGCATTGCCGCAGCCGCCGCCCTGCCTATCGCCACGGCGCAGGCCGATCGGGTGCGTCCGCCGACAGCTCCGCCCGATGCTCAGACGACGGGCTACATCTTCAGCGACGAGTTCAACGGACCCGCGGGTTCGGCGCCGGACGGCTCCAAGTGGGTGGCCTCAAAGTTCCGCGAGAAGATCAAGAACCCGGTGTTCTGGGATCGTCCCGAGAACATGGGCGAGTACCGCGATAGCCGCACCAACATCTTCGTCGACGGGAACTCCAACTTGGTGATCCGTGCGACCAAGGAAGGCAACAAGTACTACAGCGGCAAGCTGCACGGCACATTCCGCGGCGGCATCGGCCACACCTTCGAGGCCCGCATCAAGTTCAACTGCTTGACCAACGGTGCATGGCCGGCATGGTGGCTGCTGAACGACAACCCCGAGCGCGGCGGCGAGATCGACCTCGTGGAGTGGTACGGCAACGGAGACTGGCCGTCGGGCACCACGATTCACGCGCGCCTGGACGGCACCTCATTCGAGACGCTGCCGATGCCGGTGGACAACAACTGGCACACCTGGCGCTGCACCTGGAACGAGGCCGGGCTGTACTTCTGGATGGACTACCACGACGGTATGGAGCCGTACCTGACGGTCGACCAGAATTCCCTTGAGGATTGGCCGTTTAACGATCCCGGATACACACTCCAGCCGATGCTGAACCTGGCGGTCTCAGGCTCCGGTGGCGGCGATCCCTCGGGTGGTTCCTACCCCGCGGAGATGCTCGTCGACTACGTGCGCGTCTGGTAGGCACCAGTCCCGGATGTTGACTCCGGTCGATGGGCTGCAATACGCGCGAGGGCACCAAGCGCGTTGTCCGACTGGGTATTCGGGGTCGGCACCAGAAACGCCAACATCGTTTCGGGAGCCTCGGTGCGCTGGTAGATCTGCCAGTCGAGGGTGAATTCTCCGACAACAGGATGCCGGTAACGCTTGCGGCCGGAGGTGCTGTGGTGCGCGACCGTCTGCGATGTCCACCAGGATTGAAAGTCGCGATCGCGTGCCGACAGCTCCTCTACCAATTCGGCCAGACGGGGATCATTGGGGCGGCGTGCCGCGTCCATACGCAGGTAAGCCACGCATGTACGGCCCACTGACTCCCAATCGAGATACATTGCGCGAACTTGAGTTTCCAAGAACGCCAGCCAGACAAGGTTCCGATGCTCACGCGGCAGTTGCGCGAAGTCCAGAAACAGCGCGGACGCAAGGGTGTTCCAACCAAGGACGTCCAAGTAGGGGCCGAGCACCAGCACGGGTACATCAGTGAGGTGAGCCAGAAGGTTGCGGGTTGAAGCATCAACCGTCATATCGCCGGTCGAGTTGGGGATCGCGGGCTTGCGAGCCAGCGTGCGGACGTAGGTTTCCTGGTCCGGATTGAGCCGCAACGCTTCACATACCGCGGCCAGCGTGTATTCCGAGACGCTGGAGAGTCGCCCCTGTTCAAGCCGCGCGTAGTAGTCGGCGCTGATCCCCGCGAGCTGGGCGACCTCTTCCCGCCGTAACCCGCTGACTCGCCTTATCCCCGCTGCAGGTGGTAATCCCACCTTCGCTCGAGTCAGCTCTGCACGGCGCGCCCGCAGAAACGGTCCTAGCTCGATATTGGCCTTTGCGATGTCTGCCATGGGCAGAGCATGCCACCCCGAATCACCCTGCTACGGGTAGGTAAAAAGTACCTAGGGACAGGGCCTGGTTGCACAACAAAATCTCAACCAAGATGAGTTGGTAGCGGCTGGTTGGTGGTCGGTAGCAGAGATCCGTAGCAGAAGAGGATGCGAATAATGCCCGAGAACGTCCGGTTCCCTAGCAAAGGTCTGCAATTGGCAGGGAACTTGCACTACCCCGACAACACCGATGAGGCGGGCCTGCCTGCCATTGTGGTGAGCCACCCGTTCGGCGGAGTGAAGGAACAAACGGCTGGCCTGTACGCGCAGAAGCTGGCCGAGGAAGGTTTCGTGGCGCTGACGTTCGATGCGAGTTATCAGGGCGAAAGCGAGGGCGAACCACGCTTCCTGGAGGATCCGTTCGCCAGGGCGGAGGACGTTCGGTCAGCAGTGTCGTTTTTGACGACGGTGCCACGTGTCGATGCTGAGCGAATCGGTGCGCTGGGTATCTGCGCATCCGGTGGGTACGTTCCCAACGCCGCCGCCACCGACGTTCGGATCAAGGCGGTCGCCGCGGTCAGCGGCGCCGACATCGGATCGCTGTACCGCGACGGGCTCGGCGGTGGACAGAGTGCGGAGCAGCTTCAACAAGCGCTCGCTGTGGCGGCCGCCGATCGCAGTGCCGAGGCCCAAGGCGCCAAACCAACGCTCGCCCATATAGTTCCCGAGGCCGACGAGATTACCGCTGACACCCCGATGTTGTTTGCAGAGGGATCCGACTACTACCGCACACCCCGGGCGCAGCATTCGAACTCCCCGAATTGGTATGTGGCGTCGAGCATCGTTTCTATCGCGGCGTACTCGTCATACGACCATGTCGATCTCATTTCTCCACGTCCGCTGTTGATGATCGCGGGAACGGAAGCGGACACGCTGTACTTCAGCGAGCAGGCCATCGCCAAGGCCGGTGAGCCGAAGGAGCTCTTCTTGATCGAGGGCGCGACACACATTGACCTGTACGACAAGCCGGAGTACGTCGATCCTGCTGTCGAGAAACTCGCCGCCTACTTCGGCAAGTACCTGTAGCGGGCCACGCGGCGGCAACGGCCGCTTCTCCCAGACAGGCTAGCGGCACCAATCACCGCGCTGTTCCTTTCTGAATTGGGTTAGAAGAGAAGGCTGTTGCCGTCCTGGCGCAGCACGAAACCGCGCGGCTCGGGCTGGCTACTATCCCTGCATGCGGTGAAATCGGGTCCGACCGCGCACAACTCTCCGTTAAATTCAATCTTGTGTCCCGGCGGCAAAACCGGCTCCTGGGCGTCGCGACAATGAATCTCGGCAGGCTGGAAGTACGCAGGACTGCTCGGTGCGCCGCCGGTAACTACCTGTTGCCCACACGGCTTGGATTGAAGAGCCTCCGTATCCACATATCCGGGCAGTGCTTTGCCATAGCAGTGGATGAACCGGCTCTGCCCCATATCGCAGGTATGTCCGAATGGAGTCGAGAATCGCACCGCCTTGTCGGTTGAACGCGAGAGCGGTAGCGGATAGTCAGCCGGACTGTCCGAAACGAAACCGGACACATCGGGGAAACCCGGGGGTTCAGCCTGGGCCACGTCGGCCAGCGCCGCGGCGGTCGCGACCGTTACCGCCGCCATTGTCGCCGCTATACGTGCGGTAGCCAGTGCGAACCCTGCGGTGACAGAACAAACCCCCGCCCCTGGGGGTCTTTACAAGCGGTCAGGCCCGCATCATCGACCCCACACACAACGCCATTAACCGTGATCGAATGAAGCGGCGGAAGACTATTGGCTTGTTGAATCGTCCGCTCGGAATAGGGCGCATTGGATGCCTTCTGAATCCCGCCATTCGTTGAAACAAAAGTATATGGATTCTTGTCCTTCTGCTGTATTCCAGGCAAATTATCACCAGAGCAACCAGCAGACGAATTTAAGAAACTACAAACCGCCCCATCGGGTGAAATAAAATATGTCTGCTTGGCGTCGGGATGCCCCGGGCTAGATGCGTCAACTTTATAGTCATCTGGATTTACCGGGCTGTACGCAGCCAAGTCGGGAAACGGTGGAGGTTCGGCGTGGGTGATGGGAGCCAGCGCTAGAGGAAGGCTAAGCAGAAGGCTGGCGTAGACGACGGTACTTCTCATTAGGAATAATCCTCTCCCCCGCTGCGAGGACGCGCTACCGGTTAACATTGGCGACAAATTCTTGAACGTTGTACGGCGTGTTGGCCTTAGTGTTCCATTGACTCACCAGTATACGCATCGAATCCAAGGTGGATCCGGGCACGATGTAACCTCCATAATTTTGAGGAACTGTTTGCTGTGTCGCGATCACAGTCTTCACACCGTTAGTGAATAGTTCAGCGGGACTGTTAGCGACCAAAACCTCAACCTGACCCATACCCGGAGTGCTGTTAAAACCGGAGAGGACGGTTTTCCCTTCGATTTCCCTCATGCTGAACTCGCCATATGTTTGTCCGTTGCTTATGGGGGCTCCTTGTTGCCCAGCCGGGAGCCAGCCCATACTGCCATCGGGTTGCAGTCCCCAGGCTTGCCAGGTGCTGCGATCAGTGAACGTACTCGGACCAGCTTTCCAGAGGGACAGGCCTTGATCGCGGGCGAAGCCATCGCTGAGCATGTAGACGTTGCCGTCGCTGGATTGATAGCCGCTAAATTGCGATTGCGTTCCGCCAAGATAGTCCCCAGGACGAGTGCTCCCAGCGACGCTCGTCCAGCCACCGCCATTGGGGTCGATCTTCACTAGCCGTGAATCTATCGGCTTGAGGTCCACGACATTGTCGATCATTGCGTAGTCGGTGCCGTTGACGTTGATGGTCCCTGCGGGCAATTGGCTGTGCCCGGCGCCAGGAATCATCTTGTCCGCGTACAGAGAGTCCTTGGCCCCAAACGAGCGATCGAACTGTACGCCTTTGGTGGTGTCGTCTAGCGTGCCTGGCTTGACATGCAGACCCATCGACGGGCTCCAGTCGCCCTTGTAGGCACCCGGCCCAGCGAAAGTGTCACCAGCCAGACCGACTTGACCGCTAGGAGCAATCTCCGTCAGGTCAGTACCACCTGCTCCGATAGCACCAGTCGGCGAATCTGTACCGGCGACCGGACCGAGGTTGATGGCCTGACCGCGCGCCGGTGCCGCTGGTTCCGCGGGAACGACCGTGCTCGGATCACCCGGATCTGGCGCGGTCCCGGACATGAGTTCGACGGACTGTGCCTGCGCTGCGGCGTCAGTAGCCTGACCAGCGGGACCGGACATTGCTTCGGCCGTACCACTGGTGTCCGGCAGCCCACCCGACCCCATGCTGGAGACGGTGTTGACCGCGCCCGCTCCCTGCGACGTCAGCTGTGCGCCTTGACCGACCATGTCGGTTACCTGCGATGCCTGGTCGTTGAGCTTGGTGATCTGCTCCATCTGCGGCTTCAGTTGCGGGTTGACATCCCCGACGGCTTGAGCGGCCTGGTCGGCTTCCTTCTGGGCAGTCTTCACGATCTGGCTGCCGCTGTTGACCGCATCGGCGGTGCCCTGAATACCTTGGGAGACACCCTGAACCAAGGTGATGGCGTCCTGTGGGTTCACCGCACCCGACTGGGCCGAAGATGCCAGCGAGGCGCCAGCCTGCGCCGCGGAACCGAAGCCCTGTGCCGCCTGGCCCGAGGACTGCGCAATGCCCTGCCCGGACTGCACATACGTCTGCACATCACCGGGAAGACCCTGCGCCACTTGCGATGCGTCCTGCCCAAGAGCCTTGGTGTCAGGCCCTTGCTCCTGTTCGTCTTGCTTGCGGCGACGTGTGGAGGCCGCACCCATCAACAGCGCCACGAGATCGTTGTCGCCGGACTGCTTATCGCGGTCCTGCTGCTCTTGCTGATCACGGTCCTTCTTGTCGTCCTTGGACGGGAACTTCGGCAGCTGCTGCTGTTTCTGATTCGATTTGTTCTGCTGCAGCTGTTTCGTCAGGTCATCGAGACGCTGACGGTCCTGGCCGGTCTGCGTCTGTTGATCCTGCAACTGGCGGGTCAGATCATCGATCTTCTGCTGATCCGACTGGTTCGGCTGCTGCCCGCTGTTCTGCCCCGGCGGCTGGTTCTGGGGTGCCTGCTGCGGCTGTTGCGCCGGCTGCTGCACACCCTGATTCGGCTGGCCGCCCTGCGATCCCGGATTAGCTTGCCCACCTTGATAGTCCGGATTCGGCGCGCCCGGTCCCTGCGTGAACGGGGTGGCGTTTTGGTAGTTGGGCATCTGCTCACCATTGGCTGCCCGTTGCCACGAGCCGTCAGCGTTCTGTCCCGGTTGCACCCCCTGCTGCGGGGAGCCAGCGTTGTTCGAGGTCGCCCCCTGACCGGCCTGCTGGTTGTAGATACTCACGCCATTGTTCTGGTCCAGACTCGGGTACCTAGAGTTCGAACCCTGATAGTCAGGCATCTGAGGTCCGCCTTGACTCGGGGGCTGGAACATCTGCCCGCCCCCGGGAGGACCATCACTACCGCCCGGACCACCACAATCAGGCGGGCACGCCGCGTGTGCCTGCGGCACCGTCGCTGGAGTGAACCACCCCAAACCCAAACCACCGGCCGAAAACATCAACACCGCAACCACACCCGCAGTCGCAGCCGTCTTCTGCGAAGCATCTGTAGCCCACTTCCACAGGCCACCAAGACCTTTCCACCAACCCAGATTCGAACAGACCGCCCATAGCAGCACAAAAGCAATGGCCCCCACGGCCGGGAACACATCCGGGTCGGTGATCCACACATACAACCGCGGGGTGACCCCAGCGGTCAGTAGCACCAACCCCAAACCACCACCAACAAGGGCAGCGACCAGGCCGGGATGCCACAGCGCTTCCTGCGCTCCGGCCTTGCCTGCTGGGCGATCACGTTCGACTAGCAGCCCCGACTCGGTCAGCGCTTCTCTGGCCAAGCCGGTCAAGTACTTGCCGCCGGTAAACAAAGCGGCTCCCGCCGCGACGGCGACAAGCATCTGGCCAACACCGAGCGACAGCGACCACTGGCTCTCACCGGTCAGGTTCTGCCACCAGCTGGTGTAGCCGCCCCGGAAGACCCACCACATCGCCAACGAGCCAGCGACCACACCGAGAGCCGCAATAACCGCCCGCACTGACTCGGAGCAGCGTCCCTTCACCGCATCGGACACTGCGGCAGTCACGGGCCTGGCGCCCCACAGCACCAGCTTGACGCCTCCACCGAGAGCCGTCATGCCCAGCAGCAACAGCCCGGACCAACCGACCAGCTCAGCAGCACCATCCCCACTGCGATACAGATTGTGGAGCGCGGCCACCGCACCGACCACCAGCGCCGAGCCGACAGCGAATGATGCCAGGCGGCGAACACTATCGGCACCAGCATCATCACGCGATTCAAGATCACGATCAGGCAACTCATCGGTCGCAACAGATCGGGCAGCGTGGCTGTGGCGCCCTACCGCTGCTGTCAGTCGCTCCGTGGATGCTTCGTATCCGGCCACAATCGTCCCCGTCGTTTCTAAGCAAAGAACTCGCGGAATCAAGAGTACCGACCAATACCGACAATCGTCCACCTTCACAGCAAACTTGTAGTTGGATCACCGCCGAACGCCACCTGGCACGCCACTTCCCCTCACCGAGCCGACGAGCCGTCGCGTCCCACTACGTCTCGTTGAGCTTGGCTACAACGTCTTGGCATGGCTCTGACAGGTCGATGACGGATTGGGCGCGCGACGACCGGCCGTCAGTGCGCGTGGTGATGGTCCAGACCGCAGGACTTCTTCGCGCAGTACATCGCGCCGTCGGCTTCCACCAGGAGGTACGGGACGATAGGCGCAAGCGAATGGATCATTGTGCGATCCGATTCCGGCAGCACGGTGCTGGCCACGCCAACACTGGCAGTCACCGGCACCTCGTCGTCCTCACCGGACAGTGCCTCATCCACCGCGCGCCGGTAGTCGACGTCACGCGGTGAGTCGTTGAGCGCGACGATGCCGAACTCGTCGCCGCCGAGCCGGGCCAGCAGGGCATCTGGTCCGGCCACCGCGCGCAGGCGGTGCGCTGTCCGCTGCAGCACCTCATCGCCGACGTGGTGGCCGAAGGTGTCGTTGACCGACTTGAACGCATTCAGATCGACGACAGCGACGGCTACCTGCATTCCGGGCACGCCTGCCCATACCTCGTACGCCTCCTGCAGACCGCGCCTGTTCAGCAGACCGGTCAGGTCGTCATGACGGGAGAGGTGGTCTTTCCCGACGGCATGCTCGGCGAACTGCGCCTTGCCCAAGTAGACCAGCCATCCTGCGATCACATTGGCCAGGAGCATGGTGCACACCATCGCCGTGAGCACCACCACGCTGGCATCGTGACGAAGCACGGCTCCCGCGACCGCCAACACCGTCCCGGCCGCGGTCACCAGCGATTGGGCAACGACCGCCACCCGGCCGTGGAGCACCGACACGTAGACGTTAGCGCCCAGCAGCCATCCCAGTTTCAAAAAAGCGGCGCCCGAGGCCGTCACCACACAGATGCCGATCAGAATGGCGACGTCCCAGTACACGACGTATGCGATCGATTCCAGATAGGTCACGGGCTTGTTCCGTGCGAATCGGATTCCCCATCCGAACGCCGGAATCGCGATGCAAACACACAGCGCGGGAATGATCGACAAACCGGCGGCTGCCATCAGAATGGCTGCGGCGCCGATCGTCGTGATACAGACCGCGGAGACCAACGAGACCACCCGACGCAGCCGAACCCGTTCCAGGAGTTCATTGTTGGCCTCGTAGATCCGTATGCCGCTACGATGCAATCCCGGGCGCGCGTAAACCCGACCCCGACCTGTGATGCCCACTTATCGCCCTTACCAAAGCAACTATCGACATGCGTCAACCGACATTGCCCGACCCGATCAGCAGCTAGCCAACTGTGGTCACTGCTGATCCCCAATTCAGCGATAGTAGACCACTCGGATTGGACCCCAGACAGACAGCGCTGTCACGCATTAGCCGAGCGTGCCATTGATCAAGCGCGCGAGACGGTCACCGCCCAGCCGCAGTTGCGCCTCGGCAATGGGCCGGTATTCATTGGTGTAGTCGACGCCGATGGTCGAGGTGCTCGGGTAGGCGCCCACCGCTATCTGGCAGGTGGCCTGCGCCCAGTCGACAGGATCGGTGCCGCCGAGATCCGGGGCGGGCAGGCCCAGAATCGCGTGGGTGTACTGGGCGTCGTTCAGACCGCGGGTATTCAGTAATCCGCTGTCCCACAGCGAATGCAGATTGGTGGACCGGCCGTTGTAGGTCAGCGGGATGTCATTGCCACCGCGGTCGCGGGCGTATCCGTCGTGCATCGGCTGGTGAATATCCCCGACGAAATGCACGACGAACTTCAGCGCCTCCCGGCGTTCTGCATCGGGCTTGGACCGATCCGCGAGGATCGCGGTCTGGTTGCGGATCGCTTCGATGACGTTATTGCCATTGTCACCATTTATTGCGGGCACGTATTGGCAGTTGTTCTCGGCGATATCGGCGTAATGCCAGGGTGCGGTGTCCGGCCGGCTGGGCCGCACTTGGTCGGCCCAGTTCGCGACCCCGGCCAACGTCGGGTTGGCCTCACCGGCCAGCAGTCGGCTGACCTCGGCGCGCACGGCCGGGGTGAGCTCCGAATCGGCAACCGCCCCCACGATGTTGTGCCCCTGCGGGCCCCATGCGGCGGCCAGCGGGGCCGTCGCCAGCAGCAGGGCGAACGCGACCGCCAACGTACCAAGCCGTTTCATCACCCCTCCACGGTGACATAGTGCGGCGACGATGGCTCGGGTAGACACCTACTCGTTCTATGTGTTCACCGCATCGTCAATTTGTGCCTGCCTACGGGGCGTGACAGCGCGTAGCATCCGGTGCGTGAGTGAACCTGTGATCCGCGCAGGCAGCAGCATCTGGCGCCGCACCGATGGCAAGCACACGGGCGTGGGCCGGGACGAGCCCGCATCCGAGTGCGGCAGCGAGCCGGAGACAATCGAGACCAGCGAGCCTGGCCCCGTCTACATCTGGGATGGCGCGACGCCCGACGACCGGCAGGGCGGATTCGCCGTCGACGAGTACCACCCGGGGTCTGCGGTGACCGGGCAGATCGTGATCGTTGCCGCGCACAAGCCGCCGTTCGGTGAATGGGAACAACTCACCGAGTGGCCCGCCTAATCCTTGGCTAGTCCTTTGAGAAGGCCAGCGCCAACTTCTTCTCCAGGTTTTCGTACGGCTCCCCCGAGATGTCGACAACCACCTGGGCGATGGTCCCGCCGGTGAACGCGTACGGGACTCTGTAGGCCGAGGACACCCCCGAGCCGCTGTTACGCCCGACGGACAAGCCGGCCCCGGCCAACCCGAATGTGCCCGGGTGGGTTTCGACGCCCGGCAGTGACCCGACGACCTGTTCGTCGATGAAGAGCGTCACGTCGCCGACTGGGGTATGACTGCCCGCGACGGTGCCGGTCTTGGCGAAACGGGCGCCGAGCACATGCGCGCCCAGCGGCACCGCGCCCGACGAGGACACCTTCTGCTCCTTCTCCCCCATGAAGTTGTAGATGTAGTGCAGCCGCCCGTCCTGCATGAACAGCACGTGCCCGCCGTGGGCGCCGCCCTGTTTGAAGATGACCCCCTCGGCTCCCGTCGTGTCGATCGATACCTCGGCGAGCACCGAGAACGACTGTCCCCGAATCTCTACCGCAGCACCGAGACCGACTTCGGCGGTGTTCGGGTAGTAGATGAACGAGGTGCACTCACCGGCCAGGTACGGGCGCCACCTGGTCAGGGTTTCGAGGATGTTCAGGTCGGCCAGCGGCAGGCCGTTGTATTTGGCGGCCTCATCGAACCAGAGCTGTTTGAGCTCTTCGAGTTTCGCGGGCTCGGCCTGCGCAAGGTCGCGACACTGGCTGCGGTCGGACTCGATGTGGAACAGCTCCCAACGGTCCTTGTCGAAGTTCGACCAGCCCGACGGGGTGGCGGCGTGCACGGTGTTGGCGAACCAACCCTTGTGCCAGATGCCACGGGTGCCGAGCATTGTGTAGAACTGGGTGTCCTTGCCGGTCTGTGCTTTTGGGTCCTTAAGTGCCGCGGTGAAACTCACGCCGTCAAGCGGTTTCTGGGCGATGCCCTTCACCGCCTCGGGGGGCGTCATGCCCAGCAGGTCGTAGATCGTGGGAGTGATATCGCTGACGTTGACGTAGGTGTCGCGGACTTCGCCATGTGCGGCGATCCCGTTGGGCCAGCTGATGATTGCGGTGTCGGCGATACCGCCCTCGTGGGAGGCGTAGCGCTTGTAGAGCTTGTAGGGCGTGTTGAAAGCCATCGCCCAGCCGATTGGGTAGTGGTTGTAGGTGTCGGTGCCGCCGAGGTTGTCGTAGAACCGCAGGCTCTCTTCGGCGGTGTCGATGTAGCCGTTGAAGAACTTCACCTCGTTGACCGAGCCGCTGGGGCCGCCCTCGCCGCTGGCCCCGTTGTCGGAGATCACCACGATGATGGTGTTGTCGAGCTGGCCCGACTCCTCCAGATAGTCCAGAACCCGGCCGATCTGGTCGTCGGTGTAACTCAAGAACCCCGCGAAGACCTCGGCCATGCGGGAGAACAGGCGCTTCTCCTCGTCGTTGAGCGAGTCCCATGGACGCACGGTGTCCTGTAGCGGCCAGGGTTCCGCGTTGGGGCCCTTCACGTCGAGATATGGGTTAACAGGCGATAATTCGGTATCCGGCGGGACGATGCCGAGCTTCTTCTGGTTCTCGAGGACGATCTCGCGGTAGTCCTCATAGCCCATGTCGAATTTCCCGGCGTACTTGTCGGCCCATTCCTTGAAGACGTGGTGTGGGGCGTGCCCGGCGCCGGGGCAGACGTAGGAGAACCAGGGCTTGTCGGGGGCGATCACCTTGGCGTCGCGGATGAATTCGATGGTCTTGTCGGCGATGTCCTTGGACAGGTGGTAACCGTCTTCGGGGGTGGCGGGCGGGGTGACGGGGTGGTTGTCGTAGACAAGGTCCGGGTACCACTGGTCGGTCTCGCCGCCCATGAAGCCGTAGAACCGCTCGAAGCCGCGCGAGAGTGGCCAATGTCGTTTGGTGGCCCCGAGATTCGCTTCTTCCAGCGGCGTCAGGTGCCACTTCCCGACGCAGTAGGTGTTCCAGCCCTTTTCGGCGAGCACCTCCGAGAGCAGCGCGGTGTCGAACGGGATACGGCCGTTGCAGTTCGGGAAGCCGTCGGTGAATTCCTCGATGGTGGCCATGCCCACGGTGGTGGCGTTGCGGCCGGTGAGCAGCGATGCCCGGGTAGGCGAACAGAGCGCGGTGGTGTGGAACTGCGAAAGCCTGACGCCGCGCTCGGCGATGCGGCTCATGGCAGGCATCTCAACCAAGCCGCCGAAGCAGTCCCAGGTGGCGATCCCGGTGTCATCCCAGACGAGATACAGGATGTTGGGGGCACCCTCCGGAGCCGTCGGAGCGGCGTAGGGAGTCCAGTCAGGCTCGGAATCCCTGATGTCCAAGGCGATCTTGCCGTTGAAGTCGTTGTCTGGTGATCCCGTCATGGCCGCTCCCTTGTAGGGGTTTCAAGATCCAAGAACGGTGTGATCGTAGCGAGGTGATGAAGCCGCTGAGAGGGCTTCCACCCGAATATCAGGCAACTCCAAGGGCCCAGTCAGTTCGGTGGCTCAGTTCACCGGTCCAGGCACCTGGTTCACCTTGCGAAGTTAGAGTGCGTACGTGCCCTCCTTATCCATGCGCTCTGTGAGCGTGTCCGTGCTGGCCACCGTTGCCGCCATCTTCGGTTCTGCTGGCGTGGCGGTGGCGGCGCCACACGATTACTGCGCCGACCTCAAGGGCAGCAATACCGGCAAGACGTGTGAGATCCGCCTCTCCGATACCGGGTACAGCGTCGACATCACCATTCCGCTGAACTACCCGGACCAAAAGCCGATCGCCGAATACGTCGCCAAGACGCGCGACGCGTTCCTCAACACGGCCAAGTCTGGCGCGCCCCGTAGTACGCCGTCTCAGTTGACCATCAAGCCGACGGAATACACCTCGGCGATTCCCCCGCGCGGCACGCAGACCGTGGTGTTCAAGGTGTACCAAAACGCCGGCAGCGCGCAGCCGCAGACGACGTACAAGGCATACAACTGGGACCAGAGCTATCGCAAGGCGATCATCTACACGGCCGCAGCGGACGACAAAGAAAATGTGCCGCTATGGCAGGTGGACGATCCGCTGAAGACCGTCGCGCCGGTCGTCCAGGCTCAACTGCAGCAACAGCTGGCACCGCCGGTCGCGCCTCCCACGCCGACTACAACCTCGGGACAGCCGACTACCACCACGTCGGCCACCACTACGACGCCACCTCCCCCACCGCCGCTGCCGTTCTCACCGGCTTCGCTGTACAACCCTGCCAACTACCAGAATTTCGCGGTGCTCAACGACGGGGTGATGTTCTTCTTCGACCAAGGCGCGATATTGCCCGACTCATACGGGGCGTTGCAGGTGCTGGTGCCGCGGTCGGCGATCGACCCGATGCTTACGTAGCGCTTTCGACTTCTTCTCGGTCACCGAGATGAAGACGCGGGCGTATCCGGCTTGGCGACAAGGCATCTCATCGCCTCGCTGTCATGCCGACTGTGGGTGGCGTTGCGTCCGTCGAGCAGCGATGCCCCCGACGGGTGAGAGCGCACTTACAGCACAGGCCACCGAAGCCCCCCGTATCTCTCTGTCTCCACGGATCAAAGCCCGGTTGTATGGACGCACCCTTCAAACCTCCGTTGTTCTATCGACGGCGCTGGCTACCATCGGGCCATGCAGCACGAACATCACCAGTGGCTGGAGGACGTGAACCGGTCCATCGTTGAAGCCTACGAACGTGAGCAAGAAGCAGCGCGTCAAGCGAACAAGATCCAAGAAGTTGGCCATGGTGTTGAGTCAGTCTGGGATGAAGTGCTCTCAGATTGGCTACCTCCTGACTATGAGATCCGTAAGCGCAAGTACCTGCTGCTTGAGACGGAAGATGGACCTGCCAAGTCGAGAGAGGTCGATCTGGTTGTGTTCCATCCCCACTATCCGAAGCCACTTCGGAAGAAGCGCGATGTTCTGGCATCGGGAGTCGCCGCTGCGTTCAGCGTGAAGCGCACGGTCAACCGCAAAGAGATCGCTGAAGCTTATGAACAAGCCGCGATGATCCGACAGGGTATGAAGATTCGTGAGGGGACACCACGGGATCACCTGGCACCACCCATGTTTTTCGGCCTTCTGGCCGAGTCGCATAGCTGGAAGAAGGCCGACGATCCGAAGCTCAAGGTGAAGGCTTTGGTTGAGGGGTTCGACAAGGACGTCAGAACGCCTCGTGACGGGCTCGACATGCTGTGCGTAGCCGATCTCGGTTATTGGGTTCGCTCAACATCGATCGTCAAGGGCGAAATTCTACGTTCGATGAGGATGCCGCTCTCGCTAGCGCAGAACATACCCCCGGAGATAGCCGAGCTTATGAGCGGGCAAGACATCGTGATGTCTGGGCTCCGTCACGATTACGACGACGAAGATCCACTATCCCCGCTCGCTCATTTAATTGGATCGCTGTGGGGAAAGCTAGCCATCAATGACAAGACTCTCCGGCCGCTAGCAGATGGTTTCCGAATTACGAAGACCTACCCTGATCGCGGGGGTCTCACGTTCAGGCGGTGGCCCCTTGTTGAGGTGACGAACGAGCACATCGCCAAGAACGTGAAGAGGGGATTCATCCCAAACGCTGATTGGCAGTACTTGTTCTAGCTACTCTCCAAATGCTCAGATCGGCTGCCAGGGAACGCGATCGACCGTTGATTCGACCCACATCACCGCCCGCGACCTGTCCCTGACCGCCAAACTGCGCTTGGATGAAGAGGCACGTCGGGCTGCAACGCCAGGACGCCAGGCGCCACAACGCCGGCGACTCATGCCGACACCAGGAGGGGAGGAGACAAAGGTGACCAAGGAGCGCATCGAAGGCGATATGTCATGCGACGCGGGATTTCTGGTCCTGCCCGAGTGTCTGGATCAGAGCTACGAGTCGCGTATGCCCTGCTTCCCGCTGACGGTGAGGCTCCCCAGGTTTGATCCGGACGTGCATCACCACAATCTCATCGCGCCCCACTCCAATTTCCGAGCCGAACGAGATAAAAGGGATGCGGCAGAAGCCCATTACGCCGGTGATAGCGCATGGGGGTCCATGCAAGAGTGGAGCGACCCGGACCCCTCGGAAGACTGGAACACTGCCGTCCTCCCGCCGAAATACTTCGTAGTGGAGCAACTTCGCTTCATCACAGAAGGCGCAGCAGGCGATGATGACGAGTTTCAGCACACTCGCGACCATCTGGTCACACACCGAACTACCTGGTGGTCGTTGCTGGCGGACTGGATCGGAGTGGTAAGCATGCAGGACCTGATCGAACTCGGCAGACAGCGGCGTCAGTCATTCAGTCGGACAACTATGTGGATCACTGAGCCGCGGTACGGGCAGGAGCCAGGGTTTTCTTGGGTTCAGATGCCTCAACTACGGCCGTATGTCGGAGATCCTTTGACTAAGGCTCAGCTGGAAAGGTGCATGTCGCTTACCGGCGAAGCGAGGCAGCCACCCGATGCCCGGCTGATGCTTCGGGATGCGCGCTCACTCCTGAACACAGGGGAATATCGTCGAGCCATTCTCGACGCGGGTACGGCCGCGGAACTTGCCCTCACGGCAAGACTCGACGCGCATCTCGCGGTCAACAGCAACCCCGACATGGCCGAAGCGCTGATGGACAAGCACAGGATGCTTGGGCCCCTAACAGAGCTTGCGAAGAAGTTAAAGGTCGCCGCACTGCCCGACCGGTTCGGGCCGCAAGTGATCGAGCCACGAAACAAGGCCGTGCACGGCGGTAAGGAGATGACGAAGGACGTCGCCGAGAAGGCGGTGGCGACCACTTCGGAATTACTCCAAGCAACCCACCCGCTGTCAGATTTCGACTTTCCGTCAGCCTGAACACAGGTTTCCTTGCCTGTTATCGCCACACAACGCCGCACAGCATGGCGCAGGTGTTCGATGCTCCCGTCCTATCGCATCGCTGGGGCCGGTCACACAGATCACGCAGACCAGCTTTACCGGAGCTGGCGTATCGCCTGACTGCTCTGAACTACCACCACGCTCATCGCGTAGCACTTGCGACGATTCGATTCGTTAGCACGATGTCGTGGATAACCGCTGCTATCCAACTGGTTTCGGATATGTGTTCGCCACCGCTAACAGACCTGCGAAACGGGTGGGCGCCGGCTATCTTGCGTTAGGTCGAGCCGATCCGCCAGCGTCAGATGCCGGTTCACCGATAACACCCCACTATGGCACGGTCGGGAACTATCGGACTGTCGGTTCGAATGGGTTGCGCACCATAGCTGGCCATCGCAGGTCCCTCTGTACTAAGCGTCGGCCCCAACCCTGCCATCCGTGACGCTCTTCCAGACAACTCGCGGCCTCGGTGCTTGCGGCCATTTGTGCAGCCGATCAGATGCTGGCTCGGGAAGTGTTGGGCCTATGGCGAGCAGACCAACGCCAGCTCGCCCAACGCGCCGGGCGAGGCAGCTTCAGTGGGTCACCTGCGATGGACGACTTGTATCTGGCGGAACCACCGATGCACCTAGCGGCTCACGTTCTATCGATTCAAGACAAATTCACCTCGAGGCCTGGACGTCAGACTTATGTGCAGGCGCATCCTCGGCCGCCAAGGAGCCGGGCCCTCGACGTCGTCGGTTGGGAAACCCTTGCCAGATCTCCGAGAACTCGCTTGGGTACCTGGGCGTGAACCTCAGAACTTCGTTTGGATCGCCAAAACTTGCTGCGCGAAGAAGATACTGGGCCTCCACTAATCGCGGCAGGCCCATCCAATCAAGTGTTGTAGGCCTCGCAAAGAAATGCTCGTAGCTTCGAGGTCCGATGAATTCATGGATTCGTTGACCCCACCGATCTTGGACCACGGCTGCTGGGGAGAACATAAGACGACAGAAGCCCATGTTTTCGATCTTACTAACGCTTTGCCGGGTCGCCTCAAGGGCATTCTCAATACGGGTGACATTAGGCGCAATTCGACGATAATGCATGTAGTCGTTACGGACTTGGTTGACTTCAGCTTTGGCCATCGATTGCGAAATTTGCTCTAAACTCTCTATGATGCGATCTTGACTGGGTCTGGAGAGGTCAAGAAACGGCAAAGTTGAACGCAAAAGGTAACGCTTAAGTTCGGTCTTACCATCAAACTCCGGAATCTCCGCGGCCGGACGCTCGTAAAGTTCTGGTGTAACGCGGCAGCGGTCGAGATGCTTAGCGAGCACCCGAAAGCCGTCCATGAGAGCTCGAAGATCGACGCGCGAACCGGTGTAGTCGATATCGTAAGTACCGCCAGCGGATTCTATAACCCAAGCACTTTGCAGTAGAGCCAGACCCGCCTCACGGTCATCCGAGTTATCGTAAGTGAACGGCATGTCCGTTCTGGTGTGATCTACAAGCAAGGCCCATGATGTAAACGCGAGAGAATCGAGCAGAAGACCCTCAAGTATCGTGAAATAGGGCATTGCGGTTTCTTGAAAACGCTCCGAACTGCTTGCCACCGTCAGCGACTGTGTAAGCGCCCAGAGACGTTCGTGCCGCTCCCAAAATGACTTATGCGGATCCTCGTCCGACTCGATAGGAAAACCGAGTTTCCAGAGCAGCGTCTCGATAAGGGCCGTATCCGTTAATCCTTCATCGTGATCAACCCCGACTTCATGGCAGGCGGTGACTGCATTAGATTTGCGTGCCAAGACAAGGCGTCTGAGCGCTTCCGTAGGAGCCTTAGTTTGGTAAAAATGCTCTAACTTTTCATCAAGATCCTCGATATCGATCCCCCGCAACTGCCACTCGAGCTCTTGAACGTCGGTACCCGGTTCGCGCACATAGAGCTTGTTGAGGAGTCGACGTTCTCGCAGCAGTGCAAGACCAGGATCATCCGAGACGAAGCGGACTCCGTAATGCCCCAGCTCGGCATGCAGGCGGAACGCGCCTGAACGGACGTTGCGGTTGACGACGGGTCTGCGCACATCACCCCGCGGCACCTTAATATCTCCCGCACGAACCAACCGATCGAGAGCACAAGCAATCGGTTCTTCTCTTGCAAGTAGAACTATTTGAAGCAACTCGGCCCTACCGAGAGCCTCGACACATGATCTGGCGTCGCCAACGTTCAGAAATGGCGAGACGGCCTCACGAAGCTGACCCTTAGTGTTGTCAAACAGATTGGATACCAGGCTCCGCAACTCGCCATCCGACAACGTATCGCCGACTAGTGGCAGCAATACCGCAATCTGCTGGTCGCCGTAGCGAGTGCTTGCTCCACCGCTGAGCTCTGCAGCGTATTGCCACCAGTCGCTAGCGTCTGCAGGCATATTTTGGAGGGCGTCTTCCAACTTCACACGATCGCGATTTATTGACGCGTTGCTTCCCGTTTGTAACGAAACTGGATGGATCGCAAGGCACGCGGGAACCGAGCAGTGGTAACCGGGTACGCGTCGACTTGCCGATATCTTCCGGGGCTCAGAGCTTTGGCATACTCCGTAGGGACCAATCGTAAAAACTCCATATTGGAAGACACCGCTAGGCAGCTTCTCTAAAAGTCGAAGAGTCTCTTCGTTGGACAGGAATTCCCGCTCGTCATCGAACATTTCTGCATAGGTATCATAGAATTCACGGCCATAGATAAATGGGAATCTGATTGCACCCTTCTTAATCCCCGCGTCGATAGCCTCAGAGAGCTTGATGATGTCGGTCGCATCGATATCAACGAAAATTTCATCATGCCCCAGAGTTAGCGCGCACATGAGGCGCGCGTCCTTCGCATTTACTTTTTGCCGAAGCAGTCGGCCCATTAGCTTGTTGCCGGCCTCGCTCAACTTTATAGCCGCGTTTAACTCATCCGAGACAACATAGTTGTCAGAAATGATGCAGTCTGCGAGAGCCTCCATCAGTCCACAGAACTCTATGAATTTTTCCCGCCAATCTACATCCGGGTAGTCAACTTTGAGCTGATCGACCGTTCGGCCCGCCATCGCACCTCCATCTAGTCAAGCGGATGCTGGTACGTCCTAACGACGCACGCCACGAGGTCACCACTTTAGGCTCAATTGGTAGCTGATCGATCAGATTGCACGAATCAGTCCCCGCAAGCCGATACAACCTGGCTTTCATCAAGACGCAGCAGCCAAGCACAGCTTGCCGACTCACGTCACTGCAACACCGCGCAATCAACACTCGCTGCCCGCAGATCGCGCGAAACCTCCGACCCAAGTTAGGACACCACTGTGAAGGCCGGCTAGAACGCAAAAGCAGCAGAGGCAGATCGAAGTACCGATCGGTGTGCATAAGGCCAGCGCATCGCTTCGCCGTCGCATCTATTCTCGATAGCTAGGTTAGAGGCCAAGTCACCGCTTTGCGCCCACCGAATTAAGGAGCCCGCTGACGCCACAACAAAACGACGACCGGGAGCACTCATAATCGGACCCCAGGACTTAAAGCCATTGCGTCGGATGTGTGTTCTCAGGCCACCTGCACCCCAGTGCAGAACATCAACCCCGGCCAACCATTCAGAAGTAGGGCGGGCGGGGCTCGAACCCGCGACCAATGGATTATGAGTCCACGGCTCTAACCAACTGAGCTACCGCCCCTAGCAGCACTGAACTCTAGCCGATCGGCTGCTAAGGCCCTGGAAGCCAGGTCACCTACCGTCGCGATCCACGTTGCAAGAGGTCGGCTTGACCTCAGCAGCCCGGATGTTCTCCCGGCTCACGTTGTACTCGTACCAGGCGGCCGTCGCCCGCTGTTGTTCCGCGATTCTCCCCTGCACGCATACCCGCACCTCCTCGGGCAGCGACTTCGTCGCCGCGAAAGCATCCGAGGACAACCTCCCCATGTACCACTGATCGATCTTTCCGGTCTGCTCAAAGAATTCGACATTGCGCTGCGCCACATAGCTTTCGGGGTTGAAGATCGCCAGCCCCAGCATCCCGAACGCGCCGACCGCCACCACCGCCGTCGGCAACCACCGCGCGCTCATCCGGATGCCCGCGACCAGGATCAGCATCAACACCAGCCCCATGCCCAGCTCGATCCAGCGCACTAGCAGCCGCTCCACGCTGTACCCGTAGGCGTTCTCATACAACGACATCCGGTGAATAGCCGACGCCACGATTACCAGTGTGGTCAGGCAAAGCCCACCAATCAGCACCCGCAGGTACAGCCTGTCGCGGTCATCGGCGCGACCCGCCACCCGGATCGCCACCGCGATCACCCCCATCACCAGGATGGTGACGAACAGCAGCTGCCAGAAGCCCTGCCGCGCATACTCGGCGTAGGTCAACCCCTCAGTGACCTGCACATGCTCATCTCCCCCGAACAACACCGAGATCTGCACGCCCACAAACGCGATGAACAGCAGATTCAGCGCTGCCAGCGGCAAGCTCCACTCCCAGCGCGGCAGCTTCTTGGGTTCCGTCGGCGCCAGCCGGTCAAAGCTCGGCGGCTTGGACAGCACGTAGATGGCACCCAACGCGAACCCGCCGACCAGCACGCCCACCACCACGCGCCCGATCACATCGCCGAAGGACACGAACGGCAGCACCCCGCTGATCAGCGCTCTGAATCGCGCATCGGCGTCGGCCAGCAGGGCCCCGAATGCCGCCACCAGGCCGAGCGTGATCAGCACGACGATGGCCGCACGGTCCGGGTTGATCTTGCGGCCGCGTGACATCGTGCGGCTGCCGCGCCGCATCCAGCCCGCCACCCGGAAAGGCGCTCTCAGCATCACGAACTGCCCGTAGATCAAGCCTGTCCACGTCCGCGCCGGTGCCAGCGCGTAGACGAACAGTGCCAGCGAGGTCAGGACGCACAGCGCGACAAGCCATCCCGCATCACGCACGGTCGGCACTACCACCAGGCACAGCGCCAGTAGCAGCGCACCAATGCGCGTGGACGTCCACTGCACCCTCTGCGTTGCGAAGGCTGCGAGCGCCACCGCGAACGCGGTCAGCGTCCAGCCCAGACCCGGAAGCGAAGACCGCCAGCACAGCGCCGCGACCAGCCCGGCGCCGATACCGCTGAGCAGCGCGCCCTGCGTCATCTTGGAGCGGATGTCCCGCGGCCATGCCGTCAGGAACCGCGTGGGCGGCCCGAAGATCGGCACCGGCGGGCGCGGCACGGGCGGCCCTGCGGGCGCACCCGGAACTGGAGCCCCCGGAATCGGATACGGCTGCGGCGGCACTATCGAACCAGTTGTCATGAATTCCCCTCCTGTGAATCTGAATCAAACTGCGGCAATGTGACTCGCACCCGGCAGCCGGGTGCATCCAAGATTTCGATGCGACCGCCGTGTAGATCGACGGCCCATTGCGCGATGGCCAGCCCCAAACCGGTGCCGCCATCGCGCGATCCCCCATGGGTGAATCGCTCGAATACCCTTGATCTTTCGTGCGCGGCGATGCCGGGCCCGGTGTCGGCGACCTCCAGCAGCAGAGCGTCGTTCTCGGTGCGCGCGAACACCGACACCTGTCCCCCGGGCGGGCTGTGCCGCGAGGCGTTGTCCAGCAGGTTGGCCACCACTTGATGCAGCCGGGCGGTATCGGCGACCGCATTCAGATCGAATGGCTCAACCGTCACGTGATAGCGCACCGGTCGCCCGATCGTCTTCACCTCAGCGACTGCGTCGTCCACGAACTCACGCACCGCGAACGATCTGCGTTGCACCGGAACCGATCCGTTTTCCAGCTTCGACAGATCCAGCAGATCATCGACCAGCCGGCCCAACCTTTCGGTCTGCGCCAGTGCGGTTTTCAGCGTCGCCGGGTCCGGTTCGGCCACCCCGTCGACGATGTTCTCCAGCACCGCCTGCAGCGCCGTGATCGGCGTACGCAGCTCATGCGAGACATTCCCGACCAGCTCACGCCGATATCGCTCCGCGGACTGCAGCTCGGCCGCCATGTGATTGAAAGCCGTTGCCAGCTGGCCTACTTCGTCACGGGAGGTCGAACGAATCCGGCGCGAGTAGTCGCCCTGCGCCATCGACCGGGCCGCTGCCGTCATATCGCGCAGCGGAGAGGTCATCCCGTGCGCCAGAAACCACGTCACCCCAAACGACACAAACAACGCGAGCGTGAGCGCGTACCGCAGCTTCCACTCTGCGGTGATCCAGAGAAGGCACGTGGCAATCAGCAGCGCCACCCCGACCAGCACCGCCGTCTTGAACTTGAAGGAGCGCAACGGATCCAGCGGGCGCGGTAGAAGTTCCAGCAGTTGACTCATCGTGGCACCTCCAGTGCATACCCGATCCCGTGCACGGTGCGAATCAGCTCTTGACCAAGCTTGCGCCGCAGCGCCTTGATGTGGCTGTCCACGGTGCGCTGGCCCGACGGCAGCCCCTCGCTCCAGCCCCACACCTGATCGAGCAGGCGCTCCCGGGTGATCGCCACCCGCGGATTGCCGGCTAGGTACGCCAGCAGATCGAACTCGGTGCGCGTCAGATGCACCTCATCGTCCCGGTGGTACACCCGGCGTTCGGAGACGTCGATCCGCACGTAACCCACCTGCATATCGGTGCTCGGCGCCGCGGCTCGCTCGGTGCGGCGCAGCAGCGCCGCGACTCGGGCAACCAGCACCCGCATGCTGAACGGCTTGGGCAGATAGTCGTCGGCACCCACCCCCAGGCCCACCAGCATGTCGGTCTCGGTGCCGCGCGCGGTGAGCATCAGCACGGGAATCGGCGCGTGCGCCTGCACCTGGCGGCAGACCTCCAGGCCGTCGAGCCCGGGCAACATGACGTCCAGCACCATCAGGTCCGGCGGGTTTTCGCGGCAATGCCGCACCGCATCGAGGCCGTTGTCCTCGGTATCTACGGCATACCCCTCGGCGCGAAGCCGCGCGGAGATGGACGCACAGATAGTGGGCTCGTCATCGACAACCAAGATTCTTCGCTGACTGGGCACATGAACAGCCTATTTGACGCTTGTGGCGATCGCTGGAGCCTTTTGTGGAGGTTCCGTGGAGGTTCACCTAACTACTTCCCCATCGCCTACACATTAGTCATACTTCATGTATCCGATACCAACAGTATGCCTATTCGTATAGACTCCGTTTTGCTCAGCAAACCGCACGAATAAAGACTCTTGACCAGGAGAAACAGGATGAGGGAACAGGCACTGACCGCCACTGCGATCTCCATGGAGACTCCCGACGTGGCTCCGCCCGTCGACGCAGGCCACGTCGCATTGCACGCTCGCAACGTCACGTTCGACTTTTCACACTCCCCCCTGACCTGGGTTCCGGGCGAACCGATCGCCTCCTACGCCCTCTCGGCGTTGAACCTGATGCTCCCGGTCGGCGAGCAGATGTTTGTCGACGTGTTCAGCCGTGCCCTGCCGTACATCAAGGACGAACGCCTGCGGGAAGACGTCATCGGATTCATCGGCCAAGAGAAGATGCACTCAGACACCCACGACCACGCGCTGCGTGAGTACTTCACCCAGCACGGCATCGACCTGAGCGTGTGGATCAAGCACTCCGAGCAGCTGTTCGAACAATTTCAGAAACGCATGGACTCGCTGCCGCCGAAACTCCAGTACCGCGTCATGGTCCAGGGCGTGACGATGATCGCCGGTCTGGAACATCTGACCTCCACCGCCGGCGATTGGCTACTCAACTTCGACTTCGAGAAGTTCGGGGCCGACCCGGTCATCACCGACATGTTCCGCTGGCACGGCGCCGAGGAGGTCGAGCACCGCAGCGTCGCCTGGAATCTCGCCCGTTACTTCGGGGCCAGCCGTACGCGGCTGATGGTCTACTACCTTGGCAGCTGTGTGCCTATTGTCGGCGGACTGGTCACCGGAGGCTGGCTGCTGGCCCGCGCGGACCCGTCTTTACCTAAGTTCGGTGCACGCCAGTTTGCACGAGAACTAAGACTCGCCATGAAGCGAGAGGCGACGCTGAGTTTCGCTCTGCTCGGAAAGGCGTTCAAGGCCTATCTGCGGCCCGATTTCACCCCGGAGGCCGTCGGCGACACAGCGCAGGCTGTCGCCTATCTCGCGAAGTCTCCGGCGGCCAAAGCCGCCACCGCCGCATGACGAGACCTCATCCGTCGCCACCGCACGCCCCGGGCAGGCTGGACACCCTGATGCGGCTCATGGATCGCGTGGCGCCGCCGGTGTTGACGGCCCTGGACAAGGCGATGCCGGTCGTGTTGCGGTTGGCGCCACTGATTACTCCCAAACCTCCCGAGCCGGAGCTGATAGACCGGACGCTGCACCTGGTGGTGCGCAGCCGATCGGTGGTGGCCGCCGACGACAACGTGGTGAGCCTGATATTCACCGCACCGGACGGCGGCGAGCTGCCCAGCTGGCGGTCTGGTGCACATCTCGATGTCACCCTGCCCTCCGGTGCGCTGCGCCAGTACTCGCTATGCGGTGACCCACGCAATCGCTCCTACTACCGGATCGCGGTACGGCGCATCCCCGACGGCAATGGCGGCTCCGTCGAGCTGCACGACGAGGTCCGAGTCGGCGATACTTTGCAGATAAACGGGCCACGAAATGCCTTCCCGCTGGCCACTTCCGGACATCTCAATACGGCCAAACGCCAGTTCCATTTCATCGCGGGCGGTATCGGTATTACTCCCATCCTGCCCATGCTGGCCACCGCCTCCGACCTGTGGCTGCCCTGGACGATGACCTATGTGGGCCGCAGCAAGGAGTCGATTCCGTTCCGCGAGGAGCTCGCTCGCTACGGCGATCGCATCACCATTCGCACCGATGACGAGTTCGGGCTGCCCACCGCCGAAGACCTGATCCCGGAGCTCCACTCGAACCTGGCGGTCTACTGCTGCGGACCGGGACCGATGCTCAAGGTGGTACGGGACGCGGTCGCCGAATACCCGGGTGCAGAGCTGCATTTCGAGCGATTCGCCGCACCACCCATCGAAAATGGGGTGCCCTTCGACGTCGAGCTGAAGCGCAGCGGCGCAGTCATTTCCGTCCCCGCCGAGCGCAGCGCCCTGGAAACGATACTGGCCACCCGCCCCGGTACCGCCTACTCATGCAGGCAGGGATTCTGCGGTACCTGCAAAGTACGCGTGCTTGACGGCGTACCCGATCACCGCGACACCATCCTGACCGACCAGCAACGCGCCGCCGGAGACATACTGATCTGTGTCTCACGCGCCGAAGGTGGACGTTTGATTCTGGATCTCTAGGCAGCCCACCGATATTCGGTGATTTTTGTTCATTCCGGGTGACCGGGAGTCACCACAACAGAAAGCGCGAACGGAAGCCACCATGACGAGCACCATCGATCCCAAACCCACATTGGCCGGGGACGACACCACCGAAATAACCGAGCATGTGGTGCGCAACGGCGACATCCACGTGGCCTACTTCGTACAGGGCAACCCCACCGGAGAGACCATCCTGCTGACGCACGGCTGGCCCGACACGCATCATCTCTGGGACGGCGTGACCCCTCTGTTGCGGGACCGCTTCCGGTTGGTGGCCATCGACAACCGTGGCGCAGGAAAAACCACCAATCCCAAGAATTTCCGTGATTTCCGGCTCACCGAAATGGCCAGCGACTACGTCGCCGTGGCCAATGCCGTCAGTCCCGACCAGCCGGTACACGTACTGGCCCACGACTGGGGCAGCGCCGCCTCGTGGGAGGCCATCTGCGACCCCGAACTGGAGCACCGGTTTGCCTCGTTCACGTCGGTGTCCGCGCCGTGCGCCAGCCACATGAGCAAATGGGTGCGGGCTCGCCTAGCGCATCCCACCCCCAAGAACCTGGCGTTGGCACTGGGCCAGATCGGATCTGTTCTCTACATGCTGGCGTTCGGCACGCCCGGTCTCCCCAACCTGCTCATGAAGCTGCTGGTCAACGAGAAGCGTTGGCGTACCGGTCTTTCCATAGGGGAAGGCGCACCGGCTGAACAGATCCACCTCGGCCCCACCTTCAGCAGCGATATCACCAGGGCGTTGCGCGTCTATCGGGCGAACGCCATTCCCGCCGTCTTACACCCCGAAGATCGCTACACGAACGTCCCCGTTCAGGTCATCGTCGGAAAGCGCGATCCTGCCATCAGGCAGTCGTGCTACGACGACGAGCCCATCTGGAACAAGCAGACCTGGCGTCGGGTGGTCGACGGCGGTCACTGGCTGCCGTTCTCGCACCCGCAGGTGCTGGCGGCGGCGACCGTCGAGCTGATCGACGCGGTAAGCGGTAAACCGCCGGCGCGGGCACTGCGACGCTCAGAGATGGGCAAGAGCCGCAAGCCTTTCGAGGATCAGTTGGTGGTCATCACCGGCGGCGGTAGCGGTATCGGGCGGGAAACCGCCCGGGAGTTCGCCCGTCAAGGCGCCGAGGTGGTGCTCTCGGATATCAACCTCGACGGCGCCAAGGAGACCGTGGCACTGATCGAGCAGGACGGCGGCATCGCACACGCCTACCAGCTCAACGTCGCCGACGAAGCGGCCATCAACGCGCACGCCGACGAGGTATTCGCCAACCACGGCGTACCCGACATACTGGTCAACAACGCCGGCGTCGGCGCTGCGGGCGGGTTCCTGGAGACACCGGCCGCGGAGTTCAAGCGCGTCATCGACATCAATCTCTACGGTGTGGTGAACGGCAGCCGTGCCTTCGGCGCCAAGATGGCCGAGCGTGGCCTTGGCGGGCATATCGTCAATCTGTCGAGCATGGCTGCGTATTCGCCGCAACAGAAGTTCTCCGCGTACTCGACCAGCAAGTCGGCGGTCTTCATGTTCTCCGACTGCCTACGTGCGGACCTGGCCACCCACGGAATTGGCGTGACCACCATCTGCCCCGGCATCGTGCACACCAACATCATTTCCACAAGCAAGATTTCAGGTGTGAGCGCCGAAGAAGAAAGTCGCATGCAACAGGCCGGCGACAGGGCGTATGCGATGCGTCGCTACGGCCCCGAAAAGGTGGCCAAGCAGATCGTGCGCGCGGTCCAGAAAAACAAGCAGGTCGTTCCGGTAACACCGGAGGCGCGCCTGCAGTACCTCAATAATCGGGTCGCTCCCGGCTTGGGCCGCTTCTTCGCCAGCAAGGGCGGCATGACCGACCTGATGAAGCTCATTCCCGGACAGAAGGAAGGTCGATGACGACGTTCTCCGCGGCTCGCGCGATAGGCGACGATACCCTCCCGGCGTACAAGGATCTGCTGGTACCTGATCTGGTCGCGGTCGTCATCGGGGCCGGGTTCGGCGGACTCGCCGCGGGAAACCGGCTCCGTAAGAAAGGTATCGAGAACTTCCTGATCCTGGAGAAGTCCGACGGGGTCGGTGGAACCTGGAGGCACAATACGTATCCGGGCATTGAGGTGGACATCCCCTCGATGGCGTACTCCTACGCGGAGGCTCCCAACCCCAAATGGTCCCGAATGTTCGCACCCGGCAGTGAACTTCGGCAATACGCGCAGGACTGCGCCGACAAATTCGGGCTGAGGGAAAAGACACGGCTGAACACCACCGTCCGTGGCGTCGTCTTCGATGAGATCAACGACCTCTGGCGGATACGTGCCGTGGACGCCGACGGCGAATTCGAGATCACCACCCGATTCATCGTGTCCTGCCACGGCGCCTTGAGTACACCGGCCGTGCCGGATATCCCCGGGCTGGAATCCTTTGCCGGCAAGACGATCTTGTCGCAGGAGTGGGATCATGACTACCCGCTGGCGGGCAAGAGGGCCGCGGTGATCGGTACCGGAGCCTCCGGTATCCAGATCATCCCGGCGATCGCCGATACGGTGAAGCATCTGACGGTGTTCCAGCGCACCCCCATCTACGTGGGCCCCAAGACGAACCCGTCGATACCTCCCGTCCTTCGGCGGGTATTGCGATACACCCCATTCCTGCTGCGGTCCATCAGGTTCGGTGGTGGGCTCGGCGGCGATCTGGTGCAGACCGTCGGCGTGGTGCACTACAAACAGTTCCCGTATGCCACCAAGGTCGCGGGCGCCGTGGTCAAGGCCAGCATGAGGGCTCGCATCAAGGATCGTGAGCTGCGTAAGAAGCTCATCCCCACTTACGGTTTCGCGTGCAAACGGCCCTCTGCGTCGGCCAACTACCTTGAGACATTCGCCCGCCCGGACGTCGATCTGGTCACCGACTCCATCGCCCGAATCGTCCCCGAGGGAATCGAAACCGCCGATGGCGTCCTGCACCCCCTCGATACCCTGGTCCTCGCTACCGGGTTCAAGGTGTTCGACCTGCCCTACACGGTGCAGGGAATCGATGGAGAGGACCTCGGCGACTTCTGGGAAAACAACCGCATGCGCGCCTACCAGGGTGTTGCGGTGCCGGGATTCCCCAACTATTTCCTGGCACCCGGACCCTATGGCGTGGTCGGGTTCAACTGGTTCGACACCATCAAGATGTGCACCAGTCACGCCACCGAGATGATCGCCGACGGCATCATCCGGCATGCGACACGCGTGGAAGTCAGTCAGGAAGCCTTCGACCAATTCTTCGAACGGGCCGTGACCGCGACCGAAAACCTGGTATTCAAAAGCCCCAACTGCGCGAACTCCCACAGCTACTACGTCAACAAGGACGGCGACACCCCATTCCTGCGGCCGTTCGCGATCGCACATTCGAATGCGATGATGCGTTCCGCGGGAGAGGCTTACGTCCAGTCCCGCAGATATCCGGATACGGACGGACGGGTAACCGTCTACCCGTAGGGCCGGGCCCCGGACTCTGCCGCGAGCTACTGGGCGGCGCTCACCGACGACATGTGGAAGTCCGGGATCCGCAGCGCCGGCATGGCTTGCCGGGTCGCGTAATCGCTCCACTCGCGCGGCAGCGTGTACTCGGTGGCACCCACCTCGGTGACCCGACGCAGCAGGTCGATCGGGCTCTCGTTGAACCGGAAGTTGTTGACGGCGCCGGTGATCTGACCGTCCCGCACCAGGTACACCCCGTCGCGGGTGAGTCCGGTCAGCAGCAGCGTCGTCGGGTCCACGTCGCGGATGTACCAGAGCGTGGTGAGCAGCAGACCGTGCTCGGTGGCGGCGATCATCTCCTCCAGCGTCGCCCCGCCTCCCCCGGTCATGATGAGGTTATCGGCGCCCACCGTTGGCGCGGCATCGAATTCGGCCGCATCGGCGCGCGAGTAGCTCAGCGCGTTGATCACGCCGTCGCGCACCCAGTCGACCCGCTCGATGCCCACGCCGTTGTCGAAGACCGACAACGATTCCCGCGAAATGGGGGTCGCCACGAACGGGCTGCTCTGCAGTCCCGGGTACGACGGATCCGAATAGACCGTGACCGGCAGGTCGGTGAGCCGCTCGCCGATTCGGGTGCCACCCGGACCCGCGAAGGCGTTGCGTCCCTCGTGCGCACCGCGCCCGCCCATCGTCCACACCAGGTACTGCATGAGATCCCCGGTGGCCGACGGCGGCAGCAGCGTCTCGTAGCGCCCGGCCGGAAGCTCGATCTGGTTCTGCGCGGCCGTCAGCCTCTCCGAGAGCTGACGCAACAGCGATTCCGTTGGCACATCGATAAATTCAGGAGTGCATACACCAGCCCAGGCGCTGCCCACACCGCGTTTCGCGTTGATCTCCACCTGCCCCGTCGGCTGGGTGAACCGACGGCGCAGCCCGGTCGACGAGGCCAGAAAGGTGGTCTGCCGCTCGTGGCGGGCGTACCCGTACAAGGTGTCGGGACCATCGAAGCCGGTCGATAGGTCAGCGGCCAGCGATCCGAACACGTCTGCGCCGGTGGGCGAGATCTCCGCATCCCACGCCTCGCCCGCGGTATCGCCGGGGCCCAGCAGCGGCATGGCGTCACGCGATGGGGGTGCCGACGCGGCCTCGGCCTGGCTGGCTGCCACCAGAGCCGCGAGCGCGGCCGGATCGGCATCCTCGGTGAGCACCGAGCCAACCCGGGTCTGCTCCCCCTGCCGGACAATAGAAACCACCGCGATGCCGCGTTTGACGGACTCACCGTTGGTAGTCATGGAGCTGCCTGCCCAGCGCAACGATGCCTCGCTGCTGTCCTGGATCAAGACGATGGTGTCATCGGCACCGCCGCGGCGCGCGGCCTCGACCAGCACATCCTCGGCGAGCTGCTGTGCGGGAATCATGCGGCACCGCCTTCCTGCTTAGTGTTCAGCACGCTGACGCCGCGGAACAGTGCCGACGGGCAGCCATGGCTCACCGCCGCCACCTGCCCGGGCTGAGCCTTACCGCAGTTGAACGCTCCCCCCAGACGCCAGGTCGATTGCCCGCCAACGGCTTCCATCGACCCCCAGAAATCGGTGGTGGTGGCCTGGTAGGCGACATCGCGCAGCTGCCCGTCCAGCTTGCCGCCGCGGATGCGGAAGAACCGTTGCCCGGTGAACTGGAAGTTGTAGCGCTGCATATCGATTGACCATGACTTGTCGCCGACGATGTAGATGCCGTCCTCCACGCCCGAGATCAGATCGACGGTGCTGCGCTCATCCGGGGAGGCCAGCAGCGACACGTTGGCCATGCGCTGGATGGGCACGTGGTGCGGCGAGTCGGCGTACGAGCAGCCGTTAGAGCGCTCCTGCCCCAGCCGTGGTGCGAACACACGGTCCAGCTGGTACCCGACGAAGATGCCGTCGCGCACCAGATCCCAGCGCTGCGAGGCCACCCCCTCGTCGTCGTATCCCACCGAGGCAAGCCCGTGCCGCTCGTTGCGGTCGGCGGTGACATTCATGACGGGCGAGCCGTACTTCATGGTGCCGAGCTTGTCAGGGGTCGCGAAGGAGGTGCCCGCGTAGGCGGCCTCGTAGCCGATGGCCCTGTCGTATTCGGTAGCGTGGCCGATGGATTCGTGAATGGTCAGCCACAGGTTGGTCGGATCGATCACCAGGTCGGTGGGGCCCGCGACAACGCTGGGTGCCTTCACCTTCTCGGTAAGCAGCTCGGGGATCTCGCGCAGCTCGGTGCTCCAGTCCCACACCCCGTCGCTACCGATGGCTTCCCAGCCGCGGCCCATCGGCGGGGCCAGGGTGCGCATGGTTTCGAAGGACCCGGTAGCGGCGTCGACGGCGATCGCGTCCAGCTGCGACATGACCCGGACCCGCTGCTGGGTGATCGACGAGCCGAAGGTGTCGGCGTAGAAGGTCTGCTCCTTGACCGCCGTCAGGGTCGCCGAGGCATGGTCCACCCCGTCGGAGGCCAGCAGCCGCCCCGAATACTCCTGCAGCACCGCGATCTTGTCGGCCTGCGGCACCCCGAACGGGTCAATCTCGTATTCGGACACCCACTGAACATCGGCATAGACCAGCTCGGCCGCCAGCTCGACGCGTTCGCGGTTCAGGCTGTGCAGTCCGCGTGCGACGGCCACGGCCCGGCGCGCGGTCTCGGCAGCGGCCGTCGTGTCGAGCTGCACGTGGGAGGCGAATCCCCAGGTGCCGTCGACGATCACCCGCACCGCCAAACCGATGGTGCGTCCCGATACCGCCGTCTCCACCTGCTCGTCGCGGAGCACCAGCTCCTCGTTGATCAGCCGATGGATGCGCAGGTCGGCATAGCTGGCGCCAGCGGTGCGCGCCGCGTTCAGGGCAGCGTCGGCAAGTTCGGCGCGGGGTAGCGCCAGGAAATCAGGATCTACGGACCGAGTCACGCGCTCAACCGTACCTACGCTGTCCACGGTTTAATGTCCCAGTGACACGCTCCCGGCAGACAGCCGTCGCGTACGGACTGCTGGCCCCGAGCCTGTTCGGGGTGGCGGCGTTTCTGCTGCTGCCCATCCTGGTGGTGATGTGGCTGAGCCTGTGCCGCTGGGATCTGCTGGGCCCCATCGAGTTCGTCGGCCTGGACAACTGGCGTTCGGTGTTCTCCGATGGCGCCTTCGGCCATTCCCTGCTGGTGACGCTGGTCTTCGTGGCGCTGGTGATTCCGGTGCAGACGGCGCTCGGGCTGGCTGCGGCGACGCTGCTGGTGCGCGGCCTGCCCGGCACCGTGCTCTTCCGGACCATCTACGTCATCCCGTGGATCTGTGCGCCGCTGGCCATCGGCGTGCTGTGGCATTGGATGCTGGCGCCCACCGATGGTGCGATCAACGCGCTGCTGGGGCAACGCATCGAATGGCTCACCGACCCGAACCTGGCGCTGCCGGTGGTGGCGACGGTCAGTGTGTGGACCAACGTCGGCTACGTGGCGCTGTTCTTCATGGCGGGTCTGTTGGCCATCCCGGGCGATGTGCACAACGCCGCCCGGGTGGACGGCGCGACGTCGTGGCAGCGGTTCCGCCGGATAACCCTGCCGATGCTGCGGCCCACGTTCTTCTTCGTCCTTGTCACCGGTGTGGTGAGCGCGGTGCAGACCTTCGACACCGTGTACGCGCTCACCAGCGGCGGCCCGCAGAACCGCACCGACCTGGCCGCGCACCGCGTGTACGCCGAGGCGTTCGAGTCTGCCCATGTCGGACGCTCGGCCGCCATGTCGCTGATCCTGTTCCTGATCCTGGTCACCATCACGGTGATTCAGCACCGCTACTTCCGGACCCGGGTGAGCTATGACCTGGTCTAGGAATGCTCTGGTGTATCTGCTGCTGACCGTCGGCGCCGCGATCACGCTGGGCCCGTTCCTGTTGGCGGTCTCGGCATCACTGAAGTCGACGCGGCAGTTCGCCACCGATTCTCCGCTGGCGGCGCCGAATCCGTTCATGGTCGCCAACTACACCGGCCTGGCCGATGCCGGGTTCGGGCGCGCGGCCCTGGTGACGGTGTTGATGACGGCGATCATCGTGATCGGTCAACTGACGTTCTCCGTGCTCGCCGCATACGCCTTTGCGCGCCTGCAATTCCCGGGACGCGACGGACTGTTCTGGGTGTATCTGGCCACGCTGATGATCCCGGCGACAGTGACCGTGGTGCCGATGTATCTGATGCTCACTCAGGTCGGATTGCGGAACACGTTCTGGGCATTGGTCATCCCGTTCATGTTCGGTTCGCCCTATGCGATCTTCCTGCTGCGTGAACACTTCCGCACCATTCCCGACGACCTGATTCGGGCGGCCCGCCTCGACGGCGCCAACACCCTCGACATCCTGTGGCATGTGGTGGTTCCGATAAGCCGTCCGATCCTCATCACGCTGACCCTCATCACCGTGGTCTCCCAGTGGAACAACTTCATGTGGCCGTTGGTGATCACCAGCGGAGGCACCTGGCGGGTGCTCACCGTGGCGACGGCCGGGCTGCAATCCCAGTTCAATGCGCAGTGGCCCATCGTCATGGCGGCGACCACCGTGGCGACCGTGCCGCTGGTGATCCTCTTCGTGGCATTCCAGAAGTACATCGTCCGTTCCATCACCCTGTCCGGACTCAAGTGATGAAATCTTCCACCCGCGCCGTCCTCACCCTCGGGCTGGTCGCCCTGCTGCTCTTCGGACTTGCGGCATGGCTCGGGATTCCCAAGACACCGCATGGGAAAACGGTTGTCACCGTGCGGGTGTGGGATGAGCAGGTGGCCAACGCCTACCGCAGCTCGTTCGATGAGTTCACCCGGCGCAATCCCGACATAACCGTGGTGACCACGGTGACGTCCTATGCGGGCTACTTCAACTCCCTGCGCACCGATGTGGCCGGGCACGGCGCCGACGACATCTTCTGGCTCAGTAACGCCTACCTGTCCGACTACGCCGACACCGGCAATCTGATCCCCGTTGACCCGCAAGCCGACTGGGATCCGTCCGTCGTCACGCAGTTCACCCGAGCAGGCAAGCTCTGGGGTGTCCCCCAGCTCAGCGACGCCGGGATTGCCCTGTACTACAACAAGAACCTGCTCGACGAGGCGCAGGTCGACCCGGACGAGCTCGCGGATCTACGGTGGGACGCCGACCCCGCCGTCGACACCCTGCGCCCGATGCTGCACCGGCTCACCGGGCCCGGACACTGGGCATACAACGCCGCCAACGACTTACAAGGCATCTACCTGAACTACCTGGGATCGGCGGGTGCCGTCTTCCAGCAGGACGACAAGTTCGCGTTCGCCAATCCCCAGGCCGAGATGGCGTTCAGATACCTCGTCGACCTCATCAACGTCGACAAGGTGTCGCCGTCGGCCGCCGATACCAACGACAACAACGACTTCTCCCGCAACCAATTCCTGCAGGGACGGATGGCGCTCTTTCAGTCGGGCACCTACAACCTGGCCCAGATCCAACAGAACGCGACCTTCCCCTGGGGTGTGGCGATGATGCCGGCGGGCCCGGAGGGCCGCGTCAGCGTTACCAACGGCATCGTGGCCGCCGCGAACTCGTCCTCACCGCATCCCGAAGCCGTCAAGAGGGTGCTGGCCTGGATGGGCAGCACCGACGGCAACTCATTCTTGGGCCGCAGCGGCTCGGCCATACCCGCCGTGCTGACCGCACGCGAGCCATACCTTCAGCACTGGGCCGACAAGGGTGTCGATGTCGGCCTGTTCTTCGAGGTGTTGAACGGTGCACAGATCGCGGCCCCGGGTGGCCAAGGATTCGGGGCCGGATTCGCCGCGCTGAAACCGTATTTCGCGGAGATGTTCCTGGGCCGCCTCGATGTTCACACCGCGCTACAGCAGGCACAGCACGCCGCGAACAGGGCTCTCGAGCGGTAGCCCCGCGCCGAGTGTGCCAATGGTGTCGAAAGTCAGCCGAAAATCGACGCAATCCGCACACTCGACATCAAGTCCCGCGCTACAGCACCTCGAACAATACGACCGCGGTCCCGATCGCAATGACTACCAGCAGGGCGACCGCATCCCGCAGACCGGGCCGCGCCGGATGCGCCGCGATCTGTCCGGTGCCACCGCGTGCCGTGATGGCATCCCCCATCTCCGAGGCTCGCCGCAAGGCGACGGTGATTGCAGCAGTGATCAAGTCGACAACCTCGGCCACCCAGCTCAGCCCGCGTCGCCCTTCGCGCACCTGAGGCGGGCGCAATCTACGGGCTGCGATCAGCACCCGGAACTCGTCGAAAAGCATGGGGAATGATCGCAGCGACAATGCCAGCGTGGCTGCACGCTCGTCGACCGGAATCCCGAAGACCTTCAACGGTCGCCCCAGCACCGCGACGGCGGGTGCGATTTCGGAGACATTCGTCGTCCACGACACCATCGCTCCCGCACCGAGCAGCACCATCGCGACCGCGGTCGTCCGAGCCACCGCGAGCACACCGTGGAATCCGATGGTCAGCCCGCCGATATGCCAGAAGGGCGGCCCTCCGCTGAAGAACACCGTGAGGCTGCCACCGATCACCAAGGCCACCATCCAGAGCGGAATGGTGGGCACCGCTCCGCGCGGGATATGCGCCAACCACGCGGTAAGGACCACTATCCCGGCCACCGCGCCGATCGCCGTCCAGGTGGGGAACAACGTCAACAGCACCGAAATAAGAAATACCGCAATAAGTTTGGTACCCGCCCACAGCTCGTGGATCGTCGAAGTACCGGGGACCGGGCGTAGCAATACCACCGGACGGCGCGGAGCACGTGTTGTCATGACCGATCCCCCGACGCCACTGACTCCGGCAACAGCACACCGGATTGCAGATGCACCGTCCGCGGACACAGATCCTGCATGCCATCGAAGTCATGCGAGATCACCACGATGGTGAGCCTCTCACGCTCTCGCACCTCAATCAGCAGCCGCAGCAGGCCCGCCTGCGACTCGGCATCCAGACCCGCCAGCGGCTCATCGAGAATCAGGGCACGCGGGGAACGGGCCAGCAGCCCGGCCAGCACCACGCGACGCATCTGACCACCGCTGAGCTGGTCGATGGGACGCTTGACGAGGTCGGCATCGAGTCCGACGCGGGCCAGAGCCTGGACGACGCGGTCGGTGTCACGAGCTGAAAACCCTGCCGCCGAAGCAATTTCGTAGTCGACGCGGCTGCGCAGCAGTTGCAACCGGGCCGCCTGAAAACAGATGGCCACCGACCCCACCTGATCCGATACCGGCTTGCCATCCAACAGGCACTGCCCCGACGTCGGTTTGGTGAGACCCGCTGCGATCCAGGCGAGCGTCGACTTTCCTGAACCGTTACCGCCATGGATGAGCACACCGTCGCCCTCGTGCACGGTCAACGACACCTCGTGCAATGCCGTCTTCGTCCAGGGGGTTCCGCTGGCGTACTGGTGGCCGACGGCGTCGAACTCGAGAACGACAGGCGCTTCGACGTCGAGTCTCGCAGGCGTGGTGGTGGGCACCGGAACGGTCTGAATCGCGGTGCGCGCGCTCTTCCCGTTGACCGCGCGCAGGGCGATCTCGCGGTCCGCGGCAGCGGCCTCGGACTGAAAATGCGTGATGTGCACCAGGGACATTCGGTGCTGATCGGTGAGCCGCGACAGCACTCCCAGCAGATCCTGGCGCCCCTGCGGATCGACCATGCTAGTGATCTCATCGGCCACCAGCAGTGCAGGGTCGCGCGCCAACGCCGACGCCACCGCCAGGCGTTGCAGCTCCCCACCCGAGAGGGATGAGGTGCTGTGTTGACCCATCCCCTCCAGGCCGACCTCGCGCAGCAGACCGTCGATATCGACCTCATGATCGGCGGGCAGACCCCACACCACATCGTCGGCAACCTTCGTGCCCAACACCTGACTTTCCGGGTGCTGCATGACGATTGCGGTGCCGCCGATGGCGCCGAGCCCCACCGATCCCGGCCGCTCGATCTCGCCGGAGGTGGGTTCACGCCCAGCCAGGATACGCATCAAGGTGCTCTTACCCGAACCGTTGGGGCCGGTGATCGCGACATGCTCACCGACGTCGATGTTCATCGAGAGCGGCGCCAGCGCATCGGATTCACCGCGCGGATAGCGGAAACTCACCTCCCGCAGGCGGGCGGGCACCGGCCCCACCTCGCCGGTCAATACCGGCGGATCGAGTTGGTGCACATCGGGAATCACCGACAGTCGCCGAATCACCCGGGAGAGCACCCACCAGCCGAACATCGTCGACAAGAACGTGAACGCGAAGATGATGCCGCCGATGAACCACACCCAGTTGCGTATTGCGTAGTCGATGGCGCTCGTCGCGTGCACACCAACGGTTTCCAGATGCGGCAGGTGGCCGATCATCTTGAACAGGCCCTCCAGCGAGGCGCGCAGGGCATCGAAGATCAAGTTGCGCATTCGGTTCAACAGGGCCAGTGCACCGACCGCCAGACCCGCGATGATCGCACTGCAAATGACCCCGAGCACCGTCAGCACCGGCATCCCGTGACCGCGACGGCGCACCACGCCGGTAAGGCCACCGATGTAGACGCAATTGCCCATGGCGATCAATCCGCCGAGCCCGGCGAGCAGAAACGCGATGACACCACCGGCCACCGCCGCGGCCAACAGCACGCGGATGCGATAGCGATAACCCAGCAGACCCATGGGAATGGCGCCGAGCAGTTGCAGTGCGCCGAAGATCGGCAGGGTGATCCCGACGATGACCATGGCAGCGGTGAGCGCGGCCATGACGGCCGCCTGAGCCAATTCATCGGGTTTCAGGGGCACCCTGGCGAAATTCACTTCACAATTCTGCCAGCCGACCAGCCCGTACTCAGCACATTCTCAGGTTCGCGGGGTGGCGCGCTAATTCACCGCGACGCCGATCAGATGCCCTATCACGTAGGTGGCGCCGATTGCGATGGCACCAAAAGCCAACTGCCGCAACGCACTCAGCCACGGAGATCGCGCCGTGAAACGCCCGGCGACCCATCCGGCGATCAACAGACCCACCCCTCCGCAGGCCAAACCGGCCAATAGTGACGCGAATCCCAACAGGAACGGGATCAGCGGCACCACCGCACCCACCGAGAAAGTCAGGAACGAGGAAATTGCGGCCACCCATGGCGACGGGGTGTCGTTGGGGTTGATCCCGAGCTCTCGGGTGAGGTGAATTGTCACCGCCGTGTTCTCGTCCTGATGGATCTCGTCGACGGCCGCGGCGGCCGTCTGTGGCGAGAGCCCGATATCGCCGAGCATGGCCATCAGCTCCTGCTTCTCGGCCTCGGGATGCAGCTGGATGGCGCGACGTTCCACGCTCACCTCATGCTCGATCTGCGAATTGGACGTCGACACCGATGTGAATTCACCCAGCGCCATCGAGAACGCACCCGCCACCAGGCTGGCGGCACCGGTCAGCACGATCGCATGGGTATCGAGCCCGCTGGCACCCACACCGGCGACCAGCGCCGTGTTGGTAACCAGACCGTCCATGGCGCCGAAGGTGGCCGCGCGCAACCATCCCCCGGACACATCCGGGTGCGTATGGTCAAATTCATGCGGTAGTTCGGCAGATCCCGTAGAGCCGTCGAGTGCCACGATGTTTGAATCTACGTCCAGGCTCCTGAATTCGCACTGCTCAGAGGGGAATTACCAACATGAATCGCTCACTCGCCGCTATCGGCACCGTCGTGCTGACCGGCGGACTGCTGCTGGCGTGTTCGAACAACGACAAGAAGGACGAGTCCGCGGGCTCCTCCGCAAGCAGCGCCACCAGCACCGCGGCGGCCGCTAGCGGCATCGATATCGCCAAGATCGACACCATCAAGGACCAGTTCCCCGCCGGGTACACCGCGACGGTGCAGCCCAAGACCACGGTGACCCAGCAGATGCTCGATCAAATGAAGGGCGTCTTCGAGCAGGCCACGTTCACGCCCCAGGCGTGCGCCGACAAGATGCTAGGCGCGATGCCGAAGGTCACCGGGACCTCGATGCAAGGCGTCACCGGCACCAAGGGCGGCGACCCCGCGAACCCGATGTCGAAGAACATGATCATCGCGGCCGCGATCGAGACGGTCAACGCGATTCCCGAAGACACCAGCGGCGGAGAGTGCGACAAGTTCACGCTGTCGCTCGCGGGCATGGCTGAGGGAACCGGCGAGAAGATCGAGGCGCCTGCGATCGACGGCGTGAAGACGACCGGTACCGCCACCTCTATCAAGGTCAGCGCTCCCGGTATGGAGCAATCGATGGAGCAGACGACCTACTCAGCGCAGCTCGACGACCACCACGCCGTGACGGTGTCGGGTATGGGTGACATCGACCGCAACGATCTGTCCGATGTCTTTGTGAAGGCCGTCAACGCCGTCAAGGGATAGGCCGGACCGGGATGCCCGCCCCGGCCAGGGGCGGGTAGCCCGGCGCTCCCCAGTACGCACCGGGCGGGTAGTAGCCGTAACCATACCCAGCCGAACTCGGTACGCCCTCGCATCTGGTGGTGAATCCGGCGGAGGCACAGACAGTCGCCTGGGCGGTATCAGTTCCCCGATCGGGGAGCACAAATGGCGCTGAAGCCAGAGCCCCGGCTATAAACACGGAGCAGAGAATTCGCGCCACATTTCGTGGTCGCTTCATGACTCCAGAATAGCTCCGGATTCGCCGGTTTCCGTGATCATGATCGGCTTCACACTGGTTAGGGTGGGGCCGTGATTGACGATCAGTGTGTGTTCTGCAGCATCCTCTCCGGCGACCTCCCCAGCGTGAAGGTCGCCGAGGATGCGACGACCTACGCGTTCATGGATATCAACCCCGCCACCGAGGGGCATCTGCTCGTTATTCCCAAGCGGCACAGTAAGGATCTGCTCGAGATACCCGGTGACGATCTCACTGCGGTGACCCTGGCGGCACAGCGGATTGCCAAGGCCGTGATCGGTGAACTGGGTGCGGACGGTGTGAACCTGCTCAACTGCTGCGGATCCGATGCGTGGCAGACAGAGTTCCACTTTCACCTGCACGTGATTCCTCGCTACCGCGACAGGTCCAAGGACCGGCTACAGCTGCCCTGGCAACCCGGCATCCGAGGCGACGCGCACACCCTCAGCGCGCTGGGCGGACGCCTCGCCGCGGCCCTGAGGTAAGCACCACGCGTACATTCGCCCCCCTTTGCGTGCGCCCTGACCAGTACCCGGAAGCCTTGGCCGGTGGGGACCACGCACGGCTACTGGCCGATCAGCGCCGGGCCACCAAACAAGTACGCAACCGGATCACCCTTGTGCGCCGCCAAGACCAACCCGGGACTCTCGACGAGCTGCAATGGCGCCAAGCGTAGGAAATCCATCAACTCATCGAGCAACACCACGCCGAACTCGTAAGACACTCCCAGAACCCGGATAAGTAGCTGAGGGCGAGGTTCGCCACCCGTGGTTGACATCAAGTTCAGCATATTGCCAGGTGGTGACAGGTTACTCACAGATTCAATGCCGATACCGCGCCCTCGGACTTGATCCAGCAAACATGGTTCTCTAGACATATCCTGGTGCGATCTGCCATGCTCCAAGCAGCAGCTACACGCGCGACACGCGTGAGGCAAGGAGCGGGAGGGTCTTCTACACGTGGTTATGAGTGATCGTTGGCGCATGTCACCAGGTTTGCGCAAGGTATCGGCAGTGGCAGCCATAGTGGCTCTCGCTATCGGCGGGGCGAAGGTCGCCAGCGACCACACGATGCCTGGCACCGGGTTTTCCACTGTCCAGACAGCGGCTGCGGACCCGACCGGCCCGCCGGGACCCTCTGGCGGCATGACTGACGGCGGGGGTTCCCAATTTCAGCCGCCTCAAATGCCTGGTCAGATGCCCGATTATCAGGGCGGCAACCAGCCACCGTTGAATCAGGACAACGGAATTTCCATCTACAACACGGGCGCGCAGGGTGCGCCACAGCAAGGCGGTCAGCAAGGCGCGCAACAACAGCCAGGCAATCAGCAGCCGCAACATGGAAGTCAGATCCCCGATTACCAGACCGCCACCCCTTACACGCAAGGACCTGGCCAAGCCAACCCCGATTACCAAGCACCACAACAGAATTCGCCGCAGCAGGGGCAGCAGCCGCAACAACAGCAGCCGAACCAGCAACAAGAACAGCAACCGCAGAACAAACAGGACCAAGACACTCAACAACTCAACCAACGGCAACAACAATGCCAGCAATTGGCGAACGCGACATCTGGGCAACTTGCAAAAGCTCTCGTCAGTAGGGCTGGCGGGGCCGGAAGCCTTCTAAGCGGGCCAGGGCAAGACCCTGTTGTTACCGATACCAACGGATGTTGCCCACCTCAAGAGTCTCCTGGGGAAGGTAAAAGTTGGGTGGAGAGAACAAAACAAATTGGGCGCTGCGCCTGGGCTGTCGCCGATCTAGGTCTCACCTATGCTGTTCCAGGCGGCATAGGGGCGGGAATTGTCAAGCTGACAGAGAAAGCTGGGCCAGTAATTGTCAAGGCAGTAAAGGAATTTGTAGAGCAGATAGGCAAGATAAAGGCGGCGACGGCAGGATCGGGCGGAGGTGTCGTGGCTTTCGCTTGGGCGCTAGTTAAAAGCGGGGAACTCGCGAAGGCTGCAATAGAAGTATATAAATTGGCCGTTGACTACTTTGTTGGCCCACCGAAAGCTTTCGTAGAAGAATGCTTCTTGAAATGGAAATAGCAGGAGAGGACGCGGAATGGTAGGGTCCTATGTCGCAGGTATATACTTCTTTCTTGTTGCCGTAGTCCCGTTTGTGATAGTGCGAATAACGCGTAGTTCAACAGTCGAGTTCGGGAAGTCTATCCTGGCCAGTGGATTCGGTGCTGTCGCGGTGGCCACTCCAATAATTGCACTGGTCAGTTTTAGCGCATCTCAAACGATCGAAAGCGAATACCTTGACATCAAAAATGGCATCCGGGTGAGCTCCGCTATTTTCACAGCAATTTCTGTTTCGGTGAGCAACGTTATTGTTTGCAGACTAGGAAGGCGCAAGGATTCGCTCCTCCCAGTGAGTTATATTCTCTACGGGACGCTGCCATTTATTTCGGTGGCCGCAGTCATGTCCTCCGTCGTGCTCGACTCAATATGGTAACGATAGGGAGATGTAAGGTGCCGGAAAAGGCTTCCAGACTCTGGGCTTACTTAATCGTGACAGCGATTGCGTTCACTGCGCTCGGAATCGGCGTCGGTGTTTATAGCAGCAGTACTCGAACAGACGTAAAGGTGGATTCCTCCGGGAAAGCTGTTCAGGCGCTCACCGATGCACTCGGTGCGCGTGATGACGGCGACGAGAAACTCGTCAGAACCAAGTTGTGCGGCAAAGCATTGGAATCCTTCGACAGCGGTACAGGCGACACCAAAGTCTTAGATATTGCACCCGGACGTGGACGGCAAGTATTCACAGACCCCGAGGTAGTCGCCAGCGAGGATAAAGCGGCCGTGCTCGCGGACATATCTCGCGACGTGGAATCCAAAGGCGTAGTAATGCCCATGCTGTTTCGGATGAGCAAGATAGACGGCTCTTGGCGGGTGTGCAGTTATATGAATGTTTTCCAGTAAGGAATGAGATCACTTCTAATGCGCGTATGGATAGTGCTCGCTGTTGCAATATTGTCGGGATGTGCCGGAGGTAATTCTTCAGACAATGCACGTCAGGTTAATCATGGCGACCAACATGGTTACGAGTCCGTCAAACTAAACTTGGATAGTGTTCCTGGTCAGTTTCCTTGGCCTTCTGCTTTGACTGATGATGGTCAATCGATTGCTCCCGTGCGTGCATGTGTGAACGTTTCAGGGCCGAACGCTGCAGCGTCGTTGACCGTGGTTGATTGTGGCTCCAGGGAGCATACATATACGGTAATCCAGCGGGTGCTGACACCGGACCAGTGTGGAGATGCTGATCGACCCTTCTATGGCACTAAACCAGAAGGTGGCCAGTGGACAGCTTGCCTCGATTTAGCGTGGGATAACGCATATTGCATCAATATCCGAAATCCCGATGTTACTAAGGTTTCGTGCGCTGATCCTAGCGCTAAAAACAAGTACCGAGCCGTCAAAGTTATTCCTAATTCAGTGACAACGCGGGGCTGTACCCAGAATGGCTATGCGCATCCGGTAAGACGATTTACCATATGTACCGAGAAAGTGGCATAGAGGAGCTACTGACTATTCGATTTGTAGAAGCAGGAGCCGTATTGTGGGTCGCGCGTTCTCTGATGCGGAGCAAGCGGTGGCGCTGGACGCATCGGTGCCGGTGAAGCAGGCCGCTGAGCAATTGGGGCGCACGGTGGGCACGATACGGGTAATGCGCACCAAGGATCGTTTGAGCCGCCTGCCGGTTCCTGAAGGCAAGCACGGCACAGCCTACGCGTGGCGCACGTACGGGTGTCGTTGTGAGCCGTGTGTGCAGGCGCAGCGGAAACACGAGCGGGCCTGGGCGGCGCAGAGGCCATTAGAAGCGAGGGTGCAGAAGGCGGCCCGGAACGCGGTGCATCACGCGGCCCATCGGGAGCGACATAACGAAATCCGGCAGGCCCGCAGGGTCAAGGTCGCAGAGATTACCGGGGCCAAGGCGATTCGGGCGAAAGAACCCGTCATCGACGAGGACATCGCGATTGCGTGCGATATGTCGCTGAACACAATCGAGGCTGCACTGGCGTTGGGGCGCACCGCGTCATCCGTGGCGAAAATCCGTCATACGCACCGGAATCGGCACGACCCTGCCCAGCAACCCCGAAACAGGCCATGGACCGACAAAGAACTCGCTATCGCCCTCCACGAATCGATATCCGTGGAACAAACCGCCGATCGCCTCGGCCGCAGTCAGCAAGCCGTCGCCGCCAAACGTGCCACTCACTGGCAGAGCTCTACCGCGGGCCAGGAGACTTGACCGATCCTTGATGGTGACCGACCGTGCGAACTATGTGGGCAGCGTGACGGATGGGCCGGTTGGTGGATGGGGCTTCCCGTAGACGGCTTCCGAAGGGCCGGGCAGATCGGAACTGTCCAAGACGAACGGTCTTTCGGTCATGGGCCGATGAAATCACACCCGAAGAGGCCTCGAATTTTTGCCAGGCCTTCTGTCGCAGATCGAAGCACATGATTGACGTCAGCACAACACCCTGAATTCCAAATCGGCTGTATATCAAGGTATTTAGCGCACCTATTCGTTGTATAGGTGCGCAGATTGTGTAATTGACACAGAAATTCGCACCTGCGCAAAACTGCGCAAGATGCACAGCCCTGACAGGTATCGGACGGCAGGGTTCAGGGCCAGGCACTTCGAATCTGCATCTCCAGCCCGAAGCCGTCGACCACCTCGACAACGTCTCAACAGGCGAACGCGAATAATCGGTTCTCTCGGTTTGGCCGCTCATTGTTGAACGCTCCTGCAGTCGGGGATCTGCTGACATCTAGTACGACGTCACCCGAGACTGATTCGTTTCCAACAATTTTCAACTATGTTGAAAGTTTCCGAACCTTACACCGACAGCGGCGGATGGCACCAGGAGTAAAGGGCCGCAGCCTGTTTCGCCGCATACGCCAGGGTTGCATCATTACCGCAGGAAAGGACCGCGTGTGCCTCTCCGAGCGAGTCGCGCACAGGCCGCAGCAGCAGGTAATCGATCGTGGTGGACTGCCGCGGGAAGGGTGGGGCTTCGGGTCGGCTGATTGATGCCTCGAAAGCTGCTGCCGTGTTCGGGACGACGGGCCGCCCTGCGAAGTAGGCGGCGACTATCTCCGCATCGGCGCGCGTCGTCACGGCGAAGCGCCGATAGCCCTCCGCCTGCCACCTGATCAGGTCGACGAGCGCCTGCACGGACGCGGCGTCCCGCGGTGAAATCCCGTATTCGGCAGCATCATCGAGAAACACCTCGAGCTGCCAGGCCGCCATGTCGTACAGACCTGCAGCCAGCTCTAACCGCGGCGGATCTAGTTGGGGCTGCGGCTTGTTCATGTTCCCCGACTTAGTTCGTTGGGGTTGATTGCGTGATCACTGCGGGATTGCGTGCGAGGTTGCCGTCCCGGAGGTCCCCGGGGAAGCACGGAGATATGACGGTCAACGTCGGCGGGTAGTTGGCGGGATGGGCAATTTCGATTTGAAGCCGGTAACCGTCTTCAGCGTATGCAAACCAATTGGGCTTTTCGAACTCGTTGCGCTCTATCACCTTCAAACCCCAACTCCTCCAAACATCACCGATATTCGCAACGACCTCCGTAGGCGTGACGTTGGCTGGTGACGTGACGTGAGTCGTCACGTCATACTGGGTTGGCCCGGGACCTGGCCCCGCGAAATCGTCGTCACAGGACAAATTGCTGCCACCCTGCGCGTCACTGCTGTCTAGCGCTGCGCCCTTAGGAAGAGCATCGACGGTCCGCTGCAGGTACCTGAGCACGGTGTCTTGTGCTTCTTGTTGGCTGGCAGGGATTTTCGGGTTCTTGGCTGTAGGTGTGGGTTCCATGGGTCCTCCGGGGATGGGGGTTGCACCGGATGGTGTGGACGGTCCGAGCGGGTCAGCAGGCTGGCCGTGAGAGCATGCCACCACAACAACGGCGAAGGCAGCGACAGCGGCTCGTTTCATGGGTTTGATCATGGTACGTAACTCGGCGGTGTGACATCGGTGCGTCCGGCGATGATCTTGCCCATGTTGGCCAACGCCGGGTTTCCCTTATCCCAATAGCTGCTGTGCGCGTCGACTGTGGGGGTGCCGAATGGGCCCGCCGGTCCTGGTGAGGCCTCGAATGGGATGCCGCCGAATTGGGCACCCATGGGGTCTGGGCCAAGGCTCGCGTAGGTGACGACGCCGATGATGTCGTTCTCCGCGCGGGTGGAGAAGACGTTCGCACCAGGTGCCAAGTTGAGGTCGCTTGCGTGTTGGGCGAGCACGCCGGGACTTCCCACGGTGATCACGTTGTTGGCATCCAAATGATGCCCGTCGGTGGCCGCACCGCCGAGAAGGGTTGAGCCGTAGCTGTGTCCGATGACGGTCTGGATTGCTTGCCCTCCGGTCGCGGCGTCGTTATGCGATGCACGTAATCCGGCTTGGAAGTCATCGAGTGCCTGTGCGCCATTGTGCGCGTAACTCGTCGATGAAGCATCCGGGAGGCTCATCGGTCGGTCGTAACCCATCCAGGTTGTCACCGACACATCGGTGGGGCGCAAGCTGCGATCTGCTTCTCGCGATGCCCAGTACATCCTTTCGGATTTTTCGGTGCTGTATTCGAGGCGGGCGAGGTCTTGTCCGGTCCCGGGGATGTAGGTGGCGATCCGCTTGGCATTGTCGGGGTTGTTGATCGACGTCGCCGCGTGTCCCTGGTCGTCAAGGTAGCTCAGGTAACGGCGCATGCCATCTGGGGACTCCAACGACTTGCCGACCTGCTTATACCCTGCAAGTGTGTGATTGGCGTTGTCCCACTGCTCTTTCCAATTACGGTACTCAGCCGCGGCTTTGTTGGTAGGAGGGTGCCCGTCAGCCCAGTCGGGGTGTTGGGAGCGCAGAGTATCGACGTTGGCTTGGGCAGCGTGGGTCAACTCAGGGAGGTGACGTTCGTTGAAGCGTGTCTTGTCCTCGGTCGGCATACCCGGGTGGTTCCCGATGAAATGATCGCGGTTGTAGGCATCTTGTTTTTGTTCCTCGGTCAGTGAATTCCACCAGCGAGTAAACTCTTCTGGCTTGGCAAGTTCCTTGGCCTTGTCCAGAATCCACGGCCCGCTACCTGCGTCGGAGTCACCGGCCGGTCCATCAAGCAAGCCGACCGCGCGGGTCAACTGCGCATCAGAAGATTCCCCGGCCGCCAGGACTTGTTTGGCAGTGGAGACGATGTACTCCATATCAGAGGGGTCGTGATTGTCCTTTAGCGCGGTGACGGTACCGCTGGACTTGTCGAGCCGGAACCCGTGGTCGGCCGCATACGCATCGACACTTCTCAGGAGCTGCTGAGCGCCATCGAATCCATCTGCGGCGCCGGATATTCCCTTAGTCGCGGCCCGGTAATCATCAGAATGTATCGTCATGAACTTGCCGAGACTATCGAGATTGCCGAATGCTGCAGTTGCAGAGATGCCAGTCCACCGGCCTTGAATCGGCAGCTTGCCGATCCCCGATTTGGTCTCATCCATCGAGGCGGCCTGCTTATCCAACGCCTTGGCCGCATCGCGGATCGTTTCGACTTCCAGCCTCTCGATATCGGCAAGTGTGATCGCCATCAGCGCCCTTGCCGGGTAACGAGAATGCGCTCTGCACTCATTTCGTCGGTCCGCTCGAATTCGTGCCCGATCTGGCGCAGCGCCTTGCTGTTGTGCTCCAGCTCGTGTTCAACATTCGCCGAGATCTGCTGCAGGAAACCGAGCTTGCCTTGCAGTGCCGCCGCAGAGGTCCCAATCCATTTGGACGCCGCAAACTTCAGGGTGTCATTGGCCGCGGTGTGTACCTCTTTGTGCTCACGCTCTAACGTGGCCAGACGATCCGAGGACAACAACATATCCACCGGGTCGACATGCAACCGGTCGCCCACGCGCTACCCTTTCCCCTAGATAACCGGCTGCGCTGCTAACGTTTTCACTCGAATTTCACGTCCCAGCCCATGGACTTATAGCGCCGAATCTCAGCCTCACGGGCCTTCTTCTCGGCGGCCTCGCTCTCGGTCCAGTCACCAATCACGCCGGGGGACGCCTTGATCGACTCGCCAAACAGTTCGTTGCCGTTGTCGACGTTGATCAAAAAGCTCGGAGTCTCGTGATCTTCGTCGTCTTCACCCTTACCGCCGCGACCATGCCCGCCGGCGCCGCCCATCATGCCCATCGGCCCCATACCGCGCACACCCGTAGCACCCATCGCCGCAGGATTCACCCCGCCGCCACCACCTGCGGCACCACCGGGAAGCCCTGCACCACCACGCAACGCACTGAGACCGCCAGGCCCGCCCGTGCCCGCACCGACACCCGTCCCGGTACCGGTCGCCGACGGCGAGAACCCGGCAGCCGTCGTACCACCCACCGGCAATCCCGACCCGGAATCCTTAGAGCCAGAACCAAACCCGGAACCCGCACCACCGGAGCCCGAGCCGCCACCCGATCCAGATCCTTGACCACCGCCGGAACCGCTGCCTTGCCCACCGCCCTGGCCTTGGCCAGCGCCAGCTTGCTGACCATCCCCAGACGCGAGTTGCGGTTTGGTGTCCTTGCTCGCCAAACCATCTGAGGGGGACGGTGATTGAGGTTTCTGACCCTCGCCGCCGCCTGTGTCTGTCTTGCCGCCGCCGTCACCACGGGAACCCGGATCCACCGGGAACGACCCCGTATCCTTGCTCTTGCCGACATCAGAGACCTTGGGCCGCTGCACATCCAACGGTGAGGTGTACAGACGCTGAGCATCGGCACGCATTTCCTCGGTCGCCTTGTTCCACTCTTCCAATGTGGCTTTGGAGTTGGGACGCGAATGACTCTGCGGCACATTGTGCGCCTGCGTCAGTACATCGGCATCCTGATCGAGCGTCGTACTGATCTTGTCGGCCAGCGCGGGCAGCCCGGAATCTGGATCGGCGACGGTCTTGTAGAACGAATCTAGGTTGGTGTGTGCGGCCGACGGCCCTTCGCCGGACCAAAACCGGTCGTCGTTGAGCCGATTGCGTGCCTCCTGCACTGCCGCATTCGCCTGACTCGCCTCCGAACCCATCGCCTTATAGCGACCACTCAGATCGTGCGCTACCGCCGCTTGAACGCCGTTGAGCTTTTGCGTGATCTCATCGAAATTCCGTGACGGCCAACTGTCATCAGCCATAACTATGCCTCCCTCATCACTTCGGTAGCTTCCCAGCCACAACGGTGGCCACCGCCACCGCCTTCGCACAGGTATCCGGCACGGCCTGCGGGCCGAGCTTCGGATCCAGAATGCTCACCAGAGTCCCCACAGACGCACGCTGCGAAGGCAACTCGACCCAACAGTCAGGCAGGGCGGTACCGGTTTTTTGGTACATCACACCATCCAGCCCACCGACTTGAATCGGCTGGCTGCCCGGAAAATTGTCGTGATTCAGATAATCCGACACCGGACGATTCATCACACCCATATAGACGAACCAGCCATCACCATTCCACCTGCAGCCTCGCAGTATTCGGTCGGGAGCGCCGCGTTCCTCCACGGATTCGGGTTTGACGCCCCAGCTCCGCAGTTCCTCTGCGGTGAAGGCCAGGCACGGATCGAACGTGGTCCCGTCGTTGTACTGATTCGGAGGCGGATGCGGAACCGTCAACGAATTGCTGACCGTCGTACTCGTCAACGACGAACCCGCGATCGAGGGCGCAGTCGTGGCGATACCGCCGGTCGTCGTACCGCACGCAGAAACGACGACGGTCACAATCGCGGCCACAGTGGTCAGGCGTACGGGATAAGGAGTGGTAGGCATCAGTACCCGACCGTGGTCGTGCCGTCCTTGTAGGGATTGAAGCGCCGACCGTTGCGTTCCTCGGTGTTCAGGTACAGCATCTCCATCGCGAGGAAATGATCGGCCATCTGCTGGCACGTCGCCCGCATCGAGGTCAACAGCCCCCGCGTCACCTCATGCGAATCGCGGTATTGCTTGCCCACATCCTGGCCGGTAGGCAAATCACCCCACCCCTCCATGCTGGGAGCCTCACCCCAGTCCCCTAGCGCTTTGTCGAAGTGGTCGCGGGCCCGAAGCATGTCGGCCGCCTGGATATGCCCCGCGTTCTCTGACATGTGCAAGATCTTGCCTGCGGCGTCAGCCGCATCAGCGCGAGCCTTCGGATCCATGCCGTTGATGTCGAACTTGTAATCACCCACGTCGCCCACCTCACGTTTCATCGTCACAACTGGCATTTATCTAGATACGACGGCACGGGACTCGATCCGGTTCCATCAATCTTCAACAAAATCAACCGAGTGCGAAGACGCCGTCCGATGACCAAAGGATCAGCCTGGCAACCGCCCGGCGGGCTTCGCAAGTGCTCGCACGCATGTGCTCGCATGGACCCCGAGGGTCTCGCATCGGCGACACGAAAAAACCCGGGTAGCTAGACCTCGCGCTACACCGGGTTTCTCAGAATATGTGCTGGTGGCTCCCCCGCTTGGACTCGAACCAAGAACCGTCCGATTAACAGTCGGAAGCTCTGCCAATTGAGCTACAGGGGACTATCTGGTTCGCATTGGTTGTGAGGCGAACCGAGGCATGACTTTAGCGTACGGGTGGGGGTGAAAGCCAAGTCGGTTCCCCTCGGTGCGCCTGGTCACGTCGCCGTGTGAGTCCTGGCTCAGCCGCTCACAGGTGCGTCAGGCAGGATAGGGAGAACTTCGTTCGTTGGTGGAGGGTTTCCGTGATTCGGGTTTTGTTAGTGCTGGCGGCTGGCTACGTGCTGGGCGCGAAGGCCGGACGCCGCCGATACGAGCAGATCGTCAAGGGGTACGAGGCTGTCACCGGCAGCCCCGCCACCAAGAAAATGATCGAGCTCAGTCGTCGTAGGCTCGCCGACAAGCTCTCCCCCGACCCGCACATGGTGGAGCTCACATCGATCGATGAGACGACCATGATCTTGGAGCCCGAGCCTCAGCTCGACAACAAGTAGCGCACTACACCGACAGATCGTCCCCGCTGACCTGCTCCAGCAGGCTGCGTCGATACGCCTCCAGCGCCACCAGATCGCCGAACAAGGCGTGGTACTCGTCGGCGTGCTCCACCGGTGACATCCGCTGCAGCTTGGATTTGACCTCGGCGACCTGCCGCCCGACCCACACCTCCTGCAGCCTGGCCAGCACCGATCCGATGTACCGCGGCAGCCGCTCGTCGCTGTCCACCTGGATCGCATCGACGGTCAGCGCATTGATCAACGTCACCTGGTTCTGGGACGACGCGCTCTGACGCACCTTGTCGGTCCACTCCGCACCGACGACTCCCGCGGCGGTGCCCCCAGCAGCCTCGATCGCGGCGTGCACCGCCACATACCCGGGATGGGTGAAGCTCTCGGCGGGCAGTGAATCGAACACCGGTCCGGCCAAGGCAGGGAACTGCAGTGCAGCCTTGAGGGCTTCCCGCTGAGGAGACAGTGTGGGGTCCTTGGGGTCCGGCATGGTGACCTTCGGCGCCGTGGTTTCGGAGCTGCGGGCCCGACGATCGGGCGATACGGAACCGCCCTTCGCCGCCTTACCGGCCTCCTCACGCACTCGCGCCAGCAGCTGGGCCACATCGTCCCAACCGACCCACCCGGCCAGCTGCCGGGCGTACTCGTCGCGCAGCGTCGGGTCCTTGATCTTGGCCACCATCGGCACACACCGTCGCAGCGCGTCGACACGCCCCTCGGCGATCTCCAGGTCCGACTCCGCCAGCGCCGACCGGATCGCGAAGGCGAAAAGCGGGATTCGCCGCGCGACCAGATCGCTCAGCGCCCCATCCCCCGACTTCAGCCGCAGATCGCAGGGATCCATTCCGTCCGGGGCGACCGCCACAAACGACTGACCCGCCAGGTTTTGTTCTCCCTCAAAGGCTTTCAAGGCAGCTGCCTGACCGGCGGCATCCCCGTCGAACACGTAGATGAGCTCACCGCGGAAGTACGAGTCGTCCATCATCAGCCGCCGCAGCATCGACAGGTGCTCATCACCGAACGCGGTACCGCAGGACGCCACGGCAGTAGTCACTCCGGCCAGGTGCATGGCCATCACGTCGGTGTAGCCCTCGACGACCACGGCCTGGTGCCCCTTGGCGATATCGCGCTTGGCCAGATCCAAACCGAACAACACCGAAGACTTCTTGTACAGCATGGTTTCCGGGGTGTTGACGTACTTGCCCGGCATGGTGTCGTCATCGAAGATCTTGCGAGCCCCGAAGCCGATCACCTCTCCGCTGCTGGCGTGAATCGGCCACAGCAGCCGCCGGTGGAACCGATCCATCGGACCGCGGCGCCCCTCCCGGGACAGGCCTGCCGCTTCGAGCTCCTTGAACTCGAACCCCTTGCGCATCAAATGCTTTGTCAGGGTGTCCCACCCGGCGGGCGCGAATCCGCAGCCGTACTGCTTGGCCGCGGCGGCGTCGAAATTGCGTTCGGTCAGATACTGGCGCGCCGGTGCCGCCTCGGGCGAATCCAGTGCCGCGGCGTAGAACTCCTGTGCGGCCGCATTGGCGGCGACGAGCCGGGCCCGAGTGCCACGGTCGCGTTGCACCGCGGTGCCGCCACCCTCGTAATTGATGGTGTAGCTGATGCGGTCGGCCAGCCGCTCGACGGCCTCCACGAAGCTGACGTGCTCGATCTTCTGGATAAAGGTGTACGCGTCGCCGCCCTCACCACATCCAAAGCAGTGAAAGTGGCCGTGATTGGGCCGCACATGGAAGGACGGCGACTTCTCGTCGTGGAACGGGCACAGCCCTTTGAGTGAGTCGGCACCCGCGCGTTTGAGCTGGACGTAGTCGCCGACGATGTCCTCGATCCGGGTGCGCTCACGGATCGCCGCGATATCGCGATCAGGAATCCGGCCGGCCATCGGGCCAGCTTAACCAACCGCGCCGTCAGGCCCAGCTGGCTTGCACACCCTGGCTATCGCGGTCCACCCGCTCAAGCCGGCTTTCGGTGTACGAGGCGATCTGATCCACCACCACTCGGGTGCGGGCCGTGTCGTCCGCGGCGGCCTCGAACGCGGGCAGGAACACCGGATCCAGCGTGGCCGGAGCCCCCGCGGCCAGCCACTGCGCCACCCGGTGGATGCGCTCACGCTGACGTGCCTGCACCGCGATATGCCGGGGATCGGACATGATGAATTGCAACGCAAGCATTTTCAGCACCGCCACCTCGGCGGCCACCACATCGGGCACGGTCAGCTCGGCCTCGAACCGGATCAGCGATCCGCCGCCGGCCACCCCCCGGGTGGCCCCGATCGCGGCCGAGGCGAACCGGCCCACCAATTCACTGGTCAGCCGCTTGAGGTTCGTCGACGCAGTCAGAGTGCCGTCATATGGGCCGATGGCCGCGACCACCGGCATGGTGGCCAACCGTGCCGCCGCCTCTTCCAGCGGTCCCTGCTCGAGGCCTCCGAAGGACTTCACACCGAGCTCAGCCAGTATCTGCGCCTCGCCGGGTGATGCCAGTACCCGCAGATCGATGCGCCCGGAAATCACCCCGTCCTCGACGTCATGCACCGAGTAGGCGACATCATCGGACCAGTCCATGATCTGTGCCTCCAGGCAGCGACGCCGTGGCGGCGCTCCCGCACGCACCCAATCCAGGGCCGTCGCGTCCTGGTCATAGGCCCCGAACTTTCCGCCGCCCGGCGGGCGCAGCCACGGGTACTTCGTCGCGGCATCCAGGGACGCCCGGGTGAGATTGAGGCCTGCGCTGTTGCCTTCACCGTCAACAATTTTGGGCTCCAGCCGGGTGAGGATGCGCAGGTTCTGGGCATTGCCCTCGAACCCACCGCAGTCCACGGCCACCTCGTCGAGCGCGCGCTCGCCGTTATGCCCGTACGGCGGATGGCCGATGTCGTGCGCCAGCCCGGCCAGGTCCACCAGGTCCGGGTCGGCACCCAGCCCGGTGGCGATACCGCGCCCGATCTGCGCCACCTCCACGGAATGCGTCAGCCGGGTTCGTGGCGTGTCACCCTCACGCGGGCCCACCACCTGCGTCTTGTCGGCGAGACGGCGGAACGCGGCGCTGTGCAGCACCCGCGCGCGGTCCCGCGCGAAATCGGTCCGGTAGTCCTGAGACTGCGCGGTCGGGATGGCTGGGTATCCAGCGACGGCCGCCGTCTTGGGTGCTTCGGTGACGACGCGTTCACGGTCGGAATCGTTATAGGTGCCCACTATCCGCCTAGTCTGCCAGGACGGGTCGGCGTGCCTCGCGAGGCACTAGATTGGCGACCATGCGTCTGCTCGGTCTCAAAGGGAGCCTGCTGGGATCTCTGATCGCGGTGTTCATGGTGTTTGCCCCGGCCCTGCTGATGGCACCGGCGGCGACCGCCGATCCACCCTTCCGGATACCCGGCTACGTCACCGACCGAGCCGGGGCGCTCAAAAGCCCCGCCAAGGTGCGAGCCGCCGTCGACCAGCTCTATGAGAAGCAGAAGGTGCGGCTCTGGGTGGTCTACGTCAAGGACTTCGGCGGCATCGATGCCGCGGACTGGGCCAACCAGACGATGAAGAAGAGCAGTTTCGGGGACCGGGACGCCTTGCTCGCGGTCGCGACCGAAGACCAGGCCTACACCTTTATGGTCCCCTCGAGCATCGACAACGTCACTGACTCCGAAGTTGCGAACCTGCGCTCCAACACGATCGAACCCGCGCTGCGCAAGTCGGATTGGGACGGCGCCGCCATTGGTGCTGCCAACGGCCTCGACTCCGCCGTCTCCTCGTCGTTCTCGGTTCCGTGGAAGCCGATCCTGGGCGCACTCGCCTTCGGCGCCCTCATCGTCGGGGCGTTCATGCTGTACTCCTGGTTCAGAACCCGAGCACGCCGCAAGGCGGAACTTGAGGCGGCCAAGGGCATCGATCCCTCCGATCCCGAAGCCCTCGCAAGACAATCGGTCGATGCACTCGACGGCCTGTCCAAATCGATTGTGGTGAACGTCGACAACGCCGTGCGCACCAGCGAGGCCGAGCTCGCGTTGGCGGTCGAGGAGTTCGGCACCGAGCAGACCACGCCCTTCAACAAGGCCGTCGAAACCGCGAAAGCAACATTGGCGCTGTCACTCTCCGTGCGTAAACAGCTCGACGACGCAATCCCGGAAACACCCACCGAACAACGCCGCCTGCTCATCGACGTCATCACATCCGCCGCACGCGCGGACCGCACGCTCGATGAACAGTCCACCGCCTTCGATGCGTTGCGGAACCTGGTCATCAACGCACCCACAAAGCTCGACGGCCTCACCCAGCAGGTGGTGTCGGTGACTGCCCGTACACCGGAGTCGGAGCGGGTTCTCGCACAACTGCATACCGAGTTCGACGGCACGGCGCTGGCGTCCATCACCGACAACATCACGGAGGCCCGCGAGCGGGTCAGCTTCGCAGATTCACGTATTACCCACGGGCGCGAACTCGCCTCCCGCGCCATTGAAGGCCAGCAGATGGCCCTGGTCGACGCCATCCGTGGCGCGGAATCCGCACTGACACAGGCCGGCGCGCTGCTGGATGCCGTCGATAACGCCGCCACCGACATCCGCCGCGCCACCGACACGCTGCCCGCCGCGATCGCCGACACCAAATCCGGTATCGCCAAGGCTGAGGAACTTCAGAAGCAGGGCTCCGTCCCCAGCGGCGAGACCCTCGCCGAACTGACCCAAGCGCATGACGCCGCAGTGGCCGCCACCGCGGACGCCGAACGGATCGGGTCGTCGGATCCGCTCACCGCCTATACCCATCTGGCACAGGCCGATGCCGAGCTGGACAAACTGTTGGCAGCCGTGCAGGAGGAGACCGAGGCCGCCGCACGCCGGGCTCGTGCCCTCGATCAGGCGATCGCCACTGCGCGACAACGGCTGAGCTCGGCCGGTGGGTACATCGGCTTGCATCGCGGAGCCGTCGGTTCGGTCGCTCGCGGAGAGGTCGCGGAGGCGGAGCGCCAGATTGCAGCTGCCGAGTCCGCGCGCGGCTCGAATCCCTCGCAGGCCATCCTGCTCGCCAACCGCGCCGCCGAACTAGCCGCCCAGGCAGAGCGCCGCGCGATACAGGAAGCGCAGAATGCACGCTCGTATTACGGAAACGGGTACGGCAATTCCGGCGGATACAGCGTCGCAGGCGACGTGGCCGGCAATGTCGCCGGCGCGGTGATCGGCGGGATCCTTCGCGGCATGCTCAGCGGCGGATCAGGCCATCACAGCTCGTGGTCGGGATCGGGGTCCTCGTCCTACGGCGGCTCGTCCCGGTCCTCCGGTATGAGCTACCGCGGCGGTAGCGGCCGCTTCTAGTCGGCGTATCCGTCGGCGACGTTCAGCGCCTCGTCGAGGATCGACAACCCACGCCGCAGATCCTCTTCGCTGATGATCAGCGGAGGCGCCACATGCGTGCGGTTGAAGTGCGTGAACGGCCACAGGCCGCTCTTCTTGCACGCCGCGGCGAAGGCATTCATCGGTCCCGCCGCCTCGCCGCTGGCATTGAACGGCACCAGCGGCTCGCGGGTTTCCTTGTTACGCACCAGCTCCACGGCCCAGAACAGGCCACGGCCGCGGATCTCGCCGACGCTCGGGTGGGTGTCCACCCAGCGCTCCAGCTCCGGGCGCACCACGCGCTCACCCAGATCGCGGACACGTTCGAGGATCTTCTCGTCCTCGAACACCTTGATGGTCTCGACGCCGACCGCGCACGCCAGCGGGTGACCGGAGTACGTGAGGCCACCCGGGTACGGGGTGTGATCGAAGCTGGTGGCGATGGCATCGGAGATCACCACGCCGCCCAGCGGCACATAACCCGAATTGATGCCCTTGGCGAAGGTGATGAGGTCAGGGGCGACGTCAAAGGCGTTGATGGCGAACCATTCCCCGAACCGGCCGAACCCGACCATCACCTCGTCGGCGATGAACACCAGGCCGTACCGGTCGCAGATCTCCCGCACGCCGGCCAGGTAACCCGGCGGCGGCACCAGCACACCATTGGTGCCGACCACCGATTCCAGGATGATCGCGGCGATGGTGGGCGGGCCCTCCAGCGCGATCACCTGCTCCAGATGCTCCAGCGCCCTTTGAGTTTCCTCCTCGGGCGTGGTGGCGTGGAACACCGAACGGTAGGCGTAGGGGCCGAAGAAGCGCACCACCGAGTTATCGCCGGGATCATTGGCCCAACGGCGCGGCTCACCGGTCAGCGACATCGAGGTGGTGGTGCCGCCGTGGTAGCTGCGGTATGCGGCAAGCACTTTGCGACGGCCGGTGTGGTGGCGTGCCATGCGCACCGCGTGCTCCACGGCCTCGGTGCCGCCGTTGGTGAAGAAAACCTTGTTGAGGGTGCCGGGGGCACGCTCGGCGACCAGCCGGGCGAGCTCACCGCGCACGTCGTTGGCGAAGGCGGGCGCGATGGTGGCCAGCCGGCCGGCCTGACGCTGGATAGCCTCGACCAGGCGCGGATGCTGGTGTCCCAGATTGAGATTGACCAACTGCGAGGCGAAGTCGAGGTATTCCTTGCCGGTGTAATCCCAGAACGTCGCACCCGACCCGCCGGCGATCGGCAGCGGGTCGATCGCTGCCTGCGCCGACCAGGAGTGGAACACGTGTCCACGATCGTTAGCGCGGACCTCGGCCTCGGCGGCGGGGTCGGCGATCGGGGCCAGGGCGGGATCGGTGGCGATATCGGTCATGTGAGTCTCCTCGGCTAACAGCCCTTGAGTGTCTTGGCGAGATGATCGGCCACGCCGCCGATCGGAATGCGTTGTTGGGTCATCTCGTCGCGGTCGCGGACGGTAACCGAGTCGTCTTCAAGCGAGTCGAAATCGACTGTGACGCAGAACGGGGTGCCGATCTCGTCCTGTCGACGATACCTCCGGCCGATGGCACCGGCATCGTCGAAGTCGACGTTCCAGTACTGGCGCAGCTCGGCGGCCAGCGCCTTGGCGCGCGGGCTCAGATCGGCATTACGCGACAGCGGCAGCACCGCGGCCTTGACCGGCGCCAGGCGCGGATCCAGACGCAGCACCGTGCGCTTATCCACGCCGCCCTTGGCGTTCGGGGCCTCATCCTCGTGATACGCGTCGACCAGGAAGGCCATGAAAGAGCGGGTGAGGCCGGCCGCGGGCTCGATCACGTAAGGGGTGTAGCGGCGATCCTCGGCTTGGTCGTAGTACGACAGGTCTTCACCGGAATGCTTTGAATGCGTGGACAAGTCGAAGTCGGTACGGTTCGCCACACCTTCCAGCTCACCCCACGGGTTACCGCTGAAACCGAACTTGTACTCGATATCGACGGTGCCGTCCGAGTAGTGCGACAGCTTCTCCTTGGGATGGTCGTACAGTCGCAGGTTCTCCGGGTCGATGCCCAGGTCGACGTACCACTGCAGCCGGGTGTCTATCCAGTACTTGTGCCACTCGGGCGCAGTAGACGGCTCGACGAAGAACTCCATCTCCATCTGCTCGAACTCGCGCGTGCGGAAGATGAAGTTGCCGGGCGTGATCTCGTTGCGGAAGCTCTTGCCGATCTGGCCGATACCGAACGGCGGCTTCTGGCGCGAGGTGGTGACGACGTTCTTGAAGTTCACGAAGATGCCCTGCGCCGTCTCGGGACGCAGGTAGTGCAGACCCTCTTCGGTCTCGATGGGGCCGAGGTACGTCTTGAGCATCATGTTGAAGTCGCGCGGCTCGGTCCACTGACCCTTGTTGCCGCAGTCGGGGCACACGATGTCGGTCATCTGCACCGACTCGGGATCGTCGATCCCCTTTTTCTCGGCGTACGCCTCCTGCAGGTGATCCTGCCGGTGACGCTTATGACAGTTCAGGCATTCGACCAGCGGGTCGTTGAACACCTCGACGTGACCGGAGGCGACCCAGACCTGGCGGGGCAGGATCACCGAGGAATCGAGGCCCACGACATCGTCGCGGCTGGTGACGATGGAACGCCACCACTGCTTCTTGATGTTCTCCTTGAGCTCCACACCGAGCGGGCCGTAATCCCATGCCGACTTGGTACCGCCGTAGATCTCGCCGCAGGGGTACACCAGTCCCCGGCGCTTGGCGAGGTTGACGACGGCCTCGATCTTCTTACCGGCGGCGTTCGGCTTGGCGGCCACGATCTGCTCAGGCTCCTCTTGAGGTCCACAAGACTGCAAGTAATTGACCTGAACAGCCTAAGGGCCGCGCAAAGCGCCTTTTACCTCGGTGGCTTCTAGCAGCTACTTCAGATGGTCCAGCAGAATGCCCTCGGGGCCGAAGTACTCGTCGCGCCACTTCTCCAGGAGGGGGCCGTGGTCGATGTCGTCGGGATGGAAGCCGGAGCGCAGGTAGCACCGGATCTTGGCCCCGAGCCCGGCGAACAGCGGTGTGCGCGGCAGCGTGACGATGCTGCGCAGGGTCGCCGCGGGATGGCGCCACGCCCACGGATCGGTGAGGATCGAGGCCAGCAGGATCAGCGTTCGGCTCAGGAAAAGGGCCAGCGTAACGGCCATCGCCCCGATCCTCATGCGCTCGGTGCCCCCTACGTGGCGATACACATCGAAGGCGACGGACTTGTGTTCCATCTCCTCGATGGCATGCCAGTTGAGCATCGCGCGCACCTCGGGATCGGTCAGCTGCTGCTGTATCCACGGGATGCTGAGCACCTGCTCCCCGAGTACCGCCGTGAGGTGTTCGACCGCCGCCGTCACCGCGAGTGCGGACCGGGCCACCCGATCCGGTAGCCGGTCTCTGTTCTGCATCATCCGCTTGACCAGCCGCGTGCCCACCCTGTCCATCAACCCGGTGGCCCAGTAGCCGCGCTGAACCAGCTGCGTGTTGAGCTCGCGGTGCTGGATCCCGTGCGTCATCTCCTGCCCGATGAATCCGGCGACCTGCTTCCTGAGCACGGGGTCGACGATCTGGCTGTCATAGCGCCGTACCGACTGGATGAAGAACTCCTCCCCCGAGGGAAAGAAGCCGGACAGCAAGGCAACCAGGTGGCTCATCGCGATATCGCCCGCGACGAAATGCCGTCGCGAAGGAGACGCTCCGTCGAAGGTGAACGCGATCCGGCGGATGTTCACCGCCCGTCCTGCAGCAGAAGGAGGAGGCGAGTGTGGATTGTTCGCCGGCATCTACTACCTCGGTGGCTCGATAGGCAGCGCCGGGCCGCCGTAGGGCGTCGGGATCGTGTACCGGCCGCGGGGCGTCGGGTCGGCGGTGGCACCCAGGTCCGCACCGGCCGGTGGGCCAGCCGTGTCGTCCCCCGCCGGGCGCGGGGCGTTCTTGGCACCCCGGACTAATACGGCGGGATCGTCATCGCGGCAGTGGGTGTGCAAGAACGGCTCCGGGTAGTCGGCCGAGGAGGGTGGGTGCCGCGGGGTGCCGTAATCGCAGGCGTACCGCGGATACAAATCGGCGGTCACCCACAGCCCGTGGTCGTGCATGGTGCTGATGAACGCCTCCAGTGCCGAGCCGCGATAGTCGGGGAACAGTGCGTTCAGCGCCGGTACCCGTACATAGGACAGCCGCGCGTTGGCGGCAAGGTTCGCCAGCAGCTGCACCATGGTGCCGGAGTTATCGGTGAAGAGATTGTCCGCCGCCCCCAGCACCCGCGGGGATTGGTCAATGAGTTTCCGGTAGCCGCCGTCCATCGCATTGATGCCCGCGAGAGTGCCGCGCAGGTTACGAGAGGTGGCCGCGATACCGCCGTTGACATCGACCGCCGCCGATAGCACCGTCCGGCTGTCCCGAATTGCGCTCACCGTCTCGGGTAGCACCGAATCGAGGGTGGCGAGCAAGAACACCCCGCCGTCGACGATCGCCGTGAGCTTGCGCGGCCCCTCGGCGCTCAGGCTCAGTTCCTTCTTGATGCGTTCGATCGTGGCCGGGTCCACTTGGGCGAGAACACCGTCGGCGTGGGCCAGCAGCTGTGCCGGCGTGACCGGGATGGCGGTGCGGTCCGAAGTGATCACATCCCCGGCAGAGAGAAATGGGCCGGCATCGGATCCGGCGGAGAAATCGAGGTATTGCTCACCCGCCGGGGACAGCCCGGACACCCGCACCGAGCTAGAGGCGGGGACGCGGACGCCGCCGTCAACGCTCACCGTCGCGTTCACCCCCCGGCCGGTGAAGGTCAGGGAGTCGACCGAGCCGATGCGCACCCCGCGCAGCGTCACGTCCTGATTGGGCAACAGGCCACCGGATTCGGCGAGCTGGATGGTCACCGGGTAGGTCGATGCCAGCGGCCTGATGTGCAGCACCCCGACAAGCAAGTAGGTGACGGAGACCGCCAGCGTGAACACCAACGACAAGCCACTCACCCAGGCCCGGCTCATCGCGGGGCCTCCTGCGCCGCAGGCCCTTGACCCACCACGCGTTCCTGCAACCGCCACAGTGAGTACTTGAGGGTCCCGACGAGCTTGCCCCAGTCGTACCGCTTGGGGCCGTGGAAGCCCGGGTCGCCCCCGAAGCCCGCATCCGGTATCGCGCCCAGCACGAGGCGATCGATACCGGCACTGCCGGAGATGGCCGAACCCGCGGTGATCTTGATGAACGGCGCGTACAGATGGTTGAGCGAGAGCAGGCTGGTCTCCGGATCCAGCACCACGTCATTCCAGGCCCGGGAGATGGCATTCGCGTCGGCGACAACGCTGCGACCGCTGGTATCGGCACCCGCGATGGACGGGAACCTGCTCAACTCCTGCGCCATGTCACCCAGCAGCAGAACCAGATTGGAGATTTGGTCGGCGTTATCCCGCAAAGTCGACGTCGCCGGGGCCGCCGCCTGCAGTACCTGCGCAAGCTCCTCGTTCTTTCCGTCGAGCGCCTCGGCCAGCCGGACCGTCTCGGTCATCGCGGCGTCCAGCTGCCCAGTGCGGACATTCAGCTTGCCCAGCAGCTCATTCGATTTGCCGATGATCTGCCCGAAGGCCTCCCCGTTCGGGCCCGCGGCCCGGCCCATACCGTTAACGACGTTGGTGAGGTTGTGCACCGCGCCGCCATTCACGAGGATCGCCGCCGAGCTGAGGACCGACTCCACCGTCGCGGCCGCCCCAGTCCGGTCAATCGTGATGGTGTCGCCGTCCGAGAGAATGCCGCCGCCGGTTTGTTCCGGCGGGGTGACGGCAATGAACACATCGCCGAGGGGTGTGGCGGTGCGCAATTGCGCGGTGCTGCCCGCCGGGAGCGTGACGTCATCCCGGATCCGCAGGGTTGTCACCGCACGGAAATCGCGGGCCGCCATGGACTCCACCTCGCCGATATCGGCACCGGCCAGTTTCACCTTGGCGCGCTCGGGGAGATTGAGCGCATTCGCGAAGACGGCCGTCAACCGGTATCCCCCGGACCCCAACCCTGGGGCCGGCAGCGGCAGGTCGGCCAGGCCACTGGTGGAACACCCTGCGCCGACCAACACCACCGCCAGGGCACACAGCACGCGGCAGGAGGCGGCCATCATTTCTGCCCCATCGCCGCGAGACCGTCGAGCATGTAGGTCAACCCGAAGTCGGGGCCGTAGTCCTGCAATGTCCCTGTGCTGCAACCAAGTTGACGCAATCCCAGCATATTGCAGATCTCCTTGGCCATCTGCCCGTCGAAGACCATGCGGTCGGCCAGGAAGTGGGCACGTATCGCGCCGTTGCGTTGGTCGATGGCGTTGTAGAGGTTATCGGCCATCAGCGGCAGCACGTCGAAGAACTCGGCGACCTCCCGCTGCCGGTCATATACCGTCTGGATGCTCTTGTTGCCGTTGACGATACCGTTGTGGATGGCATCCCGATTGGACTCCAAGAGCTTCCCCGTCTGCTCGATCACATCGTTAAACTGTCGACCGGTGCTACCCGAGCCGAAGTTCTCGCGCGCCAGGATGTCGCTGAGCTGGCGCACCGTGGTTCCGAACTGCCGCAGACCGGCATCGTTGCGGGCCGCCGCATCCAGCAGGCCGCTGACATTCTTGACGATCGCGGTCATCTGCTCGCGGGTATGAGCCCCGCCGTCGGCGCCGAGCCGCAATGCCCGGGACAGCTCGTCCAGCGCCGTCTTGATCCGGTCACCGTTCCCGGCCGCGACACCGTCACCGGCGTTGAGCACCGCGGCGATGGGCCCGTCGCCCGCACCATCACCGTGCAGTGAACCGGAGAGTTTGTCGAGCATGCCGAGCACCCTGTCGAATTCGACCGGGGTCTTGGTCCGGTTCAGGCCGATGGTGTCGTTGTCGCGCAGCACCGGCCCGCCGCGGTATGGCGGCGACAGCTCGATCTGACGATCGGTCAGGATGGATGTCGAGAGCGTGACTGCCTGGACATCGGCGGGGATCTTGACCTGCCTGTCGACGGTGAACTCCACTTCCGCGTACCCGCCCCGGGCGGTGATCTTGGCGACCTGCCCCACGGGCATGCCGAGAACCGCCACCACATTGCCCGGGTACAGTCCGGCGGCGCTGTCGAATTGGGCTGTGACAGTGATGGTTCCATCGACTCGCGCGACGGACCACGCCGCACCCACGGTCGTCGCGGTGACGGCGAGCAGCCCCAGCCCGAGCAGCAGCATTGTGCGAATCTTGGTCACTGGCAGTCCTTGAAGTACTCGATCATCCCGAATTGCTTGGCTCGGCCGCTGATCGCACACATCCACGAGTCGATGAGAGCGCCCCCCGGCGGGTTGGCCTCGATCGAGTTGCCGAATCCGGTGGCGTTGGCAATCTCCCTGATGGGCACGGGAGCGATCTGGAGCATGTTGCGCAACAAGGCATCCTGCTCGGCGAGCTTGCCGCTGAGCTCTTCCATGGTGCGGATGACACCGTCGAGTGCACGGTGGTCGCCCACCACGATGCTGCGCAGTGAGCCCACGATGCTCTGCAGCGAGCGCATCATCGCGTGGAAGGCGGCCGCGCGTGCCACGAACTCCCCCACCAACTCCTGTCCCTGGCGGATGAAGGTGCCGATATCGGACTGCTGGCGACGCAGCATGCTGGTGACGTGCTCGGTGCTGGTCAGCAGCGTGCCCAGCTGTTCGCGCCGCTGTGCGATGACCGAGGACAGGGCGCGCACGTTCTCCATGGCCTGCGGGACCACGTGCGGCAGGCCATCGAGCTGGGTGCCCAATACGTTCAGCGAGGAGGCGATGCGGTCGGCATCCACCTGTTCGAAGGTGCGGGTGGAATCGGCGAGTGCCGCCTGGAGATCGTAGGGAACCTCGGTGTGCTGCAGGTTGATCCGTCGACCCACCGGCATACCCGTACCCGCGGGCCGCAGATCGACATACCGGGAACCGAATAACGTGGTGATCTTGATGGCCGCCCGTGCCTCGTCGCCCACCGGGATGTGGTCGCGGACCCGCAGAGTGGCCTCCACACGGTCACCGGCCAGCCGCACGCCGGTCACCGAACCGACCTGCACACCCGCGATGGTGACGATGTTCCCCGGCCGCAGCGCGGCGGCCTGGAGGAATTCGGCGGTGAACTGCTTGTACCCGATTCCCAGTTCCTTCACCAGCAGCAGCGCACCGATGAGCACCACAATGACGGTCACTGCGCCGACGCCGAGCCAGGTCTTGTTGTAGGAGTCCAGCGGCCTACGAATAGAGGAGAGCCAGCGTGGCCTAATCATCTCAGCCGCCATCGCCGGCGTTCCTACAGCGTGCCGTGTGCTTCGCCTTGCCGCCCGGGGTGGCCGCGTTGACGATGATCGGGACGACGTCGTTGAGCCCAGGGAAGAATCCGTAGATATTCACATCGCACGCATAGGCATTCATATACGAGCCCTCTCCGAACATGCGCGCCAGACCCTTCAAGAACAGTGGCGTGTTGAGCCCCGTGTAGGCAAGCTGCGGCTCGATGTCCAGCATGTGCTGGGTGTAACCGGGCTCGCGCGTGAGCAATTCGTGCAGGGGTGGGTCGACGTCCCTGGCGATCCGGGACAGATTCCTGACCACTTCGGTCATCTTGCCGACCGAGGACACCAGTTCCGGCCTGCGGCTGTCGAACTGGCCGACCACCTGACGGGTCGCGGCGATGGCGCCCTCGAAATCTCGGTTCTGCGCCGCGAGGCTGCCCACCACACGGTCCAGGCTCGCGATCGCATGGTCCAGGGCATCGTCACGACCCGTGAATGTCTTTGTCAGCGTCGATGTCTGGTCCACCAGGGTCGCAAAGGCGGCGGTATCTCCCTGTAGCGACCCGATGACTGCCTGGGTGAGGTTGTTCACCTGCGCGGAGTCCAGCACCGCGAACAACGGCTCGTACCCGTTGAGCAGGGTGCCGATATCGAAGGAGGGCTCAGTGCGCTCGACGGGGATGACACCACCCGGTGCGAGCAGGCCTGCCGGGCCGGTGTTTCCCTGTGCCAGTGCGAGATACCGCTGCCCGACGATGTTCTGGTACGTCACCGACGCGGTGGCGCCTCCGGGGAGTCGCTGGCTGTCCTGGACGGCGAAACTCACCTTCGCGAGCGTGCCGTTGAGCTCGATACGCTGGACCCGGCCGACGCGGACTCCCGCGATACGCACGTCATCGCCCTCGCGCAAACCGAAGACATCGGTGAACATTGCCGCGTAGGACACCGTGGAGCCCTTGACGTCCCGACGAAGGGTCACGTACACCAACCACGTGAGCACCGTGGCGATCACCAGGAAGACGGCGAGCCCAATCACGGGGCCGCGCGTTGTCGTGCGCCTCATCGGGCACCTCCCTCGTTATGCGGGACCTGGGTTCGGGTCACGGCGGTGCCGCGGGCGATGGGCCCGAGCACGAGCTGGTCTGCCGCCGTTGCCGGCTGCCCTAACAGACGACCCAGCTGGCCGCGTTCCTGAGCGCTGCCGACGGGGCCCACATTCCCGCCGAAGGATGCCGGCGCAGCGGTCGGTTGGCCCGGATCGGCGCTGCCGGGTACCGGCGGGGCGGGCGTCAGCCACGACGGCACCGGCGGGTTGGGGTCACGCAGGTCCGGGTTGGGATTGACCAGTGGCGGAGCGACGGCGACGAGATTGCCGTCGGGGCCGACCACGGTGCCGGGCGGCGGCGCCAGGTTGGCCGGCGGATGGTAGTTCTGCGGCAGCAATACTTCGGGGAGATCGGGCCGCACCGCGATCTGTGGCGCGGTGAAACAGCTGGGCCCCTTCAATTCCCCGTAGCGCGGGCAGTCGGCCCGCGTGTAGGTGTAGGACGGGGTGAACGACAGGTTGACCCGTCCCCGGGCAGTGGTCAGCGCGGGATCCCACACTTCCTGGAAGAAGGTGTCCGAGAACTTGGTGATGCGCTGCGTGATCGGCACGAAATGCTGGGCGTTATCGGCCAGCACGCCCAACACCGGGGTCAGGTCGGTGGTGATCTGGATGAGCTGGTCGGTGTGATTGCGCAGCGACTCCGCGGTGGTACCGGTGGTGTGTACCCCGGCACCGATGAAGGTGCGGAACTGGTCCCGTTTCTCGGCGAGGGTGCGCATGGGCCCGACGGCCTGGTGCAGCGCGTCCACCAGATCCGGTGCGGTCTGGGAGAGCCCGCGTGCCGCGTCCACCAACGCCGATACCGTGGAGGGCCCCTGGTCGGTCGCCACGATGGCATTGAGCTGATCCAGGATGCGGTCGAGTTGTGCTGCACTGGTGAGTAGTTCGGTGCGCCGGTGGTTAGTGGCCGCCCCGACCGCCGCCAGAATGCCGACTGTGTTGTCACCCCGGCCGCGGCCAGCGGCGGTGAGGATCTCGCGCAGCTTGTTGACCGTGGTCTGGAACAGCACCGTCGGGAGCCTGGTGTCCTCACCAATATGCCCACCCTCACGAATGGGCGCACCGGGTCCCCGGTCGACGAGCTGCAGCGCGGAGACGGCGAAGACGTTACTGGGCACCACGCGTGCGGTAACGGTCGCGGGGATCGAGTTGGCGTACATGGGTTTCAGCCGCACATGCACCCGGTTGGGCTGGGCACCGGCTGCCGGGGTGACGGCCTCGACGGCACCGACGAGCACACCCCGGTACTTCACGTCGGATCGTGGCGGCAAGCCGTCACCCACGTTATGGAGTTCGGCGACGATGTTCACGTACCGGTCGAGAGCACCGGTGGACTTGACCAGGAGAGCCGAGGTCATCACGGCGACGACGGCCAGCGCGGCGCCCCCGCGCATCAGCAGCTGGCGGCGCGAGAAGAGCGCGCCATCCAGGTCATAGTGACTATCAAGGTGATTCGTCACGTCATCCCCCGAACCGGGCGCCGGAGTCGACACTCCACAGCGCCATGGTGAGCAGCATGTTGACGACGATCACCGCGGTGATGCTGGCGCGCATCGCGTGCCCTGCCGCGATACCGACACCCTCCGGTCCGCCGTCGGCGCAGAAGCCGTAGTAGCACTGCACCGCCGAGGCTATCCAGACGAAGACAATGGCCTTGAACACCGAGTAGGCGATATCCGTGCCGCTGGACAACAGCGTGAAGTAGTGCAGGTATGGCCCCGTCGAGCCGCCGCTGACGATGCCCACCATGACCTGGCAGGACAGATAACTGATGGTCAGGCAGGCCACGTAGAGCGGGATGATGGCGACCACCGACGCCAGCAGGCGGGTGGTGACGAGGTACGGGATCGGCCGGATGGCAAGGGAATCCATCGCATCCACCTCCTCGGAGATACGCATCGAGCCGAGCTGGGTGGTGAAACGGCATCCCGCCTGCACCGCGAAGGCCAGTGCGGCCATGATCGGGGCGAGTTCGCGCGTGGTCACCAACGAGGAGATGACACCGGTGGCCGGGCCCAGGCCCATCAACTCCAGGAAGTTGTAGCCCTCGATGGCCACCAGGGCGCCCGTCGTGATACCGAGCACCAGCACCACACCGGCCGTTCCCCCGCCGACGACGATCGACCCGTTGCCCCAGGTGATATCGGAGAGGAGGCGCAGGAATTCACGGCGGTACCGGCGCAGCGCGATGGGGATCGCCAGGAAGGCATGCACGAAAAAGGTGACCATATGGCCGAACCGCGCCAGCGGCCTCATTGCGGCATCTGCGCTGAATGCCATGGGCTGCAGAGAGGCTCGGCGGACCGGTAGCGTGGCCGTCACAGCATGGCCCTGGGGAACAGCATGGTGTAGACCTGGCTCACCACGACGTTGACGATCATGAGCAACAGGACCGATTCCACGACGGCCGCATTCACCGAATTCGCCACCCCGGTCGGGCCACCGTGCGAAGCCAATCCCTTCTGGCAGGCGATCACCGCCACGATGGCCCCGTACACCGCAGCCTTCAGCAGCGCCAATACCAGATCACCCGTGGTCGCGAACGATGCGAACGTGGTGACGAAACTTCCTGGGGCACCACCCTGTACGTACACGTTGAATAGATAACTGGCCAGGAAGCCGACGAAGCAGACCACACCGGTGAGCGCCACACCGACGACGATGGCCGCCGCGAAGCGCGGCACCACCAGCCGCCGCACCACCGACACGCCCATGACCTCCATGGCCGCGGTCTCCTCTCGCATGGTGCGGCACCCGAGGTCGGCAGTCATTGCCGAGCCCACCGCCGAGGCCAGCAGCATCGCCGCCACCAATGAAGCGGCCTGCCGCACCACCGCCAGACCACTGGCCGCACCGGCCAGCGAGGTCGCCCCGACTTGCCCTGCCAGCAACGCGAATTGAATGGACAGCGTGACCCCAATGGGCAGTGCCACCAGCACCGTCGGCACCACGGCCGTGCCCGCCATGAATGCGGCCTGCCGCACGAACTCTGCCCACGGGAAGCGGCCGGTCACCAGGTCGGCGACGAAGTACCGCAGGGTGTGCACACCGAGGACGAATTGTTCGCCGACGGTGGTGAGCGCGGCGATCGGATGGTGCCGCAGATATCGCGCGCCGCGATCACCAAGTGTGCGAAGCCCTTCGGGCATCCAGGTGCGGACACGGAGGAATTGATCCCGTGTCGTCATCGGGCCGGTTCACACCTCTTCAGCCGTTCGGAGGTCTCCCGTCGCCGCAGCTTCCCCGAGGACGTCTTGGGAATCCATCCCGCCGGGACCACGTGGACATCACGCGGGCTCACCCCCAGGGTGCGGTACACACGGTCGGCCACCTCGGCGCGGATGCGCGCGCTCTCGGCGGTATCGGCATGCAGTGCCGATTCGGCCACCAACGCGAACCCCTCCCCGGCCGCCGCCGTGGACAGGCGGACCGCGGCGATACCGCCGGAACGGACTCCCGACACCCCGGCGACGGATCTCTCGATGTCCTCCGGGTGCACATTGCGGCCCGAGATGATCAGGATGTCCTTCTTGCGCCCGCAGATCACGGGTTGCCCGTCCTCGGTGAGATATCCGATATCGCCGGTGGGTAGCCAGCCCTGCGCGTCGAGCATTGACTCGAACCCGGCCGCCGTGCGGTACCCCGCGGTCACGTTCTCACCGCGGATCTCGAGCTCGCCGATGGCCTCCGCGGGCAGCACCGAGCGGTCCCCGTCTACCACCCGTACTTCGCAGCCGGGCAGCGGAAGACCCAGCGCAACACGGGAACTGGCCTCGTCGCCCTGGGCTGCGACGAGATCGGGATGCGGCGGACACACCCGGTAGCGCTCGCCGCGGCGCACAAAGGACACCGCCAAGGTGGCCTCCGCCATGCCATAGGCGGGGACGATGGCGTCCGCCCGCATGCCGAACCGGGCGCCCTCGGTGGTGAAGCGTTCCAGGGTCGCGACATCGATGGCCTCGGCACCGCTGAGCGCAAACCGCAGCGAGGACAGGTCGTATGCGCCGTCGGGTGCCTTGCGCAGCCGACGGGCCAGCAGTGAGTACGCGAAGTTGGGCCCGGCCGTCATGCTGCCGCGGTACGTACTGATCAGCTCGGCCCACAGCAGCGGGTCACCGAGGAAGTCCATGGGGGTCACGCTGACGGTGCTCAGCCCCTGACACATTGGGACGATCAGGTAACCCATCATGCCCATGTCGTGAAAGAGCGGCAGCCAGCTCACCACCACATCAGATTCGGGGTCGGCGCCCGAGGCACTGACCATCGCCCGCAGGTTGGCCTCGATATTGCGGTAGGTGATGCTGACAGCCTTTGGCGTGCCCGTGGACCCGGAGGTCAACTGTAAGAAGGCAACAGCGTCCTGGTCGACATTGGTGATCTCCCCCGGCGTACCTGCCAGCAGGCCCGGCAGCTCCAGCGCACGGGCACCGACGGCCCCGAATTGACCGGCAGCCGCCAGGAACGGGTCACCCACCACCACAGTCGCGGAGCCCACCGCGGCCAGCGCCAGGCCGGTGTCCTCGATCCACAGCTGCATATCGGACCGGTGGGTCGGCTGGTGCAGCATCGTCACGGAGGCGCCGGACATCCAGATGCCCTGCACCAACGGTGCGATTTCACCAGGGGCACCGGCTAATACGGCCACGGCGTCGCCGGGGCGCACCCCCGCCGCCTGCAGTGAGCCCGCGATGCGCAGTCCCCTCTGATGCACGTCGGCCCAGGGCACGGTGCGCAGCTCGCCCAAAAGCGATGTCCCGTCGGCCGCGCTGGGCGCCGAGGTGAGACCGCGCTGGGTTACAGCCGCGCTGGCGCGCAGCCTGTCGATAACCGGGTTCGAAGTCGGACGTTCTTCCCGCGAGCGGCTCATCACAGGCGGCTCTCCACCAGTTCGATCAATGCCCCGAGCGTCTTGCATTCGAAGACATCGTCCTTGGTCAGCTGGATACCGAAGCGGCCCTTGATCTCCGAGACCCCCACCGCGAACGACAACGAGTCGAACCCGAGGTCGCCGACCAGTTCGGAGAAGTCGTTGACATCACCCGTGGGCATCTCGAGTTCCTCGGCGATGAACTCGATGAGGAACTCGCGGACTTCTGAAGTAGTTTCCATTTTCTTTCTAAGCCTTCTACTTACCTATTTTTCGGCGGATCACCAGATGGATGGGGATTTGCAGCAGGGCGAACATGCCGAGGGCCACCAGGGAACCCTTCACAACGGCCATCGCGTCGAAATCGCCGTACATGATGGTCGACGCGGCGGACACGATGTGCGAGAAGGGGTTCGCGTTGATGCTGATTCTGAGCCAGTCGGACAGGAACACCGAGGGCATGAGCGCCTGACTGACGAATAGCACCGGCAGTGCCAACGGCAGCATCGCCGCCGGAGCCTGCGGGTTGAGGGTGCGCAGTGCCACCAGGTAGAACAGCGAGCTGTATGCCGCCGACCACAGGAACATCACCAGGACAAGGAAAATCCCGGTCAGCAGGCCCGCCCGCAGTGGTGCGTCCAGGAAGGCCAGCAGGGCAATGACAATGACCGCTGCCGGCAGGATACGGAACATCTCGAAGCCGATCTTGGCCGCCATGATCTGGCCGGTCGACACACCGTAGAGCCGCAGCCGGTCGGTGAACCCCGATCTGATCTCGTCGATGAGCGTTCCGGCCCCGTACCCGGCACCGAGCATCGGGATGAGCATGATGAGCCCGGGCGCGATATACGCGGTGTACGAGGACAGCGGGAAACCCGGGAGGTCGGCAACACGCTGGAACATCGATCGCACGAAGATCACCAGCACAACCGGGAAGACGATCGGGAAGATGAATCCGAACACCGGCTGCCGCAGTCCCACTACGACATAACGGCGGAAAAGCCTTGCGGTATTGGACAAGGCGCTCACTGGGTCACCTCCAGGAATGCGTCGCGCAGCGAGGTGGACCGCACTTCGATATTGGCCGCACCCAGGCCGATGCGGTCAAGTTGGGCGCTCAAAGCCCCCAACTCCGAGGCCGAGGCGGAATCCAAGGTTCCCGACAGCGCGCCGGAATCATTCCGCTGCACGGCGTAACCCGCGGCCGCCAACTCAATGGCCGTATCTTCGGATATGCCACCATCCGCGGAGATCTCGACCGCATAGCCGTGACTGCGGGTGAACTCCTGAGTGGATCCCGAGGCCACCAGCCGACCGCTCTTGACGATGCCCACCTCGTCGGCCAGGGACACCGCCTCATCCATATCGTGCGTCGTCAGCACGACGGTGCGCCCTTCGGAGCGCAGCAGCCGGATAGCATTCCAAACCTCCTGTTTGCCTTCGATATCCAGCCCGCTGGACGGTTCGTCGAGGAACAGCATCTGCGGGTTATGGGCTACCGCCAGCGCGACATCGACGCGGCGACGCATACCGCCCGAGAGCGCCCCTACCTTCCGGTTGAGGTAGCTGCCCAGGCCGAACTGCTCGATGAGTTCTTCCTCGCGGGCCTTCCGCTGCGCCTTGGGCCAGCCCGCGATCGCCAGGCTCATCCGGATCTGCTCGACCGGCGACATCCACAGGTCCAGCGCCACCTCTTGCAATGCCACGCCGATCAGGGGGCGCAGCTCCTTGGTCTTGTCGACGGGAATGCCGAGCACCTCGAGCTCCCCGCTGGTGGGTGCCAACAGTGTGGTCGCCATGCGGATGGTGGTGGTCTTACCGGCGCCGTTCCTGCCGAGCAAGCAGTAGACGATCCCGCGCGGGATGGCCAGGTTCAGGCCATCGACGGCACGGGCTTCCGACCCGGGGTAGGCCTTGACAAGATCGGTCGCGCGCAGCGCGGGAGTCTGTGTTTCCGTTGTCATGAATCAGTCCCTCACTTTCGGGAGGACATGGCGTTCCAGCTTTTCGGTGAGACCGATGCCCTGCGCTGTCATGCTCACGTCGATCGACGTGAAAAGCGGGAAGCTGCTGACTGTGCTGTCCTTGGGCACCTCGTTCACCTGGTGGATCTGGCCGCTACTCGCGCCGGAGATGGTGAGATCCACAACGGTGCGGACGAGCTCGACGGGTTTGTCGCGCCATATCGCCTTGCGGCTGCCATCGGCCCTGACGTGGCCGTGCACCTTCGCTCCCCCGCCGCATGTGCCGGTCAGCTCACGTTCACCGTCGGTGTGCACCAAGGCGATTCCGCCGTCAATGACGCATTGCAGGGTCACCCGCGAATCCAGCGGGTTGACGATGGTGATGGCGTCCAAAGTGCTGGGCTTGCCCTCACCGCCGGTGACGATCCCGGTCTCGTACGGGAAACGGTCGCCCTGGTAGTACTGCTCGATCTTCAGCTCGCCGCGCCGCGGCCCCGGCCCGACGGTCATCACACCGGCGCCGGGCAGCGCGGTGGTCTCGCCGAGATAGGTCACCGAGCCGGACACCTCCAGCGCATAGTCGCCGAAGGGCGACCTGCCCTGCGGTTCAGCCGCCGGGTCCCCTTGTACCGCTGGGTACTTCAACAATTGGAAGGCGTGGCCGACGGGTTTACCGGCCTCCTCGTTCACCGGTGCGCATGCGGTGGCCACCGCTACCGACAGCACCACGGCAGCACCTGCGGCGAGCCGTCTCACCGCGGAACCCCGGTGACTGACAGGGTCCGGTTCAGCCGGCGGTGCCGGTGCGCGAAAAAGGCCGCCAGCACCTTGCTCATCAGCTTGCCCCACCCGGGAATCAGGCCCATTGGCGCCTGCGGGGCCAGGGTGATCTCATCGGTCACCCTGGTCTTTTCGCCCGTCTCAGACGCCACCGGTTCCAGGGTCCGGTGGTGCACCCAGACCCGCATGCCGGTCATGAGGGACTCCTCGCGGAACATCCGTCCGGGCTCGAGCCGCGCCACGGTGATGTCGTCGAACCCGAACGGGAGGACCCCGAACAGCAGCAGAAAACTCTTGCCGATCCGGGTACCCGGGCTGACATCGCCAATCGACTTCCCCCGGAACTCCTTGGGCATGGTCATCTTCATGTACGGGCCCATCTCGTCATTGATGCCCTCTTGGGTGGTAACCCGTTCCCACACTTTGTCTACGGGACAGTCGATCTCGCTGACCTTGCGGAATACATGCTCTTCGGTGTGAATCGATCTCATCTCGTTCTTTCCTTATCGGGTGACGGGTATGCAGCACGGGCGGTGGCGGTCAACAACGAGCCGTCGCGGACCGCCTCGGCGGCGTCGGGTACGAAAGACCCGCTGATGTCGACGACGGCCGGCACGCTGTCGGCGCCGATGTAGTTGGGCAGGATGTCACCGATCTGGTGCAGCCGGTCCGGCAGCAGGTGGTGGTACCAGTCGAACAGCGGCACCACCAGTGCCACCGTTACGAACCGAACGCCCTCGGTGGCGAGGCTGCCGAAGAACTCCTGCCAGATCTGTTCGATCATCCCGGCGCGGCGCTGCTTCTTGCGTACTCCTTGTGTGGCGAGCTCGGCGATGCACTCCGCCGCGATGCCGTCGAAGAACGAATCCCATTGCGGATACAGATAGTTGCGCGCCACCTTGCCGCCGTCCCGGTAATTCCGGGCGTCACGCAGGGTGCTGAAGCTGTCGAGCCCGAGCTCGGGATCATGGCGCAGTGAACGCAATACGCCTACGGGGTACTCGGGCGACTGCGCGGAGAAGCCCACGTAAATCTCCGACGACCGCTCCCAGGTGCGGTAGTGCACCATCTCGCGCGCGGCAAGATCGGCGTCGTCGGCGAAATCGTTCTCCAGGCCGAATATCGAGTACTCGACGTTCTTCGCCCACGGGAAGCGGGCATCTGATGCCCGGATCCGCTCGACACGCACCAACGAATTGCTCATACGGTGCTCACCTCCAGGGCGCGGGCACGCCAGATCCAGTTGCCGTGCGCGGCAATCTCGGAGACCATTGCGGCCGCCATCGACGCGGTGATCAACGGGTTGACGAATGTCAGCTTGATCGCCTGACCTCCGGCAGCGCTGGACCGGCCCACGATCGCTCTGCCGGTGCGGGCCAGCTCCCCACGGATCGCGTCGTTGATGCCATCACGTGTCTCGGGCACCACATCCGGCTGCCGCCAGCGCAACACCACGGTGTTGGTACACACGGGCGCGGCCAGTTCCAGGTCCGGGTGTTCGGCCGCCGCGTGTGCAGCGGATGACGCCGCCGCGCAGGTGGCGTCGATCATCGCGGCGATATGCCGCTGGCCCACCGCCCGCAGTGTGACCAGCACCTTGAGCGCGTCGAAGCGGCGGGTGGTCTGCAGTGACTTGCTTACCAGATTGAGCACATCGTGCTCGGAGTCGCTGGCAGGGTTCAGGTAATCGGCATGTGCGACAAGCGCATCGAAGCTCGCGCGGCTGCGTACCAGCAGGGCACTGCAACTTATCGCCTGGAACAGCAGCTTGTGGAAGTCGATGGCGACCGAGTCGGCCTGTTCGATTCCGCGCAGTAGGTGCCGGTACTTCTCGCTGAAGATCAGGCACCCGCCCGCGCAGGCGTCCACATGGGTCCAGATCCCGCGCGCACGGGCGATGGCGGCGGGTGCTTCCAGCGGGTCGATCGCACCGAAATCGGTTGTCCCGGCGGTGAGCACGAGCGCAAACACGGGGGTCCCCGCACGGTCCGCCCCCTCCAGGATCCCGGTGAGGGCCTCGGCCCGCATCCGCCCGGCATCATCGGTAGGCACCTCGATAATGGCGGCGGTCCCTAGCCCCAGCAGCCGGAGTGCCTGCTGTACCGAGAAATGTGTCTGCCGGGTGCACAGCACTCGCCACGAACCGGCCTCTGGCGGCAGTCCCCGTGCCGCGATATCCCAGCCGTAGGTGTTGCGGGCGAACAGGTCCCGGGCCAGCAGCAATGCCTGCAGATTCGACTGAGTACCCCCGCTGGTGAATGTCCCGTCCGACCCGGGCGCGTACCCCATTCTGGTGCACAGATATTCGATGACCTGCTGCTCGATCGCGGTGGCGGCGGGAGCCTGGTCAAAAGAATCCATCGACTGATTGAACGCACTGACCAGCACCTCAGCGGCCAACGAGGGCAGCGCGGGCGGGCAGTGCAGGTGCGCCAAATACGCGGGGTGGGTCACCACCACGGACTTCTCGGCGAGCAACCCCGCCGCCTCATCCAATGCCCGACTCAGCCCGACCCCGTGGGGATCGTCGAGGTCAAGTCGCCCGACATCACTTTTCAGCGCCGCGTAACCGTCCACCAGCCCTGGCTTCGTGGCGCCGCCCAGCGCGCCGCTCGCCCGATCGGCCGCCAGCGCGATGGCTTCGCGGTACGTGGTTTCGCTATCGCCCGTGAGGAAATCACTCACGAAGGGGCTCGGGTTGGGCGTCACCGTGACACCACCAATGCGGGCTCGCCGGCCGATCGAGTGCGCGCTACCGCACCGAGAGCGGAATCGAATGCGTTCAGTGCCGCGGCGATATCGGCTTCCTCGATGGTCAGCGGCGGCAGAAATCGCACCACGTTGCCGTATTGGCCACCGGTCTCGACGATGAGGCCGTGCTGCAGGCAGGCACTCTGGATCTGTCCGGCAAGTTCGGGCGCCGGCGCCGCGGCATCGCCAGGCCACGGCTGGTCCGGGTCCACAATCTCCACACCCAGCATCAGCCCTGCCCCGCGCACCTCGCCCACCAGTTTCGACTGGGCCGCAATGGCATTCAAGCCATCCAGGAAAAGACGGCCACGGACGGCAACCTGCCCGGGGAGGTCGTTCTCCCGCGCGAAGCGGATCACCGCGCTCGCGGCGGCGAACGCCATGGCGTTCCCGCGGAATGTCCCGGTGAAGGCCCCGGGTTCCCACACGTCGAACTCCTTGCGTACCACCAAAACCGCAATCGGGATACCGGAACCAAGGCCCTTGGAGATCACGACCATATCGGGTTCGATACCGCAGTGCTGGAACGCCCACGCCGGCCCGGTGCGGTACACGCCCGCCTGTACCTCGTCAGCGATCAGCGGTACCCCGAGCGTCGATGCGGCCCTACGCAATGCCTGTCCCCACCGCGGCGGGGCAGGAATCACGCCGCCCTCACCCAGCATAAACTCGGCGATGAGCGATGCCGGTGCCGTCACGCCGCTGTGCGGGCGCGCAAGAGCGTCGGCCGCCGCGACCGCCAGCTCGACACCCTGTTCCCCCGCCACCCCGAATGGGCTGCGGTAGTCCTGCGGGTACGGCAGGAAGCTCGTGTGCGGTGACAGCACCACCGGCTGCTGACGCAACCCGCCCCCGGAGCTCGCGGCACGTGCGGCCCGCGTGCAACCGTGGAAACCGCCTTGTACACCAACGTGTTCGCGGCCACCGGTGGCGACCTCGGCGAGCATCAGGGCAGCCTCGACCGCGCTCGCTCCACTGGGCGAGCACAAATGGATGCTCGCGTCGGCGGCCAGCCCGACCGGCAGTATGGACAGCAGATCCTCGACGAATCGTTCCCGGGCCGGGGTATGAAAGTCGAGTGACAGCAACGGCTCCCCGGAGGAGACCGTCTTCATGACGGCCTCACTGATGACGGGGTGGTTCCAGCCCAGCGACATGGCCCCGGCAGCAGCCAGGCAGTCGACATACCAGCGGCCGTCGTCGGCACGCACCCGGGATCCCCGTGCTTCGACCGGCCGTATCGGCAGCCGCCGCGAGTACGTGGACGCCCCGGATTCTCTTGCTGTGGAAGATAATTGGCTGGCAGTCATAGTCCCTCCTTACGCGGGTGGGCGAGCAGCCGCCGCAGCGATGAGGCGAGTGAACGGTCTTCGGTCGACCAGTACCCGGCATCGGGCGGGGTCGCCGCCGCGAGACGGCGGCGCGCCTCACCCAGCTGGTGGTAAGGCAACTGGGGGAAGAGGTGGTGCACCGCATGAAAACGCAACCCCACCGGCGCCCAGAGTGGGCCCAGTACGGGTACCGACGGGTGATCGATGGAATCGAGAACCTGCTCGGGAAAGGTCATGCGCTCGGTGCTGCCCTCATATCGGTGCGCCGCCAGCACCCGCAGCCAGTTCACGAACAACGCCAGGGCGATCACCAAATACGCCTCCAGCAGCCGCCTCGGCGAGTACGCGCCCAGAAGCAGCAGCACCAACAGGGCCGATGTGTATGCGAAACAGGAGATTTCCTGCACCAGCCAGGGTCGGGGTGTGCCTGCCGGCGGCAACGGGCGCTCGAAATCTGCATCGATCATCAGCGACGATGCCCGTGTCAGGACAATGGGCCTGATCGCGGGAACCAGCCAGCTCAGCGGCGCCAGCACCAGAAACCGGAAGACGAACGCCAACGGCCCGGCCAGCGCGCTGAACGGCAACAGGATGACGCGCCAGCGCGGCTCGCTGGCGTAGGCCACGTACTCCCCGTCCTCGGCAGTGCCGTAGGTGCGTGATGCATGGTGCTCATGATGGAACTCGAATGTGAATTTCGGTGTCAGCAGCGGGATTCCGCACACCAGATGCCAGACCACCGAGAACCAGCGCAGCTCGCGCTCGGCGTGCACGATCTCGTGGACAAACAACACGCCGCGGTAGAACGCGAAGGCCGCCAGCACAATGCACGCCGCCGCCCGGAGTGACAGCAGGTCGTCGACCGGACACAGCAGGAATGCCGTGTACCCGACCACCATGCAGGCGGCCAAGTCCAGCCAATAGATCCACTGACGGCGCGCGGCGAGGTCTGCTACCAGCGCACGCGCATCGGCCATCGATATGCCGAGCGCCTCCTTGGAGCCGCCCTGCGCCTGCCGCGCTTCGACCGTCATCGCACAAACTCCGCTATCAACTCGTCGGTAGACACCAGGGGAATTCCCAGCTCTCGCACCGCCCTATCGGGCGCGTAGTACAGCTCGCGCGCCATCAGTTCGACGTTCTCGGGAACCAGCGCATCGTCGGGGTCGAAGCGTGCGGAGATATCACGCAGCAGCCGGTTCCCCTTGCCCAACGTCCGGAACAGCCCCATAGGCGCGGACCGCACCGGGTGCTCGCGCCCCACTGCGGCCACGAGCAGCTCGCCGAGCTGCCGGTAGGACAGGTTCGCCGAGCTCAGGATGTAGCGGCGCCCCTTGTCCCCCTTGGCCATCGCCGCCGTAATGCCGACAACGAAATCTCGCGCCGAGCACACCGCGGTACCGCCGGGCGGTACGACGCGCAACAACCCCTTGCGTGCGGCGACCAGCAGCCCCTGCCAGGACCGGGCCGGGCCAGATCCCGGCGCGAACACGGCGGCGGGGTTCACCACGACCACATCCAGGCCACGATCGGCGAAGTCCAGCACCAGCCGCTCGCCCGCACGCTTAGTCGCCGCGTACACGTTGTCGAGCACCGAGTCCTGTGGGTCGAAGTCCTCGTCGGCCACCACGCCATTGGCCGGGTACCCGATGGCAGCGGTGGAGGACACGTGCACTACCCGCTGTACACCGTGCCTAAGCGCGGAGTGCGCCACGTGGTAGGTGCCCAGCACATTGGTCTGCCAAATCCTGTGGCCAAGGCGAGAATTCGGCGATGCGATACCGGCCAGGTGGTAGACGTGGGACACACCCCGCATCGCGTTGTCGATGCTCTGCGCATCGGTGATATCGGCGCAAGCCGTATCGACATTCCGGCCAAGCTCGTCGCGAAGTACGGCAGGGTCGTGCGGGTTCGTCAGGACGGTGACGCGCTCGCCGGCCTCCACCAGGGATGCGACGAGCGTGGAACCCAGGTACCCGGTGGCGCCGGTGACCAATGTGCGGCCGGCCATCACAGCGCCTTCTGGTAGACCCGGTGAATTTTCTCCGGATCTGTTTTCATCTGGGCAGTAAGCGAATTCGACCACACGTTGTCCTCGTGTACCCATGTGGTAGCAACCGAGGAGTACCCGCTGCCGGTAATCGTCCGGACGATCTCCCCCGCCAGGATCCTGCCGATGCCCGCGCCGAACTGGGTCTGCACCGCGCCGATGAGCACCACGACAGCGGTGCCGATCCCGCGGATGCGCCCGTCGCGCCGGGCCGCTAGCCGGGCCAGCAGCGCCGGGGTGAGACGGCCGGAGCGTCCGGCGATCTCGTTGACGTCGGGCAGCATGAGCAGGAATCCCACCGGGTTGCCCCCGGATTCGACAATCCGGACGATATTCGGGTCGATCAGCGGCCGCATCTCCGCCGCCATCCCCGAGAACACCTCGCGACTGAGCGGGACATTCTCGGGATGGTGGGCGAAGGAGTCGTTGTAAAGCCCGCGCAGCACCTCCAGCTCGGCAGCGTAATCGCGCATCCGCACCGAACGCACCGTCACTCCCTGGTCGCGCATCACCGCGTCGGCCCGCTTGAGCAGGCGCTGCCGCACCTCCTGGCTGCCGTCAAGTTGCCAACGGTAGGAGGCGGTATCGAACTTCTTGCGGTATCCGGCCGCCTCCAGCAGCCGTGGGTAATACCGCGGGTTGTAAGGCTGCATAACGGCCGGCGGCCTGTCGTACCCGGAAATCAGCAAGCCGACCTCCTCGCGGGAGGTGTAACTGAAGGGGCCGACGATCTTGGTGATGTCCCGGCGCGCGGCCCATTGCTCGGCCGCCCCGAGCAGAGCGCCCGCGACCTCCTCGTCGTCATCACTCTCGAAGAACCCGAAGAATGCGCAGTCGCCGTAGCGCTGCACGTATGCCGAGTCGATACTGGCGGAGATGCGGCCAACCGCGCTGCCACCGCGGTAGGCGACGAAGTTCTCGATCTGCACCTCCCGGTGCAGCGGGTTGTGCTTCGAGTCCATCTTCGCGCGCATGACGCGGCGCAGCGTGGGCCGCCAGCAGGGATCGTCACCGTAGATCTGCCACGGCACCGCGATGAATTGCTTGGCCTCACACTGGGATTCCACTCGGCGTACCGTCACCGGCGATCCGGCGAGCCGCTGCCCGGCCGAATTCTCGATCAGACCTCTATCCAGCACGAACGATTCCCAGATCATGGGCCAGTTCGGGGTTGCCCTTGCTCTTCCACAGTGCGCCGTCCATGTAGAAGTGGTGCAGCACAAAGGTCAGCGGAACCGCGAAGATGACCGTGTCGAGCTGTCCGGCGAGGACGCCAAGTCCCGCGAAGAATGCGATGTACAGCGGCAGTGCCTTGCGGGTCGACAACCGCGCCAGCAGCAGCTTCTTCTCGCCCGGATCCTCGGTGCGCGCGAAGCGGGTGTTGTTCCGCGTCCAGTTGATCAGGTGGTACTGCAGGCTGTGTGTGGTCGTCGCGATCAGAATGAGCGCGAAAAGGTCTGAGACCAGCAGGTAGGACAGGTTGTAGGACAGCGCCGCAATAACGAAGGTCGCCACCGACATGGCCGGAAGCGCGCGCTGCCCGGCCCGCTTGAGCTGGAATTGCTCCCAGACGGCCATACCCAACAGGACTGCGGCGCAGACGAATCCACCGATTACCACGAATCCGGGGATGGGCGGCACCGGCACGCTCAGACTCGAGAAGGGCAGCCGGTGACCTAAGACCACGTACTCGGAGAAGTTCAGGCCATGGCTCGCCCGGTACAGCACCGGGGCCAGGCAGACCGCGTACAACGCGTACTTGATCCGGTCGCGCGGGCCTTTGTAGCCGTTCTTCGCGGCGTAGATGTTGATGATGCCGAAGTGCTGTTTGACGACGTGGAACACCTGCCAATAGGCCCAGATGGCCAGCAGCGGTACGAGCCAGCCGCCGAACCACAGCGTGCCGACGATCGCGCCGACCACGATGAAGCTGATCACGTAGTGCGCCCAGAACCGCGACCGTTCCCGCGGATCCATCCAGACCCGGGCCGTCGTCGTCAGCACATGAGGCAGGTCGGACAGCAGTGAAAAGGCCACCGCACCGACGAGGAATACCCCCTTGTGTCCGTCGGCCGCGAAGAGCACCGCCGACAACAACGCGCCCAGCCCGAAGACAAAGAGGATGTCGACGCGTCTGCTGACGAACCACCCCGGCCGATTTCCACTGTCGGTGTTCTTCAGCTCATTGGCGTCGGTAGCAAAGGTAGCCATCGCGATCATCCTCGGGTAGGCGTCATGGTCTCAATTGGAAATGGTTATCGTTTTCATAACGTAGAGACTGCGCCGTCTCATGTCAACGCAGCAGCCTGTGAGCGCGCTGTGACTCTACTCACTCACAATTGGCCAGCTTGAGAACATAATTTGATCGGAGGGAGCCGAGGGGCACGACGGCACAGACCCGGGAGTGAACGCGGCGCCGGCGCGGCACAAATCATCGATTACCGCGGCGCTTGCAGGCCCGCCGTGCCGAACACCGCCGGGCACGGTGGCAGATCGAGGCGATTCAGCAAACATCCAAGGAGCTCGGCACTCGACCCGGCAACAGCAGGGGTCTGCACCGGGCACCAACCGCCACGGTCACACCCTTACCACCAGAACGGCAATAGGCCACTACCCTCAATAGATGGGTCCGGTTTGCCGCCGGACCGAATGTTGGGTCTCCGGACAGGCCGGGGCGTGATTCAGGTTGAGGTGAAGCGCCGTGGTGAACACCGTGCTTAGTTCCGCACATGACGAACCACCGCATGCTCCGCTCACGCCGCCCGGGCCGCTGCCCCCGCGCGAGATCCTCGAACAGTCCGGTGAGCTGCTCCGTGCACTCGCCGCACCGGTACGTATCGCGATCGTGCTGCAGCTGCGCGAATCGCAACGCTGCGTCCACGAGTTGGTCGACGCCGTCGGTGTCGCGCAGCCGCTCATCAGCCAGCACCTGCGGGTGCTCAAGGCGGCCGGCGTGGTCTCCGGGGAACGCCAGGGACGAGAGGTGATGTACCGCCTCGTCGACGATCACCTCTCCCATATCGTCGTCGACGCGGTAGCGCACACCGAGGAACAGCGATGAGCCCCGTGCGCGAGGAACGGCCCGCTCTGCCGGGCACCGTGCGTTCGACCCGTCAACGCGCGGCCATTACCGCCTTGCTGAAGCGGACCGACGAATTCAAGTCGGCTCAGGAGCTGCATGACGATCTCAAGCGCATGGGCGAAGGCATCGGCCTGACCACCGTCTACCGGACCCTGCAGTCGATGTCTACATCAGGTGAGGTCGACGTCCTGCGCAACGACACCGGCGAATCGGTCTACCGTCGCTGTTCGGACGGGCACCATCACCACTTGGTCTGCCACAGTTGCGGTTTCGCGGTCGAGGTGCAGGCTGGTGCGGTCGAAGCGTGGGCCACCGATATCGCCGAGGAGCACGGCTTCACCGACGTCCACCACACGGTGGAGGTCTTCGGCTTCTGCCGGCGCTGCAGCGCCGCTCGCCCGGCCTCCTAGTTACCCGTTTCTTTAGTTACCCAACGCCTTTCGCGCGTCGGCACCGGTGGCGAACACCATCAACAACAACGTCACCAGCGCCTCGTCGGAGATGCCCGTGGCCGGAAAGTTGTAGCGCAGCAATACATCTGCCTTGCGCCCCTTGGCGATCAGCAGGATGTTCCCGAACAGAGACTTCTGCACGAGCCCGTCGACCAGATGCCGCGATTTCGCGTTGACGGCCACATCCCAGGCCAGCACCTGCGATAACGACACCACCTCCAGGCCCGGCGCGATGGTGACCGCGCGGATGGAGGCCAGCGTGCCCTCGTAGTCGGCGGTCAGCGCGCCGTCGGGTTCCTTGGTTACCGGCAGCACCGGGTGCAGCACTCGGTACACGCGGTCAAGAACGGCCTGAGCGTCTCCGTTTTCGAGGTCGCTCATTACGCAGATCCGAATCGGCGGTCCCGCTGCGCAAATTCCAGGCAGGCCGCCCATAGGTCGCGGCGGTCGAAATCGGGGTAGAGCTTCTCCTGGAACACAAACTCGGCATACGCCGCCTGCCACATCATGAAATTGCTTGAGCGCAGCTCGCCGGACGGCCGCAGGAACAGGTCAACATCGGGCATATCCGGCTCGTCGAGGTACTTTGCGACGGTCTCCTCGGTGATGCGGTCCGGCTTGAGCTGACCGGATTCCACCAGGCGCGCGATCCTCCTTGTCGCCTCGGCGATCTCAGCCCGGCCGCCATAGTTGATGCAGGTGGTCAACGTCAGTGTGCTGTTGTTCTTGGTGAGTTCCTCGGTGATCTCCAGCTCTTTGTAAACGCTGCTCCACAACCGCGTTTTCTGGCCTGCCCAACGGAACCGCACACCCATGTTGTTCAGATCGTGTCGGCGCCGCTTGACCACATCGCGGTTGAAGCCCATCAGAAAACGCACCTCGTCCGCGGGGCGGCGCCAGTTCTCCGTCGAGAAGGCGTACGTGGTGAGCCACGGGATGCCCATCTCGATGGCACCACAGACCATGTCCATCATCGTGGCCTCGCCCATCTTGTGGCCCTCGGTACGCGGCAACCCGCGGGCCCGCGCCCAGCGCCCGTTACCGTCCATCACCACCGCGACGTGCCGGGGAACCAGCTCCTTGGGAATGACCGGCGGGATGGCGCCCGACGGATGCTTCGGCGCAGGATGCGGCCGGGTACCGCCAGTGCCCGCACCGGGCAGCAGCTTGGGGAACACCGCAGGGAACACCGTCTTATCCGGGAACGTCGGGGCGTAGCCGGGCGGGACGTCGGCCCAGTCGGTGTAGTACTTATCCTGCTGCGGATCGGGCTGGCTGTTCTTCACCATGAGTGATATTTAACCTGGTCCCGCGTTCGACGAGCGGCAGTGTCCGTAGCTTGCGTTCCAGATGCCACTGCAGATGCGCCGCGATCAATCCGCTGGCTTGGGTGCGCTGCGTCTGCGGCACCTCGTCGGTGGCCGCCCAGTCACCGTCGTGCAGTGCCGCCATCAGCTCCAGCACACCCTGTGGCGGGGTCGCCGCCCCCGCGGGACGGCAGTGCACGCAGACGCTGCCACCCGCCCCCACGTGGAAAGCACGGTGCGGACCGGGAGCGGCGCAGCGCGCGCACTCGCTGATGGCGGGCGCCCACCCGGCGATACTCATGGCACGCAGCAGATATGCATCGAGGACCAGCTCGCGGGAACGCTGCTGATCGGCGATCGCTCTCAAGGCGCCGACCGTCAGCCGGTGCAGGGCGAGAGCCGGGGCCCGCTCTTCACCGGCGATCCGCTCGGCGGTCTCCAGGACGGCGCAGGCGGTGGTGTACCGGCCGTAGTCACTGACGATGTCCGCGGCGAAGGCATCGATGGCCTGTACCTGGGTGACGATGTCGAGATTGCGTCCCGGATACAGCTGCACATCGATATGCGCGAATGGTTCCAGCCGTGACCCAAACTTACTGCGGGTGCGGCGCACTCCCTTGGCGACCGCGCGCACCAGGCCATGTTGGCGGGTCAGCAGGGTCACAATGCGGTCGGCCTCGCCGAGCTTGTGCTGCCGCAGCACGACAGCACGATCCCGATAAAGCCGCATTCGAGCAGTTTCCCATCTGGTACCGACGAATCCCCGCATTGACGCACTATTCCAACGGCTTACCCTTCTGGTCATGTCGGGCTTTCCCACGCTGACGTCCCAAGCAGCGGCGCTAGCATCCGGGTCGGTGAGTTCGATCTCGCTGACCCTCACCGCGCTCAACGCGATCAAATCCAGCCAGTCCACCCTCAACGCGTTCCGGGTGGTGTGCACCAAGAGCGCCCTTGCCGACGCCACCGAGGCCGATAAGCGGTTGGCCAAGGGCGAACGGCTGCCGTTGCTCGGAGTGCCCATTGCCATCAAAGACGACACCGACTTGGCAGGCACCCCAACCGCATTCGGTACCGCCGGGGCCGTCGGCTCGGAGTCACAGGATGCCGAGCTGGTGCGACGGCTGCGCGCGGCGGGCGCGGTGATCGTCGGCAAGACCAATACCTGCGAGCTCGGCCAATGGGCCTTCACCAGCGGGCCCGGCTTCGGGCATACCCGCAATCCGTGGAGCCGCGGTCACACACCCGGCGGGTCCTCGGGCGGTAGCGCGGCGGCCGTTTCGGCCGGGCTCGTCGCCGGGGCAATCGGTTCAGATGGGGCCGGGAGCGTCCGAATTCCGGCTGCTTGGACGCATCTGATCGGCATCAAGCCGCAGCGTGGCCGGATCTCCACGTGGCCACTTGCCGAGGCGTTCAACGGGATAACGGTGCACGGGCCCTTGGCGCGCACCGTTGCCGATGCCGCACTGCTGTTGGATGCGGCATCGGGCAACGTGTCCGGAGATCTACACAAGCCGCCGCACGTTCGGGTCCTCGACGCGGTCCACGAGGACCCGGGCCAGCTTCGTATTGCGCTGTCGTTCAAGGTTCCGTTCTCGGGGTTCCCGGCGCACATCCATCCGACGATCGAAACCGCCACCCGCTATGTGGGTCACCAGCTGCGTTCGCTCGGGCACATGGTGTCCGAGGGCGATCCGGATTACGGAATCGGTCTCGGCCTGAACTTCCTGCCACGAGCGACCGCCGGGCTGCTGCCATGGCGGGAGCGGCTGGACGCCGGGGCGCATTGGGACCAGCGCACATTGGCGAACATGCGAACGGGTCGGCAACTCGCCGGCTGGGCCTTGCGACGGGCACGAGCGGCGGAGCCGCGGCTGCAGGCTCGCGTCGGCAAGATCTTCGGCAGCTTCAACGTCGTGCTGGCACCGACGACCGCGCAACCACCCACGGGTATCTACGATTTCGACGGTATCGGCAGTGTCGCAACGGATCGCGGGCAGATTGGCGCCTGTCCCATGACGTGGCCGTGGAATGTGCTCGGGTGGCCGGCGATCAATGTGCCCGCCGGGTTCACCGAGGACGGGCTGCCGATCGGCGTCCAGCTGATGGGGCCGGCGAACAGCGAACCTTTGCTGATTTCCCTTGCCGCGCAGCTGGAGTCGATTAACAACTGGGCGTCGGAGACCCCCGACCCCTGGTGGTGACCTGCGCCGTGCCCGGCACCGCCCCCTCACCGCCCTCACCTCACCTCGCCGCCGACACGCCGTGTTGTGGCGGTTTCGTATCGCACGTTTCCGCCATAAGCGGGCGTGTCGGCGGTCATGCGGCCCGCGCCCTAGCGCGGTAGGCCGCCCTGACCCGCGCCACAACCGCACCAGGGTCGTTGGCCAGCTGATCACCGCTCACGCGGACGAGCTTCCAGCCCATCACTGCGATGAACTCCTGCCGTTCAATGTCGCGACGATGCTGCGTCGAGTCCCCCCAGTGCTGCGCCCCGTCGAACTCCGCTGCCAAACATTCTGCGCGCCAGCCCATGTCGAGGCGAACCACCCGACCGTTTGAACCCCGCAGCTCGATCTGCGTTTCGGGCCGCGGAAGCCCTGCGCCCACAAGACAAAGACGCAGCCGTGTTTCCTGCACCGATTCGGCCCCAGGATCCGCCAGGAAGAGCACATTCTGCAGGCGCCGAAGCCCGCGAGCGCCGCGATGCCGAGCGATCAGTGCGTCCACTTCGGTGGCATCACAATCACGGAGCAGCACATCAGTCAGCTCGACGGCTCGACTCGTCTGTACTCGTCGACCGATATCGAAGATGGTTCTCGCCGGCGTAGTCACTGCGACATCGCCGACCATCGTGCATTCGTCGGACGACAAACAGTCACCGCGGATGACGATTCCCTTCGGCGCATTCCGCCGCTGCCGATTCAGCTCCACCACACGATCACCAGAGATGTACGAGTTGCCATGCAACGCAGCGGCCGACACCCCACAGATAACGCCCTGTCTGCCGGCCCACAGATATGCCGCCCTTGCGCGCACACCCGCAGTTAGTTCGGCCCCGGCAGGCAGATACACATCGCGGAAGACCGTGTCGTAGTGCTGACGAAGCTCATGCCGTGTGAGCACCCCCGCAGCGATGGCCTCGCTACCCACAATGAGTTTGTCCATGCGCGGACCCTGCCACGCACCACCGACAAGGCCAGCCGAGCCGCCGACACGCCCGTTAGTGGCGGAAACGAGCGATACGAATCCGCCACCACACGGCGTGTCGGCGGGAGCTGGGGTTCTGAGCGCAGCTCAGAACCCCAGCTTGCCGAGCTGTTTGGGATCGCGCTGCCAGTTCTTGGCGACCTTGACCCGCAGATCCAGATACACCTTGGTGCCGAGCAGCTTTTCGATCTGCTTGCGCGCGTTGGTCCCTACTTCGCGCAGCCGCGAACCGCCCTTGCCGATGACGATGCCCTTCTGGCTGTCCCGCTCGACGTAGAGGATGGCGTGTATGTCGATCAGCTCCGAGCCCTCGGGCCGGTCCTCGCGTTCGTTCACCTCGTCGATGACCACCGCCAACGAGTGCGGAAGCTCGTCGCGCACACCTTCGAGCGCCGCCTCACGGATCAGCTCGGCCATGAGCACCTCTTCAGGCTCATCGGTCAGCTCACCGTCCGGGTAGAACGCCGGCCCGGGCCGCAGCTTGGACGCCAAAACATCTGTCAGCACATCGGTCTGAGAACCGGAAACCGCTGACACCGGCACGATGTCCACATCGGGGCCCACGAGCTTGGACACCGAGAGCAGCTGCTCGGCGACGCGCTCCTTGCTCACCTTGTCGATCTTGGTGACGATGGCGATCAGCGTGGTGCGCGGCGCGACCAGCTTGATCTGCTCGTGAATCCACTTGTCTCCCGGGCCAATTCCCTCATCCGCCGGGATGCACAGCCCGATGACATCGACCTCGGAATACGTGTCGCGAACCAATTCGTTGAGCCGCTTACCCAGTAGCGTGCGGGGCCGGTGCAGACCCGGGGTGTCGACGAGCACGATCTGGAAGTTCTCGCGGTGCACGATCCCGCGAATCGTGTGCCGGGTCGTCTGCGGCCGGCTCGAGGTGATGGCCACCTTCTGCCCCACCAGGGCGTTGGTCAGCGTCGACTTGCCGGTGTTCGGTCGCCCGACGAAACAGACGAACCCGGATTTGAACGCCGCATCGGATCCACTCACAATTGCCCCGCAGGCACGCCGGTGCGATCGGTCACGATGACGGTCGCCGACGGTGACAGCTCCCGCACCGCCTCGATACCCGGGTCCTCGTGAGAACCACCGACCAGCACCGCCGCTTCAATGGCTGATGCTCCACTGGACACCGCCGCCGCCACGGCCGCCTGCAACGCCGTCAGCGACAGCTTCGAAAGCGTCACCGGCGCACCGGCATAGGTGCGGCCATCACCATCGCGCACCGCCGCGCCCGATCTCGCCTCGGCGCGCCCCATCGCTCCACGAGCCAGCACCACGAGCTTGTTATCTTCAGCGTCCAACTCACTCATCTCTTACCTCCGCTTTATCGCCCGCTGCCACCGCACCGCAGTCGGGGTCGGGTTGCACCAGGATCGTGCCGATGCGTACCCGACCACGCGCATCCGGTCCACCTTCGGCCTGTAACAAAAGTCCATGCGAGGTGGCCCCGGCGCCCGGGAGCGGAACGCGACCCAGCTCAAGTGCCAGCAACCCACCCACCGTCTCGACGTCCAGGTCCTCGTCGAATTCGATGTCGTACAGCTCCCCCAGGTCCTCGATCGGCAGCCGCGCCGACACCCGGAAGTTCTTGTCGCCCAGATCCTCCACCGGAGCGACCTCATCGTGGTCGTACTCGTCGGCGATCTCCCCGACAATCTCCTCCAGCACATCCTCGATGGTCACCAACCCGGCGATCGCCCCGTACTCGTCGACAAGCAACGCCATGTGCTTGCGGTGCTGCTGCATCTCCCGAAGCAGCGCATCCAACGGCTTGGAGTCCGGAACAAACACCGCGGGCTGCATCACTTGCGTCACCCTGACGTCCTGGCCACCGTTCACCGAGTAGTACGTCTGCTGCACAAGGTCTTTGAGGAATACCACGCCGATGACGTCGTCGACGTTCTCGCCGATCACCGGGATACGCGAATGCCCGCTGCGCACGGCTAAAGAGGTCGCTTGACCTGCTGTTTTGTCAGATTCGATCCACACCATCTCGGTGCGCGGCACCATCACCTCGCGAGCGGGGGTATCGCCCAGCTCGAACACCGACTGAATCATCCGGCGTTCGTCATCGGCCACCACACCGCGCTGCTGCGCCATATCGACCACCTCACGCAGCTCGATCTCGGAGGAGAACGGACCGTTGCGGAAGCCACGTCCGGGGGTCACCGCGTTACCGAGCAGGATGAGCAGTCGCGAAATGGGCCCGAGCAGAACCGAAATAACCTGCAGCGGAACGGCGGCACCCAACGCGATCGAGTACGCATGCTGGCGCCCCAACGTACGCGGACCCACCCCGATCGCCACGAAGCTCGTCACCACCATGACGATCGCCGAAATCATCAGCGCGGCACCCAGGCTCATCCGCGCGGTCAGGTATCCGACCAGAAACACCGTCGACAAGATCTCACACACGGTGCGCAGCAGCACGACCAGGTTTATGTATCGCGGGCGCTCCCGGATCACCACAGAAAGCCTTACCGCACCGGGCCTTTCCTCGCGAACAAGCTCATCGACGCGCGCCGAGGACACCGTGTTGATAGCCGCATCGATGGCCGCGAACGCACCGCCGAGGCCGACCAGCAGAATCGCCGACAGCAGCAGCCCTATACCGCTCATGCTCGGGCCTCAGGTTCTTCGCGCAAGACGCTCATCACTCGTCGAAGTTGCGGGATTTGTCGAGCAGCCGGCTATCGCGATACAGCTGGGCCTGCTGCTCGTACCAGTCCAGCAGCAGCTGGTTCTGGAGCGCGAACATCTCGCGCTCTTCCTCGGGTTCGGCGTGGTCGTACCCAAGCAGGTGCAGCACGCCGTGCACAGTCAGCAGCGCCAGCTCATGAGCCAACGAATGTCCCGCCGCCTCAGCCTGTTCCGCGGCGAACTGCGGGCACAACACGATGTCTCCGAGCATCGACGGCCCGGGCTCGGGAGCATCGGGGCGTCCGCCGGGCTCGAGCTCGTCCATCGGGAACGACATCACATCGGTGGGTCCGGGCAGATCCATCCACCGCATGTGCAGGTCGGCCATCGCCGCGAGATCGACGAGCATCATCGAAAGTTCCGCTGCCGGATGGACATCCATTGCCGCGATGGCAAACCGCGCGACACTGACCAACTCGCCCTCGGCAACGTCGATACCCGACTCGTTGACAACCTCGATGCTCATCGGTGCCGGCTCCGATTCCCCGACGCACGTCGCTGCTCTCGATTACCCGCCTGCACGTCGGAGTCTTCAAATCGTGCATAGGCGTCCACGATCTCCGCCACCAACCGATGGCGAACCACATCGGCACTGGTCAACTCCGAGAAGTGAATTCCCTCGATATTGTCGAGAATGTCGGCTGCGGCACGCAGCCCAGAACGGGCGCCACCCGGCAGGTCGACCTGTGTCACGTCACCGGTGACCACCACCTTGGAGCCGAAGCCGAGGCGGGTAAGGAACATCTTCATCTGCTCGGTGGTGGTGTTCTGCGCCTCGTCCAGAATGATGAACGCGTCGTTGAGTGTCCGACCCCGCATATATGCCAGTGGCGCAACCTCGATGACCCCGGCCGACATCAGCTTGGGGATGAGTTCGGGGTCCATCATGTCGTGCAGCGCGTCGTACAGCGGCCGCAGGTACGGGTCGATCTTCTCGCTCAGCGTGCCGGGCAGGAAGCCCAGCCGCTCCCCGGCCTCGACCGCCGGGCGGGTCAGGATGATCCGGGTCACCTGCTTGCTCTGTAACGCGTTGACCGCCTTGGCCATCGCCAAGTAGGTCTTGCCGGTACCGGCCGGGCCGATACCGAAAACCACCGTGTTGGCGTCGATGGCATCCACATAACGCTTCTGGTTCAGCGTCTTCGGGCGGATGGTCTTGCCGCGCCGCGACAGGATGTCCAGGCTCAGCACCTCGGCGGGTGACTCGCCGTGGTCGCCGGTGAGCATTGCCCCGGTATGGCGCACCGTCGAGGGCGTCAGCTGCTGGCCCCGACCGGCGATCACCATCAGCTCGGAGACCACACGCTCGGCCAACGCCACCTCGGCGGGTTCGCCGGTGAAGGTAATGGTGTTTCCGCGAGCGTGGACATCGGCCGCCAGCATGTCCTCAAGCTCGCGCAGGTTTTCATCAGCAGAACCCAGCAGGCCCATGATGAGATCGTTCGGAATCTCGACGCTGCTGCGTACATCCGAAGACGGCACAGCAGCACCTTGTTCTCGGCTCGTCACGTGGTTAAGGTCGCCTGCTTTCTTGGGTTGTGAAGTTGCCTCGAGTTTACCGCTGGCAACCGTCAGGCTCCACGCGTTTGTGTTCCAGCGGGGCAGCCGCCCACCGGGAGGTGAGTACCCCAAGCGCGCCGAGCGCGACGGCCGCGGCAGTCGACGTACGCAGCACCGTCGGCCCCAAGCGCACCGGAACCGCACCCGCGTCCGTCAAAACCCCCAGCTCCTCGTCCGCGACGCCGCCCTCGGGTCCCACGATCAGCACCACCGACGGTGCCGACGCGAGCCGGTCACCCTCAAGGCTCAGCGCAGTGGTTGCCGACTCGTGCAACACCAGAACCACAGCCCCCGCGGCGGCCCGTTCCCGAACAAGATGCGCCAACTCCGCCGTCGAGCGCGGCGCCCCCACCACGGGCACAAAAGCCCGCCGGGATTGCCGCGATGCCGCACGGGCGACCGCCTCCCACCGCCGCTGCCCCTTCTCGGCCTTCTGCGCATCCCAGCGCGACACACAGCGCAGCGCCTGCCACGGGACTAGCTCGTCGGCACCCGCCTCCACGGCCAACTCGACGGCCAACTCGGCACGATCCGATTTGGGAAGTGCCTGCACCACAGTCACTTTCGGCTGGGCCGCGGCGACACTCCAACGCTGCGTCACCTCGACCGACAGGCCCGCACGTTCGACGGACGCAACGACGCCGTCACCAACCTCGCCCGCACCGTCGCACAGCATCACCGGTTCACCGACCCGCATGCGCAACACCCGCGCCGCGTGGTGCCCCTCGTCCCCGTCAAGGGCCACCGTTTCTCCGGCCCGGGGGACCCGCTCGACGTAGAAGATCGTGGCAGCCGCCATTGATTACCGGCCCGTGAACGCCTCGCGCAGCCGCGAGAACACGCCGCCCGAGGCTGATTCCGCCCACACCACCTCGGCGGCCTCCTTGCTCCGGGTCTTCTTGAAGTCGCGCAGCAGTTCGCGTTCCTTGGCATCCAACCGGGTCGGCACCACCACATCGAGATGGGCGTGCAGATTTCCGCGGACGCCGGTGCGCAGATGCGGCATGCCCTTCCCGCGCAGCGTCACCACCGAACCCGGCTGCGATCCCGGATCGACCTTGATGACGGTCGGGCCGTCGACGATGGCGTCCACGGACACACTGGTGCCCAGTGCCGCCTCGACCATCGGCACCCGCACGGTGAAGTGCAGGTCGTCTCCGTCGCGAATGAAGATGTCGTGTGGCTTCTCATGCACCTCGACGTACAGGTCACCCGCCGGGCCGCCGCCGGGGCCGACCTCGCCCTGGGCCGCGAGCCGCACCCGCATCCCGTCGCCGACACCCGCCGGGATCTTGACGGTGATATCGCGCCGCGCGCGCACCCGGCCGTCGCCGCCGCACTTGTGGCAGGGATCGGTGATGACCTCACCGGCGCCCTGACATGTCGGGCAGGGACGCGAGGTCAACACCTGTCCGAGCAGGGAGCGCTGCACTGTCTGCACCTCACCACGACCATCACAGGTCTCACATGCGCTCGGCGCCGAGTTCCCGTGGGTGCCCTTGCCGGTACATCCATCACACAGGATCGCGGTATCGACGGTCACCTGCTTGCTGATGCCGGTCGCGCACTCGAGGAGGTCAAGCCGCATCCGCAACAGGGAGTCGGATCCGGGCTGCACGCGGCCACGCGGACCACGCGATCCGCCGGCCGATCCGCCGAAGAACGCCTCGAACACATCGCCAAGACCGCCGAAGCCCGAACCGAAGCCGCCGCCGAAGCCATTGCCCCCGCCGCCGTTCTCCAGCGGGTCGCCGCCAAGGTCGACGATGCGTCGCTTCTCGGGATCGGTCAGCACCTCATAAGCGACGCTGACCTCCTTGAACCGCGCCTGCGCCTGTTCATCGGGGTTGATATCGGGGTGCAGCTCGCGGGCGAGCTTGCGGTACACCCGCTTGAGCTCGCTGTCGCTGGCACCCTTGCTCACCCCGAGGATGCCGTAGTAATCACGCGCCACTGTGTTCGTTCGTCCTCATCTGTTCACATACTGCTAGCGATTGGCTAGCACTTCGCCGATATACATGGCAACCGCCGCGACGTTCGCGATGGTTCCCGGATAGTCCATCCGTGTGGGTCCTAGCACACCCATGCCGCCGAATACCGCTCCGCCCGCACCATACGGGGTAGAGACAACGGAGGTGCCAATCATCTGCTCAGCCGCGGTTTCGTGACCGATGTGCACGGTGACGCGGCCGGCCTCCTGTTGCGCGGCGAGCAAGCGCAGCACCACCACCTGCTCCTCCAGCGCCTCCAGGACCGTGCGCAACTGACCGCCGAAATCGGCAGAGTTACGCGTCAGGTTGGCGGTGCCACCAAGCAGTAGACGTTCCTCGTGATGCTCGACGAGCGTCTCCACCAGCACCGTTGCCGCCCGAGTGAGCGCATCGCGCAGGTCATCGGAGGCCTGCTCGGCCAATTCGGCGGCGGCCACCGAGGCCGCCGACAGCTTCTTCCCGTCCAACGCCGCACCCAACAGCAGCCGCAGCCTCGCCAGCTGTTCGTCGTTGATGACGTCACCGAGCTCGACAATCCGCTGATCGACCCGCCCGGAATCGGTGATGACGACCAGCAGCAGTCGGGCCGGGGTGAGCGACACCACCTCCAGGTGACGCACGCTGGACGAAGACAGCGTCGGGTACTGCACGATGGCAACCTGGCGGGTCATCTGTGCCAGCAGCCGCACCGCCCGGCGCAGCACGTCGTCGAGGTCGACGCCGCCTTCGAGGAAGTTGAGGATGGCCTTGCGCTCGGCACCCGAAAGCGGCTTGACGTCGTCGAGCCGGTTCACGAATTCGCGGTAGCCCTTTTCCGTCGGGACCCGCCCTGAGCTGGTGTGCGGCTGCGCGATGTAGCCCTCCGACTCCAGCACCGCCATATCGTTGCGGACGGTGGCGCTTGAAACTCCGAGGCTGTGCCGATCGACCAGGGCCTTGGACCCAATCGGCTCCTTGGTAGTGACATAGTCGGCGACGATGGCGCGCAGCACCTCGAATCGCCGATCGTCGGCACTAGCCATGGTCACCTCCCTCGGGCGCGATATGCCCTCATTTTACGGTGCCAGGCTGCGCCAACCCTCCATCGAGGCCGTTCACGCTAACCTCAGGTGTTATGACGGCCGATACGGCGGATCGATACGGATTGATTTGCAGTGATATTTAAAGGCGTTCGCGAGGGAAAGCCCTATCCGGAGCACGGGCTATCGACCCGAGATTGGTCACGCATCCCGCCCCGGCAGATTCGTCTCGACGAGCTCGTCACCACCACCACGGTGCTCGCATTGGACCGCCTGCTCAGTGAGGACTCGACGTTCTACGGGGATCTGTTTCCGCATGCCGTGAAGTGGCAGGGCGTCATCTACCTGGAGGACGGGTTGCATCGAGCCGTGCGAGCGGCGCTTCGTAATCGGGTTGTGCTGCACGCCAGGGTTTTCGATATGGACCAGTTGCGGGCTGTTTGATTCCCAGGTCGGCCCCGCACGCGACACCTAGTCCAGGATGGTGCGCACCACGCCGTCGGCCAGGAGCCGTCCCTGATCGGTGAGCACCAGCCGATCGCCCACCAGCTGCCCCAGCCCCTTGGCCACCACGGCGGGTACCCGCTCGCGCTCGTCAACTGTCAAGTCCGCCAAGGCGATTCCGGCGCTCAATCGCACCGCCAGCAGCACCTCCTCGGTGTGCCGTTCGACGGGACCCAGGATCTCGTACCCAGCGACGGGGAGCTGCCCCTCCCCCAGCTGCTTCGCATAAGTGTTGGGGTGCTTGACATTCCACCACCGCACCCCGTTGACGTGTCCGTGGGCACCGGGCCCGGCACCCCACCAGTCGCCGCCTGCCCAGTAGCCAAGGTTGTGCCGGCACTGCCCGCCGGGACGTGCCCAGTTGGAGACCTCGTACCAGCCGAGCCCCGCCTCCGACAGCGCGGTGTCGAGGAGCTGGTAGCGATCGGCCAGGGCGTCCTCGTCGGGGTTCGGTAGCTCACCGCGGCGAACACGCCGGGCCAGGGCCGTGCCCTCCTCGACGACCAGCGCGTAGGCCGACACATGGTCCACTCCGGCCTCGAGCACCGCGTCGACGGACCGGCGCAGGTCGTCATCGGTCTCTCCGGGGGTGCCATAGATGAGGTCGAGGTTGACGTGCCCGAGACCGGCCTCGCGCGCTTCACGCGCGGCCGCCACCGCACGTCCGGGTGCGTGCACGCGGTCCAGCGTCGCCAACACGTGCGGGGCCGTGGACTGCATGCCCAACGAGACGCGGGTGTACCCGGCGGCGCGAATGGTCTCGAAGAACCTTGGTGAGGTGGATTCGGGGTTGGCCTCGGTGGTGACCTCGGCGCCCGGCGCAAACGTGAAATGGGCACGGATCGCGTCGAGAACCTCGGCGAGCCCCGAACCGCCCAGCAGGGAAGGTGTCCCGCCGCCGACGAATACCGTCTCCACCTGCGAATTCCCGCCCAGGGTCCGCGCGGCCAGCTCCAATTCCACACGCAACGCCTCCAACCAGCCACCGGTCGAGGTGCCCTCGCCGAGCTCATCGGCGGTGTAGGTGTTGAAATCGCAATATCCGCAGCGTGTCGCACAGAACGGCACGTGCACGTAGATCCCGAAGGGACGCCCCGCCGCCGGCACCAACGGCGGCAGTATCGCGATTGCTTCGGGTCTCACCGATCAAGTGTGTGCCAGTGCCCGGCAGGAGAAAAATTCTGTGCGGTTCCTGCCGGGATTAATGTGAGCCCGCTGGGAGTTTTGCTCAGTGTGAGCAGAATTACGACCCGGTCGCGCAGGGTATCAACTTCGCATGGCACAATTGGCCGGGTGAGCACACATCAGGTTCCTCTTGTCGCGCGGCGACACATCGACCTGAAGCGTGTCTGTAGCGCGTGTTGTCTCCCCTAGTGACGTAGTCCTACCCCGTCTGCCACCCAACGGTCGTGAGGATCTGCGCCTCCGGTCAGCCCCCGGTGTGTCGCCCACGACTGTGTCTGCCTTTTTGAGGAGCACCATGACCACCAGCGAGACACGGCCCGCTCGCCCCAAGCAACAGCGCAGCGAAGGCCAGTGGGCGCTTGGATACCACGAACCGCTCAACTCCAACGAGCAGGTGAAAAAGGACGACCACCCGCTCAACGTGCGTGAGCGCATCGAAACGATCTACGCCAAGCAGGGATTCGAGAGTATCGACAAGACCGACCTGCGCGGCCGCTTCCGCTGGTGGGGTCTGTACACCCAGCGCAAGCCCGGCTACGACGGCACGTGGACCGGCGACGACAACACCGACATGCTCGAGGACGAGCACTTCATGCTGCGGGTCCGCTGCGATGGCGGCGCGTTCTCGGTCGATGCACTGCGTACCCTCGGTGACCTGTCCACCAAATACGCCCGCGATACCGCCGATATCTCCGACCGGGAGAACGTGCAGTACCACTGGATCCGCGTCGAGGACATGCCCGAGATCTGGCGGCGTCTCGACGAGGTTGGCCTGTACACGACTCAGGCCTGCGGCGACTGCCCCCGCGTGATCCTCGGCTCCCCGCTGGCGGGCGAGTCGCTCGATGAGGTGCTCGACCCGACACCGGCTGTCGACGAAATCGTGCGCCGGTACATCGGGAAGAAGGAGTACTCCAACCTCCCCCGCAAGTTCAAGACGGCGATTTCCGGTCTGCAGGATGTGGTGCACGAGATCAATGACGTCGCCTTCATCGGTGTGGTCCATCCCGAACACGGCCCGGGTCTCGACGTGTGGGTGGGCGGCGGCCTGTCCACCAACCCGATGCTGGCTCAGCGCTTGGGTGTGTGGGTGCCGCTCGACGAGGTTCCCGATGTCTGGGAGGGCGTCGTCGGCATCTTCCGCGACTACGGTTACCGGCGACTGCGGGCCAAGGCGCGGCTGAAATTCCTGGTCAAGGACTGGGGCGTGGAGAAGTTCCGTGAAGTTCTCGAAACCGAGTACCTGAAGCGGCCCTTGCTCGACGGCCCCGCGCTGGTGCCCCCCACGCATCCGATCGACCACGTCGGTGTGCAGCGACTCAAGAACGGGCTCAACGCCGTGGGTCTCTCCCCGATCGCGGGCCGGGTGTCGGGAACCATCCTTTCCGCGGTCGCCGACCTCGCCGAGAAGGCGGGCTCGAACCGAGTGAGCTTCACGCCCTACCAGAAGCTGATCATCCTCGATGTCCCCGACGACAAACTTGGCGAACTGACCGAAGGGCTGGACGCACTGGGACTGCCCTCGCGTCCGTCGCATTGGCGCAAGAACCTGATGGCTTGCACGGGTATCGAGTTCTGCAAGCTGTCCTTCACCGAAACCCGTAAGCGTGCACAGGATCTGGTACCCGAGCTGGAGCAGCGGCTGGACGACCTGAACGCCCAGCTGGACACGCCGGTCACCATCAATATCAATGGCTGCCCGAACTCGTGCGCACGTTCACAGGTCGCCGATATCGGCTTCAAGGGCCAGATGGTCGACGACGGCGACGGCGCGAGCGTCGAAGGTTTCCAGGTGCATCTGGGCGGAAGCCTGGGACTGGACAGCGGTTTCGGCCGCAAGCTACGCCAGCACAAGGTCACCAGCACCGAGCTCGGCGATTACGTCGACCGGGTGGTACGCAACTTCGTCAAGCAGCGCACCGACGGAGAGCGCTTCGCGCAGTGGGCGGTTCGCGCAGAGGAGGCTGACCTTCGATGAGCGTTCTGGAGGGCCAAAAGAACACCGACCAGCTGCGTGACATCGCGGCTCGCGGTGCCGCCGAGCTGGAGGGCGCCTCCGCCGAGGAGCTCCTGCGGTGGACCGAAGAGAACTTTGGCAGCGACCCCCACGGATACGTCGTCGCCTCCAACATGCAGGACGCGGTGCTCATTGACCTTGCCGCGCAGGTGCATCCGGGTGTCGACGTGTTGTTCCTGGACACCGGATACCACTTCGCCGAGACGATCGGCACGCGCGATGCGGTGGAATCGGTGTACGACATCCACATCGTCAATGTGGGCCCCGACCAGACGGTGGCACAACAGGACGAGCTGTTGGGCAAGGACCTGTTCGCGAGCGATCCCGCCGAATGCTGCCGACTGCGCAAGGTGGTGCCGCTACGCAAGTCCCTCGCCGGATACTCGGCCTGGGTGACCGGGCTGCGCCGCGTCGATGCACCCACCCGAGCCAACGCGCCGCTGATCAGTTTCGACGAGGCGTTCGGGCTGGTGAAGATCAACGCGATCGCGGCCTGGACCGATGAAGACATGCAGAAGTACATCGACGAGCACGGAGTGCTGGTGAATCCGCTTGTGGACGAGGGGTATCCGTCGATCGGCTGTGCCCCGTGCACAGCCAAGCCCGCTCTCGACGGCGATGCGCGGAGCGGACGCTGGCAGGGCCAGGCCAAGACAGAATGCGGGTTGCACGCCTCATGACGACAACCGAAATCGGAACGGAATCTGTGTTGAATCAGACTGAGACCCTCACCGACCTCGAATCCGAGTCGATTCACATCATCCGCGAGGTGGCCGGCGAGTTCGAGCGGCCGGTGCTGCTGTTCTCTGGCGGCAAGGATTCGACGGTGCTGTTGCACACCGCGCTCAAGGCCTTTTGGCCTGCGCCGCTTCCTTTCGCGCTGCTGCATGTCGACACCGGACACAACCTCCCCGAGGTGCTGGCCTTCCGCGACGAGATCGTCGAACGCCACAACTTGCGCCTGGTCGTCGCGAAAGTTGAGGACTACCTGGCCGACGGCCGACTGACCGAGCGGCCCGACGGTATTCGCAACCCGTTGCAGACCATCCCGCTGCTTGAGGCCATCACCGACAACAAGTTCGACGCCGTGCTCGGTGGCGGACGTCGCGATGAGGAGCGCTCGCGTGCCAAGGAGCGAATCTTCAGCCTGCGCAATGCGTTCGGCCAGTGGGATCCGAAGAAGCAGCGTCCCGAACTCTGGAGCCTGTACAACGGCCGGCACGCACCGGGCGAGCACGTCCGGGTATTCCCGATCAGCAACTGGACCGAGCTGGACGTGTGGCGTTACATCGCTCGCGAAAATGTGCAGCTGGCCGATCTCTACTACGCGCATGAGCGCGAGGTGTTCAACCGTGACGGCATGCTACTGACGCCCGGCCCGTGGGGCGGGCCACGCGACGGCGAAGAGCTGCAAACACTTTCGGTGCGCTACCGCACTGTGGGCGACGGATCGACCACCGGTGCCGTGCTCTCGGATGCTGCCGACGTCCACGCAGTGCTCGCCGAGGTGGCCTCATCGCGGATCACCGAGCGGGGCGCGACCCGCGGCGATGACCGAGTGTCCGAGGCGGCGATGGAAGACCGCAAGCGAGAAGGGTATTTCTGATATGTCTGATCTTCTGCGCATTGCCACCGCCGGCAGTGTCGACGACGGCAAGTCCACCCTGGTGGGCCGGTTGCTGTACGACACCAAATCGGTGCTCATCGATCAGTTCGATGCCGTCGCAAAGGCTTCGAAGTCACGTGGGCTCGACGCCCCCGACCTATCACTGCTTGTCGATGGTCTGCGCGCCGAACGCGAACAGGGCATCACCATCGACGTGGCGTATCGGTATTTCGCCACCCCGAAGCGCTCGTTCATCCTCGCCGACACCCCCGGGCACGTGCAGTACACCCGGAACACGGTATCGGGGGCTTCGACCGCACAGTTGGTGATCCTTCTCGTTGACGCACGCAAGGGCGTCATCGAGCAGACCCGTCGCCACGCGGCGGTGCTGGCACTGCTGGGTGTGCCACGGCTGGTGTTGGCGGTCAACAAGATCGACCTGGTTGCCGATAGCGCACGTATCTTCGAGGCGATCAGCGCCGAATTCCACGAGCTGACCAGCTCGTTGGGTTGGAAGCCGGAGAGCGTCGTGGAGATCCCCGTATCGGCATTGCACGGCGACAACATCGCAACCCGCAGCGAGCGGACAGGTTTCTACAGTGGGCCGACCCTCATCGAGCATCTGGAATCGATTCCGGCGCACCAGGAGTCGAGCACCGTGGGTCTGCGTTTCCCGGTCCAGTATGTGATTCGGCCGCGTACCGCCGAGTACCCCGACTACCGCGGCTACGCCGGGCAGGTGGCCGCCGGTGTCGTGCGGGTGGGCGACGAGGTGGTCATCTCTCCCGCCGGGCAGCGCACCACGGTGGCGGGCATCGACACCGCCGATGGGCCACTTGAGGTCGCCGAGGCGGGCCGCAGCGTGACGCTGATCCTGGCCGATGACGTGGATGCGTCGCGTGGCGATCTGATCGCATCACCCGATGTGCCAGATCCGGTTTCAGAGATTGACGGCACGGTGTGCTGGCTGGCCGATAAGCCATTGAAGGCTGGCGCGCGCCTGCTGCTCAAGCATGGAACCCGCACCGTTCCCGCGATCATCGGGGAGCTGGTGGAACGATTCGACGAGCAGAACCTGTCGGCCGATCCCCAGCCGGAGTCATTGGAACTCAACGATATCGGTCAGATAAGCATCCGCCTCGCCGAGGCGATCAGTGTCGACGAGTATGTCGACGACCGGATGGCGGGGAGCTTCCTGCTGATCGATCCGTCGAGCGGTAACACGTTGGCGGCAGGGCTGGTCGGCGATGCCCTGCGCGCCGTCGAACTGAATCGTGCGTAAACCAACGCTTGTCGCCGTCGCGCACGGGAGCCGTGACCCGCGGTTCGCGGAGAATGCGCACCGCTTGATAGCGCAGGTACGGACGCTACGGCCGGACCTGGATGTTCTGCTGGCGTTCCTGGAGCTGTCCGAGCCGAATCTCGTTGATGTGCTGGGTGACCTGAGCGGTGACGCCGTTGTGGTGCCGCTACTGCTGTCCGACGCCTACCACGCACGTATCGACCTGCCGACGCTGTTGTCCGACCATGCGCCCATCGGGCTGCGGGTGGTGCAGGCCCCGGTGCTCGGAGCCGATGAACGGCTGCTGCGGCTGGCCCGACGTCGCATCGCCGAGCTCGGCGTCGACAATCCGGGTGTCATCCTTACTGCGGTGGGATCGTCGGACGTCACCGCCAATGCCCGCACCCGGACTCTGGCCGCGCAGTGGACGAGGTCAACCACGGTCTTCGCGACGGGTGAGTCGATCACCCTCGCCGACGCAGCAGACGCGCTGAGGTCTCGCGGCGCCACGGAAATCGTTGTTGCACCGTGGTTCCTGTCCCCCGGCCTGCTGCTGGACCAGGTGCGCGCCGTGGCCGCTGAATCCGGCATCCGCGTGGCGGCCCCGCTCGGTGCGGACCGACTGGTTGCCGAGGTTGTGGTGGAACGGTACGTGTCGACAGTGGCGGCGCTGGACCGCCGCACCCCGTTGCCCCGCTAATCAGCACCCTGCCGCCCGGATCAAATACCTTGCCGTCCGGCACTTCTGTTCAACACATTGTTACATGCGCATGTATGCGATAGTCTCGTCCACATGACGAGCACCGAGCACGAAACCCACGCGCATCCTGATCATGTTCACGGCCCTGATTGCGGTCACGAGGCAGTCACCCACGACGACCACGTGGACTACATCCACGACGGGCATCGCCACGCAGCGCACGGCGATCACTACGACGAGCACTAAACCTCAGGTAACGAATGGCCTCCGGATAACACCGGGGGCCATTTCTTTATCTGTCCCCGAACAGAAACACTCCCCTTGTGCCCGGCTACGAGCGACAACAGCGCCTTCTCCCGCAGAAGCATGCGGTGTTCGGTACCGCGTGGAATTCCGCCAGGGCCATAGCTCCCCCAGTCGTGGTGGATCACCCGGCCTCGGCGTACCTCCCAGCGCAGCGCGTCGGATATCGCCTTCGAGGCACGCCCGCCGGTATCGAACCCCTTGTGATCCAACATGTCCACAAGTTCCGACACTGTCGTCGCACCGAACCGGTGTACGTACAACGTCAGCAGATACCGCAGCTCAATTCCACGTACCCGAATCTTCGCCGTCATGACCGCACCATGGCACGCACCACCGACAGAGCGGGTTTTGTCGCTCGTAGCCGGGCACCTGCAGGTGTCTTTCGGAAACGCTGCTCGGCCCTAGGACGCGACCTCGGCCAGGTCTCCCAAGTCGGGAACGCGCGTGACCCGCACATACACGTGGTCACCTTCGTGCAGCCCGAGCGCTTCAGCATCACCCCGCGTGATCTGCGCGGTGAACTGCTCCCCGGTGGCGGCACTGGTCAACTCCACACGCACCTCGAAACCGAGATGCACGACCCGTCCTACCGTCGCCTTGGTAACCCCGGTGGTCTCTCCGGTGCCCTCCGCGGCAGCGCGAGAGAGATCGGCGTTGCGGCCCACCCGAATATCGTGCGGGCGTACCAGAATTCCGTTCAGTTTGGCCACCGGACCCAGGAACGACATCACGAAGCTGTTCGCCGGGCGGTCATACAGGTCGTCGGGAGAACCTACCTGCTCGATGCGGCCCTTGTTGAGCACCGCGATCCGGTCGGCGACGTCCAGAGCCTCGGCTTGGTCGTGGGTCACCAGCACCGTCGTGACATGCACCTCCTCGTGCAGTCGACGCAGCCAGGCCCGCAGATCCTCACGCACCTTGGCATCGAGCGCACCGAACGGCTCGTCCAGGAGCAGCACCTCGGGGTCGACGGCGAGCGCCCGGGCCAGCGCCATGCGCTGACGTTGTCCACCGGATAACTGGTTGGGATAGCGGGCGTGAAAACCGCTCAGCCCCACCACTTCCAGCAGATTGTCGACCTTCTCTTTGATCTCGGCCTTTGGCTTCTTACGGATCTTGAGGCCGAATCCGACATTCTCGCGCACCGTCAGGTGCTTGAAAGCGGCGTAATGCTGGAACACGAACCCGATGCCGCGCCGCTGTGGCGGAACACCGGTGACATCACGCCCATTGATGGTGATCGTGCCGGTATCGGGCTGGTCCAGCCCGGCAATAGCCCGCAGCAGGGTCGACTTGCCCGAGCCACTGGGCCCAAGTAGCGCGGTCAGCGAGCCCGACGGCACTTCGAAGTCGATATTGTCCAGCGCGGCGAAGTCGCCGTAATGCTTGTTCGCGCCGCGAACGGTAATCGCGTCAGTCATTCTTTCGGCTCCTTGCTCATTCGCTATTGGCTTTTGCTCGTCGCGCATCGATGACCACCTGGACGACCAGGACGATCACCGCAACAGCCATCAGCAACGCTGAAACGGCATAGGCGCCGTACTCGGCGCCGCGCTGATGGCGATCGGACACCAGCAGAGTCAGAGTCTGCGATGTCCCGGGCAGATTCGACGAGACCATGATCACCGCGCCGTACTCACCCAGCGTGCGCGCGACGGTCAGCACGATGCCGTAGGTCAAACCCCACCGGATCGACGGCAACGTGATACGCCAGAACGTCTGCCAGGCAGTGGCTCCCAGCGTCGCGGCCGCCTCTTCTTGCTCCGTGCCGAGTTCATGTAGCACCGGCTCGACCTCACGGATCACGAACGGAATCGTGACGAAGATGCTGGCGAGCACGATGCCCGGGAACCCGAAGATGATCTTGAGACCGAAATCGTTCTCAACGAATCCGAACACGCCCGCCGACCCCCACAGCAGGATCAGCGCGACGCCCACTACCACGGGCGAGACCGCGAACGGGAGGTCGATGATCGCCTGCAGCACCGCTTTACCGCGGAACTTGTTCCGCGCCAGAACCAAGGCCGTGGGAATGCCAAAGATAACGTTGAGCGGCACCACGATCGCGACGATCAGCAGCGACAGCTGCAGGGCCGACACTGCGGCCGGGGTGGCGATCGAGTCGAAGAACGCCCCAACCCCTGGCTCGAACGCGCGCCACAGGATGAGCCCCACGGGGACGATCACCAGGATGCCGACATACAACAGCGCCGCGTACCGGGCCAGATACTTGACGAGCGGTGACGGCGTCACTGCGCCAGCTCCTCTCGCTTGGCCGCACGCGACCCGATGGTGCGCAGGATGAACAGCACAACGAACGAAATAAGCAGCAGCACAATCGAGATCGCTGCGGCACCGGTTCGGTCGTCGTTTTCGATCAGCGTCCTGATCCACTGCGAGGACACTTCCGTCTCACCGGGCACGGCGCCACCGATCAGCACCACCGAACCGTATTCGCCGATCGCACGTGAAAAGGCGAGTCCCGCACCAGATAACAATGACGGGAGCAGCGCCGGAAGGATCACCGCCCGGAAGATCGTCCAGTTGTCGGCCCCCAGGGAGGCGGCGGCCTCCTCGACAGACTGGTCGAGTTCCAGTAGGACCGGCTGCACGGATCGCACCACGAACGGCAAGGTGACGAACAGCAGCGCAATCCCGATACCCCAACTGGTGTGCTGGATGTGGATGCCCACCGGGCTGCCCGGGCCGTACAGCGCGAGCATCACCAGACTCGCCACGATCGTCGGCAACGCGAACGGCAGGTCGATGACGGCGTCAACCAACCGCTTTCCGGGGAAGTCATCACGCGTCAGCACCCAGGCCACCAGCAGCCCGAAAAACAGGTTGATTACGGCCACCGCGAACGAGACCCCCAGGGTGACCCGGAACGAGCTCACCGCGGCGTTAGAGGTGACGGCGTTCCAGAACGCGGTCCATCCACCGCCGGCCGACTGCCAGATGATTGCGGCCAGTGGCAGCAGCACGATGATGCTGAGCCAAATCGATGCCGCACCGACCCGCAGCGAGGTACTGCCGTACCGGCGCCTCAACAGCCCCCCCGTCTGCCCGGCACCGACCTCACGGTCGGGCCGGGCAGACGGTTTCGGCTCGGAAGCCGGTTCCGTCGACTGTTCGGTGGACGCTGTCATCCGGTGGCCTTCTTGTAGATCTTGGTGATGCTGCCGTTTTCCTTATCAAACAGTGCAGGGTCAACGGTCTTCCAGCCGCCCAGTTCGGCGATGGTCCACAGCTTCTCCGGCGTCGGGAAGTCCTTGGCGAATTCTGCCGTAACGGCCGGATCGACAGGACGGAAACCTGCCTCCGCCCAGATCTTCTGCGCCTCCGGGGTGTACAGGAAGTTCTTCAGGGCGTTCACCTTGTCGAGGTGCGCGCTGTCCTTGACGACGGCAACCGGGTTCTCGATCTTGAACGTCTGGGGCGGATTGACGTGCTCGACGTCCTTACCCTGGCGTTCGACGTTGATCGCCTCGTTCTCATAGCTGATCAGCACGTCACCGCTGCCCTGCAGGAACACGTCAGTGGCCTCGCGCCCGGAACCGGGGCGCTGCTTGATGTGCTCGCCAACGAGCTTGCTGACGTAGTCGATACCCGCCTGGTCATCGCGGCCGCCGTTGCTCTTGGCCGCGTAGGGCGCCAGGAGGTTCCACTTGGCCGAACCCGAGCTCAACGGGCTGGGGGTGATTACCGTGATTCCGGGCTGGAGCAGGTCATCCCAGTCCTTGATGTTCTTCGGGTTGCCCTTGCGCACGACGAGCGAGACCACCGAACCGAACGGCACACCCTTGGTGGCGTCTGCGTTCCAGTCCTCGGAAACCTTGCCCGCCTTCACCAGACGGCTCACATCGGGCTCGACCGAGAAGTTCACGATATCGGCGGGCTTGCCGTCGACCACGGCGCGGGACTGATCCCCGGACGCCCCATATGAGGTGGTCACCCCGACACCCTTGCCTTCGGCGGTGTTCGCGAAGGCCGGAATGATCTTCTTCCAGCCCGGCTCCGGAACGGCGTAGGCGACCAGGGTCAAGGTGGTGTCCGCATTCGAGTGCGACTCGCCACCGGCGACATCGCTTGCTCCCCCACCGCAGGCGGAGAGAACAGTTGCGGCTGCAGCAAGAACTCCAATGCGGCGCCAGCGGCTGGCACTGACCGTCTTCGCGACGTTGATCAGGGGGTCAAACATGGGATGCCTTTCGTGGGATGGCGATTATCTGGGGCAATACTCTGAATCCCGTGACGACAGAAAGGTAGCGAAACAGCCAGTGGGCCTTCGAACCAGGCGCTACCGACACCAAACCGCGGACGGGTATGGGTCTAGCGACAACAGTGAACGTCTGCAACAGCGCATGTGCCGACCGCGATGAGCGCCAAAATGTGGCGCACGCGGCTACCGGGAGCGGTGTGCATGGGCGGAAGCGTAGCAGAGCTTCTTGATGCCGTCTTAACGGATGAACGAGCAGGTAGGAGCACTAATGGATCAACCGGCAGGCGCTAGCGGCTCAACAGCCAGGCGACTATCACCAAAACCGCCAGCGCAATCAGCGCCAACGTCACACGCGACTGGGGCATACCACTCATGACGGGTCCACCGGGGCGACGGAGGTCTCGATGGCACGACGGCGCGCCGGGTCAAACCAACCGAGGTGGTTCACCGCGCCGATTAGGAGAAACAAGATCTTGTCACCGGCCATCGCCATCGCATACGCCAAAGTCAGAACCACCGGCATCACGATGATCGTTTGCAAGATGAACCCGCGTCCGCTGAGCCACAGCTCCACGCCGTCCCACCAACCCAGTAGGCCGATCACGCTGTCGCTGTACACGCCGCCAGTTTAGGCGGACCACAACGGGCGCTCGCCAGGGCAGGGCAGACTGGATCACGATGAGCCGCTTGCGCGAGATATGCCTACCGCTGGTACTGGCACTCCTCGCATTGTTCAGCACAACACCCACGGCCGCGGCTGACTCGGCGAACGCAGGTGCCGATGTACAGGTCGCCCAGAGTCTCGGCCAGCGCGAGCTCACCGTGGTGGCGCGCCGTGTCACCAGCATTCCCGGCCCGCTGCGTGTCGATGTCATCACTCACCAGGGCACCGCGGCCGGCCCGCTCCGGCTGCAGCTCGTGCCCACCGGCGCCAGTACCGACGAATATCAACCCGCTTCGGGCGTTCCCACGTCGACCGCGATGGTGATCCTCGGTGAAAAACCCGGCCCGTACGGTGCAACCCTCGACGTCGACCGCACCGGGCCGACCGACCTCACCATCAGCGACGGTGTACACACCGCTCGGATCCCGTTGGTCCTCGTGGGTCAGGCGATGTCACCACCCGAGCGGGTGGCCTATGTGGGCCTGGCCACCACTGGACTGCTGTTGGTGGTTTCCCTCGTCGTGGCCACGCGGGTACGTCGCGGGGTATGGATCGCGCTGCCGGTGACCGCCACGGTGACGGCCCTCGCGGTCGCGATTACCGGCGCCGTGCTCTCCACGTCGGCACCGCCACCGCCCGAACCGGGGCTGCAACGAGACCCCACCGTCGACAACGCCGCCAACCCCTACCGGATCGACCGTCCCGCGGTTACCGACTACTCCCGCCCCTCGGCCATGCTCATCGCCGAACAGCCGGTGGTGGATTCAGGGCATGCAACAGACGTCTTCTTCTCACTCATCGATACGGCGACCGGACTGCCCGCCGACGATCTGGTCATCCACGACAGCGCATTGATCCATCTGTTGGTGGTGGCCCCGGACGGGCAGCTCTCCCATCTGCATCCGATAAGGGTTGCGCCGGGCCGCTATTCGGTGCCGCTGTCGCCAACGGCGGCAGGCCGCTACGCGGTCTCGGCCGAGTTCACCCGACGCGGCGGCGGAGTGCAGACGGTTCGTCTACCCGGTGGGCTCATATCGCGCGGCGAAAAGCCCGCTGCACCCGCGCCGTTCGATGGACCCGGTATGCGCATGATCGACGGGCTGCATGTGCACGTGACTGCCACCGGCCTGCGTGCGGGACGTCCGACGACGCTCACCGCGACCGTCGGATCCGATCCCGTGCTGCAGCCATGGCTGGGCATGCTCGGTCACCTGGTGATCGCCGGCCCGATTCCGCGCGACGCCCCCGCTGACGATCTCGGGACCGCGGTATTGGACTCGGCGGTGTGGGCGCACGCTCATTCCATGGGCGGTCACGGCGGCGCCGACATGCCCGGCATGGAGCACGGCACCAATCATCGGGGTAATAGCGAACCGGTACAAGATGATTCAGCGTCTTCTCTACCTCCGATGGTGGGGGCGCCGCCCCTCAACGGCGATAGCCCGCCCGATGAGACGGTGGCTGCCTTCGGGCCGGATGTACCGTTCACCTTCACCTTCCCTCGGCCGGGTCGGTATCTCGTCTGGATCCAGTCCCAGCGTGACTATCGGGTGCTGACGATCCCGGTACGACTGGACATCTCATGACACGTCGCGTGTGGGTGGGGCTCGGGGTGATCGTTGCCGCGGTATTGGCGTTGGCATGGATTGCCTGGCCCAGCCCGCCCAAGGCCATCACCCTGCACTCCGGTACCGAGCACTACACCATCACGGTGACCGTAGACAATCCCCGCGTCGGGATGACCGCGCTGGAAATCGCCATCGCCGACCGGGAGGATCCGGGTCTCCCCGAATCTGAATCGGTGACAGTCGAATTGGTCATGCCGTTGATGGGCCACGCAATGCCGCCGCAGCGGGAGATCATATCCGGACGCACGAAGTTCGACCAGGTGATGCTGTCGATGGCCGGGCCCTGGGAGATAGTCGTGACCGTCACGCCGCCGTCGGGAGACCCAGACGAACGCGCGACGATGCCACTATGGGTAAGTGGAGGTTGAGATGAGCACCGGTACAGAACAGACGACACGAATCACCCGCGCCACCGTCGAGAAGTACGCACCGCTGGGGGCGTACGGGGTCCTGCTGGGAAGCGTGGTGGGTGCGATTGGCACCACCTGGGACGTGCAATGGCACAGCGACGTGGGACCCGACACGTTCTTCACGCTGCCACATCTGTTCCTGTACTCGGGCAGCGCGATCGGTGGGATCACCAGCCTCATCATGGTTTTGATGAGCACGGCCGCACAGCGTGCGGGCGAAAACATACCGCGCTGGGTGGGTGGAGTTCCGATCCGCGTGTTCGGCGGCAGGTTTACCGCGCCCCTGGGCTTCCTGATCTCCGGCTGTGGCGCCGCAGCGTTTCTCATGTACGGACTACTGGATCTGTGGTGGCACACGGTGTACGGGTTCGATGCCATCCTGGCCTCGCCACCACATTTCGCGTTGTTCGTATCGGGGACCGTCGCCGACCTCGGCAGCATCGTCACCTTCGCCGCGGCACGCCGATTCCGCTGGGGCACGGTCGGTTTGATGGCACAGTCGTCCCTGGTGGCGGCGACGACGGCCGTTCCGTTCACCGCACTGTACGTCTTCAAATTCGAGTTCAACCCGCTCTCACTGGGGTCCGCGTTCATCGTTCCGCTCGTCCTGCTGATCGTTGCGGGCGTATTGCGGTCGCCACTGGCTCCGTTCGGCGTGGCGGCGATCATGGGCGCGCTCCAGGCAATCTTCTGGTGGTTCTCGCCATGGGCCGCACGCGAATACGCCGCAGCGGTGGGGTTGCCCCTGCGGGACGACCTGTGGGGCGGCCCACCCACAATACCGGGAATGATGCCGATGTTCCTCGGGATCTTCGCCGCGCTTGCCGCGGGACTGCTGTACCTCGTCAAGGATCATCCGTGGCGACGGCGGCCTATGACGATCGTCGGCGCCATTGTGGGCTCGGTTGCGGGCATGGGCTATCTGGCGCAGGGGGCGATGCTGTACCCCGACGGGACCGAATCCGCGAGCAGCTACGTCACCGTGGGCCTGGCCGGACTGGTGTTGGGCGCGCTGGCCGGATTCCTGGCCCAACGCATTGCACTGATGTTGCGGGTACCCGGGAACGACGCCGACCCGGTAGAGGCCGTCGCATGAGATACACCCGAATGCTGCTGGCGCTCTTCGCCATCGTCGGCCTGTCCCTCGGGATCAGCGCCCCCGCGAATGCCTACGCACCCGTCAACGTGGTGCACACCGAACAGGTGAACGCGGGCCCATACCAGCTGACCGTCGGGTTCTCGACCTGGCCGCTGCGCGCCATGCAATCGCTGGACTTCAGCTTCATCCCCGCCGATGGGATCACCGGCAAGTCGGGCACGCTCACCGTTGTGACCCCCGACGGGCGGCAGCCACGCACCGAACCGTTGGCCCGCCACCCGCGCAAACGCGAGGTTTGGGGCTTGGATATCCGGGCCCTGCAAGAAGAAGGGCAGCACCAGTTCGTCTTCGATATCACCGGTCCGCGCGGGCCCGGGAAGGGCACCCTCAACTTGGAGGTGCTACCCCAGCCGGGACCGCCGCTGGGGTTGAGTTGGATGATCTCGTTGATACCCGTGTTCGCATTGGCCGGGATCCTGATCGCGGCATGGAGGAGAACTCGTGACGAAACCTGATCAGCCGCAGAGCACCACCTGTGCGATCTCCGGAGGAGGACCCGCCGGAATGATGTTGGCGCTACTGCTCGCACGTGCCGGTGTCAACGTCACTGTTCTCGAGAAACACCCCGATTTCCTGCGGGACTTCCGTGGAGACACCGTGCACGCCAGCACCCTGAACCTGCTCGACGAGTTGGGGCTCGGCCCGCAATTCGCAGCCATGCCGCACAACCTCGTTCAGCAGGTAACGGTGGACCTCGGTGAGCAGACGTTCCGGCTGGGCGATCTCAATCGGCTTCCCGGACCGCATAAGCACATGGCGATGGCACCTCAGTGGGACTTCCTGGAAATGCTGGCCAGCGCCGCAGAGACCGAGCCCACCTTCCGGCTGCTGCGCAGCACTGAGGTCACCGGGCTCCTGCGATCCGGTGACCTCATCACCGGAGTCGAATATCGCACCGCTGCAGGAGAAACCGGCAAGATCAGGGCGGATCTCACCGTTGCCTGCGATGGCCGCGGCTCGGTGCTGCGCGCAGCGGCAGGAATGCGACCTCGGTCATTCGGCGTTCCGATTGACGTCTGGTGGTTCCGCCTCCCCAAGCATCCCGATGACCCGCAGGGGCCGCGCGCACGGGTCGGCGCCAACCGATTCATGGTGATGCTCGATCGCGGCGACTACTTCCAGTGCGGCTATCTCATCGGCAAGGGCACCGACTCGCAGATGCGCAGCGGCGATGTGCAGGTGCTGCGTGACCGAATCGCCGAGATGGTGCCCTGGCTGGCCGATCGCACCGATGCCATTACCAGCTGGGATGACGTGAAATTGCTTGATGTGCAGCTGAATCGGCTCCGTAAATGGTACCGAGAGGGCCTGCTTTTCATCGGTGACGCCGCACACGCCATGTCCCCGGTCGGTGGCGTCGGTATCAACCTCGCGATCGCCGACGCGGTGGCCACCGCCCGCATCCTCGCCGAGCCGCTGCGCGAGGGAACACTCACCACCGCCGACCTTCGCAAGGTGCAGCTGCGCCGGTGGGGGCCGACCGCCCTCATCCAGCGTGTGCAACGCGCCGTACACCGGCGGGTGTTCTCGGCGGTCGACTCTGCGACCACGGTCACCCCAAGCACCAGGATCGCTTCGGTGTTGTCGATTGCCACCAAATACCCATGGTTGCAAGCGATTCCGGCATACGGTGTGGCGATCGGGCCGCTGCCCGAGCATGCACCCGATTTCGCCCGCCGCTTCCCTACTGGCTGAGCACCTTCTGCATCTCCGGGGCCACCAGATCGCGAATCCGCTCCCAGGGCACGGTAACCGGTATGTAGTCCCCGGCAACATGCGGAACGGAGACATAGAAGGTCAGCCCCTTAGGTGCCGGCAGCCAATGCAGGAATTGCTCGGACTTCATGTCCCCGGCGGCCTTGATGCGATCGGGCGGACCAAGCTCCAGGGCCAGTTTCCGCAACTGCACTCGGGCCGCCTCCTGATCGAGGAAAACCTGATCGAACATCACCGGCTGGGCCGTATCGGTGTTGATGGTGATCGTCGCCGCCGACTGGTTGGGGTGTGCACCGCCGCCATCCCAGAGAAATACCGCCAGGCCCGCCACCACATGCGGGCCGATGAAGGAGACCCGGCTCGATTCGCGTACCGCCAGCTGCCCGTCGCCTATCGTCGCCGGTTTCGTGAGCTTCGGATCATCCAAGTCGCGCACCACATCCTGAAGTGCCGCACGCATGCCTTCGTTGAATCTGTCCCGAGCGGCGGCCTTATCCCCGGTCACCTGCGGCAGCTGGACCTTGTAGGTCACTCGCCCCTGTTTACCGCTCACCGCCTCCAGCGTCGGGGTGAACCCGAACGCGGGCTTGGCGGTCGGCGGCGCTTGCGCCGGGGTGAGAGATACCGTCGGTTTCGATGTCGTTGTGCTGGTGGAAGACTGGACTTCAACCGGCTGGGGCTGATCCGGCGGTTTGAGGCACCCGCCGACCACGCCACACGCCAACACCAGCGTCAACCCGAGACCACATTTCACAAGCACAGACCCCCGCTATTGGCTCAGCACCGGCAAGATTTCGGGAGTAACCAGATCACGGATCCTCTCCCAGGGCACGGTGACCGGAACGAAGTCACCCACGGCGTGCGAGACCGGCACATAGAACCGCAACCCGGTCGGTACCGGTAGCCATTGCTCAAGTGGCCCATAGATACCGTCGCTCCGTAACCTCCCGGTCGAATCGAGCTCGGGCAATACCTGCTTGAGGCGTTGCAGAGCCGCGTATTGCTGAGGGAACAGATCGTCATAGGTGACGGGTTGCGCGGTGTCGGTATTGATCACGATGGTCGCGACCGACTCGGTGGGGTGCGCGCTGCCGGCGAACGACCGGTACAGCTGGACACCGGCCACCACGTGCGGTCCGATCATGGCGACGCGACTACTCTCCGCCTCGGGCCCGAGGTCTGTGATCGACACCTCCACCGTCTTCTCAGGTCCGAGCAGCCCGTCGATCAGGTCACGCAATGCGGTGCGCATACCGTCGTTGAATCGATCTCGCACGGCGGGCATGCCACCGGCGAGTTGCGGCAGGTGCACGTCGTAGGTGACTGTCCCTTCAACGCCCTTGACCGCCTCCAACATCGGGGTATACCCAAATGCCGCAGGCACCATCGAAGAACTGGACGGCGTTGTCCCCGAAGAGGACTGAGCCGCGGTAGACATCTGCTCGGACTGATCGACTGTGCGGCCGCAACCACCCGCGACCACGCACAGCATCACCGCAACCGCGGCGGCGTCGGCCCGAGCCCTCATGTGGGTGCGTTAGCGGGCTGGAAAGTACCGCTCACATCTGCCTCTTCTTCGGCTCGAATCACGTGCACGACGGCGTTGATCAAGGCCAGATGGGTGAACGCCTGCGGGAAGTTACCCAGGTGCCGTCCGGTGCGCGGGTCGATCTCCTCGGCGTACAACTGCAGTGGGCTGGCGAAGGACAGCAGCCGCTCGCAGAGGTGCCGTGCGCGGCGCACCTCGCCGATCTCGACGAGCGCCGACACCAACCAGAACGAACAGATGGTGAAGGTGCCTTCCTCGCCACTCAATCCGTCATCGGTCTCCTCCACCCGATAGCGCAGCACCAGACCGTCATGGGTCAGCTCATCGGCGATGGCCAGCACGGTGGCGCGAATCCGCGGATCGTCGGGCGGCAGGAAACGGTTGAGCACCGCGAGCAGCAGCGACGCATCCAAAGCCGTTGAACCGTAACGCTGCACCAGCACCCCGCGGCTGTCCACGCCGTGTTCGAGGATGTCGTCCTTGATCTCGTCGGCCACACCGCGCCACTGCTGGGCATAGCTCTTTTCGCCGTGCATCTCGGCGAGTTTGGCGCCGCGGTCCATCGCCACCCAGCACATGATCTTCGACGAGGTGAAGTGCTGTGGCTCTCCCCGCACCTCCCAGATGCCGCGGTCGGGCTCGCGCCAATGCCGCGCAGCCTCTTCGGCCTGATTCTTCAGGATCGGCCACAACGTCGCCGGAATCTGTTCCCTCGACTTGGCATGCACGTACACCGAATCGAGCATGGTTCCCCAGATGTCATGCTGGATCTGATCGAAGGCGCCGTTACCGATCCGCACCGGCCGCGCACCGTCGTACCCGGACAGATGCGGCAGCTCCCCTTCGGTCAATGTGCGTTCGCCACCAACTCCGTACATCACCTGCAACGGGTGTCTCTCCCCGTTGTTCGCACCCGATGCGTCGGCGATGAATGAGAAGAAGTCGTCAGCCTCACGGTCCAGTCCCAGCGTGTACAGACCCCACAGTGCGAACGTCGAGTCCCGTACCCAGGAATACCGATAGTCCCAGTTACGCATTCCCCCAGGCGTTTCCGGAAGCGAGGTGGTGGACGCCGCCAGTAGCGCGCCGGTCGGCGAGTACGCCAGCCCCTTGAGAACCAACGCGCTGCTCTGTAGGTACGAGCGCCAGGGATGGTCGGGAAATTCGCCGATGTTGATCCACTGCCGCCAGGCTTCGGCGGTCTTCCACATCTTGTCGGAGGCCTCCGCATATGTCTGCGGGACAGGGTGTTTCGACCAGCTGAGCGCGACGAAGGCGCTGTCGCCCTCGGTGAGCCGGGTACGTGCCCGCGCTTCCCGCCCCTCTAGTCCAAGCCGAAGATTCGTGGTGAGCTTGAGTGTCGGATTGGCCTCGGGATTCTTGTCTGCCCGGGCTATCGCCTCACCGTATCCATCGCCGGAGTACTCCCAGGTGGCCCCGTCACGGTGGTAGTCGAAGGCGGGCTCGCAGTTCATCAGCACCTCGACAGTCCCGCTGACACAGCGCACAGTACGCAGCAGGATGTGCTCGGCATCCCAGTCCGTCGGGGTCCGCCGGTGTGTTTTCGACCGCGAATCGACGTCGTGCCAGGGCCCCAGCACCAACGCATCGCGGACGGTGAGCCATCCGGTCTTGGTCTGCCAGGTGGTTTCCACCATCAGGCTGCCCGGCAGATATCGCCGCGAGGCCGGGACGCTGTGTCCGTACGGGCCGATCCGGAAATGGCCTGCACTGCGGTCGAGGATGGCCCCGAAGATGCTCGGCGAGTCCGGCCGTGGCACGCACATCCATTCCACCGACCCGTTGGAGGCAATCAGACAGGTGTTCTCCCAGTCCGAGAGGAATGCGTAGTCGGCAATCGGCGGGAAGGGGCCGCGACGCTGAGTGGGAGACTGACTGGAAATCAGTCCTTCTAACGACAGCTCGGGATCAAGGGACGACACCATCGGACCATCGTATGTGCGCCGCCGGGCACACCCCGGTTTATTTAGCGTCGGCGACGAAGGTAGATGCCGAGTCCGGCGAACAGAATCAGATTGAAGACCAAGAGCCCCACCAGGGCACCCGTCGAACTTCCACTACGCGGCCCCGCCGAGTAGATCAGCAGGTCGAGGCCGATCAGTACGGATGCGGCGATGACAACGACCCAGATCAGAGTGACCGGTTTCATATCGGCGCCTACCCCCGAGCCGCATTCAGCTCGGCGGCCAGGGTGACCATCAGTTCCGCCACCGGCAATGCGCGGGCACGGTGATGTTGGGTCCCGGCCCACAGCGACATCACATCCGGGTCGCCGCTTGCCCGTAGCTCCTTGGTCGCCGAGTTCAGCGCCGGGAAACTCACCGGGGCAACCGATTCCATATCCCGCTGAAATGCATTGGAAATGCTGCGCGCCGGCCGACCGGAGAACACCCGTGTCACCACGGTTTCGGCGGGTTGCAGCAGAGCGTCTTTGTAAATCTGTTTGGCCCCCGACTCCTCAGTTACCACCAGTGCGGTACCCAGCTGGGCGGCCGCAGCCCCCGCGGCAAGCACCCGCGCGATATCGGCGCCGTCCATGATTCCGCCGGCGGCAACCAGCGGTAGTGCGGTCACCCCCCGCACGCTCGCAATAAGGTCCGCCAGCGGTTCCTCGGGGGCGCTGGCATCGAAACTGCTGCGGTGCCCACCGGCCTCCGGACCCTGCACGATCAGCGCATCCGCGCCGATACCCTCGGCGATCGTGGCCTCGACGGCACTGGTCACGGTGATCCACACCTCGGATCCGGCATCGCGCAGCCTGTGCGCATCCGCGGCCGAAGGCACCCCAAAGGTGAACGACACCACGGGCACCGGATTGGCGATCAGATATTCGATCTTGTCGGCATAGGCATCGTCATGCCACACCGGGTCACCCGGTGCGACCTCAAGTTTGTCGGCCCAGATCTTCAGCTTGTCCAGATACTCGCCGAGGTCCGCACCCAGATCCGGGGTGGGCACGAACACGTTGAAACCGAAGGGAAGCTCACCCAACGCCTCGCGGTCTTGCTCCAGCTGCGCAACGGTCCGATACCCGGCGGGCATCAGGCCGAAGCCGCCTGCCGCACTTACACCTCGCGCCAGCGCGGCGGTGGTGATTCCCCCTGCCATCGGGGCACCGACCACTGGAAGACGAAGCCCGGCAAGCACGGTACTCATAGACCTCAGCGTATCGACGCGATGAGTTTTCGAACCACAGTGGGTCGGTATGTATATGACAACTCCAACTGCCCACCCCAGCGTCGCGAGCCGCGAGGACTGGCTGGCGGCCCGGAAGAAGCTGCTTACCCGCGAGCGGGAGGCCACGCATCTGCGCGATGCCGTGAACGCCGAACGCCGACGACTCCCCATGGTCAAGGTCGAGAAGGACTATCTCTTCGAGGGTCCCGACGGGCCGGTGCGGCTCCTCGACATGTTCGAGGGACGACACACCCTGTACATCCATCACTTCATGTGGATCGACGAGATAGACCGCGGGTGTCCCAGCTGCACCGGGGCCGCCGAAATGACCTTCACCGAAAAGGACCGCAAGCTGTTGACCGACAAGGGCGTCACCTTCGCCTGCGTGTCCCGCGCACCGTATGCGAGCATCGCGCGCTACCGGGACGAGCACGGGTGGACGTTCCCGTGGTACTCGACCAACGACGGCGATTTCAGTTACGACTTTCACGTCACGCTCGACCCGACACGTGCTCCGATCCAGTACAACTACAAGTCGCTCGACGAGCTGCACGCCGACGGTTTCAGCGACGAGGACCTGCACGGTGATTGGCCGGGCGCCAGCATCTTCGTGCGTCGCGGTGATGAGGTGTTTCATACCTACTCGGCCTTCGCGCGCGGGCTGGACCATTCCGCGGTCGGGTATCCATTCCTGGATCTGACGCCGTATGGACGCCAGGAGCCGTGGGAGGACTCGCCCGCCGGCTGGCCGCAGGGTGGGGTCATCGTCGGCATGCCTAGTCAGGAGTGCGAGCACTGAGCCCGAGCGTGCGGATTCGGTCGGAATTCAGCGAGATCTCGACACCATCCGCACGCTCGACGGAACTACCGACCGGCGAACAGCCGACGGCTACTTCTTCGGCTTGTCCGCGGCCGACTCGGTGGAAAGCGCCGCCACGAAGGCCTCCTGCGGAACCTCGACCCGCCCGATGGTCTTCATGCGCTTCTTGCCCTCCTTCTGCTTCTCCAGCAGCTTGCGCTTACGGGTGATGTCACCGCCGTAGCACTTGGAGAGCACATCCTTGCGGATGGCCCGAATATTCTCGCGGGCAATAATTCTCGCCCCAATGGCGGCCTGTATCGGCACCTCGAACTGCTGGCGCGGGATGAGCTCCTTGAGCTTGCCGGTCATCTTGTTGCCGTAGGCCGCGGCGCTGTCCTTATGCACGATGGCGCTGAAGGCATCGACAGCCTCTCCCTGCAACAGGATGTCGACCTTGACCAGATCCGCCTCCTGCTCGCCGGCCTCCTCATAGTCGAGGCTGGCGTAGCCGCGGGTGCGCGACTTCAACAAGTCGAAGAAGTCGAAGATGATCTCGCCCATCGGCATGGTGTAACGCAGCTCGACCCGCTCCGGGGACAGGTAGTCCATGCCGCCGAGCTCGCCGCGCCGCGCCTGGCACAGCTCCATGATCGACCCGATGAACTCGCTCGGCGAGATGATGGTGGTCTTGACCACCGGCTCGTACACCGAGCGGATCTTGCCCTCGGGCCAGATGGACGGGTTGGTCACCTGCGTATCGGTCCCATCCTCGGTAACCAACCGGTACACCACGTTCGGTGCGGTCGAGATCAGCTCGAGGTCGAATTCACGCTCCAGCCGCTCGCGGGTGATCTCCATGTGCAGCAATCCCAGGAAGCCGCAACGAAATCCGAAGCCCAACGCCACCGAGGTCTCGGGCTCGTAGGTCAGCGCGGCGTCATTGAGCTGCAGCTTGTCCAGTGCCTCGCGCAGGTTCGGGTAGTCGGACCCGTCCATCGGGTACAGCCCGGAGTACACCATCGGCTTGGGTTCGCGATAGCCGGTGAGCGGCTCGGTCGCGCCCCTGCGCGCTGAGGTGACAGTGTCACCAACCTTGGATTGACGCACATCCTTCACCCCGGTGATCAGGTACCCCACCTCACCGACCCCTAGGCCCACAGAGGGTTTCGGGTCTGGCGAGACAATGCCCACCTCCAGCAGCTCATGGGTGGCGCCGGTCGACATCATTGCGATCTTCTCGCGAGGGGTGATCTTGCCGTCGACCACACGCACGTAGGTGACGACGCCGCGGTAGATGTCGTACACCGAGTCGAAGATCATCGCACGCGCCGGGCCATCCGAATTGCCTTGCGGCGCTGGGATCAACCGCACCACCTCGTCGAGCAGCGCCTCGACTCCCTCGCCGGTCTTACCGGAGACCCGCAGCACATCGGAGGGCTCGCAGCCGATGATGTGCGCGATCTCTTGCGCGTATCGGTCGGGGTCGGCGGCGGGTAAATCGATCTTGTTGAGGACCGGGATGATCGTCAGATTCTTGTCCAGCGCCAGGTACAGGTTGGCCAGCGTCTGCGCCTCGATACCCTGCGCGGCATCGACCAACAGCACCGCGCCCTCACACGCCTCCAGTGCGCGGGACACCTCATAGGTGAAGTCGACGTGCCCGGGTGTATCGATGAGATGTAGCACATACTCGGCGGAATCCGCTGCCGTGCTGATTTTCCAGGGCAGCCGAACGTTCTGCGCCTTGATCGTGATGCCACGCTCACGCTCGATGTCCATGCGATCCAGGTACTGGGCGCGCATGGACCGCGCATCGACCACACCGGTCAGCTGCAGCATCCGGTCAGCCAGCGTCGACTTCCCGTGGTCGATATGGGCGATGATGCAGAAGTTACGGATGCGCGCCGGGTCCGTGAACGTCGTGTCGGCAAAACTTGGCACCGCACCATGCTCCCATGCCAAGAGACCTGCTTCTTACACACGCGGGGGGCACCTCCCACTTGTGAGGGCCCCATCCCGCTACCGGTCAGTATGCTCGCACCATGGCGTCACAGTGGCAGACGCTCGGGCGGAGGCTCGGGAAGATCGCGGAAACAATCGTGTTCCGCGAAGGCCCGAAGGTGCTACGGCAACTACAGGGGTCGGAATTCGTCCAACGCGGACTCCAACGCGGCCTAGAGGCGATCGGCGTCGTAGACACCGAACAGCAGACCGCAATTCCCGGTCGGCCGGTAACCAACCGCAGTGTGCCCACGGCCCACCGGGCCCGTCGGATCGAATACCTGCCCGACCTGGACGGCCGCGCCGATCCCGGGGAGATCGTGTGGACATGGGTGGTCTACGAGGACGACCCCAGCCAGGGGAAGGACCGTCCCGTGCTCGTGGTGGGACGAGACGGCGCGATACTCCTCGGCTTGATGCTGTCGAGCCAGGACCGTCACGAGGCCGACCCGGATTGGGTGGCGCTCGGCAGCGGAAGCTGGGACTACGACGGCCGACCCAGCTGGGTACGACTCGACCGAGTGCTGGACGTCCCCGAAGAGGGAATCCGGCGCGAGGGCGCGATTCTGGACGTGCAGCGATTCAACATCGTCGCGGCACGTCTGCGCACACACTTCTCCTGGAGCTGAACGCTCAACGGATCAGTGCGCCTCAGTGTTCTACAGAGTTGTGCACCGGCGACGGCGTGAACATGGCCTGATCGACGAACTGGGCGGTGTACTCGGCCAGTTCCTCCCGCTCCAGACGCAGCCGTCCGTCGAGCCAGGCAAGTACGGTGCCTGCGACTCCCGCAGCCAGGGCTTCGGCCTGAACCGCGGTGTAGTTCGGATCGGCATCCGGGTCGAACTCGGCACGGGCGGCACCGAGCATCAACGCCATGTAGTGCGTCAACCGCATGCGACGACGAGTGAGCCGCTGACTACCCATCGCCTCGGTGGCTATCACCCGAGCGCGCCGCGGGTCGGCGGTCAAGGCCGTCACCGCACCCACAACGCCGGCGTGCACCTGTGAGCGTGAGTCCTTCTCGGCCGTGGCCATCGCCGAACCTGCCGTGGCGATGCTGTCCTCGATGATCCAGTCGAAGACGGCGACGAGCAGCTCGTCGAGGCCGTCGAAGCACTCGTAGAAGTAACGGGTGTTTAGTCCGGCTGTCTTGCAAATCTCCCGAACCGTTGTCGCTGCCCAGCCTGAGCTGGCCATAACCTCGAGCCCCGCCTCAAGGAGGCGTCGCCTCCGCTCCGCGCGGCGCTCGTCTGCCGTTCGTCCGCCGTATAGCCCGGTAGCTTGTTTGGTCACCATGGTCTACGCATTATTACTCTTCTTGCCAGACACCTGTGCAATAACCCGCAAATTCCAGCGCGTTAGGCGAGTCGTGTGATTTCGACCACGACATCCAAATCCGTCGAGCCGCCCCCCGAATAGATGCCTTTGAGTGGACTCACGTCGGAATAGTCTCGACCGATGCCTATGGTGACGTACTGCTCGTTGATCTCGCTGTCGTTGGTGGGGTCGTAGTCCCACCAACCGCCCGCCCATCCCTGGATCCAGGCATGGCTTTGTCCATCGACCGTCTCGCCCACCACCGCGTCGCGCTTGGGGTGCAGATAACCCGACACATAGCGTGCGGGGATGCCCATGCTGCGCAGCAGCACCAGTGTTAGGTGTGCGTAGTCCTGGCAGACGCCCTTGCGTTCGCGGAGCGCATCCAGCGCCGACGAGTGCACACCGGTGGTCCCGGGTACGTAGTCGAGCTCGGAGTGCACCCATTTCGACGCCGCGACAATGGCCTCGGCGGGAGTGACGTCCTTCGAGATCTTCTTGCCCACCGCCTGAACTCTCTTGCTGTGCGGGACATATGCGCTGGGCGACAAGTATTCGTTAAATCGGTCGATCACCGCCGTGGTGTGCACCTCATCCCAGTCCACAGACTCCTCGAGCTTTTCGACGAGATCGGTCTCCACCACCGACAGACCCGTCACCTCCAGCTCGGTATGCGGCGCATGCAGGTCGAATGTCGTGACTGCGGTACCCCAGTAGTCGACATACCGATACGAGCGCGTGGGCGGGACTGTCTCCACGCGGTTGAGGATGACGTTCTGCCGACCGTCGCTACGCGGCGTCAACCGTGCCTCGTTGTAGGAGGCGGTCACCGGCGTCTTGTAGGCATAACCGGTGGCGTGGACGATGCGCACGCGCCACATCAGAGCTCCCCCTCCTCGATGGGTTCCAGATCTTGATCGTTACCGGCATCGCTCCACGCCACCCATGGCGCGGCGTGGAAGTACTGCAGCGCTACCGCCTCACCGAGATCTCGGCAGGTTTGTTGCAATCCGGCCAGCCGCGTCGGCAGATCCTCCAGCAGCACACCGGGACGCATGAACTCCAGCTCGCTGCGGGCGCGGCCCAGTAACCGTTGCGCCTCGGCACGCGCACCGACTCGGCTGTGCGGTCGGTGATCCAGCTCGTCCAGGCTCAGCTCGGCCTGCCGCAACGAATGGAACACCGATCGGGGGAACAACCGATCCAGCAGCATGAACTCGACAACCCGATTGGCATCCAGCACCCCGCGGTAGGTGCGCAGGTAGGTGTCGTGTGCGCCCGCGCTGCGCAGCAGCGTCACCCAGGCCGGCGAGGAGGCCCGGTCGCCGACACGCGAAAGCAGCAGCCGCACAGTCATATCCACGCGCTCAATGGACCTACCGAGCACCAGGAATCGGTAACCGTCATCACGGCTCAAGGTGGAGTCGGCCAACCCCGCGAACTGGGCGGCACGCCCCTCCACATAGGTGAAGAACTCGTGCGGGCCGAGCCTGCGGGCCGCCCGCTCACGATCCGCCAGCGCGTTGTAGGTGGTGTTGAGACACTCCCACATCTCGGTAGAAGTCACTTCGCGTGCGCCGCGGGCATTCTCGCGGGCTTCAGAGATGGAGTCGACGATCGACCCGCCCTGCACTCCCCGGCTGAACGCAACAAGCTCGGTGAGTGACCACACATCGAGCTCGATGTCCGGCGCATCGATGCCCAGCACCCGCAGCAGCACCCGGGAGGCGTGGTCGGGGTCCACGCTGGCGTCCTCGAGCAGCTGATGCACCGTGATATCGAGGATGCGCGCGGTGTCATCGGCACGCTCGACGTACCGGCCGATCCAATAGAGCGACTCCGCGTTTCGCGCCAGCATTAGGACATCACCTGCTGCTGTTGTTGTTGCTGTTGCACCTGCAGCCCCGTGGTACCCGCCTCGGGCCCTTGTTCAACCTCCGTCGCCTGCGGCAGTTCGGGAACCACTTCAGCCCCCGAAAGCTCACGGTCGGCGACGGATGCCCGCGAGGCCAGCACCCAGGTGTCCTTGGAGCCGCCACCCTGGCTGGAGTTCACCACCAGCGACCCCTCCGGCAGCGCCACCCGGGTGAGGCCTCCAGGCAGCACCCACACGTCATCACCGTCGTTGACCGCGAACGGGCGCAGGTCCACGTGCCGGGGTACCAGTTGATCGCCGATCTTCGTGGGCACCGTGGACAGCTGGACCACCGGCTGTGCGACCCACCCGCGCGGATCGGCCCTGATCTTCTTGGCTATCGCGGCGCGTTCCTTCTCGGATGAATCCGGCCCGAACACGATGCCGTACCCGCCGGATCCCTCCACGGGCTTAATGACGAGCGCGTCGATGCGATCAAGCACTTCCTCGCGCTCCTCATCAAGCCAACATCGGTAGGTATCCACGTTCGCCACAATGGGTTTCTCTCCGAGGTAGTACTCGATGATCGTCGGCACATAGGTGTAAACGAGTTTGTCGTCCCCTACCCCATTGCCGACGGCGCTCGAAATGACGACGTTCCCGGCACGCGCGGCGTTGAGTAGCCCCGCGACGCCCAGCACCGAATCGGGCCGAAACTGCATGGGGTCCAGGTAGGTGTCGTCGATGCGGCGGTAGATGACATCCACCTGCAGCTCGCCTTCGGTGGTGCGCATGTAGACCTGGTTGTCGCGGCAGAACAGGTCTCGGCCTTCGACGAGCTCGACACCCATTTGGCGTGCCAGCAGCGAGTGTTCGAAGTACGCGGAGTTGGCCACACCCGGTGTGAGGACCACAACCGTCGGATCGGCCTCGTTGGTGGCCGCCGATTTGCGCAGGGCCCGCAGCAGATGCGAGGCGTAGTCGTCCACCGCGCGCACTCGGTGCGAGGTGAACAGGTCGGGGAACACGCGCGCCATGGTGCGGCGGTTCTCCATCACGTAGGACACACCGGACGGGGACCGCAGATTGTCCTCGAGCACCCGGAAGGTGCCCTGCGCATCGCGCACCAGGTCGATACCCGCGACATGGATGCGTACCCCGTTGGGCGGGTTGATCCCGACGGCCTCCCGGTGGAAGTGCTCACAGGAGGTGATCAAGGCACGTGGGATTACCCCGTCACGCAGGATCTCCTGGTCGCCGTAGATATCGGCGAGGTACATCTCGAGCGCCTTGACCCGCTGGGCGATACCCCGCTCCAGTCGCGACCACTCGGCGGCGGCGATGACTCGCGGCACCAGATCCAACGGAAACGGACGTTCCTGACCGGACAACGAGAAGGTGATGCCCTGATCGACGAATGCCCTGCCCAGCGCGTCGGCACGCGCGGCCAGGTCGGCGGCGTCGGTGGGCGCAAGCTCGGCGTAGATCCCCTTGTAGGGACCTCGCACGTTGCCCTCCGCGTCGAACATTTCGTCGAAGGCCTTGGAGTAGGCGCCCTTCTCCGACACCAGTGCGCGGTATCCGCCGAAGATCTGGTCATCGCGCCGGGTTAGCCGGGGAGATGACGCCGTGCGTGTCGGCCGCCCCGAGTTCGGCATCACTGTTCGCGGGCTCACCACAAACATGCTGCACCAATTCGGCGCATTCGGCAGGGCGAGCGCGCGTATCGGCGATACTTGCTGGCAACCTGGTGGTCATCAGACCGTTGGCGGCATCCCTGCGGTTTCAGGTTCCGCCGGTGGCCTGGTAGTCTCTTCCCTTGCGGCGCTGATCAGCTGCCCTGGATCCAACGATCTGGAGGCCCGCCGCCCAACTAGACGATTGACGAAGGAACTGACGCGTGGCCAATATCAAGTCGCAGGAAAAGCGCATCCTCACCAACGAGCGTGCTCGGTTGCGCAACCAGGCGACCAAGTCGTCCCTACGCACGGCCGTCCGCGGTTTCCGCGCGGCTGTCGCCGAGGGTGACAAGGACAAGGCGGGCGAACTGCTCGTGGCGACCAGCCGCAAGCTGGACAAGGCCGTCACCAAGGGCGTCATCCACAAGAACCAGGCCGCCAACAAGAAGTCGGCGCTGGCCCTGGCCCTGAACAAGCTCTGATTCTTTTCTTTCCGATCAACGCCGAGTGAGCGCTAACGCGCACACTCGGCGTTTTTTCGTGCCCTAAGGCTCATCCCCGGCGCATCACGTGTTCACCAATTCGGCCACCCGCCGCACCGCAGATTCCAGGGCGTAGTCGGCATCGGCTGCCGCACCCTTCACATCGGCGTTGAGCGCGGCCACCACTCGCATCGCCTCGGCCACCGCATCACGCGACCACCGGCGTGCCTGTTTCTGTGCCTTCTCGATACGCCAGGGTGGCATCCCCAGCTCGGATGCGGCCGCGTAGGCGTTCTGTTTGATAGGTCCCACCCGCGCGATGGTGTGTACCGCCTCGGCGAGCGCATCGGCCAACAACACATGCGGAACGCCCCGCTGCATCGCCCAGCGCAGCGCCTCCGTCGAACCGGCGACATCCCCCACCACCGCCTTGTCGGCGATATCGAATCCGGATACCTCCGCACGTCCGGAGTGGTAGCGGCGCACCGCGGCCTCGTCGACATTGCCGTCGGTATCGGATACCAATTGCGAACACGCGGCCGCCAATTCGCGGATATCGGAGCCGACGGCATCGATCACGATGGCGACCACATCGGCATCGACCTTCTGCCCGAGACGACGAAATTCCTTGTGGACGAAATCGGCCCGTTCGGCGGCCTTAGCGATACGCGCACAGTTGTGCACCCGGGCACCGAGGTTCTGCAGCGTGGTCGCCAATGCCTTCGCGCGGCCACCACCCGAATGCTGCACGAGCAGAAAGGTCCCCGGCGGCAGATCCGAGGCAGCCTGCTCGATGAGCACCACCGCGTCCTTACCCGCCTCGGCCGCGGCGTCGACGACGATGACCCTTTCGTCGGAGAACAGCGAGGGGCTCAGCAGTTCGGCCAGTTCCGCCACATCGATCAGGCCCGCACGCAGCCGGTTGACGGGGATATCAGCACCCGCCTTGCCTCGGACCGCATGGAGCACCGAGGTCACCGCACGCTCGACCAGTAGTTCTTCGTCTCCCAGGATCAGGTGCAGCGCTTCGGTCACCCGACGATCGTCCCACGTGGTGAAGACAGCTCGGCGCGCCCAGCCGCACAGGTCTCAGAGATGTAAATCTAAGGTTTTTCTAAGAAATTAAGAGAGTAGTAAGAGTAGGGTGCATCGAGACGAAAGGATCAGCGATGACACCTGAAAAGCGGGAACACAGAGATCACGCGGTAGTCCTCGGGGCTGGGATGGCCGGACTACTGGCAGCCAGGGTGCTGTCGGAGTCTTACGAATCGGTCACTGTGGTCGAGCGCGACGAATTGGGCGCGGGTGCCACCCCGCGCAACGGCGTGCGACAGGGTCAGCACATCCACATGTTCATGAGTTCAGGCACCGAGGCGCTGGAACAACTGTTCCCCGGAATTCTCGGAGAGCTCCGGGCGGACGGAGCCACGGTCTGCGATGAGGGCGACCTCTCGCGCGTCAGGATTCTGATCGGGCCACATGAGATGTTCAACCGATCAGACAAGTTCCGTGACCCAGAGACTTTCAAGCTCTATCTCACGACCCGCCCCTTTCTGGAATCTCATGTTCGACAACATGTTCGACTGATCGACAATGTCAGGTTCCTCGACGGACACGATGTCATCGAGCCGATGACCGAGGAGCACCGCGTCACCGGCGTTCGCGTAGCGCGGCGATCCACGAATCTGGTCACAACCCTCATCGCGGACCTGGTAGTCGACGCCACCGGACGGACTCCACGGACTCAAACCTTCTTGGATCGGCTCGGGTGCGAAAGGCCTGCCGAGGTCCGCATGGCATCGCCCGTAACGTACGCCAGTCAGCTCTTGCACGTTTCCGATGACATCGCCTTGGACAAGCTGACCTTCTTCAACCCGGCACCAGAACACCCGCATGGCGGAGCCATCGCCCGTTGCGAGAACGGCACCGTGATGATGACCCTTGGCAAGTTCAATATGGAGGAACCGCCCACCACCTTCCACGAAATGACTTCATTCGCAGAACAATTCGTTCCTCAAACACTATTGGACACCATCGGGTCCGCGGTACCGATAGGCGACGTGCACACCTTTCGGCATCGCGACGCTGTATGGCGGCGCTACGACCAGATGCAGGAATTCCCGGAGGGTCTGCTGGTGATCGGCGACGCGATCTGCAGTCTGGACCCCATCAAGGGCCAGGGGATGACGATGGCCATCGTCGAGGCGGTTGTGTTGCGGGACTGCCTCGACGAAGGTGATGCCGGGCTCGCCCACCGGTACTTCGGCGCCGTCGCCGAACGCATCGACGTGGTGTGGCAGCAGAACAAGATGGCAGCTCCCCTGTTCACCGCACCGCCCGCGAACGCCCGCCTCGGACAACGGGTCTCCTGGAGACTGACGACGTGGTGGGCGGGCAAGATGATGGCCGCGGCGCAGAACGACATTCGAATCACCGAAACGATCCTCCGCGTCAACCACCTGCACGACTCACCATCGCTGATGCGACGACCCGCATTCCTGCTCCGGGTTGCCGCTCATAGTTGGCGACGACACAAGGTAGCGGCGGAGGCACCTCGCCTCGAACTCGCCGTTTCCGCGGCATAGTCCGCGGTGCCCGACTACGAGCGACACGAACCTGGACGACCTCATCGAATGACCGGAACGGACCCAACATTGGCAAGTGGAAGCGTCGCCGTCTAGCTCACCAATCTTGCCGACACTATCAACGCGAGTACGCACAGCGCGCCGCACCACCCCACCCAGCGGAACCACCGTCGACGCCATAGCCACACCGAAATTCCAACCGTGACAGCGATAACGACGAAACCGATCGCGCCCGATGGCACCGGGATCGCGGTCGATCCGCCCGCAGACGAGTAGTCCGCGGCTCGCAGCAGCCACCACAGTTCCGGGCCGCAGAACCTCACGAGGAGACCCGCGGCCACCGGGGAGATGACGGCAAGCCCCGCTGCCGCGGTGCCGAGGATGGTAATCGGCGCGATGACCAGTCCCGCAACCAAATTGGCGGCAACGGACGCCACACTGACGCTCCCTGAGATCGCGGCGATCAGCGGCGCGGTCACCAACTGGGCTGCCACGGCAATGCATAACGCGTCAGCGACCGGCTTGGGCCAGCCCCGCGAGGTCAGGCGCGCCGACCACCGCGGTGCCAACACCACCAGCGCCGCGGTGGCAACCACGGACAGCGCAAAACCGATATCAACGGCAAGACCTGGTGACACTGCCAGCAGCACCAAAATCGTTGCCGCCAAGGCAGGTACGGCTTGTCGGCGACGCGCGGTCAGCACGCCAAGCAGGCCGATCGCACCCATCACCGCAGCTCTCAGCACGCTCGGGGAAGGTCTGACGAGGATGACGAAGCCGACGAGAACCAGCGCCGCCAACACCACCGCGGCCCGCGGCCCGATCAGCCGCCCCAGCAGCAGCACCGCCCCACACACGATCGACACGTTGGCTCCCGACACCGCCATCAGGTGAGCGAGCCCCGATGTCCGAAACATCCCGATGGTGCCCGCATCGAGCGCACTGGTGTCGCCGAGGACCAGCGCCGGCAACAGCGCGGCCTGATCAGCGGGCAGCACACTTCGCGCAATATCGACAAATCGATCACGAATGCTGTTGGCCGTGCCATGAATTGGCGAGCCACCGATCACCCGGGGGTCTCCGGTCGCCGCTAGTGTGGCGACAGTCAGATCATGCCGTCGGGAGCGCGTGACCGCCGCGCGCAACTGAAACGTGTCACCGACGGCGACCGCGCTGAGTAACGACGATGACCCGAAGACCACCACCGGGCCGGCGCTCGGCTGCGCCGGCTCGCCCATCGAGACGAGATCTGCGCGCACCATCGCGCGGCCACCGGTGATGGTCCGCGGGTCGTCGGTCACCCGTAGATGCACCGTAACGACTTTTCCAACAAGGGATCCCAATGGGTGATTTTGCACCCCGTGGTATCTCATCGCCGCTGCCACCGAGAATCCAATACCGGCAATGAGGACCGCTAGCGCCATGGTGACCAGGCCCTTGGCCAGCCGCCCGCGAAGCAGCCGCACCGCAAGTACTCCGCTCCCTAGCACTGTTGCGGTGACATAGCCGACCGGCCACAGGATTCCCGCGGCGGTCGCCGCCCAGGCGGCGAGCGCGGGCGGCACCAGTCGCAGATCCAGGAGAGGCTCGTCGGCGCCGGCCGAATGCACGGAGCGGGCACGCGTCACAGCACGACAAAAGCTCGCAGCTTATCCAGCCGCGCGGGACCGATTCCGTCCACCTCCGACAGCTGGTCGATGCTGGTGAACTTCCCATGTTCGGATCGCCACCGCACTATTGACGCCGCCATAACCGGCCCCACACCGGGTAGCGCATCGAGCTCGGATTCTATTGCGGTGTTGAGGTTTACCCGACCCGACTGAACCGTCTCCTTGGGGGCGGGACTACCGGTCGACGCCAGCCCGGCAGCGATAATCGAGCTCGCCATCCCGACCGGCTGTCCCGGCGCCGGAGCCAGACCGACCACTATCTGATCGCCATCGACCACCGGTCGAGCCATGTTCAGCGTGACCACATCGGCGCCGTCCGCGGCTCCCCCGGCCGCGGTCACCGCGTCGGCGACGCGGGCGCCACCGGACAATGTGACCAGCCCGGGCCGCTTGACCAGTCCGACCACACTGATGACCAGTGAACTTGGCGCGGATACCGAGCTCGACGAAGCAGGTTGCACCGGAGGGAGGTTCGCACTCACCGGAGGCGGCGGCTGACGCATCACCGTGAAGACAGTGACCAGTACCGCCAACACACCGACCGCACCCAGCGCGACTATGCCGGCACGACCAGGATCGGTGCGGATGGACTCCAGCCAGCCGCGCGCACCGCCCGTCGTCAGTGAATCCGGGAGCCAGCGCAACGCCGATTCCGACTCCAACCCAGCCGTCGTCCCCACGACGTCATCATCATCATCGTCATCAAGCTCGCGACCGGCCGGAGCCAGGCGTCGGTGCAGCAGCTCGGATTCCATGTCTCGACGCTAGAAAGCATCGGACCGTCCCACCAGCGGACGAACGGAAACTGTGGATCAATTCTGATCTGTGGAGAACCGCGGACGCCGTACGTCAGTCCACGGGCTCGGCACATACCCCGACGGCACCGGGACCCACATGCACCGCCAGCACCGGACCCATCTCCGAGATCACCGGATCATGAGCGGTGATCAACCGGGAACACACCAGCTCGTTCACCTTCTCGGCAGTTTCGGCGTTATCGACGTGATGGATGGTCACCGAGACACGACGCTCACCCACGAATTCAACAATGTTGTCGACCATCGCCCCGATTGCCTTGGTGGCGGTACGAACACGCTGCGCGAGAACAAGTTTGCCATCATCGTCGATCTGTAGCACTGGCTTGAGGGCCAATGCGGTGCCGAGCCAGGACGAGGTTGCACTGATTCGTCCGCTGCGCCGCAGATGGTCCAGCTTGTGTACCACCATGACACATCGACTGCGCCCCACCGCATCCCGTGCGGCCTGGTACGCCGCACCCAGATCGGCGCCGGCGGCCGCGGCCCGTGCCGCGGCCAGCGCGACGAAACCACTGCCCATCGCCGCCGACCGCGAATCAATCACTCGTATCTGCTCACCGCATTCGCGGGCCGCCTGCTCGGCGGCCTCGAATGTGCTCGACAACCGTCCCGACAGATGCACCGCGACCACACCGTCGCCGCAGCTGTCGATGAGGGCCCGTTGGTAAGCCTCGGCCAGCTCGGCAGGCGACGCGCCTGCGGTGGTGGCGCGACCCTTCTCATACACCGAAGCAGGAATGGGATCCACGCCATCGCGCAGATCCAGATCGCCGGTCAGCACGTGCAATGGCACCAGTCGGATGCCCAGCATCTCGACGTCTTGCGGTTGCAGTCGCGCCCCTGAATCCGTCACCACTACAACCGGCATAGATCACCGAACCTTGAGCTCGGGCAGCACGGTCTGCAGTGCGTTGATCATCAATTCGGCAACGCGTTCATGTGCGACAAAGTTCCAGTGGATCCCGTCCGGATTTCCCCGGCCCGAGAAGATCTCCTCGCCGACGGCTTCCTTCAGGTCCACCACGGGCATCTTGTGTTCGGACGCCCATGCCTCGATGGCCGACGCGGTCGCCTCCCTGCCGGAGTGCACGCGACCGTACGACTCGGCGATGTGAACCGATGGCAACGAGGCGATCATGGGAAGCCCTGGACGGTTGAAATCCAGTGCACCACGAGTCTTTTCGAGGTATTCCACGGTGAGTTTGGGCGGCAGCGCGACCCGAGCAATGGGGGAAAGCCGGGGCTGCAGCCAGCCGTACCCGTCGCGGATCCAGCTCCGCAATCTGGGCGGACGGATCAGCCTGATCGACTCCCGCAATGCCGTCGGCAGCGGCGACGGCAGGGAGTCCATCCCGCTGGTCGCGAAGATGACCGCCCCTGTGCGTGGTACCGCCGCCCATGCCCGCGGGTCCTGGATGGCCGCCCACCAGACGTCCCTGCAGGTCCAGCCAATTCGCGCGATCAGCTCGACATCCCAACCGAGGTGCTGACCGACGATATTGGGCCATATCCTGGGATCGTCGGCAGGTAGGCCGCCGGTGGGGCCGTAGTACGACAGCGAGTCGGCGAATATCAGGAGCGTCTTGCGTTCGGTGTCGTCGGTCCGATCAGAGGACGTCATTGGTTACCTGCGCTGAGGCGTTCCACACGTCCAGACGCCACCGGATGTCCTCGAACCCGGCATCCGGCGCCGAATGTCCGCCCAGCTGAACCCAGCTCGCATTGCCCATCCCGCCGAGCACCGGCCAATTGCTCACGTCCAACCGAAGCAGTGCCGCGGTGAGTGCCGCAATCAGACCTCCGTGCGCAACGAGAACCACCGGATGATCGCGCTCATCGGTTCCCCATTCCTTCACCGTGTCAACGAGTTCCGCGACGAGGGGCTTACTGCGGTTCGCCACGTCTATGCGGCTCTCTCCCCCATGTGGCGCCAGCGTTGCGTCATCGCGCCACGCGGCCCGGGCACCGGGAGCGATGGCATCGACCTCATGATGTGTCAGGCCCTGCCAATCGCCGAGATGTGTTTCCCGGAGGCGTTCGTCGACGGACACCTGGACATGGCAGCGCTCTTCCAGCGCTGTTGCGGTGTCGTACGCCCGCTGCAGATCCGAGGACACGATGGTCAGGGGCTGCCGTTTGGCCAACACCTCGGCGGCGGCAATGGCCTGCGCCCGGCCCAGATCCGACAATCCGGTATCCAGCTGTCCCTGCATCCGGCTATCGGCGTTGAAGGTCGTCTGCCCGTGCCGCAGCAGCACCAACCGCCGAATCACGCGTCTTCCTCAGCATCGGACGGGCCGTCCACCGGCAGCGCATCCAGGTCAACCGGGATGGTCGGACAGTCACGCCAAAGACGCTCCAGCGCGTAATAATTACGCTCTTCTTCGTGCTGAACATGCACGACGACGTCCACGAAATCCAGAAGCGTCCAACGGCCCTCGCGGCCGCCCTCCCGCCGTACCGGCTTGTGACCGGCCCGGCGCAACTTCTCCTCGACCTCATCGACGATCGCGTTCACCTGGCGCTCATTGGCCGCCGAGGCGATGACGAAGCAGTCGGTGATGACCAACTGCTCGGAGACGTCGATGATGACGACATCGGTGGCAAGCTTGGAAGCGGCGGCCTGGGCGGCCAGCGACGCCAGCTCGATGGCGTCTGGGGCGGCGGTCATGCGGGGTCTCCTCGATTTTCGCTGTAGAGCTGGTGCTTGGCGACGTACTGCACCACCCCGTCGGGTACCAGGTACCAGATGGGCCGCGATTGGCCCATCCGTACCCGGCAGTCGGTCGACGAGATGGCGAGCGCCGGCACCTCGACAAGTGTGAGCCCGTCCGGCGGCAGCTCGGCATGGGCGATGTGATCGGAACTCAGTTCGTACCCGGGTCGGCTCACTCCGATGAACTTGGCCAGGGTGAAGAGCTGTTCCCAGTTCTCCCACGACAGGATCGATGCCAGCGCATCCGCACCGGTGATGAAGTACAGGTCGGCATCGGGATGCGCATCACGCAGATCCGTGAGGGTGTCGGCGGTGTAGGTGGCCCCGCCGCGGTCGATATCTGCCCGGCTGACGGTGAACCGCGGATTTGACGCGGTGGCGATGACGGTCATCAGATATCTGTGCTCGGCGGCGCTGACATTGCGTCGCTGCTTCTGCCATGGCTGGCCCGTCGGCACGAAGATGACCTCGTCGAGCCCAAACCGGTCGGCGACCTCACTGGCGGCGACCAAGTGACCGTTGTGGATCGGGTCGAAGGTTCCGCCCATTACCCCAAGTCGTCGTCGGGCCGATGAGCCGCTCACGCGCAGAGGAGACGGGTCGGATGGCACGAATGGCCAGCTTACTGGAGTGATGGTCGGCGTTAGACCGGTAGCAGGTTGTCGATCACCGCAGCCAGCTGCTTAGCCGATCGGCATTCATGCATGGTGATGGCGTCCTGGTACCGAGTGGCGGCCGAATCACCCGTTCCCCAGTGGTTCTTCGGCTCGGGATTGAGCCAATGTGCGTGGCGGCTGGAGGACACCATGGATCGCAGGGTGTCGAGCTCGGGACTCCGGTAGTTGGTGCGCCCATCGCCAAGGATGAGCAGTGAGCTGCGCGGGGACAGTGCCGTCGGAAAATTCTGGACAAACGTCTTGAAGGCGTGCCCGTAGTCGCTGTGCCCGTCGCCGGTGAACACCTGCGCCTCCCGGGTAATCCGCACGATGGCCTCAGCCAGATCGGTATTTGGCGTGAAAAGGTGAGTCACCTCGTCCGTGGTGTCGATAAAGGCAAAAACGCGAACCCTCGAAAACTGCTGACGGAGCGCGTCCACCAGCAGCAGGGTGAAATGCGAGAACCCTGCTACCGATCCCGACACATCGCACAGCACCACCAGCTCGGGGCGGGCCGGGCGCGGCTTCTTCTGCACGACGTCGATCGGCACGCCACCGGTAGACATCGACTTGCGCAGGGTGCGACGCAGATCGATCTGGCCGGTATGCGCACGCCGACGCCGGGCCGCCAATCGGCTGGCCAGCATCCGCGCCAACGGCTGCACCACCCGGCGCATATTGCGCAGTTGCTCCCCCGAGGCGCGGAGAAACTCCACGTTCTCGGCGAGCTGCGGCACCCCGTAGGCGGTGACCCGTTCCCGCCCCAGCTGTTCGGCAGTGCGGCGCTTGGTCTCCGCCTCCACGAGCTGACGCACCTTTGAGATGCGCTGTTTGGCAACAGCTTTCGCGACCGCCTGGTCCGTTGGTGACGCATCGTCGCCACTGCCGAGCAGGCCCATCAGCAGCTTGGCCTCGATCTGGTCCAGCGACAGCGACTTCATGGCCTGGTACGCCGAGTACGAGGTGCCCCGTGTCGAGTTGTACTTGCCGTAGGCCTCCACGATCTGGGCAATCAAGGAGTTGAGCGGAACGTCCCCCGCGTCGGCAGCCAACAGGTCCACCAGCTGATCACGCACTTGCTCGATATCGTCAATATCGAGCGGCTCACCCTCTGAAACGTCCACGGACCGCGCGCCCAGCGCGAGTGGGAACCACAGGTCGAACAACACATCGAATGTCGGCCGGTGATCGGCGCGGCGCAACACCGCACAGGCCAGGCCTTCGCGCAGCTCGGTGCGGCTTTGCAGCCCCAGCACCATCATCACCCGGCCCGCGTCCACCGTCTCCGACGGGCCCACCGAGATCCCTTGTTCACGTAGCGCTTCCACGAAGCCCACCAGATGACCAGGCAGCCCGTGCGGTGCCAGGGGCAGCACCGCCTTGGGAGGCTTACGCGCGGGCATTAGTTCAGCCTCAACTCTCCTGCGGCGCGCTGCTGATCGGAGTGGTGTTTGAGAATCACTCCGAGGGTGGACGCGATCACCGCGTCGTCCAGGGTGTCCAGGCCGAGCGCCAGAATGGTGCGCCCCCAGTCGATGGTCTCGGCCACCGACGGGACCTTCTTGAGCTGCATATTGCGCAGTACGCCGATGATGCGCACCAGCTCCTCGGCCAGCGCGGCGGGCAGCTCCGGCACCCGCTTGAGCAGGATGCGTCGCTCCAGCTCGGCATCGGGGAAATCGATGTGCAAGAACAAGCAGCGCCGCTTGAGCGCCTCGGACAGCTCGCGGGTGGCGTTGGAGGTCAAGAGGACGAAGGGCTTCCGGCTGGCCTGGATGGTGCCCAGTTCGGGCACGGTGACCGCGAAATCGCTGAGTACCTCCAGCAGCAAGCCCTCGATCTCAATATCGGCCTTATCGGTCTCGTCGATGAGCAGAACCGTGGGGTCCTCGCGGCGGATCGCGGTGAGCAGCGGCCTCGACAACAGGAATTCCTCGGTGAAGACGTCGGTCTTGGTTTCGTCCCAGTCGCCGGACCCGGCCTGGATACGCAAGATCTGCTTGGCGTGGTTCCACTCGTAGAGTGCGCGCGCCTCGTCGACGCCCTCGTAGCACTGCAGACGCACCAGGCCCGAGCCAGTGGTTTGCGCTACCGCCCTGGCCAATTCGGTCTTACCGACACCCGCGGGCCCCTCCACCAGCAGCGGCTTGCCCAGCCGGTCGGCAAGGAATACCGCTGTCGCCGTGGCGGTGTCAGCGAGATATCCGGTCTCGGCCAGCCGGGCGATGACGTCGTCGATGCTCGTGAACATCGGCGCGGTCTCGGTTCGATCCACTCGTTCTCCAGGTGTTAGGCGGGACGGATCTGACCGTCTCCGAAGACGATCCACTTGGTTGTGGTCAGTTCGGGCAGCCCCATCGGGCCGCGGGCGTGCAGCTTCTGTGTCGAGATGCCGATCTCGGCGCCGAAGCCGAACTGCTCGCCATCGGTGAACGCCGTAGAGGCGTTGACCATCACGGCTGCGCTGTCGACGCGATCGGTGAATTCCTGGGCCGCACCGAGATTCGCGGTGACGATGGCATCGGTGTGACCGCTGGAGTACTGCTCGATGTGGCGAACCGCGGCGTCGAGGTCGTCCACGACGGCGGCCGCGATATCCAACGATAGGTATTCGGTACCGAAGTCCTCTTCCGTCGCCGGAACGACGCCCGGTACCGCTAGATCGCCGTGCACGGTGACCCCGGCCGCCTGCAGCGCGCCAATCAACCTGGGCACCGCCGTCTCCGCGATATCCCGGTCTATGAGCAGCGTCTCTGCCGCGTTGCACACACTGGGCCGACGGGTCTTGGAGTTCAACAGGATCCGCTCGGCCAGATCGAGGTCGGCATCGGCATGCACGTACACGTGGCAGTTACCGACCCCGGTTTCGATGGTGGGCACCTGCGCATCGCGGACCACGGCATCGATCAGGCCGGCTCCACCGCGCGGAATGACCACGTCCACCAGACCGCGCGCCTGGATGAGATGGATTACGGTCGCCCGGTCCTGGCTGTCCAGCAGCTGGACGGTGTCGGCGGGCAGCCCGCCGGCGACCAGCGATTCACGCAGCACCCGGACGAGTTCGGTATTGGAGGTTGCGGCCGAGGAGCTACCCCGAAGCAGCACCGCGTTTCCCGACTTGAGGGTCAATCCGAAGGCGTCGACCGTGACGTTCGGTCGCCCCTCGTACACCATGCCGACGACCCCGAGCGGCACCCTGATCTGGCGTAGTCGCAGTCCGTTGGGTCGCGTGGAGCCGCGCAGTATCTCGCCGACCGGGTCGGGCAGACCTGCGACCTGACGCAACCCGGCAGCAATACCGCCAATCCGGCCTGCGTCGAGGGCCAGGCGATCGAGCATGGCGTCACCGATACCGGCAGTCCGTGCGCGCTGCAGGTCATCGGCATTGGCCGCAATGATGGAATCGGTGGCGGCGATGAGGGCATCGGCGGCCGCGAGCAGCGCAGTGTTCTTGGTGTCGGCAGTCAGCCGGGCCAGATCGCGGGCCGCGACACGTGCTCGACGGGCTGCAGCATGAACGTCCGCACGCAGATCGGATGTCGCCGACACTGCGACTCCAGGCTCCGGAGGGGCGCCTGAGACGCCCGCTGCGGGCTGGGCAGATCCGCGGGCCAACTCGTTGGTTGAAACGCTCATCGTGTCAGGGTATCCGGGTGCCCGAAATGTAGCTTCGCCAGTACTAGCCTGGGCAAGTGACTGAGTTAGCCACGGTATGTGTCCTCGGCAGCGTCAACATGGATCTGACGTTGCGGGTGGACTCGCTGCCCGCCCCTGGTGCCACAGTGCTGGCCACATCGGCTCGCCCTGCCCCGGGAGGCAAGGGCGCCAACCAAGCGGTCGCCGCTGCGCGCGCGGGTGCCGCGGTGCAGTTCATCGGCGCGGTGGGCACCGACGGCGCGGCACCGATGCTGCGATCTCACCTGGAGGACAACAATGTCGGCGTCGACGGGCTCGTCGAAGTCGACGGTCCCAGTGGAATGGCCGCCATCACCGTCGAGGACTCCGGCGAGAACAGCATCGTGGTGGCACCGGGCGCCAACGGTGCCTTCGCCTTGGACGAGAAGGTGCACAAGGACATCATCTGTTCCCACGATGTGCTGTTATGCCAGTTGGAAATCCCGGTTCACGTCGCGCTGATGGCGGCGCGGTGGGCCGTCGAGGCGGGAAAACAGTTCGTGCTCAACGCTTCCCCGGTGCCCGAACGCTCGCCCGACCTGGCGGAGCTGGCTTTTCGAGCGAGCGTGGTCGTCCTCAACGAGACCGAGGCCAGATCCTGGCTGTACCCGTCACGACACCTGGTGACCACGCTGGGTGACGAAGGGGCGCGTTACCGCAGCCCGCAGGGGGAGATCACGGTTCCGTCGTATCCGGTGCGGCCGCTGGACACCACCGGCGCCGGCGACGTATTCGCCGGCGTGCTGGCGGCATGGTGGCCGCACGGACCCGAGATCGCCCTACGCCGCGCGAATGTTGCCGGTGCGCTCGCCACGCTGCGCTCGGGCGCCGGGAACTGCGCCCCGAGCGCGGCCCGGATCGAGCTGTCGCTGAAGGGCGCCTGAATCAGCGGACGGTCAGTACCGGGTTGCAGTAGCGCCACGCGTCGCGCTCATAGGTCAGGTACCAGTCGGACGTGGACGTCTTGGGCGAGTCGTTGCCCCACACCGTCGACGTGGTCACCGTCACCGTCGCGTTCTTGGCCTCGATGACATTGACCTTGTCGATATTGGCGACCGTCAGATGCGAGTTCTCCCGAACCACCTGGACCGATGCCTGCCGGAAGGCTGCGGCATCCTTCCGCTTGGCGGCGTCGAGTAACTGGTCGAGGGTTTCCTGGGTGAGCTTGGGGAACTTGGCGTACAGGTCCGTGGGCTTGACGAAGTCGTCCCAGGTCGGGATCCGGGACTCGTTGTTCGCCATCTCCCGGTCACGGTACTTATCACAGGTCAGATCACCGATCTTGTTGGTGTCAACATCGTTGTACGCTTTTTCCCAGGCCCGAACGTGTTCTGCCACCGCGTCTCGGTTGGGCGCAGCACCCGCAGCGGGGGCGCCGAGGGTCGCCAGCACGGCAACCGCCGCGGCGACGACGAGCGCTCGCTTCACGGTTCCCTCCCCTGGTTGGCAGTGCTTCATGACGTTATCGCCCCAGGACACCGGGTCCGTTACTTTCCGGCTAGGCCCCGCCGGTCGGCGGCGCGCAGTCCAGCCACTTTCCGTTTTCCTTGATGTACTTGACGGTCTGCTGCTCGTGGGACGGCGGCTTGTCTCCCGCTGTGGTGGTGATCGTGAGATCCGCGGTCGCCTGGTCACCCTTGATCTCGATGTTCTGGACATCGGTGACCTTGACGGTGATCAACGACTTCAGCAGATTCCGCATCGCCGTCTGATACGCCTGCTCATCCTGGGCGACGAGGCTGTCCACCACCGCATTGATGACATCGGGCGGCACCGTGGGGAACTTCTGAGCCAACAAACCCCGCAGCGCATCGCCTGCACCGGGCACCGTGGCGATCTCCGGCGGCGCGATTTCACTCATCGCCGGAATGGGCGGTCCGCTCTTAGCGGTGGCTTCCCGATACTTGGCGCATTTGGTCTCGGCCAGCTTCGCGAAATCGAAACCCGCGGTGTAGGTGTTCTGCTGCTCGATCAGGGCCTTGATCTGATTCTCGCTATGCGCCGTCGCGAGCGCTTCCGCGTTGGGCTGTCCGTCCCCCGCGACGGTTTGCGTGCAACCCACACCACCGAACAGCAGCGCTCCCAAAAGCACCGCTCCGGCCCATCTACGGCACACCATGACAACCCTCGCTCGTATCGACCACTCGTCTCCGAGCTAATTTCTATCAGTCAAGATCAGCTCGTGCACCCTCACCGAGCAAACCTACCAGTCAGTGAGGGCCTGGAATGGCGCTCAGCAGCCGGTCGGGTGCCTTAGCGATCGCGTCCGAAACAGCCCGGCTAGCCCTCGGCACCGATCAGGCTCTCCTGCAAGGGGGCATCGTTACCGATCGCCGAATCAGACTGCGTGGACTCGGGCGTGCAGTCCTTCCAGACTCCGGCCTCGTGCACAAACTTCCTCGGCTCGTTCCCGCGCCCCTGGGTGTTTCGGAAGGCGATGGTGGCGTTGGCCGTATCACCGTTCACCGTCACCTTGGTCACCTTGAAGGTCAGGTGGGCGAAGGTCTCAACCCAGAAACGGTGCCATGCGGACGAAAACGAGTCCTGGTCCTGGTTTTCCACCGCAGTGACGAAGTCGTTGATGGTGGCGTCCGAGGCGAGCGGGAAGATCTCACGAACCTTCGCGCGCAGCTTCTTCGAATTCGCACCCTGCAGCTTGCTGACCTCGGGCGGAGAGAACGATTGTCCCCAATCCGATTCGATCTTGTCGCGCAAGTCACCACAGAAGAACGAGGCGTACTGAACCGCGTCAACGGTCTGCAGTGCCGAGAGGCGACCAGCGGTCACGTCCCGGATCGCTGCCTCATCGGTCTCCGTGGCGCTCGCCACCGCTGTTTGTGCAAGCAACCCGAAGGTCACGAAAAACGCTGCTAACCAACCGAAGACCCGTCGGGACATGTGCGTCACCTCTCTGCTTGTCGACACTCGGGTCACTCCCCGGTGAGCGGAGCGTCCAGCAGACCCTGCTGACCTTGGCCGCCCACAAGCCCACGAGCGGTCTCCTGCTCAGCCGGAGCTGTGCAGTCCTTCCAGTCCTGGCCCTCGCGGATCAACTCCCAGCGCTGGTTACTGCTGCTACTGCCGACGCGAACTGCCACGGTGGCTTCGGCACTGTCACCGGTGACGTCGACGTTCTTCACCCGATACGACAACTTGGCAAACGAGCTCGCCCACAGCTGGTGCCACGCGGAGTCAACCTCGCTCTGGTCCACATCGGCAACGGCCTGCACAAACGCCTCGACTGCCACGCTCGACGCCGAGGGGAAGATCTCTTTGATCTTGGCGCGCAGCTTCTTGGCATTAGCACCCTCAAGCCGTGTGACATCGGGCGGCGTGAACATTTTGCTGTGGTCGGCCTCAATCTTGTCGCGATACTCCGCACAGTAGGTTGCGCCGTATGCCACGGCATCGACAGCCTGAAGCGCGGACAGCTGGCCCGCGATGAGGCCCCTGATCTGCGTCTCGGCGGTGTCGGGCGAGGCGCTTGCCACGGCCATCGAGCTGAGCAACCCCGCGACTAGCGCCACCGCGCTCAAAAAAGCGCTGACGATCCCGATTTTCCGGCCTGCCATCTGAAACCCTCCCAAACGAAGCCCGGGGCACATCCCCAAGCTGCGAACCCGCTGACAATTTCTATCAGGCACCGTTGCGATGCGCCACTCTTTAGAGCAAATGTGCGAAGCGCTCAGGTGACCAGGTCGTCGGCGTGCACGGCAGGGCGCCGAAGATCCTCCGGCAGCTCGTTGGTCGACCGGCCCAGCATGGTCGCCAGTTCGCCCACGTCGTAAGCCACTACACCGCGGCCCACCATGGCTCCTTCGGCATCACGGAGCTCGACGACATCGCCACCATGAAACCGCCCGGAGACCTCCGTGATCCCGGCGGGCAGCAGCGAACGCCGCGAAGTCACCACCGCCCGTACCGCGCCGGCGTCCAGCGTCAGCGAACCCGTCGCCTCGGCGGCGTAGCGCACCCAGAACTTACGGGCCGACATACGTTGCGGTCGTGCGGCGAAGACCGTTCCGCACGATCCGTCCCCCAGTGCCGCCTCGGCCTCGGTCGCCGAGGCCAGCAGCACCGGAACACCGGCGTCCGAGGCCAAAAGGGCCGAGGAGAGTTTCGAGGCCATGCCCCCGGTTCCACGCGAACCGCCCGGCCCCGCGATCACGTCGTCCAAATCCTCCGGTCCACTCACCAGGGGAATCAGGCGCGCAGGATTGTCCGGGGACGCCTTTCGAGGATCGGAATCGTAGAGCCCGTCGATATCGGAGAGCAGCACCAATGCGTCGGCACCCACCAGATGGGCGACAAGCGCCGATAACCTGTCGTTGTCGCCGAAGCGAATCTCGTTGGTGGCCACGGTGTCGTTCTCGTTCACGATGGCGACCGCGTGCAATGCCCGCAGCTTGTCGAGCGTGCGCTGTGCATTGGTGTGATGCACGCGCATGGAGATGTCGTGGGCGGTGAGCAGCACCTGGCCCACGGTGCGTTGATACCGGGCGAAGGCCGCGCTCCAGGCGCTGATGAGGGCAACCTGTCCCGCACTTGCGGCGGCTTGCTTGGTCGCCAGATCTGTTGGGCGCTTGGTCAATCCGAGCGGAACCATACCCGCCGCGATGGCTCCCGAGGACACGATCACCACATCGGATCCGGCCTTCATTCGGCCTTCAATGGCCTGAACCAGGTACTCCAACCGATCGGCACTGAAGGTACCTGTCGCATCGGTGAGGGCCGCGGTACCGACCTTCACGACGACGGTGCGTGCCGCCTGAATAGCTTGGCGTGCTTGCGCACCCGGACTCATTCCGGGTCCACCTGCCCGCGCCGCACCCGCCGAGCCTGGCGACGTTCGGTCGCACCGACACGGTCTGTCTGGTCGATCCGCGTATCGGTGCCGCGCCCACTGGGCGTCACATCGACACCGGCCGGGGTCTGCGGTTCCCAGTCGAAGGTCATATTGCCAATGGTGACAGCGCAACCAGGCTGTGCACCCAGCTTGACCAGCTTCTCTTCGACACCCAGACGCGCGAGCCTGTCGCCCAGATAGCCGACGGCCTCGTCGTTTTGGAAATCGGTCTGCCGGATCCAGCGCTCGGGGCGCACCCCGCGCACCACAAAACCACCGGGTGTGGCCGGGTCCGGGGCCACGGTGAATCCGGTCTCGTCGACCGCGATGGGCCTGATAACGGGCCGCGTTCTCACCACAGGAGGCGCGGCGGCACGTGCCGCCTCGATCATCTCCCACAGCCCAAACGTCAACGGCCGCAGTCCGTCACGGGTCAGAGTCGACACCTGGAAGACGGGCCAGCCGCGCTTGGAGACCTCCTCCGTGACGAAATCGGCAAGCTCGGCGGCCTCGGGCACGTCGACCTTGTTGAGCACCACCGCGCGAGGCCGATCTGCCAGGTCACCGAGCGCCGAATCACCTTGCAACGTTGGCTGATATCGCGCCAATTCATTTTCCAAGGCCTCGATATCGGAGACCGGGTCGCGGCCCGGCTCCAGGGTCGCGCAGTCCACCACATGCACCAAGACCGCGCACCGCTCGATATGGCGCAGGAACTCCAGGCCCAGCCCGCGTCCCTCGGCGGCACCAGGAATCAGCCCCGGGACATCGGCCATCACGAACGAATTGTCACCTGTGGACACCACCCCAAGGTTGGGTACCAGTGTGGTGAACGGGTAGTCGGCGATCTTCGGCTTCGCGGCCGAAAGCACTGATACCAGAGAGGATTTGCCCGCCGACGGGAATCCGACCAGCCCGACATCGGCGACGGTCTTCAGTTCGAGAGTGAGCTCGGCTTCGGCTCCGGTCTCGCCAAGCAAGGCGAATCCGGGGGCCTTGCGGGCCCGGGATGCCAACGCAGCATTGCCCAATCCTCCACGGCCACCCGCGACGGCGTCGAAACGCGTACCCGCGCCGACCAAATCGGCCAGGATCCGGCCCGCTTCGTCGAGCACGACAGTGCCGTCGGGCACCCTGAGAACCAGGTCGTCGCCGTTGGAGCCACTGCGGTGGCCACCCATGCCCTGCGTGCCGCTGGGTGCCAGTACATGGGGGTGGAAATGGAAGTCCAGCAGGGTGTGCACCTGCGGGTCCACTTCCAGAATCACACTGCCACCGCGACCGCCATTACCGCCGTCGGGCCCGCCGAGTGGTTTGAACTTTTCACGATGTACGGACGCGCAGCCATGTCCGCCTGTACCGGCTTTAGCGTGGATGACGACACGGTCGACAAAGCGAGGCATAAGGCCTCCTTTCAACCGCCGATTGTGACGCTATCGCGGGACTCTCTTCGAGAACCTCGCGCTTGCGTCACATTCGCGTGAAAGTCCTCGCCTCTTAGGCGTCGACGGTTTCAGCGACGACTGGGACGATGTTGATGACGCGGCGACCGCGCTTGGCGCCGAACTCGACGTGACCGCTCGAGGTTGCGAACAGGGTGTCGTCACCGCCACGGCCGACATTCACGCCGGGGTGGAAGTGGGTACCGCGCTGGCGAACCAGGATCTCTCCGGCCTTGACCAGCTGACCACCGAATCGCTTGACGCCGAGTCGCTGCGCGTTGGAATCACGACCGTTGCGCGAGCTAGACGCGCCCTTCTTATGTGCCATGAGTCAAATCCTCTACTTGATCCCGGTGACCTTGAGCACGGTCAACGGCTGACGGTGACCCTGCCGCTTGTGGTAGCCGGTCTTGTTCTTGAACTTATGAATGCGGATCTTCGGGCCCTTGGTGTGCTCGAGGATCTCGCCGGTCACCGCGACCTTGGCCAGCTTGTCTGCGTCGGTGGTGACGGTAGCGCCATCCACGACCAGAGCAACAGGCAGCTGGACCGAGGAGCCAGGCTCCGATTCGATCTTCTCGACCTTCAACACGTCACCGACGGCAACCTTGTACTGCTTGCCACCGGTCTTGACGATTGCGTACGTCGCCATCGTTGCGCTACCTCTGCTCTGCTCTTCGGACGCGCGCAACCAGGTCGGCTGACGCATCTGGATCGTGGGTGGGCCCGCTCAAGTTCTTCCACTAGGCCGCATGTCGCGGGCCGGAAGCCTCGTGACAACTGCTCAAGGCTACGTGACCAGCGGGCTAAGGGTCAAACTGACACCCTTAGTTGGGGCTATCCGGTCTCGTGATCTACCGGAGGCCCCGCGGCGCGAGCGGCCGAACGCCTCCGTCGGGGCCGCGTAGGCGCCTTAGCGGCAGGTTCCGGGGTTACGGGGCTCGCCTCGGATTCGTCGACAGTAACCTCAGGCGCACTTTCGGCCTCGGTTTCCTGCGTGACGCCACCGTCGGCGGGCACGGACTCAGGCTCGGAAACCTCGTCGCCTGGGGTGAGGGTGTCCTCGGCGATGTCCTGCGACACGTCATCGGCGGCATCCGCATCCTCCGAAGCGATCAGCTCCAGTTCGTCGCGGTCCACATCGTCGTCGTCGGAATCCTCGTCCTCGGGGTGATCATTCGCCGCCGCCATCGCCCGGAACATCGGGTGGTCGCCCTGCGGGTGAGGTGGTGTGTGCGCCACCACCACCTCGTCGGCCTTGCCCTTGCGGGAGCGCTTGGCGCGCCTCCCGGTTTCGGTCTTCTTGGCAGTACTGGGCGCGGCGCTGGCGTTGTCGACGGGGTCGACGTGCAGCACGATTCCACGGCCGGCGCAGTGGGTGCAGTTCGACGAGAACGCCTCAATCAGGCCCGTGCCGAGCTTCTTGCGGGTCAGCTGCACCAATCCCAGCGACGTGACCTCAGATACCTGGTGGCGGGTGCGGTCCCGGCCCAACGCCTCGGTCAGCCTGCGCAACACCAGGTCCCGGTTGGATTCCAGCACCATGTCGATGAAGTCGATGACGATGATTCCGCCGACGTCGCGCAAGCGCAGCTGCCGCACGGTCTCCTCGGCAGCTTCCAGGTTGTTGCGGGTGACGGTCTCTTCCAGGTTGCCGCCGGCACCGGTGAACTTCCCGGTGTTGACGTCGACAACCGTCATGGCCTCCGTGCGGTCGATGACGAGAGTTCCGCCCGAGGGCAACCACACCTTGCGGTCGAGCGCCTTGGCCAGCTGTTCGTCGATGCGGTGCACCGCGAACACATCCGGACCTTGTTCGCCGTCGTACCGTCCGATCCGCGAAAGAAGATCGGGGGCAACATTTTTCACATACTCGTCGATGGTGTCCCAGGCGGTGTCACCCTCGACGATGAGCTTGGAGAAGTCCTCGTTGAACAGGTCACGGACCACCTTGACCAGCACGTCGGGCTCCTCGTAGAGAGCCATCGCAGCACCGGATGCCTTAGCTGAGAGATCGGCGGAACGCTGCTCGATCCCCTGCCACTGCTCCTGCAGTCGCTGCACGTCGGCCCGGATCTCCTCTTCCCGCACGCCTTCTGAGGCGGTGCGGATGATGACACCGGCATCCGACGGGATGATTTCCCGCAAGATCTCCTTGAGACGCTGACGCTCGGTGTCGGGGAGCTTGCGGCTGATGCCGGTCGACGACGCACCCGGCACGTACACCAGATAGCGGCCCGCCAGTGAGATCTGGGTGGTAAGCCGGGCGCCCTTATGTCCCACCGGGTCCTTGCTGACCTGGACAAGGACATAGTCGCCGGACTTGAGAGCCTGTTCGATCTTGCGGTTCGAACCGCCGAGACCGGCGGCGTCCCAGTTGACCTCACCGGCGTACAGCACACCGTTGCGACCACGGCCGATGTCGACGAACGCGGCTTCCATGGAGGGCAACACGTTCTGCACGACGCCGAGGTAGATGTTCCCCACCAAAGAAGCAGAAGCCGCCGATGTCACGAAGTGTTCGACGAGCACACCGTCCTCCAGGACGGCGATCTGCGTGTACCGAGCGCCCTCATGCGGCGGCTCGGTGCGGGTCTTGTCCCGTACCACCATCACCCGGTCGACGGCCTCGCGTCGGGCCAGGAACTCAGCCTCGGTCAGGATCGGTGGGCGGCGCCGTCCGGCATCGCGTCCGTCGCGGCGGCGCTGACGCTTGGCCTCCAGACGGGTTGACCCGGAGATGCCCTGAATCTCATCGCTTCGCTCGGCACGCGGCTTGCGCTCGTGCACAACGGTGTTTGGCGGATCGTCATCCGACGTGCCCTCGGCATCGTCACCGGTTCCAGCCTTGCGGCGACGACGCCGACGCCGACGCCGGCTGGCGCCCTCGGGAGAGTCGCCGTCTTCGGCGCTCGTCTCATCGCCGTCCGATGAATCGGCAGCGTCATCGGCATTCTCGGGCGCGTCCTCACCGTCGGTGACCTCGCCACCCTCGGCATCAGATTCCTCTGCCTCGTCGGCACCTGCCTGCTCGCCTCGACCACGCCCCCGGCCGCGGCGTCCCCGACGCCTGCGACGCGCGGGACGGTCACCGTCCTCATCGGCTTCAGCTTCGGGGTCATCCGTGTCGATGGAGTCTTCGTCGGCGTCCTCGGTGCTCTCAGCGCGGACCGGTGCGGGACGCTCCTGGGGCTCCGGAGCCTGCGGTGCCACGAAGAGCGGACCGTAGTCATATGCGGTGGGACCTGATGTCGCCTGTGCCGGTACCGCGGCGGCCTCGATGGCCGTCACCTCCGCGACAAGGGTCGGCGCGGTCGCCGGTGCATCGGGATCCTGGGCCGGGTCCTCGACGGCTACCGGCGCTGGTTCCGCAGTCGGTTCCGGGGCCGCCTCCAAGGTCGGTTGCACAGGAACTTGTTCGGCCTCATCGGCGAGCACCTCGCGCACCTTCGCGGCGTCCTGCTTGTCGACGTTCGAGTGGGGGCTGCGGGCGCGCCCGTCCAGTTTGGACAGAGCGTCGAGCACGCGGCGGGTGGAGGTGCCGAGGACACGCGCAAGGGAGTGCACCCTCAGCTTCTCGGGTAGTTCTCCCTGCTCAGCAGGGGCTTGCGGGGTGTCCGGCGTTTGCGCGGCCTGGTCCCCTTCTGGAGTGCTGGTGTGTAGGTCTTCTGGTAGCTCAAAGTCGGCCACTTATTCTCCTCAAGCCCCCGGGCGCGTCACTAGACGCGGCCACGCGAGGGCTTTCTCTCTATGTACCCGGGCTAGGTCCGGGTTTGTGGTGGTCTCGCTCCGAGCGATCCGCGACGCGAACCCACTCAGTGCCTGGCTGGAATGATGGCGTGACGCGCTGCGGTGTCGTTCAGTCGCGCAACCGCGCTCGTCGTGCCGTCATTCGGGATGCCGGCCGGCCCCTATTGGGGTCGAAGTGCCGTAGCCCACACCTAGTATCCCATACGAATCAGATGGCAGGCACCAAGCGGTGAACCTGTGCGATTCCCGGAGCCCCAAATAGGTCAAGTGGGCTAGGTGTCAGAGCGCGGGGAACCAGAGCGCGATCTCGCGCGCCGCCGACTCGGGTGAATCGGATCCGTGCACCAGGTTCTCTTGGGTCTCCAATGCGAAGTCCCCGCGGATGCTGCCGGTTGCGGCCTTCTCCACGGGATCGGTGCCGCCGGCAATCTGGCGGAAGGCGGGAATCGCCCGCGGCCCCTCCAGCACTGCCGCCACCACGGGTCCCGAGGTGATGAAGTCGAGCAGCGAGCCGAAGAACGGCTTGTCCTCATGCTCGGCGTAATGCGCCCGGGCCAGTGGCTCGCCGACGTTCTTGAGCTCGAGGGCGACCAGCGTCAGGCCCTTACGCTCAATCCGATTCAGCACCTCACCGACAAGTCCCCGTTGCACACCATCGGGCTTGATCAAAACCAGCGTCCGCTCAGTCACGGGCGACAGCCTACTGGTCGGTAGAGGTGTGCTGTTACCCGATGCTCTTCGCGCAAGCGGCTCATCCGATCAGACCCTCTTCGCGCAAGCGGCTCATCGCTGACCCGGGAGCTCCCCGCGGCTCTGACGGTCACGGACCTGATTGCGCATGTACCAGATCAGCAGCCAGACGCCGAGGAACAGCAGCCCGACGAAGCCGATCGCGGCGTGGACGAAGAATCCCGCAACGAGAACCACCTGGAGTGTCAGGTTGGCCTGCAATGCCCACGACCGGCCCTGTCTGCCCGAGAGCAGGATCATCACCGCGGCGACCGCGATGAGGTAGGTCAACGACAACGTTGTCAGCCCGCCACCGACCATCTTCACCACCGGGATAGCCAGCAGCACCACGATCGACTCCAGGATGAGCGTGCCTGCCATCACCCCGCGGAAACCCCGCCAGGGATCCGGTGGCGGCGGTTGGGTCTCCCCCTCTTCGCTCTCGGTGCTCACTCTGGGTCCTTTCCGAACAGTGTCCGTGCTGCACCCGCGGTGACGACCGATCCGGTGATGACGATTCCGGTGCCCGAAAAGCCTTCCGCTCCCCCGTCTTCAGCCGCTTCCTCCACCATCGCGGTGGCGGTTTCGATCGCATCGAGCAGTGTGGGTGCGACGACGACGCGGTCCTCGCCGAAGATTTCCAGGGCCAGTTCTGCCAGTTGATCGGCACCCAACGCGCGGGGAGAACCGTTGTGCGTCACCACGATCTCGTCGAATGCCGGTTCGAGCGCGGCAAGAATTCCGGCGACGTCCTTGTCAGCCATCACGCTGATGACGCCGACAAGACGCCGGAAGTCGAATTCTGATTGCAAGGTGTCGGCCAACGCGGCGGCACCGTGCGGGTTATGGGCGGCATCCAGGAAGACGGCGGGAGCGCTGCGCACTCGCTCCAGCCGTCCGGGCACGATCACAGACGCGAATCCCGCGCGCACTGCATCGATATCGAGTTGTCGTTCGGCACCCGCACCGAAGAATGCCTCCACCGCGGCGAGCGCGAGCGCCGCGTTATGCGCCTGATGCTCACCGTGCAGGGGCAGAAAGACCTCCGAGTACGCCCCACCGAGACCTTGTAGTTCGAGCATTTGCCCGCCGACGGCGACCTGACGGGACAACACCGAGAACTCCGAGCCTTCCCGTGCGACCGCGGCGTCGGCCTCGACGGTCTGGCTCAGCAGCACCTCCATCGCCTCGGGCGTCTGCTGTGCGATGACGGCAACTGTATCGGAACCGGCCTCGCCCGTCATTCCATCAAGCTTGTGCCGCTTGATGATTCCGGCCTTTTCCGAGGCAATTGTCGCAATGTCCGACCCCAGGAATTCGACATGGTCGATACCGATCGGCGTGATGACGGCGACCGGGGCGTCGATGATATTGGTGGCATCCCACCGGCCGCCGAGCCCGACCTCCACGACCGCGATGTCGACAGGCGCGTCCGCGAACGCGACGAAGGCCATGGCGGTCAGCACCTCGAACTTGCTCATCGCGGGCCCGCCCTGCTCCTGCGACTGCTTGTCCACCAACTCCACGAACGGTTCGATCTCGGCGTAGATCTCGACGTAACTCGCCGGCGAGATCGGTTGGCCGTCAATGGCGATGCGCTCAACTGCCGATTGCAGATGCGGACTGGTGGTGCGTCCCGTGCGCCGGTGCAGCGCCGTCAACAGCGCGTCGATCATCCGCGTCACCGAGGTCTTGCCGTTGGTGCCGGCGACGTGAATGGCCGGATATGCGCGCTGGGGCGAACCCAGCAGTTCCATCAGGGCGACAATGCGGTCGGTCGACGGTTCGATCTTGGTTTCCGGCCACCGTTGGTCGAGCAGATATTCGATCTGCAGCAGAGCGGCGATCTCGTCGGGCGAGGGTTCTGGATTCATGACTGGTTACACCAACCCGCCGAGGCGGGCGGTGATCCGCTCGACCTCCTCGGTGGCCAACTGCTGGCGGCCACGAATCTTCTCAACCACGGCGTCGGGCGCCTTAGCCAAGAACGCATCATTGCCCAACTTGCTTGTAGTGCCGTCGAGTTCCTTACGTGCGGCGGCCAGATCCTTCTCCAATCGCCGACGCTCAGCCTCGACGTCGACGGTGCCGGAGGTGTCCACCTCGACGGTCACGGTGGCGCCGGACAGCCGCACCTCCACCGAAGCCGTCGGGCTGAAACCTTCCTCGGCAGGGGTCAGCCAGGCCAGGGAGGTCACCGCGGCAAGCTGTCCGTCCAGTCCCGCCTCGGAGACACCGGCCAGACGGGCCGCGACCTTCTGGCGGTCACCCAAGCCCTGATCGCTGCGGAATCGCCGAACTTCCGTCACCAGCTTCTGCATATCGGCAATACGCTGCACCGCAGCGTTATCCAATTCGATACCCGAGGCGGTCGGCCAGGCCGCGATGACCACCGACTCCTGGCCGGTGACCGCCTTCCACAACACCTCGGTGACGAACGGAATCACCGGATGCAACAGCCGCAGCAAGGCGTCCAATACCGTCGCCAGCACAATGCGGGTGCCCTCCGGCTTCTCGGCCATCTGCACCTTTGCCAATTCCAGGTACCAGTCACAGAACTCGTCCCACGCGAAGTGATACAGCGCCTCGCAGGCCACGCTGAACTCGTAGCGATCCAGTGCGACATCCACCTCTGCCCGCACCTGTTCGAGGCGGCCCAGGATCCACCGGTCGGCATCGGTGAGATCGGCGGCGGAAAGTTCGCCCAGCGCGGCACCGTTCATCAACGCGAATCGGGTGGCGTTGAACAACTTCGTGGTGAAGTTACGTGAGGCGCGGGCGGCATCCTCGCCGACGGATAGGTCACCACCCGGGCTGGCGCCCCGGGCGAGCGTGAAGCGCAATGCGTCGGCGCCAAACCCTTCCACCCAGTCCAGCGGATCAATACCGTTGCCCTTGGACTTGCTCATCTTCTGGCCGAACTGATCACGGATCAGGCCGTGCAGGAAGACGTTCTGGAATGGGACGCGGGCGTCGCCCAATGCGGGATCCCCAGCCACGAACGTGCCGAACATCATCATCCGCGCCACCCAGAAGAACAGAATGTCGTACCCGGTGACCAGAACGCTTGTGGGATAGAACTTCTCCAGCTCCGGGGTGGCATCGGGCCAGCCCATCGTTGAGAACGGCCACAGCGCCGAGGAGAACCAGGTGTCCAACACATCCGGGTCCTGCTCGTAGCCCTCGGGGGCGGTCTCGTCGGGACCGAGACACACGATCTCCCCGTTAGGGCCGTGCCAGATCGGGATGCGGTGGCCCCACCACAGCTGACGGGAGATGCACCAGTCGTGCATATTGTCGACCCATGCGAACCAACGCGGCTCCAGGCTGGCTGGGTGAATGACGGTGTCGCCATTGCGAACCGCATCACCGGCGGCCTTGGCCAGCGACTCGACCTTGACCCACCACTGCAGGGATAACCGCGGCTCGATGGGCTCGCCCGAACGCTCGGAATGACCGACACTGTGCAGGTAGGGGCGCTTCTCGGCGACGATGCGCCCCTGCTCGGCCAGCGCCTCGCGCACCTTGACCCGCGCCTCGAACCGGTCCATGCCGTCGAACTGAGTTCCGCTGTTCCAGATCCGGCCGTGGATATCCATGATCGTCGGCATCGGCAGCTTGTGTCGCAGCCCGATCTCGAAGTCATTCGGGTCATGCGCTGGAGTGACCTTGACGGCGCCGGTGCCGAATTCGGGGTCGACGTGAGTGTCGGCGACGATCGGGATGCTGCGGTCCTGGAACGGGTGCGCCAGCGTCTGACCGATTAGCGCACTGTATCGATCGTCGTCGGGATGCACCGCGATGGCGGTATCCCCCAGCATCGTTTCCAGGCGGGTGGTGGCCACCACCAGATGCGGTTCGTTGTCGTCCAGGGAGCCGTACCGGAACGAGACCAGCTCGCCCTCGACCTCCTCGTATTTGACCTCGAGGTCGGAGATGGCGGTCTTCAGTTCCGGTGACCAGTTGACCAACCGTTCGGCGCGGTAGATCAGCCCGGCGTCGAACAACTTCTTGAAGATGGTGCGCACCGCGCGGGACAGGCCCTCGTCCATGGTGAAGCGGTCACGGCTCCAGTCGACGCCGTCACCGAGGCGGCGCATCTGCCCACCGATGGCGCCGCCGGACTCACGTTTCCAGTCCCACACCTTCTCGATGAACAGCTCGCGGCCGAACTCCTCTTTGGTCTTGCCGTCGGCGGCCAGCTGCTTCTCCACCACGCTCTGAGTGGCGATACCGGCATGGTCCATACCGGGCAGCCAGAGCACCTCGTAGCCCTGCATGCGTTTGCGGCGGGTCAGCGCGTCCATCAGGGTGTGGTCGAGCGCGTGTCCCATGTGCAGGCTGCCGGTGACATTCGGCGGTGGCAGCACGATCGAGTAGCCCGGCTTGTCGCTGGACGGATCGGCGGTGAAGTATCCGGCGTCGACCCAGCCCTGATACAGGTCCGCCTCTACCGCTCCCGGGTCCCACGAGGTGGGCAGGGAGCTGGCGGCGTTCGTGTCAGGGGTTTGGGTCACCCATCAGATTCTAGGGTTGCCGGTCCACGGCATTTCACGCGCCGAGTGTGACCCCACCGCGGGAATCCGGCCCGAACGCCGCGCTGACGCCATATTCGTCAGACCGGATGGGCTATAACGCGACGAAACCACCCGGCCCGTGAGGCGCCGGGTGGTTCCGCGTGAGGCTGCGCGGTTACTTCTTGCCGCCGAGCAGGCCGCCCAGAATGCTCCCCAGGGCGTCGCTGCCGCCCTTGCTGCTGAGGACGCTGCCCAGGATGCTGCCCAGCGGGTTGTTACCACCGGAGGCTGCCCCGCCACCGACGGCGCTGCCGAGGATGTTGCCCAGGATGTCGCCAATACCGCCGCCGCTGGCCGCGGGCGCCTCGGCGGGAGCAGCCTGCGCGCCTCCACCGGTGAGCTTCTTGGCGACGAAGGCAAGCACGATCGGCGCAAGGATCGGCAGCAGCTGCTTGATCAAGTCGCTGCTGCCGGCTCCGGCGCCGGACAGCTTGGCGGCTACGTCGTCGGCATTGTTGTCACCGAACAACGAAGCAACGACCGCGTTGCCTGCGCTCTGATCGACATCGTCGACATTCACACCGCCGTCAAGGAGGGTGCTCGGCGCGCTGCTGACATTGGCCTGCAGATCAGCGGCCTTGTCCGGGTCGTCGGCGTTGGCCTGCAGACCGCCCACCAGGAGCGGCACCACTGACTTGATCGCCTTCTCGGCCGTCTCGTTGTCGACTCCGAGCTTCGCGGCGATCTGATCGGTCGGAATCTCGTTAAGTAGCTCTTCGAGTGTGGCCATGGGTCTCCTCCTAGATGTCTGGGTTTGGTGAACCTTAGCCAAGCAGATCAGCCCCGAGTAAACGAATGCCGAACATCACAGACCCAGACCCTTTACCCCTGTGGGGTCCGCCCATACCGTCGAACCATGAGCGGCCACATCGTCGTGGTTGGCGCCGGGATCGCCGGTCTTGCCACCGCAGTCGCGTTACAGCAGTCCGGGCGCGATGTCGTGGTTCTCGACGATCGAGATGGCACCTCCACAGGCTACGCGATTACCTTATGGCCCAACGCATTAGCGGCATGCGACGCCCTCGGTGTCGGTGACGACGTGCGTGATGCGAGCGCGCGGGTGGAGGCGGGCATGATGCGCTGGCGGGACGGGCGAATACTCCGAGAACCTCCGAACGGACAGCTCACCAGGGCAATCGGCGAGCCCGTCGCGGTCACCGAACGCAATCAACTCCTGGCGATTCTGGCGGGCCGGCTCACGCCGGGGACCGTCCGCTACGGCGCTCGCGTGGCCAGAGTTCGCGACGGGCTTCACGGGACCTCCGTCGAGCTGGCCGACGGCGAGGCACTCACCGCCTCCGCGGTCATCGGTGCCGACGGGATCGGATCGCTCGCAGCGCAATATCTCAATGGACCACTCGCGTTCCGATACTCCGGGTACACCGCATGGCGCGGTATCGCCGACATGGCGGTCTCCGAGGAGCTGGCCGGGATCACCCTGGGACCGGGCATCGAATTCGGCCATCTGCCGATGCCCGGCGGCCGTACATACTGGTTCGCCGGCGAACGATCCCTCGAAGCACAACGCGCGTCCAACGGCGAAATCGACTACCTGGCAAGAAAGTTCAGCGATTGGGCCGACCCGATCCCGGACCTGCTGAAGCAGAGCGACGAGTCGTCGGTGCTCCGCGGCGATATCTTCGACCGCGGGCGCCTGCGCCGAATCACCGGCGGGAGGGTCGTGCTGGTGGGCGACGCGGCGCACCCGATGCGACCACACTTGGGCCAGGGCGGATGCCAGTCCCTTGAGGACGCCGCAGTGCTCGGCGTGGCAGTATCCGAACGATCCTCTCTGCCAAGCGCTTTCCGTGAATACGCGCGCCAGCGCAAATCCCGCACCCGCACAGTGGTCAATCGGAGCCGTCACATCGGTCACGCGACCTATGCGCGCCCCGCCGTGTTGAGCGGACTGCTGACCCGAGCATCGGCTCGGATACCCGCAGCCGTGTTCTGGCGCCAGCTACGGGGCATCTCCGGATATGACGCGTGTGACATAACCGTTCGCCCATAGGATTCGCCTGTGTCGATTCCCATGCCCAGTGCCAGTCTCAAGGACTTCTGCATCGACGCGATGCTGCCCGTGCCCGTCGCCAAGTTCTGGGCCGCGGCCATCGGGGGTGAGGTCGATGTCGACGAGGCAGGCGAAGCGCTGATCCGGCGCGGCAAGGATGTCGATATCTGGGTCAATCGCGTCCCGGAGCCCAAAGCCGTCAAGAACCGTGTGCATTTCGATGTATACGCACGTGGCGCCGAGGACCTCATCGCGCTGGGCGCGACGGTGGTGGCGGAGTATGGGCCGAACCGGGCCGTACTGGCGGACATCGAGGGCAACGAGTTCTGCGCCTTTCTCGATCCGCAACTCGAAAGTGATACGCCTGCACGGCTATTCGCAGTGTGCACCGATAGCGACAATCCGGTCGAGATCGCCCGGTGGTGGCAGGGCCTCGTCGGCGGCACACTGATACCCGGCTCCGACGGGGCGCCGCGGTGGCTGCGCGACGGCGCCGGATGGGGTGACCTGATCTGGAAGTTCGTTCCGGTTGCCGATGAGCGTGTGGTCAAGAACCGCTGGCACTGGGATGTACGTGCCGATGCCGCCGAGTTGGTGCACGACGGCGCCCGCGCGCTCCGCGGCCCCGATACCGATATCCGCTGGACTGTGCTCACCGACCCGGACGGAAACGAGTTCTGCGCCTTCGGTTAGGGCCGCTTGCCCGCCTTCGGCTAGGCCCGCTTGCCTGGTGTCGCCAACGCCGCTGCGATCGCAGTCGTCAACGGAACCGACAGCACCAGGGCGATGCCACCCACCGCGGATCTGGCGATCTCGATCGCCACTCCCTCGCTAGTCAGTACGTCACCCAGGGATCGATTGGCGACGCTGAACAACAGCAGGAGCGGCAGCGAGTTCCCGGCATACGCCAGCACCAGCGTGTACACCGTGCTGGCGATGTGATCGCGCCCCACCCGCATGGCGCCCAGGAAAATGTCGCGTCGCGTCGAGCCGTCGCCGAGCTCTGCCAGTTCGAAGACCGTTGAGGCCTGCGTGACCGTCACGTCGTTGAGAACGCCGAGCGATCCGATGATGAACCCGGCGAGCAACAACCCGGAGATCGACACCCCACCCATGTACGCGGCGACTTCGTTGTTCTGCTCGTCCGATAGGCCGGTCAGATGTGTCAGCCCGATGACGGCCCAAGACAGTCCGGCCGCGAACAGCATCGCCGTGAGGGTGCCCAATAGCGCCGCACTGGTGCGCATGCTCACACCGTGAGCAAGGTAGATGACCACGAACAGGATCAAGCCCGACGCCACCAGCGCCAGCGGCAACGCGGGGCCGCCGTCACGCACTGCCGGAAGCAGGAACACGGCGAGCACCATGAACGCCACCACGATGCCCACCAATGCCCGTAATCCGCGCCAGCGCGCCACCAGGCAGATGACGATCGCGAAGGCTGCGGCTACCGCCGCAAGCGGCCACGCGCGTTCGTAGTCATAGAAGCTGTAGGTGGTGGCGCCCTGCGCGTCGACCTGCCTGGTGATCCGAATATCTTCTCCGGCAGCGAGAGTCGGCTGCCCGCCACCGGCCGTGAATTCCAGCTGAGTCTTGGCGCCCGAGTTGGGGCCGGAGGTGATGGCGATGAGGTCGAGCGAGCACGTCGACTCAGGTGTCTGACCCGGCACCGGGTCAGCGGTGAGCACCTGCCCGGTGGAGGGGCTGCCGCACTCACCGATACGCGTCGCTACCACCTGGCCCGATTCTGTGGTGACCGCACCGCCATGGGCATTCTGATACGGCTGCGGTATATCCACCGTGCGGTGCTCCGGCCACAACACAACGAGGCCGACGAGGACCGCAATCCCCATCACACCGAGGAGACCCACCACGGTCCGGGCGGCGGTGGAGCCGAAAGGGGCGGGGCCCGTCGGCATCGTGTGGGAATGGGTATGCGAATGCGCCACTCTGTCAGGGTAGAGGTGGCAACGCAGCCAGCTCCGCCTCCGTGTTCACGTTGGCGACCCATTTCGGGTTGGATATCGAAATTCGTTGCGCACCAACGCTCTCGAAAAGCGAGCCGAGCCGTCGCTCCCCGGTGGACGTCAACTCATCAATGGTGTCGCATAGGTCCGTGTCATACACGGCCGCCAGGTAGTGATCCCGGCCGTCCGCAGTGGCGAGGGTGATGCGGCCACCGCCGGTGGCGAGTTCATCGATGAGCGCCGAGGCAAGCAACGGCATGTCGACGGCACAGACAAAGGCTCTGAGTGCTCCCCGTTCCGCGGCGGCCCGCAAGCCCTGTCCCAGCGCCACCAGCGGCCCCTGCCCCGGCTTCGGGTCGTCGACGACGACCGTGTCTGAACTCCCTCCGAGATCACCCATGTCCTGATGCGGCGCGCGCACCACGATCACCGGCGCACAGCGTGAGCTCACTGTTCGCACGATGCGTTCCGCCAGGCTCTCCCCGCCCCAGCGGATGGTCGCCTTGTCGCGGCCCATGCGGCGCGAGGCTCCCCCGGTGAGCACCACCGCCGCGAGTGCGTTCATACGGGAAAGGTACGCACAGATGCCAACAAGCCACCAAGGGGTAGGTTCACCGGTCGAGGTGTGCCATGCCCTTGGTGGCTCGTTGAGGTGGTTCTACGGCTTAGCCGCGCCGTCCGCAGACCGGCCATGCGCCGATCCCCTGACGGGACAGCACGTTCTCCGCGATCCGGATCTGCTCCTCGCGCGAAGCGAGGTGCGGTGAGCCGGCGCCGCCGTTGGAGCGCCAGGTGCCCATGTTGAACTGCAGGCCGCCGTAATAGCCGTTTCCGGTGTTGATTCCCCAGTTGCCACCGGACTCGCAGTTAGCGATGGCATCCCAGTTGACCGGATCCGCACTCGCTGTTCCAGCCAGCGCCATCGGAGCCGCGACGAGCGCGCCGGTGATGGCCGCCGTGGTGAGCGTTTTGCGGATGTAATTCATGTCGTTCCTCTCGCCGGGCACGCACCGACCACCACCCGCTTGCGGATAACCGCAGCGGGCTCTGGCACACCTACAGGCGAGGTGGACATCTTCGTCGGATCGCGCCGTCTCGGTCGGGCGCGACAAGGGAGGCGGCTGTTGCCTCACCGGCTCATCTCGCCGGCGGCCAGGAACTACCTACTGGCGTTCCTGTCCCCATTTACTTACAGGGTTCACGGTTCGGAGTTTTGCTCCGATTTGTTGACCCGTCGGACCGTACGGAAGGACTCAGCGAAAGTCATCCCACGACACGCACATCCCAAACCAATAACAAAACAATCACGGAGGGAATCTTTAGCGACTAACCGCAGGTCACTTACGAAATTCTCAGGTTGGCCCAGAGTGCGCTCTAGCTGGCACAAGTGAGTCAGATCACGGCAATATTGTGAGCCGCGCCACGATTCAGCAAATCACACGCGTCACGATAGAAACTTCAACAACATGCGGCGTGGCTAATTGACAAATTAACTCTATTCACATTGGTATCACAAGTAACTCAATTTGCCAATTGCCACAAATGTAGACAACAGAAAGGAAATCATATATTCCCAATACCCAAGGGATTGACCAAAAGCCAAGGGGTGTCTACGAATTCGTTACCGCAGCGAGTGACGTCAGCAAGCGCCATCGCAGGCGCACACAATCCACCTAAGTGAGATGTGAGTGAGGTACGCGCCCGACACGGGGCACCTGACGGTGCCCCACTTAGACACCAAAGCCGGTGCCACCAAAGACTTTCCAGCCAGCCGGCGGACCCCATCGGCGCTATCGCGCATAGCATCGCCGACTGTGGGTTACGGACGCATCCCGCCCGTTTCGCGACCTACCCCCACACTCGACGAGCGAGCCCGGGGACAGGGTCAGCTAGAAGTTCTAGCTAGCCGACGGTCCAGGTGTCGCGACCGGTCAACAGCGCCTGCAACGCGGCGGTGTCGCTCGGCTTGGCCGCCGCAGCGACGGCCAGCTGCTCCCGAGCCATATCGTCATAGCTCGGCCGCTGCACGCTGCGGAACACACCCATCACGGTGTATTCAAGATCCTGTTCGGACAACCGTGACAGTGCGAAGGCGTAGGCGGGATCATCCGAATACGCGTCGTGCACCACGATATCCTCGGCCTTCACATCCGCAGTCTTAGCCACTTCAAGGCTGAAACCGGAACGGACGACACAGAGTTCACCCTCGGCGCCGAAAGTGATCGGCTGGCCGTGGCTCACATTGATAACGCGCTGCTCGAAGCCTTCCTTGCGCAACAGGTCGAAGGACCCGTCGTTGAAGATCGGGCAGTCCTGCAGGATCTCGACAAGCGCCGAACCACGGTGCGCGGCCGCGGCACGCAGCACCTCCGACAGGCCCTTCTTGTCCGAGTCCAGTGCTCGGCCGACGAAGGTGGCCTCGGCGCCCAGCGCCAACGACACCGGGTTGAAGGGGTAGTCCAGCGAGCCCATGGGCGTCGACTTGGTGACCTTGCCGGTCTCCGAGGTGGGCGAGTACTGCCCCTTGGTGAGGCCGTAGATCCGGTTGTTGAACAACAGGATTGTCAGGTTCACGTTGCGGCGCAGGGTGTGGATCAGGTGGTTGCCGCCGATGGACAGCGCGTCACCATCACCCGTCACCACCCACACCGACAGGTCCTCGCGAGCCAGCGCCAGGCCGGTTGCGATGGCCGGGGCACGCCCGTGAATCGAGTGCATGCCGTAGGTATCGAGGTAGTAGGGGAACCGGCTGGAGCAACCGATGCCGCTGATGAACACGATGTTCTCGCGCTTGAGACCAAGCTCGGGCAGGAAGCCTCGGATGGTGTTGAGGATGACGTAGTCACCGCATCCGGGGCACCAGCGCACCTCCTGATCGGAGGTGAAGTCCTTCGACTTCAGCTGCTCGTCGCTGGTGGGCACCAGCGCATTGGCGCTCAGGCCAAGATCCACACCGGTGAGACCGTTCACGCTGTCGGTTCCGTTCAAAACGTCGGTCATGCTCGATCCCCTACGGCCACCGCTGATTCGCGCGCGAGTACAGCCTTCTGACTTTCCTTTTCGGCGAGTGACCCGTCCAGGGCCGCATCGATGATTTCTTCGACCTCGTCGGCGAGGAAGGCCATACCCTGCACCTTCGTCACCGATTGCACATCCACCAGGAACTTGCCGCGCAGCAGTAGCGAGAGCTGTCCAAGGTTCATCTCCGGCGCAACGACCTTCGGGTATTTGCGTAGTACCTCACCCAGGTTCTGCGGGAACGGGTTGAGGTGACGCAGGTGGGCATGGGCCACCTTGAGGCCCTTCCGGCGGGCGCGCCGGCATGCCTCGCCGATGGGGCCGTACGAGCTGCCCCACCCGACCATGAGCAGTTCGGCACCGCCGCTCGGATCGTCAACCTCCAAGTCCGGCACGGTGATTCCGTCGATCTTGAGCTGGCGCAACCGCACCATGAGGTCGTGGTTGGCCGGGTCGTAGGAAATGTTGCCCGAACCGTTGGCCTTCTCCAGGCCGCCGATACGGTGCTCCAGCCCGGGGGTGCCGGGCACGGCGAACTGGCGGGCCAGTGTCTCGGGATCGCGGTTGTAGGGCGCGAAGTCCTGGTCCGGTGTGGCGAATGTGTGCTCGATCGCCGGGTAGCTCGCGATATCCGGAATGGCCCACGGCTCAGAGCCATTGGCGATTGCTCCATCGGACAGGATCATCACCGGGGTCCGGTAGGTGAGCGCGATACGCACCGCCTCGACGGCGACATCGAAGCAGTCCGAGGGCGACCGCGGTGCCAGCACCGCGATGGGTGACTCACCGTTGCGCCCGTAGAGGGCCTGTAGAAGATCGGCCTGCTCGGTCTTGGTGGGCAGACCCGTCGACGGTCCGCCGCGCTGCACGTCGATCACCAGAAGCGGCAGTTCAGTCATGACCGCCAGCCCCACCGCCTCGCTCTTGAGCGCCACACCGGGGCCGGAGGTGCTGGTGACGCCCAGGGCGCCACCGAACGAAGCCCCAAGGGCCGCACCGATTCCAGCGATCTCATCCTCGGCCTGGAAGCTCAGCACGCCGAAATGCTTGAGCTTGCTCAGCTCGTGCAGGATGTCGGATGCCGGGGTGATCGGGTAGGTACCGAGCACCACCTGGGTTTTCGCAAGCTGTCCCGCGGCGACAACGCCGTAGGACAACGCCGTGTTACCCGAAACCTGCCGGTACTCGCCAGGCGGAAGCGAAGCCTTGGCCACCTCGTAGGTGGTTCCGAAGGCTTCGGTGGTCTCGCCGTAGTTCCAGCCGGCCCGGAAGGCCAAGATGTTGGCCTCGGCCACATCGGGCTTCTTCGCGAACTTCTCCCGCAGGAACTGTTCGGTGCCCTCCAAGGGACGGTGGTACATCCAGGACAGCAGCCCCAACGCGAACATGTTCTTGGTGCGTGCGCCGTCTTTCTTCGAGACTCCGGCGGGCTCGACGGCACCGAGCGCCAAAGTGGTCATCGGGACCTGATACACCACATAGTCCGACATATCGTCGTGCTCGAGCGGATCGGACTGGTAGTCGACCTTGGCCAGGTTCCGCTTGGTGAACTCATCGGAGTTGGCGATCACCATGCCGCCGCGCGGCAGATCGCCGATGTTGGCCTTGAGAGCCGCCGGGTTCATCGCCACCAGTACGTCGGGCCTGTCGCCCGCGGTGAGGATGTCGTAGTCGGCAATCTGAATCTGGAAGGACGAAACACCGGGCAGCGTGCCCTGTGGGGCGCGGATTTCGGCGGGGTAATTGGGCTGTGTGGCGAGGTCATTACCGAAGACCGCGGCCTCGGAGGTAAATCGGTCTCCGGTGAGCTGCATACCGTCGCCCGAGTCTCCAGCAAACCGGATGACGACCTTTTCCAGCTTCTCCGATACGGCTCCGTCGCCCACCGGTGACCTACCTTTCACGACGAACTCCGGCGGTGGCGGTACGTACGCCACCATTCAGCGGAGTTTTCTGTCACTCTCAGTACCGATTATTACACTTTCGCACCGCTGACCTTGACGAGGGCGTGCCCGTAGGCGCGAAACTTGACACCTGTCGAGACAATTCCTACTGCCTGGCCAGTGCCGTTGCCTCACTACCCGCCAGTAGACGTGAGGCAAATCACAAGGATCAGCCAAGCATCTGCTTGGTTGCCCGTTGGCGCCATCGCTCCGCGACGACTATCAGGGGGTTGTGGCGCCGAGACCGGCCGACAGGTCCAGAATGAGAATCATGACCGGGCACCGGATACCGACGGTTGGTGACGGCTTTGGCCACGGCAGCGCGCCTGAGTCGGGTGAAGGCGGCGAACCCCATATCGCCGTCACCGGGGCGAAGGACGTCGCCGCAGGAATGACCGCGGTGGGAGTTTCACTGCAACGCGCCATCGAACAAATGGGTCCGCTACGCACCGTCGCGACACTGACCAAGCTGAATCAACGCCACGGCTTCGACTGCCCCGGCTGCGCCTGGCCCGAAACTCCGGGTCACCGCAAACTCGCCGAGTTCTGCGAGAACGGGGCCAAAGCGGTGGCCGAAGAGGCAACTAAGCGCACGGTCACCCCGGAGTTCTTCGCCCAGCACTCCGTAGACGAACTCCGTGAGTTACCCGAATACTGGCTCAGCCAGCAAGGTCGCCTCACCCACCCGATGGTGCTGCACACGGGCGAATCGCACTACCGGCCGATCGACTGGGACGACGCCTACCGGCTCATCGCCAGTGAGATCAACGCCGCTGCCGACCCAGACCGCCTGGCGTTCTACACCTCGGGGCGCACCAGTAACGAGGCAGCATTCTGCTACCAGCTGATGGTCCGCAGCCTGGGCACCAACAACCTGCCCGACTGCTCCAACATGTGCCACGAGTCCTCGGGTACCGCACTGACGGACTCGATCGGAATCGGAAAGGGTTCGGTATCCGTACCGGATATCGAGCACGCCGACGTCATCCTCATCGCCGGCCAAAATCCCGGCACCAATCATCCCCGCATGCTGTCGGTGCTGGAGAAGGCGAAAGCCAACGGCGCCAAGATTATTGCCGTAAATCCACTCCCGGAGGCCGGGCTGCTTCGGTTCAAGGACCCGCAAAAGGTCAACGGCGTTGTCGGCCACGGCGTGGCGATCGCCGACGAGTTCCTGCAGATCCGCCTCGGCGGCGATATGGCGCTCTTCGCCGGCCTGGGCAGGCTGCTCCTGGAAGCCGAAGACGCCAACCCGGGGAGCGTCGTCGACCGGCAGTTCATCGAGGAGCATTGCGCGGGATACGAGGAATGGGCCGCGCAAACCCGGACGGTCGACTGGGAAACCGTCTCGCAGGCAACGGGAATCGAGATGTCCCAGCTGCGTACCGTGGCGAACCTGCTTGCCGAGTCAAAGCGCACCATCTTCTGCTGGGCGATGGGCCTCACCCAGCACCGGCATGCGGTTGCCACCATCGGCGAAGCGACGAACCTGCTGCTGATGCGCGGCATGATCGGCAAGCCGGGTGCCGGAGTGTGCCCCGTGCGTGGTCACTCGAACGTCCAGGGTGACCGCACCATGGGCATCTGGGAGAAGATGCCCGAATCATTCCTGGCCGCATTGGATTCCGAGTTCGGCATCACCACCCCGCGCAAGCACGGGCTCGACACCGTCGACGCGATCCGGGCCATGCGGGACGGCAAGGTCTCGGTCTTCATCGGCATGGGCGGCAATTTCGCCTCCGCCACCCCTGACACCGCCGTTACGGAGGCCGCGCTACGCAATTGCGCACTGACGGTGCAGATCTCCACCAAGCTCAATCGCAGCCACCTGGTGAACGGTCGCACTGCACTTATCCTGCCCACCCTCGGGCGCACCGACCGCGATATCCAGAAATCGGGAAAGCAACTTGTTTCCGTGGAAGATTCGATGTCCATGGTGCACCTGTCGCGCGGCAGTCTGCACCCGCCCAGCACGGAGCTGCGCAGCGAGGTGGCCATCGTCTGCCAGATGGCACGCGCCGCCCTGGGCCCAACGCATCCGGTGCCGTGGGAGAGGTTCATCGAGGACTACGACACCGTCCGCGATGCCATCTCACGAGTAGTGCCCGGATGCACTGACTACAACACCAAGGTCCGCCAACCAGACGGGTTCGGTCTGCCGCATCCGCCACGTGACGATCGCCAATTCCCCACCCACACAGGCAAGGCCAACTTCTCGGTGGCACCGCTGGAATGGGTGCAGATCCCCGATGGCCGGCTGGTCTTGCAGACGCTGCGCAGCCACGACCAGTACAACACCACCATCTACGGCCTGGACGACCGATACCGCGGCGTCAAGGGCGGCCGCCGAGTGGTCTTCGTAAACCCAGAAGACCTGGTGGCATTTGGGTTATCCGAGAGCGCGCGGGTGGATCTTGTCTCCGAATACACCGGCGCCGACGGAACACTCGAGGAGCGGCGGGCCGAGGACTTCCTGGTGGTGCCGTATTCCACGCCCCGGGGTAACGCGGCCGCCTACTATCCCGAAACCAATCCGCTTGTGCCCCTTGATCACGTCGCAGAGCGTTCCAACACCCCGGTGTCCAAGGCGGTCGTGATCCGGCTGGAAGCCCGTGGGTAGGGTCACCGACAGACGGCGCATTCGGCGCATCGAGGGTGTCGAACACAACGACCGCAGCGAGACACTGGTCGTCGAGGAGCCCCTGGAGATTCGGGTGAACGGGCAGGCGGTGGCCGTCACAATGCGCACCCCCGGATCGGATGTCGAACTCACCCAAGGGTTCCTGCTCACCGAAGGGGTCATCGCCGGCCGCGAAGATCTGTTGACCGTGCGCTACTGCCAGGGCGAAGGACCCGACGGTCTGAACACCTACAACGTCCTGGATGCCACCTTGGCCCCCGGAGTTCCCGCACCGGACCCGGCGGTGACGAGGAACTTCTACACCACCTCCTCCTGCGGTGTCTGCGGCAAAGGCTCCTTGGAAGCGGTACGCACAATCAGCCGCTTCTCCCCCGGTGACGACCCGTCCACGATCGAGTCGCACACACTGGTTGGCCTGCCCGACAAACTTCGTTCGGCACAAAAGGTTTTCGCGACGACGGGCGGCTTGCATGCCGCGGCACTGTTCACCATCGACGGCACCATGCTGGCAGTGCGCGAGGATATCGGCCGGCATAACGCGGTGGACAAGGTCATCGGGTGGGCACTGGAGAACGACAGGCTGCCACTGACCGGAACGGTGCTACTGGTGAGCGGAAGGGCCTCCTTCGAGCTCGCCCAGAAGGCCACCATGGCAGGGATTCCGATCCTGGCCGCGGTGTCGGCGCCGTCCTCGCTGGCCGTCGATCTGGCGGCCCAGTCGGGGATGACGCTCGTTGCATTCCTGCGAGAGGACAGCATGAATGTCTACACCCGGGCAGACCGCATCCGTTAGCGCCTCACGGCACCTCGACGGCGATCTCCCTACCCAGTGAGTAGCCCGGCGCCAACGGCAAGCCGTCGCCGCTCCAGAACGATCCCGGGTCGAAGTAGTTCGACCGCTTCTCGGTGAGGAGCAGTCCCATCTCCTCATAGCTGATCGCCACCGTCTCTGCACAGAACGCCGTCTCCAACCCGGCCTGGCGGTGTTCCACCTTGTCGCGCTCGGCCACCTCGCGAACCTTCTTGTGCACGAACGGGATTCCGCGTGTCCAATCGCTGACGGTCGGAAATCGGCCTCTCATCCAGCGGCCCGTCAACCGCGCGGTGGCCGGAAAGGGCGTCCCGTCCATCCGGGCGACGACGCGCAGCGCGGCGTCCTCCTGCTCGCGACTCAGCCGCGGGCTCAGCTGCCGAAGCCAGCACCGCTGCCCGTACACGTGTACCCATCGCTCGATCGCCGCGCGCGCATCGTGCAGCTGCACTCCTCGGTGATTATCGCCGGTCCACACATCGGTGAGTTTGTTGCCGAGCTCGGCGTGCCACATGAGCGGCGGCAGGTCGTCGATCGCCAACGTCATGCCAACATGATTGACCGGGCTGTTCGACAACGTCTGGATAAGACGATCGGGACCCGACCGTCCGCGGAACACCCAAATGTCGCCGGTCCGTGTCGCATCGAGCGCCTGCTCAATCGACACGGACCGATTGTCTTCGCGCAAGCGGCTCATCCTGTCGCCTTCTCGATCATCTCCGCACCGTAGCCTGGACCGATGGCCAACATGTGGAAGTGGCTCGGGCTCGCCGGGGCCGTCGGGGTGGCGGCAGGGGGCGTACTGGTCGCCCGCGATCAACGCAGACGCAAGGCGTACACCGTGGACGAGATCCGCGACCGGCTGCATCAGCGACTCGGCGAATCGGAGCGTCGCGACTAGCGAGGCCTCGAACTAGCTGGACTTCCAGTTCTGCAGGCCGACGAAGGCCATCCTCAACGAGCTAGTCGCGGTACTGACCACCTCATCGGTGTCGGCATCTGGCTGTACCAACTCCGCGACCGCATTCGCGGCGATCGACAGAATGAGATTCGCCGCCGTCGTCAGGTCGGCGGAATCCCACATCCGCATCTGATCGCGTCGAGCCAGGTCGATCGCCAGCTCCCCCGCCAGCAGCCGCATCTCGATGTTCACCGCACGCCGCACCTCGGTGGGCGCGGTGTATCGCTCGGTCACGACGAACCGCAACTGATCGGGACTCTGCCGCACCTGCTCTGTCAGGATTCCCATCGCCTCGCTCAGTGTCTTGGGCTCGCCACGGCGGATCTCGCGCGCTATGCCCCGCGCGCTCCTCATCCCCTCCTCGGCCAGGGCCACACCCAGCTCGTCGAGTGACGAGAAGTGGCGGTAGAACGCCGTCGGCGAGATCCCGGCTCCACGCGCCACATCGCGCAGGCTCAGGCCCGAGAAAGACTGGGTACGGGAGAGATCAAGAGCGGCCTCGATCAGTGACGTCCTGGTGCGCAACTTCTGCTCACCCCGGACCGATTCACGCCGCGCGGAACCACCCGAATGCGGTCCCCGCTCACGACGACTGGTCATGGCGGCCACTTTATCGCTGTGATGGCCGACACGGTGATTGCGGCTTGACTGAGTGGGGGTCTCTTGGTTCACAATTTCAGTGTACATTCGTTAACCTAATGGAGGCAGTTCGAATGACATTTCTAACTAAAGCCACCCGGCGCATCCTGACTCCCGAGTCCTCATTGGGCCGGCTACTGTCAGCCGCGCTCACCCCACACGCCGTCGACCGCTACCTCGAACTCGTCGACCCGATGATCACCTGGGAAGAGGCCCGCGCCCGCGTCGTTCGCGTCCAGCGCCGCACTACTCGATCGGTGACCTTGACCCTGCGCACAACCCGCCAGTTCAAAGGCTTTCGAGCAGGTCAGTTCGTCCAATTGGGCGTCGTCATCGACGGTGTGCGGCATGTCCGATGCTTCTCGCCCTCGTGCGCCGACGACGCCCGGGAAATCATCGAGCTGACCATCGCCCGACGACCCGAAGGCTTGGTCTCGAACTATCTGTACAAGCACGCCGCGGTCGGTGATGTGTACAGCATCACCCCGGCCACAGGCAGCTTCACCCTGCCGGACCCGCGACCCTCGCGGACCCTACTCATCGCGGGCGGTAGTGGGATTACACCTGTTATCTCAATGGCACGAAGCCTTGTAGGAAATGGGTATCCGGGAACCCTGACAATCCTCTACTACGCTCCGAGCGCCGCGGAGAACCCGTACGCCCGCGAGCTGGCCGAGCTGGCCGAGCTGCCCTCGGTCACGGTGCACACCGAGTACACCCGCGCAGGCGGCCAATACTTCGGCCCTGAGCAGCTTGACGCAGTCGCGCCATGGATGAGTCCCCCGCAAGCGGGAGGTACCCCCAGCTTGCGCGAAGACCAGGCCCCTGCGCATGCCGACACCCAGACATTCCTGTGTGGCCCGCCGTCTCTGCACGAGGCAGTCGGCGCGCTGTATGCGGAACGCGGAATCTCCGACCGTCTGCACACCGAAGAATTCACCCTCACCACGTCGAGCACCACCGCCGAGGCCGGGGGTGTGCTGCGATTCGCCACATCCGACAAGGGCACAGTCACCGCCGAAAACGACGGACGGCCCATCCTCGAACAGGCCGAAGCGGCCGGTCTGCAACCCGAGTTCGGCTGCCGGATGGGTATCTGCTTCGCCTGTTCGGCGGTGAAGACGTCCGGGTGCACCCGGAACCTGCGTACTGGCGACGAGAACGACGACCCCGATCAACACATCCAGCTCTGCATCACCGCCCCCGTCGGTGACGTCGACATCAAACTCTAAACCCGGCTACCCACCAGGAAGGCAGCGAGATGACAAGCAACGAAATCACCATCAACGCAGCAGATGTCGAGGCGCTCGGCAAGGAGTTCGACGCGCTGCGCTCCCGCGTCGTTGCCGATTTGGGCGACCGCGACCGCGAGTACATCTACTCCATCATCAAGACCCAGCGCGGCTGCGAGCTCGCCGGACGCGGCCTGATGTACCTCGGGTTCATCCCGCCGGTCTGGCTCGCGGCGGTGGGCGCTCTTTCTGTTTCGAAGATCCTCGACAACATGGAGATCGGGCACAACGTCATGCACGGCCAGTACGACTGGATGCGCGAAAAGGGGCTCAATTCAAGGGAATTCGAGTGGGACACGGTGTGCCCCGCCGATCAGTGGCGGCATTCGCACAATTACTTGCACCACACCTTCACCAATGTCGTCGATATGGATCGCGATATCGGTTACGGCATCCTGCGGATGGTGCCCGAGCAGAAGTGGAACCCGTACTACCTGGGGAACATCGCCTGGGCGACGGCCCTGATGCTGCTGTTCGAGTGGGGCGTCATGGTGCATGACCTGGAGGTCGAGAACATCCTCAAAGGCAAGCGCAAGTGGTACGACGTCAAGACACTCGTCAAGGGCATGTGGAGGAAGGCAGGAAAGCAGGTCCTCAAGGATTACGTGATCTATCCGGCGCTGACCGGGCCGCTGTTCCCGATCACCTTCCTCGGTAATGCGTCCGCCAACCTGATACGCAATATCTGGACGTTCTCGATCATCTTCTGCGGACACTTTCCCTCCGGTGTGCAGACATTCAGCAAGGAGGAGACCGCGAACGAAACGCGCGGCGAGTGGTATGTCCGCCAGCTGCTCGGCTCTGCGAACATTGAGGGCAGCAGACTGTTCCACATCATGAGCGGCAACCTGTCGCACCAGATCGAACACCACCTGTTCCCCGACCTACCCGCCAACCGCTACCCAGAGATGGCACCCGAGGTCCGGGAGCTGTGCCAGAAGTACGGACTGCCGTACAACTCCGGCGGCTTCTTCCAACAGATCTCCTCGACGTGGAAGAAGATCGCGCGTCTATCGCTGCCCAACGGCTGGTTCGGCGGCGAGCCGGAGCTCGTCGTGCATATCGATCGAGAGAAGCGGCCCGAGATCGTCGTAGTTGACGAGCGCGGCGAGCTGGTCGACGCGTAAGTTAGGTGGCGTGGTGAGCAAGTTCGAACGCAACAAGGACCTGGCACAGGAAGTCGTGTCGTCGACCGCCGAGCACGTGGGCGAGATCGCCAAGATCATCACCAATGCGGTGGTGGATGTCACCAGGCAGATCGGTGAGATCGCCACCGACGCCTTCGAGATGCGCGAGGCTGCGAAAACAGCCGAGCGCGACCAGGAAGAAACGTAATACGTTGACTCTGCGCTGAGGCCGGCCAGCACCGCGAAATGTCCGCCCTCAGCGCGGAGTCACGTCAGTCGGAGGCTTCTCGCCAGTCGGTCGCGGTGATGGTGAAGTACACGTAGTTCTCCAGTGCGCCGTTGATCTCGCGCTTCTGGCGGTGATGCTCCTGGGCTCCGATCTTGGCCAGCGCCCGCTGCGACCGCACATTGGTGGCACCCACGTGGAACCACACCAGGTCCGCGTTGATGAAGGCGTAATCCAGCATGAGCGTCTTGAGCTCGGCGTTGACGGTGCCACCCCAGTACTCGCGGGTGATGAAGGTATACCCGATCGCGACCTCGCGCGTCTCCGGATCCCATTCGTAGAACCGGGAGGACCCGATCATCTCCCCCGTCGAATGGTCGATGATGACAAGCGATTTCGCGGCAAGAGCCTCGGCGAACCACCGCTCGAAGATAGCCCGCTCGTGGCGGTCCGGGCTCGGGTGTTGCTCCCAGATCAGCGGATCACTGGCGGCGAGGTACAGCGGCTCAAGGTCGTCCGCTTCCAACGGACGCAGGGTCAACGTGGGACCCTCGAGAGTGGGCTGGCTCAGGAACTCCGCGGACATATATCCAGCATACGGACATCTATGAAATGTGTTGTGCCAGGGTTGATTTACCCGGGCCTTCCAGGTCTGTGAGTGCGTGTGGGCGTGCGGCCATCGCCATCAGCAGCGCTTCCGCGGGACCGGTGACCTCGGGCCCGCTACCGCGCGACCAGTCGATGTCGGTGGCCACCAGACGGACCCCCCTAGCCCGCAGCGCGCCACGAACCGGAGGGGCCCATCTCGCGAAATCCAGTGCCGGGACCAGCCGCTCTTGCGGGATGATGCGCGGGATGCCCAGCGGACGGCGGATGTCTTGTTGGTGGACTATGCCGTCCAGCAACGCAATCCGACCCCCGAATCCCGATGTGAGTGAGCGCGGAGTTTCCGAGGCGCGGACCATCTCCAACAGTTGCGCGGGGGTCCTATCGGCGAGCTCGGCGAGGCGGTTGGCATTGATCCGGTTCGGGTTGCAGCCACCCTTGACAACGCGGGGAAAGAACTCGGCGTAGCTGAGCTCTTCGTAACCGATCAGGTGCGTGACCACGTCACGCACCCGCCATTTGGTGCAGAGGGTCTGTGCATCCCACTGCTCAGGGGCTAGCGCTGCCAAAAACTTCGCGAGATCGATACGCTCTGCCCGCGCCAACTGCATGGCGCTCATGACGACGAGCTATGCAGACTTGTCGCGCCGCTCAGTGCGCGAGGGCTTACGCGGCACGATGGTCGGCAGCACGTTGTCGATGACGGTCTCCCCAGTCACCACAACCTTGGCGACATCGTCGCGGCTCGGGATGTCGTACATCACTGGCTGCAGCACTTCCTCCATGATGGCGCGGAGCCCGCGGGCACCGGTGCCACGGTGGATGGCCTGATCGGCAATGGCCTCAAGCGCATCCTGCTCGAATTCCAGCTCGACGCCGTCCATTTCGAAGAGGCGGGTGTACTGCTTGACCAACGCATTCTTCGGCTCGGACAGGATCGTGATGAGCGATTCGCGGTCGAGGTTGGTCACCGAGGCGACAATCGGCAGACGGCCAATGAACTCGGGGATGAGCCCGAATTTGATCAGATCCTCCGGCATGACGTCGGCGAAGTGGTCGGCGGTGTCGATATCGGCCTTCGACTTGACCTCGGCACCGAAGCCCAGGCCGCGCTTGCCGACACGGTCTGCCACGATCTTCTCCAGGCCCGCGAAGGCACCGGCCACGATGAACAGCACGTTCGTGGTGTCGATTTGGATGAACTCCTGGTGCGGGTGCTTACGGCCGCCCTGCGGGGGCACCGAGGCCTGAGTACCTTCCAGGATCTTCAGCAGCGCCTGCTGCACACCCTCGCCGGACACATCACGCGTGATCGACGGGTTCTCGCTCTTGCGGGCGATCTTGTCGACCTCGTCGATGTAAATGATTCCGGTCTCGGCGCGCTTCACGTCGTAGTCGGCCGCCTGAATCAGCTTGAGGAGAATGTTCTCGACGTCCTCGCCCACATATCCGGCCTCGGTGAGGGCGGTGGCGTCGGCGATCGCGAAGGGCACGTTGAGCATCTTGGCCAGCGTCTGCGCCAGGTAGGTCTTACCGCAGCCGGTGGGGCCCAGCATCAAGATATTGGATTTGGCCAGCTCAACGGTCTCGCCGCGGGCGTCACGGGCCTTGTCTCCGGCCTGGATGCGCTTGTAGTGGTTGTAGACGGCGACGGCCAGCGTCTTCTTCGCATTGTCCTGGCCGATGACGTAGTTCTCCAGGAAGTCACGGATCTCGACGGGCTTGGGCAGCTCATCGAGCTTGACGTCGTCGGCGTCGGCCAATTCCTCTTCGATGATCTCGTTGCAGAGGTCGATGCATTCATCGCAGATGTACACGCCGGGGCCGGCAATGAGCTTCTTGACCTGCTTCTGGCTCTTTCCGCAGAACGAGCATTTCAGCAGGTCGCCGCCGTCTCCAATACGTGCCATGGTGGCCAGTCCTACTTCCTGTCACGCGGTGGTGGATCGTGGTGTCAGCACGTCCTCTGACCTGTTCGTCCCGACGCTACCCGCTACACCGGACACCCCGCGACCGATAAACCGAATAGCACCGACGGCATTTACGCCCGCCGTGCTGGAGAACATATCGCCTCACACCGACCGCGGCACCCGATGACGCGCGACCGAGACCGGTGTGTCGCAACCGTTACGAAGCGGCGCTGGTCGCCGAGAGCTTGCGGTACTCCAGGACGACGTCGATGATCCCGTACTCCTTGGCCTCTTCGGCCGTGAAGATCTTGTCGCGGTCGGTGTCCTTGCGGATGACTTCTTCGGCCTTACCCGTATGCCGGGACAGAGTGGTCTCCTGCAGCACCCGCATGCGCTCGATCTCTTTGGCCTGGATCTCCAGATCGGTGAACTGGCCCTGGATAACTCCCGACAGTGACGGCTGGTGAATGAGCACGCGGGCGTTGGGCAGCGCCATCCGCTTACCGGGGGTTCCCGCGGCGAGCAGCACCGCAGCGGCCGATGCGGCCTGGCCCAGTACCACCGTGCGGATATCGGAGCGGACGTACTGCATGGTGTCGTAGATCGCCATCAACGAGGTGAACGAGCCACCCGGGGAGTTGATGTACATGGTGATCTCGCGATCGGGATCCAGCGATTCCAGCACCAGCAGCTGGGCCATGATGTCGTTGGCCGAGGCGTCGTCCACCTGCACGCCGAGGAAGATGATGCGCTCCTCGAACAGCTTGTTGTACGGGTTGGACTCTTTGACACCGAAGCTCGAGTGCTCGATGAACGAGGGCAGGATGTACCGGGCTTGCGGCGCCAGTTCTGGGTTGAGGTGCTTGCTGATCACTTTGAAGCTCCCTTGCTGCCGTTCAGGTTTGCGCGGGTGATGATCTGGTCGACGAAGCCGTATTCGAGTGCCTCCGGCGCGGTGAACCAGCGGTCGCGGTCCGAATCGGTCTCGATCTGCTCGACACTCTTGCCGGTGAACTCGGCGTTGAGGCGGAACATTTCCTTCTTGATGACCTGGAACTGCTCGGCCTGGATGGCGATATCGGACGCGCTGCCGGTCACGCCACCAAGCGGCTGGTGCATGAGGATGCGGGCGTGCTGCAGGGCATGCCGCTTGCCCTTGGCGCCGGCCGCCAGCAGGAACTCGCCCATGGAGGCCGCCATGCCCATCGCGTAGGTGGCGACATCGCATTCAGAGAGCTGCATGGTGTCGAAGATCGCCATACCGGCGCTGATCGAGCCACCCGGCGAGTTGATGTAGAGGTGGATGTCCTTAGTGGGATCCTCTGCCGTCAGCAGCAGGATCTGCGCGCAAAGCCGGTTGGCGATGTCGTCGTCCACCTGCTGGCCCAGGAAAATGATGCGCTCGGAGAGCAGGCGCTCATACACCGAGTCGATGAGGTTGAGCCCGGCTGTCGCCGAACGCATTTCAGTCACTGTGCAACCTGCCTTCGTCTAGCTCTTCGGGATATCGCTTTGGAACCAATTCCGTGTACTGCCGACATTAACCAACATCGGCGGTCGTGCACTCCCCACCACGGGCGAGTTCGCTCAGAGCGTTATTTGGTGTCTTCCGCATCATCGGCGCCGTCAGCATCCGCCAGGGCCTCGCGACGCGGTCCCAGCACGGCTTCGACGTCAACATCGGCACCGGTGGAATCGGTCACCTTGGCCTGACGAATGACCTCCGCGATCGCCTTGCCGCGGCGCACGTCGACGTACAGCCCAGGCAGCTGCTGCTGCTGGGTGAGGTACTGAACCAGCTGCTGCGGCTCAATGCCGTACTGGCGCGACATGAGCACGAGACGTTCGGTGAGGTCCTGCTGGTCGACGTTGATATCGAACTTGTCGGCGATCACGTCGAGCAGCAGCTCGGTCTTGATGGACTTGGTCGCGGACTCACGCAGGTCCTTGTCGAACTCCTCGCGCGTGGTGCCCTGCTCCTCGAGCAGTTCGTTGAGCTTGTCCTCGTTGTGGTCCAGTCCGTGAACGGCCTCGTGCAGGCTGTTCCCGATCTGCTCCTCGAGGATCTTCTCGGGTACCGGAATCTCGATGGTGTCGAGCAGCGTGGTGATGGTCTCGTTGCGGATCTCATCGGCCTGCGCGATGCGCTTGCGGCCCTTCACCTGCTCGGTGAGGCTCTCCTTGAGCTCGCCGATGGTGTCGAATTCACTTGCCAGCTGGGCGAAATCGTCGTCGGCGGCGGGAAGCTCGCGTTCCTTGATGGACCCGACCTTGACGGTGACCTCAGCGTCCTGCCCAGCGAACTCACCGGCGGCCAGCGTGGTGTTGAACACCTTCTCTTCGCCAGCCTTCAGGCCGATGATGGCCTCGTCCAGGCCGTCGATCAGCTGCCCGGAACCGATCTCGTGGGACAGCCCGGAGGTCGCGGCTTCCTCGACGTCCTTGCCATCGACCGTGGCCGACAGGTCGATCGACACGAAGTCACCGTCCGCGGCGGCGCGCTCGACGCCCTTGAGGGTTCCGAACCGCGCACGCAGCGCGTCCAGCTCGGTCTCCACCTCGGAGTCCTCGACGGTGACCGGCTCGACGGTGACCGTCACGGTGCTCAGGTCGGGCAGCTCGATCTCGGGACGCACGTCGACCTCGGCGGTGAAGGTCAGCTCCTCGCCGTCCTCGATCTTGGTGACCTCGATCTCCGGTTGACCGAGCGGCTTCACATCGGAGGCGGTGACGGCCTCGCTGTACCGGGTCGGCAGGGCCGAATTGACGACCTGTTCCAGCACGGCGGCGCGGCCAACGCGGGCCTCGAGCAGCTTGGCCGGAGCCTTGCCGGGGCGGAAACCGGGCAGGCGCACCTGCTGGGCCAGCTCCTGGTAGGCCTTGGAGAAATCTGGTTCAAGCTCTGCGAAGGGAACCTCGACGTTGATGCGAACCCGGGTCGGGCTCAGCTTTTCGACGGTGCTCTTCACGTGCAGTGCTCCTTTATAGTTCGCGGCAGATCGTCGTGACCTGCAGTTCTTCGTGCTGTCGTGCTGTCGGGGTGACAGGATTTGAACCTGCGACCCTCCGCTCCCAAAGCGGATGCGCTACCAAGCTGCGCTACACCCCGTCCAACCAATCCGCGGCTGGGCGTTTGACCAAGCGATCCTACGGCGTTCCACATGCTCTTCGCGCACGCGGCTCATCGCATGACGTGGCCTCGGCCCTTAAATTGGATTTGATCCGCCCCGGCGCTGTACATTCGTCAACGCAAGCGGGGCAACCCGTAAGCGCGCGGGCGTAGCTCAATGGTAGAGCCCTAGTCTTCCAAACTAGCTACGCGGGTTCGATTCCCGTCGCCCGCTCCACCAGTCAGTACAGGGCCGCGTCCCGCCGCACGGATGTTTGGGTAGGCGGGGCGGCAAGTGGACCGATATGGAGATGCTGCTCACGCTGGGAGCGTGCGAACGCACTGCCGGGAGTACCAGGCCCTTCCTCAAGCGGGCCGGTTTCCAAATGACCCGGGTCGTCCCGACGGCGTCACCATTCGGCCTCGTCGAGGCTGAAGTCGAGTAGTCAAACACCAGTACGGTGGTTCCCATGGAAATCATCCTGGGCCTACTTCTCGTTGGCGTGATCGTCGGCGGCGCGATCATCTACACGCAGGGATCGAGCCGCCGTCGCGGCGAGCAGCTCGAGGATGCCAAGGCCGACGCGCGCCGCCTCACCGAGCGTCTCGGCGGCCAGGTGCTGGGGCTTTCCGGTACCGATGATGCCTCGAAACAAGCTCTCGCGGATGCCTCCGAGCGCTACACCGCCGCGTCCTCGGCCATTGAGCAGTCCAGGACCGCCGCGCAGGCGACGCTGGCCAAGGAGAGCGCCATCGAGGGACTTTATTACGTCCGCGCGGCTCGGGTTGCCATGGGTATGGATCCCGGGCCGGAACTCCCCTCGACCACCGGACAGAGCAGAGCCGGTTCGGTCAGCGAGGATCGGCGGATCAACTTCGAGGGCCGCGAGATCGAGGCCTCCCCAGAGCCGTCCGGCCGGACACCCAACTACTACCCCGGCGGCTCCGTCGCCGGACGTCCGGTTCCCGCCGGCTGGTACTCGGAGCCGTGGTGGAAGCCCGCTCTCGTTGCCGGCGCTTGGGGTGTGGGTTCGGCCCTGCTGTTCAACTCGCTCTTCTCCGGTATGCACGGAGTCGGGTATGGCGCCTCCGGGTTCGAAAGCGGCTTCGGGCAAGGGTATTCGGACGGATACGACGCCGGACTCGGCGCGGGGAACGAGGGTGGTGGCGCAGATCAGAACGGCTGGGACCAGGGCGGTGCCGATCAAGGCTCGGGCTGGGACCAGGGCGGCGGTGGTGGCTGGGATCAAGGCGGCGGCTGGGATGGCGGTGGCGATTTCGGTGGCGACTTCGGCGGCGGAGACTTCTAGCCGACCTTTGGCTCGTTGGGCGCCAGCAGGATCGGTGAGAAGGTCTCGCGGGCAAGGGCCCTGACCTCGATGGGATTGGCGAGATCAACGGGAGACTCGGGTGACACGAGATATCCGAGCACGATATGGATCAACACGTCAGCCTGACGTTCCGAATCCCCGGGGGGAATCCGGCCCTCGGCACGTAGCTCGTCGATCTTCGACACGAAGTAGCCCCGCGCGAGATCCTTGGGCGAGGGCGATCCCTGACCGATAGCGTCGATGAAACTCGCACGCCCCCGAGCGGATGCGTTGCGCAACAACGGATGGCCGGTGATTTCAATGCACACCGCAAATGTCTCGGCCACGCGGTCCGCGACATCGTCGAAGTTCTCGGCGCGTTGTTGGACCTCGCTCAGGAATCGGTACATCTCCCGACCGAGGGCACGCTCGAAAAGTTGGTCCTTGCTCGAGAAGCGCCGAAACACTGTGGCGCGGCCCACCTTTGCCCTGCGCGCCACCTCGTCGATGGTGGCGGACTGGGTGCCCTGTTCGGCAAGCACCGCGATGCTGGCATCCAACAAGCGCGCCTCGATGTCATCGGGTTCGGGGTGTGATCCCAATCCACGAACTGCGCGGGCCATGAGCTTTCCCAACGGCGCGCCCGGTCGCGTCATTAACCCGCCTCTCGGTTGTTCGCACTAGCTACTTGGTACCCGGCGTCCCACTCTAGCAACCAGATGTGTCATTGCGGTGACATCAGCGCATTTGACATGAGGGGCACCAGAACAGGTTTCGCGCCTCCAACTCCGCGGTGAGGATGGGTGTGCCGCACACCCGACACGGCGATCCCGCGCGTCGGTACACATAGGTGCGGGGACGGTCCCGCGCGTATGACGGTTCTCCGCAATCGTGTTCGGCATCGACGGTGACGATCTTGCCGACCCGCAACCCAACGCGCATCCGGTCGACTAAATCGCCCCAGAGCGCACTGAGCTCTTCCGGATCCAATCGACGACCCTGACGGTAGGGGTCGATCCGACGACGGAACAGCACCTCGCTGCGATAGACATTGCCAACCCCGGCGATGATCTTCTGATCCATCAGCAAGGCGCCGATTGGTCTGTGCGACTTTGCGATCCGTTCGAAGGCCGTTGCCGGGTCGGATCGGGGACGCAATGGGTCGGGACCGAGGCGCGCCAGGATCACGTCAACCTGCTCAGGACCGATCAGCTCACACGCGGTCGCGCCACGTAGATCGGTCCCGAACTCATGTCCTTCGACGCGCATCCGCACCTGACCGACAGGTACACCCATCGGTACCGGCAGCTCGGTGAAGGTGCCGTACAACCCCAAATGCACGTGCACGACCCCCGCCGAGCCGTAGTCGTGAAACAGATGCTTGCCCCAGGCATGCGCTTTGACGAAGGTGCGTCCATTGACTGCGGCCGCACCTTCGGTGAACCGTCCCTGCGGACTGCTGACCGCCACCGGTGAGCCCGCGAACCGGCGCTGATGCAACCGGGCCAGCCGGTGCAGGGTATGCCCTTCGGGCACAGACGTTTACGACTTGGCGCCCGGTACCGGCGGCGCAACGCGGGTCGCCTCATACTCGGCCAGGATGTCGATGCGGCGCTGGTGCCGCGGCTCCTCCGACCAGGTGGCCGCAAGGAAGGCGTCCACGATGGCAAGCGCCTCCGGCACGGTGTGCATGCGCCCGCCGATCCCGATCAGCTGCGCGTTGTTGTGCTCACGGGCCAGCACCGCTGTCTCCAGGCTCCACGCCAGCGCGCAGCGGGCACCCGGGACCTTGTTGGCGGCGATCTGCTCACCGTTACCCGAACCCCCCAGCACGATGCCGAGGCTGCCCGGGTCGGCGACGGTGCGCCGGGCGGCGTCGATACAGAACGCCGGGTAATCATCCTGCGGGTCCACCTCGTAGGCACCGCAATCCACCGGCTCGTGGCCGCGGCCGCGAAGGTGCTCGATGATCTTCTGCTTCAACTCGTAGCCGGCGTGATCCGCTCCCACATAGACGCGCATGTCCCAATTGTGACAGCCGTGTTGTGTCAGGTTGCGCTTCGGTCGGTTACCGTGGCGCGCATGTACCCGGTCGGACTGCCCCAGTACACCTATCCCCCGCGTCGCCATCCGTGGGAGATCGGGTTGCTCGTCGTCGTCATCCTGTTCACGCTGCTGCTGTATGTCGTCGCGATCTTCAGCATCATCGGGTTCCTCGCCGATCCCGAGCATGTCCAGCTGAACATCATCATCGTCGCGCTGGCCGCTACTCCCCTAACGCTGTACCTGGGCCGCGGCCTCCTCTATGGGCAGCAGCGGGTGAATGGCGTGAAGATGTCGCCCACCCAGTTCCCCGAGGGGTTCGCGATGGTGGTCGAGGCGGCGCAGCGGTTCGGCCTGCACGAAGTGCCCGACGCCTACGTCGTGCTGGGCAACGGCCAGATCAACGCCTTCGCGAGCGGGCACGGCTTCCGCCGGTTCGTCGTCATCTACAGCGACCTTTTCGAGATCGGCGGCGAGGCCCGTGATCCGGAAGCACTGGCCTTCATCATCGGCCACGAGGTCGGCCATATCGCCGCCGGGCATGCGTCGTATTGGCGCCAGTTCGCTCAAACCGCGATGAACTTCGTCCCGTTTGTCGGCACGTCGCTGTCACGGTCTATGGAGTACACCGCCGACAACCACGGATACGCCATGCGCCCCACCGGGATTCAGGGCGCAATCGGGGTAATGGCGGCCGGCAAGTACCTGCTCAAACGAGTCGAGTTCGACACGCTGGCCAACCGCGCCACCCTGGAGACCGGGTTCTTCGTATGGCTGGTCAACATGCTGTCCAGCCATCCCGTGCACACCTGGCGCGCGGCGGCGTTGCGGAATCGGCAGCAGGCCGGGTCGTTGTTCTTCCGACCCAAGTTGCTGCCGCCGACTCCCATCCCACCGGTACCGCCGCCGCTTCCCCCCGCACCGCCCCCGATACCGTACGGATACGCACCGCCTCAGCAGGGGTACACGTTCGACAATCCACCCCCGCGTTATTAAGCCGCGTTACTAGTCGAAGGTCGGCGGTTCGGTGCGCGTCCGCTTGAGCTCGAAGAAGTACGGGTACGACGCAAAGATCACCGACGCATCCCAGAGCTTGCCCGCCTCTTCGCCGCGCGGGATCTTGGAGATCACCGGGCCGAAGAACGCCACACCGTTGACGTGGATGGTCGGGGTGCCCACATCGGGCCCCACCTTGTCCATGCCGGCGTGGTGGCTGACGCGGAGCGCCTCGTCGTAGTCGGTGGATTCGGCGGCCTCCGCGAGCTCGGCGGGCAGACCCACCTCAGCCAGCGATTCGGCAATCACGGCGGGTAGGTCTTTGTTGTCCTGGTTGTGGATCCGGGTGCCCAGCGCCGTGTACAGCGGCTCCAGGATCTCCGGGCCCTTGGCCTGTTCGGCGGCGATGGCAACGCGCACGGGCCCCCAGGCACTCTTCATCAGTTCCACATAGCGCTCCGGCAGATCGTCGCGTCCCTCGTTGAGGACGGCCAGGCTCATCACGCGGAATTTCACATCGATATCACGAACCTTCTGGACCTCCAGAATCCACCGCGAGGTGATCCAGCACCACGGACACAGCGGATCGAACCAGAACTCGGCGAGGTCCTTCTTGCCTGCAGACATAGCGCGCCTTTCGAATGTGAGTTGGACGGGAGGGTCCTAGTGCATCCCAACTCCCAATCCTGCCGCCCTGTTCCCGTCGCGCACGAACACGGTCCCTCCCACCGCCCCGCCCGGCCGGCTACCGGCTACCTTGGGTACGTGGCACTTCCCAACCTCACCCGTGACCAGGCCGCGGCCCGCGCCGCTGCGATCGACGTCCAGCACTACGCAATCACCCTCGACCTCACCGACGGCGAAGGCGGTCCGAGCGAAGAGACCTTCCACTCGTCGACGACCGTGACCTTCACCGCGCAGCCGGGGGCGTCGACCGTCATCGATATCGCTGCGCGCACGGTGCGGCGCGTCGAGCTCAACGGCGCCGACGTGGACGTCAGCTCTTACGACGAGGAGCAGGGCATCACGCTGCCCGGGCTGTTGGCTTCGAACACCGTGGTGGTGGAGGCCGATTGTGAGTACTCGCACACGGGCGAGGGCCTGCACCGCTTCGTCGATCCGGTCGACGACGAGGTGTACCTCTACTCGCAGTTCGAAACCGCTGATGCCAAGCGGATGTTCGCCAGCTTCGACCAGCCCGACCTCAAGGCGACCTTCGACGTGACGGTGACCGCGCCCGCGCACTGGCAGGTGATCTCCAACGGTGCGACGCTGTCCGTGGCCGACGGTGTACACACCTTCGCCACCACTCCGAAGATGAGCACCTACCTGGTGGCGCTGATCGCCGGCCCGTACGCGCGGTGGAACGATGAGTACTCCGATGACCACGGCAGCATCGATCTGGGTATCTACTGCCGCGCCTCGCTATCCGAGTTCATGGACGCCGATCGGTTGTTCACCGAGACCAAGCAGGGATTCGGCTTCTATCACAAGAACTTTGGCGTCCCGTATGCCTTCGGCAAGTACGACCAACTCTTCGTCCCGGAGTTCAACGCGGGTGCCATGGAGAACGCCGGCGCGGTGACGTTCCTGGAGGATTACGTCTTCCGCAGCAAGGTCACCAAGTACTCCTACGAACGCCGCGCCGAGACCGTGCTGCACGAGATGGCACATATGTGGTTCGGCGATCTGGTCACCATGCGTTGGTGGGATGACCTGTGGCTCAACGAGTCCTTCGCCACCTTCGCCTCGGTGCTATGCCAGGCGGAGGCCACCGAGTACACCGAGGCGTGGACCACATTCGCCAATGTCGAGAAGTCGTGGGCGTACCGCCAGGACCAGCTGCCGTCGACCCACCCGGTGGCCGCCGATATCCCCGACCTGGCTGCGGTGGAGGTGAACTTCGACGGCATTACCTACGCCAAGGGCGCCAGCGTGCTCAAACAGCTTGTGGCATATGTCGGTTTGGAGAACTTCCTGTCGGGTCTGCGCGCGTACTTCACGGCGCACGCCTTCGGCAATGCGACATTCGACGATCTGTTGGGCGCTCTGGAGGAGGCCTCGGGACGCGATCTGTCCGACTGGGGCACGCAGTGGCTCAAGACGACCGGGTTGAACACCCTCTCGCCCGATTTCGAGGTTTCCGACGAGGGCACGTTCACCCGGTTCGCCGTCAAGCAGTCCGGCGCGGCGCCGGGTGCCGGCGAAACGCGGGTGCACCGGTTGGCCGTCGGGATCTACGACGATGTGGACGGCAAGCTGGTCAGGGTCCACCGCGAGGAACTGGACGTCGAGGGGCCGTTGACGGATGTTCCCGCACTGCAGGGTATTTCCCGAGGCAAGCTGATCCTGGTCAACGACGATGACCTGACGTACTGCTCCCTACGACTGGACGACGATTCGCTTCAGACCGTGCTATCGCGGGTAGCCGATATCGCCGAGCCACTGCCACGCACGCTGGCATGGTCGGCCGCCTGGGAGATGACCCGCGAGGCCGAGATACGGGCGCGCGACTTTGTCGCCCTAGTGTCCTCCGGTGTGCACGCCGAATCGGAAGTCGGTGTGGCACAACGCCTCCTGGTGCAGGCGCAGACGGCGTTGAACTCGTACGCGGAACCCGAATGGGCGAAAGAGCACGGTTGGCCGGCATTCGCCGACCGGTTACTGGAGCTGGCCCGTGCCGCCGAGGCGGGCTCGGATCATCAGTTGGCGTTCGTCAACGCGTTCACCACCTCGGTGCTGTCGGCGGGGCACACCGTGGTGCTGCAGGCACTACTGGACTCCGATCCGGCCTCACTGGATCTGCCCGGCCTGACGGTGGATACCGACCTGCGGTGGCGAATCGTGAACGCGCTGGCGGCATCCGGCGCCCTGGAGCCGGATGCTTCGGTGTTCATCGACGCGGAGCTGGAGCGCGATCAGACCGCGGCGGGTAAGCGTCAGGCCGCGCAGGCGCGGGCCGCTCGACCGGTCGCCGAGGTCAAGCAGGCCGCGTGGAAGCAGGTCATCGAGGATGACGCGCTGCCGAACATCACCGCACGATCGGTGATCGCGGGAATCGTCCAGCCCGGACAGGCCGAGCTGCTGGCCCCGTTCGCGGGACGCTACTTCGATGTCATCGAAGAGGTGTGGGCGCGGCGTTCCAGCGAAGTGGCTCAGACCGTGGTGATCGGCCTGTACCCGTCGTGGGATATCTCGCAGCGGGCCGTCGAGTCGGCAGACGGCTTCTTGGCCAAGGAGATCCCGGCATCGCTCTACCGGCTGGTGTCTGAGGGCCGCGCAGGCATCGTCAGGTCGCTGAAGGCCCGCGAGTTCGACGCCCAGTAGCAACCCCTCTCTGCGAACCCCTTTGCGCCGAGCGTGAATCCACGGCGGGATTTCGGCCCATTTCCCGCCCACGTTTCACGCTCGGCGCAGGGCTAGCGCTTCGTGTACTCGGCGGATGATGTCGTCGGGATGATCCTCGGCGACCACCCTGACGATCAGCCAGCCCAGGCCTTCGAGCATCTCGAGGCGCTTGATGTCCTTCACGTATTGCCGCCGGTCGCTGCGGTGCTGGTCGCCGTCGTACTCGACACCGACCATGACGTCCTCCCAGCCCATGTCGATATAGGCGAGCGGAACGAAATCGCCGTTGTGCACCAGGATCTGCGTGCTTGGGCGGGGTAGCCCGGCCCGTATCAGCAGCAGTCGGAGCCAGGTCTCCTTAGGAGACTGCGCACCGGCATCCACCAAATCGATGGCTGCCTTCACCTGTCGGATGGCGCGACGGCCCTTGTACCGCTCCGCCAGCTCCAGCACCTCAGACGGTTTGAGTTCGGTGGCCCGACACAAAGCATCGATGGACGCCACCGCGTGGCCTGTCGGGTACCGGCACGCCAGGTCGAGCGCCGTGCGCGCAGGTGTGGTGACCCGCATGCCGTCAATGAGGCAGATCTCGTCGTCCGAGATGTCCGATGACCACACGGCGACGCCGGGCGGACTGTGTCGATTGTCGTGAATGATCTCGGCGTTGCGCGCGGGATCGACCCAGCCTGCACCATGCAAGGCCGACGCAGAGTGGCCCGCCAGAACTCCGCGGCGATCGGTCCACAGCCAGCATGCCTTCGCTCGCGATGACGCCGTCAGCACCTCATCCCGCCGGATGAAAACATCCGGGTAGACCGCGCGATATCGCGTCCGCAATGCATGACGGGTAAGGACGCCGGACCGCACCACCGCGCTACCGACGAATGGTTCCCCCATGTGCGCAGTCTGCGTTCACGGTCCGACAAGTCGCCGAGCGTGAATCCATGGCGGGAAATGGACCGAAATCCCGCCGAGGTTTCACATTCGGCGCAAAGAGGAACTTATGGACGCGCGATTGCCGCGCTCATCACGCGAACGGCGCTGATGATCCCGTCGAGCAGGTTGCCTTCCTTGAAGGAAGCCACCGCTGCGGCGACACCAAGGTCGGCGGCAGACTCGGCGCCACGTCCCTTGAGTGCCTCGCCGTAGACGACCTCCACGACATGCTGGTCGGGCGAGACTGCAATCAGCACGGACTCGTCCGGAGTCGGCACCTTGAGGAACACATCGCGCGCTCCGGAGGTCGTGTCGGACCCCAAGTCGCCGATATACACCGCGAATCGCGCCTTCGACGAGCGGCTGCCATAAGTCAGGGCATCGTCCAGGGTCGCCAGCTCGTAGTTCGGAAACGGGTAATCGACCGAGAGAGCGCCCGGTTCTGTAACGCCCGAGATCCGTCCGGTTGTCGTCAGCACCCATCCGCGCGGTAATTCGACGGGAGCAGTCTTGGTGACTTCACCACTTGCCACGTGCGGACCCTCCAATCGCCTCAGCGCTCGCGTGATCGCCATGCCCGTGGCCGTGGCCACTGCCAACGTTCTCGTCGACGGCTGCCCACAGGACCGGGGGGTGCGTCCAGCCGTCGTTCATGTTGAATGTCGCGGGGTGCGGGCCCTTCTTGCGCATCGTCCACAGACCGACGAGCACGAAGAAGACTGGCGCAATCAACACCACCCAGACCGGTGCCCCGATGTATGTGGGGCTGTTGAGGAAGCTCACGATGCAAACCGTATCCGAGCACTCTGGTGTTCGCACAAGCGGCTCATCCGTGGTGTCATGCCGCACCTTCGCCTAGGTATCGCACCCAGGCCGGGTCGAGTTCCTTGACCGACGACAGCAGCCGCCAGTGCTGCCCCTTGGGCGGCATCGGCGTGGTGTGCAACACCCAGCCGAGCTCGGCCAGCAGCCGGTCCGCCTTGCGGTGATTACACGAGGAGCAGCAGGCCACACAGTTCTCCCACGAGTGCGCGCCTCCCTTGCTGCGCGGGATCACGTGGTCGATGGTGTCGGCCCGCCCGCCGCAGTACGCGCAGCGGAACCGGTCGCGATGCATCAGGGCCGCGCGCGTCATCGGAACCCGCGCCCGGTAAGGCACCCGCACAAAGGTCCTCAGTCTGATCACCGACGGGACCGCCACCGACGTCGTCGCGGAATGAATGACGGGAGCACCCGGGTCGTCGTGCACCACATCGGCCTTACCGCACAGCAGCATGATGACGGCGCGCCGCATCGGCAGTGCGGTGAGCGGCTCATATGTGGAGTTCAGCAATAACACGCGACGCCGGCCCCATAGGGAACCGGCGTCGTTGGACTGCTGCGGGGGAATGGCCCCGGGGACCCTCGTCCCTGGGACACTGTGCAGTATTCGGACCGACCCGTTCTGGGTCGGCCCAGCGCTGGCACTGTTACGCCGGTGCCCACGGCTCTTCTTCTGTGGCGCCATTACAACCAGTGCACCACGATTCCGCGGTCTTCGCACGACAATTTCTGCCGTGCCCGCAGGTCAATCCAATGAACATCCCGTAACCAACCCGGCTGATCGCCCGAAGCAGCTACCGGCACAATGGCCTACGTGGCAGAGCTCTCCCCGGCGCCTACGCCGAGTAACTTCTACGACGCCGTCGGTGGCGCCGCCACTTTCCACGCGCTCGTGGCCCGCTTCTACCAGCTCGTGGCCGATGACGAGGTGCTACGCCCCCTCTATCCAGAAGAGGACCTGACCGGCGCCGAGGACCGTCTCCGGATGTTCCTCGAACAGTATTGGGGCGGGCCGCGCACCTACTCGGACCAGCGCGGACATCCACGGCTGCGGATGCGTCACGCGCCATATCGGATCGGCCCCATCGAACGTGATGCGTGGCTGCGATGCATGCGGACCGCCGTCGATTCGATCGACCGGCACACCCTTGACGACGACCATCGCGCCCAGTTGTGGAGCTACCTGGAGATGGCGGCGCAGTCGATGGTCAATTCGCCTTTCTGATCCGTGGATCTTGGTTCAACACCGCCCGCGCCATGGTGCAGAATGATCAACCGTGACTGCCGCCTACTTGGGCCAACGTGACGACCCTTGGTGGTCGCGCGCCGTTTTCTACCAGATCTATCCGCGGTCGTTCGGCGACAGCGACGGCGATGGCGTCGGCGATCTCGACGGCATTTCAGCAAAACTTGGCTACCTTGACCTGCTCGGCGTCCAGGGAATCTGGCTAAATCCCGTCACCAGATCTCCGATGGCCGACCACGGCTACGACGTGTCCAACCCGCGGGAGATCGATCCGTTGTTCGGCGGGCTGACGGCGATGCACCGGCTCATCGCCTCGGCTCATCGGCACGACATCAAGGTCATCATGGACCTGGTCCCCAACCACACCAGTTCCGAACACCGCTGGTTCATCGAGGCGCTGGCCGCAAAGCCCGACAGCGACGCTCGTTCGCGCTACATCTTCCGCGATGGCAAGGGCACCAATGGTGAACTGCCGCCTAACAATTGGCCTTCAATCTTTGGGGGTCCGGCCTGGACTCGTGTCACCGAAGCCGATGGCACTCCCGGTCAGTGGTACCTGCATCTGTTCGCTCCCGAACAGCCGGATCTCAACTGGGACAACCCGGAGGTGTTCGACGACTTCGCCGACACCCTGCGCTTCTGGCTCGACCGCGGCATCGACGGATTCCGCCTCGACGTCGCCCACGGTATGGCCAAAGCTCCAGGGCTGCCCGATATCGAGGACACCGACACCTCGATACTGCATGCCACCGACGAAGACCCGCGGTTCAACAACGAGGGCGTACACGAGTACCACCGCAAGATCCGCAAGGTGCTCGACCAATACCGCGATGTGGTCGCCGTCGGGGAGATCTGGGTGAACGACAACACCCGCTTCGCCGAATACGTCAGGCCCGACGAGCTACATCTCGGATTCAACTTCAAATTGGTGGAGGCCGATTTCGACGCCGAGAAGATCCGCGCCGCTATCGACAACTCGCTTGCCGCAGTGGATTCCGTAGGAGCAACACCTACGTGGACGTTGTCCAACCACGATGTGGAACGTGAGGTGACGCGTTACGGCGATGGCTCGATCGGCCAATGGCGGGCCCGCGCCATGGCTTTGGTGATGCTGGCGTTGCCCGGAACGGTGTTCATCTACAACGGTTCCGAGCTGGGCCTACCAAATGTGGACCTGCCCGACGCTGCCCTGCAGGATCCGGTCTGGGAGCGCTCCGGCCATACCGAGCGAGGCCGTGACGGCTGCCGGGTGCCGATCCCCTGGGAGGGCACCGATCCCCCGTACGGCTTCTCGAGTAACGACCAGACATGGCTGCCGATGCCGCACGGCTGGGCCGATTTAACCGTGGAACGCCAGCTGGAGCGCACCGATTCCACACTGTCGTTGTATCGGCGTGCCATCGAACTGCGCAGGAGCCGCAAGGAATTCGACGGCACCAGCCTTGAGTGGTATGGCAGCCCGCCGAACGCACTCGCGTTCCGCGTCAAGGGTGGCGGGCTGACCTGCGCCTTGAACGTCAGCAGCGACCTGGTGGATCTGCCTCCGGGCGAGGTCATCCTGGCCAGTGGGCCACTCGTCAACGGCAAGCTGCCGCGCAACACCGCGGCCTGGATCGTCTAACGCACTAGCAGCGAAAGATCGTTACGCCGGCGGTACACCGATCCGAAGCGGGCGTCCAGCCGCAACCATGCCTGCGATGCCCGCACCCGCACCGGTTCGTCCTCCGCGGGGCTCGTCGGAATGAATCCCATTGCGGTCAAGGCAAACATGCATCGCATGGGCACATCGACCTGCTGGCCGTCGGCTCCATCGATGGTGACGACCGACTGGTCAAGCAGCGACGTGGGCGGGCCGTGGGCGCTGCCATGTTCGCGGGCCAGCTCTCCCCCGCGCTGCGCCAGTTCGAGCACTGACCGCGCGGGTATGTCGTCGAGATACTCGAAGCCGTTATCGGCAGGCAGCGCGCCTCGCCACACCGAGTCCATCGGGAATCCCGTGTTCACATATCCACTCGCGTCCGGCGTCTGAAGGCCACGCAGCAGTTCGTCCGCGGCGGCGGTGATATCGGGTGTGCCCAGCTCTCCGCGTACCGCGCGGCAGGCCAGGACATCGAATTGTGTTGCGGCCCAGATAACTATCCGTCCGTCAGCACGTGCACGCAGCCTCACCACGGCCGCCTCGTCGATGCGCGATGTGCGGGTGAGGAAGGTCGCCAGGTCCTGGCGATCAACCGCCTCGGGTACCCGCAACGGAGCCTCGCTCATTCTCGAGACCACCGCTGCAGGTACTCGCGGTGGGTGTCGGTGAGACGCAGCATGGTTTGACTGTCGAGGTGGAAGGTCACCAGTTGGGTGTCTGCGACCACCGCAGGCTTCGAGTCCGGCGCCGCGCTCACCGAACGCACCTCGTAGTTGATCGTAAAGTCCACCGCCCGGATCTTCGATACCCACATGGTGACCTGCAACGGCGAGTCCGCGAGCCGTACCTGCCCCTTGTACTTGACGTGGACATCGGCGATGAGCAGGCCCGTGGTGGTGATCTCGGCACCAAAAACGTCACGCAGGAAGGGCACTCGCGCCTCTTCCAGGATCGTCACCATCGTCGCGTGGTTCACGTGCTGGTACATATCGATATCGGACCAGCGGACCGGCACCGCCGCGACATAGCCGGGCTTCTCAGAACTCATGACTCCATCATGCAGGACCGGTGATGCTGCTCCTGATCATCCCTCGGATCTGGCGTGATGCTACCGACAGTGTCGCCAGATCCGGTTCTCCAGAAGCGAAGATCTCGGCCAGCGTGCCGCGGGCCCGCTGCAGCCGCGCCGCATTGGTGAACTCCCATTCTGCGATCTTCTGCTCACCCGTCTCGTCAGGCTCACCAACGGCGAGCACATCCATGGTCAGCGCCCGCAGCGAGGAGTAGATATCGTCGCGGATCGCCAACCGGGCCAATGAATGCCACCGGTCGTTGCGCTCCAGTTGCGACACGGCCGTCAGCAGATCGTCGACTCGCAGGTCGTCCATCAGGGTGAAGTACAGGTCGGCAACCTCCGCGCCGTCGCGGTCCGCAATGTCCGCAATGTCGATGATGTCCAGCAGGCTGAATCCGTAGAGGCAGCCGGCGACGTCGCCGGCGAGATCTAGCGGAACACCCAGCGCCATCAAGTCTTCGGTCTGTTTGGTGACGATCTCCAGATCGTGACCGCGCAGCCAGGTGTTGAGCAGTGGGGTCAGCTCAGCAATACCTTGCGCGAATCGGTTGATCTCGGCACCCACCGCCAGCGGCTGCGGCCGGTAACTGATGAGCCACCGCGAGGCGCGGTCCAGCAGACGGCGCATGTCCAGGGTCAGCCGATCCGAGACCGCCACCGGCAGATCGGCATGGCGGATGCGATCCCACAACGAGCGCAGCCCGAAGATGGCCTCCACCGCCACATAGGTCTTGAGACCGTCCACCGAACCCGTCCCGGCGTCTTCGAACAGCCGGTACACATAGGTGATTCCGCCGCAGTCGACCACCGCGTTCACCAACATGGTGGCGTAGATCTCCTTGCGCAGCGGGTGCTGGCGGATTTCCGCGTCGAAACGTTCCCGCAGCTGGTTCGGGAAGTAGTGCACCATGCGCCGTAGCGTGACCTCTTGTTCCGGGGCGTCACTGGCCAGCAGATCCGCCTTCAGTGCCAGCTTCACGTGCGCCATCAGCGTCGACAATTCCGGTGACGTCAAACCGATTCCGAGTGCGACGCGGCGCTCGATCTCCTTCTCCGAGGGCAGCACTTCCAGCTCACGGTCCAGTCCACGTTCGGCGACCAAATAGGCGATCTGGCGCGCGTGCACGCTCAGCAGTGAGGCAGCATTGGCGCGACTGGTGCCCATGAGGTGGTTCTGGGACTCGTTGTCGGCCAGCACAAGTGCGGCGACATCGTCGGTCATAGATTCCAGCAGCGCCGTGCGCTCAGCGGCCTCGATCTTGCCGGCGCTGACCAACGAGTCGACCAGGATCTTGATGTTGACCTCATGATCGGAGCAATCCACACCGGCCGAGTTATCCAGCGCATCGGTGTTGACGCGACCGCCGTTGAGTTCGAATTCGATCCGCCCGCGCGAGGTCAGGCCGAGGTTACCGCCTTCACCGATTACCTTGGCGCGCACCTGGTTTCCATTGACGCGGACGGCGTCATTGGCCTTGTCCCCCACCTCGGCTTGCGATTCACTCTCGGCCTTGATGTAGGTGCCGATGCCGCCATTGAAGAACAGGTCAACCGGGGCCAGCAGGATGGCGCGAACGAGCTGGGGAGGCGTCATCTCGCTGATATCCCCGGCGATTCCGAGCGCCTCACGAACCTCGGGGCTGATCGGTACCGACTTTTGTTCCTTGCTGTAAACGCCGCCGCCGGCGCTGATGAGTGCGGAGTTGTAGTCGGCCCAGCTGGAGCGCTCCAGGGCGAACATCCGCTTGCGTTCGGCCCAGGAGGACGCCGGATCGGGATCGGGATCCAGGAAGATGTGCCGGTGGTCGAAGGCGGCCACCAGCTTGATGTGCTGGGACAGCAGCATGCCGTTACCGAACACGTCCCCGCTCATATCGCCGACCCCGGCGACGGTGAAATCCTCTGTCTGGGTGTCGATTCCCATCTCCAGGAAGTGCCGTTTTACGCTCTCCCAGGCGCCGCGGGCGGTGATGCCCATGGCCTTGTGGTCGTAACCGACGGAACCACCGGAGGCGAATGCGTCGCCCAGCCAGAATCCGTACGACTTGGCGACGTCGTTGGCGATATCGGAGAAGGTCGCGGTGCCCTTGTCCGCTGCCACCACCAGATAGGTGTCAGCGCCATCGCGGCGGCGCACCCCGGGCGGCGGGACGACGGCGTTGGTGGCCCGTTCCAGATTGTCGGTGAGGTCGAGTAGACCGCCGATGAATCGTCGATAGCATTCGACGCCCTCGGCGCGGAACGCATCTCGATCCACCGCCGCATCGCCCGTGGCCTGCGGCGGCTGTTTGACGACGAACCCGCCCTTGGCACCGACGGGGACGATGACGGCGTTCTTCACTGCCTGCGCCTTGACCAGTCCCAGGATCTCGGTCCGGAAGTCCTCGCGGCGATCCGACCAACGCAATCCGCCGCGGGCAACGGCGCCGAAGCGCAGATGCACCCCTTCGACGCGGGGTGAATACACGAAGATTTCGAATCGCGGCCTCGGCTCGGGTAGTTCCTCGATCTCACGCGGGTTGAGCTTGAAGGCAAGTACTCCCTTTGCCCGGGCCGAGTCCTCTTGCGTCACAAAGTAGTTGGTGCGCAGTGTGGCCTGGATCAGCGCAAAGAACGCACGCAATACCCGGTCGGTGTCGAGGCTGACGACCTTCTCGATCTCGGCGAGGACCTGCTCTGCCTTGGTGTCGGCGAGAGTGTCGTCGGTGATGGCCGGATCGAAGCGGGCCTCGAACAGTTCCACAAAATCACGCGCGGTCGCGGAGTTGTCGGCGAGCACCGTCTCGATATGTGCCTGGCTGTAGGGGAACCCGGCCTGACGCAGGTATTTGGCATATCCGCGCAGGATGGTGATCTGACCGGCGGTGAGCCCGGCGCGCAGCACCAGCTCGTTGAATCTGTCGGTCTCCACACGGCCGTTCCAGACATCGTCGATCGCGTCCGTGAAGAGCTTCGCGCGGTGCTGCACGCCCTCGGCATCGAAGGCACGCGCGATCGCCGGATGTACCACGATGCGGAATGCATAGAGCGATACGGCGAGGCCGTCCGGACGGATGAAGTGATAGGGGCGCTCCTCCAACACATCGACGCCCATGCTGTGCAGGACCGGGAGCACCTGGCTGAGCGAGGCTGAGCGCCCGCCCAGGTACATGCTGAGCACGCCGGTGGCCGGCTCTTCGGCGGCGTCATAGGCTAGGTCCAGCGAGTTATCCTGGAGTCCTTCGATTCTTGCGATGTCGTCCAGGGCATCCGCGGGTGCGACGTTCGTCTTGAAGACCTCGGGCAGGATGACCGAATAGCGTTCCGCGCAGGCGCGGTCGATCGGCGAGTCGGGGCGCACCGCGCTGACCAAGCGGTCACTCCAGGTACGGCTGGTCTGAGTCAGCAGGCCCTGCAATCGAATCCGGTTGGCCTCAGAAGTGTCGACATTCGTGGACAGATTGTCCTCGGGCATACGGATCGTGAAATGCACCAATGCCCAGGGGGATTCGCTGACTCGCGCGGTGTAATCGATACCGGTGCCGCCAAGCTCGCGCACCAAGGTGTCCTGCATGGCCAGTCGAACAGTCGTGGTGTAGCGGTCACGGGGCAGGTACACGAGGGCGGTCACGAAGTTTCCGAGCTCATCGGATCGCAGAAACAGCAGCGAACCCGGGTGTGCACCAATGTTCCTCACGGCGGTGACGATGTTTTGCAGTTGGTCCACACCCACCGCGAACAGCTCCGCACGGGGCAGATTCTGCATAATGTCGATGAGCATGTGCCCGGCCAACGAGTCCTGGTTGGCGTCCGAACGCGCCAGCACCTGGTGGACTCGATCGGAGATCACCGGGATATCCAGAACATCCGCGTTCATGGCTGCCACTGTGAACACGCCCACGAGGCGGTGCTCGATGGCGGGACCGGTGCCGTCGTCCTGCCTAATCACCACGATGTTCGGATAGATCGCATAACGCAGATACGTCGGCACAGTGGCCTGCGCCAGGACCAACAGCTCGTCGTTGTGGGTGAGCTGCGGAAGCACCTCTTCGCGCCGCTTGAGCAGGCCGAGCCGACTCGATTCCTCCACGGTGGCCCGCCCGTCCTCGACGGTGCAACGCTGATATCCGAGCACCGTGAAGTTGCCTTCCACGAGCCAGCGCAACAGGTTGGCCACCTCGGTCAACTCGGCGGAGGAGAACCGGGCGGTGCCCGCGGAGGCGTCCAGGTCGGCAGCCAGGTCGATGACTGCATCACGCATGGCATCGGTGTCCGCAGCGACATGGCTGCCGTCTTCGAGGGTGTGCGGCAGCTGCGTCTCGATGAAGGCGAGCCGCTCGGCGTCGATGGACGGCGGCAGCTGCAGGTGGATCCAGCACTCGGCACCGATGGCGGTATCGCTGTGTGGGTTGTCGACCGGTATCGCGGAGAGAAGAGTGCCGTCGGCGGAGCGCTCGACGATGAAAACCGGGTCCATCAGGTCCACGATCGCCACACCCAAACGTCGCAACAGCACGGTGACGGAGTCGGCGAGCAACGGCGTGTAATCGGTGACCAACTGCAGGGCGGTACCGAGGCCGGCATCGTCTCCGTTGCGGTACACGGCCATCGAAATCGCATGCGGTCGACGTTGTGCGGCCAGGCGCAGCAGCGCCCTCATGAGCGCTTCACGCACGGGCGGCGTCGGCGACGTGGCATGGACGTCGGCGTCGCCGACTTCGTCCCATTCCTGGTCACCCAGGAAGCGGGCGTGGCTGAACGCAGCCGCCAAAACGTCGATCGTCGGAACGCCAGATCCATTGGTAGATGGCGTGTTTTCGGAAGTTGTGGTCCCAGTGTTAACCGTCACGCAAAGCACTCCTGGCCGAGGTTGCGTGCCGGGCATTGGCACGCAACCTCACCCTAGTCGCGTGTCAGGCGGCGGTGGGTCACTCTGTGAGGTCTGGCTGCATCGATACCCAAACGTTCAACTTTGTTTTCCTCATACGCCTGGAAGTTGCCTTCGAACCAGAACCAGGACGCGGGATTGTCGTCGGTTCCCTCCCACGCCAGGATGTGCGTGCAGGTGCGGTCCAGGAACCACCGGTCATGCGAGATAACGACCGCGCAGCCGGGGAACTGTTCGAGCGCGTTCTCCAGCGAGCCCAGGGTTTCGACATCGAGGTCGTTAGTGGGCTCGTCGAGCAGGATCAGGTTGCCGCCCTGTTTGAGGGTGAGCGCCAGGTTGAGGCGGTTGCGCTCACCACCGGACAGCACACCGGCTGGCTTCTGCTGATCCGGGCCTTTGAACCCGAATGCGGAAACGTAAGCCCGCGACGGCACTTCGTTCTGGCCGACCTCGATGTAGTCGAGACCGTCGGAGACGACCTGCCACACGTTCTTCTTGGGGTCGATCCCGGCGCGGCTCTGGTCGACATAGCTCAGCTTCACGGTTTCGCCCACCTTGGCAACACCACTGTCGGGCTCTTCCAGCCCCACGATCGTCTTGAACAAAGTGGTCTTACCGACACCGTTGGGCCCGATGACACCGACAATCCCGTTGCGGGGCAGGGTGAACGACAGGTCCTTGATAAGCGCGCGGCCGTCGAACCCCTTGTCGAGATGCGCAACTTCGACCACCACATTGCCCAGCCGCGGGCCAGTCGGGATCTGAATTTCCTCGAAGTCGAGCTTGCGGGTCTTCTCCGCTTCGGCAGCCATCTCCTCGTAGCGTCCGAGGCGGGCCTTGTTCTTAGCCTGGCGGGCCTTGGCGCCCGAGCGGACCCAGGCAAGTTCCTCCTGTAGCCGCTTATGCAACTTGAGGTCCTTGCGTCCCTGGACCGCGATCCGGTCGGCCTTCTTTTCCAGATAGGTGGAGTAGTTGCCCTCGTAGGGGTAGGCCCGCCCACGGTCCAGTTCGAGGATCCATTCGGCCACGTTGTCGAGGAAGTACCGGTCGTGAGTCACCGCCAGGATGGCGCCTGGGTAGCTGGCCAGGTGCTGCTCGAGCCACAGCACGCTTTCCGCGTCGAGGTGGTTGGTGGGCTCATCGAGCAGCAGCAGGTCTGGCTTAGACAGCAGCAGACGGCACAGTGCTACCCGGCGGCGCTCACCACCTGACAGATGTGACACGGGCTCGTCCGGCGGCGGGCAGCGCAGCGCATCCATGGCCTGCTCCAGCTGCGAGTCGATATCCCAGGCGTCGGCGGCGTCCAGCTCTTCCTGGAGCTTGCCCATCTCTTCCATGAGCTCGTCGGTGTAGTCGGTCGCCATCAACTCGGCGACCTCGTTGTAGCGATTGAGCTTGCCCTTGATGGCCACGCCCGACTCGACGTTCTCACGTACCGTCTTCGTCTCGTCGAGCTGCGGCTCCTGCTGCAGGATCCCTACGCTGGCGCCGTTGGCCAGGAAGGCCTCGCCGTTGTTCGGTGTGTCGAGCCCCGCCATGATCTTCAGGACACTGGACTTACCGGCGCCGTTGGGACCGACCACACCGATCTTGGCACCGGGCAGGAAGCTCAGCGTGACATCGTCGAGGATGACCTTGTCGCCATGCGCCTTGCGGACTTTCATCATCGTGTAGATGTACTCAGCCATTGCCGCGCTGTCGCCTCTCCTCTAAGTTCTTTTGCCGCAGCTCACGACCGTTCCGGTGAGCTGCCCGACCCATCCTAGGTGAGAGGCGACCGCGCGGTCGCCGGCGTCAGCTCAGATATCAAGCACTCAACGGAAGGTTTACCGGCTCCTCGCTGCTCTCGTCGGTATCCACGGGCTCCTCCATCGATTCCTCGGCCCCGGAACCGGGTTGCTCCGCGGCCGCGATGTCCTCCTGCTTGCCGGTGTATCCGGCCTTCTCTATCCGGGCGATCGTCCGTGATAGGTCTGGCCCGACGGCGATCGCTTTCATCTCGGTGACCTGACGGCGGTTGCCGTCCTTGTCCTCGAACTCGCTGGTGTGCAGATGGCCGTGCACGATCACCGGCGCTCCCTTCCCCAACGCCGCGCCGACTCCGGTGACCAGCCGGCCCCAGCACGTGACATTGATGAACAGGGAGTTGGAGTTCACCCAGCTGCCGTCGTCACGCCGACGGCGTGCATTACTGGCGACGCGGAACTTGATCATCTCGTCGGAGCCGACCTGGCGCCGCTTGAGGTCTCCAACAATGGAGCCGATGACAGTGACTGGAGTTTCAAACATTGTCCGTACCTTTCCTTTTTTCATTCGTGCACCGCCGAACCGGGTGCCCTTGGTGGCTCCAGTAACTCGTCTCGTACCGACACCCCGGCCCGACACATACGGGGCCGCGGGTGCTGATTGTGGATGGGTATCGGATTGGGGATAACTGGCCGATGAGTCCGGCCACCCGTACCTTGCTTGACATGACGGTTTGGATCATGCGCCGCCCCGAGGACGACATCGCCGCCGAATTGGCGGGCTCATCAGGGCCGTTGGCCGGAGTGCGACTCGCGGTCAAGGACAACGTGGACGTGGGCGGTGTGCCCACCACCGCCGCCTGCCCGGAATACGCGTACGTTCCCGAACACGACGCCCCGGTGGTCGCGGCCTTACGTGGCGCGGGTGCAGTGGTCGTCGGCAAGACGAACCTGGATCAATTCGCGACGGGGCTCGTCGGCACACGCTCCCCCTACGGTGCGGTATCCGACTCGCGCCGTCCTGAATACATCAGCGGCGGTTCCAGTTCGGGATCCGCAGTCGCGGTCGCAACCGGACAGGCCGATATCGGGATCGGAACCGATACCGCGGGATCCGGGCGGGTACCCGCAGGGCTGCAGGGCATCGTCGGGATCAAACCGACCGTCGGCGTCATCTCCACCGAGGGTGTGGTTCCAGCCTGCGAATCCTATGACTGTGTCACCATTTTCGCCCGGACGCTGGACACCGCCAATGCCGCGATGGCCGCCATGGGAAGTGCTGTCGGGCCGCGCTCCTGGCCCACCAACACACGACTGGCCGCTCCCCCACAGCCCACCGTCGCCATTCCGCGCCAGCTTCCCGCACTGGATGAGACGTGGCGCAAAGCATTTCACGCGGCGGTCGAACGTCTTCGAGTAATCGGAGCGACAATCGTCGAGATCGATCTGGCGCCCTTCCTGGCGGCAGCGAAACTGCTGTACGAGGGCGCGCTGGTCAGCGAACGCTATGCCGCCGCGGGTGAGTTCATCGATGCCAACCCCAATGCTGCACTGGATCCCATTGTTGCGCAGATCATTTCGAATGCACGCGATATCCCCGCACACCGGCTGGTTCGAGACCGCGCCGAGGTGCAGCATCTCCGCGAGGAAGCCATGGCCTCCCTGGCGGGTGCGGACGCGCTGCTGGTACCCACCGCACCGCTGCATCCGACTATCGAGCAGGTGACGGCCGACCCGATTGGCGTCAACGCGACCATGGGGACCTACACCAACTTCTGCAATCTGTTCGACCTGTGTGGGGTGGCGGTGCCCACGGGAACCGCAGGTGACGCCCAGTTCGGGGTGACGGTCCTGGCCCGCGCCTTCGACGACGCGGTGGCCTTCGATATCGCCGCGATGGTCACCGGAGATACGGCGGGACAGGACGTTTGGCCCGCTGCGAGCACCCTGTCACATGAGCTTGCGGTATTCGGCGCTCACCTTAAGGGTGGCCCGCTGGAGTTCCAGCTCACCGACCGGGGGGCACGTTGGATCGGCCCGGTACGTACCGCGCCGAAGTATCGGATGGCGGCACTGCACACCACACCACCCAAACCCGGCCTCACCCGCTCCGAAGAGGACGGGGTGAGCATCGGCGGCGAGATCTGGCGGCTTTCCCCCGCAGCGCTGGGCACCTTCCTCGCACAGCTGCCCGAGCCAATGCTGCTGGGCAAGGTCGAGTGCGATGACGGCCTGTGGCGCACCGGATTCGGCTGTGACGGCGCCGCGGCGCAAGCGGGCACCGATATCAGTGCGTACGGCAGCTGGCCGGCGGCCATCGCCGCAGGTGCGGTGGGTTAGCTCGGCTTCTCTTCGTACTGAGCCATTTTGGCCAGCATGGCGTTGTAGGCGGCCAGATCGGCGTCGTCATCACGTTCGGCGGCACGGTCCTGTCGGCGGGCCAGCCGCTCATCCGAACGTGACCACTGGATGACCAGGGCAATCATGACCACCAGCAACGGCAGTTCCCCCGTCGCCCAAGTGATGGCGCCGCCCATGTGTTGATCGGCGGCCAGATCGATCCGCCACGGCAAGGCCAGATTGCTGTAAAACTTTTCGCCGAGAATGGCTTTCGTGCCCATCAGGATGACGCCGAAGAACGCGTGCAAAGGCAGTGACACCAGCACAATGCCCAATTTGGCGACCGGAGGCAGACGCCGCGGAGACGGGTCGATACCAATGACCACCCAATAGAACAGGTACCCGCTCAGCAGAAAGTGCAGATTCATCGCCAGGTGCGCGGCGTGCACATCGACGGCGGCGTCATAGAGCCCACTCAGGTACAAGCCGTAGAACCCGCCGATGAACAACGACGTCGCCACCAGCGGATGCGTCACGAAGCGAGAGAACGTGCTGTGCAGTGCCATCTGCACCCACTCGCGTAGCCCCGGCGGATCGTCCTTGCCCGCGGCGGGCAGTACACGCAGCAGCAGCGTGATGGGCCCGCCGAGAACGAGGAGCACGGGCACCAGCATCGAGAGCGTCATGTGCGCGACCATGTGAATGCTGAACATCGCGGGCATGTACCGGCCGACGCCCGACGATGTAGCGATGAGCAGAAAGGCGCAACCGAATACCCATGAGATGGTGCGCCCCACAGGCCATTCGTCACCGCGTTTTTTCAGCCGACGGACACCGACCAGGTAGGCGACGGCGAAAACAATGGCGGCCGTTCCGAAGATGAGGTCGAAGCGCCAGTCGAACATCAGACGCTGCGGGGTCGGCGGACCGGCAATCGGGTAACCGATGGCGACCTCGACCGGTGAAGGGTTGAGGTTCAGCGGCGGCGGTGGCGGGGTGCGACCCAACCCGACGGCGATTCCGAAGGTGACCGCGAAGATGACCGCTTCCAAGCCTGCGAGCCGAATCAGCGGCCGACGATTCTGTGGATCCTCGGCCAATGCCGTCATCGCCGAACGCCGTTGCAGATATCCCAGCACGCCGAGGACAAGCAGCGCGGTCGTCTTGCCGACCAACAACCATCCGTAGCGGGTGGTAAGCAGGTCCGAAAGCTGCACCCGGATAAGCGCGTTGATGATTCCGCTGAGCCCTATCGCGACATAGCACCACAGTGCCACCGTGGAGAACCTGCGCGCCGCCACATCGAGATAGCCGCCACCGCGCAGCGCGTGTATCAGCAGCGCCAGCAGCCCACCGGCCCACAGCGCCGCGGAAACCAGGTGGATGATGAGGCTGTTGGTTCCGAGGTCGTGCGCGCCGCCGGATGCCGAATGCCCCACCAATGCCAGCGGCATCAATGTCGCCACCGATCCGAGTACCAGCAGCGGCGTCCATGCCCAGCGCAACACCACCCGGCTCGCGATCGCGACGCCGGCGGCGATGAATGCCATCCAGCGCCACGCGTTTACGGTGTCGATTTCACCCGCGAGCGACCACAGCTCGCCGGGGTTCAGGAAAGTACTCACCGGCTGACCCGACACATCGGACACCGACAACGGCACCATGGCCGCCGAGAACACCGCCAGCGCGGTTGATGCGGCCGTGCCGATGCGCAGCGAGCGGTAGCCGTCCACGTCGAGCACGCCGTTGGATTGCGGTGGGACGAAAAAGGCCGCGAGCAGGAATGCGCCGACGGCGCCGACGGCGCAGATTTCGGCGGCGGCCCGAACGAACGGCACGCCGTAGGAGGTGACGAGGCCCGGGTTTGGCAGACCGGTCGCGAGCAGGGCGTCGGTGAGCGAAAGCGCCCCGATAGTGGCCGCGACCAGGCCCGCTAACGCGGCGGCACCGACAACGACCGTCCAGATCGGCGAATCGGTCTGCCTGGCGGTGGGGGTCGTCGTCACCAGTCAAGGGTATGGCGAGATGCGATCCGCACGGTCACCGGTTCGATAGACTACGGTCCGGCTAGCGCCACATGCCTCCGTAGCTCAGTCGGATAGAGCAAGGGCCTTCTAATCCCTAGGTCGCAGGTTCGATTCCTGCCGGGGGCGCAGTTCAGATGCTGTTTTTCACCGTAATTATCCGCTGTGAGAAGGCTCGTGCCCGCGCAGCGTCCTCGCGCGGATCAATGGCGCGTTCCCGGCAAGGTTTGCACTGGCGGCCGGGGAAAAGCCACGCCCACAGCACACACTTTTGTCCTGAAATCTGTGGGTGCGGTTACATTCGCGGATTGCTCCGTGCATACTTTGCTCATGATTCGCTGGATGGGATCCGCCGCGACCGTCTTCACACTTGCAGCCGGGGGTATTACCGCATCTGCTGTTGTAGCGCCGGGCGTAGCGTGTGCTTGCTCATGCGTCGCTGTCCGCAAGGACGCGGCCTCGGTCAAGGAATGGCTCGGGCACGCGCAAGCAATCTTCGTCGGGACACCTACTGACACCTTCGGGATCGGCAACCCCGACACCGGCCGCACCATCTACGAGTTCGCAGTCCGCGAGGTCTACAAGGGTGATGTCGGTGCAGTGACAACAGTCAAGGTAGAGAACTTCGGGCCATCCTGCGGGCGTGGGTACGACATTGGTACGGAGTACTTCGTGGTGGCAGGTAAGCCCGACGAGATACCCAACGACAGCAGACCCAACGCACCCGCCGCCTACGGGGACAACATGTGCTCCTTGACTCAAGTGGCCGCAGGGTCCGACCTACCCGGCCCTTCGGAAGCCGTCTACGGGAAACCTCATGCGGCTACCGGGCAGTCTGTCACGCTGCCCACATAAGGCGTCGCCCGGGATAGCGCTTCCAGCGACGACCCGGATGATGCACCCCGCACCTGTCGAGTACCTCGCTCATCATTGATCTCAGCGCTAGCAGAGCGGGGCGGTGCCGAGGCCGTGGGAATGTCCTGGTGTCTGCCCCTGTCTGGAGCTAGCGGTTATCTAGTACACGGAACAGGTATGGGGTTTCCTGCCGGGGCACTTACCAACTGCGCGCTTGTCAGTCCTGGGGCGGTGCTTCTGCCGTCAATTCGGCCTTCTGCCGGTACAGCTCCATTTCGGCACTCAGCGCGTCGTCAAGCGCACGGTTCATGGCGGCGTGTGTTGAATGGCTCGCGGCCCGCCGCATTGTCCCAACAAGGTCTGTAGCCCAAGCGATTTCGTCATCGGTGCCCGGAATCCAGCCGGGCCCGCGCTGGCGGGTCACCTCGTCATGCGCGGCACCGATAAGTACACGCGCGGCATCGTCGAGCTTCTCGTTCATCTTGACGTGGATATCGACCAGGTTGGCCAGCGCCATTCCGCGCGAGATCAACGCTGCGAAGGTGTCGATCGTGTCCAGATCATTGACGAGGTATGAGTCGGAAGCATCAACGGGTTCGAGTAGCCCGGCATCGACCAACCGTGCCAGTACCGCGGGATCGATGGGGCCCAGTAGCTCCTCAAGCTTCCCCATCGACAGCGTCCCTTGGTCCGCGTTGGACCACCGCTGCTCAAGCAGGCCCTCAAGATCCGAGAGATCGAGAACATCGGCAAGCTGGGCACCCCGCTGCAGCCCGGTGAAGAACTTGGTGATGTGTTTAAGGGTGAAACCCTCACTGAGCAAGCGATTTATCGCCCGCAATTGCCGAAGATGCCAGTCGTTGTAGATAGCGGTCCTGCCCCGGCGCAGCGGCCGGGGCAGGAGCCCTCGTTCTTGGTACCCGCGGATATTCCGCGTCGTCGTCCCCGAGGCTTGTGCGAGGTCGTCGATCCGGTACTCGGTCATGGTTTCGAGGCTGGCCCTGTCAGTATCAGTTCGTCGCTGGTGTGCGAGACAGTGATTTTATAGTCCTGCAGGTCGAATCTCTTGAGTTGGTTGACGTACTGCGTGGCGAATCCAGGGAACATCGTCGCATTGAACCCGTCGTCCGTGAGGTACCAACTCTGGCACCCTGAGTTCCACGTGGTGGATTGCAGCCGACGTTGGATGTCCTGGTTGTAGCGTTCCTGGATTTCGGGGCGTGCGTCCACCGATTTCCAGTCGTTGGTGATCAGCGCAGAGATCGCGTCGGTGATGTAGTTGATCTGCGCCTCCATGTACACCAGCGCCGAGCTGTGCCCGGGTCCTGAGTTGGGGCCGAAGGTAAAGAACAGATTCGGGTAGCCCGATACCGCCACGCTGCGGTAGGCGTAGGCGCCACCGCCCCACTCGGCGGCCAGGTCCCGGCCGTCGAGCCCGATGACCGGGTAGGGCGTACCTGCCTTGCACACGTCGAAACCGGTTGCGAAGACGATGCAATCGAATTGATGCTCGATGCCCTCGACTGTGCGGATGCCCTTCGGGGCCAGCCGGGCGATGGGCCAGGTGACCAGCTTGCAGTTCTCTGCCTGCAGCGCGGGGTAATAGTCGCTGGTCATCAGCAGGCGCTTGCACCCTGCCGAGAAATCGGGCTTCAGCTGCCGGCGCAACCAGGGGTCCTTCACCTGTCGCCGCCGATGTGCGGAGCTGACCGCCTCGACGATGCGGGTGAAGGGGGTGTCCCAGACCACGCCCAGCGCCACCGACTCGTGCCCCCAGAACCACGCCGCACGCGCCAGCCGCTGACTCAGCGGCCAGTCACGGTACAGCTGCTTGAGCCGCCCGCCAGTTGTGCGGTTCAGACGCGGCAGAACCCAGCCGGGCGTGCGCTGGAACACCTTCACCATTTCGGCGGTCTTCACCAGCTCCGGAATGATCTGGACGGCACTGGCTCCCGTGCCGACGACGGCAACGCGCTTACCGGTGAAGTCGTAGTCATGATCCCAGCGGGCACTGTGGATCTTGTGGCCCTCATACGTGTCGAGACCCGGGATCGCCGGAAAACTCGCGTTCGCGAGCGGGCCGGAGGCCATGATGACGCTGCGGGCACGCACCGGTTCCTGGTTATCGAACTCTAGGGTCCACTCCCCTGCGCCCTCGTCGTATGTAACCCCGACGACGTTGTGGCCGAAACGGATATACGGCGACAGCGTCGAGGATTCGACCATCTGGTCGATGTAGCCGAGGATCTCGCCGCTGTCGGAATACGTGTGCGACCACTCGGGATTGGGGGCAAAGCTGTACGAGTACAACCGCGAGGGGATATCGCACGCCGCCCCGGGGTAGGTGTTATCGCGCCAGGTACCGCCCACCCGGTCGCCGCGCTCGAAGATCGCGAAGTCGTTGACGCCCTTGTCTTTCAGGCGGATGGCGGCACCGATACCGGCGAACCCGGCGCCGATGATGGCTACGGAGATATTCATGCTGGCTGCTTTCACGCGACGGGTTCGTAGGTGAGTTCCTGGGACCAGGTGGGGGTGCGCTCCACCAGTCGCATCGGGATGACGCCGGTGATCTTGACCAGCGAGTCCGCTATCCAGTGGTATTTCGACTTGCGGTTGATCACCTTCATCGCATGCCAGGAGATCAACCGGTACATCGGCAGCCGCCGGACGTATTCGCTGCGCTCACCGACACTCTTGAAGCGTTTCATCGCACCGTAGAGGCGCTCCTCGTCGACACCCATGGCCACGATGTTGTCGCGCATCTTATTGAGCAGCGGCACATAGCTCAGCAAGCCGATCAGCAGGCTGGGCTTGAGCCAGCCGCCGACGAGCTCAGTGAGCAACTTGCGCATCTTGGAGTGGCCCAGGATATCCATGACCTCGAAATCCACTGCAAGATGACGAGATTCGTCAGAGTTGATCCGCTTGAATGCTTCCTGCGCGATCGGGTCCTTGACCTCGTCGGTAATGAACTTGATGAGGGCTCCGTCCAGGGCGACCTCCAGCATCGGGATCACCGTGCCGAGAAAGGACAGCGACATCCCGTCGGAGTACTTGTCGAGAAAGTTGATCACCAGCTGCACATTGATACTCGGGGAAGGGATCTCGTCGTTCTCGAGCATCCCCCACCGGCGCATCAGCGCCAGCTCGGCGTTGGCGTGCTTCTGTTCCTCGGCATGGAAGTGCTCGTAGATGCTCTTCAGCGTCGGGGTCGGCGCCTTCTTGGCCAGCGCCGCGAATCCGCGTGCCCCGACATTCTCGATCCACATCAGGTCCGCGATGAACGGCTTGAGCTTCGCATGCAGCTCAGGCTCGATCAGCTCGGCGCCAGGTGCCTCCCAGTCGATATCAGCAAGTGCCCACTGCTTGTCCTTGATCATCTGCAGCATGTTGTCGAGATCCATTGCCATGGAATGTTTTCCCTTTCAGCGAGGTAGTGAGAAGTTCAGTCGGTGGGCAGGAGCCGGCCCAGCAGGCCGGCTCCCCGCGTGTACAGGGTGGGAAAGTGCCGTTTGAGGTGCCAGATGACGTTGGCGTCGAATTGCGGCAGCACATACAGACGGCCGCGGTCATGGGCATCGAGGGTGCGGGCAGCGACCTTCTCCGGGGAGAAGCCGGTTAGCTCGATGATCCGGTCAAGCAGGCCCGATGTGGCCGCCCCGGTGAGGCGCCCATCCTTGAAGACATTCGTTTTGACGACGGTGGGACACAGCACGGTCACGTTGATCCCCGTGCCGCTCAGTTCGGCGGCCAGGGTTTCCGACAGTGACATGACGCCCGCCTTCGACACGTTGTACGCGCCCATCGCCGGCGCCGCGGCGAACCCCGCCGCAGAGGCGACGTTGATGATCCCGCCGCGCCCGCCCGCGCGGAGCAACGGCGTGAACAGCTCGCATCCGTGGATGACGCCCCACAGGTTGATGCCAAGCGCCCAGTTCCAGTCGTCCAGACCGATCTCCCCGACCGGTCTGCCGCCGATCCCGACGCCCGCGTTGTTGATCACCAAGGTGGGCGGTCCGGAGAAGACCTCCTGTGCCTCGAATGCCAGCGCCTCCACCTGGCTTCGTGAAGCAACATCGCAGGCAACGGCATGAGCACGGCCTGCGGAAAGCCGGTCCACCAGAGCCGCGGTCTCCGCGGCCCGCTCAGCGTTGATATCCGCACAGACCACGTGGCCACCGCGCCGGGCCAATTCGAGGGCAAAAGCACGCCCGATACCGCTGCCAGCACCGGTGACTACCGCTTTTGCATCTACCGAAATCGGCTGGCGTCTGAAGACGTCAAGAAGCCCCATGGCGGAATACAACATCACCAACTGTGCCATTTGTCAACGGCACAGTGCATGATGACAATGAGGTCTTCACCACTCCGGAAGGAACTCGTATGCCGACGCACACGGCCACCGCACCCGGCGCCTACGCGCTGGAGGTGCTCGAAGTCATCGCCGAGACACCCGATGCGGTCTCGATCGTGTTCGCCGCACCGCCCGATGCCCAAGCAGACTTCGCCTACAAGCCTGGGCAGTTCCTGACCCTGCGCGTGCCGGTTGGCACGGATACCGATGCGGTGTCCCGGTGCTATTCACTATCGAGCGCACCCAGCATCGATGAACACCTGAAGGTCACCGTCAAACGAACCGCCGGCGGTCGGGCCTCGAACTGGCTCTGCGACAACGCCCGAGCCGGAATGGTACTCGAATCACTGCGCCCTACAGGAACATTCACCATGCGCGATACCGCAGCGGTTCCGGTGTTCGTGGCGGCCGGCAGTGGCATCACGCCGATCATGTCCATGATCCGCACGGTGCTGCCCGAGTCCGCGCTAGACGCCGTCCTCGTGTACGCCAACCGAGACCGCGACTCGGTGATCTTTGATGCCGAACTTGCAGCACTGCAGTCAGAACACGGACGCAGGCTGACCGTCTTGCACTGGATTGAGGCCGAATCCGGGCTGCCGACCGCCGACGGGCTGCGTGCACTCTTGCCAGCCGCCAGCACCGGCACGGTCGCATACCTGTGCGGCCCAGCCGCCTTCATGGACGTCGCAGCGACCGCGCTGTGCGGTATCGGCCTGGCGCGCGAGGACATCCATCGCGAGATCTTCGTGTCGCTAACCACCGATGCCTTTGCCGCCGCACCGGAGCCTGCGGCCGTGCCGGCCGATCCGGACGCGGTAAGCGCCACCGTGGAAATCGATGGGGACACCCACCAGATCTGCTGGCCGAAATCGCAGATCCTCCTCGACGTACTCCTGGGCTTGGGCATCGACGCGCCCTATGTATGCCGCGAGGGCAACTGCGGAGGCTGCTCGTACACCCTCCGAGCGGGCGAGGTGACGATGCAGGTCAATGACGCCCTCGATGACCATGAGATCAGCCACGGCGTGCGCCTCGCGTGCCAGTCGCTGCCGCAATCGGATCAACTCAGCATCGCCTTCGACCGCTGACAGAACTCCACTGCCTGGCATCCGCCGCTCAAACGCCAATACTGATTACGCCTTCACGGCATCCCAGGCCGCTTGCCCCAGAACCGGAGCCGCGGAAAGAACGTCAAAATCGGCCGAACGTGCCAGCCACAGCCGGGCATATTCCACACAGGGCCCCATCCATAACGACTGGCACAACCTGGGCGGCAGGGGCTTGATACGACGCTTCTCGACGTGCGGTTGTAACCACGCACTCGCCTTGCCGTAGAAATCCTCATTCAGCGCGGCGATCGCCGATCGCGACTCCTCGATGACTTCGAACTCCCTGCAGTGAAAGAGAAAACGGGCCCGCAATTCGTTCGCGGCAACCCACTCCAGGTGAAAGCGAACGGTGCCTTCGATCCCGCGGCGAGCACTCGAATTTCCCTGCAGCACAGCAAGATAGGCGTTGTAGTAATCCCGCAACGTTTCGAGGTACAGCTCGGCGGCCACACGCTCTTTGCTTCCGAAGAAGTGGTAGATGCTGCCCACACTGGCCCCGGACTCACGGTGCAGGGCCTCGATTGTGGTGCCCGCCACCCCATTCTTCAGAAAGCTCGTCAGCGCCGAATCAAGGATCGCGCGCCGGCGCGCTACGCCGGCATTCGAGGCAGTGGACACCACCAAGACAATACTGTCCCGCCTCTTGACTGGAGAATTGTTCTAGAATATTTTTCTAGTCACGAAACCCCATCGGATCACCGAAAGGACTGTGGCGGATGAGCACGAGCACCGACGACCGCACAAGTAATGACGCGCAACGAACGACTCCCCTCGACATCGCCCTCGGCGTCGCCTGCGTGGTGTGGGTCGTCATGACGCTGTGGTCGGGCATTTCGACCGGCGGCGCGGGTCTACCTGTCATCGCGCAGACGATCACCACATTGGCACTGGTGGTGGCGGTCTTCGGGCACATGCTCAAACACCTGGGCGTCAAACTCGCCTTGGCATATTTCGTCATCGCGTCTGTTGTCGAGTGGGCATTCGAGCAGGCAAACATTAGTTTCGGCGGGTTCATTTGGGGAGATCTGCGCTACGGCGACATACCGATGATGGGCCCGCATATCGGCAGTGTTCCCCTACTGGTTCCCATCGGAATGGTCGCGTTGCTGTGGCCGGTCTACGTGATCATCAACGTGATACTCGACGGGAAGATCGTGGTGGACCCCCGCACACTGCGTCCGTGGCAGGTCGTGTGGCACTGCGTGCTCTACGGCACGCTGCACGCCTGGATCGCCTTCACAGCCGACGGCTTTTGCACGAAGTTCGGCATCTATGAATGGGTCGGCAAGTCCAAGGCCCTAGCCCCCGAGGACTCGTTCTTCGGAGATCCGGCACTGCCGATCGGCTGGGCAATCTGGGGTTTCCTGATCACCCTCATCATCTCCTTCGTGCTCCTGCCCATCCTGGGCAAGGATGCCCTCGCGCGGTCGGAACAGCGTCCGCTCAGCTGGGTAGACGCCGCACCCATCGTGGTCATCGGGGCATACGCCGTCGGACTGTTCCTCAACCCGGTAAACCAAACCACCGGCAGCGTCATCCTGTTCATGTTCGGATTTGTTTCGCTGCTCTCCCTCTACCGATTCACGGCAGCCGTGCTGGAGCAAGACCGAAACCACTGATGTAGCACGACCCGGGAATCACCCAGACTGCAAGCAGATCATGACAGTCAGCAAGCCACCTACTTACTGCTGATCAAACAGATACTCGACGAGACCGGGGCGATCCAAGACACCTGTTACCGGTGAGCCGTGCTCTCCGGTAGAACCGGTGGGGTGCTCCTCGTACGCCGCTTCTGCCGTGATGACTGGGATTGGGTACAGGAGTGGTTCCGGGACCCCGTGCTCGATCAGGAACTCGGCCCGCTGGATGACGAATGGTTAGAGCACGTCCTCACCGACCCCGGCAGCGCTGAGCTGGTCGTCATTCGGGAGAGCGAACCGGTCGCTCTGGTGGGATGTGTCTGGGGCCCAATCGAGCACACCGTGTCCGATATCGCGGTGCCGCGCTCATTGCGCCGGTCGGGTGTGGGCAGCCTGGCGCTGCGCGCAGTGTTGACCTGGCGCGGCCATCCCCCGGTATCGCGGTGGGTGGCCTACGTCCATCCGTCAAACCCTGCGGCCTTCGGATTCTTCACCGAGCAGGGCTGGAAGCACTTCGGTATCGACGACGGCATGCATACCTTCCGCCTCGTACTGACCTGACTCACGCCATCCGCTGCCGAGTTCTGTCGTCCGTATTCGGTAGGGTCCCTGCGCGTGACTCAGAGCGTGACCGTGAAATCTGTAAATGCCCGCCTAGCTGCGGAACTTGCTGTCGCCGAAGCCCAGGTGGCGGCCGCCGTGCGGCTGCTCGACGAGGGCTCGACGGTCCCGTTCATCGCGCGTTACCGCAAGGAGGTCACCGGCAGCCTGGACGACGGCCAGCTGCGCGATCTGGAGGAACGGCTGCGGTACCTGCGGGAACTCGACGACCGTCGCGCCACGGTCCTGGCCTCCATCGAGGAACAGGGCAAGCTCACCGACGATCTCAAGGCGGCGCTGCTGTCGGCCGATACCAAGGCGCGCGTCGAGGACATCTACCTGCCGTACAAGCCCAAGCGACGCACCAAGGCACAGATCGCTCGCGAGGCCGGGCTCACCCCACTGGCCGATCGGCTGCTGGCGGACCCAAGCCTGGTGCCCGATGAGGTGGCCGCCGAGTTCCTCACCGAGAACGTCGCCGACACCACGGCCGCACTCGACGGAGCCCGCCACATCCTCATCGAGCGCGCGGCAGAGGATGCCGAGCTCGTCGGTACCACTCGCACCAAATTCTGGTCGGAGGGCGCCCTGCGGACCGCACCCTGGTCCGAGGAGTCGGCGAAAACCGATGCAGCACAGAAGTATCGTGACTACTTCGAGTTCTCCGAATCGCTGGAGACCATGCCCTCGCACCGCGTTCTCGCCGTCATGCGCGGTGAGAAGGAGCAGGTCCTTGCCCTCAATTTCGATGGCGGCGACGACGCGCCGTATGAGGCCATGATCGCGCAATCGCTCGGGGTCAATCTCACCGCGAAGACCCCGGCGACAACGTGGCTGGCCGGTACCGTTCGCGTCGCCTGGCGCGCCAAGCTCATGTTCTCCGCTTCCGTCGATGCCCGCTTGAAGCTGCGTCAACGGGCCGAGGAAGAGGCCGTCGCGGTCTTCGCCCGCAACCTCAAGGATCTGCTGCTCGCCGCTCCCGCAGGTACCCGCGCCACGCTCGGCCTAGACCCCGGCTTCCGGACGGGTGTCAAGGTGGCCGTTGTGGACAGCACCGGCAAGGTAGTGGACACCTGCGCGGTCTACCCCCATCAGCCGCAGAAGAAGTGGGATGAGGCCAAGGCGACCCTGGCGGCGTTCGTCGCCCGCCACGGTGTCGAGTTGATCGCCGTCGGCAACGGAACCGCATCCCGCGAAACCGATGCCCTGGCAGCCGAACTCATCGCCGATATCAAAGCGGCGGGCGCCAAGGCTCCAACTAAGGCGATGGTGAGTGAAGCCGGCGCTTCGGTCTACTCCGCCTCCGCCTATGCCGCACATGAAATGCCCGACCTCGATGTGACGCTGCGCGGCGCCGTGTCGATCGCACGACGCCTGCAGGATCCGTTGGCCGAGTTGGTGAAGATCGAGCCCAAGTCCATCGGCGTCGGGCAGTACCAGCACGATGTCACCCCCGGGACACTCGCCCGCAGCCTGAATGCGGTCGTCGAGGATGCGGTGAACGCCGTCGGAGTCGACCTGAACACGGCCTCGGTGCCGCTGCTCGCGCGCGTGTCCGGGGTGACCGAATCCCTCGCTGAATCCATCGTCGCGCATCGCGAGAAGGTGGGCGCGTTCCGCAGTCGCAAGGGGCTGCTGAAGGTTCCCAGACTGGGCCCCAAGGCTTTTGAACAGTGCGCCGGATTCCTGCGTATCCGCGAGGGCGACGATCCGCTCGATGCATCCGGGGTGCATCCGGAGTCCTACCCGGTGGTGCACAAGATCCTGGACCGCTCGGGCATTACCCTCGCCAAGCTGATTGGCAACGAACGCTCGCTGCGGTCACTGAAGCCCACCGACTTCGCCGATGAGCGGTTCGGAATTCCCACCGTGACAGACATTCTCGGCGAGCTGGAGAAGCCGGGACGGGATCCGCGGCCCGCGTTCACGACGGCCACCTTCGCCGCCGGCGTCGAAAAGGTGACAGACCTGAAGGTCGGCATGGTGCTCGAGGGTGTGGTGACCAATGTCGCGGCCTTCGGCGCCTTCGTCGACGTCGGCGTGCATCAGGACGGCCTCGTACACGTCTCGGCGATGGCGGATCGATTCGTGTCCGACCCGCACGAGGTGGTCAAGTCCGGTCAGGTGGTGCGGGTCAAGGTCACCGATGTCGACATTCCGCGTCAGCGGATCGGTCTGAGCCTGCGCCTGAACGACGAGCCACAGCGCACCGAAGGCAAGCGTCCCGACCGCGGCGATGCACCCCAACGCGACAACAAGAATCAGGGTCGGCCAAACCAGAACCGCGGCAAGAATTCTGGACGCCGGGACGACAGCCCGCCAGGAGGGGCTATGGCGGAGGCACTACGCAACGCCGGTTTCGGGCGGTAATCACGATTACCGCCCGAAATTCATCCGCTCTTGTGCGGCAGTGCAGAATCGATCTCGCGCCTCGTCGCCGGTGAGACCTATCCGCACGAGGTCGTACGACGTCGCCAGCCGACACGGTGGCGTGCTGCCGTCCACCCGTCGCCCGTCGTTCTGAACTGACACAATCGGTACCAGCTGGTCGTTCTCGAACGTGTAGACGCGCATGAGCCAGCTGCGCATGGGTCCGGTCCCGTACTCGGCGACACGCCCCTCCCCTGCATGCCAGAAATCACTGCCAAACAGTGTCCCGACGTCATGCATCACGTCATCGCGCAGCTTTGGAGCGCGCACTTCGCGGAACTGCGTCGAATCGCCGGTCGCCCGCCACAATGCCCAGTGCGAGTTTGGGTGCACACCACCCGTATCGAGAGACAAGAGAAGCTCGTCTCGACCGTCACCGTCCAGGTCACGCAGAAGCATGACACCGGACTCGCTAGAGCCTTCGATGCGTTCGCTAACGGTTTGAACCATCATCCCGGTCCGGGTGAAGATCCGAATCTGGGCTGACGTACCGACGATCCGCTTCTCGAATCGGAGTCCTAGCGAGTCAATCGAACTGAGCTGACAATCCTTAGTACCACCACTGCCGAACGCGTTTCCGCATTGCGCAAGCGAAACGGTCTCAACTCGGCACGCCTCCACCCCGGTGGCACAGAGCAGCGCCGCAGCAGCCGCCAGTAACCGTCCCCAGAACACAGACGCAGCGTAATCGCACGACCGCCGCATGTCGGTGCCCCTGGTTAACGTGGCCCCGTGCTCACCACCGTGGCCATCCGGGGATACCGATCGCTGCGCGATCTTGTGCTGCCGCTTGCCCAACTCACCGTCGTCACCGGCGCCAACGGCACCGGAAAGTCCTCGCTGTACCGGGCACTTCAGCTACTGGCCGACTGCGGCCGTGGCGAGATCATCGGCTCGCTGGCGCGCCAGGGCGGATTGCAATCGGCGATGTGGGCCGGACCAGAGAATCTCAAGGGCGCGCGCCGCACCGGCACGGTGCAGGGCACGGTTCGCACTCGGCCCGTGTCGATCGAGCTGGGTTATGCATCAACGGATTTTGGCTATTTGGTGGACCTCGGCCTGCCGATTCCGAGCGATTCCGCCTTCGGTCGGGATCCGGAGATCAAGCGAGAGGCTGTGTTCACCGGGCCATCGCTTCGCCCCAGCGCGACCCTCGTGCGACGAACCCGCCCCGTGGTGGAGGCGCGTGCAGATTCGGGTCGCGGATTCGAAGGTTTCAGCCGCTCACTGCCGACGTACCGCAGCGTGCTCTCCGAATTCCCCGGCAGGTTCCCCGAATTGGGTGCGGTCCGGGACACCCTGCGCGGCTGGAGGTTCTACGACGGGTTTCGTGTGGACATGCTCGCGCCTGCGCGCCAACCTCAGATCGGTACGCGCACAACGGTTCTCTCCAATGACGGTAGTGACTTGGCGGCTGCCATCCAGACGATCATCGAAACCCGTAGCGACACCCTGGACAAGGCCGTTGCCGCAGCGTTCGACGGCGCCTCGGTGGCGGTCGGTGTCCGCGAAGGGATCTTCGATCTGCAGGTGCAGCAGTCCGGCATGCTGCGCCCGCTGCGTGCCGCGGAGCTGTCCGATGGCACCCTACGTTTCCTGCTGTGGGCTGCCGCGCTGCTGAGCCCCGAACCGCCGCCGCTGATGGTGCTCAACGAGCCGGAAACCTCGCTGCATCCTGATCTCATCGCTCCACTCGCGACGCTCATTCGCGCGGCGGCCGCGAAGACCCAGGTGGTGGTGATCACCCACGCCAGCGCTCTGGTGGATCATCTTGCCGCGCGGCCGTTGCGCGAGATCCTGGCCGGCGATGAGGACCGATTCGACGATGCGGGTTCGGCGGTGCGGCTCGAACTCGTCAAGGACTGGGGCGAGACTCAGATTGTGGGACTCGACGCGCTGAGGGCCCCGTCGTGGCATTGGGGTTCCCGCTGAGCGCGTACCGGGTCACCACTGGTTGTTGAACTTCGCGCCTCCGCCGTTGATGACGCTCTGGTGGCTCGCGTCGCCGGTCTGGGTGACGGCGTGGTGATGGTGGGCGCTCTGGCTGCCGCCTTCGGCGACGACGCTCGGGGCGGCCATCATCCAGAAGGCGGCCACTGCGGGGGCGAGGACTGCGAGTACCAAACCGGTCCAGATGACGAGCTTGCCGGCTGCGTTGACGACGAGATTCTTCATGGCCATTTCCTTTGCGGTGGAGGATGTCTTGCTCATGAACTAATCGTCGATCCGGCAGCGATCGGGCAGTAGACCCCACGAATTTGTGGGCTCACAAAGCTGATTTGTGCCTAACATGGATCATGTTGAGCGCTCGCATGCCAGAGCTGTCCGCGTTCGAGGTGCTGCTGGGAATCGCGAGGACCGGCAGCCTCGGCGCGACGGGCCGCGATCTCGGCCTGACCCAGCAGGCGGTATCGGCGCGCATTGCCTCCCTCGAAGCCCAGACCGGCGTACCACTGGTCACCAGGACTCCACGCGGCTCTCAGCTCACCGCGACCGGCGTGGCCGTGGCCGAGTGGGCAGCCAAGCTGTTGACCGTCGCGACCCAGGTGGACACCGCGCTGGCCTCGCTCCGTGAACAGGGCCGGGCCCGCGTCAAGGTGGCAGCGAGTCAGACCATCGCCGAGCAGCTCATGCCGCGCTGGTTGGTGTCGTTGCAGGCTGCGGCGGCCCGTTTGGGTACCTCTGCCGCCACCGTCGTGCTCACCGCGACCAACAGTGAGCATGCCGCCGAAGCGGTGCAGGACGGCAGCGCCGATGTCGGATTCATCGAGAGCCCCCTCGCGCCCAAGGGCTTACGGAGCAGGGTGGTCGCCCACGACCAACTGGTTGTCGTGGTGTCACCAGATCACAAGTGGGCCAAGCGCACCCGCCCGGTGACCGCACTCGAGCTGGCCCAGACACCGCTTGTCGCACGCGAAACCGGATCCGGCACCCGCGACTGGCTCACCGCGGCATTGCGCGACGCGCTCGGCACCACCGAGCAGGCCGCGCCGGTCCTGGAGCTGTCCTCCGCCGCGGCGGTTAGGTCGGCGGTACGTGCCGGAGCCGGTCCAGCGGTGATGAGCACGCTGGCGGTCAGCGACGACCTGACACTGGGCAGGCTTCGCGCTATCGCGGTGGCGGACGCTGATCTGCACCGCGACCTTCGCGCCATCTGGCGCGGCGCACGGGTACCGCCCGCCGGCGCCGTTCGTGACCTACTCAGCCATATCGTGGGGTTCCGGGGCGAGCGGCGGTAGCCGCACCTGCACGCCCACCGCGGGCGAGTTGCTCCCGGTGAGCCGAAGGGTTGCCAGGCCGCCGATGCAGACTGTTGGGTGAACGGTCGAACCTCGGGAAGGGAACGAAGTGCCAGAAGCGTCACGGGACAACGTACTGATCGTGCATTGGCACGACCTTGGTCGCTACCTGGGCACCTACGGACATCCCGACGTGTCCAGCCCACACCTGGATCAGCTGGCCGCCGACGGCATCCTCTTCACCCGCGCCCATGCCACGGCACCACTGTGCTCACCCTCACGTGGTTCCCTTTTCACCGGACGCTACCCACAGAGCAATGGCCTCATCGGCCTGGCCCACCATGGCTGGGAATACCGCGCCGGTGTGCGCACCCTCCCCCAAATTCTGTCCGGATCGGGCTGGCACACAGCACTGTTCGGAATGCAGCACGAGACCGCGTATCCGGCCAAGCTCGGATTCGACGAGTACGACGTGTCGAACTCGTATTGCGAATACGTGGTGGAACAGGCGACACGCTGGTTGCGCAATTCACCCGACAAGCCGTTTCTGCTCACTGCTGGATTCTTCGAGACGCATCGCCCGTTCCCCCGGGAGCGCTATGAACCGTCCGACGCCCAGACGGTGAACGTCCCCGACTATCTGCCCGACACCCCGGAGGTGCGCGAGGACCTCGCCGAGTTCTACGGCTCCATCTCGGTGGCCGACGCCAAGGTCGGCGAGCTGCTCGACGTATTGACCGAGACCGGCCTCGACCAGAACACCTGGGTCGTGTTCATGACCGACCATGGCCCGGCATTGCCACGGGCCAAGTCCACCCTGTACGACGCCGGCACCGGTATCGCGTTGATCGTGCGGCCCCCGCGGGCTCATGCCACCGAATCCCGCCGGTACGACGAGCTCTTCAGCGGTGTCGATCTGCTACCCACGCTTCTAGAGCTACTCGGTGTGGAGATTCCCGAGGAGGTGCAGGGAGTTTCACACGCCCGCAATATCGCTAAGGCATCGGGCGAACTAGAGCACGTTCGTTCTGAGCTATTTACCGCGAAGACATATCATGATTCCTTCGATCCCATTCGAGCTATTCGAACAAAGCAATACAGCTATATAGAGAATTACGCGCAACGACCAATCCTCGACTTGCCGTGGGATATTGCCGATAGTCCACCGGGCCGGGCAGTTGCCGCGCATATCACCAATCCGCGCCCGCATCGAGAGCTCTATAACCTCGACACCGATCCAGGAGAGACGCACAACCTGCTCGGACTCGACACCAATCAGGAATCGACGGCCATCGCCGACGATCTGGCGCTGCGCCTCAACGACTGGCGAGAGAAGACCCTCGACGTCATTCCCTCGGATTTTGCGGGCACGCGCATTTCTGCGCGATACACCGAGACATTCCTGCGCGTCCATGGTCGGCCCGGCGCCAACCGTTCAGCCATCGCCGACGAACGCGGTATCGAGCAATAGTTATTTTCGCGGTGATTGCAATTCACGGCGAACCCAATTAGTCGAATGCAAAACAATTGCGGTTAGGCTACTGCGCATGCCCGACCATCCCACCGCATATCTGGTGCTTGCATCGCAGCGCAGTGGCAGCACCCTGCTGGTGGAATCCCTGCGCGCGACCGGTGTGGCCGGCGAACCGCAGGAGTTCTTCCAGTACCTGCCCACAACCAGCCAGGCCCCGCAGCCGCGGGAATGGTTCGCCGGCGTCCAGGACGACTCGATCCTGCGTCTGCTTGACCCGTTGGACCAGGGCAAGCCCGATCTCGCGCCCGCGACAATCTGGCGCGACTACATCCGCACCGTCGGGCGCACCCCGAACGGAATCTGGGGCGGCAAGCTCATGTGGAATCAGACGCCGCTGCTGCTCAACCGCGCCCAGGGGCTCCCCGACCGTTCCGGCGACGGGCTGGTCGACGCCATCCGTGACACCGTCGGGAGCGACCCAGTGCTGGTGCATGTCTACCGGCCGGACGTTGTTTCCCAAGCGGTTTCGTTTTGGCGTGCGGTGCAGACCCGAGTGTGGCGCGGACGTCCCGACCCGGTGCGCGATGCCCGCGCCGAATACCACGCGGGGGCCATCGCCCACGTCATCACGATGCTGCAGGCACAGGAGGCCGGGTGGCGCCGCTGGTTCGCCGAGGAGAACATCCAGCCCATCGATATCTCCTACCCGTACCTGTGGCGCAACCTGACCCAGGTGGTCGCCACCGTTCTCGAGGCCCTCGGGGAAGACCCGCGGCTCGCGCCGGCACCGGCCCTGGAACGGCAGGCAGATCAGCGGTCCGATGACTGGGTGGACCGATACCGAGCCGATGCGGAAAAGGAGGGGCTGCCACTATGAGCGACACCACGACGACACTGGAAAACCCACTGCAGGTCAACGAGCTTCGGCTGCTTGAGGCCGAGGCGGTGCACATCATCCGCGAGGTGGTGGCCGAGCTGCAACGCCCGGTACTGCTGTTCTCGGCGGGCAAGGACTCGATCGTCCTGCTGAGGCTCGCGGAGAAGGCCTTCCGGCCCGCGCCGCTGCCCTTCCCGGTCTTGCACGTGGACACCGGGCACAACTTCCCCGAGGTCATCGAATTCCGCGACCACCGCACCGCCGCGCATGGCCACAAGCTGATCGTGGCCTCGGTTCAGGAAACCATCGACGCCGGGCGCGTCGCCGACCCGGGCCCGGGTGCCTCCCGGAACCGGCAGCAGACCCGAACGTTGTTGGACGCCTTGGAGGTCGGTGGTTTCGACGCGGCGTTCGGCGGTGCACGCCGCGACGAGGAACGCGCCCGCGCCAAGGAACGCATCCTGAGCTTCCGGGATGAGTTCGGGCAGTGGGACCCGCGGGCGCAGCGGCCCGAACCCTGGTCGCTGTACAACGGCCGCATCCGTAAGGGCGAACAGGTTCGCGTCTTTCCGTTGAGCAACTGGACCGAGCTCGATATCTGGCGCTATATCCAGCTGGAAGACCTTGCGCTGCCGCCGATTTACTTCGCACACCAGCGCGAGGTATTCGAGCGTGACGGCATTTTGCTGGCCACCTCCGAGTACGCCACCCCGCTCGGCGAGGAGAAGGCAGCCACCGAATGGGTGCGCTACCGCACCGTAGGCGATATGACCATCACCGGCGCCGTCCGGTCCCAGGCCACCGAGATCGAAGGGGTGATCGCGGAAATCTCTGCGGCCACCGTCTCCGAACGCGGCGAGACCCGCGCCGATGACCGCACGTCGGTGGCCGCCATGGAAGACCGGAAACGAGAGGGCTACTTCTGATGAGTACTCAGACTGCGGTGGACACCCGCCAACTGCTGCGCATCGCCACCGCGGGTTCGGTGGACGACGGCAAGAGCACGCTCATCGGGCGGCTGCTGCATGACACCGACAGCCTGCCGGTCGACCACCTGGAAGCCGTCACCGATGACGAGGGCGTGGCCGATCTCGCCGCACTCTCGGACGGTCTGCGCGCCGAACGCGAACAGGGCATCACCATCGACGTCGCCTACCGCTTCTTCTCCACCGAGAACCGCAGTTACATCCTGGCCGACACCCCCGGCCACGAGCGCTACACCCGCAACATGTTCACCGGCGCCTCCAACGCGCATGTCGCGATCCTGCTCGTCGACGCACGGGCCGGGGTGCTGCGCCAGACTCGCCGCCACGCCCGCATCGCAAAGCTGTTGGGTATCAAGCATTTCGTGGCCGCGGTGAACAAGATCGACCTGGTGGACTTCGATGCCCAGCGCTTCGACGAGGTGGCTCGCGAGCTGCATCTGCTGGCCGACCGGCTCGGCAAGGTGGACATCACGGTCATACCGATCGCGGCCAAACACGGCGACAACGTGGTGCATCGCTCCGAGAACACCTCCTGGTACGCCGGTCCGACCCTGCTCGAATACCTTGAAGGCGTCGAGCTTTCGCCCCCACAGCCAGAGGCCGCCAAGCTTCGCCTACCCGTGCAGTGGGTCTCGCGGCCCACCGCCGATCAGCGCCGCCGGTACACCGGCCGGCTCGCAGCCGGCACGCTCAGCGTCGGAGATCCGGTGGTGAACCTGCCGTCCGGTGCACGCTCGACGGTGACAGTGGTCGACACCCTCGACGAAAACCGTTCCACCGGTGTGGCTCCACTATCGGTGTCGATCGAATTGGCCGACGATATCGACGTGGGCCGCGGCGATGTGTTGGTGAGCGGCGCCGAAGACGCTGAATGGCCGGTGCTGGCCCGAGAACTGGATGCCACGGTCTGCTGGTTCACCAATGGCCCGCTGCGGGCGGGCGACCGGTTGGCGCTCAAACAGGGCACCCGAACGGTGCGGGCCACCGTTCAGGCACTGCACACCCGCCTCGATCCGGAGACCCTCGACGAGCTGGACGGCCCGGTTGAGTTGGCACTCAACGACGTCGGCTCGGTCACCCTGCGCACCAGTTCGGTGGTGGTGGCCGATTCGTATGCGGAGAGCAGGGACAGCGGCGCGTTCATCCTGATCGACGAGGCGTCCAACGACACCGTCGGCGCCGGCACCATCACGGAGGCGCGCGAGGTCAAGCCCGAGACGCACTCACGCACCGATATCCGCTGGCACCCTTCGGCGCTGGACCGCGAATATCGTTGGGACAGCACCACTCAGCGCGGCGCCATCATCTGGTTCACCGGCCTGCCCGCATCCGGAAAGTCCACCATCGCGGTGGCGGTCGAACGAGCACTGGTGGAGTCCGGGCAGGTGGCCTATCTGCTCGACGGCGACAACCTGCGCCATGGACTATCCGATGACCTCGGGTTCTCCCCGGGCGACCGCGCCGAGAACATCCGCCGGGTATCGCACCTGACGCGGTTGTTCGCCGATGCGGGGGTGGTCGCGCTGGCATCGCTGGTGTCGCCGCTGCGCTCAGACCGCGAGACCGCGCGCAGTATCAACGCCGCAGCCAAATTGCCGTTCATCGAGGTGTACATCTCCACACCGCTGTCCGAATGCGAGAAGCGGGACCCCAAGGGTCTGTATGCGCGGGCACGTGCGGGTGAGTTGAAGGGTTTAACGGGTGTCGAGGCACCCTATGAAGCTCCGGAGAATCCCGAGCTGGTGCTCGACACTACCGGTGCCGATATCGACGGGCTGGTCGCCCAGGTGCTTGATGTTCTCAACCGCGCTCGCTGAGCGCGGTTGAGAACAAACTGGCTTAAGTGCGGTTGGCTGCGCGCTCGAGGACGGGCCGCTGTTCGGGGCAGTACTCGTCGATGGAAGCAGACAGGAACTGCCACTTCTGCTCGGTGCTGGACTTCCGATCGAGGCTCTTGGCCAGGAAATCGGCGGCCTGGTAGGCGTCCTTGTCGATGCCGGTATCCAGCCGGTGGCAGGCGATCTTGCCGAGGTACGCGGTCTTGTCCGGCGGCGCGTAGATGCCGTACGAGTGCAACGTCTCGTTGAAACTGACGTCATCGGCATGTGCCGGAGAGGCCATGGCGATCGCGGCGGCGCCAGCACCCATAGCGATCGCTGCAGTAAGACTGAGTCCCTTCATGGCTGTGAGTCTACATCCGTTGACCTCACGGGACATAGGTTCGCGGATGTCATCGTGATTGACACCACTGTCAGCGCGATCTGGCGATCGGGGCTCCCCACCTCAAGATGTTGCCAAGACGGGTGAAATTCGCGGTTTCGGGGCCTACTCTCCCCCGGTGATTCCTGCCCCGCCCACCCGTCCCGCACCGCAACGCGTCGCCGACCCGCGACTGCGACGTGTCCTGAAGGACGACGCACACAAACTGACCTCCGTCGGCGGGCTCGCCGCACTGTCCCTGGATGCACTGTCCTCTGTGGCCTATGGCCCGGAGGCCATCGTGCTCGCCCTGATCGCCGGCGGTGTCGGCGCCATCGCCTTCACCCTGCCGGTGGCCATCGCGATCACGGTGCTGCTCATCGTGCTGGTTTTCTCCTACCGTCAGGTGATTGCGGTCCACCCCGAGGGCGGGGGCTCGTACGCCGTGGCCAAGAAGGACCTCGGCCGCGGGGCCAGCCTGTTGGCTGCCGCGAGTCTGGTCGTCGACTACGTACTGACCGTCTCGGTAAGCCTGGCTGCGGGGGCGGCAAGCCTGGCAAGCGCTTTCCCCACCCTGGCTCCGCATCTGCTGTCCATCACGTTGATCGGCCTGGCGATCCTGACCGTTCTCAACATGATCGGAATCAGCGAGTCGGCCAAGGTGCTCATGCTGCCGACATTCGTTTTCATCGTCTGCATCGTGGCGGTCATCGTCTTCGGGCTCGCACACTCCACTCCGGTCGCCGTCATCGGCACGGATCTCGGCCCCATCGAGCCTGTCAGTGCGCTCGGAATCATCCTGGTTCTCAAGGCATTCGCGGCCGGATGCTCGTCGTTGACGGGTGTGGAAGCCATCGCGAACGGTGTCCCCGCATTCAAGACACCCGCCATCAAGCGGGCCCAGCACACCGAGGTTGCCCTCGGAATCCTGTTGGGCGTCATGCTGATCGGGCTCAGCATCCTCATCAAAGCGCACCATGTGGTGCCCCGCGGTGACGTCACCATTCTGGCGCAACTCTCCGCGGCGGCGTTCGGCACAGGATTGCCCTTCTACATCACGAACGTAACCGTGGCGCTGATCCTCGGGTTCGCCGCCAACACCAGTTTCGGTGGACTGCCAGTGCTGATGAGCCTGCTCGCCAAGGACGACCGGATGCCTCACCTGTTCGGGCTGCGGGCGGAGAAGCCGGTCTATCGATACGGTGTCGGGGCGCTCGCCGTGTTCGCGGCGCTGATTCTCATCGCCAGTGCCGCCGACACCCACCGACTGTTACCGCTGTTCGCGATCGGCGTCTTCATCGGATTCACCATCAGCCAAACCGGTTTGGTCAAGCACTGGTTCGGTGCGCGCACCCCCGGCTGGCACTGGAAGGCTGCCCTCAACGGGTTCGGTGCCGTGCTATCGGCCGTGGCGATGATCGTCTTCTTCGCCAGTAAGTTCACCGAGGGCGCCTGGCTGCTCCTCATCGTCATCCCGCTGTTGGTCCTGCTGTTCGGGCGTACCGAGAACTACTACCAGGGTGTCAAACGCGAACTGGCGCTGGATAAATTGCCCCCGCTCACCCCCAATCCCCCGGACCAGACACCCTTGGTGATCGTGCCGATCGACGACATCAACAAGCGGACAGTCCAGCTGTTGGAGGCCGCACTACACCTTGGCGGCGAGGTGGTACCGGTCATCATCAGCCGCACGGATCAGAAGGCGGAGGCGATCACCACGCGTTGGGCGCAATGGAATCCAGGGCTTGAGCTCGTCGTCCTGCCTACCGGGCATCGGTCCCTGGTGACCCCGCTAGTCGAGTACGTCAAGAAGCGGCAGTCCGACGGTCGGCAGGTGACGGTCCTCATCACGGAGATCAAGACGAAACGGCGCTGGCAGCAGATCCTGCACAATCAGACCGGTATCGTGCTGACCGCCAACCTCATTGACCGCACCGACGCGATCGTCGCCAACTATCCCTACCGGATGAACTGACCGCCGCACCTCACGCGATCAGCCAGTCGTGGCGGCTGCCTTCTCGGCAGGGGCAGGGGCCTCCACGGTGTCGCTGCCGGCGTGATCGTCGAGCATGGTTGTCTCGTCGAACGGATCGGCACCCGAAAGCACCGTCGTGATCCGGTCGCGGTCCGTGGTCTTGGTCCAGGTCCCGATGAGCAGTGTGGCCACCGCATTACCGGAGAAGTTGGTCAACGCCCGCGCCTCGGACATGAACCGGTCGATACCGACAATCATGCCGACACCGTCGACGAGTTCCGGGCGGTGGCTTTGCAATCCACCTGCGAGCGTGGCCATTCCGGCACCGGTCACCCCGGCGGCACCCTTGGAGGCGATGATCATGAATGCCAGCAGCGAGATCTGCTCCCCTAACGACAGTGGCTTACCCATCGCGTCGGCAACGAACAACGAAGCCATCGTCAGATAGATCGCCGTCCCATCCAGGTTGAACGAATATCCGGTCGGGACAACGATTCCCACCGTCGACTTCTCGACGCCCAAGTGCGTCATCTTGGCGATCAGCCGCGGTAGTGCCGATTCGGAGGACGACGTCGACACGATCAGCAGGTACTCGCGCGCCAGGTAGCGCACCAGCTTGAAGATCGACACCCGGGATACCACCCACAGCAGTGTCCCCAGCACACCGAATATGAAGATCACGCATGTTGCGTAGAAACCGAGCATCAGTTCGCCGAGTTGGGTCACGGCCTCCCACCCGGTCTGGCCCACCACATTCGCGATGGCGCCGAAGGCGCCGATGGGTGCCAGCCACAGCACCATGATGAGCACCTTGAAGACCAGCTTCTGCAGCATCCCGATACCGCGCACAATCGATTCACCGGTGGCGCCCAGGGCCTGCACCGCGAACCCGACCAGCAGTGCGATGAACAGCGTCTGCAGCACACTGCCGGAGGTCAGCGCGGAGAACATGGTCTCCGGCACAATCGATTTGATGAAATGCCAGCTGCCGCCGGCCGCGTGGGCCTGGTCGGCGAACTTGGCGCCCGCTGCTTGGTTCGCCCCCGACACATGCATGCCAGTACCGGGCTTCAGCAGGTTGCCCACGACGAGCCCGATGGCCAAGGCGACGGTCGACATCGCCAGGAAGTACACGAACGCCAACCCACCGACCCGTCCCACACTGGCGGCCTTGCGCACCGATCCGATGCCCAGCACGATCGTGCAGAAGATCACCGGGCTGATCATCATCTTGATGAGGCTGACGAAGATCTCGCCGAGCACACCGACCGATTTTCCAAACCCCGGCCACAACATGCCGACGATCACACCGAGTACCACCGCGACGATGACCCCGATATACAACCAATGCGTTCGGTCCTTTTTGGGTTTCGGCGTCGACTCGGGAGCGGCAGGCGATTCGGGCACTGTCATGTGTCCTATCGTGCCGCACGGTGACTGGGATCACAGCCGATTGTCGCCATTCGGCGACGTCCCGCGACGAACCGCCGAAAACACATCTGACCTGCTTTCACCTGCATTGATGGCTTGACGGGTACCCTTGCGGCCATGGACAGCAACCGCCGCACCGATGCGGCCGCCTCGGGCGGATCCGCGTCATACGGTTCGTGGCCGCAGTCCAACCAGCCGCTGGATTACCCGGACGACCCGGCCTACGCCTCGCAGGCATACGAGTATCCCGCGCTGTCCAGCACCGCCCAGCCCAACCAAACGGCGGTGCTGCCGCAGCAATACGGTTCCTATGGCCCTCCGCCGCAGGATCCGGAGCCGCCGCGACGATCGAATACGTTCTGGTTGTGGGTGGTCGGCCTCGGCGCGCTGGTGGTCATCATCGCGCTGATCATCACGCTATTCGTCCTGATCCAGCGCGAAGACGACAGGCAGCCAACGGTTGTCGCGACGCCGTCCACCCGGACCCAGACGACGACCGCGCCCACCATGCCGCACATCCCGTCGATACCAAGCTTCACCATCCCTCCCATCCCGGTGAATCCCCCGACTCAAGGAAGCCAAGCCGCGACAGAAACCGTGGTCTACGAGGTCGGCGGTACGGGATACGCCTTCAACATCACTTACATCGACACCACCGGGTCGCTGCAGACGGAGTTCAACGTCAAGCTGCCCTGGCGCAAGGAGGTCAAGCTGAGCCCCCAGCAGCTAGAGACCGCGATGGTGATCGGTTCCGACTTCTCTCATGAGGTGTCCTGCTCGCTGGTGATCAACGGGACACAGAAGAGCACCACCTCGGGGAAGATGGCCACCTGCAGCAGTGCGGGCTAGCTTGCGTCGCTGACGTTTCGACCGCTGACAGGGTCATAACGCGGCACCTTCACGAAAGTCAGCACCACCATTCCCAACCCGATCATCAACACCAGCCCGGCGATACCAGCACGGGTCGCGTGGAACACCAGCGCGAAGGTGGCGAACAGCCAGGGGCCGACGAACGAGACGGCGCGACCCGTCATGGTGTACAGACCGAAGACAAACGCCTCCCGACCGGCCGGGGCCATCCGCAACACCAGCGTGCGGGCCGCTGACTGAGGAGGCCCGACGAAGACCGCGATCGCGAGCCCACAGATCCAGAATGCCGACGGACCCGACATGCACATCATCGCGGTGCCGAGGGTGACTATTGCCGCGAGCGAGCCGATGATGACCCGCTTGGAACCGAACCGGGTGTCGATCAAGCCCCCCAGAACCGCGCCGACTGCCGCCATCACATTCGCGGCCACCCCGAAAAGCGTGATGTCCGCACCGGACAAATGGAACACCGCGTTCGCGATAACCGGGGTCAGCGCGAACATTGCCACCAGCCCATCGCGGAAGATCGCACTGGCGATGAGGAAATAGATGATTCGCCGATCCAGGTGCCACTGCTCGACGACATCGCGCCACAACTCCCGATACACCCCGAGCAGTCCGGGCGAGCTGGGAGGCGGAGCCCCCAGATCGACAACCGGTCGAGTGAGCACCAACGGCAGAGCAAACACCGCGAACCATGCCGCCGCCAACACGACTGACACACGCACATCGAAACCGTCGGCTGCCGATATCTGAAGGAGGCCACGCGTCGGCCCGTCTCCGGAGATGAAAAATACGTAGCAGACGAGTAGGACCACGACACCGCCGATATAGGCGGCCGCCAGGCCGAATCCCGAGACACGGGATGCGTTGGCCGGTGTGGTGAGCGAATGCAGCATCGCGTTATAGGGCACCTGCGCCAGCTCGTTGAACACCGAACCCGCGCAATACAACCCGAGGCCCAGCCAAAGGTAGCGATTGTCCTGGCGCACCAGGCTCATTGAGGTGGAGACCACCACTACCAGGGTGGTGAGCACGGCCAATGCGGTGCGCCGACGCTGTGGGGTATCTGCCCACACGCCGGTCAGCGGCGCGAGCAGGAAGACCAGCAACCCGCCCAGGCCCATCATCCAGCCGAGCAGGCCTTGCGGCACACCGTCGGGCATCCCCGCACCCACGCGACCGGTCAGGTACGGCGTGAAGATGAACATCACGATGACGGTGTTGAAGGCCGCAGAGCCCCAATCGAACGACGCCCACGCGGCTATTCGACCGCGTGCGGAGAGGGTGTCCACTACTTCGTCGCTACGCCCTACGGGCCCGTCGACCCCAGGCATGCTCATCACCGACCAGCGTAGCTTGGCGACCGATCCCGGCCCGGCGCTCTTCCCTGCAAGCGCTCATCGCCGCCTGAAGCTCTTCGCAAACCCTTTACGATTGCCCCATGCCGATACCCGCCCCCAGCCCCGATGCCCGCGCCGTCGTCACCGGCGCCTCCCAAGGGATCGGCGCGGCGCTGGCCGAAGAGCTTGCCGCCCGCGGACACAGCCTGATCATCACCGCCCGCCGCGGCGAGATCCTCAACGACCTGGCCAACACCCTGACCGAGAAGACCGGGGTGATCGTCGAGGTACGCGCGGTGGACCTCGCCGACAGCGGCGCCCGCGAGGCACTGTGCAAGGAACTGTCCGAACGCAACATCTCGATCCTGTGCAATAACGCCGGGACGGCGACGTTCGGACCGATCCGCACGCTGGATCCCGAGGGTGAGCGTAAGCAGGTGCTGCTCAACGCTGTTGCAGTACATGACCTTACGTTGGCAGTGCTGCCCGGCATGCTCAAGCGCGGGGCCGGCGGCATCCTGACCTCGGGATCGGCGGCAGGCAACTCCCCCATTCCCAACAACGCCACCTATGCGGCGACCAAGGCATTTGCAAACACCTTCTCCGAGTCGTTGCGTGGTGAGCTCAAGGGCACCGGTGTGCACGTCACGCTGCTGGCGCCCGGGCCGGTGCGAACCGTCGAACCCGATCCCGCGGAGGCGTCGATCGTCGACAAGGTGGTGCCGGACTTCTTGTGGATCAATGGTGAGTACACCGCACGGGTCTCGCTGGATGCTTTGGAACGCAACAAAATGCGTGTCGTCCCCGGTATCACATCCAAGGCGATGTCGGTGGCCGCGGGCTATGCCCCCCGTGCCATCGTCGCCCCGATAGTGGGCAGCTTCTACAAAAAGCTTGGCGACTAACCGTCGCCCCGCAGGTCCAGTAACGCCGCCCGAGCAGTCTCCGCCTTTCCGGGGTCGAGCGCCCGGTCCGCGTCGACGATGACACCCTTAGACCGCAGAAACACGTCGACCGAGGCCCATAGCGTCTCGGCGAGGCGCCCGCTGGCGGCCTCATCCGGTGTGGCATCCCGGGCCACTAGCCATATCGCCGTGGTGGCCGCTGTGCCGATCAATCCGGCGGCCAGCTGATCGGCACCGGCCGGGTGCACATTGACGCGCTCCAGAAACGACGAGATCGTCGCCGCAAGTTCGGCGATGGCCCCGCCTTCTCGCAGCGCCGGAGCGGGCTTCCTGCGCACGCTCACCATCTGGTGCTCAAAGAGAAAGCGCGATGACTCCGGGAACCGTTCCACCAGCTCGATGAGGCGGGATGCGGCGCGCTGCGCGGACTCACGCGGCGCGGTGCGTATATCAACGGCCGCCGTCAGCTGGCGCCGAAGCGCCGCCACCATGGTCTGCGCCACCGAGTCGAAGAGATCGGCGCGGTCCTCAAAATGCCTGTACAGCTTGGGTTTAGCGGAGTGAGCCACGCGAACGACATCCTCCACAGTTGCCGACGGGCCGTTCCGCTCTATCGCAACCAGCGCGGCGGCGATGAATTTCCGGCGCACTCGCACCTTGTGCTGCGCCCAGCGGTCACGCCGGGCATCACCACTAACTGGCATGCCATTGACGCTACCTTAAGTACCCGGTACTTTTTGGTACTACATACAGCAGGGCGGGTAGCCGGCCACTGAACCGCGGGAGGCATCTCATGTCAGAAACACCCATCACCCTGGACGAATCAGCCGTCGAACGCACCGCGGCTCGGCTCCTGCGCTCGTCGGTCGAGCGCTCCTACGACCCGGTGGTAGACATCGACTGGGATGCGCCCGATGTTCCCGGCCTGCGCTATGTACCCGATAAGTACATCTCGCTATACGGCACGAAAATCTTCGACCAGTTGACCGAGGAAGAGAAGATTCGGCTTGGACGCCTGGAGGCGTCGGCCCTGGCCAGCTGGGGCATCCTCGCCGAGAGCGCGTTGATGCATCCCATGCTCAAACTGGCCTCGGTCAGTGATCCCCGCAGTGCCACAGCGCAATACGCCCTGACCGAGGTCGCCGACGAGTGTCGCCACTCGGTGATGTTCGGCCGCCAGATCAACACACTCAGCGACCGCAGCTACGACCCGCCCATGATTGCCCGGGCCCTGGTGGGCGCCACCGCGCTCGCACCACTATCCGCGACGATCTTTTCGATGATGCTCATGGTCGAGGAAATACTGGACCGGTTGCAGCGCCAGACCATGAACGACGAGACCCTGCAGCCAAGAACCCGGGCAATAGCCAAGATTCACGTCATCGAGGAAGCTCGGCATATCAGCTACGCACGGGTGGCCTTGAACCGTGCCGTCGAGAAAACCGGTCGCGCCCGACTGGCTGTGGAACGGTTGATCGTTGCCGCGGGTGCGTCAGTGGTTCCGCTGGTCATGGTGCAGCCCGCCGTATACCGCGATGCGGGTCTTCCGCCGCTGCGGACGGCGTGGGCCGCACTGCGCAATCCGCACTATCACGCGAACCTGCGGTTCTTCGGCGAGCGCCTCGTGCGGGTTATGGACGAAGCCAACATGATCGAGGGCCAGCTGGTCCAGTACCTCTGGCGGCGCTCACGCATGCTGCCCGTGGACTTTGTCCCGAGGTCAGCCAAGGCGGCGGCCGCCTAGCCTCAGCGGCGGCGCCGACCGGTGCCGAAAATGCTGCGGGACAATTCGCGTCCGGCGGCCGTGGCCGCCGACCGCAGGAAGCTCTTGACCGCCGAGTTGCCGAGCACCTTCTCGACCATGCTGGGCCCCTCGGGTTCGGCGGGCGGTGGTGGCGCGTCGGCGGGTGCCGGAGCATCGACAGGCGGAGGCGGCGGGGCAGTCTTGGCGGCGAGGCGTTCGTAGGCCGATTCCCGGTCGATGGTCGGCCCGTACTTGGGTTGCAACGGGCTCGCCGTGGCGGCCGCCTTGATCGCGTCATCGCCAATGGCACCCATCAGGGAACGCGGTGCCCGCATCCTGGTCCAACCCACGGGAGTCGGGGCGCCCACCTCGGAGAGCACGGTGACGATGGCCTCACCAATCCCCAGCGAGGTCAGCGCCTTCTCCAGGTCGTACACATCGGTCTTGGGATACGTACGAACGGTCTTGGTGAGCGCCTTTTGGTCATCAGGGGTGAAGGCGCGCAACGCATGCTGGATCCGCGCACCGAGCTGCGACAGCACATCGTTGGGAATATCGGTGGGCAGCTGGGTGCAGAAGAAGACACCCACCCCCTTGGAGCGGATCAGCTTCACCGTCTGTTCGACCTGCTCCAAGAACGCCTTCGAGGCGTCGGCGAACAGTAGATGCGCTTCGTCGAAGATGAAGACGAGCTTGGGCTTGTCGACATCACCCACCTCGGGCAGGACGGTGAACAGGTCGGCCAGAATCCACATCAGGAACGTGGAGAACAACGCCGGCCGTGCCGCCTGGGCGCCCAACTCGAGCAGGGTGATGATCCCGCGGCCGCCGGCTGTACGCATCAAGTCGGCGGGCTCGATCTCGGGTTCCCCGAAGAAGGTGTCACCACCCTCGGCCTCCAGATTCACCAGCGCGCGCAGGATCACTCCAGCCGTCGCGGCCGACACGCCGCCGATCGACTTCAGATCGGCCTTGCCCTCATCGCCGGTGAGGTAGGTGATGACCGAACGCAGGTCCTTGAGGTCCAGCAGTGCCAACCCCTGCTGGTCTGCCCAGTGGAAGATCAGGCCCAGCGTCGACTCCTGGGTAGCGTTGAGCCCCAACACCTTCGATAGCAAGATGGGACCGAAGCTGTGAATGGTGGCGCGGATCGGGACGCCGATGCCGGTCGTCCCGAGGGACATGAACTCGATGGGGAACGACGAGGGCGCCCAGTCGTCTCCGGTGTCCTTGGCGCGGGCGGCGGTCTTATCGTTCGCCTCGCCCGGCTTGGACAGACCGGACAGGTCACCCTTGACGTCAGCCATCACGACGGGAACTCCCGCGGCGCTGAGCTGTTCGGCAATCACCTGGAGTGTCTTGGTCTTCCCGGTACCGGTGGCTCCGGCGATCAGGCCGTGCCGGTTGAGGGTGGCCAACGGGATGCGGATGCGCGCGGCCGGGTCCACGGTGCCATCGACAACGACCGACCCCAGTTCAAGTGCTTGACCTGTGGTGGCGTATCCGGCGGCGATCTGCTGTGCGGGCGTGGTTCCCGCGGTGGTCTGCTCGGCCATGGCCACGACCCTAATGCCCCGGACACTTGCCGTCATCGCCGAGTGCGACGTCACCGCGAGTTTCTGCTTGAAACTGCCTGCGAATTTCCGCACCGACGTCGCACTCACGGATCGCGGGTACCGCTACTGTGGTCAGACTGTGAGTGCCCCACGTGAAGAACTGGTCTGGATCGACTGCGAGATGACCGGGCTTGATCTCGGCTCCGACAAGCTGATCGAGATCGCCGCCCTGGTCACCGATGGCGACCTCAACATCCTCGGCGAGGGCATCGACCTCGTCATTCACGCCGATGACGCGGCCCTGGCCGCGATGCCTCCGGTGGTCGCGGACATGCACGCCAAGTCCGGGCTCACCAATGAGGTCCGCAAGTCGACGGTCACCCTGGCAGAGGCCGAGGCACTGGTGCTCGACTACATCCGTGAGCACGTGCCCTCGGCCAAGGTCGCTCCCCTGGCCGGGAACTCCATCGGCACCGACCGCGGATTCATCGCGCGGGATATGCCACAGCTCGACGGCTACCTGCACTACCGGATGATCGACGTCAGCTCCATCAAGGAGCTGTGCCGCCGCTGGTACCCGCGGATCTACTTCGGACAGCCGGACAAGGGCCTGGCGCACCGGGCCCTCGCCGATATCAAAGAGTCGATCCGAGAGCTGCGCTATTACCGTCGCGCAGCCTTCGTACCCGATCCCGGACCTACGACCAGCGATCTTGTCGCAATCGTGGCCGAGCTGGATGCCGCTTCGGCCAACTCGCCGGATAACGATTCGGCTGAAGGCACCGCCACCGGTTAAGATCGTCCACGCCGCTTCGCGCGGCAATGGTGGCTGTAGTTCAGCTGGTAGAGCACCAGGTTGTGATCCTGGATGTCGCGGGTTCGAGCCCCGTCAGCCACCCCAGCAGGTGGGAGGGCATTTTTGTCCTCCCACCTTTTGTATTCACGAGCACTTGCCACCTCGTACACCCAGGCAAACCAAGCGACAAGCCGTCCGCTGCACCTGGCTATCTAGGCGGCCATTATCGTCGTGAGTACCTGCTCGACGTGGGAGTTGCTGTGCTCGTTTCCCACCGTCAACCTGATTCCGTGGCCGGATATCAGTCGCGCCATGACGCCTTCCGCCTCGAGTTGCGCGCTGAGCGTTGCAGCTGCGGACCCGACGCCCAACCACAGGAAGTTCGCGCCGCTCGGTGGTATGTCGATTCCCAGTACACCGAGGACTTTCCATAGTCGGTCACGTTCCAGGGAGATCTTCCGCACGCGCTCGAACAATTCATCCTCAAGTGTCAGTGATTTCAGAGCGGCGGCGACCGCGATGGAGCTCACGCCACACGGCACGGCACATTTCCGGAAGGCGTCGGCGAGTAGCTCATGTGCCAGCCCGTACCCCACGCGTAGTCCCGCGAGTCCATAGGCTTTCGAAAAGGTTCTCAGCACGACGACATTCTGATGTTTGCGATAGAGGTCAACCCCCGAAGGGCCTCGATGATTCGGTACAAATTCGGCATATGCCTCGTCGATCACCACCAACACGGTCTTCGGAAGGTCTGCGATAAACGCGTCGAGGTCGTTCCCCGAGACGATGGTTCCCGTGGGATTGTTCGGGTTGCAGACAAACACCGCTCGGGTTCGCATGGTGACCTGTGCCGCCATTGCGGTGAGGTCATGCGCGCAGTCGCGCAGCGGCACCTCGCGTGCCACACAGCCCGCGACGTTGGTAACAATCGGATAGGCCTCGAAAGATGGCCAGGCATAGATGATTTCGTCACCCGGACGGAGCATTGCCTGAGCAATTTGTTGGTAGATTCCCATCGTGCCGGGCCCGGTGACGACGTGACATTCAGGGACATCGAGGTGTTCCGCGAGGCGCGCGACGAGCTGTGTGGGCGCAATCTCCGGATACCTGTTGACCTCGACCGCGGCGCCGGCAATCACCGCCGTCACGGACGGCAGCGGCGGATAGGGATTCTCATTGAGGAACAGCCGATGCGACTCCGCTCCGACGCGCGGTTGCGGCGGCTTCGGCACATAGAGGGGCACGGTCTGCAATGCCGCGCGTGGTACCGGCCCCTCCCACGCGCCGCGGATGCCGGCCTGCTCGTCCCGCTCCGTCGACACCTTCACGGTCGGTCGCCGGTACCCGCGCTCGACCTGTCCAAGACTTGGGCAACGTAGAGCCCTGACATGATGTCCTCCACGGCGAGGCCGAGGGATTTGAAGAAAGTGATCTCGCTGTCGCTCGTTCGGCCGGGATGCTTTCCAAGCAGCACCTCGCCCAGCTCCGCTACCAGATCGGTGGGCTGTATCAGCCCTTCCTGCAGCGGATTCCGCAGATCGCCCGATTCTGCGAGCGCCGATTCTCGACTGTCGACAAATATGGTCGTTCGCGCAACGGCCTCCGAGGTGAACTCCCTGGCATCGGCGAAGGATCCACCCACGGCGTTGACGTGCGCACCCGTACTCAGCCAATCAGCCTGGACGACGGCCTCTTTGGTTGCCATAGTCGTGCAGATGAGGTCTGCTCCATCGAGTGCGCCGGCCGGATCGGCCATGATCTCGACCGGTGTGCCCAACCACGTGGAGGCCCAATCCCGATACTCGACCGCGTGCTCCAGCGTCCGGTTCCAGATCCGGACCCGTCGCAACGAACGCACTGCCGAGATTGCCTCAAGATGGCTGCGGGCCTGAACACCGGCACCCAAAATCGCGAGATCACCGCTGTTAGGTCTGGACAGGGCACGGGTGGCGACCGCCGATACCGCAGCGGTCCGAATTTCTGTGATCGCACCTGCGTCCATGACGGCCGACGGTGACCCGGTTTGCGGGTCGAACACCATCACGACACCGACATGCAGCGGCAGCCCGCGGGACGGATTTTCTGGTTTGAGCACCATCACCTTGAGCCCGAAACCGGCGAAGTCATCGCCGCCGACATGGCACGGCATGGCTCCGAGAAGTCCCGTCTCGGTCTCCGGCCGCACGATGGTACGCAGCGGCTGAGTGATCAGACCTGAGCTGTACCTGCGCATCGCCTCTGCCATCAGGTCGATCGCCACCGCCATCGGCAGGGCTTCCCTTACGGCGGCGTAGTCGAGAAACCGTGGAGCAGCGACCGCGTGCAGTGCATTGCTGTTCATTGCCGGGCTCCCTGACTTCTGCCGTTTCGCACGAGAGTGACGGCGTCCTCCTCGACCAGATCTGCAATGACCCAATCGCTGATCTCGCGCCAGCGCTCGATGGCTTTCTGGTGGAACGGATGCACGAGGTAGCGGTCCAGATCATGTTGGTCTCGGACCATGCCCATCACGACGAAGTCGTAAGCCACAGGGCGATGCGAAATGTTGCGGCCCGCATACCAGCTCATCAATTCCGGCACTTCGTCACCGACGCGGTTTGCATACTCCATAGCCAGCTTGGTTCTCGATTCGTCCCAAGTCACCGCCGGGTGAAGTTTGAACAGCACGATGTGACGAATCATTAGCCATCCTTCACCGCGTGCGCGGATTCCAGTGGCGGTTCCACGCTGTTATGGGTCAGACGGAAGACGGTCCACAACATTTCGATGGGCCTCGTCCTCGAAATGAACTCCAGGTCGTAGATCTCCGCGGCGATATCGGTGGTCAATGCCACGTCCACTTCATTGCCGTCGACGGCGGCGGCTGCGGCGCTGGTGGACGACATGGGGACTACGACAGAGACAGTTATATCCGCCGGCAGCAGCTCTTCGATCAGCGGAATCGGCGATGGGTGGGTGGCGACGACAATGCGGGAGGGGATCTGCGCACCGCGGCATTTGGCGAGTCCGTAATTCGGGGTATTGAAGCGATAAGCTGCCGCAATTTTCAACTTCGGATCCATGTAAAACTTGCTGATTTCCCGATACGCATTCGCTACGAGCAAGTGCGTTGCGCTTGCGGTCAGCACAGCTTCCTTGGCATGTTCGTACGTCGAAAAAAGTTGGACCGGTCCGCCGCGGGCATTGTGGTCTTGCGCTGCCCAGTCCAACAGATGCTGAGCGCTTGCCTCACTACTTGTCCCGGCCGGTCCGAGTGTCGCGATTGACATCGCCTCGCCGGGTGTCAGAGCTATGTCGAGGATGTGGGGTACTTGCACCGTCGTGTTCATGACTGCACCAATCGTCGATCCGCCAGGCTTGCAGCGGAAGTAATCCAATGTCGATATTTGGGTAGTGCGCCCCGAACTGCGTCCCGATAGACGCCGCGGACGGCGTCGGTTATGGGGCCGATAACGCCGGCACCGATTGGTCGGTGGCCGATCTCGATCACCGGCGCGACCTCCACGCCGGTGCCGGTCAGAAAACATTCGTCAGCGTCGTAGAGATCGGAGAGTCGCACCTCCCTTTCGTGGGTGGGCATATCGAGTTCTTGCGCGGCCAGTTCGATGACCGTTTGTCGTGTGATCCCGGGGAGGATGTCCGCGGTAACTGGTGGTGTGACCAGCCGCCCACCCACAACGACGAACACGTTCGAGGTGGTCGCCTCGGATAGGGTGCCCCGCATGTTGAGGAGCAGTGCGTCATCGAGACCCGCCGATTGGGCGTCTTCCATGGCAAGTGCGTTGTTCGCGTAGCTGCCGGTGATCTTGGCGCAGGCGGGCAGCGCGCCGTCCGGCACACGGCGCCATGTACTGATCGCGCACCGCAGTCCGGCCGGGTTGGTGTAGCTGCCCATCGGAATCATCGTTATCGCGAACTCGGTACTCACACCGCTCAGCCGGACCCCGAAGCCCACTCCCGGAAGTAGGGCCGACTTGAACACGATCGGACGCACGTAGGTGTCATGTTGCGCATCGTTGGCAGTCAGCAGATCGATGACGAGCGTGGACATTTCCTCGGCCGACAGATCGAGATCGAGCCGCATCAACTTCGCCGACCGCTTGAGACGATTCATGTGGTCTTCCAGCCGGAACACGTTCAGCGCCGACCGGGTGTGGTTTGTATATGCGCGAATTCCCTCGAATACGCCGGTTCCATAGTTGAAGGCTTGGTTGGTGATCGAAATGCGCGCATCGTCTCGCGGGATCAGCTGCCCGTTGAAGCAGACCAGGCCCGGCACCCCGTCGAGGCGTTGCATCACTGTCGCCGACTCGCTGCAAGGCGTTGCGCGACAATACGTTCGTCGTCAACGCCGGTTGATCGGCGATCGTGGAACCGGGCGGCCTTCCAGCTGACCATCGCGGCCGTACCGGTCAGTGCGTCGGTCTCACCCCGTCGTACCGTCGTGCGCACACCGAGGCGGAGTTCGACATGACGCGCGAGCAGTTCGACCTGCGAATCATCTTTGGCATAAGGGATTTCGATCACGATGTCTAAGAACTCTCCCCCTTCCCCGTCCGTCACGCTGATCTGATAGTCCAAGCAGCCATTGAGGTGCTCGAAGATCGAAGCTTCGATCTCGTAGGCCGTGAACTTTCGGCCGCAGAGCTCTACCGTGTCGCGAACCCGACCGACGGGCTCGATCACCCAGCCACCGTCGCCGGTCGCGCTGGCGACGACCATGTCCCCGGTGCGGTATCGGATGAGCGGCTTTTGCCCGCGATAGAGATTGGTCACGACCAACTCACCTCTGGCATCGCTGCCGTCGAGAGGCACTTCGATGTGGCGAGTCGTATCCGGGTCGATCAGCTCGTAGTAGTTGTTCAGCGGGACCGTGCGTTGCTTACCGTCAGCACAAACCACTGCCAGGATGGACGCCTCCTGGGAGGCATACATACAGTTGTATATCGTTGTGTTCCATATTGTTCCGAGGTTGGCCAGCAGTTGCGGTGTTATCAGCTCGCCGAGGGCGAACAAACATTTCAACCGCAACTTGGCCGGGCTTTCGCCTGCGCGAATCAGGTGTCGGGCCAGTTCAACAGCAACGCCGGGCGTACACACCAATGCGGTGATCCCTAAATCTTCAATCAGGTTCAACGCGCGCTCGATGCCAACCAACGGAGATCGTGGCCACATTTTTACGACTGTGTGCCCGAGCGCCCGGAAGACGTCCTCGAAGGTATCCCCCGTGGAATGGAGTTCGGTTGGCCCCATGATGCCGATGATGTGTACGTCGCCATGCTGCGCCAGCACCTCCCGATAGCGGAGGATGAGCGCCGTGTTGTTGACGATCGAGTCGATCTCATTGCGCGGGCAGGGCGTCGCAGGCCCGGTTGTTCCTGTGGTCTCGTAGTACACCCAGGCCTTTTCAAGCGGCTGCGACGCGATATCGTGCCGAGCCATCCGCAGGTCGTCCTTGGTGGTGAAGGGAATATGGTCAACGTCCGCCAATTCGAATCCGTTGGGGTGAGCGGCGACGAAAGCGTCCAGGCGACGCGAGTAGAACGTCGAATTCGAATGGGCATACTCGAGAACGGATTTCAATCGGTCGCGCTGAACTGCCGCGACGGACGTGGTGGAGTACCCACCGGTCTCGTAGCGGAGTTGTTCGTCGTACACCTGCGTCGCTACTGCTGCGAGTTCTGGGTGAAAGAAGGCGTACATTCCGCTCCTACTTCAATAGCGAGAAGCTTCCGGCCAACTTATTCACGCTCTTGCGTGGCCCGACGATTCCTACGGCTGACAGCGGGATCTCAGCGCTGTCAGCGGCCGAAAGGAGCGCCTCGTACTCGTCGTAGGTCTTGCAGGACTGCGCCAAGTTGCTGAACGGAAAGACGATCATGTCCGGATCGTCGGCAGCGCGAAGATATTTTGCGCGTAACTCCATCTGCGGGGCTACCAGGATCGGTAGTGGCGCGAGCACCACCCCCGGGTACCGGTGCCCGTCCCGACTCTCCAGTGGCGGACCGACTAGTCCATCCAAAGCGCGACCCATCGAGACTCCGATCACGCTGACCGCGTTGGCTGAAAGGCCGATGGGGAGCTCTTCGTCCACGAGAACAACCGACTTGTGAATCGCTGCAATGAACGCCATGCCCGGCTCTCGCACTAGGAGCTCCTTTCAGCGGTTCGAGTGTACAGCGACAGCATGTGTGCAATATCACAATTGGCTACTCGAATGCGGTAACGCCCTCCGATCATCGCGAACCACGATCCCGCCGGGCGGCGTGGGCCAGAACGCGATTTCGCGTTCGGTCTGTGCGGTGGTGGACAAGGACCCGTTGACGCCCCGGGTCGTGGAAATCGAACCATCACCCAACCAACAGGAACGCCATCTACCGAGGTAGACGACGTTTTCGTTTGACCGGCGATCACACCGCGATCAGGCTTTTCCCGTCATCGCTACCCGGCCTCGCGCAATCAAGATCGGTTTCAGGAAACGCCCTCTATAGGCCGCACGTTCTGAAACCGTGTCTATGGCAAACCAGACGGTACCGACCTCATGCGTCCACAGTGATCTCTGCCAGAAATAGCTAGCAAATTCAACCCGTAAACCCTGCCAGTAGTGGCGAATCCGTATCCATCATGCTGGCCCTGATCACTCTTGAACACGCCGACCAATATCAGCGCTATGACCAGGCATGTCAGAGGTGGGTAATCTGGCAACGCAGCGCACCACTATTTACCAACACTGCTATACGTGAAGTGGGCACGCGTGTAATACTCTTCGCGGGCTAACGCCTTCCCACTACTTCCATACCTGTTTTCAAGGGGTACCCGTGACCGCGACCACCACCAATGAGTCCACTCGGAACTTCACCCGTACCCGCAACGGGTACGACCCGATTGAGGTCAACGAGTACATCAGTCGGCTGACGATCATGCACCAGTCGGGGCTGAACGATGTCGAGACGCTGAAGAGCCGACTCGAGGACTCCACCAATCAGATCACCTCACTGAAGGGCGAGGTGTCTACTCTCAGCGACACCTCACCGTCAGCACACGCGATGACTGACCGGATGGCCAAGATGCTCCGCATCGCCGTCGACGAGGTCTCTGAGATGCAGAGCGAGGCGCGCACCGAGTCGGCCGCCCTGGTCGCCTCCGCCAAGTCCGATGCCGAAGCCATGCGCACCAAGCACAAGGAAATGCTCGCCGATATGGCGGCACGGCAAAGCGCCCTGGAGACCGAGTACACCGAGGTCATGGCGCGGGCCCGTGAGGAAGCCAATCAGATTGTCGCCCAGGCGGTAAGCGAGTCTGAGCGGCTGCGCGCCGCCGAGAACAAGCGGCGCGACAAGGCAGAGACGGAGTTGGACGAGGAGCTGACCAAGCTGCGCACCGAGACCCAGTCGGCCGTCGACGAGCAGCGGCGCAGCATCCAGGCCGAGTGCGAGAAGCGGCTGACCGATGCCAGGGACGAGGCAGATCGCCGCCTGCGGCTAGCCGACGAGCAGATCGAACGTCGCCTGGAGCAGGCCCGTCGCTCCGTGGAAGAGGTTGGCCAGCAGCGGATCTCGATCCTTGAACAGCTGATGAGCGTGCACGGCAAGCTCGAAAGCATCCCGTCGATCTTGGAGTCGGCGTACCGCGATCGCGACAACTCGAAGTCGATCATCATGGTGCCGTCCAAGCGAGTCCTGGATCAGAAGGTCATCGAGGGGTAGTTATAGCCGCGCGTTTCCGGCTTTCCACTGTGACCACGGGATGTTCCAGTCGCCCAGACCCTCGGTGCCGGAAAGCACCGGCCCCACGGTGTTGGAGACGATCACGAGGTCGCCGCGTTTGGTGTTCTCGTAGAACCACTTTGCGTTCGCAGTGCTGACATTCAGGCAGCCGTGACTGGTGTTGGTGCGACCCTGCGCTCCAACGGACCACGGCGCGGCATGAACATAGATCCCGCTGTAGGACATCTGGGTGGCGTACTGCACCTTGGTGCGGTACCCGTCGGGCGAGTTGACCGCGACACCATAGGTCGATGAGTCCATGATCAGATCCTTGAACCGCTCGCCGATGATGTAGGTACCGTTATTGGTGGGCGCCTTGTCCTTACCCATCGAGGTCGGCATCGTTTTGATGATCTCGCCGTTGCGCTCGACGTTGACGACCTTGTTGTTGTCATCCACGCGGCTGATGATCGCGTCGCCAACGGAAAAACGGGACGTCACGTTGTCCTGCCCGAAGACGCCGCTGCCCAGGTCCACCCCGTAGGTGTTGACCTTCACGTCGACCGATGTTCCCGGCTCCCAGAACGCCTCTGGGCGCCAACGCACTTCGCGGTTGTTCAACCAGTAGAACGCACCCTCGACAGGCGGGTTGGTGGTGATCTTGATGGCCTTCTCGGCCGCGGCCCGATTCGGAATGCTCTCGTCGAACCGGATGGCGACGGTCTGACCGATCCCGACCACCTCACCGTCGCCGGGCACGACATACGGCATCGTCATGTTGTCCGGCGAGTGGGTGCGGAAAGTCGCGTTGGCGCGGGCCACACCGCCGAGGCCCCGGGCGTCCGCGGTGAGCGTGTACTGCTTGTCGTAACCGAGCGGTTCGATGGTCGACCAGGTCACACCGTCGGGGCCGACTTCGCCGGCAATCTCTTTGCCATCGGAGTTGACCATGGTGACGGTTCCGAGCACACCCTCGCCGGCGCTCACGGTCACCGGCGCATCAACTGGCACACCGACGGCTCCGTCCTTAACCGACATCGCCAACTTGGGCACCAGCAGATCGGCGTAAGGCGTTGCCTTGTCAATGACTTTCGATGGTTCCTGGGGCGCAGTGCCCGCACATCCGACCAGTACAGCGGTTGCCACGACAGAGAGAGCAAGCGCAGCTGTCCACCGCCGGCGCGCGCCAACCAGCAGGCGTGGACGACCCTGGGTCATGCTTTGCTCCCTTTGAATCTTTATGCATCAAGTTCAGCGATGATTGTACGGCTTCGCGATGGTCGGCGACGACCTCAATCAACGTGACCGGGCTATCGCGCGGATTAGAATTTTCGTTACGGGCACCGAGGCTGCTAAGGTCTTCCACGCACGTTAACGCGCCGTTAGCTCAGTTGGTAGAGCAGCTGACTCTTAATCAGCGGGTCCGGGGTTCGAGCCCCTGACGGCGCACCAGGTAGGAGTAGTTAGGCTGGAAATTGGTCCCGCCTACACTCCCGCCAAAGCTCAAGAGAACCGCCCCGGTCCCGCCTATGGGCACCGGGGCGGTTTTCGTTTCGAGACAAGGGATGCCGGGATTGAACCCGGCTCAAATATGCTGCGAGCGGGGGAAATACCGGTCCTGAGGCCGCGACTGTCAATGAAAATGAGCGAGTTTTCATGGGCTTTTACGAAGTTCCTTGACACTGTCAAAGCGCCCGCGCGGCGGGCATCTTGTGCAGCTGCGAGCGTTAGCGGGCGCGTGCCGTTCAAGCAGCTCGCCCCAAGCGTGTCGACGTTGCCGCTGGGTGTGGGTCGCGGCCGCCAGCAGCAGCGTGTGCCGTGTTCAGATTTAGCGGCGATTGCGCCGTTCACTGGACGGCAGTGAATTTGCCTACTACCTTTGTTGTCAACATCGGGTGGGCTGTATCACTCGATTCTGTTTCGCGCCCGAGTGGGGGCGGAGAAGGGGTGGGTTGTGGCTCCGGTTTTGGCGGTTTCTCCTGAGAATGTGCGTGCGGGGGCGGCCAAGATCGCGGGCGCCAAGTCGGTGGTGGCGGGGATTTCTTCGCCGGATGCTTCGGGGGCTACGGCGGGGTTGTCGGGGTTGGCGACCGCGACGGCGTTGGCCGGTGTGCAGCAGGCGGTCACTGACTCGTTGGGTGTGATCGGGGGCCGCTACGACAAGATGGCCCAGTTGATCGAGGGCGCGGTCTTCGCGTTCATGCTGGTGTCCGCGACGTTGGAGCCCTCGACGCGGGCGCAGACGTTGACCGGAATCGTGGGTAAGTCGTTTACGTCGATGGGTGATCTGAACTCGGCCACGCCGGCCTGATCAACCACGAAACTGATGATCGTGAAGGGTTGATGGGGTGGGGCGTCCGAAAAAGAGTGTGGTCTACAAGCTCGATGTGTCCCCGTTGGGGGATATGGCCACCGGAACCCGTGGTGTGGGCACCAAGGTGATGGAGCAGGCCGACAAGGTCCGTGGTGCGGTCCATGAGCTGGACTGGAAGGGCGATACCGCCTCTGCGTGTACCGATCGCGGGGACCGTGAATACGTGCAGGATCGCAAGGCTGTCGAGGACGGCTACAACAAGCTGGCCCAGGCCTACGACAACGGCAAAAACGCGATGGGGCCGATGATCGACAAACTCAAAGCTGACGGGCAAGGGTTTGAGGCCGACAGTTTCGCTGTGTCCGAGGACTGGACAGTCACCGACAAATTCCCATACGAGCTGGCCAAAACCCTCGCGGCGGGCAATGAAGCCATCCTTGACCGGCTCGCCGCGATACACACTGAACGGGCCAACGAGGCCGCCACGGGCACCGCGAGTTTGCAGAAGCTCGCCGATGAACTCGGCACCGCCGACGAGGACACCAGCAAAGCCATCACCGACGCCAAAACCGAGCTGGCTGCGCTGCTTCCGTCCCCGGCTGCGGTGCAGGAGGCGCGGCTGATCCCGCCGAAGGATCCGAAAGCGTTCGCCCAGTGGTGGAATTCGCTGACCGAGGCACAAAAGCAGACTGTCTTCCAACGTGATCAGTACATCGGGAACAACGACAACATGCCTACTGCTGATCGGGACCGTTTCAACCGTCTCAAACTTGTTGACGAACTCGGCCGCGCTAGTACGGCCGGCAAGCAGGTCGATGCGCTCACCTCCGCGCACCCGGATTGGGCGCAGGGAAGAAACGTCCCCGAACCCAACCATCCGGGCGCTATCTTCAAGGACCGCCAGGACTACGAGGCATGGAAGCGCCAGTTCGACGACGCGAGCGGGCGAGCCAAGTACCTGCCCGAGCTACAGGCTATCGATAAGGCGGTGCGCGATAACCCCGATCGCAAGCTCATGGTCTTGGACACCCAAACCGGGCGCCAAGCCCGCGTCGCCGTCGCGGTCGGTGACCCCGATACCGCCGATCACATCGCGGTCACCACCCCCGGCATCAACACCACCGCCACCAGCATCACCAGCATGACCGACGAAGCGGCAACCCTCCGACGCGAGAGCCTTGCGCAGTTATCCAATACCCCTGGCCATCAGGGCGAGTCGGTGGCGACGATTGCGTGGATTGGATACGACCCGCCGCAGATCAACGACACACAAGGGGGCGGCCAAAACGCTGGCGGGGCCTGGGATGTCATGCACGACGACCAAGCCCGCGACGGCGCGCGCAGCCTGGCACGCTTCTACGACGGACTGGGCAACACCCACCAAGGCCCACCCGCCGATGTCACCGCCATCGGGCACTCCTACGGCTCACTGACCACAGGACTCGCTCTGCAAGAGCCCGGCGCGCACGGCATCACCAATGCCATCTTCTACGGCTCCCCGGGCATCGAAGCCACCACGCCAGCACAACTGGGCGTGCAACCTGGCCACGTGTACACCATGGAAACCCCAAATGACCCCATCCAATGGGTCTACGACGGGCCACCGCTAGCCGAGTTGGCCTCACTGCCGCTGGCGCCAGTGATCCCGATAGTGCCCGCTGGTCTGATATTCGGCCGGGAAGTCATGGGCTTGGGGGACTTTGGCCCGAATCCCGCCACCAATCCCAACTTCACACACCTAGAAACCGGGGCAGTCACCACCCCCGACGGGCGTAGCCTGGAAGCAGCATCCGGGCACAGCGACTACCCGCGCACCGCCAACAACGGACAGCCCTACACCCCCGGCTACAACATCGCCGCAGTCATCTCCGGCCTCGGCGACCAAAACGCCATTCAGGAGAAGTAGATCATCACATGACCCGAAACATGCTGAACCGCAAAGCAATCGGATGCATCGCCGCGATAATTTTTCTGACAATGACAGGATGTCACGTGAACACCCCCTACGAACCCACACCACCCGACGAATCCGCCAAAGCCCTCCAAGAACTCAAAACCCTTCCCTCCCTGGAAGACACCAAAACACAGCTACAAGACACCATCGAGTCAATCACCACCGCAGCCAGCAAGACGCTCGCAACGACCAACACATGGAGCAATCAAGACAATGGGGAAACGGCGGGCTGCTCCAACCTCAAACCTTACGACCAAAGCGATGGCCGGTCCTGGTACGCGCCGAACGCCGTGGCGGCGGGTGTGTCTGTTTCAGAAGATGATTGGCCCAAGATTCTTGAGGTAACGAAAACTGCTGCCGCTAAGCTCGGCGCCACCACACCCCATGTTTTTCAGGACAAACCCGGTAACCATGACGCCAGGTTCTACGGCCCCGCCGGTTTGTATATCAGGCTCGGCTACGCAGGCAACCTGAGCGTTGGCGGGTATACGGGTTGCCGTTTGCCTGCCGCGAAGAAGTAGTGCGTTGGCGGATCTTTCGGGGCTTCCCGATGACATCGTGTATGTGCTGCGGACGGGGAAACTGCCACCGGGCGTGACCTCTCCTGTCGCCGAGGGTGACGGTGAGCAGATCGAGGACGCCGGCCAGGCGCGTTTCCGGGAGCGCTATCAGGCGATGGTTGCCGAGAAGATCGCGGACTGGCTTGCCGCCGAGGACTATCACGTTGGCGCTCTGGCTGATTATCGCGGCCAAGCCGTTCCCGCTGATGTGCGCGAGCAGATCGAGCAGGACTGTCACCGCCAAATCCAGCACGAGTGGCACACCTTCCTGCACCAGCGCGACCAACCCGACGACCTCGATGATGACGGCGGCGGCCCTACTTCGTGGATGCAATCGGTCCGGTAGACACCCCCACTACGTCTCCCGTTTCCTCAGTCAGGTTGCGCTTCGTACCACTGCTCGGCGGTTCCTAGTTCGCGCACATCAAGGCCCGCTGCGGTTTTCAGTTCGTCGGGCGTGACGAAGTAGGCCATCCCAATAGGGTCGCCGTCGTAGAAGTAGTACCAGCGCTGAGCGCATCCGCGGTCGGCCGCGATCCTGGCGAAGCGCGCGAGCACGCGCTCCAGACTGTCAGGAGCTTTGCTGCCTTCGGCTTCAACATCGCGGACCATAAAGTCTCGCCCTTCCAGCGTGGCGAGTACCTTGCCTTCGACGGTGCGGACGTTGCCGGACTCGACAACGACTCCCGCGTCAGTCATCGCCGCAACCATCCCATTGAGGAGTTCCTCGACCCAGAACTGTGCCTCTTCTTGCGGGGCGAAGTCGGCGTTGATAAACACCCCGCGAGCCCCGTGGGCCGTCTGCCAGTCCGAGGATGCCTGATAGGCCGCGGCTATCTCGTCGGTCATCATCTCTCCTTCCGCAGCTGGTCTTCTTTGCTGAACACAGTAAACGCCCAACTCCCCGAACGCTCGAGGAGTCGGGGGCGCCGTCGACCACGGTGGACCAGTGCCGTGGGACTGTGCCGCGTAACCCTGTGGCGGGCCGTGCCCGAGGCAGTGCGGGCACGGAGCTAACGCTGGGCCAGCCACTTCGCAGCACCGATTCCATGCGCCCAGTACTTCGCTGTAGGCCTAGACTCGCCTTGTGAGGCTTCGGTTAGAGATTGCTCCATGGTGGGCGCATTGGGCGTTGTACTTCCTGCTGACACTCGGAGCGCTGGCGGTGGGTTTCTGGAACGGCGAGCCTTCCACCATCAAAGTCGTTGCGAGCACCTCGATTTCGGCCGTGCTTGGCTTGTGGTTCGCGCGCATTGGCCGCAAGCGGGCGGCATTCGTTCACGAGACTCTCAGTACGGTGGAACCAGAGCGTCGCGCCGAAGCGTTCAATGCACCTCTGTTTGGCCCGATCCCCACCGATCCGGCAACACTGCGCGCCGCCACACAGCTGGCGCAACCCAATCTTGGCAGCACGCCGACCAGATGGATGGCTGTCTATGCCGTGCTGCTGATGCTGGCCAATCTGGACGGACATTTCAAGGTTCGTGATTTAGTGATGGTCGCCCTCTTCGCTGCGATGGGGGTCTATTCGTGGATCAATCCGATCCGCCTGGACGCTCGCGCTCAACTACTCATCCAGGCCAGCGAACGGCAGGCATTCCTCAACAGCGACAGCGACGACTCGTCCACAACCCAGCCACTGCGGCTACAACAATGAGCCTCCGCTCGCCCCGTGGTGGGTGCAAGCCCTGGCCTATTCAGTGCTGTTCTTCACGCTGTGGACGTTCTAAGCGACACCAGCCGATTCCCGACCCGATTGGACGCAGCGGCCCATCGTCGCTGTCGTCTTCGGCTTAATAATGGGGCCGATATCGGCGCGACGAAATCGCCTCGAACTAGCGACACTGATCGCCCAAGACAATTAGGGTGCCCCCGCGCTCGAACCATCGGGGGGGTGAGGTGAGCGCGGGGGCAGTGAGAAGCTTAGCTGGGGTCAGACGCTTGCAGGCAGGGCGGGTAGCAGATCGGGGAAGGCACAGGATGAAAACACATGGGGCGCAGCGCGCCGAGGAACGCGCGGCGTTGAAAGCGGCCTACGAAGCTGGGGCAAGTATCCGCGCCCTGGCTGTTGCCAATGGCCACTCCTACGGCTACGTCCATGATGCCCTCGTTGAGACGGGTACTCAGCTGCGCGGGCGGGGCGGGCCCAACAACCGCAACCCGGTGCCTATCCCACCCGAGAAGGCCGGTTGGCGCCGGGGCCTGAGTGCGGCCCCGGATGCATTGGATTGAACGGCCTCGTCACCGGGTTTGTAGGGTGGTCGGGATATGGCGGTTCATGGTGTTGCCGGGTATGCGGCCAGGTGCCGATGTGAGGTGTGCGTTTCAGCGCAGCGTGTGCGGGAGGCCGCGATTGCGGAGGCGGAACGGCGGCGCTGGGCAGACAGTGGCCGACGCGTACCGCGAACCATGCAGGAACGCCGCGAAGCAGAGGCCGTAGCGCGCGAGCGTCGGCGCGTGGAGCGCGAACAAACGCTCGCGGCACGCCAAGCGCAGGCTCGCGCCGAACTTGAGCAGCGGCTGCTGAACAAGGAGCAAGGGGTCATCGAGAGCCAACGCCGGAAGGCGGCCCAGGAAGTAGAGCGTCAGCGCCAGTATCGGGAAGCCTTGGCCGGTGGGGACCACGCATGGCTGTTGGCCGATCAGCGCCGCGCCACCAAACAAGTACGCAACCGGATCACCCTTGTGCGGCGCCAAGCCCAACCCGGGGCACTCGACGAGCTGCAATGGCGCCAGGCCCAGGAAATCCATCAACTCATCGAGCAACACCACGCCGAACTCGTCAGGCACTCCCAGAACCCGGATAAGTAGCCGAGGGCCAGGTTCGCCACCCTACGTTTGACATCGAGTTCGACATATTGCCAGGTGATAGCAGATTACTTACAGACTCGGTGCCTACAGCTCGCCCTCTGGCCTGGTCCAGCAAACACGGTTCTCTAGACATATTCCGGTGTGGTCTGTCATGATCCTCGCAACAGCTACACGCGCGGGCCGCATGCAGCAAGGATCGGGAGGGTCTACCCAAGATGGTTATGAGTGACCGCTGGCGCATGTCGCCAGGTTTGCGTCGAACGTCAGCTGTTGTCGCTATTGCCGCCCTTGCCATCGGTGGCGCGAAGATCGCCAGCGACCACACGATGCCCGGCACAGGGTTCTCAACCGTCCAGACCGCCGCTGCGGACCCAACGGGTCCGGGCGGACCCACCGGCGGGCCAGGCATGGACGGGGGCCAGCAGTTCCAGCCGCCTCAAATGCCTGCGCAGCAGCCTGATTACCAGGGCGGGAATCAACCGCCGTTGAATCAGGACAATGGTGTGTCCATCTATAACAGCGGCGCCCCGCAAGCACCTCAGCAAGGCGGTCAGCAAGGCGCGCAACAACAGCCAGGCAATCAGCAACCGCAACATGGAAGTCAGATCCCCGATTACCAGTCCAATCCCGGATATACGCAGGGTCCCGGGAAGCCGAACCCTGATGTCCAGGCGCCCCAGCAGCAGTCGCCACAACAGCCCCAACAGGGCCAGCAGCCTCAACAACAGCAGCCGTCACAGAATCAGCAGCCGCAGAACAAGCAGGACGACACCACGCAGCAGCTCGATCAGCAGCAGCAACAGCGCCAACAGCAGTGTATGTCGGCGGCCCAGGACTATGGGATCGCTGAGCAGATGCTCAGTTTCATGGCTTCGGCGTTCGGTGGTGTCGGGTCAATGTTCCAGCAGCCCAGCCGGAAAGTGGGTCCCGGTGGCGAATGCAACTGCGCCCCTGAACAAGCCGGGCCGCAAGACTCCGAGCCGTCACCGGATCAGCAACAACCGCCACGTTCTGACCAGAAGATCAATTGTGAGCCGCCCACACAAGGCGCCGTCGGCGATGACCTTGACTCCACAATCCCGAACACGAACATCAACATCGGCGGCGACCCCAAGGAAAGCCTGCATAAGCCGCCCCAACTCAACGGCAGCGACAACCCCTTAAACAGCCAATTACTGCCCAAAGACCAGCGGCCAATCCCGACTGGGACAGCTCTCGGGCCACAAGGGAAGCAATATGCGTTCTACAGCACGCCCCAATATCACAATCCAGGCGGGAGTCTGAACGAGAACTACGTGACCCCGAATTCGGCCATCGTAGACCTGGCCAACCCTTCCAAAATCATTGGCAACTCACCCCTAGCACAAACCAGCGGCGCTTACGACCCAGCCTCCAACACCATGCTTCTCGCCGGAAACCCCAGCGCTACACCTGGTGATGGCGCCCGGGAACTGTGGCAGTCCTCGCCGATCGACCCGAAAAACCCTAATAGCTGGATCAACAACTGGCATAAGATCGGAAACCTCATGCCCGGAGACCGAGAAAGCCAACTCATCGCCCTTGGCCAGCAGGGTAAAGACGGATTCCTCTTCGTCGGATCAAGAGATAAAGGCCCCATAGAAGCTGTCCTGGCGTCAACTCCCCAAGAACTCACCCAAAAGCTCGCTGGTCAAACCTTGGTACAAAACCCCGAACAAGTCGCTGGGGTATACGGGCCGACTATCACCAGCCAAACCCTCGACTCTGCCACCGGCACAGGTAGCCTGGGGCTAAGGGTCAGCCAGTTCTGGGACCCGCTATGGAAAGCCGCCAACCCCGATAACCCGAAAGTGCCCTATGACCCGCGCGTCTACAACACCACTTGCACGGTTCAATGAAAGAAAGGCTTCCGATGATGCGCTCAATAGCCACATATACAACAGCGTTACTTGCCTTCGCAGCCCTAGCATGTACACCGCCGAATAAAGCTTCCGCCGAACCACCGGGATTCCCTGACCTCAACAACTACGCGGAAGTGCCTGCGCAACCTTACATATCAACTGAAGGAAGAGGCGCGCCAACATTAGCTTTTTCAACTCCAGATGGGGTTGACTGTTCATTTGGAGCGCCCAAGACCCCCAATGACCAGAATCAAATTGTATTTTGCAACGGACCCATTAGCGGGCTTCAGGACGTTCCTTCAGTAGGGTCGGGGCCATGTGATTTTGGGAATGTTAATACTTTCGGAATTAGCCACTCTAAAGGTGCTTGTAGAGATGTCAGGCATAATTGGAAGGTTCTCAATCCCGGCCAGAAGGTGTCGTATGGGAACGTGACATGCGTTGTCGGGGATGGTGGTTTGATTGCCTGCATCGAAAGAGTGGGCGGCGGACGAGGCTTCGTGTTGCAGCCCTCAGGCTCGTTTGTTTTCTGATGGCTGGTTGACCGGGATATAGGGGAGTTCTTTTGTTGACGACGCTGGGGGTTATCGCCGGTGTGTGCGTTCTGGCGGTCGCCGGCTGTGCCGGACCTACTGAGACGCCGTCATCGTCGCCTGGGCATCGGGAGTCGACTGATTTTGCGAACATTCCCGGCCAGTTTCCCACCCCGGGGTCGCTGACGGCTAATGGTCAGGCAGAGGCTCCGGTGGGTGGGTGTGTGAATCTGGGCGGCGAGCTGGTGAATTCCTCACTCACTATCGTCGATTGTGGTTCGGAACGGAACACGTATCGGATCGTTCAGCGGGTTAACACTCCGAAAGAATGCGGCGATACGGACAGGTCGTTCTATCACAATTCCCAGGCCACCGGGCAGTACACCGCGTGTCTAGACTTGGCCTGGGACAAGTCGTCCTGCATCAGTCTGGGCCAGCCGGTGACCAAGGTTGCCTGCACCGATACCACCGCGGCTAAGCGGATCAAGCCCCTAAAAGTGATTCTGGATACCACAAGTCTCGACGGCTGCCCGTCCGGCGGCTACAAGCACCCGCAGCGTCGGTTCACGGTGTGCACGGAGGCACAGAAGTAGCCCACGAACGCCGAAACGCGCCCCGCTCCGAGGATTTCGGGCGTGGGGGCGCGTTTCGTTTCGGGGTCCGGGACGGGATCTACACCTCGTCGGCCAGTTCGGGTGGCAGTGTTGGTGTGGGGATGCCGGGTAGGTGTTGGGCAGCCCATCGCATCCATTGGCGGATGTGTCGTACGGCGATCATGAACTTGGAGCGGTAGTTGTCGCGCTCGGTTTCCACGGCTTTGAGTCGGGTCTCGAGGTCGCGCACCTTGCGTGAGGTGAGTGCTTGCCAGCCGCCCAGGATCGCGGCGACAGCGACGCCCACAGCTTGGATCTGCTCGGGGCTCACCCCCGTGGCCCGGCTTGCTTGACCGCCGCCTCGATGACCTGCGCCGCCAGTGGTCCCAGCGCGATGCTGGCCACCGCAGCGGGGCCTCCGATGGTCTGCTGGATCCGGTTGACGGTGTCAGCCACGGCCTGAGTGGCGGTGGCGAGCTGGTCGCGGGCGGCCTGGGTGGTCGAGTCCAGTTGGGCTTGCACGTCCTGCAGGCTGGTAACCACCTTGTCGATGGGTTCGCCAGCGGCGCCCTTGATCTGCTTGTGCAAGATAACGCCCGCGGTCGTGGGTGCGGCGACACCGAGAACGCCGGCCACGGTGGCGAGCAGGTTGACCCACTGGTTGCCCTGGTTGTCAGTGATGACTTTGAGTGTCACCAGGATTGGGACCACCGAGGCGAGTACGGCGCTGAGCAGGTAGAACCACTTGCGGATTTGATCGGTCATGACTAGATTCCCTTCTGGTTGATGAACTGTTGCAGGACAGCAGGATTGGTGGCCTCGATATCGGCAAGGATGGTGCGGGCCAGGCCTGCGTCGAGCTGCCGGTCCGGATAGGCGACAGGGCCGGCGCCTGCTACCTCGGCCAGTAGCGACAGCGCGCCGCGATCCCCCAGCCGGGCCAGTGCCATGACCGACAGAACGTGGACATTGCCGTCCTCGTTGAGGCCGATTCCGGCGATGGTGTCGACGTCTCCCTCGCCGAGGTGGCGCAGCGGGGACCGGGACGGGTAGGGGTTCTTAGCGAGAACGCGCAGCAGCGAGAGCACTTCGCGTTGTTCGTCGGCGGTGAGTGCGGACATGAATTCATCGTCTCCGTTCGTGAGTAGTTGCAGAAGCCGGTCGCCCAGAAGGAACGCACGGTTGTATCGGTCACGGCGCAGGTCAATCCCGTTGTCGCCGCCATTGATTCGGTAGGTCACGGTTACCAAGTCGCGCCTGTCGCACAGTGCGTTGATGTCGGGGCGGGCCACCGTCCAGTACCAGGCAGCACCGACCCCCGCGTATTCGAGGTTCGACAACTCCAGCGGGTGATCCACGAAATACGTTGGCGTCGGCGCCAGAGCGCGGTTGTAGGCCCACTGCGAGAACTGGCGGTAGTTGGACTTGCCAGTGATCTGGATCCAGGTGCGGCCCTTGTAGAGCCGCCCGTCGCCGTCCACCTCTGGTGTGTTGCCCAGGTCGGTGCGGGTGTCGTAGGCATCCCCGGAGGCGTGTTCGGCGGTGGCGCTGAACCCGGCCGATTCGTGGCCAACCTGGGCCAGCCACATCGCGATCCGGTTGACGTTGGTGCACTGACTCTGCCCAAGCCCCGAGCTCACCGCCGCCAAGATCTCAGTGGCCCTGGCCAGCGAGAGCCCGGTGGCCTCGGCCAGCACCCCGGCGCCGCTCCCTCCCCCGCCAGCAGCGTCCACGATGGGGCCGGGCAGGTAGTGCCAGTCGTTGGCGTAGGTGGTGTCGTACACCGAGCGCGCGGCGCTGCCGGTTACGCACCCGTCCGAGCCGTTGGATTCCATGCGGATTCCGTCGACTTCGCACCACATGTGGCTGTTGGCTCCCCCGCCCGGGCCGTGATGGATGGCGATCTTCACCGCGGCGTCGGCGGGAAAGTCCTTGGGTGAGGCCACGCAGACGGTGTTGAAGATAGTGCCGCTCTGGCCGACTTCGATCGGTCGCCAGCTTTCGGTGGACATGCCGTGCCGAGACCACGCCATCGCGGTGCCGTTGGCTACGGCGTCGAGCTCATCGATGACCAAGCCTGAGCAGTCTGTGCCGATGCGGAGGTTGAACGGGTTCCAGTTGCCGCCGTACACATAGTCATTGCCGACGCGGTCGGTGAAGATCCGCTTGGCGAACTCAACATTGGTGCGTGTAGCTGCCATTATTTGGTGTACTTCCGTTCGATACGGGGGTCGATCTCGACCGCGAATGAAGACAGCCATGCCGAGGCATGCCATCCGGCTAGGAACCCGGCGGCCGCGACTGCGGTGTAGAACGCGCCATATGCGGCTAGTTGCTTGGTCATTGGACCGGCGACCACATCCGAGGCGGCGAGGTCACTAGCTCGAAGTTCCGGGCCAGTGGGTTCGTCGCGTGCAGGCGCTGCAGGTCGGCCAGCAGGCGCCGAGCCTCGGCCTCATTGGCGGCCACCGACTGCACGGTCTGCCACCGCTCCGGGTTGGCCAGATCGGCTTCGATGAGAGCTTCATGGGCGCGTACCGCTTCGATGTATTGCGCTCTGATTGCATCATTTTCAGCCTCGGCGCCCGGGCTGGACTCGACCTCAACGAAGGTTGGCGGCTCGGGCTTGGCGGCAAGGATCTCTGGGTCTGGGGTGGCCGCTACCCATTGCACGGCCCAATCAAGATCTGGCATGTTGGTTCTCCTAGTCGCTTGCGAGTGGCCCGAAAGCCAATGTGTCGGAGTTGATTCGGATGATGTCCCCAGAGGCGCCCGACTTGCTCACCGTCGCCGCCGACGACCACATGAAGTTGCCGCCGGATGGCCCAGGCGTATCCCAGAAGCTCACCCCAGCAATCGATTCCGTTGCACCGAGCGTGTGCTCGGGAGTGTTTGACTGTGAGATAGAACCCGATGCCGCTGCCGCGAATGAGCACGCGTATCGGGTGGTGACCGAGGACGCGTTGGCTGTGCCCGCCGCACCGGCGATGCCGGTGTGCATCTTGGCGTACACGGTGGCTGGTGGCGTGTACGCCACGTTGCGGCATATGTGATCAAGCAGCTTGTTGACTAGATATGTCGAAATACCCCATGCTGCAGCCATTTCTAGATTTCCCTTCTATTGGTATGCGCGGAACATCGAGGCGCCGGGCGAGCCGTTGCCGCCCTTGGTGCCGACTCCGAAACCGCCGTTTCCGCCAGCGCCCCCGGCGCCGTTGCCCGTGGCGTTGCCGCCGTTGCCGGTACCGCCTGTGCCGGTGACGCTGGCGTAGCCGTTGAATGTGGTTGCACTGCGGTCTTCACCGTTTTGCCCCGAACTGCGCTCGGCCGTCGCACCAGCCGCGGTGATACCCGCCCACCCCGTGGCAGTGGCGGTCGTGTTCCCGCCGTTGCCGCCCGGGTTGTTGATGGCACTCGCGGCACCGCCAGTCCCGCCCGCGCCGTTGGTGCCGGTGATCTGAGTGGCCGTCACAGGGATCGTGGAGCGGTCGAGCGTCGCCGTGGCCCAGTTGCCGCATGCGCCGCCCTTACCGGCGTTGAAAGCCCCACTGCCTGACGTGCCGCCGCGCCCCGCACCTCCGCAGATCCCGTCAATGAAGTCGCAGTTGCGCGGGAATGTGTACGCATAGGCCCCCGCAGCGGTGAATGGTGTTGGACTCGAAGGCAGTCCGGTGGGTGGGTATCCGATCGTGCAGGCGCGCGCCGTCGTCACTGAGAGCGCCGCGTCGATCTTCGCCACCCGTTCGACCACCAACGTCGCCGACGTTGTGATCGTGCGCGTCAGGCCAATCGGAAGGATCTTGTCGAAGCTGATTGAGCTTGGCGCGGTGAGGTTCTGCGTCAGGTCGATGGGGGCGACTCGGGCCAGGTTCACCGTGCCGGTCATCGCCACGGCGCGCGCGAGGTCGATGCCCATCACCTTGGACAGGAACAGGGCCCGTTCCATCGTGACGGCCAGCGCGAGATCCTGTTGGAACGTGGCCTGTAGTTGCAGGTTCCGGGTCACGACGATCGACCGATTGACGGCTAGCTGATACACCGCCTGCAATGCGAGGTCGCGGGTCACGTGGATCGACAGCACAACGCCGAGCGCCTGCATGGCGATCAGCTCGACCTCGCCAACAGCCATGACCGCCAGTGAGGCGTTGATGCCGATGACCGCATACCAGCGCCCGCCAGAGGCCTTAGGCGGAACTACCGGGTTCGGCGACCATTTACCGCCCGACCGCCTTGGCGGGATGGTCGGGTTCGGGGACCAGGGCATCGGCTAGCCCATCTTGTAGATGCCCAGGAGGCCCGGCACGGTCCCGGTTAGGGTGAACACGGCATTGCCTGATCGCGACGATCCGCCAGTGTTTTTCAGGGTTACCGTGTACCCCAGCTGGATCACGTCCCCTGCGTTGAGACGCAGGAACGCCGGTATCGGGACAGCGGTGTGACCGGTCACTCCCCAAAGACCCGTGTCAGTGCTCGCCGTGCCATCGAGCAGCTTGTAGTCACCTTCCAGCGTGATGTGATTGACCGTGTTGACCACAACATCGAGTGCCGACGCGGAGGGTTCGATGGCCGTGCCCGCCGACCATGTCCAGGCGGGGTCACGATGCTCGACGTAGTAGAGCCCAGAGGTGTTGACGGTGATGGTGCCGTTGGCCGTATTGGCCACCATGTCATCAGAACTGAAGCCGATGATGCCAAAGGCGCCCGCACCCCAGGCGCCGGTGACTGTGACAGAGGCGTTGCCCGCCAACGAATACGGATGCGTCGGGCCAGCGGTGTTGGCCGCCCCGGTGGCGCGTGTGAACCGGGCACCGGTGTAGTTGGTGGCCTTGGCGTAGAAGTCGCCCAGGAACACAGATGCCAGCCGCAGCGAGTCGTACTGGTAGTTGCCCGAAAACCAGCCGGTGCTAGCGGTTTTGCGGATCATCGCAATGCCGCCGCCGTAGCGGTTCGATGCCCCGGTGGTCACGGTGCTGTCTGTTGCGGTGGCCTTGACGTCGCCACCCACGTCGAGCACCCAGTTGTTCGTCTTGCGGTACGTCGTGACCGCGATGCCCTGCCCGAGCGGCCCCGACCACGACATGAACGGCGCCGCGAACGTGAACGTCGCACCCGAGCGGGTGAACTTGCCGACCTGCACCGAGTTGCCACTTACCGCCAGATACGCACCGGTCGAGTAGGTGCTATCGGCGCTGAACAGGGTGTACGTGGCAATGGAATTCAGGCCGCCCGCATCCCCGATGACGACTGTGGTCTGTACGTCGTCGGTGGTGGTCGCCTTGTTGCAGGCGACGTAGTAGGTGCCATCGGCCTTAGATGCGTCGATACCGCAATAGCCGTTCGCGGTGCGGATTTTCAGATCCGAGCCGGTGAACTCGGCAGGCAGCGCCGAACCATCCGAGCCGCCAAAGGTGGTGATGTAAGTCATCAGGCCAGCCGGAACGGTCACCTGATTGCGCAGGAACTGGGCCTGAAGTGCCGACGTTGCCGCCGCCGCTTGCGCGGCAATCTGCGTGTTGAGTGTCGTCTGATTCTGCACCTGAAGATTCGTAAGCCCCGAACCAATCAGCCCGAGCCCGTTACCGATCGCATCAAGGGCTGCCCCCAACCCGGTCACCGCGCTGGAGATGCTCCCCGTGATGGCCGCACCGGCAATCGTGCCGGTGGAACTGAGCTTTGAGAGCCGGTTGAAGATGTCGGTCATGGACGCCCCGACGGTGCCGCCGACGGTGTCCATGAACGTCTGCACCGCCGACTGCAGTGCGTAGGCAGCCAGCTGGGCGGCCAGGCCAATGATGTTGGTGATATCGATCTTTCCGTCAGCACCCAAGGCCTGGAACTTGGCGGCAATGGCCGAGTGCGATGGGTTGACGATCCCGAAGATCGCTGCGAGGAACCCGTCGAAGTCGCCTTGTGCCAGCTTTCCCGCCAGGGCAACGACATTGGCCGCGATACCGTCAGCTAGATCTCCGAGATCATCGGGCAAGTTGTGAATCAGCTCTTGCCCAGCCAGGTTTGAGAGCCAGGGCAGCACGTTGGAGAACCACACGTTGCCCGCGGTGGCGCCAGAGTCCAGGATCAGCAGCGGGGTCACCTTGGACACTCCGGCGGGCACGGTCCATTTGTCCAGACCAGATATGGCTGGAACCCATTGCCAGGCGCCGTCGGTGGTCGATGGCTGTAGTTGGCTCACGATCACGTCGGCCAGCGGATTTCCGTTGGCGTCGTACGGGGTCCAGCCCACCTTGATGGGGTTCGATCCCGCGGTGGCGGTGAGGCCGGTCCAGCGCACCCCGGACTGGATCTTGAGGATCTGGCCTGCGACGACGTCGGTTGGATCCTCCACGCGCAGCACCTGCTGGGTTCCGTTCGCGGTGGCCCGCACCGAGCCGCCGCCGTGCCAGCCCGGCATGACCGAGTCCCAGGACCAGTAGGGGTTGGCCGTGACGCTGCTGGGGTTCAGGAACTCGCCGGCACCGTTGATCAGATCCTGGATGACATCGGCGAGCCAGGAGACCGGGATGACGCCCTTAAAGAACTGACCGGCGGCCTTGCCTATCGCGGTGAGGATCGACCCGGGATCCGATAGGTCGATGCCCTGCAGCGCGTTGCGGATACCCAATGCCCAGGTGCCGAGATCGGATTCGTCGCCATCCTCGACACCGGTGATCACCTCGATCAGATCGCCCAGGAGCGGCACCTTCTTGAGGTCAGCCAGGACGCGTTCGAGGTTCTCGTGGGGGTCGGTGCTGATCACCCAGCTTTGCGGGTCCACCCCCAGGAGCCGGGCGGCCAGGGAGGCGACAATCGCCAGCGGTATCGACACCGGCTGCCCGGGAGTCCCCCCGAGCATCAGGCCGCCGAATGCCGCGTCAGAGGCGCCTTTCCATCCCGACGAGCCCTTAATATCCGCCTTGAGGCGGTCCTCCATCTCCCCCTGTAGACGCTGGGACAGGTCCGCGGCGGTCTCTCCGTGCGCGCTGCTGCCGGTGATGCCGAATCGCGCGTTGGGGTTCAGCGATCCGGGTCCGCCCGGAGTGGTCACTCAAAGTCCTCCGGCCGCGACTGCGCGATGCGGTCCTCGGTGCTCTTGATCATGTCGGGGAACTGGGCGCGGATCTCGGCGATCAGGAGCTGCTTGTCCTTCTCGGTCTTGGCGGCCTCCATCTTGTCGGCCAACTCGGCCAGGCTGGGCTGCACCTGCCCCATGCTGCGCAGCAGCGCGATGGGATCTGTAGTGGTCGCCGCCTTGCTCACGAGCCGAGAAGGTGCATGGTTGCCCCAGTTCGACGGACCCTCGGTTTCCAGGGCTTTCGTGGCCAGATCGGGGTGGATCCGCACCCCGAGGCTGTAGAGGCCTGCCGCGACAGGGCCACGCGCCGGCGGGGCCAGGAACCACAGCGCCTTGGCCAGCTGCTCGCACTGCTGGGCCTGCTCGAGATCAGGCATTGTCCAACGCCTCCCATCCGGTCACCTGCGGTCCGCTGACGTTGACGACGACCAGATCTCCTCCGTCCCAGACGAACCCCGCATACCGATAGCCCGGGCCGTGCGGCAAGAGGTCTGCGTCGTCTGGCCAGGACGCCATGGGGGTGGTGTCGGTGCCCTTGCGCACCAGGAGCGTCTTGGTGAGGTTGGAGTACTCGATCCAGTAGTCGTTGCCGTTGGCCACGGTGTGGCTGACCGCGGCGCCCTGGTAGGTCATCTGCGTTGGTGAGGATCCGACCGCGAGGTGAACTTTGTTGTTGCTCGTGATGATCGGGTCGGACTCAAACTGAACGGCCAGGTAGCTGGTGAACCATTTGTCGGCGCACACCACCACCGAGGTCTTGCCCGCATTGGGATTGAGCAGCCGGACATGGATTTTCACCGAGTCCGAGCCGAACGGCTCGTAGTAGCGCATCGCGGCTTTGCCCTGCGAGAAGAGCGCGACGTCGGGCCCGACCCCGTTAGGCAGCGACTGTGCGGAGTTGTCCCAGACCTTGACCCGGCCGTAGATCGGTTCCCACACCGATCGCAGTCCCAGTGTCGGGAAGTAGTCCTGGAACTTGCGTGGTGTCGTGGAGATGGTGCTCGCGGGAGCATCGAAGAACTGGGCTTCCTTGCGGATCACCTTGCCGTGCCGGATCATCACCGGGCCCTCGGTGGTGTCCAGGAAGATCTCGAAGTTGGCGCCCGCGGGGATCGGGTCCATGACCGCGGGGGCAGCCGTGAAGTTGATCATCTCGGTGCTCACCGTGCCGTCGACGGTGAGCAGTAGACCACCGGCGGTGTCGTAGAAGACGGCCCGGGCCGTGGCGTCCTCTGGCCAGGGCATGTTCCATTCGGCGACCAGCGGCGGGGACCAATCCCAGGGCTGCGGCTTCCAGATACTTCCGCGCGAGAGCACGAGCGCGGTTGCGAGGTTCTGCATTTAATCTCTCACCTCAATTCTTTAGTCCTGCTGCGTTTTTCACGAGACGAGATGGAAGCCGATGTCGGCGATACGATCGAGCGCGGTCTTGAGCATTTGGGCGGTCCGCTCCCCTGTGCTCAGTGAGGCCTTGTTCTGGCCGCACTTCATCAGGAACTCGCTCTTGCCGGTGTCGTCGCCGGAGAGGATCTGTTCCTCAATCTGGTTGATGAACATCAGGTCGATGCCGAGGCGTTGCAGTGCGCCGGCGCTGGAGGCGACGCGGTCCTTCATCTGGCAGTGCACACCGGGCAGTACCCAGGTGGATTCGTCGATGACCATGGTGTGGCTGGTCTCGGCATCGGTGGCCTTGAACAGGCCGCGCATCGCGGCGGTCGCGGCCAGGCTCCAGGCGTTCTGCTCGGCACCGGAGTTGTAGACCTCGAACAGGTGCGCCCAGCCGAGATTGCGTGCGCGGCTGTCGTTCTTCCACTCATCCCAGGCCAGGATGGTGCCGACCAGGAACGGCATGATGACGTCGCTGGCGATGTCCCCGAGTGAGTCGAAGCCTCCGAGGAAGAAGAAACCTATGAGGTTTCCTGTGGCCTCGATCAGGAGTTTGACGATGGCGTCGGCCGTGGGGTTGTCGCCGCCGACTACGCCACTGACCGCGGTGGCCGGTGAGTGGGTGACTACCGATTGCAGGTCGTTCCACCAGGAGTCGCGGATGGCCAGGGCGGGTGCGGTGGCGAAGTTGCCGAGGTATCCGGACTGCCAGTACTCGTCGGGGTAGAGGGTTTCGTCGTCGCTGACCTGTTCGAAGCTGTCCTCGATGAAGCCCGAGCCCCACTGGATGACCGAGCGCGCCAGCCCGCCGGCGGCGGTGCCGTTCATGAATGTGCCACCGGGCAGGGCGAATCCGGAGCGGTTGAAGACCTCGAAGACCAGTGCACCGTTGGCCACGGGCTGACCGAACATGTCGGTGCCCATCTCGCCCTCGGCGGTGAAGTAGCGGCGGTAGTCCAGGCACAGCTGCCCGTCATCGAGCCCCGCGGCGATCACCGAGTCGATGGTGTTCATCCGGTAGGCGATGACGTTCCACAGCGATGAATCGGTGAGGAACGGCTTGCATTTGATGTGTACCTGCCAGTTGCGGCAGTCCAGTGGCTGGGTCCAGCCCTCGATGCTCCACGGGTCATCTGGAAGGTGGTAGATCGGTGCTTGGTTGCGAATGAGGTTGAGCAGGAACACTGTTGAGATGGACCAGACCCCGGGGGCATATATGAATCCGTCTCTGGGGAACTGAAATAGTGGGATCGGTAGGGCTGGGTTCGGCGGTGCGAGAACGAACTGGGGGTACTGCATGTCGTCGTTGAAGAACGCCGAGATGTAGTCGACACCGTTTCGGGTCTCGACTTTCCAGTGGTGCATGAAGCCGGTCCAGCGCCATTTCCCGCCGAACTTGTCGACGCGGATGATGATGTTCTTGCACTCGTTCGGGTTGTTGGGAACGGAGGCAATGAATTTGGCAATGTAGTGGGTGGCCCGCAGCTCGAAATAGCCTGATGCTGAGACGTTGCCCTTCTTGGGGAACTGGTGCTTGGTGGGCTCCATGATGTGCACGCGGCCGACGAAGATCAGGCCGGGCTTGCCTGTGGGGTCGTTCTTGTAGATCGTGATCTCGGTCTGTGCGCGCTGCAGGGCCTTGCGGTCTGACCTGATCTGCGTGCACGTAGCGCGCGACTGCTGCAGCCGCGCGGCCAGGGCTGTGCTCACACAGCCCTCGGTGTGCCGAACGGCTCGTCGTACCAGCGCGGCAAGGTCAGCTCCACACGTGCACCGTCGGGGTTGGTGACATTGGCACGCACGATGCAGCCGGGGTTGTCGCTGCCTTCACCTTCGGAGGACCCTGCCCCGGGGGCGATGGGGTACTCGAAGTCCTTGCCCGCGTTGCGGCCTGCGAATTGGGTCTCCAGGCTGGTGACGAAGGTCTCCAGGTCGGGCCGGGTGTGGATCTGCAAGTCCTCGGCAGTCATCAGCTGCGCCAAGGGCATGGTCTTGCCGAGATCTGCGATACCGCGCCCGTAGGCCTGGCTGCCGAACGAGTAGTCCGGCAGCTGGTACTTGGCCCCGCCGGTCAGGTCCCATTCGGGCCAGATGTCCACGGGGCAGGGGTTGTAGAACGGCAGCTTGAACCAGTAGTTGCCGGGGGTGTCGGTTTCCCAGGCGAAACGCTCTGCGGCTCCGACGTAGAACGGAAGCTCGCAGGCGGTGGTCATCACGACCGATCCGTATGTGAACAGCTTGGGGTCCTTGCCCTCAAAGCTTTGTGCGGTGAATGGCTTTGGGGTGTCCAGGTTGCGGATGCCGAGGCGGCGTTCACCGTCGAACGAGGTGTAGACGATGCTGGCCTCTTGGGCCGGGGAGAACATCGCCTTCCAGCGCGAATAGATCAGGTGCCACAGATCCGAGCTCTGGTCGACCCTCATTCCGGTCTCGGGGTTCATGATGTGTACGGTCCACACCACGTCGCGGCGCTTGGGCTTCCAGGACTGGAAGAACTGGCCGAATCCGTAACTGCCCCAGTTTGTTTGGATCGGCATGTCGTACAGGCCGGTAGAGCCAGGGGCGAGCTCGGGCCCCCAGGAGAACCCGGGAGGCGAGATCCGGCAGAAGTCGCCGTTCACTCCGACGACGTCGATGATGTCGGTTTCGCGTCTCATGGCTTGTTCGCCAGTCGTGCTTGTGCGTTCACTTTTTCCTTGAGCTCCAGCTGATCCAGAGCCGAGCGCAGTTCGTAGTTCCCCGAGACGTGGTAGCTCGGGGCGTACGTGGGTGCGGTGATGGGTGCGTTCTGCGCCGGGCGCAGCAGCTCCCCGTAGGCGCGGTCGGTGGTGCCGTTGGAACCGGGCACCGAGCCGACAAGCAGTGAGGAGCCGACGTTGGCCACGTTTTTCGCGATCTTGCCTGCTTGCTGTATTCCGCCCGCGACCATGGAGGAGGCCAGGGCGCCTCCAGCTCCCCCACCCATGCCCATCGATCCCCCCGCTGCGGCGGCTGAGATCGCGGTCGATGCCAGGTTGGCCAGTGTCGATGCCGTGGAGTCGATGGCCTTGTCGATGGCGGGCAGGTTGTGATTCAGACTCGAGGGCGCCGCGCCGACAGTGCCCGGGGCGAATGTCGGCCCCTGCTGCTGCGACGGTGCCTGCTCGGGTGCAGATTCTGTTGGTTGCAGCGTGCTTGGGCTCGCTGGTGAGGCTGGTGCCGCCGACGGCGGGGGTGACGATGCTGGCTTCTGTGTCGGGTTGTACGGCTGGATGCCACCACCGGTGATACCGCCCTGTGCTCCGCTCATAGGTGGCTGCGGCGGCGTCGGACGCGACGAACTCACCATGTCGATCGCCTTGGACGCGGTGCTCCACTGCTGAGCGTTAAGCACCGGCTCCGGGGCGGCGGTCTTGTTCATCACCATCGACAGCCCCGGCTGCAGCCAGCCACCAATGTCGTACAAGCCGGGAACTGATCCCTCGGACTTGGCGGACACCGGGAGGTGCCATTGCAACGGGAAGGTGCCGGCGCCGCGCGCTGGCCCGCCGTATGCGGTGGTGTTGTGCGACCCACCAGATTCAACGTCCACGCCGTTCGGAAGCGTCAGAGCCATATGCGAGTTCGGTCCGCCCCCGCCGCGCATCACACCGATATTGAGATCGCCCGCCCGGTATCCGGGGACGAATCCCAAGGCCACAAAGTCCGCTTCGGTGTCGAAGTACCGCTTGCCCTGTGGCAGTCCCTTGGTGGCGGCGTAGACCGCTGAGGCGATGCCCGAGCAGTCGTAGCCGTACTTGTGTGCCTCGTCGCCGACACCGGCGTACTGATACTTCTGGCCCACGGCGTGCTGCTGGGCGTACTCAATACCTCGCAGCGCCGCAGGACTCAGGGTGCCGTCGCCACCTGAGGTAGATAGCGCTGTGGCCCAGGGCAACTGGGGCGCTCCGCTACTGGCAGCCTCGATCACCGCCGCCACGCCGGCATCGGCTTGACCGCCACCGCCGCTGAACTTGTCCAGATAGAACTGGGCGCTCTTCTGCGCGGCCTGGTTGTAGGGGTTGTTCTGCGACAGGATGGAGTTGTCCAGGCCGAGTCCGCTCAGTGCACCCCCGATGAGCGTGGATGCGCCCCGGAAGGCGATGTTCTGCGGCTGGATCTTGTCCGGCGCCCCCGCGAACGGGTTCCAGGTGGACATGTCCTGACCGGGCTTGGGCAGCCAGGGCATCCACGATTCGAGTGTGGGTGCGGTGAAACCGCCAGTGGGAATGGATAATCCGAGGCCGGGAATCTGGATGCTCTGGCCGCCGCCGAGGTTCCCGAGCGCGCCGGTGACGTTGTTGACCGGGCCCTGGATGCCGTCGACCGCCTTGCCGACCGCCGAGAGCAGGCCGCCGCCCTGGGGCGCGGGTGCGATCGGCGCCACGGGGGCCGCGCCGGGCAACGGGCCCTGCACGATGGGGTTGCCGTCGGGACCGACAAATCCGCCCTGGTCGTACTTTGGCAGCAGCAGACTGGAGTCCACGATTCCGGTGTTCAGGGCGTGCAGGAACGGCGCTGGGACCACGGCGGTGCCGCGCTCGCTGACGACGAATTCCTTCTTGTGCACTTCGGCGACATGCCCGCCGGTGGGTCCGGTACCGGTATGGCCAGGCGTGAAGCCACCCTTCTCGAATGTCAGGCGGCGGGCATCCTCCGGTGAGAGCCGGTAGGTCCACTTGTCCTGATTCGGCGGAACACCTTGCGTGGCTTGCGATTGCTCACTAAGGCCCATCCCGGCATTGGGCGGGATGGTCGAGACGATCGTCGTGGTCGTGCCATCGGAGTTGACCACGGCGCCCGGGAACTGGCTCGTGAACTCAGGCTTGAGATGTGGCTGAGGGGTGGTAGCAGCCTGCCTACGCTGCGCCTCAGCGACCGCACTGTCCGTCCCGAATCGCTGCTTGTTCAGGTTCTGCCCGACAATGGCCGATCTGGTCGAATCGTCGTTACGCCCTTCAACCTGACTCTGCAGGGTGCCGAGGTCGATCGGGCTATGTGCGCCTCCGAGATCCTTGACGGCCTGGACCTTTTCAACCGCCGACGGCACGCCGAGAAACGCATCGACCAAGGTGGTCTCATCGATGCCGAGGCGCCCCAGATCAAGCCCCTGGTTCTTGATGAAGTCCTCGACCGCGGGGCGCACCTTGTCGCGTAGCGGGCCCATGAGTTGGTCGTACTGGGCATCGCCGCCGGGAAGCGTGCCGGTTATCAGATCGCGCTGGTCCTGACCCCCGATGCCGAGGGCGCGTGCCGCCGCAAGCGCGTCTCCCGGTATTCCGTTGCCGTCGCCGGTATTACCCTGCTGGAGATTCTTGGCGACCTCGGCACGCGTCTGCAGCCCGGTGAGGTTGGTGACCGCTTCCAGGGTCCCCAGGAGCCCTTTTGTCGTCCGGTCGAGTTCTTCCGCGCGTTTCTTGGCATCGTCCATGCCGCGGGTGAACTTCGCGACGAACTCCGCCACGAGCGGTATGCCGGCGGTCACGAGCAGCGATAGCGGGCCGCCCGCGGCCGAGATTCCGGCGAGCGCCTTGGAGAAGCGCCGCGCGCCGCCGCGCTCACTGCCGGCGGCATCGAACTTCTTGTCCACCGCATCCATGCCGCGAGTGATGTTGTCGCGAGTGCCGGAGAATCCGGTACCGACCTCGGTGAGGCCGCGCGAGAGTGCGCCAAGGGAATTGGTGACGCCGCCAACCAAGGGTGGAACGGTCTTCCAGATCAGGAATGCCAGCGCGATGTTCTTGACCAGCTCCGGATGCTCCCCCAGTATCTGGCTCACCGGGCGCAGTACGCCCAACACGACGCCGGAGCCTTCTTGGGCCGCGGAGACAACGCCGCCGATCATCCCCGGCAAGTCGCGCAGGATCGGTGCCCATTTGTCGAGTTCCGCGCGGCCATCGGCGAAGAATTTGCGCAGCTGGTCCTGCCCCTTGGTGGAGTTCAGGAAGTCCGAGAGCCGTTTGGAGTTCTGCTCGATTGAACTCAGGAGGCCGCCCCCGCCAACGGCTTTCGTGAGCGCCGTGACGGTTCCCGTGGCATTGAGCACGATGTTGCCCATGCTGGTGAAGCCGTCGATGCCCTCATCGATCAGCTTGGCGAGGCTGCCATCCTGGTCTGCCGTTGTAATGAGATTGTCGATGCGTTCGGCGACCTTGCCGATGCCATCGGCGATGCGGGGCAGGGCGTCCGAGGAGCCTCCGGTCAGGGTCCCGATCGAGTGCACGATCGGGTCGATCGCGGCGGTGAATCGCTTCTGCGCCTCGTCGGTGTTCCCGAGGATCCGGTCGAGAAGTCCTTGGGATTGTTCAGAACCCAGCGAACGCAGCACCTGGGTGAAGTTCTGATTTATGCCCGTGGCCACGTTGGTGAGCCCGCGGTCCAGGATTGGGAGGTCGTTTTCGACCAGCGTCTTGATCTCGTCGGATAGGCCGGCGAACAGTGCCTGCTGCACGTCGGTGCGCAGCCCGCGGAACTGCTCACGCATACCGACGAGCGTCTTGACGAAGTCGGCGGCATTGGGCGCCAGGTTGTTCAGGGCTGCGGCGGCCGCCACGGTGGATGCGATCGAGGCGGCCTGGGCCTGCTGGGTGCCCTGATGTGCGCGCACCAGGCGCTCCTGGGCGTCCACCACGAGATCGGAGCTCTCGACGCCCTTGGTGTTGGCGTCGTTGGTCTTGTCCTGCAGCTCGGCGTTACGTGCGCGGGTCTCCATGACGCGCTGGTCGGCCTCGACCACCCGCAGCTGGGCTTCCTGATAGTCCAGGGCATCTTTGTACTGTCCGGACTGCAGATCGCGGCGGGCCCGCTGCGCGGACAGTACGGCCTGCGCCTCGCTGATCCGGCCGCCACGTAGCTCGAGGTTCAGGTCTTGGAGCTGCTCGCGGGCGTCCTTGCGTGCTTGTGCGACATCGTGTTGCGCGCGGGCCTCGTCGTAGACGGCGTTGCGCAGCGCGTTGGCGGCCGCGGTGGCCTGTTGGGACTGCTGGGCGCCGTCGGCTCCGAACTTGCCTGCGGCATCAGCGGCCGCGGTGTAGGCGTCCTTGACGCCCGAGAGTCCGAGCACCAGCGTGCCGACCGAGGCGCCGATGCCGCCGAGAATGCCGGGGACCGCGATGCCCGACTGGGCGACCTGCTGCAGTGCGCCGGCCAGCGACACCAGACCCGTGGCCGCCGAGGGCAACAGGGACAGGCCCGCCGCTCCGGCGTTCCAGGCGAACGCCGAACCCAGGGATCCATGGGTGACGCTGCGGCGTAGTTCCTCGATCTCTCGGCGAGCACCGCGGGTGTCGGCGTCCACACGTACCGTGACGTGGTTGGCCTCCTGTTCGGCGCGGAAGCGTCGCATGTCTGCTTGGACCTGCCCCAGGGCGGCATCCACCCCGACGCTGATGCCGTTGCGCTCCTGGGTGTCCCGGAATCGTTCGATGTCGGCGCGCGCCTGCGCGGTGGCCGCGTTGACGTTGACCGTGAACTCGGCGCGGATCTTGCGCATGTCCGCGTCGAGCTTGGCCTTGAACTCCGAGGCGTCAGGGGCGACGCGGAGTTTGGCTTCACCGGCCGAGTACTCGGTCACTTATCAGCTCACCTCCTCGTCGCTGTAGCCCAGCGCGGCGTCCATGCGCCTGTTGCTGTATTCCTTCTTGCGTTCGGTGACCTCGTCCATGGGTGTCTTCGGGCCTTCCAGGCGGGGCAGGCCGTGGACGCGACGTAAGTCGTTGCGTAGAGCCGAAATTTCCGAGAGCAGCGCGGTACGCCCCTCCAGCTGTGGGCGGTACGGCTCGGTGCAGGTGCGGGCTTGCTCGTACTGCTGCTGGAACTTGGCCAGGTGGCGGGGGTCTTTGAGCTGGGCCGCCCGCAGATAGGTGCCCTCTTCGTTGGCGAACTTCGTGCAGATGTTGCCGAACTGCCGCCAGGATCTGAGGCCACGGAAGTAATCCATGGCGTCCCAGCAGATTCCGGCGAAGTCCTTCTCGATTGCGTCCCAGTACCAGTCGACTAGTTCAAGGACGCGGGCTCTAAAGGGGCTGCCTCCGAGTTGGGGTCATGACCGCACGTGGGGCAGGTGCCGTTGCTTTCGGGCTCCTTGGGCCACATCCGGGCTTTGTAGTCGGTGACGAATGCGTTCCAGTACTCGTTGCTCTGGCCGGTGAAGAACTCCTGCACCTCGTGGTACCTGCCGTTGAAGAACGCATCGTTGTAGTCCTCGACGGCCTTCTCGGACATCTCCCGGACCTGCTCGAAGTACTCGGGCGTGTATTCGGCTGCGCTGCCCAGCATGGCCTGTGTCATCGCGTTGGCCACAGCCATCCGGTATTGGGCATCGTTGAGCTTGTCGGCCATGGGCTTTGAGGGCGGATCGATGATCAGGCCGTCGGCGATCTCGTAGGGCGTGGGTGCTTGGACTTCCTGAATCAACTCCAGGTAGCGTCCGGACGCGGCCCTGGTCTTGGCCGCCGCACGGCCGGCGCTCTTCTTGGGTCCTGCCATTTCTGCTGCCTTTCAGATATGCCAAGGGCCACCCCCCCAACCGTTTTCGGCTGCGGTGGGTGGCCTTGAGGTGGGTTAGGAGACGGCGGCCGCGCAGGTGGCGGTGAAGCCGCCGTAGCTGGCTGCGACGTTGGCCGATCCGGCGGACACGGCGGTGATCTTGCCCAGCGCGTCCACGGTCGCCTTGGCGATCGCATCGGAGTTGAAGGTGGCCATCGCCGTGCGGTCCAGGCCGTTGGAATCCAGGACCACGAGCTGCTTGGTGTGGTTGGCTCCGGCGGTCACGGTCAGGTTCGCGGTCGCCGGGGTCACGGTGATGCCGGTGATCGGCGGGTACAGCCCGCCGGTGTCGGTGGCGGCCATCAGATCCTTGAATCCCTCGCCGCACATGCCGAAGATGACCGGCAGGCCCACGATCGGATCGGACTGGAAGTTCAGTCCGACACCATGGGTGATGACGTTGCCGTCCTCGTGGGCGTTGATGTCATCGCGATCGCCCACGTTGGCCTTGTTGCAGATCCAGTACATCCAGATGTCCTTGCCGTTGAACGAATCCCAGGCAAGCAGCACCGCGCGCCACAGGATGTTGGCGGGCAGCTCCGGAATGCCGATCGTGACGCCGCCCTTGGCCGACGGCGCCGAGACCGCATCGGGCAGGAAACCCCACGCGTTCATCAGGTTGATGAGCTTCATCTCCTGCGGCGTGTAGGTGATGCCCTTCTTGGCATCGGTGGGCAGCTGGCGCGTGGGCGAGCCCTTGCCCGCCGACATCACATCGCTGATGTTGGGCTTGTTGGACAGCTTGACGCCAGCCTTCTTCTCGTAGTTACCGACCGTGGCGTATCGGGAGCCAGCGCCGATCTTGGCCAGGTCGATACCACCGGCGGTGGTGTCTTCGAGGGAGGTCAGCGGAGGTGTGCCGACGTACGGTGCCAGCAGAACCCGACTGTCGCAACCGGCAAGTTCCAGGTCGGACTGACCTAGCTGGAAGTTGATGGACATGGTGATTACCTTTCGGTTTAGAGGCCGAGGGCCTGTCGGTAATTCGGAAGACCCTTCGGCTTCCAGGTGTGGAGTACGAAGGTCGCAGGGACGAGACGCTCGTCCCTGATGGGTTCCGGGATGGACTGCGGGCCAACAATTTCGCCCTCACAGCCCAGTTTGTGTGGGGTTCCCGAAACGATCGCGACCGCGTCCATGAAGGACTCGAGCACGCCACTGCGGACGAACTCGATGAGCTCATAGGAGGTGTCGCGAGACTTGGTGAGGGCGGCGAACTGGACTACTGGTTCGTCGCGCTTCTCGCCTGTGTTGATGCGGCCACCGATGCGGCGCACGCGCAGGAACGCCACGCCGGCCTGGATCTGCTCCAGTGCGTTCGAGGGAAGCCAGTAGGTGACGTTGGTGTCGGGCAGCTGAGGCTGTAGAAGTGAGTCGGTGAGCAGCTTCTCGACGTCGGGGTAACCGCCCTTCCACCAGGCCGGGAAGCTCACCACTGGTGCAGCTCCTCGAGCACCCAGTTGAGATCGTGGACACCGGGATGCTCATCGATCGGGGCCTCGCCGGCCAGGCGTGCCGCATCATTCTCGCCGTGCTGCTCTTCGGTGCCGAACTCGTGCGAAGGGCCATAGTCGACGGTGCCGAGGGGGCCTTGGCCGCCAACGATCAGATCGGCGACGAGCCGGTCCTCCTTGATGCCACCTCGGTGCACCGAGGTTCGCGCCGCGGCCGCCAGTGCGCCACTGCGTTTGGCGACCTTGGCCTGGTAGAGCATTTGGGCGGTGTGAATGACCGTCTCCAGGCTTCGGCGCATCTCGGTGCCGTTCAGAGCGTTGGTGATTGCAGGGTTGGGGGCGGGGTCGAGCTTGATCTCCATGTCAGCCTCCCCTGCGGATCTTGTACCGGGTCCAGCCGAAGTCGGCGCCGGTCATGGAGTGATTGCGGTTACCCGTCGGGGCGCCCACCACGCCGAAGATCCCCTCAGGTAGGGGAACTTCGTCGCCGACCTTCAGATCACTGCCGCGGCGTACACGCAGAATCCCGTTCTGCACAAACCGTTTTCCCTGGGAGTCCGGGAAAACCTGCGGCTCTTCCAGGAACGCCACAACGTCGATAGCCGGTAGGGGTTGGCGGGTGTTGTTCGCCTCATCGACCACCCGTGTCGGGATGACCGTCTGGTAGTCGCTGATGTTCAGCGACATTGCGCCGACCATGGAGGCGCGGCCACGGAGATGGTGCCGAACCGTGGGCGCTTGGTCTTGAGCCTGACTGAATCGAGTTCGTCGTCAGTGAAGGCGATCTTGCCGCGGTATGTGTCCCGCGAGTAGGACCGCGACATGGTGTCCTGCTCCATGGTCTGGGACACCTGACTGGCACCGTCCGGGTTGCGGTACAGCTCCAGTACCTTGTCGGCCACAAGGCGTTTGACCTGCCGTAATCGATCCGCGGCGATCTCCCCGACCGGAACTCGCAGCGACGGGACTCGGGCCATGAGTTCGGCCTCGACGTCTTCGATGCGCAGCTGGACCCATCCCTCCCGGTCCGAAGGGAATGCCTTCTCGAACCGGGAGGTGACGTCGTCCACCGAGGCGAACTTCGCCGGGGCCGCGGGATTGGCCATCAGAGAGCGACGCCCGCCTCGCGGCAAGCCTCGATGATCTGATCGCGTCTGGACTCTTCCTGGACTGAGACACCGTTGGCAGAGGCGTACTGCGCCCAGGCATCGCGGCCGGACCCGGCTCCGGCATGCGGCGGTGGCTCGACCGGAGAACTGCCCGAGGGTTGTCCCCCAGCGTGGCCTGCGTCCGGACCGACCGCCGGGCCCACCGGCTCGGTGGGCACCGCAGGCTGCAATGAAACCGCAGGCCCGGCAGGACCCCCGTCGGGCACACCCCCATCCGATTCGGCCTCAGCCACCTCAGGATCACCAACCAGTGCCAGCGGATTGGTGACAAGATCGGCCACCCACCCCGGCACCTTCTGTCCCGGCAGGAACGAATGGAAGTTGCCCTTCGCATCCTGCAGATGCAGGGCGTACTCTCCGACGACTGCCATCACAGCACCGTCGCGACCAGGATCTTGCGCGGATCGGCCAGCACCGGCAGCACCACGCCGTCTACGAACGTGGTCTTACGGAATGGCGGTGCCTCCTCGCGGACCAGGATGCCGATCAGGCCCGCGGCGACCTGGACCTGAACGTTGTTGGCGCTCAGCTCAAGGGAGGTGGTCGGGGTGCCCCACGCGGTGAACCCGAGCGAGCCCAGATCACCCGGCAGGAATGCCAGCTTGTTGGTGGCGAATGCCGGAGTAGTCACTCCGTCCACGTCGAAGCTGGAGGCGTAGATCGATCCGCCCGGCTGCCCGTCGAGAGGGACGATGAACGGCGGGATGCCGAAACCGCCCAGGAAGGCGTTGATCTCGTTGATCGATACCCAGGTGGCGCCGGTGTTGGCGCCCTTGATCGCGTTGATCAACTGGGTGTTCTGCATGAGGTGCTGAATCACCGCGGTGGAGGTCTTGAACTGCCCGTGCGGGGATCCGTTGACGCCGGAGTAGACACCAGTCCAGGCGATCAGGTCGCTCAGTGGGGTCGAGGTGGCGTGGTTGGACCACAGGGTGGCCGGCGTGACCAGCTGGCCGGCGGGGATGCCGTAGTCGACCTGCTGTTGCACGCCGTTCTCGTTGATGGTGAGGACACCATCGCTGAGGACGTCGCCCCAGGCGAGCTCGACGCGGTTCTGTGCGTAGCGCGTCAGGTTCTCCAGGTCGTTGTAGATCGCGTCGACCAGGACGCTCTGAATGGTGCCGCCGTAGCGAGCCATTTCGATCTGACGCCGTTCGTACTCGCCGACCGAGAGCTGGCCGCCCAGGGGCAGCATGCGGACGCGCTTCTCAGATCCGGTGTCGCGCGGTGCGATCCAGAACGAGCCGTCCCAGTTGCGGAACTTGGCGGCACGGTTCGTCTTCGTGATGGTCGCGAAGTCGATCTCGTCGGTGGCGTACTCCTTGGAGGGCATCATCTGCGTGAACTGGTTGTTCGACGGAAGGGGAACGTTCTGGACGAACGCGATGGTGTCCTCAAGCGGCAGTGGGCCGTCTAGGAAAAGGGCCATTGGTCAGTCTCCTCTCAGGCTTCGTAGCGGATGGTGGGGGTGTCGGCCTTGCCGCCTGCGTCGACCGAGCCCTTGCCGGTCTGAAACGGCAGCTTGGACGCCGAGACGGCGCCGGAAACAACAGCTCCGGTTCCGACCTTGGTCGCGACCGATCCGTTCTGGCGGACCGCGCGCACATCGGCGTAGGTGAAGCCGTAGAGGACTTCACTTCCGTCGGATGCCGCGTTGTCGTAGGGAGCGAACAGCCCACCGGCGGTGAGCTTTCCGATCGCGGTGCCCGACGGAATGTATCCGTTCGGGAAGTGGGTGCCCTGGGTGAACTTCGAGATATCGAGAGTCACGTTGGGCTTGTAGTCGGGCTCATCCAAGAGCCACTGACGATTACCGACTTGGTAATTCGTCGTCTGCATCGAGATGTCGGTAGACATGTCTCACCTTCCTTAGGTTTTGGAGGGGAACCGCTTCTCGGCGGCGGCCCGTCCGGCTGCTCCGGGTGTATCTGTGGACTGATGCCCGGTGTTGAATTGGCCCCAGGACCGCTGCTGTCGCTGTTCCTGCTTCTGGCCGAAGATGGCGGTGAGTTTCCCCATCACCTTGGATTCGTCAATCTCGCCGTTCTCCCCGACGAACTTGCCGGGGTCGACACTGTCCAACCACTCGTTGAGTTGCTCTCCGGAAAGCACCTGCGATGCCGCGGATTTGAGCTGACTCGCCAGGAGTTTGGGCTTCCAGTCGGCCTCGGTGGCCGCGCGCGCTTCGGCGGCCGCCTTGTCGGTGGCCTCCTTGAGAGCGAGCTCGCTGGCATCCATTTGCGCCTTCTCCAGCTCGGTGTTGCGCTCCTGCAACTGCTGGATCTGCTCGGGGGTTAGCCCAAGAGTGCTGAACGCCTTGGCTTTCCCCTCGTGCTCACGCGAGTAGTGCTTCCAGTACGCGGCCTGCTGCGCGTCGGTCATCTGAGCGACGGGAGTGTCCGCCGGAAACCCCTTGTCGGTGGTCTCGGGCGGTACAGGTGACTTGACCGGACCCGCCGGTTCGGTGCGCTTGGCTGGGTCGTTCAGATCGCCAGGCGGTTCAGATCCGCCCATGACGGGCCAGATCGGGCCGCGGCTGGTGAAGCCGATTGCGCGCACGTGAGTGAATGGATGGATCGGTAGATCGGACAACATGACTCCCCATGTCGGGAAATGGAACCCATGACGGGTCGACCACCGGTGCGGTGGAAGTCTTTGCGGCTCTAGGCCGTGAGATCGCGTTGCAACTTCGCGATCTGCTTGCGGTGGTAGGTGATCTGCGGCGTGTCCTCGCCCAGGCCGTTAGCCTGCAAGCTGGACAGGCCTTGCCGTAGGCCCGGCAGTATCCGTGCCGCGATCTGCGCCTTGGACTCAGCGGTGCTGGTATGTGGCGGGTTCTGTGCGGCGGACCGCTTGGCCTTGTCGCGCGGCTTGTACGCCTTGACGGGCACTAGTACCGGTCCGAGCTCTCCGTGTTCGTCAACCTGGTAGCGGGTGCGTTTGAGGTGCGCGGCCGAAGTTCCGCCGGCGTCGCCGTACAGCTGCGACAGGTCCATGGAGTTCAGTTGGTCGGCGGGGTCGAAGTCCTCGGTGACGATGCCGTAGGTGCATTTGCATTTGTTGTGGATCGGCAGCAGCTCGGTGACGCGGTAGATCCGGTCGGCGGCCGCGATGCACAGGCCGCAGGTTCCACTGCTGGACAGCTCGGGATGGATGATCCGGCGGGTTCCGATGATCTTGGACTTGCCGAGATTGTCGAGATCGACCGCTTGGGCGATCATTTCGGCCTGCGCCAGCCGCTGGACGAGCATCAGGTTGTCCTCTACCAGCGCGTCGATACGCAGCCCGGATTCGCGCGCCGCGTCCTCGCGCGTGCCACCTTCTGATTCGATCCAGCGGAATCCCACCGCGGGCCGGGTGAAGATCTCCTCGGTCGTCATCTCCCGCACCGATACTTCGGCTGTCGTGCCGTTGGAGTACTCGATCGTGCTGGGCTCACGCACCAGGGTCAGGGTGCCGCCGCGGACCTGCACGCCGCGTGCGCGCACATTGAGCGGGTTGGATGGCTGCGCCTTGGTCGGCAGGCCCACCGCGGCGAGCTGCTGGGCGATGCCGGCCGCAGCTCCCCGCACTGATGCGGTCTGTGCGGACCGCATGACCTTGGCGGCCTGAACGGCGAAGTCTCGCACCGATTTGTCGCTGTAGGGGTTGGTCGATGCCCACAATCGACGCAGTACCGACTTGGCGTAGTCGGCAGCTCTCTCGCGTACGGCGATCGTGCTCGAAGAGGCCGCAGTGGCCACAGCTAGGACTGTCTCGGACTGTGGTTTGGCTTGCTGCGCGGCGTATGCCGCGGTCGCCAATGCCAGCGCGTCCTGGTAGTTAGGCGGCAGGGGCATTCGTCGTCACCTGGCCCACCGCCGGGGTTGGTGCGGTGGGTGCGGCGGGAGCACCTGGCAGGAGTATCTGCTCGGCTGCCAGCTGACCGATGTTCTCCGCCGCCTCCTCTGGGGACATCTCCCAGATGCGTTCGCACCGCTGCTCCAGTGACAGGGTTCCAATCGACTGCGACGACGCGGACGCCTTCTCAGCCAAGGTGCGGAATTCGATCGGGCCCCAGTGCAGCTTGATAGCAGATCCTCGGTCCTGCTTGGAGAGTGCGAATGCGATGCGCCACAGCAGTTTTAGCGATGGTGTCAGTCGGGCGCGACGATCGCGCACCTTCGATGTGGCGGACTCGCGAATCAGGCCCGCGCCGGCGGCCGAGCCGTTCGCAGCATCCGGCGTGATCAGGTGCAGCGGAGTGCTGGTCACCGCGGCGAATTCCTTCACATCGTCGCGCTTGGCATTGAGGAAGGCCCCGAAGTCCGATTGCGCCGACTCCCAGATATCGAAGTCGGACGGGATCTGCCATAGCGAGCCGGGATCTGCCCTGAACACCTTGTTCAGGTCGGCCGGCTCGGTACCCGGCTCGTCATCATCGTCGTCATCCTGGTCGCCCTTGATGGCGCGCTGGCGTAGCGCCTGATACCAGAAGCCGATGATGCGCTGCAGGGTCACATCGTTGATGCGGTCCAGTAGATCGATGTGGGGTTCGTACTCCCCGAGCCCCAATGCGTTGTCGAATCGGACGATGGGGATACCACCCAGGTCGTCCAACCCGTCGACTGACTCGAATTCCGCATCGGGCGTGTCGTTCCACGTATTGCCTTCCATCCGGAAGGTCCACTTTTGGCCGGGCAGAAAGACGTACGCCTTGTGCTGCTCCTGGATCGGATCCCATTCGCGCACAATGGCCGCACACAGCCGTATCGGATTCTCAGGATCGGGGATGCCTACGCACCGGCGGGGATCGATGGCGTGGATCGTCGGGTACGGATGGCCCGGAACTACCATGGCGTAGCCCTCGGCCATGGAGAAGACGAAGTCAAGCAGATCCTTGAAGACCGCTAGGAAACCCGAGTCCTCCATGATCCGAGCGGCCACGTCGTCGCCATCGGTGTCCGAATCCGCAAGGGTTGAAACCGCTTGCAGTTCCATGCGGTCGAGCATCGCGTTGACACACATCGGCGCATAGTTCGAGCGCGCCTTACACATCACATCACGGAAGACTTCTTGGTACTCCTCAGCCACCTGCGGCAGCGGCGGATCACCGGTCCGGTACGACCACAGCGTGTCGAGAACCTGGTTGCGAGGCAGCCGGTATCGCTGCACGCCGCCACATCGGCCGTCGTTCGGGCGAGGGCGCTTGTCCAACCAAGGCTGACGCATGACCGAAGTAAATCTCGCGTTGAGCCGCGTAAACCACTCGCTCGGGGTGAGATCCTTGTCCAAATCCTCACCCCTTCTACCGAATTCGCGATATCACACGCTTAGTTGGCTTGACCAGTCCGAACACTTCCATCCGGGCCTGCCAGGACAAGATGGATGCCATACAGAGGTCGAACTTGCGGTCCCGGTGCAGTTTCCCGAGAATCCAGAGCTGCGTTCCAGTCTCAGTGTCGACGCGTTTGAGGAAGTGCTTTCCGGCGTTGCCGACATGGCGCACAAGGTCGCCCTCGTCGTCCTCGTTATGCGAGATCTTCCCGGCCGCAATGGCATCTGCGTAGGCCTGGATGGTCTTGATCATCCGGTCCTGCTTGTTGGTCCAGAACTCTTGGACAATCGGCCTCTTGGTGACACGACTGTCGCCGTACCGGGCGGACCAGTCGCCGATAGTCGAATTCCAGTGCGGTGGATCGGCGTACATCAGAAGCACTCGGCAGGCCTTGAACACCTCACGGACCGCGGCGTCGACTTCCCTCTCATCGACTTCCCAATCGGCGGGGGCATCGAGCGGTCTCTCGCACAGGTACGCCTTCTGCTGCATGCCTGACTGGACGTCGGTGACGACCAGCCCGGTCGCGTCGCGGAACCGCGCGCCGTCAAACCCCAGCGTGACAAACGCGCGCCGCGGGATCCACAGTCCGGGCAGCCCCAGCGCCTTGAAGCGCCGGATATTGAACGCCTGGGCGCCCTGCTGGGTCCAGCGGTTGGTCCATACTCGCTCGAGGTAGGCCTTGTCCGCCTTGGGATCGTCCCACTGGGCTGCAAGGTCTTCCAGATCGGTACGTGCGGCGAGCTCGGGGCCGGAGGCCTCGCGGATCGCCTCTACTCGGTCCTCGAACTTCTTGAGGTCCCAGCCATCAGATGCCTGTCGATGGAAATAGAACATGCGCGGCCGCGCTATTTCACCGCGGGCAATAGCTTCCGCGAGGAAGTGATCATCCTCGGCTTGTGAGTTCTGTCCTGGCTCGCCGGCGGTCGTCGTGGATAGCGACCAGGGGTCTTGGGCCATGCGCTTGCCCAGGTTGGCCTCCATCGTCTGGATGGCGGCCTTGTGGTTCGGCAGGTATAGGCGGTGGGTTTCGTCGTAGCCCTGAAAGGTTGTGCGGCCTCCGTCATTCGAGTTCGGCGCGTTGGCTAGGGCGACGGCCTTACCGTCGGCCCTGCCGTCTTCACCGATTCGTAGGATGCGATCGAGTGCGGCGTCGAACATGTCTGCATCGACGCACTCTTCGCAGATGACCTTGAGTGCGCCGTAGGCGAGTTCTTCGACCTGATCCTTGGTGTTGGCCAGCAGCGGTATGTACGGATCCACCACGGGTCGGCCCTGGGCCAGGCCGCACGGCGCGTCTTCATCGAAGCCGTTGAACCGCACCGGTGATTCCGGGTGCAACTCGAGATAGGAGACCAGGGCCATGAACTCGGTCTTGGCCGAGCCCTTGCGCCAGGACACCGCACCGCGCTTGAACCGGCGACGGCCAGCGCGCCGATGCCCCTTCGGCCAATGCTCGTACAGCCGGTAGAGGACATACCGCCAGTCCTCGGCAAGGGTGATCGGCTCACCCTTGAGGTCACCTGGGCCATGGCATGCACGCTCCTCGAGGAAGTCGCACAGTTGATCCCCCAGCGTGGGGAACAGCTCGCCGGTATCCGGCGGGACAATCAGTTCCAACGCAAGCCGTTACACGACGTGCAGATTCGCCCGCGAGACACGAGGATCGGGTTTGGCCGGCGCCTTCTTGGCGGGAGCCTTACTGGCGGCCCGACGCTGGGCCGTCGACTGCGCCGCACCTTCGCCGCGCTCAATCTCCCATTGCAGGGCTCGGCGCGACATCGGCGTCAACCCGCACTGCGAAAGCAGCTGCCGGATCTCAGCGGCAAGCGCCTTGCACTCGTTCGGCAAGGTGCTTGAATGCCAGAACATCTGCATCAGCCGGGCGACCATGTACAGCGAGTCAATGTCCGATTCGGTCCACTCCGGAACCATTGGCGAGGACCATGCCCGCTTCCACCAGTCCTGCACCTGCTGGTGCCACCTGCCCTTCGGCAGCTCCGGAATGGTCGGGTTGGCCTGGGCCTTGAGTACTGCGCGAGTAGTTGTCGTGTTCCGCCGAGCACGTAGTGAGGGTTCTTTGGGCTGACGTGGCATGACTGAACTCCTATGTCAGGATAGTTGACTCCCATGTCGGGAATGTCGTTGCGCAACAGGCGAATGCGCGCGATTTGCGCGGCCCGGAAAATGTGGGGATCCGTACACGGCGGATTTCACAGAGCGTTACGGCTGTCTAGGGCGACCCGGGGAGGGGGTAGACCCCTGGGGGTGAGGTGTATCGACGCAGGTCAGACCGTGCGCTATCCAGTGCACCAGTGCAGTAGGTCGAACGGGTGGCCGTCACAGTGCCTGCAGCGTCGCTCATCGTCATCGTGTGACACGAACCGGTGCTGCTGCCCTCAGTCATCATCCCGCTTGCCCACGGTCCTCAGTGCGCGCCTTGTGGTCGTTGCATGGCTGGCAGGCAGCACGCAGGTTCTTCGGATCGAATGCGAGATCGGGCCGTCGCGAGGCTGGCTGCTCCTTGTCCACCACAGTGGCTCGCCCGGTACAGATCCCCTCGTACTGGATGCGGCAGCGATAGCGGTCTCGGTCCAAGATCTTCGGGACCAGCTCTCGCCATCGGCGCTGACGGGTGACCTCACTGGAAGCCGTGCGTGGTCCGCTCCATGCCTGCGTGTGCTCAGGGCAGTAGCGAGTGAAGCGGATCAGGTTGGGACATCCGGACACTGGGCACGGACGTGGTGCACGTGGCATCGGCCGGACCTCCCAAGCAGGTTAGTCGGCAGCTCGCCGTGCGGCGCGACCGGCAACAACGCCGGCGATGGCGAGGACTACCACCGATGCTGCGACCCAAAGCCACATGGTCAGCATGGTTGCCACACCGGCCAATGCGGCAATGTCGGCAGCTGCCGCGACAAACGCGAGCAGCCAGGTCACCGGCAATGCCGCGCGATGGCCCACCTGCCAAGCCCTCTCACTCGCCATCGTGGACGGAATCCGAATACCCACAGTTTGGTTACGCACCAAACGACCAGTCGCCGCACGCCACGTAACAGAGATAACAACGAAGGCCAGCGCGATTGAAACAATCAGCTGAGTGCCAAGGGTGAACGTGTCGGACATGGCAGCAACGATAGCTGCGAGATCTTTAGTCAGGACGAGTGCCGTAGCCAGTCCACGACGCGTGTTGCCGAAAGGTCCCATCAGGCAGTGACTGAAGCTTTTGAGCATCCGTCGTCGGTAAGACACAGCTGATATGGTGCGCGCATGTCCAGGCTTGCCGGGTTTGCTGCACAGCTTCCCGAACCCACCGAGCTGAAACGGCGTTGCCAAATTCACGCCGTCCTCGCGGCACTCACCGAGGGGCGGCCAACTGAAGACCCCGCCGGGAATGTGCTGTACCGGAGGAACTGGCAGCCCGGCGACGACCTCGCCACCTACGCCAACGGTGGCGGCGACCATTGGTCCATCTTGTTCTCCACTCAGGACGGGGTGTTTGTGCGCGGCTACGACCACGAGTCAGAGATGAATACCTATGACTCCGAAATCGGATACTGGCCCGGGCTGATCGACAACCTCCCCGAGCGCTTCAAGTCCGAGCTCGAGAACAGCGACCTGTATGACTGGTTCGACGGCAATCCTCAGACGACAGTGGCCATCTGGCGCACCTCAAGCAGCGACCGATGGGTTCACGGCACACCGGGGGAATCCTCGTGGGGTGGAGAACCCGACGGCGGGGAAGGCTGGCTGTTTCATCTGCTGACCGACTGGTCTGCAAGCAAGATAGCCCAAAGGTTATATAGCCCAGTCAAACACACCATTACTCACGACGCCGTCGCCCGCGTCATGAACAACGAACCCCTCGCCGAAGCACTAATCCGGCAGTTCCATCCCAATCCCGACATCACCGCACTGCTCACAGAAGCTCAACGCATCGGATACCAAACCCCAAGCACCTAGCGATACCGGCTCGACCGTATCGGTGCACAGGCGGTGGGTCTCGTTGACAACCTCATCGAGGCGGGCCAATGCAGCCTTGATCTTTGGTACGGGCGCGAGTAGAAGAAACTCCCGGTGTCCCCTACCCGATCGCCCGTCTTTGCAGCACCGGGATTGCAGCCAACACCCAGCCTACTGCCGGCGCGCTCAGCCCGGCTTGTAAGCCCAAGCGGGCGGCGTCGCCTGCACCACCGCGGTGCTGCCCGCCAGTCGACTGCGGGTCTCAGCGACGATCTGGCCACTGCGACAAAGCAATCGGACCTCCAGGCCGGGTTCGACCTGGAATCGGCCGTACTCCTTGCCGTCACGCAGGTCGCCCTGGATGATTTCGGTCAGGTGCCGCGGCCGTAGTTGTGATGGACGATGCAGCGCGTCTGGCCGGTGTTGTGATGGACGATGCAGCGCGTCTGGCCGGTGTTGAGCTTGTCGACGTGGAGCTCGACCATCAGATCGGCCTGAACATGTGCCGCTTCAGCCACAGCTGCATCGTGACCTTGGATCGGCCGTCGGCGGTCTCAACGTCGGCGAAGACGAGCGCTAGCCATTCACCGGTGTCGAGACGGACCCAGGCCGCTTGGCGGCCGGGCTGCAGTGACTCGATTCGCAGGCCGTGCCGACGGGCATCCAACGGGCCGAGGCGCATCGAGTGGCCGGCGCTGGGCCAGACCTGGTGCGTGTAGATCACGACCGGGCGGTCCACTCGGTGCAGGATCTTGACCCCTGGCGGGTCACACCAGTTGTCGAACATATGTTCGATGGTAGGTCATTCGCGTCCGCCTAGCCGACAGCTCCCTACGCGGGATGTGGGCCGACGCTTACACAGATGAGTCGTGCAGCACTAATGCTCGCCGGGGTTTCGTCGCTATATATGGACACGACGGTGTGCTTGAGTCGGGCCAGCGCATCCCGATTGAACACGCAGTGCTGTGTGAGGCCGGGAATTTCCTGAAACTGCTGGGGGTAAGCATTTTCAGGGCGTTTGCACACATCCCTGAAAGATCTGCCGGGTCGCGGAGCTGAACGTAATACGGGGCGCCGGTGTACGCGGCACGGCTGCAAGAGATAACAGTCGAAAGCATGAGGGGGTGCGGCGTCGACGGTTTACGCCGGTCATAGCCACAGCCAGCAAGGGCTAGACCCAGACAGATCACCGCGATGGCTTTGCGCACGCGCGCACGTTAGTCACTTCATGGAACCTGCAGGGAAAGATTCGACGTCCAACATACAAATCGTTGGAGTCAATGCACCGCGTAGACCTCAGCTGAGCGCCATAAAGTGCAGGTCAACCGCCAATTTGGGCATAGTTGCGCTACTGCTATCCGTATTCTACGAGGTCAGAGGGCTAATTACAAGCATGTGATTCATCCTTCGTAACCTACAACCAATCGATGTCGTCGGATGTCTGCTTGGCCGGAATAAATGCATCCATCAGATCGATCATTGGCCAGAAACCGCGCTTGGCGTCACCACGTAGTAGACCAAGCTTGACCAGCCGGTTGGTGTCATGGGAAACAGTCTTGTCGCCAACAATCGCGTACATTTCCGCTAACTCGGGAGTAAGGCGACGAAGCCGAGACTTTGGCGTCCAGCGCCCCTCCGGCAGTGCCAACAAAAGAGCACGCCGCCGCTTCGAGGTTGCCCCTTGCGTCTCGTCCTGGAATACCTCGTAAACGTAATTGACCCACGCAACCTTCCGTTGCATGGTTTGCACTCGCGTGATCTGCTCGCGCAGCTGGTCGACGAAACCATCTGCGGCGTACTCGATCAGCTCTTTAACCTCACCCTTTCGCGAGGCAGCGTCAAGCTTCGCGTAGTAGCGAGCACGTGTTCTGTTGTAGTGGTCAGACAGCAGGCTGCTGGACACCCACGGCACCAGGCCTGAGCTTGCCAGGATCGCACTCTCTAAGGCTCGGGCCGTCCTACCGTTACCGTTCCCAAACGGGTGTATCCACGCGATGTACAGATGCCCGAGCACCGCCGCGTAGAACGCCTGGAAGAAGCGTTTGTCTGAGTCGATTTTCGGGTCATAGACCGGTTCGAGCATCGAATTGATCCATGTGCAAAGACGATCAACCAGGTACGGGACATCCTCAGGCGGCGCAGCCCGATACACATTCCCGACGATCAGCTGTTTCGAGGTGTACTCCCCCGGAATGACATGCTCCTCGTCTGGGATGCCCGCCAGAATCCCCCGATTCTGGTCTTTGAGCCATTCGGGCGTGACGAACCACCGACCCGGCTTCTTCGCCTCAACGTCGATCTGATGGAGAACTTCTTCCATGTTCATGACTTCGCGCTGGAGATAATCCTGCGACGGCGGAAGCCTGTGACGGTCTTCCAGAATGTCCGCAACCTCGGACTCGGTTAGCGTGTTTCCCTCAATCGCCGTGGTCGCCGAAACTCCTTTGACGAGATAGAGCTGGGCTAGCTCAGCTGCCAGCATCGGCTGTAGCGGAGTGCCAGATAGATGCCTGCACTTGGAGAAAGCCTCACCCAGACGGACGCTCAGTTGACTGAACTCGCCACCCTTGAATTCGAATCTTAACCAACCATGTGATGTCTCGTACTTACGAGTCCCCATTAGGCAATACTAGAAGATAGGGACATATTTGTCCATATCTTCGTCCATCTATGCGTCCACCAGGCTGTCTGGCCCCACGTCCAATATAGTTACGCGCTCGTCCTCCTGCGCTCGCGCCGACGGTGCACCGGCTTGTCGTCCTTCTCGTTGAGCTTGGCCAACACGTCGTCGTAGGCGTACAGCTTCTTGCAGCCCGGGGTGTGAGTCTGGTTGCGCTGACCGTCGGCGTGCAGGTACATCCGCGGCGCGACGCGGCCGAGTGCCTTGTAGAACGTGGCCGGCGGCGGCGCCTCGCCGGCTAGCTTCATCATGCGCAGCACGTCCGCTCCGGTCATGGGCTGGTCCCGGGCCCGGGCCCGCATGTCCTCGCGGAGCTCATCGACGCCGTACGTCGATCGGCACCGCGGACATCCCACGACGCTCTCGCCCTTCTCCGCGTAGAGCTTCACCCCGCACGTCAGCGGGACACCTTCGTCGCTCTCCCCCATCGGCTTTGAGCACTCTCCGAAGAGTTGGAGCTCGGGGCGGTCGATGGCCCTGTGTGCCTTCTTGGTCAGCGCTACGAGTCCGTCATAGAGCTCGGCAGCGTTCTCCTCGGACATGATCGCCAGCAGGTTGTGGGCCAGCCAGCGCGCCATGTCGGCGCTCGATGCCGTGTAGTCGGCGGGGATGCGGCGCCACCCGGGCCTCAAGGGGCCGATGAAGTCTGGTTCCACAGAATCCAGCGGCAGGAACCGGATACGACGCCCCTCGGTGATCTGCTTGACCCACGACGTGAGCTCGGCATGGATCTTGTGGCGCAACTTCGATGCCCGGTTATCTGGGAGTAGCGGCATGGAGTCGGGCGCAGTACGCACACTGCTCGACCCCATGCGGGTCTGCAGGTAAGCCGACTCCATCAGGCGGTCCAGGTACCAGATGATGCCCGGCTCCTCCCCTTGCGCCTCGGTTCCCTTGCGGCGGGTCACCTTCTGGCCGACGAGCAGGCGTCGGATGGTCTTGCCGCAGTTCCAGCACAGGAACAGTTCGCAGCGTTCTCCACAGCGAGTGCATTCGGTCACGCGATCCGCACCTTCCCTCCGTACACGAACAGAAACGCCACCTGCTGGAACAACTCCTCATTCCTAGGGTGATCCGGCTTCTCTCGGATCAGCCGAATCACGTTACGCACCAACAGAAGAATCACCATGCGCTTCCCCGGATAGACCACCCACTGCTCTCGCGGAAACTCGGGACCGATGGCGTCACGCCGTTCGGTGCTGCGCTCGAAGTTCGACCAGTCAACCGTCTCGAACCAGTCATCCAGGCTGAAAGGGTTCTCTGGCATACGCTCCGCGGCCAGCTCCGCATACTCAGCCGCCACCTCGGACTCCAGCGTGGCGAGATCAGCTGTGCCCATACGTCACCTCCACTATCTCGATGTCGTCCTGGTTGGCTTCTAGTTCGGCTATCGCCTGCAGTACTTGAGATTCCACGCCGCATTTCGTCATCAGGCACCCACCTTCAGTCGACCGACACACGGGCAGTCCTTGAATCCAGCCCCGTTGGGGCGTGGGCACTTACGTCCCAACGGCGCCTCGCAGTCCGGGCAGTCGCGGCCGATCGCCTCGTTCACGTCGTACGGGCCAGGTCGCTCCGGGCGGCCCGTGTCTTCCTCGTAGTCGCTCACGCGCACTCCCCTCGATGAATGCACCAGCAGTCCGGGCACACCTCGATGGGTCCACCGACCTCACCGGGGCAGTCGTCGTGCACCAGCTCGTCGTCCTCGTAGTGCACGTCGTCGCCAGGATGAATCTTGTTGTCGCAGCTGCCACACCGTCCCGGGTACTTCGCCTCGAAGCTCATAGCGGCATCACCGGACCGATGTAGTCCGAAACCGACTTACCGGTCATGCCGCAGCTGCACGCACCGTCGGTTCCGACAAGCTGTCGTACCGATTCCTCGATGTGCTTCTTGCAGTCATCACAAAGGTCGTAGACCTTGTAGTGCTCTGTGTCGCCCCTTCTAATCCAGCCATGGATGCGGGCCGCCCACTTCGCTTCCTGATCACATCGAGTCTCGTGACACGGGCATACGACGAACAGGCACTGGCAGGCCTTCGCGCCCATACCACCGACGATCTCGGCGATATCGACCTTGGGACGGTCCAGGACGGCCGCAGAGCCTCCGGAATGCTGTTCCCCGCTCATCCGGCCACCCGCCGGTGGTTCGCATCGCTGTGGACGAGCTGGAGGGCTGGCGTGGCGCCGTGGGTGCATTTCACGGCAGCGTCATCCGGAGAGTCCAGACGCCAGCCTGCGCTGTCGCATTCGGTGCAGCCCTGCCGACGAGCCAGGGCGTCGCGACGTTCGGCCTTGACTCGTCGGTGCTCGGCCTCTGTCGCCGCATCGTGAGCACGTCGCGCGACAGCGCAGGCGCCACAGCGCAAGTCAGTTCCACCCTGATGGCGAGTGCAATGAGGGGGCGGAACCGGCTCGGCGCTCTGGTGAGGTACCCGACTTACGTAACCCTCTTTTGTAGATGTAGCTGTAGTAGAAGTAGCAGTAGCTGTAGTAGGGGCCGGGTTAAGCGGGGGGTTAACCCCAACCCCATCGCTAAGGGTTAAGTCGGGGGTTACTCGCCGGGTTGGCGGTGGGGATGCTGGCGGGGTTGGCGGTGGGGTAAACGGCTCCACGCTTGCGGGGTCGATCGCCTTCTGGGACAGAAGGTTGACAACCTCGTCGCGCTTCCATGAACCCAGGGCGGGTTCGGCTTTGACGAGCTTCTTGACCTCGTGAACGATCACGCCGCGGAGAGTCTTCGACCCGACCGATGCTCGAGCGTTGGCCATCGTGACCGCCATGTTGGGGATCTTCCATAGACCGTCGTGCTTGATCCACGACCGGATCAGGCACTCCTCTGTGACGTCGTCAACGATGAGAAACAGGCGCTTCGACAGCACCGCGCCGGCCGCCAGAATCCTTGGCACCGTCCAGTCGCCCGCCCTCTGTGCGAGCTTCCCGGGCCTCCACTCATGGGCCCCGCAGTACGTCCTGTCCGGACTCGTCCAGAGCGTCCAATAGAGGTTCTGAGCATCCACGGGAAGGTCGCGGAATTCGTCGTCACCCCAGATGTCCAGGTTGATTCGCGTGTGATCCCTTGCCATTTAGGCGTCCTCCTGATTCGCGATTTCGAGCAGGATGTCGGCGTGGCACGGCTGGTCGAGCGGGCACCAGCAGGCCAGATCGTGGCCGGCGAGCTCGGCGCGAATTTCAGCGACGGTGAACCCCGGCCGCGGTACCCAGTCGATCGGCCAGCCGCCCCCAGTGACGTATGCGCGGTAGCACTCGACGGATTCCGCTGGCGTCATATGCCGGATGTTGCAGGGCACGTACGCCCTAATTGAAAGGTCCGGCGTGGCTTTCGCTTTCGGATGGTTGACCACTTCGTCTGAGACATATGGGTGGTACGCACCGGCTGCGCTGCACCGGCCCTCGTATTCCCATTCCCTCTCGGGGTAGTGCACGGCGGGGATACGGGCGAGGCCAGACGGGCCGCCGATCCTAAACGGGTTGCCCCACCGACTCGGCCGCGACACCACGATCGCGCCCTCGGGCTTGCGCCACCCCTTAGTGCGCCGCAACTGGATTCGCTCAGGCATGCGAAACCACCAACTCAGGCCGACATGAATGCGTAGCCTCACCGCCATGACCATCCCCGATGAGACCGGCACTGAGGACGTTCATACGTTGGTACTTAAGCTCCTTGGAGCCTTCGCCCATCTGCAAGACTTCGTGGATAACGCGATCGCGAAGATGTTCTTCGATAAGCGGATGCCCCACACCGCTGACTTGGTCTGGCGACGGGCGGTCTCCCGAATTAACGACGCTGAACGAATCGAGTTGTTCCTCAACATCGCCGACGATATCGAAACCGACGCGGACCTTAGCTCGACCAAGGACGTATACATGGGAATCAAAGCGGTGAGAGACCGCGTTGCGCACTCGGCAACATTCAGACTCGATGCAGATGGCCGACTGATCATGAGCAAGAGCGTGCTGAGTACGTTTTCCAAACCTATACCCGCCCCGATGGAAGTTAGTCTTGTACAGATCTCCAATGCGCTGTGGGAATGCAGATGGCTTGAGGCTCAGATGCTTTACGTCGCCCTGCAGAACCAGCAGGGGGCTGGCGTGTCCCAGGGGCCGGTCGTACAGACAACACGGAAGCCCGCGGCCACGCCAGCGGAGTGGGACGGGATCGTGTTCCAGTCGGGCTAGGGACACTAATTGGCGGATAGCCCTTGCGTCACTCATGCCGCGCCCTTCCGCCGTAGTTGCGTCTTCACCGAGTCCGGTTGGATGCCCATCGCTTCGGCGATCTTCTCGTCGTCTTCACAGACCCACTGGAGGTCTTCGTATTCCTGCATCCACGTCGACTCACCGCCTAGATCCGGTGTGGCGCTGGGGTCATCGATGGTGTCTTCGTCCCACGCGAAGGGCACGGGCCACCCGTTGCCGCGCGCATGCCGGCGTGCCTTCTCCGACGGCCCCGGCGTCAGATGCAGCCGGGTGAACAGCTCGGCGATCTCGCGAGCCCGGCGTGCGAGCATGCGCTCGCGTTTGAGCAGCGACAGCAGCACGTTGCGGTGGGTGCCCATCATCTTGGCCAGGGCATCGAAGCTCCACCCGATCGCGGCGAGCGCCTGCAGTCGTCGCACAGTGCCCACCGTGCTGACGTATCCGCTTCCATCGAATCGCCCCGGAATTGGGATGGTGAGGATGGCTTTCGCGGAATGCATTCGGACCGAGTCGTATTCACCATCCCGGATGAGACGCACACCGTGCTCGCTCAGGTCGGCCAGCTCGGCGATGTGCGCCCAGGAGTACCCCGCGGCGTGAAGCAGCGTCAGGCGAGCCCGTACAGGCGCACTGTCGACATACCCGCGCTCGGCCAGCTCATAGTGCTGCTTGCATAGTCCTTGCCGGAAGCTGCTCCTGGTCCGCGCGCGGCTGTTTCCGGAGCAGTTGCCGCGTGTGCATTTCATGCCGCCACCATGTTTCCGTCGTTGTCCAGCAGCATGCTGTGCTCGTGCCGGTAGAACACCTGGACGTCCATGGGCTCCGCGTTCTGGGCAACGATGAACCCGCGCTTGCGGGCCTGGCCGCGCTCTCCGGTCTCCAGGAAGGTGTGGCACCGAGGGCATACCATCAACCCGTTGGCCGCCAGCCGCGATGACTGACGCTTGGTGCCGCCGTTGCCGCGCGGCCGCCGATGATGGCCGACCAGCTGACTACCGCTGCCCTGGCACACATTGGGCCACTGGACCTCACAGAGTCCTCCGGAGCGCTCACGCATGAGCCGTAGCGCCTCAGGGGTGAACTCAGCGGTCACGACAGGCTCTCCACGCCAACCGTGATCAGGTCGCGTGACGACGGCGGGGTTACGGCGTTGCCCGCTTGGCGTGCCTGCTCACGTCGGTTGCCCTTGATGACGTAGTCACTTGGGAAGTCCATGGCGCGTTTCTGTTCGCCCGGTTCCAGCATCCGAAATCGGACGTCATCGACATTGATCGTGGGACGCTCAGCGCTCAGTAGCGACTGATGCCCCTCAGTGGTCAGGGTCCGCATCGGTTCGGAAGCCGGGGTAACCATCTGAGCGGGATTGCCGCGCGGAGTGTTGTTCCGCATCAGCAGCCCATGGCGCTCCACCGCGGTCACTGTCGATAGCGGCTCGTCGGCCGACCTGGTGCCACCCTTGCCGTTGTAAGTGGTGACGAGTGCGTGATGGTTACCCGAAGCGGTTACGGTGGCCAGCGGGTCGGCAATAGAGCGGGCGTCGCTACTGCCTCCACGTAGTTCAGCGATGAATGCGAGGGCGTCTGTCTCCCTGGTAGTGCGGGTGGAGAAGGGTTCGGTGGTCGGCGCCGCGTCGTCACGCCACGTGCCGCCGCAAGGCATCAGCAGACCGGTTTCACTGCGTGTGGTCATCGTCCTGACAGGTTCCGAGACTGGGCGGGCTTCCTTGCCTTCTCGGCCTTCGACGGGCACCAGCAGCGGGAGCCAGTAGCGGTCGATGCCGGCGTGCACGCGGGCCATCGTCTTGGGCGCTAGTGGCCCGAAGCTCACCTCGCCGGTCTTCTTGTCGACGAATTGCTTGATGGGCTTGTCGCCGAGCCGTTCGCCGAGTAGTGACCAGTCGATGATCTCAGCCGCCGCGCGAACCACAGGTTCGATGATCTGGTTGCGGCACTTGATGTTCGGGCACCGGTACATGTACTGCTGCCGATACCGGCCGACGGTGTTGCCCGGCTTCTTGAACACCTGCATTGCGTTGACGGGCCCGCAGTCAGGGCAGAGGGTGCGCGGTCGGACGACGCGCTCCAGGTCGGGTGCCCGGTTGCCTCGGCGCCAAAACACCACGTACAGACGGTCACGGGACTGCGGTGCCCCGAGACCGCCGAGTTGTGCGTGCATCGAGTTCAACATCACAAGCCGGTGGTCGTAGCCGAGGCTTTCCATCGCGGTCAGCCAGGCTTGGAACGGCGCCCACTTCGCCGCCTCTACGACGTTCTCAACAAACACCACCTCGTATTGGTGGTATTCCGAGAACCGAACAACGTCCCACATGGTCGCCCGGCTGCGCTCGGACGCCTCGTCGGGCAGGGTTTCCCCGAACAGGTCGGGTTGTGCGTCGATCCGCCTAATTCCCTTGGCCTGTGAGTGGTTGGTGCACTCAGGAGAGAACCATCCGAACGTGCTGTATGGGAAGTACTTGGGGTGGATCTGGGAGAGGTCGGCGCAGATATGGTCTGCGTCCGGGTGATTCTCGTTGTGGGTGTCCACAGCCAGCTGCCAGTGGTTGGCCGCAGTCCGGATCGATACGCCTGGGACCTGAACTGCCCCGGTGCTAGAACCTCCAGCGCCACAGAAGAAGTCCGTCATCGAAACGTGCGTGCTCATGCGGCCGACCTCTCCATCGCCTCGAAGTGGTCGATCGTCGCCTCTAGCTGCTCCAGATCAGTACTGGAATTCAGGTCTGCGCCGTACTCGTCGTTGAACCACTTCCCCGCGGACTTCAAGTCGATGCCCCTGCCCTCCAGTAGCGCGCGCAGCTGTTCCTTCATCTGCTGGGCCGGCGGAACGTCGGAGGCCTGCAACGGTGTGGTCTTACGCGGGGACATGCCGGGCTTCATCACGTCGAAGATCAGCCACTCCAGCGAGAAGTCCTTCACCGGCTTGGGCTGGTCTACGCCTGGGCGTACCCCGTAGGTGGGCGAGCGCACCCCAACCACGACGGGTGGCCGTTCGCGCGAGAGCTGCACCCAGGCCGTGGCCTCGTAGGCCAGATCCTTCTGGCCCTCAACGCGGTAGTCACGCTTGCCCGTCGGCTTGCCGTCCTCGACCTCGGCGACTTCCTTGCCCCGGGCAGTCATGATCACAATCCCGGGGAACGACACCAGGGTTCGCATCAGCTGGTAGTGCCGCTCACTGACGTCGTTCCAGAAGTTCATCGACGGCTTGATCTCAGCGTCCGGGTCCTTGGCCAGCTTCGCCCGATTCGAGGGTGTGTTCCTGGCACGCTGATCGGCCCAATCCTTAAGGAAAGTCCACTCATTAGTCATCGAGTCGATGACCAGCACCACCGGGGGCTCATCGGCCGCATGCGCTGCCTTCGCGAGTTTGGCCACTTCCTCGACCTGGTGCACGATGTCGCGCCAGGTTCCGTCGTGCTCGATGATTAGGTACTCGGCGCCGGGGATGACCGAGTACTCGTCGGCAGCGTCCTCACCGAGATCGAGCCAGTAGGCCTGCCCGATCTTGTCCGAGGCGGTGAACTGCGCTGCGGCGTAGGTCTTCCCTGACTTCTCGGGACCTTCAATCAGGACCAGAGGGAAAGGCACGACACCGGTTGGCTTGCGGACTGTCAGAGTCACTCGTCCACCACTTCCGCTTCGATAACGTTGTCTTCCAGCTCCTTCAAGCCATCAAGCGTGAATCGGCGTAGGGCAATCAGCTCGGACACGACCTCGGCGACGTCTCCTGAGGGCTTCACGGTGTACGTCGGTTCCTTGAGATAGGAGGACGTCGAGGGGCACGCCTCCCCCATCAGCCACACAACGCCGTCAGGGTCGACCACCGCGGAGTCGATCAACTTCTTCTGGAACGGCGCCCGAACCGTCTCGGCGATCTCGTCCGGGTAGCGCTCCTTGACCCAGGCGAGGAAGCCGGGCGAGTCCTCAATTCGGCAGGCCTGTTTCGGACGAGAGGCGAAGATCTGCCCGATCATCTTCTCCAGGGCCACCGCGTCAACGGCTCGCACACCGTCGGCCTTCATCCGCTCGACCGCGCGCGCCTTGGCGGCCTCTTTGCGCTCGTCGGCCAGCTTGCCGACGTGCGCCCACAGGACTGCCTCCACAGCGATGTCCGATATCCGCTCAGCACTCATTGCTTATCTCCGACCATTCCCATGACTGCTACCGCCATCTCTTCGGGCGGTAGCGATATGCCTGAGCGCTCGAAGATGACCTCCGGTGTTCCGGGGTAGATCCCTACGCGCATTCCGTTGAATCCCAGGGTCATCCGGTCGGTATCGATGGCCTTGATAGCTGCTGCCAGCCTTCGACCGTTGATGGAGACCTTGGCTGGAGCGCCTGAGAACCTGTGGGGTGTCAGCTCATCGCGAATGAGCCCATCTCCGCCCAGATTCTGAACAGCGAGGCTGCCCTCGGTCGCGAACAACTCGATGCGGGCGTAATCCCCCGAGCTGAACGCGGAGGCGCGGCTGAGCATCGTCACCAGGTGGCTCTTGGTCACCTCGCACGCCGTGGTGACCTGCTTGGGATACACAGTTTCGACCGATGGATAGGGGTAGGCCAGGATGCTCATCGTTGACGTTGATCCAGTCCCTGACAGTGCGAATAGGTTCTCGTCCCAGGACAACTCGATCGAGCCGTCGAATCCCTTCCAGGGACCCACTGCATCGGCCAGGAGTCCAGCAGGCACATCCACGGTCGTCACCTCTTCGGCGGCGAAGTTGAATGGGATCTGCTTGACGATGACCGAGCACTTGTCGCACGCCGTCAGCTCGAGATAGGCCTCGGTGGCGACCAGGTGCACCGCCGTCCACTCATGCAGGGCGGGATCCCCCGCCGCGAACGGAGCCGCCGCCGCGACCGCCGCACTGAACTCCGACGCCATCACCGCGCCGACAACGCGGTCCTCGGCAACCTGCGGCAGCTGGGGGTAGTAGTGAGCTTCCATGAGCGGCAGCACAAAAGAGGCCTTGCCGCAGCTGACAGAGAGCGTGCCGCCCTTGGCCTCCAAGGCAACCTCAGCGTCCGAGGGCAGCAGCTTCCCGGTAGTCGCGAGCAGTCGGCCGGAGACCAACACGGCGCCGTCGACCTCGCCCACGTCGGCGGCAACCTCCATGCGGATGGACCGCTCGTAGTCGTAGCTGCTCATCGCCACGGACCCGATCAACGGCTCAACGAGGATCCCGGCCAGCGTTGGAGTATCGGCCGCGCGCGGCAGACCCGCTGCGACAGAAGCGATTGCAGGCGCAAACACGCTGGAGCGCACAGAGAATTTCACAGGAACCTCTCCGCGTCCTCTTCCGTGAGGATCACGATTCGGGCCCCGGGGCGCAGAGAGATCACGTCCCCGGGTGTGAAGTCACCCGTGATCACGATTCCCTCGGTGCTGAACTTGGAGACCTCTCCCTTGTATGCGGTCACGCCACAACCTCCTTGTAGATCACGCACGAGCACTGAACTGGTTGGGACCAAATACCCGTGGTCAGCCGGAACTGAATGACTCCGCTCCCTTCACAGAGCAGGCACACGTCGCCGTCGGCCTTCGCGTAGAGAGCTCGGGCCGACGCGACAGTCTGGATGTCGGCCATGGCTGCCCCGTGACGGATCAACTCGGCGAGGGACTCATCGAAGTTGTTGAGGCTCATCGCGAATCACCTACCGAAAGGTCAAACTCGGCGGTCAGCTGGTCGTAGGCCCGCTGGAGTGTCTGGGTGATGGCGGCAGCGTCTTGCTCATGATCGGGCTCAATGACCCGCACGGTGACAAGGGTCTTCATCGCTTCAAGCACCTGAGCCCGGACGATCTTCGCGACCAGCGATGCAACTTCCTTCGTCTCGATGGCAGTCATTGGCCACCGCACTTAAACCAGAGCACAGCCACGAAGAACACGGTGAACAGCAGCATCCACCCGAGGGCCACCAGGTTCTGCACGCGCAGCCGCGCTTCCTGTTTCGCGCATGGAGGGCACGGCATGAACATCCGATGCACCGAGCACACCGGTACGGTCAACTCGATCACTGGCCCTCCCCCTGTCGCCGGTAATCGGGATGCTGCCCTGACATGTGACGCTCAAGGTTCGCGAAAGAGCGATTGCAGCAAGGGCATACACCGTTCGCGATGCGGTTCTTGGTCTTGGTCAGCTGCCCTTTGGTAGCCGCGTGCGCGCGTCGCGCCGACTCCAGACGCCGCTGCTCCAAGCGAATATCGGCCTCGCGGGCCTGGACCTGGCGTTCCAGTCGCTCGGCGCGCTCCCGCTGCTTCTCAGCCTCGGTCTTGCCGTAGTAGTGCTGGGGATGACCTGCCGGGCAGTGGAAGTTCACGTGATCATCGCGGCGTCGCCGCTGGAAATCGGCGGGCATTGCGAATGCCATGCTGCAGTTGCAGCAGTGCTCGACCACCAGCTGCTCGGTGTACTCGAGGGTTGTCATCAGTCCTTCACCTCCAGCCAACCGAGTAGGTCAAACATGCTGGGCGCTAGGTAGTCCACCATCTTGTACATGAGCTCCGGGGTGCACGGATCCTCCAGCAAGATGGCCGTGCGCTTGCCCGCACCGACTGCCCAGCCGAGCTCAAGGTGCGCAGAGCGCCCGCACGGCAGCACCAGAACGAACGTGTCCGCCGCCTCCATGGCCTCGAAGTCCGAGTTGAACCCCTCGACGGAGCGGGGATGCCCCAGCGCCGTCAGGTAGTCCTCAACACGCGACGTATCACTGTCTCGCTGTAGCCCAACCTCGGGCCAATGGAACCCGCTGCCATTGGGTGGATTCTTGAAGTCGTACACGTCGAAGCCGGCCGCACGCAGCACGTGGACCACTGCGTCCTGCAACTGGTTTCGCCACGAACTCGCTACGTAGATGCTCATGCCGCCCACCTCGGCGCGTCGATCCACCAATCCCCCGCCAGCGTCGGCTTGTAGCCCAGCTCGTCGGCGATCTCCAGGTAGCAGCCCCCGAACCAGTTCGGATCCTTGTTGAAATCCGGCACCGGAACACCGGTGGTCTCCGAGACGTCGAAGGCCACTCCGATCAAGTGCCCGATCGCTACCCCGATCTCCACGAGGTCATCCTCGACGTCCAGCTCGTCCTGGATATCGACACACCGCAACTCGGTGCAACTAGATGTGCGCATCGACGTTCACCACCCAGCTATCAGCGGGAATGTCTGCAAGCGCAGCCTTGAACGCCTCTGGCCAGTCGTCATTCTCATTGCGAGACATGCCAAACCAGCCCATATCGCCTTTTGCTACCCATTTCCCATCGAGGCCGAGTAGGGCGTAAGAGGCTCCGATCGAATCGGGCTCGATGTCGGTCAGGCGAGCGCAGTCAGTGTGGCCGGACTTGGGCGCATCGGAAGCCCATGACGACTCGCTGGCGAGTCCGGATGTGGCACCCGCCTTGAGCCGCCATGCATCACGCCAGCGACCGCCAATCATCCACCAGTCCCACGTGGCTTTCGGATTACTCGTGGAGTAGACCTCGCCGTCGGTGCCAATGTCTTCTGGCTCGTACCAACGGATTCCATCGGTGTAAACCTGCTCGTCCGACCATTTCAGCTTCGCCGGGAAGCCACCATCATCGGACTCCCCAGCGAGGTAACGGGCATGGCCAGGATTTCGGCAGTCCGTCAGATACTTGATCGGATCGGCCAGGTACCTGGCGTATAGGCCATCCCTGTATTCTTGGATCTCTCTGCGGCCCTTGTCGATCAACTGCTGCTTTGTGTATTCGACATAGCGCGGCAGTTCGAGGGTTTCATCGAACGGCGCCAGCGCTGCGGTGAGCGCATCGCGCAGTTTGTCAGGACTGAGCGTGCCGGGCAGCACGACCATGACTGTGAAGTGGCTCATGCCGACCTCCCCGGCGCGATGCCTGCTGCTGCGATGTAGCGCTGGAGCAGATCGGTGTGGCGTAGGCAGAACGTGTTGACCGACAGGCGCATGATGCGGCCCGCGTCGTACGACGAAAACCCCTCCCCTGCAACAAGTACGCCCACCCGGGTCACACCCGGCAGCGTCGGAGTCGCATCGAGCTGCTTGCAGACCAGACCGCCATAGCTGGCCGCGTAATCACTGGCGTCATCGGCGTGTGCCGGTGGCGAGCAAGCGCCAGCGATCACGGCGCCGACCGCGGCGGCAAGGAGTAGGCGCTTCATGCCGACACCGCCTCACGCCCGTGGGCGTAAGCCTGAGCCAGTGCGTTGATGGCGGCATTTGCGGCCTTGACGTTGAGCACTGGGAATTCGTAGACGGCGTCTCCGATGTTGGCCGTGATATCCCAGGGCTGCATGGGATTCGTACCGGTCGGTGTGGCGGTCGCGATCACGGTGCCGATCCGGGCGCTGATCTCGGTCGCCCATACGCTCACCTGTGGTTCGGCCTCGTCAGGCGGTGCATCTCCGACGCGCTCACCGGGGCTGAGGATATGGTGTGACATGGCAATTCCTTCCGTAGGATTGCTAGTAGGAACGTCGGCGGTGGAATCGTTTGGTCGCGGAGCCGCCGCCGACGTTTTCGGTTATTCAGTTATTGAAAGTGCTATGCCGACTTGGGTTCTGACGGCAAAGACTCAAGCCAGCGTTTGAGTTCGTCTGGCGAGTAGAGCGGCTTCTTGCCCGTGTACTTAGGGCAGATTCGACCGGCCTTGTACTCCTGGTCGAGCTTGTCGATGGATATACCCAGGGCGTCTGCCGCTTCAGCCCGGTTGTAGCCGATCTTGTTCACGCGGCGTCTCCGTTCGTGTCGTCATCTGTTCTGCGTTATCTCGGCTTCGGATGCAACGAACTTCTTGTTGGCCTCGACGGTCGGAACCCAGCTGGTGCTGTCCGTCATTAGGGGTCACCGGCCTTTGTGATACCCGACGGCCGCGAGTTACCCGCGGCACGTCGGACCACGCCTTACGCTGCCACCACCGAGACGCGGCAAGGATCGCGCCGGCTACATAACGGGTGACAGCCCGTGCAACGTAAGGAGATTTGTTATGGAGAGGGAGATTGCATTTCCCGTCCATTTGGCGATCAGTGCGGAAGCCGTGAACCGACTGCGCAACCACGGATGGAGCACCGATGAGGTCCTGATTGCCGGACTGTCCGACCTGGAGTCCTTCGTCCGCACCCGACCAAATGACGCGCCCTTCATCGACGCTGGACCCCTGGAGCCGTACCCGATCACGAAGATGGTCATCAATGGCTTCGAGGCCGCTGCGGTACGCACGAGCGGCGAGGTCTCCTACGGTGCTGCCGCGATAGAGCGGATCGGCTACGTGGTCGCTGCCGTGAAGGGTCTGGAGGTGCTCGTTCAGCAGTTGACCAGTCGGATTGAGGCCTTGGAGCGGAGCTGACTCGCCGCCGTGTGCCGCCAGCTCCTCGCGCACGGACAGGGCACTCATGACGCCGCCACCAGCGCTAGCTGGCCGCTACCACCGAGCCGTTTATGAAGCTCTGCAAGTCCTTTCGGCGTGATCCGAATAGTCGGAGGCGGTACCCGCATCTCCCCCGACGGCTGGTGCAGGTACGGGGTGTTCAGCTTTTCGACGAGGCGTCCGCAGTCGACTTGGGATTGATAGGCCTTCCAGGATGCGGTGCCGCGGTCGCGGTAAATCCAGCCCTCCGCAGCCATGAACCTGAAGAGACGGTCACGGCCGATGTTGATGTTCGGGTCACGCGATAGGACCTTCGCGGCGTCGGCGACCCCATAGTCGCCAGTTGAATCGGCCATGTGAGACCAGGCAGAGGCTGGCGCCTCCAACTCCCTTGCACGCGACTCAGCTTCGATGCGGGCACGGGATTCAGCCTCGGCGCGTTCCTCGGCGTCGACCAGCTTGCGCGCATACTCCAGACGAGTCAGTGGAACCACCGCAGCCGTGCCGTACTGACCAGTCTTGCGAATCTGCGGCAGAACCGTACCCGTGACGAAACGACGGAACTCGACAGCCTCGGGCTTGTCGGAGCGAAAGATCACCTCGTACATACCCGACTCGTTCACGACGGTGACGCGCCGTATCTGCCCACCAGACCTGATATCAGCCTGACTTAGAGCAGCTTGATCGATACGCTGCGCCACCATGCTTGGGTTGGTCAGCTCAAGCACCTTGCACAGGTCGGCAAGAACCGGGTGAGGCTCACCGTCGATCATCATGAAGCGAACCGGCTGGCCGTGAAACTCGAATAGCTCGACTGCGGTGCTCACGCCCCGATCTCCTCAGGCGTGTAGCTGGAGGTGATAGCCGCAAGAGGTACGCCTAGCACTTGCGCGACCTTCCGCGCCATCACCGGAGTGCATCTGCGCCGCCCCGACTCGATGTTCGACAGATGTGGATGCGTGGTTCCGATGGCGATGGCGAACTTGCCGACTTGCCAGCCATACGCCTCTCGGAGTGCTTTTATCGTCGCGCCCATTCGCACCATCTCTACTTCTTGGAGTTCCTTCCGCAGATCCTCCCGAAGGCGATTCATGTCCAGTTCGGCTCGCATGCATGCATCGTATGCAACCTAATGAAACTGTGTCAAGCAATTGCATGAAACGATTCACTTAATTGCTCAACCCCAGGTAGATGGCCATCCATCCGTTGTAGTTTCACGCATGAGTTTCAGGAAATCGTGACCCGATTGCCATGAACCCCGGGTGGATGTTTCATGCAGTTTCATGCACCATGAGGGGATGACGGGCACTGAACACAAGACCTTGGACCAGGGCCGCCAACGACTCGCTTCGCTTGTGACGACCCGCCGCCGCGAGCTAGGGATGAAGAAGGCGGTAGACCTGGCCGATACCACAGGCCTATCCCCACGATTGATTAGTGACATCGAGAACGGCAAGCGAGACAACTGGTCGGATAGCACTATCGACTCCGTCGAGCGGGCGCTCGAATGGGAGTCCGGGTCGATCCAGAACATCCTTATCGGCGGAAGCCCCACGCCGATAGTGTCTTCAGCCGATCTACAGAACGATCCCAGGACCAGGATCACCGGCACCGACACTGGAAGCGGCAGGGACTCCGCATCTGTACAGATTCCCCCTACTGGCGCGCCGTCGGCCGAGACTCCCGGTACGCCGAGGTCAGAGCTACCAACCGGTGAGCCCCAGCTAGCTCAAACACGGGTCCAATCGGTGATCAAGGTAGCTGACCGTGCACTCATCCTCACGCAGATACTCCAAAGCAAAGAGCTGTATGACGAGCTCTCTAAATCGATCGCGGATGCGAAAGCGGCTGCGGCCGTTCTGGAACCGCTGCTACACGTCCCCGAGGTGCGAAGTCAGTATTACCAGTACTCAAACGACTTGACCGAATCCGTTGCGAAAACGATTGAGGCACTGAGCGGACAGATCGCCGAAGTGAGCACTGACGCCCAAGCCAACAAGCTCGTCGTGTCGCTCCAAGGCCTGAGAGCTAACGTCGCTCGCGTGGCGGAGGAGGCCCACCTACCTGAACCGATCGCCGACCTGCCTCGACGCGAGATCCAAGGCGTGCTCGAGCGCCTTGCCAAAATCGACGCGACACTCGATTTCAGACCTGAGGCGCAGCGACTGGAAAAAGCACTCAGCCCCGTTCTGGACACCACATCGGGACAACTCGGATACCTGTCAGGTCTCATCGAGATCCTTAACGAAGCTGGAATGCGTCTCAATCGTCTCGCAACCGAGTCCGATCTCGCCGACGAGATGGACGCACTGATGAACGCCGTCACCAGGCTCAGCGAACAAATTGATGGCCTCCCTCACGGCGTTGACGACATCACCGATCGCACATAGGAGTCTCTCCGACTCGTCATCGCTCATGTCGCGGCGCCCGCCAGGTATGCCACAGGCGACGCATTTCATGCACAGTTTTCCGTTCACCAACTGTGTCGGATGTGCATCGTCGGTGTAGTTTAAGCATGACTAATCCCTTCCTCTGTTCCCACAGATAAGTGCTTGGTCACGGAGCCCCTGGTGCCAGCCAGGGGCTCCATCATTTGCTTCTATTCAGTTGTGAAGCACCGCTCAGCCTTCCTCGGCTCATATTCTGTCAGCCCGAACTCGCTTGTGCCGCTGAAAAATCGGCCTCTTTGCACGTCCTTCTGGCTCATACGATCACCCTCTCATCGATTCGGCCGAACTTCCACACCATGTGCAACGCCTCGCATCCTCGCCCGCGGTAGCGACAGCACCCGGGAAGTAGCTCGCCGACACGAAGCCAACTTCACTCACGCGTCTCATCCTTCCCTGGATTGGCCAAAGTGGTTTTGACACGCCGGTAGGTCGTTTCCGTGGGACACAGGTTCCATTTCTCGATCCTCTTCGATAGTCCGACTTGATGGGGACGACACACCTTCGCCAGCCTCCGGAGCGCCAAATCTGTGGATAACTCCCTGCCTGAGGATGAAGATAGAAACCAGATCCGGCGTCTGTCCAACACACAGTCGCTTCCGGCATAGTTCGACACTGCTCCCCCCGGTTTGTCTTGGTCCAGTGCCCGCTCCCCCGCGGACCCTGGGATAAGTCTGCACCCTGTTTCGGACATTCTGTGTGCACCTCATAGTGGTTTCGCGCATAGATCTGCACCGTAGAGACCCGGCACGACGGATGCCCACCACCAACGGCAACTTTCTTCATGGATCGAACATGAAACGGGTTTGCTTCGGCGGCCGGGAGGCGACCAAGACTCCCAATACCGGACGCTGAGAATCCCTCGCAGGGCGGGCCGACGCGGAGGCTGCATACTGGCGATCTCGCGGCGTTCATCTGCATACAAGGAACGTAACCCCATCCCTGGGGGGCCTTCTCACCCCAAAATTCTGCAGCGACAGTCGTCATCTGAACATTCTCGACCCGGTTCTGGCCGCGAGGGACGGTTAACGAGGTGCACTCCTGCGGCCCTGACTCACTCCAGGTGGCCATAGCCCTCACTCCTTCCCTGCCGTCCGTACCGTCTGATGCCTTAGGACCGCCGATCCGGCCCAGCATCCGCGCTGCATCTCAGTATGAACCAATTTGGCCGACGCAATCTTGGCGTCACCTTATACCCATTCCCGATGGCCGGGAAGACGCAATATTCAGAACTGTTGGCAACCCGCCCTGCTGGTTCACCATGGCGGGTTTCAGGAACAGCAATTTTCTTGCAAAAGTGGAAATGATCTCGCATTTGTGCCGCCTCGCTTCCATTTTTGGCGCCTTTGCCTCCATGTTTGACAGACCAGCACGCGAGTCCACTGCGCGCTGGCCTCGGCGCCCACACGACTGGGGCCTTGCGTGCGACCGGTCCGCGTGTCAACCACTCCGATACACATGCATCGGAGTGGGCACTAAGCACGAAACTGCCTAGTACCAGAGGTAGTTTCACGTGGCCGAAACCGGCATCGGGCAACCCTGTTGCAGGCGCCGTTGCCGCCCATGGTGCCGGTCATGTCACCGCCGATATCACCCGGCATGTGATCCACCACATCACCGACCAAGTCACCTACAGCGCGGTGACATCGCGATGCGCGTTCGATGCTTTCGCGATGAGAGTTCCACATCCAAACCATCACCTATCCATGCAAATCAAAGGGATAGGTGGATGGTTTAGGGCGTCGACAGCAATGCCCTGTAGCCGTGCATCCATATATCTATTGGCGTATGCCAATAGATATACGTACGTGTATTTATGGGCGCATGTATTTAGGTGTGTATTTAGGTATGTATTTAGATCTCTATTTAGATCTCTATTTAGGCTCGCAGCTGGCTACCCCGAGGCGCAGGCCTGACAGGTCAGCCTTAAGCTCAGGCTTAGGATGCCGCCTGAAGTGCATGGAAACGCTTCCCGGCACCAAATCCGGCACCCCGACGCCAGGCACCACGGTGTGGGCATTTACCACACGAGTCGCCGAGCTAAGCAAGATGCGCGCCGCAAGACCCCAGCACACATGAAGAGAGCACAAAAAATAGCATCGACATGGGGGTGTTCGTGGTATGTCAAGTTTCTGGCAACCGGCTACCTGGCGCGCTTGCAGGTCATCAATCTAGCGGATTAGCCCGCTAACCCGCTCTATAACAAGCAAGCCAGCTTGGTAACAAGCTCGCTAGCAAGATCTCCAGACCGATACCGTCCTCGACCTCGACGGGGCCCGGACTGTGCCATTTCGCCCCTGCTCTTGCGCTCGGCGTTGACGAGGTTCTCTACCGTCCATCGGGCACGGAATCTGGCTGTGAAACGACTGTGGGGCGATCTTGGTCAGGCGTAGAGTGCGCTGGTCGGGATCGATTGCAATCGGAGGGGATTGCCCGTGAAGGCTGTGGCGTTCGCATTAGTAGCAGCTGCGACAGGGCTCGGATCATCAACCTTTGTCGCCAGCGCCAACCCGTTCTGCTACGAGACCGGTCCAGGCTATGAGAAATGCATCAGCAGCCCGAGCGGCGACTACTTCCACCCGATCTACCAGGGGCCCAAGGTCGATCACGGCTACGTCCCATGGGTTCCGAACGCGAGCCCACCACCCGCGAACGTCCCAGCAGCCCCACCTCCCAACACGAACTATGACCCCGGCCCCTCGGCTGCGAGAGTGTGCCCGCAAGGCAGCTATGTTGACCCAAGCGACTTCAAATCCTGCATAGCTGGCACGCCCGGAAACGACTATGTCTCCTTGGCTACGCCGTCGAACAACCCGATCGCGGCAACATTCGGGACCGCAACAAGCCAGCCGGAAGCCGACAAGATTGCCGTCGCGCAGTGCACGGCGGGATCCAATAGCGTGTGCCAAGTCGCCGCCCAAGCCCATCACGCGTGTGCTGCATTTGCCGTGCGCGCAAACGGGACGATCGCCAGCGGCGTTGGTCCGGATTTGGATGCGGCAACCGCAAGCGCGTCGAGCAAGGCGTCTGGTGGTCGCCTCGTAGGCGGGCGCTGCTCTGATCCACCAGGGAACTAGAGACCGACGCTAGCCACTAACCCAACAGCTCATTGAGGTTCGACAGCGCTGCCCGCGTTTGAGCCTGGTTCACGTGCGTGTATCCGCGGTGCGCCTGGACTGAGGACTGGCCAAGGATCTGCATCCGCACCATTTCCTCCACTCCCGCCTCCATGAGCAGGGTGGCCACGGTGTGCCTGGATGCGTACGGGGGTGAGTCCGGTAGGCCGGCGCCCTCAAGTGCTTCTTTCCAGAGCGCATGGTCTTCTCGTGGAGATACCGGCCTGCCGTCTTCGTGATGCCAGACCAATCCGTGGGGGTTGAGTCCGGTTTGGGTTTTGGCGTACTCGGTGAGCAGCGCCAGGAGCGGTGGCGCGATGGGGATTACACGCTTGCCCTTGTTCGTCTTGGGGCGCGTCAACACGAGCGACCGGTGGAGCACCTCATGCTCAAATCCTGGCGGGAGATCCCACTTTCGCTGCGGGCAGTAACCGGCCTTGATGCGCCCGCATGGCCACGCCTTGCTGTCGGCGGGCGCCTTGCCACACCCATGTATCTGGCTGAGCTGCTGCAGCTGCCAGGAGATGTCCATGAGCTCGTTTTTGAGGTCGCAACGGTCCCAGGTCAGCCCGAGCATCTCCCCCGGCCTGGCCCCGGTGAGGAAGGCTCCGGCCCTACGGGTCGCCAGCGGGTCGTTGTTGTCGATCTGCCAGCGCAGGAACTTCTTGGCCGATGGGATATCGAGCGGTTCACGCTCCTTGGTCGTATGTTTCGGAGTGGCTACCGCATCAGCAGGGTTGCGACGGATCAACCCCTCTCGCAGCGCGTCTTTAAGCGCCCTGGATAGCACGATATGCGCCAGCTGCGCGTTGCGTGTCGATGCCTTCTGTGCACCCAGACCCTTCTGGATGGTGCGGTGCATACCTCGGATCTCTTCGGAGGTGAGCTTGTCCAGCCGCTTGGATCCGATGTATGGGCTGATATGCAAGCGATAGGTATCTGAGTACGACTTGAGGGCCTTGGGGCGTAGGGATGGGCCGTGGACTGATTCCAGCCAGCGGGTCATCCATTGATCAACGGTCGTCTTACCGGTAACGGGGAGGATGCCGTTGGCGACATCATCCTGGAGCTTGCGCAGCTTCTCCACCGCAGTCTTGTAGTCCTTCGACGAAACCTCTGATCGCCGGCGCTTGCCATCCACGGTGGGGATCTCCACCGATCCGGTCCAGAGTCCGTTGGATCGCTTGAATAGCCCTCCTAAACCGCGTGGACGGCGCTTCTCCTTCTCCTTTGAACTCTCCCCTGCAACCGCCATTCGGAACCTCCCTCGACTCCCGCCTACAAGTCCCGCCTACGTTATCAGCCGCATACAACCGATGGAGTCTTATCAAGCCTTCTACCAGTGTATTTGACACGGTATTACGAGATGAGCATACCCCAAACCGACGACTCTTAATCAGCGGGTCCGGGGTTCGAGCCCCTGACGGCGCACCATAGAAACGCCTCGTTCTCAGCCAAGTTCCCATGGCTGGGCACGGGGCGTTTCATTTTGTGGAGATGCCCGGGAATACTCGGCGGCGGGTCGCGTTGCGTTGACCGTGACGGTTCCTTATGAAGTCCCCGATGTGACGCTCAATTCCGGTACCACGATTCCCCAGCTCGGTTTCGGTGTCTGGCAGGTACCCAGTGACGGCGCCCAGGCTGCCGTTCTTACCGCCCTGCAGGTCGGCTATCGCAGCATCGACACCGCGAAGATCTACGACAACGAGGAGGGCACCGGCCGCGCCATTGCGGACTCCGGACTCTCCCGTGGGGACGTCTTCCTGACCACCAAGCTGTGGAACTCCGATCAGGGCTATGACAGCGCGCTGCGCGCCTTTGACGCCTCCCTGGCGCGCCTGGGCACCGATTACGTGGACCTGTATCTCATCCACTGGCCGGTGCCCGAGCTCGATGAGTACGTGGCGAGCTTCAAAGCATTGCAACGGATCCAGGCGGATGGTCGCGCCAAGGCCATCGGGGTCAGCAATTTCACCATCGAGAACCTCCAGCGCGTGATCGACGAGACGGGAGAAGTCCCTGCCCTCAACCAGATCGAGCTGCACCCCCGGTTCACCCAACCCGAGCTGCGTGCCTTCCATGCCGAATACGGCATTGCCACCGAGGCGTGGTCTCCGCTCGGTCAGGGCACCGTCCTGGAGGATCCGACGATCGGCGCCATCGCGCAAGCCCACGGCGTGACTCCGGCCCAGGTGATCCTGCGCTGGCATCTTCAGCTGGGTAACGTGGTGATCCCGAAATCGGTTACCCCGGAACGTATTGCGGCTAATTTCGACGTGTTCGGATTCGAGCTCGACGAGGAGGCGGTACAGCGCATCACCGCACTCGACGTACCCGACGGCCGCATCGGCCCGGATCCCGCGACGTTCAACCTGCGTTAACAGTCGATTCAGCACGCCTGCCGGGACCGTCATCCCCTGCCGTCGACGGTCCCGGCAGGAAACGGATACTTGATCTACATACTGCGTTTGCCTTCTGTTCTTCAGCCAGAAATGCGGCTCTCTTAGAAATTTCCGGAGGTACCCGTACCCCTCATGGGTACTGGACATCGCCGCGTCGCGACATCCCCCGCGGATGGACGCTGTCGGACAACTGAGAAGCAATGCCGCCATGCTGAAAAGCCTTGTCGCCCTGACCATCATCTGCACGCTTGGAGCCGCCGCGCCAAGCGCCCTGGCCAATCCGCCGGGCGGCGAACCGCTACCGGAACAGCCTGTCGCCGATTCCGTGCCGCCTATCGACAACGGTGCCGTCGCCTCCGCCGAGCCGGGCACCCTGCGTACACGCGACGGCTGGATTCTGGTGGTCGCGGCCAAGGACGAGACTCAGTTGCCCGTCGCGCCGCTGACCACCGCCCTGTCCTCCCGCGAGTACTTGGTGGGCGGCACGTTCATCGGATCCATCCAGGGTTCCGGTAAGACCGCGCTGACCGACGGGATTCTGGAAGCCGGATATCAGATCGGTTGTGGCATAACGGCAGCCGAGGTCGATTTGAGATTCGGTGGCGGTATCACGCCACAAATCAGCCCCGTTGGCGTGCCCAGTGTGGGTGCCAATGTCTTCGCACAAGTTCGCCCTACGCTCAAACCGGGGACCGCGACCATCATCCCGGTCACCAAGATGGCATTCGAGGGCGAGACCTCGGCGCGCGTGACAATCACCGCATTCCGCATCAAGATCGACAGCTGCGTGGGCCAATCCTTCATTCGCTCCTACGCCACATTCACCAGCTCAACCGAAGACACACAAGACGTGATCACCTACATGGGCGCCACCAAAGCCGTATAAGCCACATCCCATATCGTTCAATGCATTTCAGCCCCGAGAGGCAAACTCATGATGCTCAAAACTCTTGCCACACTGACTGCGGCCTGCACAATCGCGGGGACGGCACCGCTGGCGCGGGCGGACCCCGATTCCACTCCGCCGCCTATACCCGCCGCCGATGCGCTGCCGCAACCCGCCGAGGGTGAGCCGGGCCCACCGCTGGACAACGGCATCGTCGCCTCCGAGGAGCCGAGCACTGCGAAGACACCCGACGGTTGGGTGCTGACGCTCGCCGCCGAGGAGGAGACCCAACTGCCGATCCCACCGCTGACGACCGCCGTTTCCTCCCGCGAGTACCTCACTGGAGGCACCTTCACCGGCAGCGTCAAGGGCAGCGGCAGCACCAAACTGAAGGGGGGAACGGTGGAGGCGGGCTACCAAATCGGCTGCGGCATTGAGCTGAACTCTGTCCGACTGACGGGCAGCGTTGGCCTATCGTCCTCGATAGGCCAATCCGGTCTCGGCAACATCAGTATGCCCTTCGTGGGCAACATTGAGGTCAGGCCCAAACCCGGCGAGGTCATCAACGTCTCGGTGACCAAGAAGAAATTCAAAGGCACCGAATCTCGGGTCACTCTCAAGGACGTACACATCAAAATCGACGGATGTGTCGGACAGTCCTTCCTACGGTCATACGCGGTCCTGACCAGCTCCACCACCGGGACTCAAGATATCGTCGCCTACTACGGGGTGACCAAGACCGTCTGATCCGGATCAACCAGCCTCACTGCACGATGTAGTGGCTCTCCTCGGGAGATGCGAGCATGCGCTCCATGGTCTTTCGATCGAATGGCCACAAGTCGACCGATCCGTCCTCAGTGAGGTACCACGAGTTACAGCCGGTGGCCCACACCGTGGGTTTCATCGCCTCGCGCGCTTGGTCATTGAATTCGTCCGTAGCCTCACGACTCACCTCAACCGTGGTGATCTCACCGAGGGCGAAACGACGAAGCCAGCTGACGATATATTCGGCGGTGCGCTCGGCCGTGTGCTGAAGCCAGATCGACCCGGTCGGCGAGTTGGGACCGAGCACGGTGAAGAAGTTCGGGAAGCCGGGGATAGCGGTCATACGGTAGGCCTTGGGCCCCTTCTCCCATGCCTCCTCAATCGAATATCCGTCTTTGCCAACCAGATTCATGGGACGCATGTAGTTGTGTGCCTGGAAACCGGTAGCCAGCACAATCACATCGAACTCACGCTCGACGCCATCGACCGTCACGATTCCGGTTGGCGTGACCCGGTCGATACGGTCGGTGACAATCTCGACATTCGGCTTCTGGACGGCGCGATGGAATGACCCGGATAGCACCTGCCGTTTGCACAGCGGCTCGTAATCCGGAGTGAGCTTCTGGCGCAACTCTTTATCGCGGATCAAATGCAGACAGGCCCGCGCGTACTGCTGCACCAGACGCCGCCCCCAGTTGGGCTTGGTCACGATGTTGACCAATGCATCGGTGCCCGTCAGCGCGCTGAACCGCACAATACGTTCCGTGGGCAACGCCTCCAACACCTTGGTAACGAACTTCGGCTGCCGCATCCCCATCGGTGCCCACAGCACCCATTGCGGGGTCCGGATAAAGGACGTCACCTGATTGACGATCGGTTGCAGCGCCGAAACCACCTGCACTCCAGTGGAACCCGTTCCGATGGCGGCGACTCGCTTGCCCTCCAGTTCCACCGAGTCATCCCAGCGGGCGGTGTGCACCACCGTCGCCCGGAAGCTGTCGAGCCCAGGGATATCGGGAATGTTCGGGTGATGCAGCACGCCGGTGGCGGCGATCAGGAAATCGCATTCGAGTATCTCCCCCGCCGCAGTGGTGACCCGCCACCCCGATCCAGTGAACTCGGCTGCCGTCACTTCCTGCCCACACCGGATATGCGGCATCACACCGAGGTCCTCGGCTGCCCGCCGGTGATACGCCTGAATCTCGCTACCGGTGGCGAAGACGCGGGGCCAGTCCGTTCTCGGCGCAAACGGGTACTGATAGGCCTGGGAGGGCACATCGCATGTCAGTCCCGGATAGCGGTTCCAGTACCAGACGCCGCCGACGTCATCGCCCTTCTCCAGAATCGTGAAATCGTCGAATCCGGCCTCTTTGAGCTTGTGGCCCACCGCAATTCCCGCCATGCCCGCGCCGATGACAATGACCCTCGGGGTGCGTTGGTTGCTCATTTCTCGTGCTCCCTACTCTGACGCTCGATCCGTTCGAGGTAGGCGCCGCGCGCGGTCAGGTCGAGCGACGTCAGGGCGCGGCGGTCGTCGATGAGCCGCCGGGCAAGTCGCTCAACGGGTTCGGGCACCAGCAGGTCCACCAGTCCCCAACCGAACGCGAGCCAGCCCGGCACCGAGATCTGTGCGCGGCGGGTGTCGACGCTTCGAACAATCGCGGCGCCCACATCTTCTGGGTCAACGGTCGGCATACCCTTCCCCAACGGCGCACCCGAGGCGAGTTCGGTCCGGACCGCGCTCGGTAGCACGCAGCTGATGCTCACGCCGCTGTTCCCGTACTCCTTGCGCAACGCAATCGATAGTCCGACAGCACCGAACTTGGAGGCGTTATAGGTGACCATGCCCGGGACTGCCAACTTGCCCGCCATCGACGCCACGTTCACGATGTGTCCGCGCCCGCGCGCCACCATCTCCGGCAACGCGGCCCGCGCACCGTTGAGCGGGCCACGCACGTTCACGTCGAGAATCAAGTCGGTGGTGCGCTCGTTTTCTTCGACGAATCCGCCCAGCGGCATGACACCCGCGTTGTTGATCAAGATGTCGACAGGTCCGGATTGGGCGCGCACCTGCTCAAGAAACGCGGTCCAGGACTCGGGCTTGGTGACATCGAGGGCGCCGGCCTGCGCTCGCGGGATTCCCTCCGCGGTCTCTTTGGCGACCACGTCATCGACATCGCCGATCCAGACATCGGCTCCCTGGTCAGCGAAGAGGCGCGCCGTCGCGGCCCCGATTCCCCTGGCTCCGCCGGTGATAACCACCACCGCGCCGCGCAGCTCGATCCTCGGATAACGACTCACATCAACCTCCAGCGGAATGGATTGTCAGTTTCGGAATGATATGTCATTCTTGATGAGTGTCAAGGTCGGTAGGATTGCCGCGTATGACGTCCAGCCCGTCCACACTCAGCCGCGCCGAGCGCAAGAAGCTTGAGATGCGGCAGGAGATTCTGGACGCCGCCTTTGCCTGCTTCGCCGAGCAGGGCTATCACGCGACGGGCGTCGCGGATATCGCCGGACGAATCGGGATCGGTCATGGGACCTTCTACCGGTACTTCAAGAGCAAGCGGGACATCATCGAGCATGTCATCGATGACGTCACCGGACAGATCTTTCAGGCGATCAGCGCCGAGAACGCCGCGGGGCTCGCCGACGATATCGCCCAATACCGCGGACAGTCGGTGCGTATCGGCGCTGCTCTCGCCCACCTGTTCCGCGAGAACCCGAAGCTGCCACTACTTCTGTTGGAGGCAGGCTCGGTTGACAGCGAGTTACGCGAGCGCGTGTTCGCCATGCTCTCCACAAGCGACCAGCTGACCGAGGCCTACCTGCGGCACGGTGTCGAAAAAGGTTACCTCCGTGCCGATCTCGATACCGAGAACACAGCCCGAGCGGTGACCGGCATGATTCTCGCCAATGGGTTGCATGCATCCCGGGGCGGCGAGGTGCAGGACACCGATCGATTCTCGGCGGCCGTCATCGCATTGATGTACGGCGGAATCGGCCCTTAACCGCCCACCCGGCGACACTGGGGGACGGCTCTCAGGTTCCACCCCCTAATCTTGCTGTCATGGCCGCAGTGAGCAAGGTGTTCGCAGCCAGGCTCTCAGGCCTGGTCGTTCTTGGTCCGGACGGTGAATCAATCGGACGGGTCCGCGATGTCGTGATCGGCATCGGGGTTGCTCGAAAACAGCCCCGAGTCATCGGTCTTGTCGTCGAAATGCTCACGCGCCGAAGGATCTTCGTTCCCATGCTGCGGGTCACCGCCATCGAGCCCGGCTCGGTGACCCTGACGACCGGCAATGTGTCGCTGCGGCGGTTCGCCCAGCGCCCCGGTGAAGCACTGGTCCTGGGGCAGGTGCTCGACACCACAGTCCACACCGACGATCCCAAGCTCGAACAGCTCGTGGGCGCCGACCTGACAGTGGTTGACCTGGGCCTGGAGCAGACCCGCACCCGCGACTGGGTGGTCACCCGGGTGGCGGTGCGCAGCCCGCGGCGGCTGGGTCGCCGCTCCGGGGTGCAGGTAACCGACTGGACTCACATCCACGGACTGACTGCTTCCACTCTGGAACTGCCCGGTCAGGGCGTGGCTCAGCTGATGCTCCAGTTCGAGGGCATGCGGCCCGCCGATGTCGCGGACGCGATCCGGGACCTGCCGCAGAAGAGGCGCGATGAGGTACTGAGCGCCTTCGACGACGAGCGGCTGGCCGACATTCTCCAGGAGCTGCCGGAGGACGACCAGGCCGACGTGCTGACCAGTCTGGAGAACGAGCGCGCTGCCGACGTGCTGGAGGCAATGGATCCCGACGACGCCGCCGATCTATTGGGCGAACTACCCCCGGCGGAAGCGGAATCACTTCTGGCACTGATGGATCCGGAAGATTCGGAACCTGTCCGTCGACTGTTGACCCACTCCCCCAATACCGCCGGCGGTCTGATGACCCCGGAACCGGTAGTCCTCAGTCCCAGCACCACCGTCGCCGAAGCCCTTGCACGCGTGCGCAATCCCGATCTGACCCCGGCACTGGCCTCGCTGGTATTCGTGGTCAGGCCGCCCACGGCGACTCCCACCGGGCGTTACCTAGGGTGTGTGCATCTGCAACGACTGCTGCGCGAGCCCCCGTACGCCATGGTGGGTGGCATCCTCGACTCCGATATGCCGCACCTCGACGCCGAGGCACCGCTCACCGAGGTAACCCGCTACTTCGCCGCGTACAACCTGGTGTGCGGCCCCGTTATCGACAGGGAGAACCACTTGCTCGGCGCGGTCACGGTCGATGACGTGTTGGACCACCTGATGCCAGAGGGCTGGCGCGCCGACGAACCCGAACCAGTACTGGGAGGTGACCGCCCGTGAGCGAGACATCGGCACGCCAGCGGCTCGACACCCCACGTACCTCTCGGGGGCTGTCGCTCGGCCTGAACGTGGAAGCGGTCGGGCAGGTCAGCGAGAACATCGCCCGGTTCCTGGGCACCGGTCGCTACCTCGCCATGCAGACGGTGTTCGTCATCGTGTGGATCATCCTGAATCTCTTCGCGGTGAGCATGCAATGGGATCCGTACCCGTTCATCCTGCTCAACCTCGCGTTCTCCACTCAGGCTGCCTACGCCGCGCCGCTGATCCTGCTGGCCCAGAACCGCCAGGAGAACCGCGACCGAGTATCGCTGGAAGAGGACCGTCGCCGGGCCGAACAGACCAAGGCCGATACCGAATACCTGGCGCGGGAGCTGGCAGCACTTCGGCTGGCGGTGGGCGAGGTCGCCACCCGCGACTATTTGCGGCGCGAGCTTGAAGAGCTCCACGAAGCAATCACAGCGCTTCGCGAGAAGTAAACCCAGTGACCCTATTTGGGTGTCACGATGCCCTGGTCATAGGCGTACACAATGGCCGCCGCCCGGTCCCGAAGGTCGAGCTTGACGAATATTCGGCCGATATGACTCTTCACCGTCACCTCGGAAATCACCAGCTGCTGGGCGATCTCGGAATTGGTTGACCCGGATGCGATGAGCGCCAGCACATCCAGCTCACGCGCGGTGAGCTTCTGCTCGACATCACCCGTGGTGGCGGCTGGTGCCCGCCGATAGGCGCTGAGCACGCGCGAGGTCACCGACGGATCCAAATATGCCTCGCCGCGGGCCACGGCATGCACAGCGCGGACCAGCTCCTCTGCCGGAGAGTCCTTGAGGATGAAACCCGCGGCACCGGCACGGAGCGCCCCCGAGAGCAGCTCGTCGTCGTCAAACGTGGTGAGCGCCAGTGCCGGCGGCCCCTCGGAGGCATGAAGTAGCCGAATGGCCTCGATACCGCTCATCTGCTTCATGCGCAGATCCATGATCACGACATCGGGCCGCACCCGAGTTACCGCCGCCGCGACCTCGCTGCCGTCGGCGCACTCCCCCACGATCGCGAACCCATCCTTGCGGCGCAGAATCCGGCGCAGCCCGGTACGTACCAGCTCCTGGTCGTCGACCAGCAGCACGCCCACCTCGGTTTCAGTCATGACGCCACAACACCTTCCGCCGCGGACGGCACGCTGATCCGGTGGACTCCAACGGCACCCTCGCCGACACCATCCAGCCGTCCCGCTCCCGCCCGGCACGGAACTCGCCGCCCAGAACCTCGACCCGCTGGCGCATACCCGATAGCCCACCCCCCGCACAGGCGACCGGGCGGGCGCCTGTCGGGAGGTCGTTGCTCACCGTCAGAGTCGCCGCGGCCCCGTTGATATCGAGGCGTACCGCGACCGACGATTCGGGGGAATGCTTGGCGATATTGGACAGCGATTCCTGTGCGACCCGGTAGAGCGCCAAACCCACTCCGGCACTCACGGACTCACCGGGCTCGTCGATTGTGGATTGCACCGTCATCCCCGCGGTGGTGAAGTCGGCTATCAGATCGGGGATATCGGCGATGCCGGGCTCCGGCGCCAACCGCATCGGCTCGACACCACCCGGTCCCGCGCTCAGCAGACCCACAGTGCCACGGATATCCGACATTGCCTGACGCCCAAGGCGTTCTGCATCGACCAACCCGGCGACGGCATCCTCCACATCACGATCCTCCTGCAGCGCCCGCCGGGCGCCGGTGAGGTGCAGCATCGTCACCGAGAGGGAATGGGCTATCACGTCATGGATTTCGCGCGCGATGCGTCGCCGTTCATCGGAGGCGGCCTGTTCCTGCATCCGGGCCTGCTGGGCCCGTTCCTGCAAGAGAAGCCGCTGTTGCAGCTGCAAGATGTGTCCGATCAGCCACCCGACCAGCACGAAGAACGCGTTGTAGAGCGAGAACGTCCCGAGGTGATGCAGCTGCTCGGCCACCACGAGTAGCGCTACACAGGCGCCGCAGGCAAGTAGCCCCGCACGCACGGAGGCGAGCGCGCCCACCTCGCCGATCATGAACATCAGCAGGAACGGCGCGGCGTCCACGACGTTCGCGGGCCACGTCAGGAACAGGGCCACTCCCGCAAGGCTGTAGGCCGCGCTCCCGAAGGTGCCGAGCTTGTATCCCGCCGTAAAGATGAGGATCGGAGCCAGCGCCACCAGGGCCGCCAGTGCCAGCAGCCACGGCCGGGTGAAACCGCGTTGTACTACTGCACACCCCACGACCAACAGCGTCCCGGTGTACATGACGACGGGGACAGTCCACGGGAACTCGTACGGCACCAGGGCACGGCGGCGGTACGCCCATTCCCGGAGCCGGTTCATAGTGCCAGCGTAGAGGCGGTAACCCTGTCGCACATCATGCTCGGCGCGGATGCGCGTGTCCTACCACGGTATGAGAAGAAGTGTCGCCCACAGCACGACGACTGCGCCGCCCGGTGTCCGTAACTTCACATGGCATGTGGGAAGCCATCGCAAGGTTCTGCAGCCGCTATGCGATTTTCGTCATCGGGCTCTGGATACTCGCCGCAGCGGCGGGCAATCTGCTTGTGCCGCAGGTGGAAAGCACGGCACACAACCACGCCCGTGGCTTTCTTCCGCAGAGCGCACCGGTGAACACCGCGGGCGCCGCCATGGGCAAGCAGTTCCAGGACGGCGACGGCGGAAACCTCAACTATCTGGTGTTGGAAAGCGACCACAAACTGGGGCCCGTCGAGCATCAGTACCACGATCGGCTGCTGACAAAACTGCGTGCGGACACCGCCCATCTGGACTCGGCGATGGACCTGTGGGCCGACCCGATGACGGCCGAGGGCGCGCTCAGCCCAGACGGGAAGGCCGCATACACAATGCTGCGCGTGACCGGCGAGCTCGGCGGTGCACAAGCCAACGCTTCCCTGGACGCCGTCCGGCAGATCGTTGCCAACGAGCCTGCGCCCACCGGCATGCACTCCTGGGTTACCGGGCCCGGCGCCACCATCGCCGACGAGCTCACCTCCATCGATACGCAGATGCTCACAATCACCGGCGTCACGGTGGTGCTCATCGCGGTGCTGCTGTTCGCCGTGTACCGATCGGCGATCACCGCTGCGATCCCATTGATCACCGTGGGTGTGGGCCTGGGCGTGGCACGCTCAATCGTGGCTTTCCTCGGGGAACGCAATCTCATCGAGGTTTCCATCTTCTCGGTAGCATTGCTCGCCGCCCTCGTGCTCGGCGCGGCGACCGATTACGGCATCTTCCTGCTCGGGCGCTATCACGAACAGCGGCGTTCGGGGCTGGACCATGAACAGTCACTAGCTATCGCCAACCGCAGCGTGGCACCGGTCATTGCGGCATCTGGGCTGACCATCGCCGCCGCCCTGTCCTGCCTGATGTTCGCCCAGGTCGGAATGCTGCGCAGCGCCGGATTACCTTGTGCCATAGGGATCCTCACCGGTATGGCAGCCTCGCTGACCCTGCTCCCCGCGCTTATCGGATTGGCCGGCCGCCGTGGACTGGCCCAGCCGCGTGCACTGCGCGAAGGGGCGAGCCGGCCTGGACACCGTTGGCGCCGGGTAGGCACCGTGGTCGCCCGCTGGCCGGGCCCGGTACTGGTCGGCTCAACGCTGGTGCTCATCGTGTGCGCCCTTCCCATCGCCGGCCTACGCCTTGGTTTCGACGAGCTTGCCGCGCAGCCACTTTCCACGCACGCCAACCGTGGGTATCAGGCGATGGATAGGCATTTCCCGCCGAACCGGTTGCTGCCGGAGATCGTCTCGATCCAAGCGGACCACGATCTGCGCAACCCGGCTGGCGTCATCGGTGTCGAGCGAGTTACCAAGAAGCTCATGGAAATTCCAGGAATTCGGATGGTGCAATCGGCCTCCCGTCCCGCGGGCGCCATCCCCGAGCAGGCGGCGCTGACCGAACAAGCGGGAATCATCGCCGATCAGCTGGATGACGGAACGACACAGATGAGCCAACGATTGGGGGCCGTCGACCAGCTCTCGTCGACCCTCAGCCAGTTCTCGGGAGCAATCGCCCAGCTGCAGAAGGGCCTCGCGGGCGGGGTGAGCGGTCTGGGAGAGCTCAGCGGCGGCGTCGGCGACATGCACTCGGGAATGAAGGCGTTACAAGACAATGTGTCTCAGGTGTCGGAGTACATGGATCCGCTGCGCAAGTTCACCAACGGTAATCCCAACTGCGCCAATGACGGCATCTGCTCCCTCGTGCTCAAGGCCGTCGAACCGATAGACTCCGTGGTGGCGGCGACCGCCTCACTGACCTCCAGCACCGCCAAATTCGGCGCAGGTGCCCAGGGAATGGAGAAGTCGTTCTCCGGCGCCGTCGATTCGGTGAAGAACATGCGCTCGACGGTGGCACAGTTGAGCACGATCACCGATCAACTGACCAAGGCGGTCGGCGAGACTCGCACCATGTTCTCCGGGCTGACCGAATACCTGCGCGCCATGCGCGAGGATTTCCGCAGCAGCGGCGAGGGTGGTTTCTACCTGCCCCAGCGCGCGTGGCAGGACCCGCGCTTCCAGCGGGCTGCCGGGCTGTACTTCGCCCCCGACGGCCGCTCGACCCGCATGCTGGTTTTCGGGGACGGCAAGGTTTTTGGCGCGGACGGCGCACATCGATCTCCACAGATCACACTCGCGGTGAGCGAGGCCACCAAGGAGGGCACCCTCGCTGGCAGCACGATGAACATCGCCGGATTCGGCACCGGCACTGCCGAATTGCGTGGATACGTCAGCGAGGACTTCTTGCTGCTGGCGGCCGTGGCGCTCGCGCTGGTCTTCCTCATCGTGCTGGCAATGCTGCGCAGCCCCGTGGCAGCCGCCGTGGTAATCGGCACCGTCGTCGTCTCGTACGCGTCCGCGCTCGGGATCACCACCCTGATCTGGCATGACTTGTTAGGACGCGATCTACACTGGTCGGCCCCATCGATTGCCCTCATCGCGCTGGTCGCGGTGGGCGCTGACTACAACCTGTTATTCACCATGCGCATGCGCGAAGAGATATTCCTGGATGGCGCCGGCCTGCGTACCGGGATGATCCGCGCCTTCGGCGGCACGGGCGGCGTGGTCACCACGGCCGGGATCGTCTTCGGTATCACTATGTTCGCAATGCTCTCCAGCGACGTGCTGAGCATCGAGCAGGTGGGCACCGCGATTGGCGTCGGGTTGATTATCGACACGCTCATCGTCAGAACGTTCGTCGTACCCGCGGTGGCGGGACTGCTGGGCAAGTGGTTCTGGTGGTCGCCGGTGCCACTGCTGCACGGACTGTTGTTCCGGTGGTCCAAGGCACGCTCACCCCGCACGGCCGGTGTGCTCTCGTACTTGGTGACGAGACCGTCGCGGCTGGAGAGGACAGGAGCCTAGACGTCCGGGGTGGCGTCCCTATCGATGAGGTGGCGTGGAAACGCCAGAATCCCGGCCACCGACAGCAGCCACGCGAGCAGGCGCACAATGCCGATTCCAATACCAGGCGCCAGACTGTGGTCGATGACCCAGGTTGACCATGCATCGAGGATGAGGGCGATGACCAGGCCGAACGCGACCGCGATCGAGATTCGGTCGAACTTCTCCCGCGCCGGCCAATAGTGCAGGACGGTCGCTGCGATCCCGACGAGAAACACCACGGCAAGGCGCACGCTGTCCAGGCCGGAGAACACTGTGAAGGCGAACCCTACGACGTAGAGCATCATCGCCGACGCTTTGACCGAGGTCGCGTCCAGCCGCAGACCAGCGACGATAATCATCGGAGTACCGCCAACGCAAGGAAACTCGGCACGAGCTAAGAGTACCCAGGTGACAGTGCAATTGCGACGCCATACAGCGAAGTTTTTACAATGAGGGTTGGCTACCCCATTCTGCGTGCGAGATCCTCCCTCGCCGATTGCGCCTGGTCTGGGGTCAACAGCGGGTTGGCATAAACATCAACCAAGGCCGCCGCCATCTTGAGATCACCCTCGGGCGAACCGATATCCACGCCGAGTCCGCGCGAAACATGTTGCTGAAGTAGAGGCACCGCCAAGGCCATGGCGGTAATGACGGTCGCGCGGGACTTGACGTCGATATCGGCCGGATAGACGCGGTTGTGGTCAGCACTGGCCAGCCAGCCTTCGGTCATCGCGACCATCTCGTCGAATATCTGCCCCGCCGAGCCGTCAACCAGCGCCCTGGTGATGTAGTCCTGGTACTGGCCGATCGGAATGCGGGCGGAAACGTAGTGCACGTCACCGCGTTCCACATTCGCCTGGACCTGCTCATTGATGTTGCGCATCGTCTTGACGAGGTATTCCTCGCATGCATCGCGCAGTTCCTGCTTGGACCCGAAATGATGGCGCAACAGTCCTGAGGACACACCAGCGCGAGCGGCGATCCCCCGGATGGTGGCGCCGTCATATCCCTTCTCGCCGAACTCATGTAGGGCCGCATCCCGTATCCGGGCGCGGGCGGTGAGGTCGTCGGGATCCACGGTCTCCATTTCCAAATGCTACACGACTGGACAATTGACTACACGCTTGTATAGTCGAGTTCATGCGTATCGACACCAGCGGCATCACCCCCGAGGAAGAGACCGCCTTCCTCACCCTCAAGGCCCGCGCCGTCAACAACGGTTGGAGGCGACCGATCCTGTCGGACCCGGGCGCAGCGGCGGCCGTCGACCAGATCGACTACAACTTCGACGCGCTGGGGGTGATCAGCCCGGTGGTGTGCCAATCATCTTTGCGCGCAAAACTTCTCGACGATCGCGTACGTTCCTTTGTTACCGAACATCCCAATGCCGTGGTGGTCGACCTGGGAGCCGGTCTGGATGACGGGTATCGACGCGTAAGGCCACCCGCGACCGTCGATTGGTACAGCGTCGACCTCCCCGGGATGGCGGCATTGCGCGATGACGTCATGCCCCCAGGACCGAGTGAGCACACCATCGGGGTGTCCGTCACCGACCCGGCGTGGATCGCAGGCATCCCATCGGATCGTCCGGCGATGGTCATCGCCGACGGCCTTTTCGCATTCCTGACCAAGGAACAAATCATCGCCGCAATGCGGGCCATCACCGACCACTTCCCCAGCGGACAGTTGGCATTCAACGACTATGGCCGCATGGCGATAGGTGTGTGGATCTCAAAACTGTTCCCACAGAAGATGTTCAAGAAGGTCAACCAGCTACGCGGGTTTGAGGGATACAACGATCCACGCACCCCGGAGCGCTGGAATCCGAAGCTCAAGTTCGTCGAGGAGTTCAGCATGGTGGACGCGCCCGAGGTGGAGCTGTTTCCGACCTGGGTGCGGATCTCCTCACGGATGGCGCGGTACAGCGAGTCGATGAGACGGTCGGCACGCATCCTGCGGTTCGAGTTCTAGGCGCGCGCGCCTTCGGAATGCAGCATGAGGGCACGCCGCGCGTCGACGAGCGGGAACACGTAGTAGGTCTGTACGGCTAAGCACAGCCAAATCGGGAGGTTCATGGCAATGATCGCGGGATTCGCGTCGTCATCAAAGCCCTGCAGAACCGCTAGACCCGTCCACATGACGATGGTGGACAAGATCAATCGCCCGAAAAAGCGGGGACGCTGCCCAGCGCGCCACAAATACACATCAGCCAGACGAATGGCCGCGACTTTTACAGACGGATCAGTGGGCATCGGGCCACGCACCAAGACCCTGGCCGCCTGCCGATAGTACTGCGGTGCAATATCTTTCACTGCGGCCCGATACTTCACACCATCTATCTGCCCCATGGCCGCGCCCAGTGCCCCAAATACGATCCCGCCGACGCCGACGGCGATCCACCACCCCACCTGCTCTCTGGGCTGCTGCCCAGTTGATCGCCAAAAAGCCAACACAAGACTTCCCATCACCCACCAGATGACAATCGATGCGAGCAGTTGTACCCACACGGGGGCGAGTGCGAGCCGGACTGTCATGCGCGTGCTTCCAACTCAGCCGAAGTCAACAGCGCGACACGCGCTCGCACGAGACGTGGAACGTGAAATTTCTGCACGGCCTGGTATGCCCACAGCGCCGCTACCGCGAGCCACGCTGCGGATAGGTTCGGGACACTCCCGTCCCGATTCATGAACCATGCGTTGAACACACAGATAGCAACGACAAACACCGACATGCCGATGCTGAACCGTCGGCCTGGCATCGCCTGTTTCAGGTAACGCTGCGCAACGGCGAGCGCCGCCGATCGCAACTCCCTGCTCTCCGGAAGCGGTCCTCGAGTGATCGCCCTGTAGACATCGCGGTACCTGGCCGGCGGTACTTCCGACATGAGTCGTTGATAGGACCGGACTTGAAAGTCCCACACCCATGCACCAAGCAGCCCCAGTGAGGTACAGGTGACGAGCACGATCTGCGGCGCAAAACCGTCGTAATGGAACGCGCCGAGAAACAAGAAGGCAGCAAGCAGCCACCCCAATACCACCCAAGTCAGATAGCGAACCGAAGCAGGTTCGAATAGCAAGCGCAGCTCCACTTGCTCAATATAGCTAATTGCAGGTAAACGCGACATAGGAAGTCGCCACCGCGCTTGCTAGCGAGGATGAAATCAGTCGCGACGGAACTTGCCGACGACCTTTCGGACCACCAGCACCGCAACCACGGCACCGAAGCCCAGGATGGTGAACTTGATGGCCGGCTTGTTCAGGGTCGCGAGCACCGAAGCCTTGGCGTCCTCGGCCAGACGCTGCGGATTGGCGCGGTCACTCAGGGTGTCGACTGTCGCCGCAAGCTGATCGCGCGCCTTGTCGATGTCGGCCTTGATTGCTTCGGGATCCCTGGCCACCTGACACTCCTCCACGTCTGCAGTTGAACTCAAGCAACTACCCTAGGGCAACAACTGTACGGGTCAACAGAAAGGCACCGGCCATGGCGGAGACCAAGCGACTCGAGGTTGGCGACAAAGCGCCGGCGTTCACCCTGCTCGACGCCGACGGCAACAAGGTGTCGCTGTCCTCATACAAGGGCCGCAAGGTGATCGTCTACTTCTATCCGGCCGCCCTGACGCCAGGTTGCACCAAGCAGGCCTGCGATTTCCGCGACAGCCTCGCTGAACTCAACGGTGCCGGTCTCGACGTCATCGGCATCTCCCCCGACAAGCCCGAGAAGCTGGCCAAGTTTCGCGAGCACGATGGTGTGAACTTCCCGCTGCTGTCTGATCCCGACAAGACAACACTCACCGCGTATGGCGCCTTCGGTGAGAAGAAGCTGTACGGGAAGATCGTTGTGGGCGTCATCCGATCGACCTTCGTCGTAGACGAAAAGGGCAACATCGAGGTAGCGCAGTACAACGTGAAGGCAACCGGACACGTCGCCAAGCTGCGCCGCGACCTGTCCGTCTAGGCGGCCGACTCGACGCCGTTCAGACGCTCGGACTCTGGGTTGGGCGCACTTCTGAATCCTGTTCGCGCAGGTGATGTTCCAGCGTGGTACGCAGATCGACCATGAAATCGATGAACTGCCGACGCTGCTCGGCCGGGTACTGACTCATCATCTCGTCGAGGCGATCGCCCAGCGGTCCGAAGTACTGCTCGGCCAACCCTCGGACGTGCTCTGTGGCGTGCAAGCTGACCACGCGCCGGTCCGCCTGCTCCCGCACACGTACAACGTGATGCGCACGCTCGAGCCGATTGACCAGCGCCGTCGTCGCACCCGATGTCAGGGCGACACGCTCGCCGAGCCTGGCCGGTGACAACGGTTCATCTCGCCGCTCGGCCTCAACGATCTCCAGCAACGCGACCGCGTCGGTGTGATGCGTCTCCAGCGATGCCGCGAGGTGCCTACCCAGCTCCGCGAAGGTCGCGTCCAGGCTGTGCATCTCTGCCATAAGCAGAATACGTTGTGCCACAACGTCACCAGACGTCTTCCGTGCCACGGAACCTCCTTTGCCTCCGTTTCCGGCGGCATTTTGACAAGCAACTCTCGACACCATACCTTCTTCATGAAGTTACTTCACCATGAAGGAATATCATGAACCTGCCAGATAACGCCCGCAGATGGTTGGGCTTGGTCGCCATCGCGTTAGGGGTGGCCCTGATCGTCGTGGACACCACGATCGTCAACGTCATCATTCCCTCGATCGTGCGCGATCTCGGTGTTACGTCCGTTCAAGCGCAGTGGGTGCAGGAGTCCTACGCGATCGTGTTCGCGGCGCTGCTATTGCTCGTCGGCCGCGCTTCCGACATTCTCGGCGCCCGCCGCGTCTTCCTCACCGGCGTAATCATTTTCGGCGCCACTAGCCTGCTGGCGGGCCTGGCTCCGACCGGTGAGTGGTTGGTGCTGGCACGCTTCTTGCAGGGCGCGGGAGCGGCCCTGATCTTGCCGACATCGCTTGCTCTACTCAACGTGCTGTTCACCGGCAAGGCGCGAGGCCAGGCGTTCGCGATCTGGGGGTCCACAATCGGCGCCGCTACAGCGCTGGGGCCCCTACTCGGCGGCTGGCTGTCCGAACATGCCTCGTGGCGTTGGGCTTTCGGGATCAACATTCCTCTCGTCGCGGTGATCTGCATTGGCGCCCTGATGTTCATCCCGCGCTCACCACGCACCAGCGCGGGAGTAGATGTCCTGGGCGCGGTGTACTCGACCATCGGCCTGGGACTACTCGCCTTCGGTTTGATCGACGGCCGCACATACGGATGGGTCCGCAGCACCGAGCCGTTTCAGCTTCTCGGCATACGGTGGACGTTCGGCATCTCGCCCGTATTCGTCGCTCTGGTCCTGGCGGCGTTGGGCCTAGTTGCGTTCACCGCCCGCCAAGTCGCCCTGACCCGCGGCATCGCGCCGGGGCAGCCGACCAAAGCTCTGATGGATGTCCGGCTCCTGTCCATCAGCTCTTTCCGCAACGGCAACATTGCAACGCTGATTATCGGGCTGGGCGAGTTCGGCATCGTGGCGGTCCTTCCACTGTGGCTGCAGTTCGCGTTGGGATACAGCCCCGTCCAGGCGGGGTTGGCTCTGGTGCCCGTGGCGCTCGGCAGCTTCGTGGCTAGTGGCGCCAGCTTCGGCATGGCCCAAAAGATCTCGTCTCTCGGCCTGGTCCGTATCGGTTTGGCGTTGGAGGCGTTGGGATTGGCCGTGCTCGGATTCCTAGCGCGGCCCGACAGCACATGGTGGGCCATCGCGGCGACACTGTTCGTCTACGGAATTGGCGTCGGGTTCGCGACCGCGCAGGTGACCAACGTGGTGCTCGCCGACGTCCCCGAGCACAGCTCCGGTCAGGGGTCCGGCCTGCAGAGCGTGTTTCGTCAGCTCGGGTCAGCCCTGGGGATCGCGGTACTCACGTCAACTTTCTTCAGCGTTCTCGGCTCGCGGCTCAGCGGCAGTCTGGCGGCACTCGGCGTGCCCGGGCCCCAATCCGAGGCCACCACCCACGCGGTCGTGGGCAGCGCGGGCGCCGCTATCGAGACACTCGCCGCGCAACCACACACGGCGGCAATCGCCAACGCCGCCCGCGACGCAATGGCGCACGGCGTCGCGCTGGGCAGCTATCTAGCTGCGAGTTTTCTCGTGGCAGGGCTCATTGCGACTGCACTCATCGCCTCAGTCCCAGCACCGACTGAGCCGGCTGCCGAAACCCGAATCTGAGGAATTGAGCTAAGCCTGCGGCTGGTCACCCTGCTCCAGGACGACGAACGCCGCCGCGGTGTCACCGTCGTGGGTCAGGGTCACGTGCACCGTCATATCGGCCAGGTACTCGGCTATCGCCCCCGAAAGCCGAATGCGCGGACGCCCCCACGTGTCCGTCACCACCTCGATATCGCGGTGGATGTTCTCCGGCAGCACCGGCCGCTGCGAGTATCGCGACCCAGACCACGCCTTGATGACGGCCTCTTTCGCCGCCCAACGCGCTGCCAAGTACCGTGCCTCGCCACCGGTCTTTGAGGCCGCGTCACGCCGCTCCCCCGGCGTAAACGCGGACCCGAAAGCCGTTCCGGGACTGGCCAACTGCTCCCCGAACTCGGAGATGGTGACCAGGTCGATCCCGATACCGACAACGGTCACCGGTGGTAGACCTCGTCCTCACTCAGGCGCGCACCCGGATCCAACAGCATGGACGCTTCCTGACGCTTCTCCGACTCATCGTGATCGTGGTCGAAGCGACGCCCGTCCGGCCGCTCGTACATGGGCCGGCCGCCCGCCATCGCCGACGCGAGTCGACGCTGGCCCTTGAGAATGCGCTCGTGCGAACGCTTCTCGTAGTCGTCGCGATCCTCCGGACGCAGCGAGGCGATGAAGGCCTGCGGGTGCACCAGCGCCACCAGGCCCGATACGTGACCGAAGCCCAGGCTCGTCACCAGACCCGCCTTCAGCGGCAGCTTCTCCTTGAGCGGTAGCGACTCACGCAGCCATACGAAGTGCTGGCTGGTGGCCAGCTCGTCATCGACACAGTCCAGGCTGCGGTTCGGCGGGATGACCCCGTCGCGCAGCACCTGGCACAGGCCCAGCATCTGGAACACCGCGGCGCCGCCCTTGGCGTGACCGGTCAGGTTCTTCTGCGAGATGACGAACAGCGGCGCGCCGTCCGAGCGCCCCAGCGAGGCCGCAAGCCGCTCGTGCAGCTCGGTCTCGTTGGGATCGTTGGCGAGCGTGGACGTGTCGTGCTTGGAGATCACGGCGATGTCATCGGCCGTCACGCCCAGCTTGTTCAGCGAGCGCGCCAGATCCGAGTCCTTGCCGCCACGCCCGGCCGCCAGCGCACCCAGACCCGGAGCCGGGATCGAGGTGTGCACACCGTCACCGAAGGACTGCGCGTATGCAACCACCGCCAGCACCGGCAGACCCATCTTGAGCGCCAGGTCACCGCGCGCCAGCAGCACGCTGCCGCCACCCTGCGCCTCGACGAACCCGAGGCGACGACGGTCGTTGGCACGCGAGAATCTCTTGTCCGCAATGCCCTTGGCCCGCATTGTCTCGGTGTCGGCAGTCGCGGCCATGTCACCGAATCCGATGATGGCCTCCAGCGTCAGGTCGTCGAAACCACCGGCCAACGCCAGATGCGCCTTGCCGAGCCGGATCTTGTCGACGCCTTCCTCGACGGACACCGCGGCGGTGGCACAGGCCGCTACCGGGTGGATCATCGAACCGTAGGAACCGACGTACGACTGAACCACGTGCGCGGCAACGACGTTCGGCAGCACCTCTTGCAGGATGTCGTTCGGCTTGTTACGGCCCAACAGGTTTCCGTGGTACATGGTCTGCATCGAGGTCATGCCGCCCATACCGGTGCCCTGGGTGTTGGCCACCAGGCTCGGGTGCACCCAACGCATCAGCTCGGTCGGGGTGAAGCCCGCCGACAGGAACGCATCCACCGTCGCGACCATGTTCCACAGCGCCACCCGGTCAATGGATCCGACCATGTCCGGGGTGATACCCCACACCGTCGGATCGAAACCGGTCGGGATCTGCGCGCCCACGGTCCGCGACAGCTTGGTCTTGCGCGGGACGCGAACCTCGGTGCCCGCTCTGCGCGTCACCTGCCAGTCGCTGCCCTCCGGCAGCGGCTGGATAACGGTGTGCTCGGGATCCCACCTCACGAACTCGCGGGCCTCGGCCTCGGTGGCCACCGTGAAGGTGAAGTCCTTGTCCAAGAACACCGAAACCAGCAGCGGCGAGGCATGATCGGGATCGATCGCACCGTCGTCCACGAACTCGCGGACACCGATGTTGGCTACCACCTTGTCGTGGTAGCGCTCCACCAACTCCGACTCCGGCACCAGTTCACCGGTTTCGGCGTCGTACCAACCGGCCTCGGGGTCGTTCTCCCACTTGACCAGTCCAGTGGTCCAGGCAAGCTCCAGCACACCGGCCGCCGACAGTTCGTCGCCGACCTCCATCTCGTAACGGGTACGCGACGAGCCCAGCGGGCCGAGCTCGCCACCACCGACGATGACCACCAAATCGGCCGGGTCGACATCGAGGTCGGCCCATTCCGGCGGCAGCGCCGAGGTGTATCCACGCGGCGGAGATGGCAGTGCCGCAATGAAATTCGGATCGTCTTCATCGTCGGAGGCCGTGGCGGCTTCGGCCTTCGCCTTGGCTTCCATTTCCTCGCGGGCCTTCGCGGCCAGCTCGGCCATATCGAGTTCAACCTCGGCCAGCCCACCGGTGAGATCCTTCTCGACCGGTGCCTGCGCGGCCTGAACCCGTGCCTCCGGGGTGCACAGCGCCAACAGCATGGACGCCATATCCGCGGTGGAGTACGTGGTGACTCCCGCCTCTTCCACGCCGGTGACGATGGCGTCGTTGTGACCCATCAGCCCGGTGCCGCGGGTCCAGCCGATCAGCGCGTGCGCCAGGCTGACGCGCGATGCCCACGACGACTCCGCCTTCCAACGAGTAACCAGCGCATCGAGGGCCGCCTTGGACTCGCCGTACGCACCGTCGCCGCCGAACATTCCGCGGTTCGGCGAACCGGGCAGCACCACGTGCAGACGCGAGGCGATATCGCGCTCGGCACCGATGGCGGACAGACCGCCGATGAGCCGTTGCACGGCCCACAGCAGCACCTTCATCTCCATCTCGGCACGCGCGCCGGCCTCCGACAGATCCCCGACTACCTTCGGTGCGGCGAACGGGAATAACAGGGACGGGGTCTGCGCGTCCTTGAGGTGAATCGACATCGGCCCAAGGTTTTCCGACTGCTCGGTGCCGACCCACTGCACCAATGCGTCGATATCGGCGTACGAGGCCATATTGGCCGGTATCACCCACAGCTTGGCGCTGAACCGTGCGCTCTCCCGATACAGGTTGCGGTAGAAGGCCAAACGGTCCTCGTCAAGACGCGAAGTGGTGGCGATAACCGTCGCTCCACCGGATAGCAGCTCGGCCACCACCGACGCGGCGATCGAGCCCTTGGAAGCACCCGTCACCACCGCGACCTCGGTACCCCACTTGCCGCTATCCGGGCTCTCGGCTCCGGCGGCAATGCGTCCGAATAGCGAGGCGTGGACATTGCGTCCCTGCGCCAGCGACTTGCCCTGCCACCAATTCGCCTGCGCGGCAACAGCGTGCCCGGCACCTTCAAATCGGAGGCCCAGACTCTGCCAATCCTGGTCAATCTCGCCTTCGTCGGTGATCCACAACCGCGCCAAATCCTCGCGGGCGCTGGCCCAGCGATCGTCGAACACCACGGCCTTCTTGCCGTCGAACGTCGGAGCCACCAAACGTGGCCAATCCGAGCCCAACTCGGCAGATACCAGCTCGACGAGCTCGGTGTCGGTGGCACCGTCGGGAGTGACGACCGGGGCCGCGAGGCCCAGCTGATCGAGCACCAAACGGGCCGCCGAGGCGAGAACTCCGTCGCGACCAGTGATCTGGTCGGTGAACTCGCTCAGCGCGGCGGCATCGACCGTCGCGCCGGCGCCACCGCCCGCCGAAGGCAGCGTTACGCCGACACCGCGACGCGCAGCCACCGCGGCAACTGCAGCGTCGATCGCCGCGTCCACCGCATTGCCGTCCGTCAGCGTGCTGGCCGCCAGGCCGCCGAGATCGCCGCCGCGGACGCTGGTGCCCTCACGGGTACCGAGTGCCAGCTCGAGGGTCACATGCTTGACCCAGCCTTCGCCGAGCTCCCAGGTCTTGCGCACCCGCTCGCCGATGGCGGCGGGACGCTTACCCGACGGTCCGAAGACCGTCTTGAGCTGATCATTGATCGAGTCCGACAGCACCGGGCCGAAAGGCTTGTAGGTGCGCGCCAATTTGGTGACCTGCGTCCGCAATCCGGACAGGTCCGCCTCCGCGGCTCCGTCGATAGCGCTCAGGTTCAGCTCCGAACCCAGGTCGACCAGCAGCTGGTTACGACGCGAGGAGGCGCCGTCGGTGAGGCTCTCGATGGAGTCCACCGGCTCGATCTGGTCGATGCGCATTTTCGTGGACAAGGCGATGAGCCCAAGCGTCGCATCGGAGGCGTCGAACCCGATATCGTCCGGCCGCGGACCACCGCTGGGTGCGGCGGGGGCGGCAGCCGGGGCGGCCACGGCGGGCGCGGCGGCGGAATCCGCCGGTGCGGCAGCCTCTTCCGGCTCGGGATCGGGTTCAGGATCGGTATCCGTGCCGAACAGCACGGCGTGGTCGCGCTCGACGTTGAGCACCTCGACCGAGCTGTGGCTGAACTCGGGCAGCTTCAGGGTGTTGTTGGCCAGACCGGCGACGGTCGGCATTGACTTCACACCCACCTCGACGAATCGCTCGACACCGAGTCCGCCCGCGGCCTCCTCGGTGAACAGCAGATCCTGGGTCTCGATCCACCGCACCGGGCTGGCGAACTGCCAAGCCAGCAGCTCGATAAGCACCTTGCGGCACAACAACACCGGCTTCTCGTTACGCCAGGTGTCGTAGTCGGCGAGTACCTCATCGAGCGGCTCGGCAGGAACCAGATCGCGGATCTCCTGGATGAATTCGCGGTCCAGGGTGAACGGCTTCGGCACCAGGTTCGGGATGTACTTGCCGAGGATCAGGTTTGGGTCGCTGTCCATTGGCAACACCCGCTCCAGGGCACGGCGGAACTCGGCGACACCGACCCGCAGCACCTCGGAATGGAACGGCACGTCGATACCGGGCACCATGATGAAGGAGCGCCGTCCACCAAACTCTTCGCGACGCTTCTCGACCTCGGCCTCCAGCAGCTCCAGACCGCGCACCGTCCCGGCGATGGCGTACTGCGAACCGCGCAGGTTGAAGTTAACGATCTGAAGAAACTCTCCAGAGCGAGCCGCAATCTCCGCGACGAACGCGTCGACATCGGCATCCTCCAACGCGATCTGCGACGGACGGATGGCAGCCAGACGATAGTTGCTGCGGCCCTGCTCATCTCGGGGCACGATGTCGTGCATCGCGGACCCACGGTGGAACACCACTTCCAGCAGACCATCCTGTGGGATGACTCCGCTGACGGTGGCCAGCGCGGTGTATTCACCAACCGAGTGGCCGCAGGTGATGGCGTCGTCGACGAAGGCTCCTGTCTCCTTCATCTCTGCGATCTGTGCGGTCGCCACGGTGGCCATGGCCACCTGGGTGAACTGCGTCAGGTACAGCACCCCCTCGGGGTGCTGGTAGTGGACGCCACCGGCGACGAGGCTGATCGGGTTGTCCTTGACGACGTGCAGCACCGAGAAGCCAAGACGTTCACGGGTGAACTTGTCGGCGTTGTCCCAGACCTTGCGAGCGGCCTTGGAACGCGAACGCACGTCCATGCCCATGCCCTTGTGCTGGATTCCCTGGCCCGGGAAGGCGTACACGGTCTTGGGGGCCGCGAGCCGAGCGGTCGCAGACATCACCAAGTCGGTGCCGACCTTGGCCTGAATTTCCACAACCTCTGCACCGGAATCGATTCCGACACGGTCCACGCGCACGTCGACCTCGTCACCAGGCTGCACCATTCCCAGGAAGCGAGAGGTCCAGCCGACCAAGGTGCGGGGCGGAGTGCTGGAGGTGTCTGCTGAGGTGACCACGTGCTGCGCGGCGGCCGAAAGCCACATACCGTGCACGATGGGCGATCCCAGCCCTGCCAGCAGCGCGGCCGACTTGTCGGTGTGGATCGGGTTGTGATCTCCCGAGACCACCGCGAACGCCCGCATGTCGGTGGGCGCGAAAATCTTGACGTCACGACGGCGACGACGAGTCGTGTCTGCCTCGTGCTCGGAGAGTGCACCACCGGCACGCACCGGGTCGCCCAGCTCGGCGGCCCCGTTGCGACCCAGGATCGCGAACCGCTCCTGCAGGGTGGCCAGCACGGTGCCATCAGCCGTCGCCACCGTGACGTCGACCGGGACAACCCGGCCAACCTCGGTGTCGGTGGCCGCGGAAGCCGTTGCGGTGACGGTCAGTTCGGCATTCTCGGCGGGCAGCGCGGAGATCAGGTGGGCTGCGTGATCCAGGTGCACCAGCGAGAGCAGACCCTCGATCACTCCGATGCCGTCCTGGGTCTTGGCATCGCCGATGGCGGCAAACACCGCAGGCCAGCACAGGCCGACCAGTGCGTCGGGCACGGTCGACGATCCGGGAGCCAACGGCGCGGGAAGCACCGCGGTGACGCCCGTATGGTCCGCGACGCGCTCCGGATCCCACTGCGCGACAACCCGTACCGTTCCGTTATTCACTAAAGGAAGATCCGCTGAGTCATCAAAGCCAGCAGCCACCGCGAGCACGGTCCGCATGGCCGCGGCGGCGGCTTCGGTGGTCACCACCGGGGTGCCACCGTCACGGGTGGTCGTAGGCAGGGTCAGGTCGATATCGACCCAGGTGCCCGACAGCGGCACGCTCAGACGCACGGCGTCATCGCCGGTGACCTCAAGGCGGGCACCGGTCGACGGGTGTGAAGCAGTGCGGTCCTCGAAGACCTGCCACGCTCCGTCGGGAGCGATCCGATGCACGGGGTTGACGGCAATGCGTCCGGACCACAACACATCCGGCGCGTCCAGCACGGTCGCCAACGGACCCTCGACATCCCAGCGGCGACGCAGGCGCGAGCGCACCGGCAGCGGTTCCACACCGGCGGCCACAACCTCGTCGATGGCAGTCTGCTCGAAGCGGTCGAGCAGCTCGCCCACCGGCTCGTCGACCCGGGTGATCCCGGCAACCGCGGCGGTGCCGGGAATGATGCACACCTGCTCGGCGGTGTAGCGGGCATCGTGGGCCTGCCACAACGAGTCACTGCGCCACCAGCGGCGCACATCCTTGTCGATGACGGGCACGAAGTTGACCGGCTTGCCCAGCGTCTTGCACAGCGCGACGAAGAACGGCACATCGGCCGGGTGCAGCTTGATGGTGGCCGCGTCCGGGTAGCGCTCAAGAAGCCCGGCAATGGCCTCGGCCGGGCGCTCCAACAGCGACTCATCGACGAACAGGGTCTCGACGGGCCCGAAGTCCTTGGGGTGCAACCGGGCCTCGGCGCGCTTGAGCATCTGCTCGAAGCGGTCCCGCCAGGTGACGTCCAACCAGGGCGAGTGCGCCACGACGGTGTCGGCGGTGCTGTCGCCGTCACCGATGGACAGCTCAACGTAGCGGCTCAGCCACTGCGCGTATGTCATCTCCTCGACATCGCCGAAGTACTGCTTGGCGGTCAGCTCCATCGCGGCGACGATCTCGTCGCGGCGCTTGGCCACCGCATCGGCGTCACCGGCGACCTCGTCGAGCAGACGACCGCAGCGCGAGGCCGCATTGTCGATCTCGTGAATATCGGCGCCCAGCTGGCTGCGCCCGGAAGCCATGCCGCCCTGTGCTTTTCCGGCGGGAACCCAGGTGGGTGTGCCCGCGGTCTCGACCAGCATCTGCTTGACCGACGGCGAGGTGGTGGCCTCCAGTGTGGCCATCGCCGCGGTGCCGACCAGGATGCCGTCGACCGGCATCAGCGGGAATCCGAACTTCAGTGCCCAACGGCCGCTGAGGTATTCGGCTGCCTGCTCGGGCGTACCGATACCGCCACCGACACACACGGTGATATTGGAGCGCGAACGCAGCTCCGAGTAGGTGGCCAGCAGCAGGTCGTCGAGGTCCTCCCAGGAGTGGTGTCCACCGGCGCGGCCACCCTCGACGTGCATGATGATCGGGCGGGTCGGCACCTCGGCCGCGATACGCACGACGGAGCGGATCTGCTCAACAGTGCCCGGCTTGAACACGATGTGACTGAAGCCGATTTCGGTGAGCTCGTCGATGAGCGCGACGGCTTCTTCCAGCTCGGGAATGCCGGCGGTCACGACTACACCGTCGATCGGCGCACCGGCCTGACGGGCCTTCTGCACCAACCGCTTCGAGCCAACCTGCAGCTTCCACAGGTAGGGGTCCAGGAACAGCGAGTTGAACTGGATCTGACGACCCGGCTCCAACAGGCCGGTGAGTTCTTCAATGCGGGCGCTGAAGATCTCCTCGGTGACCTGCCCGCCGCCGGCGAGCTCGGACCAGTGACCCGCGTTGGCAGCAGCCGCAACGATTTTCGAATCGACGGTGGTCGGCGTCATACCCGCCAACAGGATTGGCGAGCGCCCGGTGAGACGGGTGAACTTGGTGGACAGCTTGACCGAGCCGTCGGGCAGCGACACCACGGTCGGCGCGAAGCTGGACCAGGCGCGGGCGACCTCGGGAACGGCGCCGTGGGTGAACAGGTTTCGCTGTCCACCGCGGGTGGCGGTAGGTACGATCCCGATCCCGAGTCCGCGGATGACCGGGGCGGTCAGACGGGTGAGGAGGTCACCGGGGCCAAGATCCAGGATCCAGCGGGCACCGGCGTCGGCGACATGGCTCACCTCATTCACCCAGTCGACCGGGGCGACGAGGACGGACTCGGTCAAGGCCTTGGTCAGCTCGACGTCGAGGCCTGCAGCGGCCGCCCAGCGGCCGGCGATCTCGACACCATCGGCAAGGCGCGGAGAGTGGAAGCCCACCTCGACATTGACCGGGTCGAAGACCGGGCTGAAGACCGCGCCCCCGCGCACCTTGTCCTTGCGCTCGGCGGCCTCGCGGTCTGCGATCTGCTCGCAGTACAGCTCGAACCGTGACAGCTGCTCGGGGGTACCGGTGATGACGACGGAACGGCGTCCGTTGCGGATGGATAGCGCAGGCGGCTGAACGGTGCGGACATCCTGAGCGAAATCGTCGAGTAGCGCCTTAATACGTTCGGGGTCGACATTGGTCACCGACACCATGGGGGTGCGGTTACCGCGCACCACGATGCCGCGGCGCCGCGCGACCAGGGTCGCCGCGGCACCCACCAGCTGAGCGATGGCGAGCAGCTCGACATCGCGAGCACCGTGGGCCTTGAGCGCCTCGACCGCGAGCACGCCCTGCGAGTGTCCGACGACGGCGACCGGCGGGAGCTGGGCCAGATCCAGGCCTTGGATCTTCAATGCGCGGACAGCAGCCAACTGGGCCAGCAGTACACCGGGCATGGAGACCGCGGCCGAGGTGAGCTGCGCGGCGACAGGCACAGGCTCCTCGGCGGTCAGCGCACGCATCCAGGTGAGCGGCGTGAAGCCGACCGGACGCACCACCACAAGTTCCTTGGCGACGGGCTCCAGGAGCAGCTCGGCCTCACCGGCCAGGGTCGCCAGCTCCGATTCGATACCGGCCGAGGCCGCGAGGTCGGCGAGTGACTCCAGCCAATCGCTGCCTTGACCCCCGAAGGCCACCGCGTAGGGCTCACCGGACTCCAGGCGATCGATCAGCGCGGGACCCGCACTGGGACCCGGATCGGCCGCACCGTTCGCGTCGGGGCCCTCAGAGCTGGTCACCTTGTCGTACTCGTTGATAGTCACGTCGCCGCTACCCGTCTTTCCGTCAGTCGTGAATCCAGCCGTACCCCGTGTCGTCGTCTCTGTCGATCGGGATTGATTGAGGCCGTGTTTTCGTATCGGTATCCGCATCACCGCAGGTCTGGACTTAAGAGTGTCATAAGAGGGGTGGCGATATCTTCTGGCGTAATAGTTACTGCCGAGTTCTACGCAGGAGTAACCACCGCTTACGTAACGGCAGGCCAAGTGCTGGCAACCAACCGCCCAATCAAACGCGCTGCATGCGGGTGGTTACGGCCGAGTAGGTATAACATCGCAGATCAGACATTGATTGTTATCGAATCGTTATGCTTGATTCCGGTAGCGGCGACCGCGTTCGCGCGTGTCGCGTTCGGCGCCTTCAACACGGTCATCCACACCAGGAAAAGCCAGAACATGTGTCATAAGTTTGCTGGCATACCAACGCGTTTCCAACTTGTGTTACCAGTGCGACTGGTGATGTTTAGCCAGCTACGTATCCGACCGCGAAAATGCTCAGGAGGCGCGTCAGCGCTGGTGAGACTCGACGCCTAGACCCACTGCCCGAAATTGGGCTGAAGAATGTCGTTGAGGTCGACGCCGATTCCTCCGACCTCGCGCTTGTCGATCTCGAACTGATGCAGATGAGCCTGGGGATGGACGAAGCCTTTAGGGCTGCCCCAATTGTGCTGCCAGAAGTACGAGCACAGCCCGTCCTGCAGGGCCCAATCGATGGTCTTGGAGTTGCCGTACAGCCCGGTGCGGGCATGTCCCAAAACCGACTCCCAGGCCTTCAGGTACGGCGCCACCTGGTTCTTGTACTGCTCAGGTGTCGGGTTGTCGTCGACCGAGACGTAAATCGGCACGTTGTAGGAGCCACCGGCGGCGACGTGCAGCTGCCACCCGCGTTGCGCGTGTTTGATTCCTGCGTCATGGCCACCGAGCCAGTCCGCGGTGTCCTGCTTGCCGTATTGGTAGTTGGAGACGATCTTCAGGCCGGCGCGATACAGATCGCGCGCTTCGGCAAGTTTGATGGGCTTACCCGCCGACAATCCCGGGCTGCGCGGATCCGATACGTACCGAATCGCACCCAGGTGTCCGGCGGCCTTGATCGACTCCGGAGACGGGACACCACCGGCGTAGTCGATGAGTGTCCCGAGCGAGGCAGCGTTCGCCCGCGCAGCCGTCAGGGAGGCTGTGGCACCTCCCAGTGCTACCGCGGCGGGTATGCCAGCGGCGTATTTGAGGACACCCCGGCGGGATATGGACACCACTACCTCACTGAAGCTGTTCGAAGTGCTGTTTTGCAGAACTCAAGCCTCAGATTACGACAACTGCCTCAACAAACACGGTAGCCACGCTAGTCACATACGCCACAGCGGCGTCTAGACGGGCGCCTACGCGTCCGCGATCCGAAACACCTCGTCGGCGATCAATCGCGGTTCGGTGAGGACAACCTGATGTCCGGATTTGCGAGCGAGCACATGGCGCGCCCCGAGCCGATGCGCCGTCACCTGATGGGCGGCGTTCAGCTCGGACCGTGTCTCCTCGTTCAGAAACTCCGCGCGGGCTCCCGATATGACGGTGATGGGAATGCCGCCGAACATCGGCGGGTTGTCGCGCAACCGGGCCATCCCGTCGACAAAGCGGCGCTCCTCCTCGTTGGCGGCGCGTCCAGCCCGCCACGTGAGGTCTTCGGACGTCATATCGTCGATTACATCGCGCGGCATCCGGGGCATCATGCGGCGCACGAGGTGCGCCAGCAGACCCACCCGCCCCATCGCGTCGAGCGTCGCACGATGGATGAGCCCGAGGATCCGCATGCCGATCGAGGCCGGACGGAAATAGGAATCCAGGTTCTCGTCAGAGTGGTCGACGAGAACGATGCCCGCGATGCGTGACGGATCAGCCGCCGTCGTCGCCAGCGCGATGGTTCCGCCGTAGCTGTGCCCCACCAGGATGTAAGGCCCCGAATCGAGGGCCGTCAGCAAGGCGCCCAGGTCCGCGGTGATTCGCTCCAGCGTGCGCGGCTCCGGGTCGTCACCACTGCGCCCCAAGTTCGCACGGTCGTAGACCACCGACCGAAAACGCTGGGCGACAAGGGGTTGCACTAGACCCCAGGCCGACCGCGAGAAACCCATTCCCGATTCGAACACCACGGTCGGCTCACCGGATCCGGCGACCATGTAGTGCAACTCGCGCCCGTCGGCGGTCGTCACGTAGTTACTCGACCCCAGGGTGTGGCTCACCCAGCCACCGTACGGAATGCACGCTTCCCAGGTTTGGTGCCCTACTCCCCCGAGCGCAGCAGCAACCGCAATCGTTCGGTCTTCTCCGGAGTCCAGCCGGGCGGCTGCAGGATGGCTGCCCAGGCATCGGCGACGGCCCGGACATAAACGTGACCGTGACCATCGGGAACATCGACCGCGACAGCCATATCGGCGGATACCTGTAGGAACGTCACGAACGGTATCCACTCCATGCTCGGCAACACGTCGTAGCCGCGGGGTTCACGCAGCCAGTCAGGCTTGCTCAGGATGAGGTCCGGATTCCACCACGCGATCGGATCGGATGCGTGCTGCAGGTAGACAATGCGTGGGCGCGCCCAAGGATCAGCGGGCCGATTCAGGTCCTCCGGGCGTGAGGCGAACCGGACGTTCCGCCCGTTGTCGTAGATGGGCAACACCTCCGGCGACCCGTCATCGCGGTTATGCGTGGCCTCAAGCCACATGGTGTTGTTGAACGTCGGGCCGGAGAACAACGCACCGTCGGTGCGGGCCACGATGTTGTTCACCGACAGGAACGGCGCTTCACCGCCGAATGAGCCGAGGCTCTCACCGAACACCACGAGCTTGGGCCGCACACCCTCCGGCATTGCACGGACCCGTGCCGAAACGGCCTCGAACAGCGCCTGCCCCGCCTGGCGCGCGTTCTCCTTGTCGACCAGGAACGAAATCCAGCTGGGCAAGAACGAATACTGCATGCTGACGATGGAGGTGTCACCGTTGTACATGTATTCGAGGGCGTCGGCCTCCGCTTCGTTGATCCAGCCGGTTCCCGTTGTGGTGGCCACCGCCACCACCTTTCGGTGAAGGCCGCCCTCACGTTCCAGTTCACGGGCGGCGAGCTCGGCCGTCGCCTTAATATCGTCAGCGGATTCCAGGCCCGCGTACGCCCGGATCGGTTCGGTCGCCGGAGCCTTGTTGAACGCCGAAAGCTCTTGTGTAGTGGCACCGCCTCCGATGAAGGCACGGCCTTGATTGCCCAGCGAGGCCCAGGAGACCAATGAATTCGGTCCGCCGGAACGCAATGAGGTGGTGGGCGGCGGGTTGTCGGGGTTCTCCTCGTTGTTCACCGCCGAGAATGTGTTGTTGAGGGCGCGCATCGTGAACCTCACGACGACGCCGTTGATGAGTGCCATCCCGAGGACCACCACCAACGTGACGGCGACCACCGCGGATACCCGTTTGGGGGCTACGCGATTGAGCCGCTCGACGAGGAACAGGATCAACCGGCGAATCTGCTGGCCGAATTCGACCAGGACGAACAATGCGATGACCGACATCACCGCGGTCTGCGGGTGCGCCCAGAATCCCAGCCGCGGCACACCCATGAGGTCACGCACCCGGTCCTGCCAGAAGTGGAACCACACGATCATCAGGGCAGTGCCGATAATCCCGAACACGATGAGCACTCGCCACGCGATGGCGGGCGGCGGCGGACTCGAATCCTTTGACCGCATGTACCGCACCAGCCATACCGCCAAGACGCCGAGCCCGTACCCGATGGCACCCGCGCCTCCGCTCACCAACGCCTGGAACAGCGGGCCGCGCGGAAGTAACGACGGGGTCATCGACAGCCAGAGGAAGGCCAGGCCCACCGCGGTACCCGTGAACGTGTACTGCCGCACCCACCAAGGGGTTTTCTCGGGCTTCGATACGGCAGCGTCTGCCGCCGGTTCCGTTTCGATATCCCTGTCGATTGCCATTGCCAAGCCCTTCCCGATGCCGCCAGCTGCGAATGCCAATGGTGCCCGCCGTCAGTGCCCCGCACACGGGTATGGCCAGAACAAGATCCATGTGTACTGCGGGAGGTACCCGGCGCGCAAAGCCCTGAGTCTGACCGCGTGCCACCGGCACAGCGAACTGAGCCAAACAGGGAGCTGACCGTGCCCACAGTTCTCTGCGGTATCCTGCCAACTTGCTACCAGGGCCTTTAAACCGTGGGCGGGGACAGATCGACGCAACGGGGGTACGACGAGGATTACACATGCAACATGCCGGTGTCGGCCGCGAGGCCAAGACGACCAGCACACAAGGCCCAAAAAGAGAACGGCGACGCCGCGGCTCCATCACTGCCGAGGACATCATCGCCGGAGCATTTGAGCTCGCCGAGGAGATAGGGATCTGCGGGCTGAGTATGCCGCTGCTAGCGAAACATCTCGATGTCGGTGTCACCAGCATCTACTGGTACTTCCGCAAAAAGGGCGAACTGCTCGATGCGATGACCGATCGCGCCACCAAGCAGTACCACTTCGCCGCACCCTTCATCGGAGACGAAACCTGGCAGGACGCCCTGCGCAACCACACCCGCCGGATGCGCCAGGCATTTCGAACACGCCCGGTGCTGGTCGAGCTCATCCTGATGCGCACGAGCGAGCTCAGTGCCGAGGCGCTGCAGGCGAGCATTCAGAACCTGGAATCCCTTGTCCAGACCCTGATCGGCGTCGGATTCAGCCCGGATAACGCGATAGACGTGTATTTCTCTCTGTCTCTGCATATTCGGGGCATCGTGGTGCTGGAACACTTGGATACCGTCATGCCTGCCTCCGGCGACGCCCGCAACCTGGCACCGAGCGCCACGGTCGCGCCCACCCTGCATGACCTCGCGTCCCGCGGCCATTCGATCGCGACCATCTCGGATGCCAACTTCGATTTCACCGTCAATGCCATCATCGAACGAGCCGAGCACCTGCTCACCCAGGACATCGCGACACGCGAATCGTCCTGACCGGTCGTCACACCTTGGAGTTGAGCAGCTCCTCGATCTTCTGAAGCCGTTTGTTCGACAGTGCCCTATTGTCGATCGACCGATCCGCCGAACAAGTGACGAGCTGTGAGATCACGTTCGCCTTGGCGATTACGGTGAACTCGCAAACCCATTGATCACCATTGAGATTCGTCGACCAACGCACCATGTCCGGTGAACCGGGTACCACCGGACCGGGTGTGACGGTATGACGTTTCTCGTCATCGCCCCAGGCTGCGACCTGACGCTGGCACTCGGAGACGGTCGAGCGTACGGAGTCCAGAAACTTCACCGCCTGGAAGTCGCCGGGGTAGGTGGCCGACACCTCGAGGAGTTGGTGCTGGTTCGGGTACTGGTTGTCAATCTGTGTCCGCGCTTCACGCCCGGTGTAATTCGTGGGGAAGAGCGGATATCGGCCGTATCCGACGACACCTTGACATTCCGCGGGATCGGCACCGATCCAGAGGACCGACTGCATATCGGTTTCGAACAGTGGCTTTCCCGGCGTAATGGTCAGCGACTGCGCCGGAGTGAGGAGTTGGTCGAGCTGCGCCGGCTGAATAGGCCCCGCCGGGTCCGGCCGCTTATCGGCCGTCGCTTCCCCGTCGACACCACGTTGACAGCCCGTCGCCACGAGCAGCAATGCGAGCAGCAGCGGCACAGACCACCTCATGTCGGCAAACATTACCCGCACCCATCGCTTCCCCGGATTTCGGCATTGTCCCGTGGCAGGCATGAGAACTCGGGTAAGAAGAGTCCAGTCAACACAACACGTCGGTAATGCGATAAGGCACCACGACCCGAAAAGGAGCGCGCGGTATGTCCACCAGGCTGGCGACACCACAGGAGCTACTGTCCCTGGGCAGAGTCGAATTGGGTACCAGCAGTTGGGTTCAGATCACCCAGGAACAGGTCAACGAGTTCGCGGACGCGACAGGTGACCGGCAGTGGATTCATACCGACGCCGAGCGCGCCAAGGCCGGCCCATTCGGCGGGACCATCGTGCATGGATACCTCACCCTCGCGCTCGCCCCGGCCTTCCTGGACGAGGTGCTGGAGATCGCGTCCTACGACGCCGTGCTCAACTACGGGGTCAACAAGGTTCGGTTCCCAGCGCCGCTGCATGTGGGCGCGCGGGTTCGCGGCCACGTCACGCTGCTGTCGGCCAAGCTGCGCGACAAGGGCACCGTCGAGGCGACGTACGGCATCAAGTACGAGACCGAGGGCAAGGACCGCCCGCCCTGCGCCGCCGAGAGCGTGTATCTGTACCAGTAGTCACGCCTCGTCGAGCGCCGGGAACAACAGTTCCTGCGCGAGCACCTGAATCACCCGCAGGCGCCCTGACCAATTACCTTGGGTGTCAACACATGCCCGCAACTGTCGATCCGTAAGGGATGGGGTCGAAAATCGCGACGAACACACCCAGCAGCACCGCTTATGGCACGGCGACAGTCGACATAGGAGCGTCGGCGCCAGTTGGCGCCTAGATCCCGTTTTACTATGTGTACGGATAACGTACACTTAGCGCATGGTCCCCCGCGGAGAGGCGCGCAGCGCCGCAATACTCGATACCGCACTACAGGTATTGATATGCGACGGGTATGACCGATTCTCTATGGATTCCGTTGCAGCACAGGCACATGCCAGCAAAACTACGATCTATCGCAGGTGGGGAAACAAGGCCGAGCTGGTGAAGGCCGCCCTGGACGCCCACGACGCGAGCTTCAACGACGAAGTCCCCGACACCGGCAATCTGCGTGGGGATCTCATTGCGACGCTGGGCATGCTGCGCCGGAAGGCCGAAGCAGTCCCACCGGCCCTCTATGCCGACCTCATCCGTGCGATGGGACACGACGAGGCGCTGACCGAGGCGATCAATCGTCATCTCGCCGATCCTGGCCTCTCGCCCTTCGATATGCCCCTGTCCCGGGCCATCTCTCGCGGCGAGGTGTCCGCCGAGGTCGACCGGGAGCTCATTCACGATGTCGCCGAGGCGATGATCACGCACCGGCTGACTCTGGACGCCCCCATCGACGATGCATTCATCGAGCGGCTCGTCGACCATGTGCTGATCGTGCTTATCCGAGGTGGTGTTTTATGACGGTAGTGATCGCCGGCGCCGGCCCCACCGGCCTAACGCTGGCATGCGAATTGGCACGTCGCGGGATCCCGTGCCGGGTGTTCGACAAGGCACCCGGCCTCTTCCCCGGTTCTCGCGGCAAGGGGCTGTCACCGCGCACCCAGGAGGTGCTCGACGATCTGGGTGTCGCGGATGCCATCGAGGCCGGCGGCATGGACATGCCGCCGTTCCGTATCTACGCCGGACGGGAGATCGTCGGCGAACGAACTCTGGCCGAGATGGTCGGCTCGGGTGTGCCTTGCGGCCCCGGTGTGCCCTATCCACGCTTCTGGATGGTGCCGCAGTGGCGCACCGATGAGATCCTGTTAGGCCGTCTGCGTGAACTCGGAGGCGATGTTGAATTCAGTAGTGAGGTAATCGGTTTCGAGCAGGACGGCGAGGGGGTGACCGTCACGTTTCTTCGCGACGGCATCCCGGTGCGGATACGCGCGTCGCACCTTGTCGGCACCGATGGCGGGCGTAGCGCGATTCGCAAGGCCCTCGATGTGGGATTCGCCGGGAAGACCTTCGAGAGCGAACGAACACTGATAGGCGATGTCCGCGCCGACGGTTTGGACGGCACGTTCTGTCATGTACTGACGCGCGGCGGGCAGGTGTCCGAACGGTTTTCGTTGTGGAACCTGCCGAGCAGTGATCACTATCAGTTTGTCGCGAGCATGGCCACCGACGTTGCTCCCCCATTGACCCTCGAGGCGGTACAGGGCCTCTTGGTGGAGCGGTCCGGACGCGATGACATTGTGCTGCACGACCTGCGGTGGATATCGCTCTACCGAGTCAACGCACGGATGGTGGATCGATTCCGCGTGGGCCGGGTGTTCCTGGCCGGAGACGCCGCCCACGTGCATTCCTCCGCGGGCGGGCAGGGTCTGAGCACCAGCGTGCAGGACGCCTACAACTTGGGCTGGAAGCTGGCGGCAGTCAGCTCGGGCGCCCCCGAGCAGCTGCTGGATACCTACGAAGAGGAACGGATGCCCGTCGCCGCATCGGTGCTCGGGCTGAGCACCGACCTGCACTATCGTAACTTCGAGCCCTCAAAAGAGACTGCGCCGCAGTTGCATCAGCTGGATATCGGGTATCGCGGGAGTTCCCTAGCGATCGACGACCGCGCGTCCCCCGGAAAGCTCCGAGCCGGGGACCGAGCGCCCGACGCGGCGCTGCAGGGCGGACGTCGTCTCTTTGACGTGCTCCGCGGAACCCACTTCACTGTGCTCACGTTTGAGAACCGCGCGGTGCACATCGATGGAGTGCGCGTGCAACGCCTCGCACCGTCGGCCGAGTACGACGTCTCGGAATCGACACTCGCATTGGTGCGCCCCGACGGTTACCTCGGTGTCATAACCGAATCCGAGGAGACGGTGCGGAAATACGTCGCCAGCGTGCGTTAGACGCTAACCGCCAGCGGCTCGATACGCGCAGGAACGTGCTTGTGCCATGGGGTACCGGCGTACTCGTCACGCCAGGCCGATGAGGTGAGCGCGTTCGGGGCGACACCCGGCACGTGCCTCACGCCGGTCTCGTCGGTGTAATCGAGCCCAAACCCGTTCGGCAATGAGGCATGGCCGGGCTGCATCATGTCGCTGATCTCGACGGTGGCCTCGGCGCTACCGGCCGCAGTGGCGACGCGCACTCGTTCACCGTCGGCGATACCGAGCTGCTGCGCATCCTCCAGGCTGATCCGTAGTGCACCTTGCTGGTCTCGCTTTCGCCACGACGGGTCCCGGAGGATGTCGTTGGCGGTGTATGCCCGCCGCTCACCCGCGGAGAGCACGATCGGAAATTCGGGTGTCGTCAGCTGGGCCGGGCGAGATGCCAATCCCCGGATATCCTCAAGCATTTCGGGGATCACCAGCGCAATCTTGTGGTCCGCATGAGTGATCAGCGCGAAGTCGTCCTCGTAGTCGTGAACGGTGAACGTGACACCGGAAGGACTGTTCAGGATAGCGTCGAAAAGCGCGTTGCCATCGCGGTGGCCGGCTCGCGCCACCGCCTGCGGGTAGGTCATCATCGCCTTCTGCGCCAGACCCCAGAGTGCGGCGGCACCTTCCAATCCCTGGGGCAGGGTCGGGCCGAGGGTTTCGTATAGGACATAGGGTGCCAGCGAGGCAAGTGCCGGATTGGCCAGCACCGTGAAGAACGCCTGCAGATAGGCATCCCGGCCCTGTGCGGCGGCTTCGCGCAACGGCTGCAGATCCGCATCGTCCACCACACCCAGCGCCCGGACCAACCGCGCCCAGATCTCGGGCTCGGGGAGCGTTCCCCGCTCGGGTTCGAACAGCGGGTGTCGCAGCTGAAAGGTGTTGTGCGGAAACTCGAGATTGAAGAACGTCGCCTCCACCTTCTCGAATTGTGTGGCAGCTGGCAGCACGTAATGCGCGAGGCGGGCGGTCTCGGTCATCGCCACGTCGACGACGACAAGCAGCTCCAAGGTTTGGAACGCTTCCTTGCATCTCGCCGAATCCGCCAGGGAGTGTGCGGGATTGCTGCTCTCGACAATCATCCCGCGGAACCGGTCGGGGTGATCGGTGAGGATCTCGTCGGGGATGACGTTCGAGGGCACCAGACCGCCGATGATGCGGGCGCCGGTTACCGGGGTGTTTCCGAAGAAGCCACCCATGAGCGGTGCCATCCACGAATGCAGATGCTGGCCTCCGCGCTTGGCGAAACTCCCGGTGAGTATCCACAACATCTTGTTGAGGTAGGAGCTCAGTGTGCTGTTGGGGGCCTGCTGAATCCCGAGGTCTTCGAAGACCGCCACGCTCTCTGCGGACGCGACCCGACGGGCCGCCCGCCGAATGAGATCCTCGTCGACACCGCTGCGCTGTGCGTAGTCGCCGATCGGTACGGCACGTAGCGCGTCCCGAACCTCTTCGGTACCGGTGACATGTTCGGCGAGAAATGCTTCGTCACACAGGTCTTCCTGGACCAGCACCGCGGCGAGTGCCGCAAGGCACCAGGCGTCGGCACCGGGTCGCACCCGGAGGTGAAAGTCGGCCATCTTGGCGGTATCGGTGATCACCGGGTCGATGACGATCATCGAGCGCTGCGGATCCTTGGCGATCTCGTTGAGCACCACCCGTGCCCGCGGAAAGCTCTGCGACATCCATGGGTTCTTCCCCACGAACACCGACACCTCGGCGTGCTCGAACTCCCCTCGGGTATGCCCGCCGTAGAGGCTCTTGTCGATCCAGGCCTCCCCGGTCTTTTCCTGCGCAAGGGCGTTGGAGCGGTACTTGGACCCGATCGCCTTGAGGAAGGCGCCGCTGTACGCGCCACCCAGATGATTCCCCTGGCCTCCACCGCCGTAGTAGAAGATCTTGTCTCCGCCATGGTTGTCACGGATGTCTTTGAAGCCCTCGGCGATCTCCACGATCGCAGTGTCCCAATTGATTTCCTCGTAGGTGCCGTCGGGGCGGCGGCGCATCGGCGAGGTCAGCCGGTTGGCGTTGTTCTGGTAGTGATCCAGGCGCAGGGCCTTATTGCAGGTGTAGCCCTTCGAGCCCGGATGTTCTTTGTCACCGCGAATCTTGGCGAGCGTGCGGCCCTCGGTCTGTACAACGATGCCGCAGTTGCACTCGCACAGGATGCACGCGGTGGGCAGCCAATTGGTGGTGGTCATGACAGGGCCTCCTCGATCAGTGTGCGTAATTGCTTATGCACCACATCGATTGGTGTGACGTCGCGGATGGATCGCGCGACGATGATGGCCCCCTCCAGCGAGGTCGTCATCAACATCGCGAGTTCGTCGGCGCGGGTGCGAGTGGCACCGGCGGCGGCCAGCTTGTCCGCGATGAGGCCGACCCAGCGCTGGAAGACCACCGCCGAGTGCGCGATGAGCTTCGCATTGCTGGCCGGACTTTCCGGGTCTCCGGCCTCGACAGCGACCGCTACCACCGGGCACCCTGCCCGAAAATCTGTGCGCACCAGTTGCTTCCGGTAGAGGGCGACGAGAGCGTCGAGAGCGTCCGTAGCGGTGGGCTTCCCATCGATCATCCCGGCGATGTACTCCCCCGCGAGATCCACGGCTTCGCCGAGCAGTTGGGTACGTCCGCCGGGAAAGTAGTGGTAGGCGGAGCCGCGCGGTGCACCGCTGTGTTCGAGAACATCGGAAATGGCGGTGGCATGTGCGCCGCGCTCGCGGATCAGTAGGGCCGCCGAGGCAACCATTCGTTCACGCGGCGTGCTCATCCTCGGCCTTCCGGTGTTCTCCCTCGCCCTGCGGCGACTATGTATGCTGCTCTACATAATCCTCGGTGTGGACGGAGAAGTCAATGAGCGAGTACGAAACCCTGAGCATCCGGCGTGAGGGATACGTCCTGGTGATCGGCCTGAACCGGCCGGCCAAGCGCAATGCGTTCGATAAGGCGATGCTCCAGGAGCTGTCCCGGGCATTCGGCGAATTCGACGCGGATGCCGATCTGCGGGCCGCAGTGCTTTACGGGGAGGGGACCATGTTCACCGCCGGTCTCGACCTGGCCAGCGTGGCCGCCGAGATTCAGAGCGGCGGGTCGTTAACAGCCGAGAACGGGATCAACCCGTGGCAGGTCGACGGTACGCATTTGTCCAAGCCGCTTGTCATTGCCGTGCACGGCAAGGTGCTCACACTGGGTATCGAGTTGGCACTCGCCGCCGATATCGTGATCGCCGACGAGACCGCTACCTTCGCCCAGCTCGAAATCAACCGGGGCATCTACCCATTCGGCGGTGCCACCATCCGCTTCCCACGCACCGCCGGCTGGGGCAATGCGATGCGGTGGATGCTGACGGCGGAGACCTTCGACGCTGCCGAGGCGCATCGCATCGGGATCGTGCAGGAGGTCGTACCTGCCGGTGAGCATGTCGACAAGGCGATCGCTATCGCCCAGACGATCGCGCGCCAGGCACCCCTGGGTGTGCAGGCCACCTTGCGCAACGCCCGGTTAGCCCTAGCCGAGGGCGAGGCCGCTGCCGAGGCGCAGCTTGTGCCCACCATCCGCGAGCTGTTCACCACCGAGGATGCCGCCCTGGGTGTGCAGGCATTTTTGACCCGCACCACCGCCGAATTCGTCGGGCGCTGATGACCGCTTGCGCGAAGAAGCTCAAACCCCGCGCGCGCTCACGGCCTTTCGCACATCTCCAAGCTCCCCGATCGGCACCGTACGGGTCGAGGCAACCGGCCGCACCCCCGGGCCATCGGGTTTGGACACCATGACGACGCTGTCGATATAGGGCTGGATCGTGGTGGTGTTCTGTACGGTGGCGACGATCACCAGCTGGAACCCGAACTTTCGGAACGCCGACAGCGCCTGCTGCGCGAACTGTGGATCGGATTTCGAGAACGCCTCGTCGAGCATCAACTGCGCGAATACCGGCCGGTTGTCCCCGGTTTCGGGATTGGCGAGGTTGAAGCTCAGCGCACCGGCGAGACAGAACGCCATCAGCTTCTCTTGTTCCCCACCGGAGTTCGCACCCGCATTGCTGTAGGTACGGATCACCTCACCGGTGGTGGCGTCACTCTCCTCGCAGTACAGCACGAACCGGTTGCGCACATCCAATGCGTCGCGCGTCCACTGTCGGGCCTCGGGAGTCTCGGCCGCCAGCAGGTTCCGCAGCTGCAGGATGTCCTGGTACTGGTCGTGGATGGCCTTCTCGTCCCCCATGGACACCGCGACCGCGCGACCGGAGATGTGCCGGGCGCGTTCGTTGAGCTCACCCACCGCTTCGAGCGCCTTGGGCTCGGCCCGCAGCGTCAGCCGCGTTCCCCTGTTGAACTCCACCGAGCCCAAACCACTGTTGACGCGGTCGATCTGGTCGGTGATGCGATGCGCCTCTTCCTCGGCAAGCTGGTGCAGCCGCAGCACCGCAGTGGGTGCCTGCTCGGTGATGAGCCGCAGCATCTGCTCATATGCGGCAGGCAGGTCGCGCTCGTCGATCCGGCGGCACAGCGCCACGTAGTCGTGGATCTTCTCGTCGAAGTTCTCGCCGTCGTTGGGAATCGAGTCTGGGAAATCCCGGTCGTAGGCATTGAGGATTCGGGTGAGCTCGTTGCGCGAGCGGGTCACGCTTTCCCGCAGCACGGACTGGTCCTTCTCGATCTGGCGCCACAGCTCCAGCCGGTAAGCATCGGGCTCGAGCACATCCAGGCTGGACGACAGCTGCGGGACATAGACCTCGATACCGGAACGGGTGTGCCCGCCCACCTCCCGTGGGCTGAGGTTGTCCATCAGGTCAAGCAGCCGAGTACGGCGTGAATCATGTTCGGATTCTTGCCTTCTCAACGCACCGATACGCTCGGAAAGCTTCTTGATCTCGTCGAGATAGGAGTCGGCCTGCTGCTGAAGACCTGTCAGGTCCGGGTTGGCCTCCAGCATCGCGTCGTACTGATCCTGCAACCGCCCGACGGCCGCATCGGCCGACTCGGTATCGATCTGGCTCCAGTACTCGTACTGGCCGTGCAGCTTTGACCATCGCACCACCTCGGAGCGAAGCTCCTCACGCTTGGTGTCCATCTCGCCGATGAACTTCTCCGCGTCCCCCACAGACTGCTGCGCCTCGACCACATCGTCGGAAAGCGCGGCCCGCTTGTCACCGGCATTGCCTTGGTAGATGTACTGAGAGGCACGCAGTTCACGCCGGTCGTCCTTGACCGCCCTGCGGTCACCGTCCTTGCGCAACCCCTGGTCGGTGACGGCCCGGCGGTGCTTACTGAACTCGTCGGGGCTGTCCACCAATGCGTAGTCGCCCACTGCGATAACGAGATTCATCGCGGCGCTTGAGCATTCGTGGTTGGGGTTGGTAAGGCGCAGGCAATCCGCGAGGGTGCCCGGCTCGGCTCGACGCGGCGCACCGGAAGGGATCACCCGTTCCATCTGCAGGTAACCCCGCATCGGGTTCTCGTTGACGTACCGCAGCACCTGCCGGTGGTGCTGGTCGGGAACCAGCAGGCATAGGCCGGTAGATCGGAGCACCTTCTCCACGGACCGGCGCCAGCGCTCCTGCCCGGGACGCAGGTCCATCAGCTCGCAAACGTAGGGCAGGTCCTTGAGGGTGAGGCCCAGCGCCGCAACGATTTCCCCGCGCATGCGGTCCTCGTCCGGCGGCACCGGAGTACCGACATGCTCGACCCGCTTGAACTCGGAAGATGCGGACCTGAGTTGGTCTCGTGCGGCGGACAGCGCACCGGCCGCCATGACATAGGCATCGTGCCCGGCTTCCAGCTCGGCATTGATCCGGGTGACCGACCGCAGGCTTTCCACCCGCATGGCCTCGAACTCCTCGGCGGACTCAATATCGTCCGCGTGCCCAAGGTCCCACAGCGCGCTCTCATACGCGGTGCGCCGTCGCGACACCTCTTCGGCACGGGCGCGGGCGTGGGCCAGCTCGCTCTTCAGCGGCGCCAGGTTGCTATCGGCGGCAGCGATGCGCCCCAGCAGTTTGTCGCGCTCACCGGTGAGAATGTCCTGGCGCGTCTGGATTTCGTCGCACTCCCCGCCCAGGCGGGTGATCTCGGTGTCCAGCAGATCAATCTCCGGGACCGCCAACGCCAGGCGCTGCTGGTCCACGTAGTCGCGCACGGTGTGATGATCGACGACATCGACAGTCGCAAGCTGAGCGGAGTCGCCGGCGTAAGTCTGCTGGATCTGTTCGATATCGCCCAGTGTCTGCCGCTGACGCTGCGCCACCGCCAGCGCGCCGCGGGCGTCGACCAATGGCGTGATCTGGCCCAAGGCTTCGGAGATCGCGGCCATCGACTCAGGTTCGTCGAGCATGTACTCGCGCACGAACTGCTCAAGACCACCGACGCTCTTGAGCGATTTCGCCTTACCCAGCAGCTGCTGGGCCGCCGAGGACCCCTGAATCCCGACGGTGGCATAAAGCTGTTCCAGATACCAGCGCTCGCTCTTGTGGCCGCGCCAGCCGGCGCTCTCAAAGACCGAGCCCGAGTACCCCTTGCTGGCCCACCCGTTGCACAGGTCGCGAATATCGGTATCGGCGTCGATGAGGTAGTAGCGGCTCGAAGAATCCGAATCAGAGCCCGGAGCAAGCCATTTGAGCACAAGGCCGGTGATGACGCGGCCGTCGGTGCCGGCGTACGTGACCGCGATGGCCGACCACGCCGCACCCTTGCCGCGCAGAAACATCTGCTTGGGCCGCTCCCCGGGGTTCTTCAACTCACCCCACAGGCCGCGTATGTACTTGTCGACGGTGCGTTTGCCCATATTGGAGCCCGCGGCGGTGGTGTCGCTGGACGCGTTGAAATTGCGGCGGTTCGAGGACAGGAACGCCAGCGAGATCGCGTCCAGCAGAGATGATTTGCCGCTACCGGAGGAGCCGGTGATCAGCGTGCCGCGGCGGCTGAACTCGATGCTGTGGTAGCCGTCGAAGACACCCCAGTTGATGACCTGCAGTCGGGACAGCCAGAACTGCTGGGTGGCAGAATCATTCAGGCCGTCATTCGTCGTCATCGGTATCGCCATCTTCTTCGTCGGTGGAGTCTTCCGGCGCGGGGCCGCCGCGCTGGAGCTGCTCGTACTGGCGTTGCAACGCCTCGATCATCTGCGCGGACATCAGCGCGTTGATGACCGGACTGATGCTGTAGCTGTGCTCGTCGTCGCGAGTGCGCTGCAGGATTTCGGCCTTGGACAAACGTTTGATGGCCTCGTCGACTCGGTCGCGCAGCATCGCCTCGTCGCGGTCGATATCGTGACTGACGTTGGCGAAGAGCTCGTGGATATCGTCACGGCTGACCAGGACATGTTCGTCGTGGGCGGTCCGTGCGATCTTGGCCAGGTGCAGCGCGACGATCGATGCGTAGGTGCCCAGGGGTTCGCGGCGCAGTACCCGGGCGCCGTACGGGCTGGGGTTCTCCAAGAGCGCCGGTTCTGCGTACGCAACCTCAAGGTCATCGAATACCCGCAGTCGTAGGTCCAATTCGGAGAGCCGTGCGGCGAGCACCTTCCGGTGCTCGATCATCGTCGCCCACAGTTCGGGCTGGCCGTCCTTGCTCAGGTAACGCCGGGCAACCAGGTTCTGCAGTGCCCAGCACGCCTTGTCGGGCAGCTCGCTGGTATCGCCATCGAACCGTGGTCCCTTGACGGTTCTCGGCGCGGAGGCATCGGGTTCGACGCCGGGGAGGTCGTCAAAATTGATATTTCCCAAGGGCTTACCAGTGGACACGGCGCTCATAACTCACTCCCAGTCACCAGCACGGGTTCACGGAACATCAGCTGAGGTACCTCCATCACCCGGTCCTGTCCGTCGAGGGACCGGAACTTCACCTTTGCGGATTCACGGTCGGGGGCGGATCCCGCTTCCGGGTCCTGTTTGAGCGCCAGCGACCACAGCACGATGACATCGCCCAGATAGGGCGCATCGACGTGAGAGATCATGTCGGGCAGCGACACCGGCCCCTTGGCGACGGCGCTGTTCACCGTATCCGCCAACGAGGCCATATCCACCTGGGTGACCAACGCCGAAAATCCGCTCAAATCGAGCAGCCCCGACTGCGCGTCCTGAGCGAGCACCGGCGGCGCGGTGTCCTTGATGGTGAACGACAAGGCGCCGATGGACGCCGCTGCAGAACGGCCAATCGGCAGTTCGGCGTCGATTGGCGAATCCGCCGTGGACACTTTAAGCAGGGCGTGCCCGGAGGCCAGCGCGTCGTTGAGCTGTCGTGCGCGGCCACGTGCCTGCTCTGTGGTGCCCGCCGCGAAGAATCTCCGGATGCGCTGTGCGCAGCGCTGTTCGATGCGGGAGACCTCGGCGATCTGCTGCGAGACCAGCTTGAAAAAGTTCTTCATCACATCGCGCAGCCCTGGGTCGAGCGCGGGTAATCCCTCAGCGACACAAGCGATATCGGTGCGCAGCGCAGCACGCTGATCAGGGTCCTGAATGGTGCGCGTGAAGGCCGCGTAGGAGGCGCGTTCACGCGAGTCGAAGAGGGTGTCATAGTCGGCGAACATCCGTCGCGCACGGTCCCGGAACCCGGAATCGGAATCCTCGGCGGCATCGATGAGACCTGCGGTGATCTCATTCTGCATGCTGCCGTAGCGGACGATATCGGTGATCACCTGTTCCATCTGGTAGGCAATGGCGCGGGTCTCATCTTCGAGGTCCACGATGTCCGGTTCAGGGCGGTATCCGTCGTCGACGGCGTGCAGCTGGGTCTGCAGCTCGGCGATCTGGGCTTCGATATCGGCGCGCATGCGGGCAGGGTCGCCGTCCAGCTGCGTGGCGACCCGTTTGAGGCCCGCGGCGATACCGGCGATGGACCCGCCGGTGGCCACGGTGTCTGCTCGACGCAGGCGACGGACGAAGGCCAGCGCGCTGCGGGCATCCTCGGTCAGCGAGCAGACATTTTCGGCGTCCGGACCGGTGCCGTCCGACACCCGGTGCAGCCAGCCGTCGCTGGCCCAGCTCTTGATCAGGGCGAGACCGGACTGTTCGCCCAGGCCCACGGCGTTCAGATCTCTGTCCAGCTTGGCTACCAGCGCAGGTTCGGAAACCTTCGCACTGCGGTCCAGGTGGCGTTCCATCAACGTGATGTACGGCGCCAGATTCTTAGCGGCCAATAGCCGGACCGCACGGGATTTCTGCACGTCATCGTTGTGCGCGAACAGTTCTTCGACGGTTAGGTCATTCATCGCACACCTCCATCACGTTGCTAACGGTTTGTTCCCCGGCCAGCGCAGCTGCCTTAGCCACTGGCCCGGAAAACCTACCGGGCCGAGAGGGGCGTGGCGAATGGGCTCGCTGACGTGGGACAAATGAGGCAAATGAGTTAGCTGGGGTCTCAGTGGGTGCCCAGGGCGTCATCCAGGTACTGGAGGCGGCAGGCCCTTCGTGCCAGCTTTCCACTGGTGGTGCGCGGGATGGCTCCTGCGGGCAGCAGTCGCACGTCGGAGGGTTCTAGCCCGTACTCGGCGTCGACTGCGGCCCGGATAGCGTCCACGGCTTCCTGCGGGTCGGCCTTGGCGGTACGCGAGGCGCGCTCGGCGACGATGACCAGACCTTCGTCGACGGTGAACGCGGTGACGTATCCGCGGCGCACGATCGGCGAGGCGTCGGCGACAGTGGCCTCGATGTCTTGCGGGTAGTGACTCTGGCCGTCGATGGTGATGTGGTCGGCGAAGCGGCCGGTGATGTACAACTCGCCGTCCAGGTAGAAGCCCATATCGCCGGTGCGCAGCCAATCGCCGTCGGCATTGGCCTTAGCTGCATGACTTTTCGGGGCTGTCCCGCCTAGCCGGGCGTGGAACGCTCTCTCGGTATCTTCGGGGCGCCCCCAATATCCGCGCCCAACGTTGTTGCCCTGCAACCAGATTTCCCCGATATGACCGTCCGGAAGTTCGGTCTCGGTGATGGGGTCCACGACGACGCCGTGGAGGCTGCGGGCAAGTTGGCCACAGGACACATGGGTGGACGCGTTGGGTGCATCGGCGGTCGTTGGCACCGCACGGCCTTCGGCGAGCTGCCCGCGGTCGAGGTGCACGACGGAGGGCTCGGCATCTGGGGCGATATTGGAGATGAACAGAACCGCCTCGGCGATACCGTACGAGGGTTTGAAGGCGGTCGACGGTAGTCCGAAGGGCGCAAAGGCTTTTTCGAATGTACGGATGGCGTCGATACTCACCGGCTCGGAACCGATGATCATGACCACGCTGCCGAGGTCGATATCTGCGCCCGCCTCAGGCACACCGCGCTGTGCGGTGTATTCGTAGGCGAAATTCGGAGCGGCGGTGATCACGCGGCCCTCCTTACAGCCATCGGAGAGCGCCTTGATCCAGCGTTGCGGGCGGCGAATGAATGCCGTCGGCGACATGAGGGTGGAGTGGCCGCCGTAGACGGTCGGGAAGCCGATCATCGACAGGCCCATATCGTGGTAGAGCGGCAACCAGCTGCAGCCGTGGGTGTTTCGGTCCAGCAGGTCGATGGACAGGATCATCTGTGTCAGGTTGACGCCAACGGCGCGATGGGTGATCTCCACGCCGACCGGCGGGCGGGTGGCACCCGATGTGTACTGCAGGTGTGACACGTCATCATCGACGAGGTGGACGTATTCGAAGGTCTCTCCCGCTTCGTCGGGTATCTCGTCGATGACCACGATCTGCGGCGTTTCAATATCTTTCAGGCTGCCGAGGAACTGTTGCACGGCATCCCGGACGGTAGATGTGGTGACGATGGTTGTCGGCGTGCAGTCCCTTAGCGCCGTGTCGAGGCGTTCGGCGTGGCCGGGCAGCTCTGGCGCGAAGAGCGGCACTGCGATGCCGCCGGCCTTGATCGCAGCGAAGAAGCCCACGATGTAGTCGAGGCCCTGTGGGGCCAGGATGGCGACGCGTTCTCCGCGTTCGATGGTCTTCTGCACCTCCGCGGCGACGGCCCGCAGACGGAGCCCGAGCTCTGACCAGGTGAGCTCGATGGCCTGCCCGTCTTCCGAACCGGTGAAATCGAGGTAGCGATACGCGACGGTGTCCCCGACGTTTCTGATGTTCCGGTCGATGAGGGCGATCAGCGTGGTACCGGGCGGTAGACCGATGTTTCCATCGGCGTCGAGGCAATCCTCGATACGAAGCAAACCGTCAGGGACAGACATGTTTTCAGTCTAGGGCGGTTAGCGATGACACTTCGGTGGCCAACAAGACCAAGTGGTGCGGGCGGAGGGAGTCGAACCCACACGTTCTTTCGAACACGGGCACCTAAAGCCCGCGCGGCTGCCATTTCGCCACGCCCGCAGGGCTCCGATCATACCTCGCGGCTGTCAGTGGCCCCGGTTACGTTCGAATTGTCAGCTGCCATCCCACTACTCCAATTCACGGAAGATCGCCCTCGAACGCTGGCAGCAACATCTCGTGGATCAAGCCACCGAGGATTTCATTCGCGGCCTGATCCACAGCGACGGATGCCGAGTCGTCGCGAACGATCGTGGTGTCACCAGCGTCCGATACCACTTCACCGCCGCCCTCGACCACCTCGGTATCCCCTGGACGCGATCGACCAAGTACGTCGCCTCCATCTACCGCAAGGTGGCCACCGCACGTCTCGACGAGTTCATCGGACCGAAGCGCTGACCAGGGGCATTGGCATCTCCATCGACCTCACGCGGTACCGTCAGAGGGTGTCCACTACACGGCGTCGGAGGCCCGCACTCATCGTGCTGGTCGCCGTCAGCGCGGTCGCCTTCCTCGGCCTGGCGTGGTGGCAGTTCCAGCGCTTCGAATCGGTGTCAGGAGACGGCCAGAACCTCGGTTACGCACTGCAATGGCCGCTCTTCGCAGTGTTTGTGATCTACGCGTACCGCCGCTTCGTCCAGTACGAGGACGAGGGCCCGCCCCCGCCGCCGGCCGACCTGGTCACCGAAATTCCGGAGGGCTTGCTCCCCGATCGGCCCGCAGCAGCGAAACCGGACCCCACCGACCGCACGCTCACCGAGTACAACGCCTACCTCGCCGCCCTGACCGAACAAGATAGGAATCCCGCCTCGTGACCGAGCAAGAAGCCACGTCCGACACGCCCGCCGTCACCACGCCGGTCGAAAAGATCCGTAGCGCACTGTGGCGCTACCGCATCCTGGCGTGGACCACCGGTGTCTGGCTGATCGCTCTCTGCTGGGAGATGTGGCTCAAATACATTGAGCACGTGCCGCATCCGCCGAGCTGGATAGGGATCGTGCACGGGTGGATCTACTTCGTGTACCTGATCTTCACCACCGACCTGGCGATCAAGGTCCGCTGGCCGTGGCCCCGCACTGCCGGCACCCTCCTGGCGGGCACCATCCCGCTACTCGGCTTCATCGTCGAGCACTACCGCACTCAGCAGGTCAAGCAGCAGTTCGGTCTATAGGCCTGTAGCCGCAAAAAGATCCCTGATGTCAGGAATACTGACATCAGGGTGCGGGTTTGATAGCGGTATGACCACCACACATGTAGTTGTCGCCACCGCTTATGGTGCACCCGATGTCCTCGAACTCCGCGAGGCGCCGATCGACGGCCCCGCCGAAGGCCAGGTGCTTGTCGACGTCAAGGCCGCGGGAGTCAATCCCATCGACTGGAAGCTGTACTCCGGGGCCTTCGGCACCGACCCGTCCGCGCTTCCGATGCGCCTCGGCCTCGAGGTGTCCGGAACGGTCGCCGCCGTCGGACCGGGTGTCGACGGGCTCCAGCCCGGCGATGAGGTCATCGCCGCCGGGCAGATCGGCGGCTACGCCGCTCAGATCATCGCCTCGGCGGACGAGGTGTTCAGAAAGCCGGCGAATTTGTCGTTCGCCGAAGCTGCTGGGTTCCTCCTCACCGGGCAGACCGCGGTCCACCTGTTGGAAGCCACCAATGTCACCGAAGGCGACACCGTGCTCATTCACGGCGCCGCCGGGGGCGTCGGCCTGCTCGCCATCCAGCTCGCCAAGGCCCGCGGCGCCAAGGTGATCGCCACCGCAAGTCCCGCCCGACACGAGCAGCTGCGCGGCTACGGCGCGATCCCCGTCGAATACGGTCCTGGCCTCCTCGAGCGAGTCACCGCCATCGGGCCGGTAGACGTCGCCCTCGATCTCGTCGGCACCGACGAGGCCGCAGATGTCTCCCTGGCCCTGGTGTCGGACAAGGACCGAATCGCCACCATCGCAGGATTCGCCCGCGCCGCAACCGATGGCTTCAAGGCGCTCGGCGGCGTCGGCCCCGACGCCGGCACCGAGATCCGCCTCGCCGCCCGCCCTGAACTGATCCGTCTGGCCGGCAACGGTGAGCTCGATGTCACCATCGATCGCACCTTCCCGTTGGCCGAAGCCAGGCAGGCACACGAGTACGTACAGACCGGCCACGCCCGCGGAAAGATCCTGCTGGTTCCGTAAACGCCCGCGAGCAGACGCTTAGTGCACGCAGATCTCAGGTGACGCGTGCACTAAGTGTCTGCTCGCCGGAAAGATGGCGGAAAAGAAGTCAGGGTGCAGTGCGACCCAGCGCGACGAAGTTGCGCAGCATCGGCAGCAGCGCCGCGAGCGCTCGCCCGCGATGCGATACCGCATCCTTTTCCTCGGGCGTCATCTCCGCCGCCGTCCGAATGCCACCGCGCGGAACAAAGATGGGGTCGTATCCGAAGCCGTTCTCCCCCGCGGGTTGCCGCGCGACCGAACCCTTCCAGCGCCCTTCGACGACGACCTCTTCGCCCTCCGGCGTCACCAGCGCACACGCCGATACGAACGCCGCACCGCGACGATCGTCGGGTACCTCGGAAAGCTGTGCAAGTAGCAGCGCGGTGTTGGCGGCATCATCACCATGACGGCCGGACCACCGTGCCGAAAGCACACCGGGCATCCAGTTCAATGCGTCTACGGCTATCCCGGAATCATCCGCGACACAGGCCAATCCGGTATGGCGCACCCCCTCACGCGCCTTGATCAGCGCGTTGTCCTCGAAGCTGGCCCCGGTCTCGGGTACTTCCTCATAGGCAGGTACATCGGCTAGCGACACCAGCTCGACACCGAAAACTCCGGCAGCTGTGAGCACTCGTTCAAGCTCGCGAAGCTTCTTCGAGTTACGGCTTGCGACAAGTATTTTCATGGCCCCCCGCCTACTTCGAACCGAATGCCTTCTTCTGTGGTGCGTCCGGCAGAACCCCCGGGTACGGCAACGCCAGCGCTTCCTTTTGTAACACGAACAGCTGGTCGGCAGCACCCACCGCCGCGTCGAGCAGCTTGTCCAACGTCGAACGCGGGAAGGTGGCGCCCTCACCGGTGCCCTGCACCTCCACCAGCGTGCCGGTGTCGGTGGCCACCACATTCATGTCTACCTCGGCGCGCGAATCCTCTTCGTACGGAAGGTCGACACGCACCCGACCGTCCACCACGCCGACGCTCACGGCGGCGATCGCGCACGACAGCGGCTCGTCATCGGCCAGCTTGCCGTGTGCGGCCAAGTACGTCACCGCATCGGCCAGTGCCACGTAAGCGCCGGTGATCGCCGCGGTGCGGGTACCGCCGTCGGCCTGCAACACATCGCAGTCGATGGCAATGGTGTTCTCCCCCAATGCCGATAAGTCGATACACGCCCGAAGCGAGCGTCCGATCAGGCGGCTGATCTCCTGTGTGCGGCCACCCACGCGTCCCTTGACCGATTCACGATCGCTGCGGGTATGAGTCGAGGCCGGCAGCATCGCGTATTCGGCTGTCAGCCAACCAAGTCCGGAACCTTTCCGCCAACGCGGCACACCCTCGGTCGCGCTGGCGGTGCACATCACCCGCGTCCCGCCGAACTCGATGAGCACCGAACCCGCCGGATGTGCGGTGAATCCCCGCGTGATGGTCACCGGGCGCAGTTCGTCGTCTTGTCTGCCGTCTTCTCTTCTGGACACGCCTTCGACCTTATCTTCTCCGTCGCCGCGTCGAGTGTGAGCGGCGATGTGGGTGATTGCGCCGAGGGTGAGCGCTGCTGCTCACGCGCGACGGGAAAGGCGAGAGTGCCCTCCAGAACTACAGGTCGATGGTCTCGCCGGCGACCACGGCCCGGACCGGTCCGTCGAACACCGACTTGGCCTCCGCGATGACATCCTCACGCGAAGTCCACGGCGGGATGTGGGTCAGGAGCAGTTCCTTCACACCCGCCCGGGCGGCGATCTGACCGGCCTCGGTACCCGACAGGTGCAGGTCCGGTGGACGGTGTCCCGGCATATGCGTCCACGACGCCTCGCACAGGAACACGTCCGCATCGCGTGCCAATTCGACCGCGGCATCGCATATGCCCGTATCCCCGCTGTACGCCAGCACCGCACCCGAGGCATCCTGCACGCGCAGCCCGTACGACTCGGGCGGGTGCGCCACTCTGGTGGGGGTCACAGTGAGCGATCCGAACTCGACGGGCTCGCCCTCGATCCAGTGGAAGATGTCGAAGATATCGGTGAAATCGTCCACCTCACCCCCGATCTCGGCGGAAGCAGCTCCCACCCGAACGAGCGTGTCGGCAGGCCCGTACATGATGGCCTTGCCCTTGGGTGGATTCGGGTGATAGCGACGCCACACGAACAGACCGGGCAGATCTAGGCAGTGGTCGGCATGCAGGTGTGAAAGCAGAACGCTGACGGATCCGGGATCGGCGAAGCGTTGCAGAGAGCCCAAGACACCACCACCGAAGTCGATGACCAACGGTGGCGCATCCGGTGCCGTCAGGAGGTAACCAGACGCCGGGGAATCCGGTCCGGTGACGCTGCCTGAACAGCCGAGCACGGTGACTCGCACAGCCCTAGCTTGCCACGCCGGGCAAGCGTCTCGGCAGAGGGTTAGAGAGGTGTTGCAATTTCGGTGTAACCCGGAACACCGCTAGCTCGAGTTTGCACTGCCGTCACAGCCGGGCCGAGGAATCGGGTCGCTAGGGCGCGGAATGCATCCGGGTCGCCGGTTGCCTCGAAAACGCGGTTCGGACGCGAGGCACTCGGGTTATCCGGATGCGGCCGCAGTAGATCCCTCTCCGACAGAACCCGCAGCAGGTCCTTGGCGGTTTCCTCGGCGCTGGACACCAACGTGACGTCCTCGCCCATAGCGAGCTGGATCAGCCCGGACAGCAACGGATAGTGGGTGCAGCCCAGCACCACGGTATCCACCTGCGCCCGCTGCAGCGGCTCCAGATACCCCTCGGCAAGCTGCAGTACCTGTCGGCCGCTGGTGATGCCGCGTTCGACGAAATCGACGAAACGTGGACACGCCACCGCCGTAATCTCCGTGTCGCGCGCGGCCGCGAAGGCATCCTGGTACGCACCCGATGCGATGGTCGCCTCGGTGCCGATGACGCCGATCTTGTTGTTGTGCGTGGTGTGCACGGCCCGCCGCACGGCAGGCAGCACCACCTCGATCACCGGCACCGGGGCATAGCGTTCACGGGCGTCGCGCAGGCATGCCGCCGATGCCGTATTACACGCGATAACCAGGGCTTTCACCCCGCGATCGACGAGGTCGTCGCCGATGGCCAGCGCATGCTTGCGAATCTCCGGAATGGTCAGCGGACCGTACGGCCCATTGCCGGTATCTCCGACGTAGACGATGTCCTCATCGGGCAGCTGATCGATGACGGCCCGCGCAACGGTCAGTCCCCCGACCCCCGAATCGAAGATCCCAATCGGGGCGCTCGGAAGTGTCACGTCGTCAACCTCGGTGGCGAACCCTCCCGCGCCTTACGTTCCCTACCGGACAGCCAGTAGGCCGCAAGCACGCCGGCGATGGCCCCACTCAGATGGCCCTGCCAGGACACCCCGAACTGTCCGGGCAGCACACCCCACAACACCCCGCCGTAAATGATGATCACGACGACGCCGATGAGGATCTGCCCGACGCTGCGGTTGAAGAACCCTCTGACGATCACATAGGTGAGCCAGCCGAAGATCAGTCCCGACGCCCCGATGTGGTTGGTCTCGTAGGGCGAGCCGAGATTGCCGATGAACCATGTCCCCACACCGCCGAGCACCCAGATGATGGCGGTAGCCAGCAGAAAGCGTCCGAGCCCGGCCGCGGCGGCCAGGAAACCCAGCACGAGCGCGGGCACCGTGTTGGCAACCAGGTGCCCCCAGTTGGCGTGCAGCAGCGGCGCGAAGAGGATGCCGTCGAGTCCGTCGACCTCCAGGGGCCGGATGCCGTTCTCGTCGAGGCGGTGTCCGGTGACCGAATCGATGCCCTCAACGACGTACAGCAGCGCGACGAAGGCGGCCACCAGAATTCCTCCGGTGACCCATTGCGGACGTCCGGACCGCTGATCGGGGTTGGCAGGGCGGTATCCCTCGGGGCCGCCGCCATATCCCGTCATGCCCACAACTGCCCTTCCAACGCGTCCTCTGCGTCATCCACGGTACCGGCGTAGGCGCCGGTCGACAGGTACTTCCAGCCCGCATCGGCCACCACGAACGCGATATCGGCGCGCTCCCCGGCCTTGACGGCCTTAGCGGCCATGCCGAGTGCCGCGTGCAGGATCGCGCCGGTCGAAATGCCCGCGAAGATGCCTTCGACCTGGACCAGCTCGCGGGTGCGACGCACCGCGTCGAACGATCCGACCGAGAAGCGGGTGGTCAGTACCTCGGGGTCGTACAGCTCGGGGATGAAGCCCTCGTCGATATTGCGCAGTGCATAGACACCCTCGCCGTAGCGCGGTTCGGCGGCGACGATCAGCACACCCGGCACCTTCTCGCGCAGGAACCGTCCCGTGCCCATCAAGGTGCCGGTGGTCCCGAGCCCGGCGACGAAATGAGTGATCTCCGGCAGGTCGGCCAAAATCTCCGGGCCGGTGCCGTAATAGTGCGCATCGGCGTTGGCAGGGTTGCCGTACTGGTACAGCATCACCCACGAAGGGTTTTGTGCGGCAATCTCTTTGGCTGTAGCGACAGCGGTATTGGAGCCACCTTCGGCCGCGGAGAAGATGATCCGGGCACCGTAGAGCTCGAGCAGCTGGCGCCGCTCGATGGAGGTGTTCTCCGGCATCACGCAGATCATCTTGTAGCCCTTGAGCTGCGCGGCCATCGCCATCGAGATACCGGTGTTGCCGCTGGTGGGTTCCAGGATCGTCGCCCCGGGTTCCAACAGCCCGTCCCGTTCAGCCTGTTCAATCATGCGCAACGCCGGCCGGTCCTTGATGGATCCGGTCGGATTGCGGTCCTCCAGCTTGGCCCAGAGACGCACGTGGGGGGCATCGTCACCGTCCGAATCCCACCGAGGGGACAGGTTCTGCAGCCCGACCAGCGGGGTGTTCCCCAGTGACTGCAGCAGCGAATCATAGCGGGTCATGCGCCGCTAGCCACCTGCTACGGCAGGCAGGATGGTGACCGAATCGCCGTCGGCGATCTCGGTGTCCAGCCCACCCGAGAACCGCACATCTTCGTCGTTGACGTAGATGTTGACGAAGCGGTGCAGCTTGCCGCCGTCGACGAGTCGCTCGGAGATCCCGGAGTAGTTGGACTCCAGATCCGCGATCACCGCCTGCAGGGTAGAACCCGTTGCGGGGACCCGCTTCTCGCCACCGGTATGGGTGCGCAGGATGGTGGGAATCGATACTTGAATCGACACGGCGGACATCTCCTTAATTCTCGTACTGCTCTTTAGTACTGCTCGACAACGGAAATGTCCTCTTCGGTGACCACCCCGTCGGCGATCCGATAGCTGCGCAGCTCGTGCTGCTCAGGATCGCGGGTGGACACCAGGACGTAGTGGGCATCGGGCTCGGCGGCCAGGTTGATATCGGTGCGGCTGGGGTAGGCCTCGGTCGCGGTATGCGAGTGATAGATCACCACGGGCACCTCGTCGGCATCATCCATTTCCCGCCAAACCCGAAGCTGCTCACCGGAATCAAAGCGATAAAAAGTCGGGGACCGCTCCGCATTGAGCATCGCCACGTGCCGCTCGGGGCGATCGGAGCCCTCCGGGCCCGCCAGCACGCCGCATGCCTCATCGGGGTGGTCGGCACGGGCGTGCGTCACCATGGCGTCGACCAGGTCGGCACGGATTACCAGCACTAGCACCCCTTCCGGACTATCAAGAAAACGCTCCAGGCAACACGTCACGATATGCGGGTATTCCGGCGACGCTCGCGGCGCCCACCACCGCACGCACCACGGCCCGCTCGACACACTCGGCGGCGGCGATCCCCACCGCGACGGTCAGAGCATCGGGATCACCGTCGCCCGTGCCTGTCGCGAGTACGTACAGCGTGTCCCCGTCCATCGGGGTGTGCGCCGGTCTGATGGCCCGAGCCAACCCGTCGTGGGCTGCGATGGCCACGCGACGGCACTGCGCCTTGCTCAGCGGGGCGTTGGTGGCCACCACACCGATGGTGGTGTTCAACGACACCGATTTGTCGGGCAGGCCCCCCAGCTTCTCGACCTCGCCGACCGGGGGCACGCTCAGCTCGGGTGCGGACTCAGGGCTCCAGGGCAGACCGGTCGCCGGATTGATCACCAGTCCAACGGGATTAGCGACGACGACGGCGCCGACGATGATTCCATTGCCGAGATCCGCGCTAGACGATCCAACGCCCCCTTTGAGGGTGCCCGCCCGTGCTCCGGCACCGGCGCCCACTGCACCCCATTCCGGCGTATCGCTAGCGAGTTCAGCTGCACGGTAACCGAATTCGGCATCGGGCCGGTTCTTCCAAGCGCCCACCGGCAGATCGAAGATGACGGCCCCCGGCACGATGGGCACGGTGCCACCCAATAGTGCGACTCCCCTGCCCCGTTCCTCCAGCCAGCGCATCACACCGTCGGCAGCCGCCAATCCGTAGGCACTTCCCCCGGTGAGCATGACGGCATCGACGGTCGAGACCGTGTTCGCCGGGTCGAGCAGATCGGATTCGCGCGTTCCCGGAGCTCCCCCTCGCACGTCGACGGCGCCCGTGGTCCCGGGTGGTGCCAATACGACGGTGGTGCCGGTGGCCCATCCCGATCCCAGGGTGGCATCGGGATCCACCCGCTGGTGATGCCCGACCAGAATTCCCGGAACGTCGGTGATCGCCCCAGAGAACAGGCTCATACCGCTGATTTCCCCATCAACGCGAGTACCAGCAGCTCCTGCATGACGGTGAGCCAGTGATAGATGTCCATATGCCCGGCCATCGGATCGTCTGTGGGCAGTTCTCGCGGCCCGTCGCTGTCGATCCCCAGCATCGCGCCGAGCGCCAACCGCACGTCATTCAGCGCGGTCAACCACGCCTGCGCATCCTCTTCGGACAGCTCAAACCGCCCACCTTCGACCGGAAGTGTCCGCAACAGCTGTTGCCCGGCCTCGCGTTTGGCGTCGATGATCTCCGGCTCGTACAGGCTGCGCAGCGCGCTGTTGAGTCCGCTGACCACCTCGATGCTGCTGGTGCCGTCCTGATCAGGTCGGTGAAAGTCCGGAAGCAGCCGCCCCAGTGTGACATCGGTGGGGGCCGCGGTGTTGCCCGTGCGAATACCCGTCAGTTGCTCCAATTCGTCACTGGGAGCTGATGATTCGCGCTCATCCAACATCGCCAACATGGATGTGACCATGGACTGCAAGAGCGCCGCCTCGTGCGGCTCAATTTCCGAACGCAGCCGAATTTCATCGGAGGCGTTGATGCGCTTCCACTTTCGCACAGGTCTGCGCTACCTCGCCGCTATCTCTTGGTGCACGATCATCGGTCCTGCTGCAGCGTGGCCCACAGGCCCGCGGAATGCAGCTTGCTGACGTCGATCTCCATCGACTCGCGAGCGCCGCATGACACCACCGCCTTGCCCTCGTGATGTACCTGCAGCATCAGATTGGTCGCCTCGGTCTCGCTGTAGCCGAACAGCTGCTGGAACACGTAGGCGACATAGTTCATCAGGTTTACCGGGTCGTCCCAGACGATGGTGACCCACGGCGACTGGGTCGCGTCGACATGCTCGACGGACCGCTCCGCTGTAGTCCCTGGCAAGGCTCGCGCCGGCGCACCCATAGGCCCAGAATACCGGGACCGCTGAGTCTGTCAGCATGGAGTTCGGAGTTTCGACGGCGCCTGGGGGCCGGTCACGGACCCGGATATCCCGCTAACGTTGCGCCCATGGGGCATATGTCTACGTCATTGCTCACCGACAAGTACGAGCTCACGATGCTCGCCGCGGCCCTGAGCGATGGCACCGCGGGACGCCGAGCCACCTTCGAAGTGTTCGCCAGAAGGCTCCCGGACGGACGCCGGTACGGCGTGGTCGCGGGCACAGGTCGGTTACTCGACGCACTCGGCGAGTTCCGATTCGGACCCGAAGAGCTGAGGTCGCTGTCCGATTTTCTGGACAACGACGCACTCGAGTACCTCACCGCGTATCGATTCGGTGGCGATATCGACGGCTACCCTGAGGGCGAGCTCTACTTCCCCGGGTCCCCGGTGCTGACCGTGCGCGGAACCTTCGCCGAATGCGTCATTCTCGAAACCCTGACATTGTCGATCCTGAACCACGACAGCGCCGTCGCCTCGGCCGCCGCCCGGATGGTGTCCGCGGCTTCGGACCGCCCGCTCATCGAGATGGGGTCGCGGCGCACCCATGAGCTCGCCGCGGTGGCCTGTGCCCGCGCCGCCTATCTCGCAGGATTCGAGTCGACCTCCAATCTGGAGGCGCAGCGCCGATACGGGGTGCCTGCCCGGGGCACTGCCGCACACGCCTTCACCCTGCTGCACGCCCAGGAAGGTATGAGCCCCAGCGAGGCCGAACGCGAAGCATTCCGCGCCCAGGTAGAGGCGCTCGGTATCGGCACCACCCTGCTAGTGGACACCTACGACATCACCACCGGTGTCGAGAACGCCATCGCCGTCGCAGGCCCCGAGCTCGGGGCCGTGCGTATCGATTCGGGCGATCTGGGCATGCTGGCCCGTCAGGTGCGTGCACAGCTCGACGGGTTGGGCGCACACCGAACCCGCATCGTCGTCTCCGGCGACCTCGACGAGTACTCCATCGCGGCGCTGCGCGCCGAGCCCGTCGACATCTACGGGGTAGGCACCTCGGTGGTAACCGGCTCGGGAATGCCGACGGCCGGCATGGTCTACAAGCTTGTCGAAATCGACGGCATCCCGGTGGCTAAGCGCAGCAGCCATAAGGAATCCCACGGAGGTCGCAAGTGCGCCCTGCGCACCGCCAAACCAACCGGCACCATCACCGAAGAGGTGGTGTACCGCGCGGCCACGAGCGGGCCGGTGATAAACGAGCCACACCGGACGCTCACCGTTCCACTGGTGCGCAGCGGCACGTCGGTCTCGGCCGACACACTCGAAGCCGCCAGGGGGCGCGTACGAGCCGGACTGCTGAGCCTGCCCTGGGAGGGACTCGGCCTTTCCCACGGGGATCCTGCGATCACCACCCGACTGATGGGATAATTCCTGCCGGAGGTCACATGGCGGCCAGAAGGCAATGGGCGGGAACCACTCCCGATGAGCGTCGGGCGACGCGTCGACGCGCACTGCTCGACGCGGGTATCGCCGCGCTCGGCGCCGTCGACGGCCCAGCTCTGACCATCCGTACCGTGTGCCGATCTTCCGGTGTGTCGGAACGTAATTTCTACGAGGAGTTCGGTGACCGCGACGACTTTGTGCGCGCGGTGTACCAGGACGTTCTCGAATCCGTGATGCGTGTCGTCACCGAATTCACCGTGGATGGTGACGATCCAGAGACCCGTGCGGTGGAGACCTTCATCGGAGCGACAGTCGACAACCCGACGTACGGACGCATCATGATGCTGGCTCCCTTCACCGAGCCGATACTCGGCAGTATCGGGTTTGCGGGTTCGATGGCCTTCGCCTCGCTCGCCGAGAAGGCACTGGTCGATATCGACGATCCGGGACGACGCCGGTTCCTGTCGGTATCGCTCGTCGGTGCCGCGTCGGGCGCCATCATCGACTATCTACGCGGTGATCTGGCCATCACTCGCGATGAGCTCATCGACTACATATCCCGCATGGGCCGCCACGTGTCGACAATCTTCGACTGAGCACCAACAGAGGTACGGTCGGTCCATGGGCAGGGCACTTATCGTGGTCGACGTGCAGAACGACTTCTGCGAAGGCGGCTCCTTGGCGGTGCCCGGCGGTGCGGCACTGGCCCGGACGCTCAACGGCCTCACCAACTCCGGCAGCTATGACGCGGTGGTCGCCACTCGCGACTTTCACGTCGACCCCGGCAACCACTTCTCGAAGGAACCGGACTTTGTGACGAGCTGGCCCCCGCACTGTCGGGTCGGCACGCCCGGCGCCGACTTTCATCCCGATCTGAATCTCGCCATCGTCGAGGAGGTGTTCTCCAAAGGAGCGTATGCCGCCGCATATTCCGGCTTCGAGGGCGTCTCCGCGGATGGCACCGCACTGGCGCCGTGGCTACGCTCCCGAGATCTGGACAGCGTTGACGTAGTGGGTATCGCCACCGATTACTGCGTGGCCGCCACCGCCCGCGACGCGGCCGGTGCAGGGCTCAATACACGCGTACTCACCGCGTATTCCGTTGGCATTGCCGAAGAATCGGTGGGTCGCGCCCTGGATGAGCTCGGGGGCGCCGGCGTCGAGGTGATCACCTGAGCGGCTCATCCAAACTCAATGGTCTTCGCGCGAGCGGCTCATCCAACCCGGCGTCTGGTCTCCTTGCCACTGCTGTCGCCGCGCTCGGCGGCACCGAACGCGCCGGACAGTCCACCATGGCCACCGCCGTGGAACACTCCCTGCTCAGCGGTGAGCATTTAGTGGTCCAGGCCGGCACCGGCACCGGCAAGTCCCTGGCGTATCTGGTGCCTGCAATTGCCCACGCAATCGAGGAGTCATCCCCGGTCGTAGTCTCGACGGCTACCATCGCCCTGCAGCGCCAGCTCGTGGATCGCGATCTGCCCCGGCTTGCCGAAGCGTTGACACCTTCGCTGCCTCGTAAGCCCAGGTTCGCGATACTCAAGGGGCGAGGAAATTACCTGTGCCTCAACAAATTGCACAACGGTGGTGCATCCGACCAGGAGGCTCCCGACACTCTCTTCGAGCCCTTCGCCGCCAGCGCGCTGGGCCGCGATGTACAGCGGCTCAACACCTGGGCGGATGCCACCAAGACCGGAGATCGGGATGAACTCAAACCCGGTGTCCCCGAACGTTCCTGGTCGCAGGTCAGCGTGTCGGCACGCGAATGCCTGGGTGCCACTCGGTGCCCGTTCGGCACCGAGTGCTTCGCCGAGTTGGCCCGGCTCGAGGCCGGACAGTCCGATGTGGTGGTCACCAACCACGCACTGCTGGCCATCGACGCCATCGCCGATATGAACATCCTGCCCGAGCATGACGCGGTAATCGTCGACGAGGCACACGACCTCGTCGACCGAGTGACGAGCGTTGCCACCCAAGAGCTTTCCGCCGTCGGGCTCACCGTGACCATCCGGCGCATCGCCCGGCTGGTTGCTCCCGAGACGGCGAGCCGATTCGAGGCGAGCTCTGCGACATTCTCCTCGCTGATCCACGACAGCAGGCCGGGAACCATCGACCGCGCAGACGAGGAGACCGTCACGTACCTGACCGCGCTGCGCGATGCCGCGGCAGCGGCGCGGACCGACATACCGACGGGCCAATCCACAGACCCGGCGACCGCCGCAGCACGTACGGAAGCGGTTGCCGCACTGGATGATATCGTCGATACCGCCTCCCTGGTGCTGGCCTGCTGGGCCGAACCGGAGATCACGGTGCGACCCAACGTGGTGTGGCTCGATCATGAGGACAACCGAGGCTCGGTGCGGCCCGTGCTGCGGATCGCCCCATTGTCGGTAGCCGGGCTGCTGCGCACCAGGCTCTTCGGCCAGCGCACCGTCATCCTCACCTCCGCCACCCTGGCTCTCGGTGGGAAGTTCGACACGATGGCCGCCTCGTGGGGACTGCCCGCCCGAGAACCCAGCACAGAGACCGCTACCGAGGCCAAGGCCACCTGGCACGGCATCGATGTCGGGTCACCTTTTCAGCACGAGAAGTCCGCGATCCTCTACCTCGCACGACACCTTCCCGCCCCCGGCCGCGACGGCCTGGGTGCGGCGACTCTCGATGAGATCGAGACCCTCGTGCGGGCGGCGGGCGGACGCACCCTGGGGCTGTTCTCCTCGATGCGCGCCGCCAAGGAAGCATCCGAGGAGATGCGCACCAGGCTCGACACCCCAGTGTTGTGCCAAGGCGACGACGCAACATCGGTTCTGGTCGAACAATTCAGCGCCGACCCCGAAGCCTCATTGTTCGGCACCCTCTCGCTGTGGCAGGGCGTCGACGTGCCCGGCCCCTCGCTATCACTCGTTCTCATCGACCGAATCCCGTTCCCTCGCCCCGACGATCCGCTGCGGGCGGCCCGGCAGCGCGCGATCAGTGCGCGCGGAGGCAATGGGTTCATGGCGGTGGCGGGCACCCAGGCGGCGCTACTGCTGGCTCAGGGCACCGGACGGCTGCTGCGCAGCGCGCAGGACAGAGGCGTTGTCGCGGTGCTCGATTCACGGATGGCAACGGCGGGTTACGGCGGATTTCTGCGTGCATCGCTGCCCCCGTTCTGGACGACGCACGATTTGTCGGTGGTCACCGCGGCGCTGCAACGCCTGATGACGGAGCATAAAGCGACATATGCTGGCAAGGGTTCCCGCACACAGGGATAGCCACGACAGAGAGACGGCCATGTCGATTCCGGTCAGGTGGTACTCCGCGCCGAAGGTAATCCTGGCCTGCGGTGCCGTCTTGGTCCTCGTGCTGTCGGCGTGTGCGAATGCCGTTGACGGCTCCCCGGTTTCGCAGCTCGGCAACGCTTACCAAATCGCCGGGCTTCCGGCCGTCGACGGTCCTTCCGGGCTGCGTCCACATCCCAAACCGGCCGACAGGGCCGTGCACGGCACCGACGGCGGCGAGATGGACCGGCTCGCGGTCAACGCGATCGCCGACATCGAGGACTTCTGGCAAGAGGCCTATCCCAAGACCTTCTGGGCCAAGTTCCATCCGGTCGAATCGTTGATCTCCTGGGATAGCATCGGCCCCGACGGGACGGAATTCTGCAACAACCCCACCGCCGGCTTCGACAATGCCGGGTACTGCATCAGCCAGAATGCCCTCGGCTGGGACCGCGGCGTGCTACTGCCAAGGCTGGAGCGCATGTTCGGGTCCATGGCGGTACCCATGACGCTGGCCCACGAGTACGGGCACGCCGTCGCACACCAATCAGAGATGGTTGACTCCGGGACGCCGACGCTGGTCGGTGAGCAGATGGCCGACTGCCTCGCCGGAACTTACCTGCGGTGGGTGGCGCAGGGCAGCTCACCGCGTTTCACGCTGAGCACCGGCAACGGTCTCAACCATGTCATCGCGGCGCTCATCGCCTTCCGGGACGACCCGATCGAGGCCGGCGATACCGTCGACGCGCACGGATCCGCATTCGAGCGGGTGTCGGCATTCCAGCGCGGATTCGTCGACGGTGCAGCGGAATGCACCCGGATCGACATGGCAGAGATCGCCAAGCGTCGCGGCGGGCTCCCGGTCAACTTGCCGTCCGGCGAGTCCGGAGGCATGCCCGTCACCGTCGATACCTTGCGCACACTGATGACGGTGCTCAGGGCGATCTACGCACCTGAGGGAAACACAGCGGCGCCACGTCTCTCGGTGTCGGGGGCCGCATGTGATGAGCCCGGCCACCGCGCCGAGTCGCCTGCGGTGGTGTACTGCCCAGACTCCAACACCGTGGCTCTCGATCTACCGCGACTGGCCCAACTAGCCCGGCCCAGCCACGATCAGGGACAGATCACCGGCGATTTCACCGCATACTCGATGGTCATCTCGCGCTATGCGTTGGCCGTCGAGCATCAACACGGACTACCGCTCGACAACGGGCAGAGCGCATTACGCACCGCCTGCCTGACGGGAGTCGCGTCGGCGGCGATGGCCAAAACCACCACACCCACCCAGGAGCCGAACCCGATGGTGCTCGCCGCCGGCGACCTCGACGAGGCGGTATCCGGACTACTGACCAACGGGGTGGCCGCCAGTGATGTCAACGGAACCACCATCCCGGCGGGCTTCTCCCGGATCGATGCCTTCCGCGACGGAGTGGCCGGGTCGACCGACCGCTGCCTCAAGCGCTACGGCTGATCGCGTTCAGAACCTAGTGCTCCAGGTCGCTGGCGGCCAGTACCGCCAGACCCAGCTCACCATCCCCGGCCAGCAGCGGATGGTGCGGAAGCACCCGCACCGTGTACCCCACGGACCCGGATACCGGCAACGTGGTGGTGGTGGAGAAGGTCTCGACCCCACCGCCACGGCTACCGGTATGTGTCATCGGAATGTTCACCGCTTCGGAGAGCTTGTCGTCCAGGTCAACTCGTCCAATCACCGCCTGAACGGCGACCTCCGACGGGGCCAGACCGGACAACTGAACCGACGCGGTGAGCGTCAGCTGCGATCCCAGCAGCGGGGTATCCGGCAGGCCCGAACTGTCGACCTCGGTGATGACCAGCGACGGCCACACCTGCTGTACCCGCTCCCGATAGCGCGCCAACTCCTTGGCCGGGGCGAACGAATCGCCGGAACCGACCGTGGCGCGCAACGACTTGGCCGCGGGAGCGTAGTAGCCAACGGTGTAATCGCGAACCATCCTGGATGCCAACACCTTTGGACCCAACTTTTCCAGGGTGTGGCGAACCATCTCGACCCACCGCTGCGGCGTGCCGTGCTCATCGCGTTCGTAGAACTTGGGCGCCACTTTCTGCGCCAATAGCTCGTAGAGTGCCGCGGCCTCCAGGTCATCGCGTCGGGCGTCATCGGTGACGCCATCGGCCGTCGGTATCTCCCAACCGTTTTCGCCGTCGTACCACTCGTCCCACCAACCATCGCGGATGGACAGGTTGAGCCCGCCGTTGAGCGCGCTCTTCATCCCCGAGGTGCCGCAAGCCTCCAGTGGGCGCAACGGATTGTTGAGCCACACATCGCAGCCGAAATACAGGTAGCGCGCCATCGACATGTCGTAGTCGGGCAGGAACGTGATGCGGTGTCGCACATCGGCCTGATCGGCGAATCTGACGATCTGCTGGATGAGCCCCTTGCCTCCGTCATCGGCGGGATGCGACTTACCGGCGACGATGAGCTGAACCGGATGCTTCTCGTCGAGCAATAGCTCGCGCAGCCTGTCGGGGTCACGCAGCATAAGGGTGAGCCGCTTGTATGTCGGCACCCGGCGCGCGAACCCGATGGTCAGCACTGTCGGATCGAAAGCGCTGTCCACCCAGCCCAACTCGGCCTCGGCCGCACCGCGTTGCAGCCACGAAGCACGTATCCGCCGACGCACGTCCTCGATCAGCTGAGCACGAAGCTGCGACCGTATCCACCAGATGTGGCCGGGGTCCACCTCGTGGATACGCTCCCATCCGCTGGCATCGTTGAACGCCTCGGCGCCGACAAGCTGCTGCCCTAGCTCCAGCCACTGCGGAGCCGCCCAGGTGGGCGCGTGCACACCGTTGGTGATCGATCCGATGGGGACCTCTGCGGCATCAAATGACGGCCATAGTCCGTTGAACATCGACCGACTCACCTGGCCGTGCAGCAGCGATACGCCGTTGGCACGCTGCGCCAGTCGCAGGCCCATGTGTGCCATGTTGAAGGTGGACGGATCGTCCTCGGCGCCCAGCGCGAGGATACGGTCCACCGGCACACCGGGCAGCAAGGTGGAATCACCGGACTCACCGAAGTATCGGCGCACCAGATCGACGGGGAATCGGTCGATACCGGCGGGAACCGGTGTATGCGTGGTGAATACGGTGCTGGACCGCACGACCGTCAGTGCCGTCTCGACATCCAGCCCGTGCTGTCCGATGTACTCGCGGATGCGCTCCAGACCGAGGAAGCCCGCATGCCCCTCATTCGTGTGGAAAACCTCAGGGGCCGACGCACCGGTCGAGGCGACATAGGCGCGGATGGCGCGCACGCCGCCGATACCGGCCAGGATTTCCTGTTTGATGCGGTGATCTTGGTCGCCGCCGTAGAGCCGGTCGGTGACGTAGCGCAGTTCCCGATCGTTCTCGGCGATATCGGAATCCAAGAGCAGCAACGGAATCCGACCCACCTGGGCAATCCAAATGCGGGCCGAGAGCACCCGGTCCTGCGGCATCGGCACGGTGATGAGGATCGGGGTGCCGTCCTCGTGCGCCAGCAGCCGCAACGGTAAGCCTGCCGGGTCGACCAACGGATACTGCTCGGTCTGCCAGCCGTCGGCGGTCAGGGACTGCCGGAAGTACCCCGACCGGTAGTGCAGTCCCACCGCAATGAGCGGAAGCCCCAGATCGGACGCGGCCTTGAGATGGTCGCCGGCCAGGATGCCCAAACCGCCCGAGTAGTTGGGCAGCACCTCGGAGACGCCGAACTCCATCGAGAAGTAGCCGATCGCGGCGGGAAAGTCGGACGTGCCCGCCGCATCTTCTCGCCCGCGCTCCAGCTGACGCTGGTACCACATCGGCCGGTTCAGGTAATCGTGGAGATCTGCCGCGAGGGCGGCCACTCTGTCGACGAAGCCGTCATCAGCCGCCAGCTCGTCCAACCGCTGCGCCGGGACCGATCCCATCAAGGCCACCGGGTCGTGATTGGTCTGTTCCCACAGCCGGTGGTCGATATCGGCGAAGAGGTCCCGGGTCGGCTGGTGCCATGACCAGCGCAAGTTGTTCGATAACTCGCCCAGCACCGCTAACCGCTCCGGTAGATGGGCGCGAACCGTGAATCGACGAAGGGCTTTCACCCTTCAGAACCTTACTGAGATTTTGGTCGTGCGCATGCCCTGCGGTCATTCCACACCGCCACGCCTTGTCGACGTCGGTTTCCACACCATGTTCGACACCACGCCGCAAGGCCCTGTCTACTACGGTGGACGTGGTGACCGGACGTATAGGCATCGACGATGTCGGCCCCGTCATCTCGGGTGGACGCTATCCGGCCAAGGCCGTCGTGGGCGAGGTCTTGCCCGTGGCCGCCACCGTCTGGCGGGAAGGCCACGAGGCCGTAGCCGCGACCCTGGTACTGCGCTGTCTGGGTCCCACCTATCCGCAACTCGCGGAGGGTCCGTTGCGCCGAATCTCGGCCCCTCGCGACAAGGACAAGAGCGCGACTCGGATCAAGCCGCTGCACGTCCAGATGCAGCCGGGCGGGGCACTCGATCGTTTTCACGCCAGCTTCGTCCCGGATCGGGAGGGACTGTGGACCTTCCGGGTCGACGGGTGGGGTGACCCGATCGGAACCTGGCGTCATAACGTCCAGGCCAAGCTGGAGGCCGGCCAGCGCGCCGCGGAATTGGCCAACGATCTGGAGATCGGTGCGCGGCTGTTCGAGCGTGCGGCGACCGGGGTGCCGCGCAAGCATCGCCAGCCGCTTCTGGATGCCGCGGAAGTGCTGCGAACCCAGGACGATCCCGGTGCACGGTTTCAACACGCGCTCTCCGGTGAGGCGCAGGCGCTGCTTGACGAGTACCCATTGCGCGACCTACTCACCCGCGGTACGCAATACGGCATCTGGGTGGACCGCCCACGTGCACTCTATGGCTCCTGGTACGAGCTGTTCCCGCGTTCCACCGGTGGAGTCGGACCGGACGGTCGGCCCATGCACGGCACCCTCGCGACGGCTGCCGCCGATCTCGCCCGGGTTGCCGCGATGGGATTCGACGTGGTGTACCTACCGCCAATTCATCCGATCGGCGAGATAAACCGTAAGGGCCGCAACAACAATCCGATCGCCGAACCCGGCGAGGTCGGCTCGCCGTGGGCCATCGGCAGCGCCGCCGGCGGCCACGATGCGATCCACCCAGAGCTCGGTACCCTCAAGGATTTCGACCGGTTCGTGGACACCGCCGGCAAGCTGGGTCTGGAGGTGGCGCTGGACTTGGCGTTGCAATGCGCACCGGATCATCCGTGGGTGGGCGCGCATCCCGAGTGGTTCACCGAACTCCCCGATGGCACCATCGCCTACGCAGAAAACCCTCCCAAGAAGTACCAGGACATCTATCCCCTGAACTTCGACACCGATCCTGCGGGCCTGTACACCGAGGTACTACGTGTGGTCCAGCACTGGATTGCCCACGGAGTCAAGATATTCCGGGTAGACAATCCACACACCAAACCGCCCGATTTTTGGCAGTGGCTCATCGCCGAGGTCAAGGCGGCCGATCCCGATGTGCTGTTCCTCTCCGAGGCGTTTACTCGCCCGGCGCGGCTGTACGGCCTGGCCCGGCTGGGGTTCACCCAGTCGTACACCTATTTCACCTGGCGCACCGGTAAATCCGAGATCGCCGACTTCGGCAGGGAGATCGCCGCGCAGGCGGATTTGGCCCGCCCGAACCTCTTCGTCAACACCCCGGACATTCTGCATGCCAGCCTGCAGCACGGCGGGCCAGGCATGTTCGCCATCCGCGCTGTGCTGGCCGGCACGTTGAGTCCCACCTGGGGTGTGTACTCCGGATACGAGCTCTACGAACATGTTCCGTTGCGTGAGGGTAGCGAGGAATACCTGGACTCGGAAAAATACCAGCTACGCCCGCGCGACTACAAGGGTGCCGTGGCGCGCGGCGAATCGTTGGAGCCGTTCATCACTCGGCTCAACGAGATCCGCCGGCTGCACCCGGCCTTGCACCAGCTGCGCAACATCACCTTCCATCACATCGAGAATGACGCTCTGGTGGCGTATTCCAAGTTCGACCCGGTGACCGGTGACGCGGTGCTGGTCGTCGTCAATCTCAACCCGTTCGGCCCCGAGGAGGGCACGATCTGGCTCGATCTCTCTGCGCTCGGTCTCGACTGGCACGAGACGTTCTGGGTGCGTGACGAACTCACCGGTGAGCAGTATCGCTGGGGTCAGGCCAACTACGTGCGGCTCGATCCTTCCAAGGGCGTCGCCCACATTCTCAACCTGCCGCAGGTTCGTGAACCTGCCAGGGCGCACCTGGTGTACCGGCCGTGATCAAGGGCAGCGGCGCACCGCCGCTCTTCCTCAAACCGGACGCCGCCGATATCGCCAGACTCGTGGCAGGCACCCATCACAACCCACATTCGATCCTCGGCGCGCACGAGTACCCGAATCCGGGCGGTAAGGGACACACCGTCATTCGCGCATTCAAGCCCGGGGCCGCCGCGGCCGCCGCGGTGGTGGGCGAGGAAATCCATCCGATGACCGATCTCGGGTCGGGACTGTTCGGCGTGGCACTGCCTTTCCTGAACCTCATCGACTACCGCCTCGAAGTCGACTACGACGGCACCACGCTAGTGATCGCCGATGCCTATCGATTCCTGCCCACGCTCGGTGAGGTGGACCTGCACCTGTTCAACGAGGGCCGTCACGAGCGGCTCTGGGAAATTCTCGGTGCACACCCGCGCTCATTCGTCACCGCGGACGGCGAGGTCAGCGGCATCTCCTTTGCGGTGTGGGCACCCAACGCGGGCGGCGTCTCGGTGATCGGGGATTTCAACGGGTGGAACGGCAATGACGCACCCATGCGAACGCTGGGATCGTCCGGAGTCTGGGAGCTGTTCTGGCCCGGCATGACGCTTGGCGCACTGTATAAATTCCGCGTGCACGGCGCCGACGGGGCGGTGACCGATCGCGCCGACCCCTTCGCGTTCGCAACCGAGCTGCCACCGGCCACCGCATCGCGGGCCACCACCTCGTCGTACTGCTGGGAGGACGACGCATGGATGTCCCAGCGCCCCTCACGCAATCCGGTGTTCGAGCCGATGAGCACCTACGAGGTGCACCTGGCCTCATGGCGTCCGGGACTCTCCTACCGACAGCTAGCCCAAGAACTCACTGAATACGTTCTGACACAAGGTTTCACCCACGTCGAGCTGCTGCCGGTGGCCGAACATCCCTTCGGTGGATCCTGGGGTTACCAGGTGACCTCGTACTACGCACCCACGTCACGACTCGGCACACCCGACGATTTTCGGTACCTGGTCGACGCGCTGCACCAGGCCGGAATCGGCGTCATCGTCGACTGGGTGCCCGCACATTTCCCAAAGGACGCGTGGGCGCTGGCCCGCTTCGACGGGACGCCCCTATACGAACACGCCGATCCGCATCGTGCCGAACAACTTGACTGGGGCACATATGTTTTCGACTTCGGACGTCCCGAGGTCCGCAACTTCCTGGTCGCCAACGCCCTGTTCTGGCTCGACCAGTTCCATATCGACGGGCTGCGAGTGGATGCCGTCGCGTCGATGCTCTACCTGGACTACTCGCGCCCCGAGGGCGGCTGGACGCCCAATATCCACGGTGGGCGCGAGAACCTCGAAGCGGTGCAGTTCCTGCAGGAAATGAACGCCACCGTGCACAAACTGCATCCCGGGATCGTGACGGTGGCCGAGGAATCCACGTCCTGGCCGGGCGTCACCCGGGCGACAAGCCTTGGCGGTCTTGGGTTTTCCATGAAGTGGAATATGGGCTGGATGCACGACACCCTGGGCTACCTGGGACGCGATCCCATCCATCGCAGCTTCCACCATCACGAGATGACCTTCTCGATGCTGTACGCGTTCAGCGAGAATTTTGTGCTGCCCGTGAGCCATGACGAGGTGGTGCACGGCAAGGGCACGCTGTGGACCCGAATCCCGGGGGACGACCATGCGAAAGCCGCCGGACTCCGCTGCCTGCTGGCATACATGTGGGCGCATCCCGGAAAGCAGCTGCTGTTCATGGGGCAGGAGTTCGGGCAGCGCGCCGAATGGTCCGATGAGCGCGGTGTCGACTGGTTCCAGCTGGGCGAGGACGGGTACTCGCCGGGAATTGCGGCCCTGGTGGCCGATCTGAATTCCACATACCAGCAGCGCCGCGCGTTGTGGTCACAGGACACCGCGCCCCAAGGGTATTCGTGGATCGATGCCAACGACTCGACCAACAACGTACTGAGCTTCCTGCGCTTCGGTGACGACGGCTCGGTGCTGGCGTGCATCTTCAATTTCGCGGGTGTCGAACACAGCAGCTACCGGGTGGGACTGCCTCTCACCGGACGCTGGCGTGAGGTCATCAACACCGATGCGCTGCAATATCACGGGACTGGCGTCGGGAATCTCGGCGAGGTCATCGCATCGGCGAACCCCTGGCACGGCCGCCCCGCCTCGGCCACGCTGGCACTGCCGCCCGCCGCGGCCATCTGGCTGGAACCCGTCTCCGAGGACCTGTAGGAAACATTAGGATGCGCTAAACGCAGACACGCGTATTTAGGGGAGGCTCGATGTCCAAACGGTGGATGGCACTGCTCGTGGGCCTGGTGCTGGTGATCACGTCATGTGGCCGACCACTCGGTGGGCAACCACAGTCGATCTACGCCGATCCCCTGCGAGTGGCCGGTATGCCCGCCGTCGACGGCCCATCGGGCATGAAGCCCGGCGTGCAGGTCCCTAATCGCGAGATCCAGAACACCGACAACGGCGAGATCGACAACTACGTCCGGGTATCGCTCGCCGATATCGAAGAATTCTGGACACAGTTCTACGGTGATTCATTCGCCAACTTCCGCCCCGTGTCCCGCCTCATCTCGGTTGACTCGCGCAAAGACAACAGCGATATCGAGTTCTGCGGAGGTGACCTGAACGACTTCATCAACGCCGCGTTCTGCTTCGCGGACAACTCATTTGCCTGGGATCGCGGTCAGCTGTTCCCCTACCTGCGCAAGCAGATGGGCGATATGGCCATGAACACCGTCATGGCCCATGAGTACGGGCACTCGATCCACTACCACGCACAGCTCATCACCCCGATCGACGATCCGAAGATCAGCAAAAAAGACGTCGAGTACCTCATGGACCTCAACCAGGAACAACAGGCCGACTGTTTCGCTGGGTCCTATCTGCGCTGGGTCACTCAGGGTGATTCGCCACGATTCACCCTGAACACCGCCGATGGCTTGAACAAGGTCATGGCAGCGATGATCGCGATCCGCGATAACGACACCAGTAAGGCGTGGGCCATCCACGGTTCCGCCTTCGAACGGGTCTCGGCATTCCAGTTCGGGTTTGGCGACGGCCCCATGGCCTGCAAGCGCATCGATTCCCGCGAGATCCTCAAACGCCGGGGCGAGCTTCCCAAGGGCCTGGGTGTGGGGCCCAACGGCGACAACTGGCCCGTCAACCCCGACACCATCGACGTCGTGTTGGCCGCCGCCGCACAGGTCTTCCCCATGGACAACCCGCCCAAGGCGGTCTATGGCGAAGGGAAGTGCTCCGATGGTTCGGGTACGGCGCCTGCCTCGTTCTGCCCCAAGGACAACACAATTGCCCTGGACCCGAAGGCCTTGCAGAAGATGGCGACCCCCGCATCTGATCGCGCCCTGTTCTCCGCGCAAGTGAACGGCGACTACTCGGCGTTCAGCGTTGTCGTCTCTCGATACGCGCTGGCGGCCCAGAAGGCCGCCGGACTGGAGACCGAGGGCATCATGACGGGGCTGCGCACCGCCTGCCTGACGGGCTACTTCACCTCGCGCGCCGCGGGTAGGGGCATTGTCACCCCACGCTCGCCGGTCATCCTGTCCGGCGGCGACCTTGATGAGGCAGTCTCCGAATTGCTCTCCAGCGGTATGGCTTCCAGCGACGTGAAGGGTGAGACGGCTCCGGCCGGATTCTCCCGTATCGACGCCTATCGAATCGGCGTGCTGGGCAACGACCAGACGTGCGCCAAGCGCTTCCCGTAATCCCGGATTTCTCGCGCGAGCGCAGGAAAACTTAGAAGAGGGCGTTGGCGAGCTTGCGCCGCCCGGCGATCACCGCGGGGTCAGCAGGATCGAAGAGCTCGAACAGCTCCAACAACCGGGCACGAATCTTCGCCCGGTCATCTTCGCTGGTGACGCGAACAAGCGCGACGAGCCTATCGAAGGCCGAATCTGGCTGCTGGGCAAGCACTTCCACGTCGGCGGCAGCCAACCCCGCGTCGATGTCGGTCGGCGTGGAATTGGCGACGACTACCGCATCCTGTTCCTGACCCGTCGCACGGATCAGGAACTCGATCTGGCGCACCGACGCTGTCGCCTCGGCCGCTACCGCACCGGTGGCGCCGCCATCCAGCAGGCCCCGATAGGCGGCAAGGGCCGCCTCGAAATCCCCGGTATCGAGGGCGTCACGCGCGGCGGCGAGCGCCGGGTCGACCGTCTCTTCAGCGCCATCGTCCTCCGACTGAGCGGCATCGGGCAGCTTGCCCACGACCGCGTCGAGAATCGAATCGAGCCACCGCCGAAGCTGATCGGCCGGCTGCGGTCCCGTGAAGCTGGTGATGGGCCGGCCGGCGGCCACCGCCACCACGGTCGGCACGGCCTGCACGCCAAAGACCTGAGCGATCTGCGGGCTGGTGTCGACATTGACACTCGCGAGCGTCCACGTGCCACGGTCCTCGGCGACCAAGTCGCCCAACGTGGCGGCGAGCGCGGCCGAGGCCTCGCTACGCGGCGAGCCCAGCAGCACGATGACCGGGGCGCGGTTCGACTGCGCGAGCACCTCGGCTTCCAGATTCGCCTCGGTTACCTCGATGGTCCAGTCACCCCCGGCGGCAGGCTCACGGGGTGTAGCGGGCTCCTGGGCGCGTTGCTTGAGAGCAGAAAGGTCGACGGCACCGGACATGGCCGCAGCCATCGCGGGACGTGGTCGGGTCACGCTGTCCAGTCTGTCACGGCTCGCGGCCTGCGCACTACGGCGCCGTGTCACCTGTCGCCGCGGCCCCGGCGACGGGCAATTTGCCCGCCCTATCTGCCCATATGACAAAGATCACACTGCACAAAGGGGCGAGCCCAGCTAACAGCGCGAGCAACCAGGTGAGCGGCCGCCAGCGGTATTCACGGCCCGCCAGGAATCCCACCACCAGGTAGGTGATGAAGATGATTCCGTGGATCCACCCGAAGATCTTCACGCCGATCTCGTTACCGGGGTCCGGCACGTACTTGAAGAACATCCCGGTGAGCAGGCCCGCCCAGCTGACGGCCTCGAGCAACGCGATGGCGCGGAACCTGCTGGCAGTGCTACGCAGGTCGAAAAGCTGTGTCATGCCCTCATTGTGCCCGACCCCGCGCCCATCTACTACGTCACGTCGTAAAGCCGAATTTCACACGCGCACAATCAGGGCATCACCCTGGCCGCCGCCACCGCACAGAGCCGCGACGCCAATTCCGCCGCCCCGACGCTTGAGCTCCTGCGCCAGATGCAGCGTGATCCGAGCACCCGACATCCCGATGGGGTGACCGATCGCGATCGCGCCGCCGTTGACGTTGACCTTCGCCGGGTCGATGCCCAAGTCCTTGATCGAGGCCAAACCCACCAACGCAAAGGCCTCGTTGATCTCGACCAGATCGAGCTGCTCGGGGGAAATCCCTTCCCGCTCACAGGCTTTACGAATGGCGTTGGCCGGTTGCAGCTGCAGGCTGGAATCTGGACCCGCCACCACGCCGTGCGCACCGATTTCGGCGATCCAGGAGAGTCCTTCACGTTCGGCACGGTCTTTACTCATCACCACGACAGCACACGCGCCATCGGAGATGGGCGAGGAAGACCCCGCAGTGATGGTGCCGTCCTTGCTGAACGCCGGACGCAGCCCGGCCAGGGAGGCGGCGGTGGTGTCCGCACGGATGCCCTCGTCCTCCGAAAACTCGATCGGATCCCCCTTGCGCTGCGGGATCTGCACCGCAACCACTTCGTCGGCGAAGACCCCGTCCTTCCAGGCGCGAGCGGCGTTCTGGTGCGACCTCGCCGCGAACTCGTCCTGCTCCTCGCGGGTGAATTTGTCGGAGACATTGCGCTGTTCGGTGAGTATGCCCATTGCCTGGTCGGTGAAGGCATCGTGCAGACCATCGAAGGCCATGTGGTCAATGAGCGTCACGTCGCCGTACTTGAACCCGAACCGGCTCTTGGGCAGCAGGTGCGGCGCATTGGTCATGGATTCTTGCCCACCGGCGACCACCACCTCGAACTCACCTGCCCGAATCAGCTGGTCAGCGAGAGCAATGGCATCCACGCCGGAGAGGCACACCTTGTTGATGGTGAGCGCCGGGACATCCATACCAATACCGCCGGCAACCGCGGCCTGCCGCGCCGGGATCTGACCCGCACCGGCCGTCAGCACCTGCCCCATGATTACGTAATCCACCGCGGAGGGCGCCACCTTGGCCTTCTCCAGGGCGCCCGCGATGGCAACGCCACCCAGCTGGGCACCCGAGAAGTCCCTCAGCGACCCCTGGAACCGGCCAACAGGCGTGCGCGCTCCAGCAACAATGACGGACTTAGTTATCGGGGCCATTGGGGTCCTTCCAGATTTCTCGATTGGACGCCGTTTTCTAGCACGAGTTACCGTTACGTTATGACGACATCGTCTCCTCTTGATGTACCGACGATCCTATCGACCGGGCTGGTAACCGCTATCGACCACGTCGGTATCGCGGTGCCCGACTTGGACGTCGCGATCGAGTGGTACCACGAGCATCTGGGCATGATCCTGGTGCACGAGGAGATCAACGAGGGCCAGGGCGTCCGCGAGGCAATGCTGTCCTTCCCGGGTGCCGAGCCCGGCGGTGCACAGCTTCAGCTCATGGCCCCGCTCAACGAGTCCTCACCCATCGCCAAGTTCCTGGATACAAAGGGCCCCGGCCTGCAGCAGCTGGCCTACCGCGTCACCGATATCGACGCGCTGACCGATCAGCTGCGCGCCGCCGGACTACGGGTGCTCTACGCCGAGCCCCGTATCGGCACGGCGAACTCACGCATCAACTTCCTGCACCCCAAGGACACCGGCGGCGTGCTCGTCGAGCTCGTCCAGCCGGCAGATTCTCACTAACTCCATTTGCGAGTCGGGCCCCGGTTGGCCCGGTTGCCCCAGCACGGTGAATGCCAGTGGCGGCGCTCGTCGACTCCCCCGTCGTAGGAGCCGACCGGCCACACCACCACATGCGCCACTCCGACCGCGATCTCGTGATCACACCCGGGGCAGCGGTATACCTTGACCGCGCGTGCGCCCGCGATGCGGCGCACCCGGTAGTCGAAACCGTCGGCACCTTGCTCCACCTGATCCCCGCCGAGGGGCGGCAAACCAGGAAGATCGGGGATGTCGCGGCGCGGCAGATGTCGGCGGCCCATACGGTGATTCTATGAGTGGCGAAGCGATTTCAGAACAGACGGAATTCGCTTGAGTCCATCCCCCGCATCGCGTCGTAGTCCAGTGTGAGACAACGGATTCCGCGGTCCTCGGCAAGGGTGCGGGCCTGCGGCTTGATCTGTTGGGCCGCGAAGACGCCGGCGACCGGCGCCAACGTGGTGTCCCGATTGAGTAGTTCGAGGTAGCGGGTCAGCTGTTCGACACCGTCGATCTCACCGCGGCGCTTGATCTCCACCGCGACCGTCGCACCCCCGGCATCGCGACAGAGCAGATCCACCGGCCCGATCGGGGTCATGTACTCACGACGTACCAGGGTGTAGCCGGCACCGAGCAGCGCAACATGCTCGGCGAGCAACTCTTGCAGGTGCGCCTCCACGCCGTCCTTGACCAGTCCGGGGTCCACCCCGAGCTCATGTGCGGAATCGTGCTCGATGTTCTCGAGGGTAATGCGCAGCTGCTCACCTGCCTTGTTCTCCACCACCCAGACAGTCGAATCCTCGGGTTCTGCAGCAGTTTCGGTGAGCCAGCACGGCGGGCTCATCCAGTTGAGCGGCTTATAGGCGCGGTCATCGGCGTGCACACTCACCGAACCGTCCGCCTTGATCAACAGCAGCCGCTTAGCGGAGGGAAGGTGAGCGGTCAATCGTCCGACGTAATCGACCGTGCACTGAGCTACAACAAGACGCACCGGCCCACTCTAACGGGCGTTAGGCTGACCACAACTATGGCAAACGAGTCGATTCGCGCAGTGTCGCGAAGAGTAGGCGCGGCGCTTGCCGCCATCACCGGTCAGACCGGGCGGCTCCAGGCCGGTAACGGATACGGATCCTGGTTGCTCGGCACAGCTGACGAGAGCACCCGTATCCAACGGATCCGGATTCAGCTGATCCTCACCGTCTTCGTGGTGGTCGCCAACCTCATCGGTGTCGCCGTCGTCATCCTGCTGGTGCTGGTGGCAATACCTGACCCCAACGTCTTCGATGCGCCCTGGTGGATCAACTTTGTAGCGGTGCCTGTCTACGTAACGCTCGCAGTCCTCATCGGCGCGTACTGGGGTACCCGGCGCATCTTCAAGGTGGTGCGCTGGGCTATGGAGGAGAAGACGCCGACTCTCGCAGACCAGCGAAATACGTTCGCGGTGCCGTGGCGGCTCACCGTCGTGGAAGCAATCCTCTGGGTTGGCGGAACAGCCTTGTTCACCACGCTCTTCGGCTTGCAAGACCCGATGTACATCCCAAAGATCTTTTTCGCCGTCGGCTTCAGCGGAATTGTCGTCTGCGCCGCGAACTACTTGTTCACCGAATTCGCGATGCGGCCGGTCGCTGCACGGGCCCTCGAGGCCGGTCCCCGCAAGCGAAGACTCGTCTCGGGGATCATGGTCCGCACCCTTCTGGCGTGGATGCTGGGTTCGGGGGTCCCCGCCGCGGGCATCATGCTCACTGGTCTCGGAGCGTTGATCTTCGGCAACTTCACCCTGAATCAGCTGGCGATTGCCGTCATAATCCTGTCCGGCGCACCATTGATCTTCGGTTTGATCCTCATCTGGATCGCGTCTTGGATGACGGCCACCCCGGTAAAGGAGGTGCAGGCCGCGCTCAAGCGGGTGGAACAGAACGATTTGGACGTCAATCTCGTCGTCTACGACGGCACCGAGCTCGGCGAGCTGCAGGCAGGTTTCAACACCATGGTGGAGGGCCTGCGTGAACGCGAGCGGGTCCGAGATCTGTTCGGCAAGCATGTCGGCCGGGAGGTTGCCGCCGCCGCCGAGCTGCAGCAGCCCGAGCTCGGCGGTGAAGAGCGCCATGTCGCGGTGCTTTTCGCCGATATCGTCGGCTCCACCCAGATAGCGGCCACCCGTCCAGCCATCGAGGTGGTCGCGCTGCTGAATCGGTTCTTCACCGTCGTCGTGGAGGAAATCGACCGATTCGAGGGCATGGTCAACAAATTCGAGGGCGACGCAACCCTTGCGGTATTCGGAGCGCCAGTCCGGCTGGACCGTCCCGAGAGTCAGGCGCTCGCAGCTGCGCGGGCCATCGCCCGCCGGCTACGGACTGAGGTGCCCGAATGCCGGGCTGGCATCGGCGTTGCCTCGGGGCAGGCAGTCGCCGGAAATATCGGCGCCCATGACCGATTCGAATACACCGTCATCGGCGACCCGGTCAACGAAGCAGCCCGGCTCTGCGAGCTGTCCAAGACGGTGCCGGGACACCTGGTGGCCTCCCTCGACACGGTCCTGCGCGCCCACCATCGGGAGGCCTTGCACTGGCGTTCGGGCGATACGGTAACGCTGCGCGGCCGAACCGAGCCCACCGAGCTTGCGGTACCGGTCTAGCCTGTCTCGCCTACTCCGACTGCTTCCACCAAGCCTCGACGTAGAGCACCATCGCCACCACCAGAGCAATGAGCACCCACAGCACAAGCGCCTGATCGATCCAGGCGCCGGGCGGGGGCGCACCGGGCAGTATGTTGCGCAGCGGCACGATCGCGAAGAGCATGGTGCCGAACCAGGTGGTCAGCGGCGGGTGAAACTTCTTTCTGCCCTTCACCGTCTCGATCGCGACAATCAGCGCCATTGTCGGCAGCGTGATCAAAACAAGACAGATACCCACGTCGAATGCGAGCGTGCCGCGGGCCCGTACCAGCGTGACCGTGGTCTCGTCCCCCGTGCCGCCGGGCGCGGGAGACGTTTCCGAAGACACCCGCCATCCGCCCAGGCTCCCGATCACTTCGATGCGAGCGGGCACCGGGCGCCGCCCCTCGCCGTTGCCCAGCATGACCTCGGCGCGCAGATGCGCGGTGGAGTATTCGTCGAACGGCCAGATCTGCGCGTCACCGACGGCGACCAGGGTGTCATCCATGGCCGCGGGAACCGTGCCGCGAGGAAAGCGCCGTTCCCCGTAATCGAGTGAAGACACCAGTCGCACAGACATATCAGCCTGCAACAGCCCGAAACTGTCCAGGGTCGATTTCGCAGGCAGCACCACAACCTCGGCGTCCAGTCGGTTATTCACCGTCCGTAAGTCTTGGAGGTCGATAACCACCACAGTCTCATCATCTCGCGAGAGATCCAGATCAGCCGATAGCGGTGGTGTCGAGTGCTGATCCAGCATCCGGTAGATAACAAGAAATCCCACGTAGATGACCAGAACGAGTACCACCGTCCCGACGGTCGTGGCGGCCGGCTTCAGCCTGAAGCGACCCTTGAATGCCTGCACATGATTCCTATCTCTACAGCCAGAAGATGATCAGAAATCTAACAGTAGATATGAAAATACCCCCCAGTTTCCTGGGGGGTATTTCCAATTTATGTTCGGCGGTGTCCTACTCTTCCATTCCGTGTAAAGAACAGTACCATCGGCGCTGAGAGGCTTAGCTTCCGGGTTCGGAATGGGACCGGGCGTTTCCCTCTCGCTGTGGCCGCCGTAACTCTGTTGTGTGATAAACACACAAGTTATCTGGTGGTGGAGTGTGGTCGTCAAAATGACGACGAATAGTGGTTGCGATTTATTAGTAAGTTTTCGGTCGATTAGTGCCAGTTCCCTGAACGTATTACTACGCTTACAGGTCTGGCCTATTGAACCCATAGTCTGTGGGTGACCTTATCCCTCTAAAAGGGTAAGAAACCTGGTCTTGGAATAGGTTTCCCGCTTAGATGCTTTCAGCGGTTATCCTGTCCGAACGTAGCTATCCAGCCGTGCTCCTGGTGGAACAACTGGTACACCAGAGGTTCGTCCGTCCCGGTCCTCTCGTACTAGGGACAGGTTTCCTCAAGTTTCTGACGCGCGCGGCGGATAGAGACCGAACTGTCTCACGACGTTCTAAACCCAGCTCGCGTGCCGCTTTAATGGGCGAACAGCCCAACCCTTGGGACCTGCTCCAGCCCCAGGATGCGACGAGCCGACATCGAGGTGCCAAACCATCCCGTCGATATGGACTCTTGGGGAAGATCAGCCTGTTATCCCCGGGGTACCTTTTATCCGTTGAGCGACACCCCTTCCACTCAGAGGTGCCGGATCACTAGTTCCGACTTTCGTCCCTGCTCGACTTGTAGGTCTCGCAGTCAAGCTCCCTTGTGCACTTGCACTCAACACCTGATTGCCGTCCAGGTTGAGGGAACCTTTGAGCGCCTCCGTTACATTTTAGGAGGCAACCGCCCCAGTTAAACTACCCACCAGGCACTGTCCCTGGACCGGATATACGGTCCGAGGTTAGAGGTTCAATACGATCAGAGTGGTATTTCAACGATGACTCCACAAACACTGGCGTGCCTGCTTCATAGTCTCCCACCTATCCTACACAAACCGAACCAAACGCCAATACCAAGCTATAGTGAAGGTCCCGGGGTCTTTTCGTCCTGCCGCGCGTAACGAGCATCTTTACTCGTAGTGCAATTTCGCCGAGTCTATGGTTGAGACAGTTGAGAAGTCGTTACGCCATTCGTGCAGGTCGGAACTTACCCGACAAGGAATTTCGCTACCTTAGGATGGTTATAGTTACCACCGCCGTTTACTGGGGCTTAAATTCTCAGCTTCACCCCGAAGGGTTAACCGGTCCTCTTAACCTTCCAGCACCGGGCAGGCGTCAGTCCGTATACATCGTCTTGCGACTTCGCACGGACCTGTGTTTTTAGTAAACAGTCGCTTCTCACTGGTCTCTGCGACCTCGTCCAGCTCACGGAGCAAGTCCGGTCACCAAGCGAGGTCCCCCTTCTCCCGAAGTTACGGGGGTATTTTGCCGAGTTCCTTAACCATAGTTATCTCGTACGCCTTGGTATTCTCTACCTGACCACCTGTGTTGGTTTGGGGTACGGGCCGTGTGTGAACTCACTAGAGGCTTTTCTTGGCAGCATAGGATCACTGAATTCGCCTCAATCGGCTATGCGTCACCTCTCAGGCTTTATGACATCCGGATTTACCTAGACGTCGCCCTACAGGCTTGCTCCGGTATTACCACTGACCGGTACAGCTACCTTCCTGCGTCACCCCGTCGCTTGACTACTACCACCGTGGGTCCCACGCAGCGGGTTCATGTCGCACTCCGAAGAGATTGATCTAGAACCTTTTGGGTGGTTAGTACCGATGATTCATCATGGGCGCGCACACACGGGTACGGGAATATCAACCCGTTGTCCATCGACTACGCCTGTCGGCCTCGCCTTAGGTCCCGACTTACCCTGGGAGGACTAGCCTGGCCCAGGAACCCTTGGTCATTCGGCGGACAAGTTTCTCACTTGTCTGTCGCTACTCATGCCTGCATTCTCACTCCCGCACCCTCCACTGCTGGATCACTCCGCAGCTTCGCTGGGTGCAGGACGCTCCCCTACCCATCCATGCCACTGCCCCGAAGGGAATGTATTGCATGAATGCCGCGGCTTCGGCGGTGTACTTGAGCCCCGCTACATTGTCGGCGCACAATCACTTGACCAGTGAGCTATTACGCACTCTTTCAAGGGTGGCTGCTTCTAAGCCAACCTCCTGGTTGTCTTTGCGACTGCACATCCTTTTCCACTTAGTACACGCTTAGGGGCCTTAGCCGGCGATCTGGGCTGTTTCCCTCTCGACGCACGGAGCTTCTCCCCCGCCGTCTCACTGCCGCGCTCTAACTTATTGGCATTCGGAGTTTGGCTGACGTCAGTAACCTTTTAGGGCCCATTGGCCATCCAGTAGCTCTACCTCCAACAAGAAACACGCGACGCTGCACCTAAATGCATTTCGGGGAGAACCAGCTATCACGGAGTTTGATTGGCCTTTCACCCCTACCCACAACTCATCCCCTCAGTCTTCAACCTAAGTGGGTTCGGGCCTCCACGGCGTCTTACCGCCGCTTCACCCTGGCCATGGGTAGATCACTCCGCTTCGGGTCCAGAACACGCCACTATGGGCGCCCTATTCAGACTCGCTTTCGCTACGGCTACCCCACACGGGTTAACCTCGCGACGTGTCCCTGACTCGCAGGCTCATTCTTCAAAAGGCACGCCATCACCCCACTTGGAGGCTTTGACGGATTGTAGGCACATGGTTTCAGGTACTATTTCACTCCCCTCCCGGGGTACTTTTCACCATTCCCTCACGGTACTAATCCGCTATCGGTCACTAGAGAGTATTTAGGCTTACCGGGTGGTCCCGGCAGATTCACAGCAGATTCCACGAGCCCGCTGCTACTCGGGTGGTAATACAAGACAGGTGTCGGATTTTCGCGTACCGGACTCTCACCGTCTGCGGCGGGCCATCCCAGACCACTTCCGCTAATCACGACACTTTCTTACTGTCCGCCGGCCTGGTAGAGCCGGCATGTATTACTCCCACAACCCCGCACACACAACCCCTACCAGGTATCACATGCATGCGGTTTAGCCATCTTCCGCTTTCGCTCGCCACTACTCACGGAATCACTTTTGTTTTCTCTTCCTACGGGTACTGAGATGTTTCACTTCCCCGCGTTTCCTCCCAAAGCCTATATATTCAGCAGTGGGTAACACGACATCACTCGTGCTGGGTTTCCCCATTCGGACATCCTCGGATCAAAGCTCGGTTGGCAGCTCCCCGAGGCTTATCGCAGCCTCCTACGTCCTTCATCGGCTTCTAGTGCCAAGGCATTCACCATGTGCCCTTAAGAACTTAGCTAATAAATTGCAAAAACTAGCCTCACTCGTAAACGAGCGAGGCTTGTTAGATGCTCGCAACCACTATCCATAAGTCAAGGACCACACCCCACCACCAAGCGGGGTGACAACACAAAAAGCGTGTTGCCTCAGGACCCAACAGTGTGCCAGCATTTCAATTCTATTGACAGTTTTAGCGTTTCGCTGATTACCTGTTCACGGGGTGAACAGGATTTATAAAACATATTCACCGAGTGATCGCCCACTACAGGCGTTCACAAATGTCTCAGTTCATTCGACTGAGAAATGGTGCTCCTTAGAAAGGAGGTGATCCAGCCGCACCTTCCGGTACGGCTACCTTGTTACGACTTCGTCCCAATCGCCGATCCCACCTTCGACAGCTCCCTCCAAAAGGTTAGGCCACTGGCTTCGGGTGTTACCGACTTTCATGACGTGACGGGCGGTGTGTACAAGGCCCGGGAACGTATTCACCGCAGCGTTGCTGATCTGCGATTACTAGCGACTCCGACTTCATGGGGTCGAGTTGCAGACCCCAATCCGAACTGAGACCAGCTTTAAGGGATTCGCTCCACCTTGCGGCTTCGCAGCCCTCTGTACTGGCCATTGTAGCATGTGTGAAGCCCTGGACATAAGGGGCATGATGACTTGACGTCATCCCCACCTTCCTCCGAGTTGACCCCGGCAGTCTCCTACGAGTCCCCGGCATTACCCGCTGGCAACATAGGACGAGGGTTGCGCTCGTTGCGGGACTTAACCCAACATCTCACGACACGAGCTGACGACAGCCATGCACCACCTGCACGCAGGCCACAAGGGAATACCTATCTCTAGATACGTCCTGCGCATGTCAAACCCAGGTAAGGTTCTTCGCGTTGCATCGAATTAATCCACATGCTCCGCCGCTTGTGCGGGCCCCCGTCAATTCCTTTGAGTTTTAGTCTTGCGACCGTACTCCCCAGGCGGGGTACTTAATGCGTTAGCTACGGCACGGATCCCAAGGAAGGAAACCCACACCTAGTACCCACCGTTTACGGCGTGGACTACCAGGGTATCTAATCCTGTTCGCTACCCACGCTTTCGCTCCTCAGCGTCAGTTACTGCCCAGAGACCCGCCTTCGCCACCGGTGTTCCTCCTGATATCTGCGCATTCCACCGCTACACCAGGAATTCCAGTCTCCCCTGCAGTACTCTAGTCTGCCCGTATCGCCCGCACGCCCACAGTTAAGCTGTGGGTTTTCACGGACAACGTGACAAACCACCTACGAGCTCTTTACGCCCAGTAATTCCGGACAACGCTCGGACCCTACGTATTACCGCGGCTGCTGGCACGTAGTTGGCCGGTCCTTCTTCTGTAGGTACCGTCACTTTCGCTTCGTCCCTACTGAAAGAGGTTTACAACCCGAAGGCCGTCATCCCTCACGCGGCGTCGCTGCATCAGGCTTGCGCCCATTGTGCAATATTCCCCACTGCTGCCTCCCGTAGGAGTCTGGGCCGTATCTCAGTCCCAGTGTGGCCGGTCACCCTCTCAGGCCGGCTACCCGTCGTCGCCTTGGTGAGCTATTACCTCACCAACTAGCTGATAGGCCGCGGGCTCATCCCACACCGCAAAAGCTTTCCACCACACGCCATGAAGCGCGTGGTCCTATTCGGTATTAGACCCAGTTTCCCAGGCTTATCCCAAAGTGCGGGGCAGATCGCCCACGTGTTACTCACCCGTTCGCCACTCGAGTACCCCGAAGGGCCTTTCCGTTCGACTTGCATGTGTTAAGCACGCCGCCAGCGTTCGTCCTGAGCCAGGATCAAACTCTCCAATAAAATTTGATCCCAGCGAAACAACTGTCAAAAGAATTGTTTTCGACATATAATGTCGAATTAAACACTGACACACTATTGAGTTCTCAAACAACACACTTCAAGTTGTATTTGGCGATGAATTCCGGAATTACTTCCTTTGTTCTCGCCTTTGCCCTTTCGGGCGGCTTGGAAACCGTATCAAGTTCGATGAACTTGAGTCAAATTCCCGGTTTTGGCTGGTCACTTGCGCACCATCCGATCGCCGAGATATCTGAATTTCTTCTTCTATTTCGGCTTTTGCCCTTTCGGGCGGCTTGGAAACCGTATCAAGTTCGATGAACTTGAGTCAAATTCCCGGTTTTGGCTGGTCACTTGCGCACCATCCGATCGC
>NZ_JBFAGW010000002.1:414322-708469 GCF_040653875.1 Mycobacterium sp. NPDC050853
CCGAGATATCTGAATTTCTTCTTCTATTTCGGCTTTTGCTCTATCTAAGCGGCCCGGGAACCTTATCAAGTTCAGTGAACTTGAGTCAAACTCCCGGTTTCGAGCTGGTCAACTGCGCACCAACCCAGACCGGAATTTCGGAATCGCTTCCTTGTCCCGGCCTCGCTCATTCAGGGCAACCCCACCACTGTACCAAGTCCAATGAACTTGAGTCAACTTCGGGGTTCGGGGCTGGCCAGCGCTAGCTGACCCGCTCGACTTCGGCACCCAAGCTCTGGAGGTTCTCCACGAACAACGGGTAACCGCGGTCGATATGGAAGACATCGTATACCTCCGTGACGCCGTCCGCCACCAACCCCGCCAGCACCAGCCCCGCGCCGGCCCGGATATCCGATGACCACACCGGCGCACTGGACAGTTGACGGATACCCCGAACCACTGCGTGATGCCCGTCTGTTCGCGCGTCGGCGCCCAATCGCATCATCTCCTCGACAAAGCGGAATCTGGCCTCGAAGACGTTCTCGGTGATCATGGAAGTGCCGTCGGCTATCGCTGCAAGACCAATTGCCATGGGCTGCAAGTCAGTTGGGAATCCCGGGAATGGCAGCGTGGCCACGTTGATCGCTTTGGGACGCTCGTACTGAACCACGCGAAATCCGTTGTCGTCCTGGGTAACTGTGGCGCCGGCATCGTGGAGCTTGTGCAGCACCAGCTGGAGGTGCTCTGGATCAACTCCGGTGACCGTGACATCACCCCGAGTCATCGCGGCGGCGATACCCCAAGTGGCAGCGACGATTCGGTCTCCGATAACGCGATGCTCGGTGGGATGAAGCTGAGGCACGCCGGTAACCGTCAACGTCGACGTTCCAGCACCTTCTATCTGGGCGCCCATCTGCACCAACATGGTGCAGAGATCCACCACGTCTGGTTCACGCGCCGCGTTGTGGATTGTGGTGATGCCATCGGCAAGCACAGCTGCCATCAAGATGTTCTCGGTCGCACCCACCGACGGGAAGTCAAGTTGAATATTGGCCCCGTGCAACGCTTTTGCCTCGGCGACCACACAGCCATGCTCGATCGTGCACTCCGCCCCCAGCTGCCGCAGGCCCGCCTGGTGCATGTCGAGCGGGCGAGACCCGATGGCATCTCCACCCGGTAACGCCACCTTCGCCCGTCGACACCGGCCCACCAACGGACCCAGGACGCAGACCGAAGCCCGGAACTGACGTACCGCCGCGAAGTCGGCGTCGTATTTGAGCTCAGCCGGCGAGGTGATCGTGACGACGTCGCCTTCGAGTTCCACCGTGGCACCCAATCCGCGCAGCACCTCGGCCATCAAGGGCACGTCCAGGATGTCGGGGCAGTTGGTGATGGTGCTGACTCCCTCCGCCAGCAGCGCGGCCGCCATCAACTTGAGCACGCTGTTCTTGGCGCCGGTAACAGCCACTTGACCTGTAAGCCGGGCGCCGCCGGTCACCAAGAAATGCTCGCTCACGCCCGACAGCGTAGCCGGGTAACGTTTCAACGCATGACCGATGAGGCGCCCGCAAGCGAGAGGGACCCCGAGAGTGCGCGGAGAGCATCGAGTGGTGTGCATCTCACTCGCATCTACACCCGGACCGGAGATGACGGGACCACCGGTCTAAGCGACTTCTCACGAGTGCCGAAGAACGACCCACGGCTCCTCGCATACGCCGATTGCGATGAGGCCAACGCCGCTATTGGCGTCGCAGTGGTGCTCGGGAACCCGAGTCAAGCGATCAATTCGGTGCTGTTGCAGATCCAGAACGATCTGTTCGACGCCGGCGCAGACCTGTCCACCCCCGTCGTGCCCAATCCTGAATACCCCCCGCTGCGGATCACGCAGCCGTATGTCGACCGCCTAGAAGGCTGGTGTGACGAGTACAACGAGGATCTACCGAAGCTGAATTCCTTTGTGCTGCCGGGCGGTACCCCACTATCCGGCTTATTGCACGTGGCACGGACCGTGGCGCGTCGAGCGGAACGTTCGGCCTGGGCCGCAATCGATACGTATCCCGACAGCACCAATGTGCTGACCGCCAAATATCTGAACCGGCTCTCGGATCTGCTGTTCATCCTGTCGCGGGTCGCCAACGGCGGCAAGGACACGCTCTGGAAGCCCGGCGGACCGGCACAGCCCGCCTAAATCCTTCAGATCCTCCTCGACATACCGCCTCGTGGCGAAAACACGCGGTACGAAACCACCGCAACACGACGTGTCGGCGAGAAATGCCTAGCGGCTGCGGCGCTCTGCCCGCGGCGAGGGCCGCGACTCCATCCACGACATGAACGCGGTCAGCGCACCGCGATCCAGCGCCATTTCGTATTCACGCGCACCGTCACGCAGCTGCAGCACCACGATTTCGGCGGTCATGATGTCGTACTCATCGCCGCGCGGAATCCGACGATCGAGGATCTCGAGATCACGTCGCGACAGCCGGCGATCCGGCCACAGTCGAATACTGGACAACCGATAGAACTCCGCCTCAGATTCGCGGTAACGCATGACGCCGTGGCGCCAGCGCCGCTCCTGCGATGAGCCGCTTACGCGAAGAACATCTGGGCCGGTGTCCGGTCGAGCATCCCGTAACAACGCGGCGGTCCCGCCATGTCGCAACTTGAGCAGACGAAAACTCAAGGCAGCCACCGCCAAAACGAGAACGGCGATGATCGAGATCTCGATCATCGCCGTCACGCTCAAAGCGGTATCCCTAGGTGGGTAATGCTAAACCGTCTGTCCGAGCGCACGTAAGCGCGCGCGTCCCTGCGCGGCCACCCGTGGAACGTCGGAACCGGAATCGGCCTTGGCCTTGGCCTCGTCAATATCCGCACGTGCCTGCACGGACTCCGCCAGGATGCTGACCTTGGTGTCGGTGATCGACAGGAATCCCCCGTCGATCGCCCACCACAGGTCGTCAGCGCCCTCGCGCTCGATCTTCACCGCGGCATCGTCCACCAGCTGCGCCACCAAGGGAATGTGGTGCGGCAGGATTCCGATTTCACCGGAGGTCGTGCGGGTAAAGACGAATGTGGCCTTACCCGACCAGATCTCGCGCTCGACGGCGACAATCTCGACGTCAATTTCGGACATTCAGTGCACCTCCTTCAGATGGCTAGCGACGAATTACAGCTTGGCGCCGAGGCTTTCGGCCTTCTTCGCCAGGTCGTCCAGACCACCGATGAGGAAGAACGCCTGCTCGGGCAGGTGGTCGAACTCACCCTTGGTGAGCTTGTCGAAGGCCTCGATGGTCTCCTTGAGCGGCACGGTCGAGCCGGGCTGGCCGGTGAACTGCTCGGCAGCCATCATGTTCTGGCTCAGGAAACGCTCGATACGACGGGCACGGCCCACCAGCTGCTTGTCTTCTTCCGACAGCTCGTCGATACCGAGGATGGCGATGATGTCCTGCAGGTCCTGGTAGCGCTGCAGAACACGGATGACTTCCTGCGCAACCCGGTAGTGCTCCTCACCCACCACGGACGGCAGCAGAATCGTCGACGACGAGGCCAACGGGTCCACGGCCGGGAAGATGCCCTTGGAGAACACCGCACGAGAAAGCTCGGTGGTGGCGTCCAGGTGCGCGAACGTGGTCGCCGGCGCCGGGTCGGTGTAGTCGTCGGCGGGCACGTACACGGCCTGCATCGAGGTGATCGAGCGACCGCGGGTCGAGGTGATGCGCTCCTGCAGCTCACCCATCTCGTCGGCCAGCGTCGGCTGGTAACCCACGGCGGACGGCATGCGGCCCAGCAGGGTCGACACCTCCGAGCCGGCCTGGGTGAACCGGAAGATGTTGTCGATGAACAGCAGCACGTCCTGACCCTGCTCATCGCGGAAGTACTCCGCCATGGTCAGCGCCGAGAGCGCGACGCGCATACGCGTGCCGGGCGGCTCGTCCATCTGGCCGAACACCAACGCGGTGTCCTTGAGCACGTTGGCATCGGCAAGCTCGACCCACAGGTCGTTGCCCTCACGGGTGCGCTCACCAACGCCGGCGAATACCGAGGTACCACCGAAGTTCCGGGCGATGCGGTTGATCATCTCCTGGATCAGCACGGTCTTACCCACACCGGCACCACCGAAGAGCGCGATCTTGCCACCACGCACGTACGGGGTCAGCAGGTCGACGACCTTAAGGCCGGTCTCCAGCATCTCAGTACGCGGCTCGAGCTGGTCGAAGGCCGGGGGCTTGCGGTGGATGGACCACTTCTCGAAATCGCTGCCGTAGCCCGGCTCGTCGAGGCAGTCGCCCAAGGCGTTGAAGACGTGACCCTTCACGCCGTCACCGACCGGCACCGAGATGGTGCTACCGGTGTTGGTGACATCCACGCCACGCACCAGGCCGTCAGTCGGCTGCATGGAGACGGTGCGAACGAGGTTGTCGCCCAGGTGCTGTGCCACCTCGAGGGTCAGCGTCTTGGCCATCGCTTCGTAGGTGATCTCGGCGTTGAGGGCGGAGAAGAGCGGCGGCACGGCGCCACGCGGGAACTCCACGTCGACGACCGGGCCGGTAACGCGAACCACTCGTCCGACGGTCTTGTTAGCAGTTGCAGCAGTCATCTGGCTCGACTCTTTCTATTCTTAATGTTCGCTTGCGGCGGCCGAGGCAAGCGCGTCCACGCCGCCAACGATTTCACTGATTTCCTGGGTGATCTGGGCCTGGCGAGCACGGTTGGCTTCCAGGGTGAGTCCCTTGATGAGGTCATCGGCGTTATCCGTGGCCGCCTTCATGGCGCGCCGGCGGGATGCCGACTCCGAGGCTGCCGCCTCCAGCAGCGCCGCGTACACCCGGGTCGCCAGGTAGCGAGGCAGCAGGGACGCGAAAAGCGTTGTGGCGTCAGGCTCGAACGAGTACTGGGTGGTCGGTCCGGCGGCCTCGCCGACGTACTCGATCTCCATCGGCGCGATCCGCTTGGCCACGGCCGACTGGGTCAGCATCGACTTGAACTCGGTGTACACGATATGCAGCTCGTCGACGCCGAGAATGCCATCGGCACCGGGCTCGTCGCCGTCGTCATCGGCACCCGCCAGGAAGGCATCCACCAGCACGCCGGCGATTTCCTGGGCGTGTGAGTACTCGGGACGCTCGGAGAACCCGGTCCAGGACTGAGTGACCGTGCGGCCACGGAACTTGTAGAAGTTCAGCGCCTTGCGGCCGACCACGTAGATCACTGGGGTCTTGCCCTGCTCACGCAGCAGCGCGAACAGCTCCTCGGCGACACGCAGCACGTTGGCGTTGTACCCACCGCACAGCCCGCGGTCCGACGAGACGATGAGCACGCCTGCCCGCTTCGGCTCGGCCCGCGCCACCAGTAGCGGATGATCCAACGCGGCATCATCGGCGAGTGCGGTAAGCACGTTGGTGATCTCGGCCGCGTACGGACGAGCCGCCACCACACGTGCCTGCGCCTTAGAGATGCGCGATGTCGCGATCAGCTCTTGCGCCTTGGTGATCTTCTTGATCGATCCGGCGGATTTGATCCGCCGGCGCAGTTCTCGGATTTGTGCAGCCATTTTCTGGAGGTCCTACTGCTCTACTTTTTTGCCGGAGCCGGCTTGCGGACCTGGACGGTCTCCTGACCGACCTCGGACTCGTCGAGCGCCTCGGCCGCGACGTCCTTGACCTCCACCGAGCTGCCATCAGTGGCGGCGAAGCTCTTCTTGAACGCGTTGATCGCGGCCGTGAGCTTGGATTCGGTGTCCTCCGAGAACTTCTTGGTCTCCTTGATATCGGTCAGAATGTCGGCGTGTGAGCCGCGCACGTGGTCGAGGAATTCCTGCTCGAACCGGATGACATCACCGACCGGCACCGAGTCGAGGTGTCCACCGGTGCCGAGGTAGATCGCCACGACCTGCTCCTCGACCGGGTACGGCGAGTTCTGCGACTGCTTGAGCAGCTCGACCAAGCGCGCACCACGCTCCAGCTGGGCCTTCGAGGTGGCATCCAGGTCCGAGGCGAAGGCCGCGAAGGCCTCCAACTCGCGGTACTGCGAGAGCTCCAACCGCAGCGAGCCGGCTACTTCCTTCATTGCCTTGATCTGTGCGGCACCACCCACGCGCGACACCGACACACCAACGTTGATGGCCGGGCGTACGCCCTGGTTGAAGAGGTCGGTCTGCAGGAAGCACTGTCCGTCGGTGATCGAGATGACGTTGGTGGGGATGTAGGCCGAGATGTCGTTGGCCTTGGTCTCGATGATCGGCAGACCGGTCAGCGAGCCGGCACCCAGCGCGTCGGACAGCTTCGCGCAACGCTCCAGCAGACGCGAGTGCAAGTAGAAGACGTCACCCGGGTATGCCTCGCGGCCCGGCGGACGGCGCAGCAGCAGCGAGATGGCGCGGTAGGCCTCGGCCTGCTTGGTGAGGTCGTCGAACACGATGAGGACGTGCTTGCCCTGGTACATCCAATGCTGGCCGAGGGCCGAGCCGGTGTACGGCGCAAGCCATTTGAAGCCCGCCGCATCGGAGGCCGGGGCGGCCACGATGGTGGTGTACTCCAGCGCGCCGGCCTCGTCCAGGGTGCGGCGCACCGCAGCGATGGTCGAGCCCTTCTGTCCGACGGCGACGTAGATGCAGCGCACCTGCTGCTGCGGATCGCCGCTGTCCCAGGCCTGCTTCTGGTTCAGGATGGTGTCGACGCAGACGGCGGTCTTGCCGGTCTTGCGGTCACCGATGATCAGCTGGCGCTGGCCGCGACCGATGGGGGTCTGCGAGTCGATGGCCTTGATGCCGGTCTGCAGCGGCTCCGCAACACTTTGACGCTCGACCACACTGGCGGCCTGGAGCTCGAGCGCGCGAGTGGTCTCGGCCTCGATGTCGCCGCGGCCGTCGATCGGCTGACCGAGCGGGTTGATGACGCGACCGAGGAAGGCGTCGCCCACCGGTACCGATAAGACCTCGCCGGTGCGCTTGACCTGCTGGCCCTCTTCGATGCCGTGGAAGTCGCCGAGGATAACGGTGCCGACGCTGCGCTCGTCCAGGTTTAGCGCCACACCCAGCACGCCGCCCGGGAACTCGAGGAGCTCCTGAGTCATGACCGAAGGCAGACCCTCGACGTGGGCGATGCCGTCACCGGTGTCGGCGACGATGCCGATTTCTTCGCGGGCGGGGTCGGCAGAGAACGTCGCGACGTACTGCTCGATCGCGCCGGAGATGTCCGCCGAGGAGATCGTCAACTCTGTCATGGCTTTTCTCGTCTTCCTGTTCCTGGCTCTTCTTGCGGGGTAAGTCTGGTGGTTGCTTAGTTGGGCAGGTGGAGGGCGGCCGCGGAAAGCCGGGTGGACAGGCTGCCGTCGATCTCCTCGTCACCGATGTTGACGACGAGCCCGCCCAGCAGTTCGGGATCCACATCCAGCTGCACCGCGATGGTGCGGCCGTAAATCTGCCCGAGCACCTGGGCCAGCCGTGTGCTCTGAGCATCGCTGATCGGGGCGGCCGACTTCACGTGAGCGACCGACTCGTTGCGCCGGGCAACCGCCAATTCGGCGACATCAAGTACTGCGATATCTGCGCGCTTACCGCGCAACAGACGCACGGTCTGCGCCAGCAGGCTGGTCACGATCAGGTTGGAACGACCGGCGAGGACGTTCTTCAACAGCGTCACGCGATCGGCGGTAGGCGCGGCGGTGTTGCTCAGCAGCAAGCTCAGCTGCGGCTCGCCGTCGAGGACGCGGCTGATGCGGAACAACTGGTCTTCGACATCGTCGATCTGACCGTCGCGTTCGGCCCGCTCCAACAGAGCGAGGCGGGCGATGTGTTCGATCGCGGTGATCAGATCACCGGAGGCAGACCAGCGGGCGGTAACGGCCGAGCGCACGACCTCGAGCGCCGGCCGTCCGATCTTGGAAGTGAATATCGAGTCGACCAAGGTGATCTTGGCGGACAGCTCGCTGGCGTCGACCGGCTCGGACAAGTGCTTACGCAGCACCAACTCCTTGATGAGGAGCTCGGCGACCGCGGTCAGATCATCGGCCAGTGCGTTGAGCGTCAGGCTGTCGAGCGAGACCGCGTTGGCTTGAAAAGCGGATACCTGCTCGGCGAGCGACTCGCGGCTGGCGGCGTGCAGACCTGCTCCCCCGACTGCCAACGGCCGGCGTTCGGTGTTGACACTGCCGGCCATCTGGGTCAGCTCATCCAGGAACCGGTCGACGGTGGCGGATTGCGCTGTCGGGTCACCGACATGTGAACGAACCAAATCGCCTGCACGGTTCACGGATTCAGTACCGAGATCACCGCGGAGCTGACGGATCAGCTGCTGGCGCTGCAGCAGGATCTGCTCCTGGCCGTGCACCTTGATCCGCTCGACCTCGGCGTCGGCCTGCTCGCGCAGCTGCTTGGAGATCTGCTTGGCATCGGCCTTGGCTTCTTCGGCGATCTCGGCGGCGTCGGCCTTGGCGTCTTCGATCGCCTTGGCATGTGCACCCTCGGCCTCGACGAGCTTGGCCGCAGCCGACTTACTGTCGGCGAGCTGCTGGCGCACCACGTCCTGCTGCTTGCCCATCAGCGTGCGCACCGGTGGCACCACGAACTTGACCACCAGGAACACGATGACAGCGAAACCGATGAGCTGCCCGATAAATGTCGACATCTGTACCTAGCCTCGCCCTGCATTCGCTGGTTCCGAAAGGCTCACGCCAAGAACGCGTTCGGCGAGGGTTCGGGACAGGCTGTCGACGTTCGCCGCCAGCTCTCCCGAAGTTGCCTCGCCCTGACGGGTCAACGATTCGGCCGCCGCTGATGACACAGCATTGGCTTCCGCATTGGCCCGCTGACGCATGTCCTCGAGAATTCCGCGTCCCTCGGCCCTGGCCTCGTCGCGCACCGCTGTCGCGGCACCGCGCGCCTTGGCCAGCTCATCCTTGTAGTCGGCCTCGGCGGCGGTGAATTGCTCGGCGGCGTTCTTGGTGTCCTCTGCCGTCTTGGTGACCATGTCCTCGCGTGCCGTGAGCACCTTTTGGACCGGCGGCACCACAAAGGTCCCGATGACCGCTAGGACGATCAGGAAGATCGCCAGGACGACGAAGAAGGTGCCGTTGGGGATGAGGAAGTTCGACTTCTCCGCACCCTCTTCGGCGGCCTGCGCCACGACGACGCTCTGCAATTCACCCATGCCGATTAGCTAGCGCCGGGAGTAGCGAAAACGAACAGCGCCATGAAGGCCAGGTTGATGAAGTACGCGGCCTCAACCAGACCGACGGTGATGAAGAACGGCGTGAACAGCCGGCCTTGAGCCTCGGGCTGGCGAGCTACACCGGAGATCAGGGCGTTACCGGCGATACCGTCACCGATACCGGCACCGATCGCGCCGCCGGCCATGATCAAACCACCGCCAATGAGGGCACCAGCAACAATTGTCGGGTCCGCCATCTCTTTCCTCCTTATTAAGTGGTAGCTGTGCTACCAGGGTCTTTCAGGTTGGTCTATGTAATTAGTGGTGTTCGTCGGTTTCCATCGACTGGCTGAAGTACAGGATTGTCAGCAGCGCGAAGATGAAGGCCTGGATCAGACCGACGAATAGATCGAACGTTTTCCAGATGGCGTTGGGCGCCCACATGATGTACGCGGGGAACAGCGCGATCAGCGCGACCATGATGCCACCGGCAAACATGTTGCCGAAGAGCCGCAGCGATAGCGATATCGGCTTGGCGATCTCCTCGACGATGTTGATGAGCGCCAAGGCCGGAACGTGTCCCTTGATCACCTTGATCGGGTGACCGATGAGGCCACGCCGCATGAACCCTGCGGCGTGATAGCAGAGGAACACGAACAATGCCAGGGCCAGCACGTAGTTGATATCCGAGGCAGGCGGTTTGAGGAGTTCGGCGGTGGCGCCGTTGGCGTCGGTGTACTGCACCGGCAGCACCGAGATCCAGTTGGACACCAGCACGAAGACGAAGATCGTCACGGCCAGCGGCAGCACGAACGGCGCGATCTTCATGCCGATTGCGGCCTCGACCTGGTTGCGGAACTGGACGGTCACGGCCTCGAAGAACAGCTGCACACCGTTGGGCACACCGGTCGAGGTGACCTTGGCCCTCAGGAAGAGCGCGAGCGCGATGACGATCACGCCGGCAATGGCAGAGGCCAGGATGGTGTCGGTGTTGACCTCACCAATGAGCGGCCAATGCGCATGAGTGTGGTGGCCAACTTCGATGGCGCCTTCGGCCAGAAAAGTCGTGGTGCTCATGGTCGGCTATACCTCCGCCTGATTCACTGAACGGATCCCTTTCCACACCGGCACAGCGGTGGTCAACACCAGCAGCACCTGGAACAACGCAACTCCGAAGAACACCCCAAGACCATCGGGGCGGAAAACGAACGCGATAACCAGGGCAAGGACGGTAATGACCATCAACCGCGCAGCGGAATTGATGGCCATTTTTTGCTTGCTTGGATTGTCTTGCGCGGTAATGACTTCCGCGGACTGGCGAACGAGGAGAGCGTTCACCAGTCCGAGTCCAAGCCCGGTAACGAAGAAGACGCCGATCGCCCAATGCCCCAGAAGTGCAGAGGCCAGCAGAGCCAGGGCGCCGAGAACGCCACAGAGAACCGTCAGACGCAACGGGCGGAACGCCAATGCCGGGAGTACAAACGGGGCATTGGGGTTTGCCTGGGGCGCGGTCATCTGGGGTGTCACCTCACATCTTTGTCGGGGTGGCGATACAAAAAATTGCGTTCGTCGGTGTCAGACCCTATCGGAGGTCCGCGGGCTCGCGGAACTCACCTCAAAGGACAGCTCTCTGTCGGTCAGTTGATCGGTCCGGTGGCACCTGGAACATTCGGACAAATGCTCTCAGAATCCCGCCGATCCGGTGTGGCCGGCACCCGTGAGTTTTCGGGTATGCCAGAACGGTATCACATGGTAGAGGCCGTTAATGCACCCCTACTACTTTTCGTCGTACACGGCTGGTTCCCTTGGCGGACTGGGGTCCGATTCGACATCCGACACCACTGCAGCTGCCACGGTCGGCCGATCGGATTCACGGCGCAACAGTGGGATGACCGTCGCGACAATCGCGATACCGATCGCGCCTAACACCACCGCTCCCGCGTATCGGGGTTCGAAGAAGATGGTGCTGGCCGCTCCGAACGCGATGATGGCCACCCAGAGGTAGATGATCAGCACCGCCTTGCGATGCGAATGCCCGATCTGAAGCAACCGATGGTGCAGATGCATCTTGTCCGGGCTGAAGGGGCTACGGCCCGCCCGGGTCCGCCGGATGATCGCCAGCAAGGCATCCAGCGCCGGTACCAGCATGACCGCGATCACCAGCAGGAACGGCGACAGCAAGACAAACATGTCCTTGGCACCGTAAGAACTCTGCGAGATGGGGCCCGCGGCCGTCGTCGACGCCGCCGCCAGCATCAGGCCGATCAGCATCGACCCCGAGTCGCCCATGAAAATCCGGGCCCGGTGGAAGTTGTGCGGAAGAAAACCCAGGCACGCCCCGGCCAGCACCACCGAGATCACCGCGGGTGGGTAGTACAGGACATCGCCGCCATGGCTGCGCAGTAGCCCGACGGAAAAGATGCAGATGGCGGCCGCGGTGATCAAGCCCAAACCGGCAGCCAGGCCGTCGAGCCCGTCCACGAAGTTCATGGCGTTCACGATCGACACCGTCAACGCCAGCGTGACCAGGATGGACGACATCTGGTCCAGCACAATGGTCCCCACCCCGCCGAACGGGATGTAGATCATGCTCCAGGCCACACCCATGGTGACCAGAACGCTGGCGGCGGTGACCTGGCCGGCGAACTTGGTCAGCGCGTCCAGGCCCCATTTGTCGTCGATCAGACCGACGACCATGATGATGCCGCCTGCGACCACTACCGCCGGCAGGCCCGAAGAATAGACGAAACCCCTTGTCAGGGCCGGTAGTTGCGAGGCCAGGAAGATCGCGGCGCACACACCTAGATAGATCCCGAGACCGCCCATCCGCGGTGTCGGCTGCAGGTGGACATCGCGTTCGCGCGGGTAGGCCACCGCACCCACACGGGTCGCAAAAAGCCGCACTCCACCAGTGCAGAAGAACGTCGTGATGGCGGCGGTCAGACCAACAAGGACAAGCTCTCGCAGCGGTACGCCCGCACCTCGATCAGCAAGCGCCAACAGTTCACTGGCCACGGCGCTCACCGAATCTGGGCTCACCGAAATCCACGCATCTGACCGTACTTCAAGATCCTGTGGGTTCTGCGCCATCGGCAGGTCCGATCGCAGTGCCAATGACACTGACGATCTGGTCCCGGGTGATCGGCCCTTCCCGCACGATCATCGGCGCCGGCCCGGTGAGGTCGACGATCGTCGACGCCGCACCCAGCTCCGCCGTGCCGCCGTCCAGATACACCGCCACCCTGTCACCCAATTGATCGCGCGCCTCTGTGCCGGTGAGCGCCGCAGGCTGCCCCGAGACATTGGCACTGGAGACCGCCATCGGACCGACGGCACGCAGCAGGTCGATCGCCACCGGATGCAGGGGCATACGCAGCATGACGCTCCCCCGGGCATCCCCCAGATCCCAGGACAGCGATGGCGCGTGCCTCACGATGATGCTCAGCGGTCCCGGCCAGAATGCCTCGATGAGCTCGCGGGCAGCGGGCGGAACGGCGAACACCAGTCCGTCGATGGTGTGCCACGACCCGACGAGCACCCCGACGGGCATATCCCGCCCCCGCCCCTTGGCTGCAAGCAGCGCCGATACCGCGTTGGAATCGAATGCGTCACAACCCAATCCGTAGACAGTGTCGGTGGGCATAACCACCAATTCGCCTGCCTTGAGCGCGCTCACCGCCGCGTCGATCCCCTCCTGGCGGGTCGCTGCATCCTGGCAGTCATAGACGACGGTCACCGGACAAGTCTATGACGAGGACGTTTTCCGGCGAGCGGTGACGAATCGCGGCCGGCCCCCAAGATCTTGCCGCTGTGTGACGTCATCGAATAAGCCGCTTGCCGTGAATAGCTCGCACGTTCCATCTCCGTTGCTGTCATCGTGCTCTACGCCGATGCAGCCTCCCAGAGCGAGCAGTCGACCTGCTGCCGTCACGATGGGCGCGATGACTGACAGCCCGTCCGCGCCCGCGAACAGCGCCAGCGGCGGATCATGCTGCGCCACTTCGGGCTCCAGTTCGGCATTCTCAGGGATGTAGGGCGGGTTGGCGACGATCAGATCGACCGTGCCATCAAGATCGGTCAGCAGCGCGGGCATCGTCACATCGGCCTGGACCACCTCGACCGGAGTTCCGGCGGTATTCCGCCGCGTGTATATCAGCGCCTCGCCGTCGAGCTCAACGGCGAGGACACGGGCGGTCGGCTCGTCATGTGACAGGGCGATCGCGAGAGCCGCCGATCCGGCACATAGCTCGACGACCGTCGCGTGTGGCGCCAACTCGCCGGCCGCCCAGGCGTACAGCGACTCTGTCTCCGGGCGCGGGATGAACACTCCAGGACCCACGGACACCTCGATGGGGCCGAAGGCCGCGTTGCCGATCAAATGCTGCAACGGGATCCGCCGCGCCCGCTGCACCACCAGGTCGCGGTACCTCTCGGGAAAACCCGGGGTGATCTCGGTAAAGCGCAGCCGCGTCCGCGGGACGCCGAGCAGGTGCGCGGCGAGCTCTTCGGCGTCTACCTGCGGGCTGGAAACCCCTGTCCGGGAAAGTGATTCGACCGCCTCAGCGATCAGTTCGCGCAAGCGGCTCATCTAGCCCCCAGTTCTTTCGCGCAAGCGGCTCATCACGCCTCCTGCAGGCGCGCCTTCCGGTCCGCAACGGCCAGTGCGTCGAACAGCGCATCCATGTCACCGTCGAGCACCTGATCCAGGTTGTGGGCCTTGAATCCGACGCGATGATCGGTGATCCGGTTCTCAGGGAAGTTGTAGGTGCGGATCCGCTCGCTGCGGTCGACGGTGCGGATCTGGCTCGCACGGCCCGCCGATGCGTCGGCCTGTGCCTGCTCCTCGGCGAGGGCCTGCAGCCGCGCCGCCAGCACCTGCATGGCACGGGCCTTGTTCTGCAGCTGTGAGCGCTCGTTCTGGCAGGTCACCACGATCCCCGTCGGCAGATGGGTGATGCGGACCGCGGAGTCGGTGGTGTTGACGCCCTGGCCGCCCTTGCCTGAGGAGCGATATACATCGATTCGCAGATCCGATTCGTCGATCTGGACTTCCTCGACCTCTTCGGGCTCGGGGTACACCAACACGCCAGCCGCCGAGGTGTGCACGCGCCCTTGGGATTCGGTGACGGGAACACGTTGTACGCGGTGCACCCCACCTTCAAACTTGAGTCGCGACCAGACGCCGTCCGCGCTGTCGCCCTTGCTGGCGATGGCCAGCGTGGCGTCCTTGTAGCCGCCGAGATCAGACTCGGTCTCGTCGAGAATCGTGACCTTCCAGCCATGCCGCTCGGCGTAGCGGATGTACATGCGGGCCAGATCGGCAGCGAATAGCGCCGATTCCTCGCCGCCTTCACCGGATTTCACTTCGAGGAGGATGTCGTCGCCGTCATGGGGGTCGCGAGGTGCGAGCATGTCCGAGAGCTGGGTTTCCAACTCCGCGATGGACGATTCCAACTCGATCAGCTCATCGGCAAATGAAGGATCGTCCGCCGACAGCTCACGGGCGGTGGCCGCATCGTCGCGGGCGGCGAAGAGCTTGCGGTGGGTGGCGACGATCGGCGACAGCATCGCGAACCGACGTCCGGCCTTGCGCGCTGCGCCCGGATCAGCATGCAACGCGGGGTCGGCCAGTTGCTTCTCCAGCTCAGCGTGCTCAGCCAGCATCGCCTCGATCAGTGGCGTCTCGCCCATGCACCCTCCTCAGACGTTCACTACAAAAAAACCGACGCCCGGTCTGCATCAGCAGAACGGGCGTCGGCATGGAAGCTACTGGTCGGCTGCGGCCTTGCGCTTGCCGTACCGCGCCTCGAACCGGGCGACGCGACCGCCGCTGTCCAGGATCTTCTGCTTGCCCGTGTAGAACGGGTGGCACTGCGAGCAGACCTCGACCACGATGTGGCCACTGTCCTTAGTGCTGTGAGTGGCGAAAGTGTTGCCACAGCCGCAGACCACATTGGTCTCGACATACTTGGGGTGGATACCCGATTTCATGGTGATTCCTCTTCGTGTAGTGGTCGCCGGGTCGCCTGCGTTGCGACGTGAACCGGAACCCGTCAAAGACTGAGAGGCCATTATGCCAGCTCAATTACGTAGAACCTAAACGGCAGCGACCAGCGCAGTATTCCCATTTCCTAGCCGCGGCGTACGTTGGGTGGCAGTACGCCGATTCGGAAAGGAAACGCATGAACATCAAGAGATTGATCGTCACAGGCGCATCCGCTGCGGCAATGGGATTGGCCGCCTTCGCGGGCGCGCAAGGCCTGGCCTACGCCGACCCCATCACGCCTCCGCCACCACCACCTATCCCCCAGGCGCCCCCGGTTCCGGAGGTGCCCCAGGCACCTCCGATTCCGCAGATCCCACAGATTCCGCCCATCCCACAGCCGTGACGCCCGCCTGAGCACGGGCACGTAACGGCGATTGACATCCTGTCGATATCCAATTGGGCAGCCGCGGCATAACCACCGCGGGGCCGCTGTTGAGTATCAGCACCTTCGGTCGAGTCGGGGCGAACCGCCGAGATAATCGGACAGGAGTCGCACATGAATCTGAAAAGCGTTGTGATCCAAGGCGCCATGATCAGCGCGCTGACCGTCGGCACGCTTGGACTCGGTGCCATACCGGCTTATGCGCAGCCCGCAGGTCCGCCCGGTTACATCCAGGATCATCCGAATCGCCCCCACGGCGACGACGATGACGACTGGGGTGATCACGACGGTTACCGCTACAACGACGGTTGGCGCGGTAATGACAATTGGCGCGATCGCGACCAGGACCGGCGGGATGACCATCGGTGGCAGGACGACCGTAGGGAATGGCGCGATAACCCATGGCATTACAACCAGCGCCCGCCCTGGGGCTGGGCCGCGCCGCCGCGCGCGGAATGGCGCGGTCCGCTCCCCGACCGCTGGGGTCCACCCCCGCGGTCCATCGACTACTGGGGATATCGGGTACAGCCGGTCTGGGATGACGGGTTCCGCACCTGGGGTTTCTGGCTCCTCGGCATCTGGATTCCGTTGGCTTCGGTGGGCTGAACCGGTTCCGCCTGTCGGCGTAACAGCAGAAGGACGATGTCCCGAATGGGTCCCACCACCTCAGGGCCCTACCCAATCGTGAACTCGCAATCGGTCGCCCGAAAGAAAAACCGCGCGCCGGGTTGAGCGGTATCTCCATGTCCTGCGCGTGGATGATGACGTCGAGCGCAAACCCGACCCGACCGACGGTCGGGCCCGGCTCGTGGTGCTGAGCGCGCACGGAAAGAAGCAGCGCGATATCGCGCGGCGCGAGGTCACCAAGGTTCACGCCGAATGGCGAAAGCATTTGAGCACCAAGGAATACGGCCAACTCGCGGCCACCCTGGCAAAGCTGCGGGAGGTCACCGATCCGTATCGGTGATACTGTGCGCACACTCTGGCAAAACTGGATCACAACGGGGGCAAAATGGCAGACGCGCGCAAACCCTGGTGGCGTGGATTCCTGATGCGGATCGCACTCGCACTCGTGGTGGGTGTCATCGCGATCTTCGTGCGGCATTGGATGAGCGAAAAGAACACCGAGTCCGCGGCACGCAAGGAGTTGGACAAGTACACCGTGGGCCAGTGTGTGGTGCTGACCAAATCGGGCACGGGGATCGGCAGCGTTGACGCCGCCGACACACCCTGTGATCGCGATCCCAGCTACACCGTGGCAAGCCGTATCGATGCGAATGCGAAGTGCCCCAACGAGAACTACGTCGAGTACAGCTATGAGGTGGGCTCAAAGAGCGCCGGCAAGCTGTGTCTGGTCGAGAACCTCACGCCCGGACATTGTTACGAAGAAGAACTGCTCACCAAGATCACCAAGCTCAACAACAGCTGCAGTGGCCTGGCTTCATCAAACCCGTTCCGGGTGCAGAGTCGGACCGAAACCGACGGTGCGCCATGCCCGGACGACACGACGCCGATCGCCTACCCACAGCCGCCCCGCACCTACTGCGTGACGGCCGTGGACACGCTCTAGCTGTACTGCGGCTCGTCGGCGCCGTTGCTGCCCGGAGTGTTCTTCGAGACCGAGACCAGGAACTCGTAGTTGGTCTTGGTCTTGCGCAGCTGGCTCATCAGCAGGTCGATGGCCTGATGCGAATCCAAGCCCGACAGCACGCGGCGCAGCTTGTGCACAATCGCGAACTCGTCGCCGCTCATCAGCAGCTCGTCCTTACGGGTACCCGACGGGTTGACGTCGACAGCCGGGAACACCCGACGCTCGGAGATCTTGCGGTCGAGCTTGAGCTCGGCGTTACCGGTGCCCTTGAACTCCTCGAAGATGACGGTGTCACCGGTGGAGCCGGTCTCGACCATGGCCGTGGCGATGATCGTCAGCGAGCCGCCGAACTCGATATTGCGCGCCGCGCCCAGGAATCGTTTGGGCGGGTACAGCGCGGTCGAGTCGACACCACCGGAGAGGATGCGACCCGAGGCGGGCGAGGCGTTGTTGTACGCACGGCCCAGGCGGGTGATCGAGTCCAGCAGCACCACCACGTCCTTGCCCTGCTCGACCAGACGCTTGGCGCGCTCGATCGCCAACTCCGCGGCCTGAGTGTGATCTGACGGCGGGCGATCGAAGGTCGAGGCAATGACCTCACCCTTCACCGAACGCTGCATATCGGTGACCTCTTCAGGCCGTTCGTCGACCAGCACCACCATCAGATGGCACTCGGGATTGTTGGCCGAGATCGCATTGGCGATGTTCTGCATGATCGTGGTCTTACCGGCCTTGGGCGGGGACACGATCAGCGCGCGCTGGCCCTTACCAATCGGCATGATCAAGTCGATTACCCGAGTGGTCAGCTTCTCGGTGGTGGTTTCCAACCGCAGCCGCTGATTCGGGTACAGCGGGGTCAGCTTGTTGAAGTCGGGGCGATTCCTGGCGTCCTCGACCGGGCCGCCGTTGACGGTGTCGAGACGCACCAGCGGGTTGAACTTCTGCCGCTGATTTTCTTTGGACGCGTCCGAATCCCGCGGCACCCGCACGGCGCCGGTAATCGCGTCACCACGACGCAACCCGTTCTTGCGCACGAGGTTCATCGAGACATACACGTCGTTCGGGCCCGCAAGGTAGCCGGACGTCCGCACGAAGGCGTAGTTGTCGAGCACATCGAGAATGCCGGCTACGGGCTGGACGACATCGTCCTCGCGCAGCTGCTCGGTCTCGCCGCCACCGCTTTCGTTGCCATTGCGGTCACGACCGCGGCGCCGTTCCCGAGTGCGACGGCCGCGACGGCCACGGCCATCGCCATCGTCGCCACGGTTCTGGTTGTTGTCCTGGTTCTGGCCGTCCTGGCCGCCGTCGCGGGCGGAGTTGTTCGAGTTTCCGCTGTTTTCGCGACCGCCATCCTGCTGCTTGCGCTCGCCCTCGGCGTTCTGATTCTGATTCTGGTTGCGACGCCGCTCGCCGCGGCCCTCGCGGGGCGCGCCGGCCTTATCGGCGTCTTTACCCTCAGCGCCCTCAGCGTCCTGGGCGGAGTTGGTCTCCGGGGCGGACTTCGGCGTCTCGGACGGCAGATCCAGCGCCGTCTGGGTCGGCTCGGGCTGAGCCGACTCCTTCTGCGCGGGCTCGGCTGGGGCAGAGGAAGCCTGGGGCTGCTGAGTCCGCGTAGCCGCCTGGTTGTTCTTCGGTGCGCCGAGCGCGCCCTGATGCTCACGAATGGCGGCAATCAAGTCGCCCTTACGCATTCCGGAGGTGCCCTTGACGCCTACCTGGCCAGCCAGGGCGCGCAGCTCCGGCAACACCATCGTCGACAGTGCACCCAGCTCGTCCCCTCGGCGCTCCTTGCCGGCGCGATCAGAGGAAGCTGTGGTGGGCGCCGCCGGGGTCTCCGGGGCGGCTTCGGTCGCGATGAGGTCCGTATCGGTCACGGATTTCCTTTCCTTCCCCCGCCAAACATGGGGCGAGGGGTCTCACTTCGGCCAGACAGGTTGCTGGCCGCGAAGTTCATGCTGCGGGCCCACACAGATAGGGCCGCGCGAGGTCCTGAGAAATGGCAGCTGACCATTGACCTTGCCCAATATCGCCGCCTGTCGGCGACGACTGAAACATTAGGAAGAATTTGTGATCGTCCTCGTTCTCGGCGCAGGTGCGCAGAAGCTGCAATTGCTGGGACTGATACCGAGGATAACCCTCAGGTGAGCATCAAGCAACCAGCGCCCCCCGGCGAGTCCCCCGCTCACCAGCCATAACGTCGATTATCGAACCGACACACCCTCCGACACGGACATCGCCACGACTGAGAATCCTTGATCTTCAGCGTATTTCACTGCCGAGTCGGGAAGCTCGCCGGTGGTCAGCGCCAACACCGCAGGTCCAGCACCGGAAAGGACCGCCGCAATCCCTTGGCTGCGCAGGTACCCGAGAACCTCCGCGGACGCCGGCATAGCGGGTGCGCGCTGCGGCTGATGGAGACGATCCTCGGTGGCGATCATCAGCAGATCCGGCCGCGACGTCAGCGCGAGAGTGAGCAATGCCGCTCGGCTAATATTGAATCTTGCGTCTACATGGGTGACAGATTCCGGTAGCAACACCCGAGTGTGCGCAGTAGAAGACTGTTCCTCCGGGATGGCGGCAACAATCCTGATATCCGGGTGCACATCGAGACGAACCGCCGCATAGGCGGTGGTCACGCCCGCGGTCTCCGATAACGGTTGTCCATCTTCGCGCGAGCGGCTCATCCAGACTTGATTATCTTCGCGCGAGCGGCTCATCCAGGCCACCACCGCTCCCCCGAGCACACTGGCCGCCGCGTTATCGGGATGCCCCTCGAACTCCGAGGCCAGCTGCACCAGCATGTCGTCGGAGAGCACCGGACGCCCCGCCTTGGCGAGTAATCCGTTCGCGACCCCAAGACCCGCCACCGCCGCGGCGGCCGAAGAACCCAGCCCACGCGAATGCGGAATTTTGTTGTGGCACTGAACGATCAGACCCGGGGCGGCGACCCCGCCGGTGGCAAGCCCGCGTTCGATGGCCCGCACGACGAGGTGACTGCCATCAAGCGGAACCTCACCCGCACCCTCACCTTCAACGGCCACCTTGAGACCGGATGCGATTGTGTTGACCTCGATCTCGTCATACAGGGACAGAGCGATGCCGAGGCTGTCGAAGCCAGGGCCCAGGTTCGCGCTCGACGCGGGCACCACCACGGAGGTGGACAGGCCGACGGGGAGAAGCTGAACGTGATGGCCCTCGCCCGAGAGGCTCATCCCACTCACGCGAGTTCCAGTGCCTCGGCGACCGCGCTCGCCTCCACCGGAATGGGGGTCACCTCGGGCATTCCGCTCAGTGCGTTATCCGGATCCTTCAAGCCGTTACCGGTCACGGTGCAGACCACGGTGGAGCCCTTCGGAACCCACCCGTCGGCAACCGATTTCAGCAGGCCCGCAATGCTGGCCGCCGACGCAGGCTCCACGAACACACCCTCGCTGGAGGCGACCAGGCGGTAGGCGTTGAGAATCTCCTCATCGGTGACGGCGAGGAACTTGCCACCCGACTCCTGTTGTGCGGCAACCGCACCCGACCACGACGCCGGGGACCCGATCCGGATGGCGGTGGCGATGGTCTCCGGATTCGCCACCGGCGCCCCGTTCACCAGCGGCGCTGCACCAGCGGCTTGAACACCCAGCATCTTGGGCAGCCGGTCCGACAGGCCGTCACGGTAATACTCGTTGTAGCCACGCCAATAGGCCGTGATGTTCCCCGCGTTGCCCACGGGCAGCGCATGGATATCGGGCGCAGTGCCGAGTGCATCCATGATCTCGAAAGCGGCGGTCTTCTGACCTTCGATGCGCACCGGGTTGACGGAGTTGACGAGCGCAATGGTCGGGTAGTCCGATGTGGTCTTGCGCGCCAGCTCCAGGCAGTCGTCAAAGTTGCCATCCACCTGAATGATCCGAGCGCCGTGGATAACGGCCTGGGCGAGCTTGCCCATCGCGATCTTGCCCTGCGGGATCAACACCGCGCAGGTGATACCGGCCTTCGCGGCATAGGCAGCGGCGGAAGCCGAAGTGTTTCCGGTCGAGGCGCACAGCACCGCGCGCTGGCCGCGGGCCAACGCATCGGTCACGGCCATCGTCATACCGCGGTCCTTGAACGATCCGGTGGGGTTGAGGCCTTCAACCTTCAAATGCACCGTGCAACCGGTGAGCTCGGAGAGCCGCGCCGCGGGCAGCAACGGGGTGCCGCCCTCGCGCAGGGTGACCGGCTCCCAGTTCTCACCGATCGGGAGTCGGTCTCGGTAAGCGGCGATGAGGCCGGGCCAAGGCGTGTGAACGGTCACTCTTGTGTTCCTTCCAGCCGGATGACGCTCGCGACACCCAGCACCACATCGAGATCGGCAAGTGCGGCAACGGTTTCCGATAGCGCAGCGTCGGTCGCCTTATGCGTGAGCACCACCAGCCGGGCGCCCGTCTCGTCGACCTCGCCCTCCTGTCGGACGGTCGCGATGCTGACCTCGCGCTTTGAGAACTCAGCGGCCACGGTGGCCAGCACGCCGGGCCTGTCGGCGACCCGCATACGCACGTAGTACCGCGTCGGGATGAGACCGATCGGCGCGATGGGCAGCTGCGCGTAGCGGGACGAGCGGGGACCGCGTCCGCCCTGCACCCGGTTGCGTGCGGCCATCACCAAATCACCCAGCACCGCGGAGGCGGTGGGTGCCCCGCCTGCACCCTGGCCATAGAACATGAGCTGGCCGGCGGCCTCTGCCTCGACGAAGACGGCGTTGAACGCGCCGTTAACGCTTGCCAGCGGATGAGTGAGCGGCACCAGCGAGGGGTACACGCGGGCTGAAACCCGTTGGCGTCCTTCCTCGTCGGTGATTCGTTCGCAGATGGACAGCAGCTTGATGGTGCACTGCAGCGCCCGCGCGGAGTCGAAGTCGTCAGCGGTGATCTTGGTGATGCCCTCGCGGTACACATCGTCGGCACTGACCCGAGTGTGGAAGGCGATGGATGCAAGAATCGCTGCCTTGGCGGCGGCGTCGTAGCCCTCGACATCGGCGGTCGGGTCGGCCTCGGCGTATCCGAGCTCCCCGGCCTCGGCGAGGGCGTTGGCGTAGCCGGCACCCGTGTTATCCATGGCGGACAGGATGTAGTTGGTGGTGCCGTTGACGATTCCGGATACCCGGATCACTGAGTCACCGGCCAGCGACTGAGTCAGCGGACGGATAACCGGAATGGCACCGGCCACAGCCGCCTCGAAATAGAGATCAACCCTTGCCTTCTCGGCAGCTTCCGCGAGCTCTCCGGCGGATTGCGCCAGCAGCGCCTTGTTGGCAGTGACCACCGACTTGCCGGCGTTGAGCGCACCCAGGATGCCCCGCCGCGCGGGCTCCACCGGACCCATGAGCTCGACCACGATATCGACGTCATCGCGTGCCACCAGCGCGTCGATATCGTCGGTGAGGAGGTCGACGGGCACGCCACGGTCTGCGGCAACGCGGCGCACTCCGATACCTCGAATCTCCAACGGGGCACCGATGCGGGCAGCGAGATCGCTTGCGCTGCTTTCGATGATGCGGGCTACCTCGCTACCGACATTGCCCAGGCCCAGGATCGCTACACCTATTGGCCTACCGAGTTCGCTCATTCACTTACCTCCAAACTCACCAAATCCTCGACGGTTTCGCGCCGCAGGATCAGTCGCGCCTTACCGTCCTTGACGGCGATGACCGCCGGACGGGTCAGCAGGTTGTACCGGCTGGACATCGAATAGCAGTACGCACCGGTCGCGGCAACCGCCAGCAGGTCGCCGGGGGCCACGTCCTCGGGAAGCCACGCGTCCCGGACCACGATATCGCCGCTTTCGCAGTGCTTTCCGACCACCCGGGATAACACCGGAGCGACATCGCTATCGCGGGACACCAGCTGGGGGTGGTACTCGGCCTGATACAGCGAGGTGCGGATGTTGTCGCTCATCCCGCCGTCGACACTCACGTATCGGCGCTGGCCGTTCGAGAGAATCACATCCTTGGTGGTCCCCACCCGGTACAGCGTGACGGTGCCGGGGCCGGCAATGGCACGGCCCGGCTCGATCACCAAACGCGGCTCGGGCAGACCGACCAGGGCCGACTCGGTGCGCACAATGACGTCGAGCTTGGCGGCCAGATCCTCGATGGGGGGCGGATCGTCGGAGGGCACATAGCTGATGCCGAGGCCGCCACCGAGATCGATGATGTTGAGCTGCGCGGTCTTCTCGGTACCGAACTCGGCGACCACATCACGCAGCAGTCCGATGACCCGGTGCGCGGCAACCTCGAACCCGTCGACATCGAAGATCTGCGAGCCGATGTGGCTGTGCAGCCCGACGAGTCGCAGGTTGTCGGTGGCGAAGACGCGACGCACTGCCTCGAGCGCCTGGCCACCCGCGAGGGACAACCCGAACTTCTGGTCCTCGTGAGCGGTGGAGATGAACTCATGGGTGTGCGCCTCGACACCGACGGTGACGCGCACCAGAACGTCTTGCACCACACCGGCGTTGCCCGCGATCAGATCCAACCGGTCGATCTCGATCATCGAATCGACGACGACGTGTCCGACACCTGCCTGTACCGCCTGCGCGAGCTCCGCCTCGGATTTATTGTTGCCGTGCAGCGCGATTCGCTCCGGAGGGAAATCGGCCCGTAGCGCGACGGCCAACTCTCCCGCCGAGCAGACATCAAGACCCAGACCCTCGCCGGCGATCCAGCGCGCGATCTCCGTGCACAGGAATGCCTTCGAGGCATAGTGCACGCGCGCGGCACCGCCGAACGCCGCGGCCATATCCCGGCAACGCGAGCGGAAGTCGTCCTCGTCGATGACGAACAGCGGAGTTCCGTACTCCTCGGCGAGTTCGGAGACGGTCAGGCCTGCGAGTGACACCTCACCATTCGCGCCGCGGGTGGCATTACGGGGCCATACATTCGGCGCCAAAAGAGTCGGGTTTTCTGGAGATGCGGTCATGACGGTGTGCTGTTCCCCTTCTGCGTGGCGGGGGCCTGCCGGGTGTGCGCTCACATCCGCTCCGGTGCGCTCACGCCGAGAATGTCCAGGCCGTTGGCGATGACTTGACGGGTGGCCAGGCACAGCGCAAGCCGTGCCGCGTGCAGGTCTCCCGGCGTTTCATCACCCTGCGGGAGCACTCGACACGAATCGTAGAACCGGTGGTAATCACCGGCGATGTCTTCCAGATACCTTGCGACCCGGTGCGGCTCGCGCAGTACCGCGGCGCTCTCCAGAATCCGACCGAACTCGCCGAGTCCCCGGATCAGCGCACCTTCCTTCTCGTGGGTGAGCAGTTCAAGATGATCGGTCGAGTGCTGCAGGCCCAGATCGGCGGCGTTGCGCGCCAGCGCGCAGAGCCGTGCGTGTGCGTATTGCACGTAGTAGACCGGATTCTCGCTCGACGCGGAGGCCCAGAGTTCCAGGTCGATATCGATCGAGGTGTCCACCGAGGACCGAATCAAGGCGTAGCGAGCGGCGTCGACCCCGATGGCATCCACCAGGTCGTCGAGGGTGATGACGGTGCCTGCGCGCTTGGACATTCGGACGGGCTGGCCGTCGCGCACCAGGTTGACCATTTGGCCGATGAGCACCTCGACACTGTCGGCGTCGTAACCCAGTGCCGCCGCAACGGCTTTCAGCCGTGCGATGTAGCCATGGTGGTCGGCGCCGAGCATGTAGATGCACAGGTCGAAGCCGCGCTCACGCTTGTCGAGGTAATAGGCGATGTCACCGGCGATGTAGGCGGGGTTACCGTCGCTCTTGATGACGACGCGGTCCTTGTCATCGCCGAAGTTGCTCGCACGCAGCCAGGACGCGCCGTCCTTTTCGTAGATGTTGCCGGTCTTACGCAGCTGCGCGATGGCCTCCTGCACGCGGCCCGAGGTATGCATCGAGTCCTCGTGGGTGAAAACGTCGAATTCCGTGCCGAATTCGTGCAGCGACTCCTTGATGTGGGTGAACATCAGGTCCACACCTACTGCACGGAACGCCTCGGCCTTCTCGTCTTCGGGCAGCGACAGCGCGTCGGGACGCTTAGTGAGGACCTGCTTGGCGATATCGGCGATGTAATCACCCGCGTAGCCGTCCTCCGGGGCTTCTTTGCCCTCGGCAGCCGCGATCAGCGATCGGACGAATCGGTCGATCTGCGCACCATGGTCATTGAAGTAGTACTCGCGGGTGACCTTGGCGCCCTGGCGGGTCAGTAGGCGACCCAGTGCATCACCGACCGCCGCCCAGCGGGTACCGCCGATGTGGATCGGCCCCGTCGGGTTGGCCGAAACGAACTCCAGGTTGACGGTGTGCGTAGCCTGCGAGTCGGAGTTGCCGTATGCCTCCCCCGCATTCAGGACGTTCGTGACGACGGTGCCTTGCGCCTCGGCGGCGATCCGCAGGTTCACAAACCCGGGTCCCGCGATCTCGGCGGCAGCGATCGCCTCATTGGAGGTCAGGGCATCGACGAGCCAGCCGGCCAGGTCGCGCGGGGCGACACCCACCTTCTTGGCGACCTGCAAGGCCACGTTGGTGGCGTAGTCGCCGTGCTCGGGGTTACGGGGCCGCTCGACAGTAACGACGGCCGGTAGCGCCGACGTGTCCAGGCCACGCTCGTCCAGCACCGTGGTGGCGGTGGAACGTAGCAGGTCGGCGAGGTCGTCGGGAGTCACGGCGATCATCTTATGGGCTGGGGTATCCAGGCCCCGAATCCTTTATCCGCGACCGAAACGGTGTCCGGGGCCGCGATCAGGATGCGCTAGGCTGTCAGGGCCTTGATGCCCTCGTAGCTCAGGGGATAGAGCGTCTGCCTCCGGAGCAGAAGGCCGCAGGTTCGATTCCTGCCGAGGGCACACACATTTACTCGGCCGCGGGCCTTTCCGCCGCGGCGGCCTCGCGGGCCTGCTGCTTCTCGGTCTTCACCCGGCGATACCTCTTACGCACCGTGAAGAACGAAACGACCAGGACGATCACCAACGCGATGATCGCGCCTATCACCGTCGCCCCCCGAAACCCCGGTGCCTCGACATCAAGCACACGCTCACCGGCATGTGCGGAATTGCTGGTTCCGAGCACGATGGTCAGCGTCATGAGGTTGGGCAAGGCGAGGATCAACGAGAGCAACGCGAGCACCCCGGCCATGAACTTGCCGCCACGACGTTGCCATAGAAGCGCCGCGGAGAGCAGGAGCAGCAATGGCACCCCCGTGCACACCAGACCGAGAACCAACCCACTCCAAATCCCCTGGGTGAAGCTGCCGTGGCCCGACATGCCGGCGATGCGCTGTGCCCACCAGCGTGGGATGAAGGCCGACAACGCGAAGTACACGGCCAGAAGGGCCAGCAGCAGCGCAACAACCGCTATCAGGCGCCCCCGCCACCTGGCCCAGAGCGACTCCTTGCCCACCGGTCTTGCTTCGCCTACGACAGCCATAGCGAAAGGCTATTCCAATACAATGGAACTCGTGTCCAAGGCAGCGGTAATCGGTGTGATCGGTGCGGTATTGATGCTGTGCGCACCGGCCGCCTATGCCGACCCGATTCCGGTCTGCCCGTTCAACCAGCCCTCGGGTTGGAACGGGCAGCAGTGTTTCCCGCAGCCGTGCGTTCCTCCCTATGCACCCGGTGTCCCGCCCTGTTTCATGCCGCCACCGACAATCGGGTCCAACGGCCTGCCGCAGATCTAGTCAGCCGCAGGCAGCGGCTCGGACCTCCACCGCGCGTACAGCAGCGAGAGCGCCAACACCCCGAGACCTGCCACGGCAAGCGCCGCCCCGACGAGCGAGGGGGCCCGGTAGCCGTACCCCGCGGTGATAACCAGCCCACCGAGCCAGGCACCGCCCGCGTTGGCGATGTTGAGCGCCGAGTGATTGAGCGCAGCGGCCAGTGTCTGTGCATCCTCGCCGACGTCCATGAGGCGCGTCTGCAACGCGGGCACCAGGGACGTCCCGGATACTCCTACCGCGAACACCAGCACCAATGCCGCCCAAGGATTTCCGGATACAGCCACGAAAATCACGAGCATCACCGCAACCAGCACCAGACCGACGGTGATCGCCCTGACCACACTGCGGTCGGCCATCCAGCCGCCCAGCACGTTTCCGGTCACCATGCCGATGCCATAGAGGGCCAGCGCGAGCGGGACGACGGCCTTCGGCAGCCCGGAGACGCTCGTGAGCGTGGTGCTGATGTAGGTGTAGAAGGCGAACATGCCGCCGAAGCCCACGATTCCGATCAGCAGGGTGAACCACACCTGTGCGCGGCGCAGTGCCCCGAGCTCGGTGAGCGGGTTCGTGATGGTCATGTCCGTCAGCCCAGGCAGGAACCGCAGCAACGCCACGATAGTGACCACACCGATGACCGCGACGACAGCGAAGGCCGCACGCCAGCCCACCGTGTTGCCCAGCCAGGTCGCGGCGGGAACCCCCACCACATTGGCCACTGACAGACCGAGCATGGTCTGCCCCACTGCCTTGGCACGTCCGCCGGGACCCGCCAGGTGTGCCGCCACCAAGGCCGCGATACCGAAGTAGGCACCGTGCGGCAGGCCGGAAACGAACCTGGAGACGATGAGCGCCGCATAACCGGGCGCGAACATGGTGGCGGCATTGCCGATGGTGAACGCGATCATGAGGGCAATGAGCAGCGTCCGACGCGCGGCGCGGGCGGTAAGCGCCGCGATGATCGGAGCGCCGACCACGACGCCGAGCGCGTAGGCGCTGATGACGTGCCCGGCCTCGGGTTCGGTGACACCGAAGCCATGCGCGATATTGGGGAGTAGGCCCATCGCCACGAATTCGGTTGTCCCGATTCCGAATCCACCGATGGCGAGCGCGAAGATGGCGGCTCGCCGGACTCGCGGCGACACCGGCAGCACGGGCTGCGTGGGTGTTTCGACAAGGGCAGTCATCAATGGGCTCCAGGGCGGTATGCGAAGAATGCGCACACCGGTGAGCGCCACGATCGGTAAACCAACGATCCCGGCGGGTTCATTCCCGACGGGCGGTTGCTCTGTGAAGAGTAGCGCTTCCGTGTTACCGGAACGGGCTGATGATGTCGCGCATGAACTGACCGATATTGGTGGGCGCATCCCCGTCGGGGAAACTCGCGGTGGCCAGCACGTTGCCACCCGCGTCGGTGAAGTTCCGGTCAGCGCGCTGCTGGTGGGTCGAGTTCGTCACCAGGATGATTCCGGATGCACCCGCCCGCTTGGCCAGCGGCACCGAGAACTGCGCATTCTGCACCGTGCTGTTGGCCCGGGGCTCCACGACGATCCGGTCGGACGGATAGCCAAGGCCGACAAGCATGTTGCGCATCTGCTCGGCCTCCGACACGCCGTTCTGCGGATTGCCTCCGGTCACGATGATGAACGAATTCGGGAACATGTTGGCGATCGTTCTGCCGGTTGCCACTCGCTGATAGAGCTTGTCCCGCATCGAGCCGTCGGGCTTGAGTCCGTAGCCCAGAATGACGACGGCCGGTTTCGAGAAATCCTTGCCCGCCGCCATGGGTTCGGCGCTCGCGGTCCCAGAGGTACCCAACACCGGGACACCAAACGCGAAGACAACGGCGACAACGATCGCGGTTGTCCATCGAGTCATCAATGCGTCCTCCAAACCACAGTGACTTCTGAGCCAGATGAGGTACATGGTGCCAGAGGTACCCCTGTCAAGTCGACCCGCCGCAGAAATCGGCCTCAGTTCCCCCTGGTGTGACCGACATGACAGATGTACGATCCTTTATCAGACACATGTCTACTAACACCACAACGCCGTGGAGGGTGACGTGACCGAGGCCTCAACCATCGACCGGGAAACGGCTGCGTCCGAGCCAAGCCCGCCGCCAACGGTGCCATTCCCCAAGCTGGCTCAGGGCATCGCATTCGTGGCCTCGCGCCGCTGGACAACCCGCCAGCTGGCCAAGCGGTACGGGAAGATCTACACGATCAACATTCCCAAGTACGGGCGCAGCGTGATCGTTGGCGACCCGGACCTCGCGCGTCAGGTGTTCAGCACCAGCACCGAGGCCCTGGGCAACATCCAGCCGAATCTCAGTCAGGTACTGGGGTCCGGCTCGGTGTTCGGGCTCGAACGCAAGGAACACCGGCACCGCCGCAAGCTGCTCGCACCAAAGTTCCACGGCAAGGCGATGGTTCAGTACGAGCAGATCATCGAGGAAGAGACGCTGCGTGAGTGCGCGTCATGGCCCGAAGGTCAACAGTTCGAAATCATGGAACCGATGATGCGGATCACGCTCAACGCGATCCTGCGCGCGGTCTTCGGCGCCGACGGCGCCGAGCTCGACCAACTACGGAAGCTCATTCCGCCCTGGGTTGTCCTCGCCTCGGCCGTCACCAGATTCCCGCAGCCCAAACGCATCTATGGCCGGTTCAGCCCGTGGGGCCGGCTCGAGACCAAACGCAAGCACTACGACAAGGTCATCAACGTCCTTATCGACAGGGCTCTTGCCGCAACGGATTTCGAAGATCGCACCGATATTCTCGCGCTACTGCTGCGCTCGACCTACGACGACGGCACCTCAATGTCGCGCAGCGATGTCGGCGACGAACTCCTCACCCTGTTGGCGGCCGGCCATGAGACCACGGCCACTACCCTGGCGTGGGCGCTCGAGCGGATAAGCCGCCACCCGCGCATACTCACGCGTCTGGTTGAGGAGGCACAGACCGAGCACAACGAGTATCGGCAGGCGACGATCCTGGAGGTACAGCGCAGCCGGCCGGTCATCGACTTCGCGGGCCGCCATGTGTTCGCGCCGTATGTGGACATTGGGGACTATCGCATCCCGCATGGCTGGACGGTCCTGGTGAGCGTCAGCCTCATGCAGGACGATCCCACCGCATTTCCTGATCCGGAGCGCTTCGACCCCGACCGTTTCGCGGACACCAAACCCGGTAATTCCTGGGTGCCCTATGGCGGCGGTACCCGACGCTGTGTTGGGGCCGCGTTCGCGAACATGGAGATGGACGTTGTGTTGCGAACCATATTGCGACACTTCACCATTGAGACCACCAACGCTCCCGACGAGAAGTGGCATTCACGCGGCGTCGCCTCATGCCCGAAGGACAACGGGCTCGCCACGGTATATCGGCGCACCTGAGACACGCGGGCATCACGCAGTGAGTCTGCGCAGCTCCGCCTCGACATTGCTCCGCGCGGCGGCTTCCCAGCGCACTCTGCCGGCCTCGGTGTGGAATATCGAATCCTGTTCCAGTAACGCACCCAGGATCCGCGCCCGCTCACGATTGAAGACATGGTCCGGCACCACCTCGTACTCCTCGCGTACCGCCGCCGCGTACCGCGCGTAGCGGTCATCAGAGGACCCAAGCACCGAAAGATCGGCATCGCTCAGCACGGCGCCGTTGACGTCGCCTGGTTCCACGCGATGCGTCTCGGTGATCAGAACCAGGCGGATAACCTCCCGGCTGGCGTTGGGAGGCAACAGATCCTGCGCTAATGCGGCCGACTGCACCTCGTTGTCGCCATGCCCGATCTCGTACACCGCATCGTGGAACCACACCGCCAATTCGACGGGCTCCCTGTCAAAGACCATGCCGTCACCAGCGAGCAGGTCAACAGCATCCAGCACTTCACGCAGATGCACGAGGTTATGGTGGCGCCGGTGCGGTTGCAGCCACCGAGCCGTCAACTGGCCGCGCAGGGCCTCGGTAAGGATCGTCACTCCACCAGTGTCACGGATGCCGGCGGCGCAGCTTCATGAGCATCTCACCCTCGGGCCCGCCGGTGAACGTCACCTCGCGGCGCGGATTCTGTCCCGGCAGCATGTCCAACTCATATTGCTGGGCCAGCGCCGCCACTCCGATGACGGCCTCCAGGTTCGCGAAGCCCGACGCAATGCACATCCGCTTACCGGCGCCGAAAGGCATGTGCGCCTTACGCTGTTCCGGCTCCAGGTTCTCCTTGAGGAACCGTGAGGGATCGAACTTCGAGGCATTCTCCCAGACTCGCTCATTCTGATGAATGCTGTCGATGACGATCGCCACTGTGCTTCCCGCCTCGATCGGGTAGTCCCCCAGCACATCCCGCTCCTTCGCGGTGCGCGCCACGCCAATAATCGGCGGACACACCCGCATCGCCTCGTTGACCACTGCGGCGGTCCACGGCAAGTTGTCGACATCCTCGGCGGTTGGCAAACGACCCTGCAGCACCCGGTCGACTTCTTCGCCCAGCGTGACGCGGGCCTCGGGGTTGCGCGACAACAGGTACCAGGTCCACGCCAACGCCGCGGCCGTCGTCTCGAAACCTGCCCCCAGGAACGTCATCAGCTCGTCGCGGATCTCCAGGTCCGTGTATTTGGCACCGGTCTCCGGGTCCTCGGCCGCCATCAGCAGCGCCAGCAGATTGTCTTGCCGGGTGATGCGCCCGCTTCGATGGTCGGCGATAAGCTGATCGATGGTGTGCTCAATCCACCGCAATCCACGCATGGTTCGCGGCGCGATCACCGAGGCTCCGATGCGCAGCGCGCGAATCGCCAATCGCGGTGTGTGTGAAGATAATTCGTCCGGCCCATGAGTGGCGAGCTTGTCGACTATCCAACGCAGCGGGGGTGCCGCGCCCGCTATGAATCCAATACCGAAGAGCTTGAGCAGCCGCGCGAAGCTGATCCGCATCCGCTCGGCCATATCGCCAGAGAGATCGATCCCGAACATCGTCTGCGCAACGATATCCATGGTCAGATAGTTCATCTCGGCGGTGATGTCCACCGGCTTGCCCTGGGCATATAGGTTGTCCCAGCGTTCCAGGGTCCGGGCGCTAGCCGCGGCCATCTGCGGCGCGAACAGGTCAACCTGCCGTTTAGCGAAGATCGGCTGGACCAACCGACGGTTCCGGTTCCACTGCGCTTCGTTCAGATCGGTGACCAGACCGCGGCCGAAACCGACTGCAAGTAAATCATATTCGGCACACTTGATGTAGTTGTCCTGGTTGGCCACCAACACATACCGCGCCATTTCCGGGTTGCGGACGACGACGAGCTTGCGCATGGGAGCCCGCGCCACCAACAGGTCGTCTTGGCCTGGCATGTCGGAGACATACTCGAAGATGGAGTGCCGATACACCGACCACACGGCGCCCAGCGCGATGCGCCAAGACTTAAAATAACCGACCTTCGTATGGTGCCACCGCAAGAACGTGGGCCCACCGGGATGCAGGTCGTGATTGACAGGACAACCGCCGGCCGCCGCGACGGTCGGCACGGAAAGGGATTCGGGCTGCAACGCTGGAGCCGACATCAGACCCTTTCCTGATCGGACACGTCTTCGCGGGCTACGCCTTCCAGTTCGGAAGTCACCTCTTCCACCGTGGCCACAACCTCACCGTCATCGGCGGCCTCATCCTCAAGGTCAGCGTGGTCTTCGAGATCGTCATCGTCCTCATCTGCCGAGCCAGCAACCTCGTCCTCATCCTCGGTCAGGTCTTTGGCGTCCCACCGTTCCTGATCGGCCCGCGCCCTCTTATTGGCCTCCGCGATCTCAAATCCGTCAGCCACGACGCCGCTCAGCTCGTGTCCAACTTCCCCGACGGTCTGCGTGATGATGCGAATAATCCGGCCGACACGAGACCCGACCGACTCCACGACTTCCTGAACGATGTTGACGTTGCGCTCAACAGGTCCCACCATGCTGCCCTGTCCTTTCGGATTCAGTAACCAAATAGTGAACGATCGTGCACTGAACTCAGTGTGCGCACCACAGATGAACCTGTCAATACCGGCCGTCAATAGGGTATCGAGCAAAATAGGTCGATCGATAAGAGCACGACCGTACACTGATGGTCATGCGCCATAGCCGTGCCGAGAAGAAGCTGCACACCCGCCGCGCATTGCTCGACGGAACCTTCGACCTACTCAAGGTCCGTGGCTTCGCCGCCCTGAGCCTGCGCGAGGTGGCCCGGTCTGCGGACTTGGTTCCCACCGCCTTCTACCGACACTTCGAATCGATGGAGGATCTGGGCACCGTCCTGGCAGAGGAAAGTGTTCGTGCGCTTCGTGACACCTTTCGTTCGGCCCGACGTGAGGCGGGCAGTGACAACCCCGCCAAGATTCTCGGCCTCATGGTCGACCGCGTGAGCGAGCACGCGAACAACTTCCGGTTTCTGGTGCGTGAACGTCACGGTGGCTCGGCTCCGGTGCGGCGTGCCATCAACAACGAAATGCGCATGCTCACCAACGACGTGGTGGTGGAGCTGGCACGCAACCCGGCAATGAACCACCACACCACCGAGGACCTCGAGATCGCGGCCGAACTCATCGCCGGCTCGATCCTCAACACGATCGGCATGCTGGTCGACACCGATCACCCCACCGACGCGGACGCTGCCGCCGCCCTGAATCGCGCGCTGCGTCAGCTAGATCTGGTCACCAGCGGTCTGGCTCACACCGGCCTCGTCAAGACCGTCATTCCGGAGCCCGCCGTCCCCGAGGACCAGGGCGAACCTTCCGCCACAACAGCAGCCCTGTAAGCAGGCCGACCGCATCGGCGAGCAGATCCAGCAGGCTGCCGTCACGGTGCGGAATCCACAACGCTTGAATCACCTCCGAGCATGCCGCGAAGGCCAGAACCCATGCCAACGTGGGTTTCTCACCGATCCTCGCGAAACGCGAGGACACCGCCAACATCCCGAATATCAGGAAATGCACCACCTTGTCGGCCCCGGGAGGACCTGACGGGACGGTACCGCCGGGAGTGAACAACAGCAGACAGGCGAATGCGAAGGCGCATAGCAGCGTGAACTGCGGAAACCATGACAGAACTGTGCGAATCATCGTGACCTATATTGCCGCTTCGGTTCTGGGTGATTCAAAGCGATGCCGCCAATTGACACTCTGCGTACAACGAAGGCATGACTTCCGCCTCGTCAGTCCTCGACATCCGCGCGCTGCCCGGCACCGAGACCTACCGGAATCTACTCGCCCAGGTTGCGAACGGGGCGCGTGATCGTGATCTGGCTGACGAAAATCCCTTTGACCAAGTTCGCCTGCTGAAGGAGGCCGGCTTTGGGCGGCTGCGCATCCCGGCCGAACTCGGTGGCGCGGGACTTTCTGTGCGGCAACTCTTTTCCGCCATCATCGATGTCGCGCAGGCCGACCCCATCGTCGCGCACATCTTCCGTACCCACTTCTGGTTCGTCGAGGAGCGGCTGCGCACGCTGCCTGACGCCGCCTCGGCAGCTTGGCTGACCAAGGTGAACGAGGGGAACCTCTTCGCCAACGCGTTCAGCGAGAAGGGCACATTGGCAGTCGGCGGCCTGGTGTTCAACACCCGTCTGCTGCCGGTCGGTAATGGGTATCGCCTGAACGGTGAAAAGTTCTACAGCACCGGGACGTTGTTCGCGGACTACCTGACGGTCACCGCCACCACCGACCGTGATTCGGTCGCATCGGTGATCGTTCCCGGTGACCGCGACGGTGTGCGACTCGTGGACGATTGGGACGGCTTCGGCCAGCGACGTACCGGTACCGGCACCACCATCTTCACCCAGGTCGACGTCGACACCGACGAAATCCTTTCCGACACAGCGTATGACGCATCCCCGGTACCCACCACGCAATATGCGTCACTGCAGCTCTACATCCTGGCGATTGTCGCCGGCGTGCTGCGGTCAGTGGTGGATGACGGCGCGGCGCTGCTCCGCTCCCGTCAACGTAATTTCAGCCACGCTCTCACTGAACGCCCCGTCGACGACCCACTGCTGCAACGCACCCTCGGTGAGTTGAGCGCAACCGCGTTCGCCGCAGAGGCGGTGGTTCTTGCGGCGGCAGATGCCGTCGGCGCCGCCACCGCATCACTGCGAGAGGGAATCCCCGACGCGGAGCTGGCAGAGGAAGCACAGTTGGCGGTCGCCAAGGCCAAGGTGCATATCGACGCCGTCGCGCTCGACGCCACGACCAAGCTGCTGGACCTGGGCGGCGCCAGCGCCGCCAGCCGGAGCCGCAACCTGGATCGGCACTGGCGCAATGTCCGGACCATCAGCCTGCACAACCCGGTGCACTACAAGGCCCGCGTGATCGGCCAGAACCTGCTGCACGGCACACCGGTGCCCGCGAACGCATACTTCTGAGGGGTGTGGGCTGCTCAGGCTGACAAGCTAATTCGCTGTGCCCCGGTGACCGCGTGGTAGCGCTCGGGACTGCAGGTCAGCACGATCACCTGCGCCTCGGTACCCACCGCGTCGAACACCTCGCCCATACGCTGCAGCCTGTCGCTGTCGGTAAACCCCAGCGCATCATCGATGATGACGGGCACTGCATCCTGAGGTGCCACGAGTGCGGCACTGGCCAGCCTCGCCACGATCCCCAGCTGCTCCTTCGCGCCACCTGAGAGCGACTCGTAGGGGACAGTCCTGCCGTCGAGTGTCCGGCTGCGGATACTCAGATCGCTATCGATATCCACTTCGAAGGTGGGGCCGAAGACCATGCGGCCCAACCGTTCCAGCTCCGCGCGGAACGGGTCGACATAGCGCAATCTCATACCATCACGGTGCCGCAGCATCACCGATCGTAGCGTGTCGACGGCCCTGGCCTTCGCACCGATACGCGTGAATTCCGTTGCTGCATACTCATGCTCAGAGGCTGCAGCATCAAGCTGATCCTTGCGCCCTTGCCTGCCGAACACCTCCAGACGCACCGAGATGTCACGCAGCTGATGACGCAGTGACTCATGCCGCTGATCCAATGCGAGCGCCCGCCCGGAAACCTCGGCGAGTTCAGCGCGCACCCGGTCGGCCTCCAGCTTCGCCAACTGGCTCACGAGATCGGCGACACGCCGAGTGGTCAGGTCTGCCGCCTGTACCGCTTGGTCATGGCGCTCTGTGAGCGCATCATCGGAAGCCGAGGCCCGCACCTGGGCAAGACGCTGCTCGGCGGCGCTCAACTCCTCCGCGCGGGCGGCTTTCTTCTCCCGCAATACCGTTGCCTCGGTGGCCTTCTCAGCGAGCCGCTGACTCGCCGCCTGGACCGCCTGGCGGTGGGTGACCTCATCGGCCTGCATGCGTTCCACCTCGGCCACCAACCTGGTGACCTCGGCGCGGGCCTGCGCCGGATCGACGGCATCCCACAATCCGGTGGCCTCCGGCGCCAACTCGCGTAACCGGCCCAGCTTCTCGCGCAACACGTCAAGATTCTCCGACGCCAATAGGCCGTCGAGTAGCGCCGTCAACCGGTCGCGTTCGGCACTCAGCTCAGTACGCCGCTCATACTGCTTCTGCGCCTGCTCTACATCGGCGACACCGGCAGCGGTCAATGCGACCGACAGTGTATTGCGGGTGGTATCAAGGTTGTCGCGCAGCTGAGCGGCATTGGCCCCCGGAATGATTCGGGTGACCGCCACACCGGGAGCAGTAATCTCGATGGTGTCCGAGGCAGCGCTCGCCCACTGCTCCCCCGCCGCGACCCGCAGCTGCTGACCGTTGGCGGTGATCTCCACATCGACGAGCGCCCGGACCTCGACCTGTGCCGAGGCGGTCTCCAGAGCTACCTCTGCCATCCCGACAGCGCGTGCGGCGGTCTCGATCGCGCCCAGGGTCTGCGGAGTGATCACCATCGCCGAAAGCTCCGCGCCAGCCATTGCCAACTGCCGGGTGGTGAGGTCGATACGCGACACCCTGGCCGCCAACCCATCCACCTCGTCCCGGGCGAGCGCGCGATCCAACGTGTCCCGCGCCGACTCCACGTGCGCACGGGCACCGTCAAGGGTTTGCGTCGCCTGGACCGCGGCGGCCTCAGCGGCCTCGGATACCTGCTGTGCCGTCGCGTGTGACTCCGCCACGGCGGCAACGTGTTCCGCGAGCCCGTCGATCGAGGCTCGCCGGGCGTGGGTATCGGCGACCAGCTGAGCCCGCTCATCGCGTTTCAGCTGCGCTGCCATCACAGCGGCCTGTGCCGCCTCGGCGACCACGGTGGCGTTGGCGTGCTGTTGCACCAGCGCCGAAACGGCTTGGGAGGCTTGCTCCAACGGAGCCAGGCGACGGCCCACCTCGGCACGGCCAGCGATGACCGAGGCCAGCTCCCGTGTCAGCTCATCATGCTCGCGGACCTGCTGATCGACCTCTGCCACGGCCGCGTTAGCGACGGCGAGGGCATCCTCGGCGGCGGTCAGACGCGCAGAAGCCCTGGCCCATTCGCCAGTGGGACGTCCGGTCGCGGTGAAATACAGCGCATATTCCGCGTCGATCCGCTCCACCAGGTCCGGCTCGCTGCCCGACAATGCGACCGATTGTCCGGCGGCCAGATCCAGGGCCCGGGTCAGCGCATCACTCGATGACAAATCGAGCGCACCCGCCCCCGCTGACTGCAGAACCCGTTGCGCCTTCCACAAATTCATGTCGATCGACTGATCGAGCATATCCAGCACCCGCTGATGCGCCTCATCTCCGGAGAGCTGTTCGCGTCGCGGTTCGATGATCGTCAGGTGTGTCTCAGCACGCTTGTGGAAACGCTTGTGATACACGAACCGGTAAGGACCACAACTGATCTCGGCCTCAATCTCGGAGCCGACATCGGCGAAGGTGGGCTTGACCTGTTTTACGTCCTTCTTGGTGGAGCGGTCCTTCGATTCGATCAGCAGGTCCAACGCCTCGATCATGGACGTCTTGCCGATCTCGTTCGCACCACTCACCACCACCACCCCTCGATCAGGAAAGGTGATGTCGCGGTGTGCGATTCCGCGATAGTTGGTGACAGAGAGCCGATGCAGCTTCACGCCGCCGACCCTCTTTTCGTTGAACTGCCCAGTGCCGGGCCGCCCAGTCCAGCACTAGAGGTGAGGCGCAGTAGCAACGACAGCGCGCCCTGAGCATCTGCGGACGCTGCCCCACCGGCGGCCGCCATCTCCTTAAGCTCGGCGATCGCCGAGCCGGCGAAACCGCCGACACCGAGATCGCTGAACTCGCCGTCGACGGGTATCACCGCAATATCGGTATGCCGCTCCCACGTCCGCACACTCGCGAAAAGGCGGGTGTACTTGTCCAGGCACTCTTCGAGCACGGCGTTATCGGTCACACTGAGCGTGCCGGTAAGCGCCAACCGCACCACCGTGCGCTCCTTATCCGGCAACAGTTCGAGGTTGAGTCCCAGATCGGCGATATCGCGCGCGTGGTCCACCGACCGTCGCAGCGTCACAAACCGCCACCGGCCCACATGATGGGCATCCACCTGAACCGCACCCGATTCGTCCAGATTCACCACAAGGGCGTGCCCCGGGTCGGACTCGATATCGTCGTAGTTGGTGACCTCGGGTGCCCCCGAGTACCAGACCCGCCCGCTGGCACCCACCTGAGTACGGGAGTGCTTATCACCCAATGCCACATAGTGGACCGCACCCCGGGCAACGGCGTCCTCGACGGCCTTCAGCGCGATGAGCGCCGGTTTCGTCGGGTCGGGGTCGAGTATGTCGATACCGCCGTGGGCCACCACGATGCGTCGGGTGCCGTCGACGGGCAGTCCCTCCAGCTGTTCGGCAACGAGATCGTGTGTGGGCGCCTTCGATCGCCACGGCACCGCGACCAGCTCCACACCGTCGGCCACCCGATGTACCCCGGCGGTATCGAGCACGTGGACGTTCGCGGGTTTTTCGGCCAGGAACAGCTCACTGGTGTACACCGAGGCGGCGTCTAACGGATCATGATTGCCAGGCAGCAGATAGATATCCACGCCGACCCCGCGCATCACCTCCAACGCCTGGCTGATGACGCGCGGCGCCAGCTGATTGGACTCGAAGACGTCTCCGCACACCACCATGAAGTCGCAACCCTGCTCCACAGCAACGTCACCAAGAGAGGCAATAGCCTCCCGACGCGCGGCTGAGTACTGCGGCTGGGCCTCGCCGGCAAGGAAATGCCGCGTCATGCCCAGCTGCCAGTCAGCGGTGTGCAGGAACTTCACATGCCGAAGTCTATGGCCGCCGACCGACAACCCCGGGGAGGCAGCGCCCGATCCCTTGGACCCTGCAATACAGCCTATCCACAGGTCGCGCATTTGCCCGGTGCTCGTCACGTAGCCGGGCTACGGTACGACTCATGTCGGAGGACCAGTTGGTGAAACGCACCCTCATCCTGATGCGACACGCGAAGTCGGCCTACCCACCCGGGGTGGACGACCACGAGCGTCCACTGAACCTGCGCGGCAGCCGCCAAGCCACTCAGGCCGGAACCTGGCTGCAGGACAATTTCAATCGGATCGACGCGGTGCTGTGTTCCACCGCCACCCGGACCCGCGCGACGCTGACTCAGACCGGGGTCCACAGTCAACTCGTCAGATTCAGCAACAAGTTGTACGACTCGACGGTGGGGATCACCCTCGGCGAGATCAACGCGGTGCCTGATTCCGCGATCACCGTGCTTGTCGTCGGGCACGAACCCACCACATCGCAGCTGGCACTCGCACTCGCCGACGCGGGTACGAGTAGCGCCGACGCCGCGAACCGCATCTCCACCAAGTTTCCGACCTCGGCATTGGCGGTCCTGACGACTCGTTCGCCGTGGTCGCGGCTCGAACTGGGCGGAGCCTCGCTCACGACGTTCCACGTGCCGCGCTAGAGGCGTACTCAGACCTTCTCCGCCACCTGGGTGGACAACTTCATCGCACAGTGGCACGCATCTGATGAGGTGCCGTGACCGGCGCCGAGCAGGGTGACCGCCAATTCAAAGAACTGGCCGTCCCCATATTCGAGGGCGGTGACGCACATCCCGTAGGTCGAGCTGATGAAACCGCGCTTACCCCCGGCCGAGAAGTCCTTGACCTCGTCCCTCGTCCGTTCCTCCCCCTCACGTTCGCGCCCAATCGGGCTGCCTCGATACCAGGTGAGAGCGACGTTCGGCAATGTGCTCCAGGATCCGCTGGGAGACCACGTGCAACCTGCGGGGGTTTTCGCAATCAATTTGAGGTCGGTACGACGCACCACCGCCGCGACATCAGGAGTGGTGAGGCTGCCGCACTCGGAGTACGCCGGACCCACCCGAACGTCATTCGCGGTCGTTACCTCGTGGCCGCCGAGTTCACGGTGGTGGCCAGAACATCCGGCGCTGAACAGGATTCCCGGGGCCAACACGGCACACAGAAGTATCCCGACGATCCGGGACGAGCGAACATGACGCGTCAGATGTTCACTGACAGCGTCATCTCCATCAATTTGATTGCCTGCGTGCATGAGTCTCCGCCTTGGCCCTGCGGGTTGACCCACCATCCAACAACACCTGCGGTGTCACTGGCAACTCCACAGGCACCCGGCTGATCCGGCGGCCTCATCACGATCGACGGAATTCCTTGTATCGCCCGTTCCTGGACGTTGTATTTCAGGCTGTTCGCTGTGGCCTTCTCGGCGTCGAGGCTGCCGGTCTCGAACCAGAAGCGGGTGATATCGACCAGGCCACCGCTCTTGCTCATCGCCTGCCACCGGCACACGGCACCCACGAATGTGCTCTGGATGTCCTTGGGGTCCGCGTCGACGACCTTGGCGAGGATGTCCGTGGTGAGCACTTCACATTCCTTGAGCAGGTTGGGGTACTTCTGCTCGGCGTTGGTGCCGTCCCCCGTGTCGCCACTGCCGGGCATTACCGCCTCGCCGTCAACGGTGCCGCCGCAGCCCGCCGACGTGAACACGATAAGTGCCGCGCACAACGTCGCGAACAATGACTTTGTCATCCGATATGTCATTTCTTGGCCGCCTTGATGGATGTCTCGGTCAGCTGTTTGGCGACATCGCAGGAGTCGGGGGCACCGGTTCCGGGCTCGAAGTTGATTGACCATTCGATGAAGTCGTTTCCGAAGTCCATGCCGATCTCACACAGGGTGGTCGCGGTGCCCGGGTAGCCGTTGGTCGCGATGAATCCCTTGTACCCGGCAATCTCGACGTCTTCGACGCTCGGGCGCGTCCGCTCTTCCGTCGCCCGCTCCCGGCCGATAGGGCTGCCGCGATACCAGTTGAATGAGAAGTGCGGTCCCGCGATGCTGCCACCCCGGAGCCAGACACAGCCCACAGAATTCTTGGCGGTGCCCACCAGACCCATGACCTTGGTCAGCTGCATCATTGCCTGGTCGCTGACCCCGCCACACTCCGCGAACATCGGGCCTTCAACGCCCTTGGACTTGGTCTGCTGAGGTGACGTGGCGTTCGGCCCGGTGCCATTGGGCGGATCGGACTTATCGCCGCCCGAGCAGGCAGTCAACACCAGTGCGACCATCGCCAATGCGACAACACACTTGCTCAACACGTTGCGTGAATCCAGGCCCAACCTCACATGTGCACTGTAGCGGCACAAACCCGAGTCAACCACTGAGCTGCGGGTTTGTTGCCGGAGTCGTGTGCGACAGTTGTGCCCATGCCTCAGGGTCAGTTGCGGGCCCTCCTGTCACGTTATGTCCGCCCCTACCGCAGCCTGGTCGCCGTCGTCGTCACGCTGCAGATCGTCAGCACACTGGCGTCGCTGTATCTGCCGACCGTCAATGCAGCGATCATCGACGACGGGGTGGCACAAGGCGATACGCCCACGATCATGCGGCTGGGCGTGGCAATGCTCGGGGTGACGCTGGTGCAGATCGTCTGCTCGATCGGCGCGGTGTATTTCGGGTCCAGGACGGGTATGGGGTTCGGCCGCGATATGCGGTGGGCGCTGTTCCACCACATCACCGGCTTCTCCGCCGAGGAGTCGGCCGGATTCGGTGCACCTACGTTATTGACCCGCACCACCAATGACGTGCAGCAGCTGCAGCTGCTGGTCCAGGTCACCTGCACCATGCTGGTGACGGCGCCGATCATGTGCATCGGCGGTATCGCCATGGCGATTCACCAGAACGCAGGGCTGTCCTGGCTGCTCATCGTGAGCATGCCGGCGCTCGGTTTGGCCAACTGGTACATCGTGCGGTCGATGCTGCCGATCTTCCGCAGAATGCAGCGACTCATCGACGGCATCAACCGAGTCATGCGTGAACAATTGACCGGCATTCGGGTGGTACGCGCATTTACCCGGGAAGCGGTGGAGCGCACCAGATTTGGCGCGGCCAACGCTGAAGTATCCGAGGCGGCCCTAGCTGCGGGCCGGTGGCAAGCCCTGATGTTGCCCACCACCTCGCTGGTCATCAACACCTCCAGCGTGGCGCTGATCTGGTTCGGCGGGCTGCGCATCGACCAGGGCCAGATGCAGGTGGGATCGCTGGTGGCCTTCCTGTCCTACTTCTTGCAGATCCTCATGTCGATGATGATGCTCACGATGCTCGCCATCATGGTGCCGCGCGCATCGGCGTGCGCCGAACGGATTACCGAAGTGTTCGAAACGGTCGGATCCATCACGGCCCCGGCGGATCCTGTCCGCGTCGACACCATGGATCCGACCGTTGAGTTCTCCGATGCAGGGTTCCGCTATCCCGGCGCCGAACGCGCTGTTCTGGACGGGGTTTCCTTCACGGCACGGCCCGGAACGGTCACCGCCGTGGTCGGCGCGACCGGATGCGGCAAAAGCACGCTGGTGTCGCTGGTCCCCCGCTTGCACGATGTGACGGCCGGTTCGGTACTCGTGGGCGGTAACGATGTCCGGCGGTATGACCCCGAGAACCTCTGGACCGTAATCGGTTTGGTTCCACAACGGGGATACCTGTTCTCCGGGACGGTGGAAAGCAATCTGCGTTACGGCAAGGCGGATGCCACCGAGGATGAGATGTGGGAGGCACTGCAGGTTGCGCAGGCTGCGGATTTCGTCCGAGCACATGGCGCAGGCCTACAGATGCCGGTATCGCAGGGCGGCATCAACTTCTCGGGCGGGCAGCGTCAGCGCATTGCGATCGCACGCGCGGTGGTTCGTCGTCCGAGTATCTACCTATTCGATGACGCGTTCTCGGCACTGGACGTGCGCACCGACGCGCGACTGAGAGAAGCGTTGCGCGGCGTTTCCTCGAGCGCGACTATTGTCGTAGTGGCACAACGTATTTCGACGATCATGGATGCCGACCAGATCGTAGTACTGGAGGATGGCCGCGTCGCCGCGGTGGGTACCCATGCCGAGCTGCTGGGGCGCTGCGGAATGTACCGGGAGATCTGCGACTCGCAGGCGGTGTTGCAGGTATGACTCGAGCGATCGGATTTCGGGGCGTACAGCAGGGGCCCGCTGAACGTTCCCGAGACTTCCGCGGCACCGCCATACGGATGGTGAAGCGTCTCGCTCCGCAACGGCTTCTGACCGCCGCGGTGATTACCCTCTCGATGACGGGTATCGCGATCGGGGTAATCGGGCCGCGCATCCTGGGGCACGCCACCGATCTGTTGTTCAACGGAGTAATCGGACGGGAGCTGCCCGCGGGGCTCACCAAGGAACAGGCCGTCGAGGCCGCCCGCGCCCGGGGGGACGGCCAGTTCGCGCAGATGCTGTCCGGCATGAACGTCATACCCGGGACGGGTGTCGACTTCCGTGCGGTGGGGATGACGTTGGCGATGGCTTTGAGTTTGTATCTGGTGGCCGGGTTGTTGGCGTGGGCGCAGGCGCGGCTTCTCAACGTCACCGTGCAGCGGACCGTGGTGGCCCTCCGCGCCGACGTAGAAGACAAACTGCACCGGCTTCCATTGTCGTACTTCGATTCCCGGCAGCGCGGTGAGATTCTCAGTCGCGTCACCAACGATGTGGACAATATCCAGACATCTCTGCAGATGAGCATCAACCAACTGCTGAGCTCGATGTTGACGCTGGTGGCGGTGCTGGCAATGATGCTCAGCATTTCGCCGCTGCTGGCCGCGATCACGCTCGCGACGGTGCCGATGTCCCTATGGGTGACACGCACGATCGCCCGCAGGTCGCAACGGCTGTTCGTGGCTCAATGGGCCAACACCGGGAAACTGAACGCGCATATCGAGGAGACGTACAGCGGTTTCACCATCGTCAAGACGTACGGGCATCGCGCGGAAGCGGAGGCGATCTTCGCGGATCGAAACGCCAAAGTATACCGAAGTTCCTTTGGTGCGCAGTTCTTCTCGGGGTTGGTATCACCGGCAACGGCGTTCATCGGAAATCTGAGCTATGTGGCGGTGGCCGTGGTGGGCGGCCTCAAGGTCGCCTCGGGCGATCTGACCCTGGGCAGCATCCAGGCATTCACGCAGTATGTGCGGCAATTCAATATGCCGCTGACGCAGGTGGCCGCCATGTACAACACTTTGCAGTCCGGACTCGCCAGCGCCGAAAGGGTTTTCGAGCTGCTCGATGCCGACGAAGAATCGGCGGATCCGGTATCTCCGGCCTCGATTCCTGTCGGGTCTCCCAGTGTCGAGTTCGAGAACATCAGCTTTGGCTACTCCCCCGATACCCCGGTGATCGACGGACTGTCACTCACCGTCGAACCGGGGCAGACGGTCGCGATCGTCGGGCCGACCGGGGCGGGAAAGACCACTCTGGTGAACCTGCTGATGCGCTTCTACGACGTCGACTCAGGGCGAATACTGCTTGACGGCGTGGATATCTCGATGATGAGCCGTCATGACCTGCGGTCGCGGATGGGGATGGTACTGCAGGACACCTGGCTGTTCGGCGGATCCATTGCCGAGAACATTGCCTATGGGCGGCCCGGGGCCTCCGAAGACGACGTTCGGGAAGCGGCACGTGCCGCCTATGTGGACCGGTTCGTGCAGACACTTCCCGACGGATATGACACCAGGATCGCCGACGACGGTGAGAACATCAGCGCCGGCGAGAAACAGTTGATCACTATCGCGCGGGCGTTCCTGGCGCGTCCACAGCTGCTAATACTCGATGAGGCAACGAGTTCGGTGGATACCCGAACCGAGCTGCGGATCCAGCAGGCCATGGCCGAGCTGCGCCGAGATAGGACGAGTTTCATTATCGCCCATCGGCTTTCCACCATTCGTGATGCCGACCGGATCGTGGTGATGGATGGCGGCAGCGTCGTCGAGAGCGGCACCCATGCTGAACTCCTGGCGCGCCGAGGCGCCTACTTCGCGATGACGCAGGCCTAGAGCTGCGGACCCTGGGTTCGCAGATCCCGAACCTCCGTCATGGCGCCGCGTAGCTTGTCCAGCCAGTCCTCGGTGTGCTCACCGACCAGCCGCACCGCCCAGGCCAGCGCGTCGGCGCGGGAGCGGGCGACTCCGGCCTCGACCAGAGTGTCGAGCACCTGACGCTCGGGCTGTCGCAGCCGCGTCATCACCGGAACGGCGATGTGGGTGAACAGGATTCGCTCTGTTGCCTCAGCGGCGCCAACATCGACACCCCAGGAAACCTTGCGTCCATACCGGGCCTGCGCCTCGTCGGCGATGCGCATTCGATGAGAGCGAGTCTCTTCCCGGAAGCGAGAGGCACGGCCCGATGCGCGAGCCTCGCTTTCTTTGTCGTCCTCATCGGCGGGCAGCCGACCAATGACGGTGATTTCTTCGCGGTCAACGACCACTTCGGGGTCACCGCTGAACCAGCCGTCGGGCAGGCGCCCGGCGAACCAATCCGCGGCGTCGGAAGCGTCGGATTGTTGATCTCGTTTCATGATTACAAGATTACATACTTACAACCGGCAGGGCGTTCGCCTACAGCGAACAGCGAGAGAGAAGCTGGGCGCGAGCTCGCACCCAATAATCGCGAGCTAAATCAGCTGCGGCGCATGACGATCGCGGCGCCACCGGCGAGCACGATGACGACGGTGAGCACCAGCGCCCAGCCGAGACCCGCGATCCACCACACCGCTCCGAGCACTGCCAACACCGGAACGGCGGCGAACAGCGCCATCCCGGGGTGCTGACGGATCACCGCCAGCGCGGCACTTGCCCGCTGCTTATCGATTTCTTTACCAGGCATATCACCAGCATGCCAGGTGGGCGAGGTGCGCGCACTCATAACGGTTCTGGGATAAGCCGGTCGGGGTGGTGGTGGGTGTTGGTGGTTGGCTCTCCGAATTGGAGGTGTGGTGGTGGTGTCCATTTGGTGGTGCCGTCGCGTTGTTTTTGGGTGGTCCAGCCGTTGTTGAGGAGTCGGTGGTGTGGTGCGCAGGCGAAGGTGAGGTTGTCGATGTTGGTGGGGCCGCCGGTGGCCCATTCGTTGATGTGGTGGACCTGGCACAGATATCCGGGGACGGAGCATTCGGGGTGGGTGCAGCTGCGGTCTTTGGCGTGCAGCACGATCCGCTGATCGGCCGATGCGATGCGTTTGGTGCGTCCGAGATACAACGGTCGGCCGTCGTCGTCGACGATGCTCAGGTAGTGGTGGGCGTGAGTAGCCATCCGGATCACATCGCGCATCGGTAGCAGGGTGCCGCCGCCGGTAACGCCAACACCTGCTGCTGATTCCAGTTCGGTCAAGGTGGTGGTGACCACGACGGTGACCGGTAAGCCGTGGTGGGAACCTAAGTCTGCGGAAGCCAGAGTCGCGCGCAGACAGGCGCGCAGGGCGTCGTGGCCACGTTGGGCGTTGGTGCGCCGATCTTGTTCGGCAGCCTCGGGGGATACCTCCCCGTCCACGATGGGGCTTTCATCGGTGGGGTTGCACATGCCGGGGGCGGCGAGCTTGGAGAACACGGCATCGAGGTAGGCGCGGGTTTCCGGATCCAATAGTCCCGAGATCGCCGACATCCCATCGAAACCCTGTCGCCCGATCGTCACCCCGCGGCGCCGGGCGCGGTCGATATCGGAGAACTCGCCGTCGGGATTCAACAACGCCATCATCCGCTCGGTCGCGATCCGCAACGATTCGGGACCGAACCGGGCCGCCAACACGGCGAGCTGTTCTTCGGCGGCTTCGCGGGTCGGCATGTCGACCAGCACCGGCAGCCGATCAAAAAACGAGCGCACAATCCGCACGTGTTCCTCACCGACCTCACCTCGACCCAGTGCGGCAGCCACATTCGGTAGCACCGGTTCTAGCCGCTCCCCGGTCAACGCACGCCGCGGGGCCAGTTGCTGCGCGTCGGCGATCCGGCGACGGGCCGCACCCCTGCCGATATGCAGCCGTCGCGCAATCACCTCCGAATACGAAGTGCCGCCCAGCTCCACCGGGCAGGCCTGGATTGTCACCGCGGGAACCAAACCCAACCCATGCGAAGACAACCGACGCTGCACCACCTCCAACCGCGCCATCACCGCCAACGCCTCAACGGCGGTCAGCTCCTCAACCGACTCAGCACAAAAGGCATCGGCCGCCGCCTCCAACACCCCAATCGAACCCATGTTCGAATAATAACTTGACCCACCGACAAGCCCCCGACGCCTGAAACGGTGTGACAGAAGTGAATTAGCGAGCCGCAAGGGAGCGGGCCGCAACGGTAATCAACTCTGCCAACGCAATCGCACCCGCCGCGACGGCGGCAGTGGCCGCCCATCCGAACCATTCGACCGCGGTGGCGCCGAACGCGGTGCCGATGCTTCCGCCGACGAAGTAGACAACCATGTAGGCGCTGTTGAACTGCGCCGGCGCGTTCGGCTGGATGGCCAACACGGTGCTCTGGTTCGCCACCTGAGCCGCGAACAGTCCAGCGTCGAAAAGACCAAGGCACACGAACACCACCGCACTGTTGGACAGCGCCACGCAAAGCCCCAGCGAGGCAACAAGAGCCATCGCCAAGCCGATGACGACGACCCGGTGTGCCCCGACGCGGTCGGTCCATGCCCCCGCAATCCGTGTCGCGCCAATCCCGGCCAGCCCGGCGAGAGCATAGAGACCGATCTGTTCCGGGGAAAACGAGTAGGGCGGCTGGGACAGCGCTACGGCTAACCCCGACCAGATCGCGCAGAAAGCGAAGAACCACAAGGCGCCCCGCCCTGCCGCAAGCCGCAGCGCACTCCATCGAAGGTAAAGCCCGGGAATGCCCCGCAGGGTCGCGAGATACCCCGTGTTCACAGTTCCGGACGCGCCCGGCAGCACAACCAACGCGGCGACCGCAAGAATTGCACAGGCGGACGCGAACACCAGAATCATTCCGCGCCAACCGATCAGTTCTACCAGCCAGCCTCCGACGATTCGGCCGGCGAGAATTCCAGCCGAGATTCCGGCAGTAACGATTCCTAGGTCGGTGGCGCGACGACGGGTTTCGGCGAAACGCCCAGCCACCGAACTGAGCTGGGCCCCAACCGATGACACGGCCCCGACCACACCGATGGCGATCCCAAGGATCCACGCGCGTCCTGCGGCCGCGTTCATCACCAAACCCAGCGCCATCACCACGAACTGAAGACACACGACCTTTCGGGGTGCGAATCGATCGACCAGCGGCACCAAGACCGCCAGGCCGATCAGGTAGCCGACCGGACCGCAAGCCAGAGCCACACCGACGTCGGTGATCGAGCCATGGACCGACCCCGCCACTGTGGCGATGGCCGGCTGAAGCGGATAGATCGCGGCAGTACCGACAGCAGCCGCAAGGGCCATGAACCACACCGTGGGGCGAGAAAGCACGATGGCGGCGGGCGGAGGACGTAACTCGGTATCCATGGCGGCAACGCTAGAAACGCCGCGGCAAGTGCGCTGGCGGGAATCGGCCGACATAGTTGGCCAACCGACGCCCCGCTACGGTGTGCTCATGTCGTGTGTCTTTTGCGCCATTGTCGCCGGCGAGTCCCCGTCGTTCCGCGTGTACGAGGACGAGGCCACGCTCGCCTTCCTCGACATTCGCCCCATCACCCGCGGGCACACGCTGGTGATCCCGAAGGCCCATGCACAGGACCTCGTGGACCTGAAGCCCGATGACGCCGCCGCCATCATGACGGTCGGCCAGCGCATCGCCAACGCCATCCGGGGTTCGGAACTACGCAGTGACGGCACCAACCTGGCGCTCAACGATGGCCGTGTCGCATTCCAAACGGTCATGCACGCACACCTGCATGTGGTGCCCCGCCGCGGCGGCGACAAACTGGCCTTCGCAAAGGGATTCGTCGTCCGTCGTGATCCTGACCTGGAAGGGACCGCCCGCATCATCCGCGAGGCAGTGCACGCCAACTAGCCAGGCGCCGGTCCAACCAAAGAAAAATCGCTCGACCGGCCGCACCGGCCGCTGCTACGTTTTCGGCGACATGTCCACTCCGACGGCGGATTCGCCGACAATCGATCAGGTGAATCGCCGGCCGGTCTTCCTGCTGCTCTTCGCATCCGTTGTGGCCGCCATCGGCAACGGCGTGTCGATCGTCGCACTCCCCTGGCTGGTCCTGCAGCGCACCGGCTCCGCTGCGGATGCCGCCATCGTTGCCGCCGCCGGAACCCTGCCGCTGGTCTTCTCCACCCTGATCTCGGGAACCGCAGTCGACTTCTTCGGACGCCGCAAGATGTCGATCATCTCCGATGTCCTTTCTCTGTTATCCGTCTCAGCCATACCGATTCTGGCCATGACGACCGGACTCAGCGTGCCTCTGCTCGCGGCCCTCGCCGCAATCGGCGCCATCTTCGATCCCGCCGGAATCACCGCACGCGAATCGATGCTGCCCGCCGCCGCGAAGGCTGCCGGCTGGTCGCTCGACCGGATGAACAGCATGTACGAGGCGGTATTCAACGTCGCGTACATCGTGGGCCCCGGTCTGGGCGGTCTGCTGATCGCCTCCATCGGCGGCGTCAACACCATGTGGGCCACTGCTTCGACCTTCGTCGTGTCCGCCCTGGCAATCGCCTTCCTCAAGGTCGAAGGTGCCGGGAAACCGGCCGCCGAAACCAAGCCCACCGGCGTCGTCAGCGGTGTGGTCGAGGGATTGAAATTCGTCTGGAACGTCAAGATCCTGCGCACCTTGGCGCTCATCGACATGGCCATCACGGCGTTGTATCTGCCGATCGAAAGTGTGCTGCTGCCCAAGCACTTCAGCGATGCCGGGACACCCCAGCAGCTCGGCTGGATACTCATGGCGATCTCTGTCGGCGGGCTGCTCGGCGCTCTCGGGTACGCCACCATGGTGCGCCACGTCCAACGCCGCACCATCATGGTGTGCGCCACCTTCACCGCCGGCATCACCACACTGGGCATGTCGCTCCTCCCGCCGATTGCCGTACTGCTGGTGCTCGGCGCATGCCTGGGCTTCATCTATGGGCCAGTGGCACCGATCGCCAACTACGTGATGCAGACCCGCTCCCCCGAACACATGCGCGGGCGGGTGGTGGGTGTCATGACGTCCACCGCGTACTGCGCCGGGCCGCTCGGGTTCATGCTTGCCGGACCCATCGCCGACAAGTTCAGCGTCGCCTCGACCCTGACCATCCTCGGGGTGCCCATGCTGCTCATCGCGGTCGCCAGCATCCGCATGCCCGTCTTGCGAGAGTTGGACCGGGAGGAACAGCGGCCCCAATAGAAGCCGACTCGGTAGGGTCGGCTCCGTGGCTGACTTCGAGGGAAAAATTGCACTGATCACCGGCGGCGCGCGCGGCATGGGCCGCTCACACGCCCTCGCTCTGGCCCAGGCGGGCGCCGATATCGCGCTCTGCGACCGCTGCGAAAACAGCGATGTCGTCGGGTATCCGCTGGCGACCGAGGCCGACCTCGCCGAGACGGTCGAATTGGTGAAAGCCACCGGACGCCGGTGTATCTCCGCGAAGCTCAACGTCACCGACCGACCGGCGCTGGAATCGTTTGTTGCCGAGGTCGAAGACTCGCTCGGCGGTATCGATATCGCGATCGCCAATGCCGGGGTCAGCACCATCGCGCTGCTGCCGGATGTCGAATCGGCGCAATGGGACGAGGTGATCGGCACCAATCTGACCGGAACCTTCAACACCATCTCGGCGGTCGCGCCCGGGATGATCAAACGCAACTACGGCCGGATCATCACCGTCTCCTCGATGCTCGGGCACAGCGCGACATGGGCTCAGGCCGCTTATGTTTCGTCCAAATGGGGTGTCATCGGACTGACGAAGGTCGCCGCGCACGACCTCGTGGGATATGGCATCACCGTCAACGCCGTCGCACCGGGCAATATCGAAACCCCCATGACGCAAAACGATTTCGTGTTCGGAATCATGCGACCCGATCTGGAGAAGCCCACCCTCAAGGATGTCGAGTCCGTCTTCGCCTCGCTGCACCTGCAATACGCACCCTTCCTCAAACCCGAGGAAGTCACCCGTGCCGTGCTGTTCTTGGCCCACGAAGGCAGCTCGCATATCACCGGCACCGTGCTGCCGATCGACGCCGGCGCGACGGCACGGATGATATGAGCCAGACCGCCCTCAACGAGCTCGCGACCACCCTCGGCGAGGGGGCGGTCATCACCGATCCCGATATCACCGCCTCCTACCGGCAGGACCGCGCCTTCGATCCGGAAGCGGGTTCGCCGCTGGCGGTGGTGCGTCCTGGCAGCACAGAAGAGGTTTCGCAGACACTGCTTTGGGCCAGCGCATATCGCATCCCCGTCATACCTCGTGGCGCCGGAACGGGGTTGTCGGGCGGTGCCACCGCCCAGGACGGCGCCATCGTGCTGTCGACCGAACGGATGCGCACCATCGCGATCGACACCACCACCCGGGTGGCCATTGCACAGCCCGGAGCCCTCAACGCCGAGGTCAAGGCGGCCGCCGCCGAGCATGGGCTCTGGTATCCGCCGGACCCGTCGTCATTCGAGATCTGCAGTATCGGCGGCAATATCGCCACCAATGCCGGCGGACTGTGTTGTGTGAAGTACGGCGTCACCACCGACTACGTGCTGGGCATGCACATTGTGTTGGCCGATGGCACGATCCTGAAACTTGGCGGCCCACGGCTCAAAGACGTTGCCGGACTGAGCCTTACCAAACTCTTTGTGGGCAGCGAGGGCACATTGGGTGTTATCACCGAGGTCACGCTGCGGCTACTGCCCCCGCAGCCGCCACCGTGCACCGTGGTGGCGACGTTCAATTCGGTGACAGAGGCCGCCGATGCGGTGCTCACGATCACCGCGCAGATCCGGCCGTCGATGCTGGAGTTCATGGACTCGGTGGCGATCAACGCCGTCGAGGACAAACTGAAAATGGGGCTGGCCCGCGACGCCGCCGCCATGCTCGTGGCCCGCTCGGACGAGCGTGGGCGCGCCTCCGCCGACGATGCACAGCTCATGAGCCAGATCTTCACCGATCACCATGCCGCCGAGGTCTTCTCCACCGACGATCCGGGCGAGGGGGAAGCATTTGTTGCAGCACGAAGGTTCGCGATCCCGGCGGTGGAGGCCAAGGGTCCGTTGCTACTCGAGGACGTGGGCGTCCCACTGCCAAGGCTCGCCGAGCTGGTGGAAGGCGTGGAAGCCATTGCCGCACAACAGCGGTTGCTTATCTCGGTGATCGCGCACGCCGGCGACGGCAACACGCATCCGCTCATCGTGCACGACCCCAATGACCCCGATGAATCCCAACGCGCCCATACCGCGTTCGGCCAGATCATGGATCTGGCGATATCGCTCGGCGGCACCATCACCGGCGAGCACGGAGTCGGACGGCTCAAGAAGCCATGGCTGGGCAATCAGGTCGGCCCCGAGGTGCTGGAAGTCAACCGCCGCATCAAGCAAGCACTCGACCCTGAGGGCATCCTCAACCCGGGCACGCTGATCTAGTTCTCGCGAGCAGACGTTTAGTGCACACCCCACCAGGGCTTTCTGTGCACTAAGCGTCTGCTCGCGAGGAAAACCGGTATTGACACTTTCACTGATATGCCTTACACATAAGACATGTCAGTTGATGTGTCTCATACCGTTGTGCCGCGCTACATCCCCGGGGCCTCCGACAACTGGACCAATCCATGGCCGATGTACACGGCGCTCCGCGATCACGATCCGGTGCACCACGTGGTGCCCGAGCACGCGCCGACAGACGACTACTACGTGCTCACCCGGCATTCCGATATCTACGAGGCCGCTCGCGACTGGGAGACCTTCTCCTCCGCGAAGGGCCTCACCATCATGTATGGCGACCTGGAAAAGACCGGAATGGGCGACAATCCGCCCTTCGTGATGCAGGACCCGCCCACACACACCGACTTCCGCAAGCTGGTATCCCGCGGATTCACGCCGCGTCAGGTCACGTCCGTCGAACCCAAGGTGCGCGAGTTCGTGGTGGAACGCCTTGAGCGCCTTAAGGAACGCGGCGAGGGCGATATCGTCGTCGAACTTTTCAAACCGCTGCCCTCGATGGTCGTCGCACATTATCTAGGGGTGCCCGAAGAGGACCGCCAACAGTTCGATATCTGGACCGACGGCATCGTCGCGGCGGCATCCGGCGGCGCCATCGACATCGAGGCCATGCAAGGCGAGGTCGCACAGACCATCGGCGAGCTGATGATGTACTTCACCGGGCTCATCGAGCGGCGACGCGCCAAGCCCGAGGACGACACCGTCTCACACCTGGTCGCCGCAGGAGTCGGCGCCGACGGTGACATCAGCGGGACGCTCCAGATCCTCGGCTTCGCCTTCACCATGGTCACTGGAGGTAATGACACCACTACCGGAATGCTGGGCGGCGCAATACAACTGCTGCAACAAAACCCGGAGCAGCGCCAGCGGCTGATCGACGATCAATCGCTTATCCCGGGCGCGGTGGAGGAATTCCTGCGCCTCACCTCTCCGGTGCAGGGCTTGGCACGTACCGCAACCCGTGACGTCACCATCGGCGATACCACCATCCCGGCGGGAAGGCGCGCGCTGCTGCTCTACGGCAGTGGCAACCGGGACGAGCGTGAATATGGCAATGATGCAGGCGAATTGGACGTCCTCCGGAAGCCGCGCAATATCCTCACCTTCAGCCATGGGAATCACCATTGCCTGGGCGCCGCGGCGGCGCGTATGCAATCGCGCATTGCACTCGAAGAACTTCTCACCCGCATACCCGATTTCGAGATCGACCTCGACGGGGTCACCTGGGCGGACGGCTCGTACGTGCGGAGGCCCCTGACGGTGCCCATCCGCGTGCGATGATCCTCTTGTGAGTTGGCTGGCTGATACCCGCTCGTCGGTGGCCGCGGAGAAGATTCTCGACGCCGCCGCCGAGCTGTTCGTGCGCGACGGCGTCGCTACCGTCGGCATGAACGAAATCGCCAAGGCCGCTGGGTGTTCCCGCGCAACGCTGTACCGGTATTTCGAGAATCGCGAGGCGCTGCATATTGCGTATGTGCACCGTGAAGCCGGGTCCATCACCGGGAAGGTCGCCACGGCCGTCGCCGGAGTCGACGATCCGACGGAGCGTCTGGTGGAAGCGATGCTCATCTCACTGCAACTGGTGCGAGAAAATCCCGCGTTATCGGCTTGGTTCCGGCCCGGTGAGTACTTCGGCGGATCGCTTGGCTTGCACTCCGAGGTCATCAACGCCATGGTGTCGGCATTCGTGGCAGCCGACGGCGTCACCACCGAAACTCACCTCAAGGCGAAATGGTATGTCCGGGTGATCATCTCACTGCTCGCCCACCCCGAGGACAATCCGGAGGACGAGCGGACGCTGATCACCGAGTTCGTTGCGCCGCTGCTTGCCTCAGACGTGAACCCCACCTCAGCAGCACCTGCACGGTCCGGTGGATCAGCCACGCAGCGGGCACGCTGACCAGCATCGATACCAGGAACACGATCACCACCGACCCGGTGTAGACGTGATAGTGCAGCAGGTCGACCATCACGATCTCCTGCAGGATCATGTGGATGAGGAACAGCTCATAGGAGATCTCACCCAGCCACACCATGGGCCGCGAGGCCAGGAACCTCACATACCAGCCGGTGTCGCCGAGCCCCGCAGGAGCGACCAACAGCGTCGCGATCACCACGTAGAAGATCGATTTCGTCAACGCCTGCGGCAGCGCCCACGGTGAGGTGGTGGGATCTCCCGCGATCCGCGTCGACACGATGAGGTAGCAGATGATCGCCAGCGGCACCGTCACCAGCGCGTAGCAGCGCACACCCATGACAGACAGAACGGACAAAATCATGCCGCCCACGAACCACGACAGATAGGCCGGCAGCCACAGCTTCGACCCATCCGGAAAAGCACTAATGGTGTACACCAGCGTCATCCACACCGGAGTCACCAGGGCGAGCACAGCCAGGCCGCCTAATAGGCGCCCCGGGTGCCACTGTCCCCCACAGAGTTTCTTGACGAGCAGCCACGCCAGGAAGGGCAACGCGACATAGAACGCCGCCTCCACGGCGAGGCTCCAGATCTGCGTCATCCCTTGGTGGATATAGCGATATCCGTAGTTGGAGGTGTAGATCTGGGTGAGCGTGAGATTCCGGAACAGACCCAGCCAGGTGTGTCCGGGGTTGGGGTACTGGTCCCGGATGTGATACCAGATGTAGGCGATCGCCACCAGAATCCAGTAGGCCGGCATGATGCGCCGAAACCTGTGCCAGGCATACCGTTTCACCGAGGGTGACGCGTTACCGTCGGCGGTCGCCCGCACCCAGGGCAGGAACAGCAGAAACCCCGACAGCACGAAAAAGATCGGCACACCGATCTCCAGGCGAGACTGCAACAAATTCAGATAGGCCCGCCATGGGGAAACCCCATCGACCACATAGTTCCCGGTGCTGTAGGCCGCGTGGGTGGCCACCACGAGGGTCGCGGCCACCGCCCGGATCCCGGTAAGCGCCGCGACACGTCCCGCTCCGGTGGCTACCGGGGCGCGACGGGCCTCGGACACCGCCGTCACGGCTTCTTCGGGGACCGCTTTGGCCTCTTCGCCCCCGAATGCTCGTGGCTGGTGTGTTTACGGTCGGAATGCTTGCGGTCCGTGAATTTGCGGTCGGGGCGTGCCGCGCCGTCGGACGGGCCCGCGGGGCGCAGTTCGATGAGCACACCTGAGATCCGCGTGCTCTCCAGAGCCTTCAGCGTCTTGGGCGACATTTTGGCAGGCAACTCGACAAGTGAATGGTCAGGCCGGATCGTGATGTGGCCGAAGTCGCTGCGGTGCAAACCGCCTTCGTTGGCTATCGCCCCCACGATGGCGCCGGGCATCACCTTGTGCCGCTTGCCGACGGCGATGCGGTACGTCGCCAGACCAGGAGTTCCTGGACGTGCCTCACGGGGCCCGCGCTCGGGGCGCTCCCCGCGCTCCTGGCGTGGGTCGCGGGGAGGATCCGGTTTCAGCAGGAACTGCTCACCGTCACGCGAAAGCACCGCCAGCGCGGCGGCTATATCGGCCACCGGCACATCGTTATCGCGTTCGTAGTCCTCCACGAGCCGACGGAAGAGCTCGACCTCCGGTGCCGAGAGCGCGGCCGTGATGGCATCGCGGAATTTAGTCACACGCTGGGCATTGACATCGTCGACCGATGGCAGCGCCTCCTCGGCAAGATTAGCTCCGGTCGCCTTCTCGATGGCCTTGAGCAGATGCCGTTCACGCGGAGACACGAACAACACCGCCGTGCCCGAGCGGCCCGCGCGACCGGTGCGGCCGATGCGGTGGACATACGACTCGGTGTCGTGCGGGATGTCGTAGTTCAGCACATGGGAGATGCGTTCGACGTCCAGGCCGCGCGCGGCGACGTCAGTGGCGACGAGGATGTCAACGGCACCGCTCTTCAGTCCGTTGATGGTGCGTTCGCGCTGGGACTGGTTGATATCGCCGTTGATCGCGGCCGCAGAGAACCCGCGCGCCTTGAGCTTGTCGGCCACCTCCTCGGTGGCCTGTTTGGTCCTGACGAACACGATCATCGCCTCGAAGGTCTCGACCTCGAGAATCCGGGTGAGCGCGTCCATTTTGCGATGTCCGGCCACCTGGATGAAGCGCTGGGTGATGTTCTCGGCGGTGGAGGTCTTCGCCTCAACCTTGATCTCGACCGGATCGTGCAGATACTTCTTGGTCAGCCGCCGGATGGTCGCGGGCATGGTGGCCGAGAACAGGGCTACCTGCTTGTACTCGGGGGTATCGGCCAGGATGCGTTCGACATCCTCGGCGAAGCCCATGGTCAGCATCTCGTCGGCCTCGTCCAACACCAGGTAGTCAAGATGCGAAAGATCGAGGGTGCCGCGTTCCAGGTGGTCGATGACACGCCCGGGGGTTCCGACCACGATGTGGGCGCCCCGCTTGAGCCCGGCCAGCTGCACCACATAGGACTGACCGCCGTAGATCGGCAGCACATTCAACTTGGGCAGATGTGCGCCGTACCGGCCGAAAGCCTCGGCGACCTGCAAGGCCAGCTCACGGGTGGGCGCGAGGACCAGCGCTTGGGTGTTCTTCGAGGTCAAGTCGATTTTTGAGAGAATCGGGATGGCGAACGCCGCCGTCTTCCCGGTGCCCGTCTGCGCCAGCCCCACCACATCCGAACCTGCTAGTAGCGGGGGGATGGTGGCGGCCTGGATCGCCGAGGGTGTTTCGTATCCCACGTCGGACACCGCACGCAGCACCGCGGGGGCGATCTGCAGGTCCGCGAAGGTGACGGCGTCATCCGCACGGGGTGCGATCGAATCGCCGGTGTCGGGCGTGGGGTTGTCTGTGGAGGTCATGGCGTTAAGAAGTCTAAGCGCAACTTCGCACAACTCCCGCCTCCGCTGAATCTTCGGTAAAAGTCGGTAGTGTGCGGGGCCGTGCGAAGGATGGTTCTGACAGCCGCGATCGTCTCGCTTTCAGCGCTCGCCTGCGCATGCACCGGTGGCGACACCACGGTGTCCAAGACCCCGACCAACACCATCACGTCCCCGCCATCGGCCGCGGGCGCCGCGGACCGGCCAAAGCCACCGCCATCGACCAAAGACGACTGCGCGGTAAACGTGAAGGACCCGGCGGTCGCGGCGGCCATCGCCCTGCTTCCCCCCGGGCCCAATAGCAGCGAGGCCACGTGGAATCCGGTGCCAGTCGCGGGGAACTACAGCAAGTGCGCTCCGCTGTCGGCGGTCATCGTCACCGCCGGTACGGGAACTAACCATTCGGGGGACTCCGGTACCCGCGCCGTGTTCTTCCACCTGGGCAATGTGATCTCCCACGGTGTTCCCGACACCTACGGCTACAACGCCATCGACCTGTCGGCGAGCACTTTAGACACTGTGGTGCTCAACTTCTCCAACGGCATACCTGGCCTGGAGAGCGTGGTGTCCTTCCGCTGGAACGGTTCTGGCGTGGAGAAAGTCCAAGCGGCAGCACCTCGGTAACGCCGATTCGTCGGTGGCAACACCTACAGTGATGCGGGTGTTCGTCCTCGACGGCCGGGTCGTCTACAGCGCTTCGGATCTCGCTTCCGCTGCACGCTGCGAGTACGCCCTGTTGCGGGCGTTCGATGCCAAGCTCGGTTGGGGACCGGCACCTCCGCGTGACGATGAACTACTGGCGCGTACCGCGACTTTGGGCGACGCCCACGAAGCCCATCACCTTGCCGAATTGCGGGAGCGTTTCGGCGCCGGGGTGGCCAGTATTCCCTTCCCCACATTCACGCTCGACGGCCTGAGCGCGGTCGCCGCACAGACTCGACAGGCCTTCAGCGAGGGGCATTCCGTCGTCTACCAGGCCGCGATGTTCGACGGTCGGTTTATTGGTTTCGCGGACTTCGTGGTGCGTGAGGGCGTTTCCGACGGCGGAAGCGTGTACCGGGTTTGTGACACCAAGCTGGCCCGCAGTGCCAAGGTGACGGCCTTGCTGCAATTGGCCGCCTATGCCGACAGTTTGGCGGCGACGGGTGTGCCGGTGTCAGCTGAGGTGCGATTGATTCTGGGCGACCGGTCGACCGTCGACTATCCGGTGGCCGATCTGGTAGGCGTGTACCGGCAGCGGCGAATCCAGTTGCAGGACTTGCTTGATCGCCATCTGGCGGGCGGTGTGCCGGTGGACTGGGCCGATGACACCGTGCGTGCCTGCTTCCGTTGCCCGGCCTGCGGGCCCGAGGTCGAGCGCACCGATGATCTGCTGCTGGTCGCCGGCCTGCGAGTCAGCCAGCGTGCGGCACTGTTGGAGGCTGAGGTCAGCACCGTCGTGGAGCTGGCCGAGCGCACCGAGCCCGTCGCCGATCTGTCGGCACGCAGCCTGCAGCAGCTCACCGCGCAAGCCCGCTTACAGGTTCGCCAACGAGAAAGCGGTACACCGCAGTTCGAGGTGGCCGACCCGGTTCCGCTGGGTACGTTGCCCGCACCGAACCCCGGAGACATCTTCTTCGACTTCGAGGGTGATCCGCTGTGGACCGAGGACGGTGTGCAGTGGGGGCTGGAGTATCTGTTCGGGGTGCTCGAATACGACCGATCCGGAAACGAGAAGTTCCGGCCGATTTGGGCGCACGATCGCCGTAGTGAGCGTCGGGCGTTGGTTGCGTTCCTAGACCTGGTGGCCAAGCGTCGACACCGCAATCCGGGGATGCATATCTACCACTACGCGGCATATGAGAAGACCGCGCTGCTGCGCCTGGCCGGACGATACGGCGTCGGCGAGGAACAGATCGACGACTTACTGCGCGATAACGTGCTGGTCGATCTTTACCCGTTGGTACGCAAGAGCATTCGGTCGGGTTCGAGCGGCTACGGCCTCAAGGCCCTCGAACCCCTGTTCATGGACGGTAAGCGCTCCGGCGAGGTGACTACTGCGACCGATTCGATCACCGAGTATGCGCGGTACTGCGCATTGCGCGATAACGGCGATCCGGCGGCGCAGGAGGTGCTGGACTCGATCGCCGAATACAACCGCTATGACTGCGCATCGACCCGCAAGCTGCGGGATTGGCTGCTGATGCGGGCTTTCGAGCACGGCGTCACCCATCTGTCCTCCTCGGGTTCCGTGGCCGAGGAAACCGAGCCGGAACCCGACGCGGTCGGCCTGGCCCTGGCGGCGTTCGTGGGTGATTCCGGCCCAGCGGATCGCAGTGCCGACCAGACGGCGGTCGCCATGGTGTCGGCAGCGCGCGGGTATCACACCCGGGAACGTAAACCGTTCTGGTGGAGCCACTTCGACAGGCTGAACAACCCTGTCGACGAGTGGGCCGATACCGCAGGTGTTTTCATCATCGACAGCGCCGAGCTGGTTGAGGACTGGCACAAATCGGGCAATCAGCGCAAGCTCCGACGACATGTGAGGGTGACGGGCGACCTTGCCGGTGGCGTCCTCGACGACAGCATTTACGCACTCTATGAGCCGCCGGCCCCGGCGGGGCTAGGCGACGGAGATCCCGACCGACGCGCCGCCGGGTCGGCGAGTGTCGTCGAGATTACCGAGTCCGGTGGTGTACCCGTCGATGTGACGATTCAGGAGCTCACACCCAAGAACGGCGAGCCGTTTCACACAATGCCAATGGCTTTGGCACCGGGATCGCCGGTGATGACCAAGGCGCTGGAGGCCGCCATCGAGGAGGTCGCCGCCGCCGTCGTCGATGGGCTGCCCGCTACGCCCACGACCGCCTCTCTCGATATCCTCTTGCGCCGCAACCCCCGTGGTGGTGAGCTGCCGACGGTAGGTGACAACGGGTATGCCGGAGCAATCACCACCGCGCTGCGAGGCCTGGATTCCTCATACCTTGCCGTGCATGGACCGCCGGGAACCGGCAAGACCTTCACCGCGGCACATGTCATCGCCGAACTGGTGACACAGGACCGATGGCTGATCGGCGTGGTCGCTCAATCGCATGCCGTCGTGGAACACCTCCTCGACCAAGTGGTCGCGGCGGGGGTCCCGCCCGGGCGCGTCGCCAAGAAGGCGTCTCCGTACAGCGGAGAAGCTGCCTGGACGCAGATTCGGGACAGCGACTACGCCGGATTCATCGCCTCCCACGCCGGCGAGGGGGCAGTGATCGGTGGCACCGCATGGGATTTCGCGAATGTGGGGCGGGTACCCGACGGCGCGTTGCGCCTGCTGGTGATTGACGAGGCCGGCCAGTTCAGTTTGGCGAACACGCTTGCGGTAGCGCGTTCCGCACGGAACCTGCTGCTGCTCGGCGATCCCCAGCAGCTGCCGCAGGTGTCTCAGGGTGTGCATCCCGAACCCGTCGACGGCTCGGCGTTGGGCTGGCTGGTCGAAGGAAACGGTGCGTTGCCCGCGACCCGTGGATACTTCCTGGAACGCTCGTACCGTATGCATCCGGCTTTATGCGAACGGGTTTCGCAGCTGTCCTATGACGGGGAACTTGAGTCTGCGGCGCCTGTGCGCGTGCTGGCGGGCCAGACCCCGGGAGTGCGGACGGTCCTGGTCGATCATCAGGGCAATGCGACCAGTAGCCCGCAGGAGGCTTCCGCTATTGCCGCCGAGATAGGCGCGTTGATCGGTACGAACTGGACCGACGAGTCCGGCAGCCGAGCGTTGGAACAGTCCGATGTGTTGGTGGTCGCGCCGTACAACGCGCAGGTGCTGACGTTGCGGGCCACGCTGGCCACCGCCGGACTGGACCGGGTGTTGGTGGGGACCGTCGACAAGTTCCAGGGCAGACAGGCGCCGGTGGTGTTCGTGTCGATGACCGCATCCGCCGTTGATGACGTGCCTCGCGGCATGTCATTCCTGCTCAACCGAAACAGGTTGAATGTAGCGATCAGCCGAGCCAAGTACCAGGCGACCATCGTGCGCTCCCCCGCGCTGACCGAGTACCTCCCGGCCACGCCTGACGGGTTGGTGGAACTCGGGGCGTTCCTGGCGCTAAGCCCGGATCCAACGCGGTAGCGCCGTGCCAGACTGAGCCCATGTCCGCGCTCGTCGATGCCCTGGTTCAGATTGTCGGCGACAGGTACGTCAGCACCGACCCCGACGTGCTCGCCGGACGAGTCATCGATCACACCGGGCGATACAGCGGTAAGGCGAGCATCCTGGCGCGCCCCGGGTCCGCCGACGAAGTCGCCGCGGTCCTGGAGACCTGCAAGGAACACAGGCAGTCCGTCACAACCCAGGGTGGGCGCACCTCGATGGTCGCCGGGACGGTCCCCGAGCACGACGATGTGCTGTTGTCCACCGAACGGCTCACCGATATCGGCCCCATCGACACCGTCGATCGACGCGTCCGGGTCGGCGCGGGAGTCACCCTCGCGGCCTTGCAGCAGGCAGCCGCCAGGGAGAACCTGCAATTCGGTGTCGACATCGGATCACGCGATTCGGCCACCGTCGGCGGTATGGCATCCACCAACGCGGGCGGGCTGCGCACCGTCCGCCACGGAAACATGCGTGAGCAGGTGATCGGTGTCCAGGTCGTATTACCCGACGGCTCAATCATGGAGCGTCACAGCGATGTTCGCGCCGACAACACGGGCTACGATCTGACCAGCCTATTCGTCGGGGCCGAGGGCACCCTCGGGGTCATCACAGCCCTCGAACTGCGATTACATCCGGTTCCTAAACACCGCGTTGCCGCGATCACCGGATTTGATGATCTCGATCAGCTCGTGGAAGCCAGTCGGATTTTCCGCGATCTGAACGGTATCGCCGCGCTGGAACTCATGGACTCCCGGTTGGGCGTACCAAGCCCGGTCGACAACCCCTGGCTGCTGCTCATCGAACTCGCTCGCGATAGCGATCCCACCGAGGACCTGGCCGAAGCCCTGGACGCCGCCGGAGTGGCAGAGCAGGCGGCCGTCGGCCTGGACGCCACCTCCCGCGAACGCCTATGGCAGGTACGCGAATCCATCGCCGAAGCGCTGGGCACATACGGCCCACCGCTGAAATTCGATGTGGCACTCCCGCTGACACATATCGGCGAGTTCGAGCGGCGCGCCGCTGCGCTGATCGCCGAGACGGTTCCCAACGCGATCCCCGTGCTGTTCGGCCACGTAGGCGAAGGCAACCTGCATTTAAATGTGTTGCGCTGCCCCGACTCCACCACGTTGTATCAGCCCATGATGACGCTCATCGCCACCCTGGGCGGCAACGTCAGCTCCGAACACGGAGTCGGGACACTCAAACGCGATTACCTCGGTATGGCCCGCACGCCCGGGGATATCGCCGCCATGCGGGCAGTCAAGACGGCCTTCGATCCCACCGGATTCCTCAACCCCGCGGTGCTATTCGGGCGAAGCGCGGAAGAAGACAACACGAGCGGGCGAAGCCCGGCAGGAAGCAGCACAGTCGGAGACCAACGATGAGACGCGCAGTCGACCCCGATGAATTCACCGAAGCGTGGTTCGCTGCGTGGAATGCTCACGATGTCGAGGCAGTGCTTGCGCATTTCCACGAGGACGCGGTCTTCACCTCGCCGTATGCCGCGCAGATTGTGCCCGACAGCCGCGGCGTCGCCAAGGGCAAGGAGGCGATACGCGCCTACTGGTCCACGGCACTCGAGAGCAACCCGGATCTGCACTTTGAACCCGTCAACGTCTACGTGGGCGTGCAAGCTCTCGTCATCAACTACCGGAACCACCGGGGTGACCTGGTGAATGAGGTCCTAATCTTCAACGGGGACACCGTGATCGAGGGACACGGCACCTACCTCTGAACCGGCGGGCCGCATGAACAGCGCGGCCACCAAACCGACCACCAACGCGACAATCCCCAGCAGCATCGACTGCGCCATCGCCGCCGAGAACGGCGCGCGCAACGACTCTGGCAGCGCCCCCACGTGCTCTGAAGATCCGCCCGGCGGCGAAGGCATTTCAGCAGCCAGCCGCGCGGACATCAACGCGCCCATCGCCGAACTACCCACCACCCCGCCGGTCTGGCGCAGAGTGTTGTAGACGCCCGAGCCCGCGCCCGCCACCGCAGCCGGCAGGTTCCGGGTTGCGGTGGTGGCCAACGGACCCCATATGCAGGCCATGGCCGCGCCGATACCCACCGCGGGCAGCATAAGCTGCCACATCTGCGTCTCGGGCCGCATCATCGCCGTCCACCACAGCGTCGAGGAGATCATCAACGAGATGCCACCGCCGATCAGTATCGACGGACGTACCCGATCGACAAGCCACCCGGCCAGCGGCGCCAAGACCCCGCTCACTATCGCCGTCGGGGCCTGCGTCAACGCCGCCTTGGTCGGCGAAAAACCCAGCGCCAGTTGCGTGTAGAACATCATCGGCAGACTGGTGGAGATCACGCAGAAACTCATCGACGCAATGCTCACACCAGATAACGAAAAATTGCGGTCCGCGAACAACCGCAGCGGTATCAGTGGCTCGTTGCGGTTCGCGGACTGCCACCACACAAACACGCCGAGCGCCGCCAGACCGGCCACCATCAGCACCCAGATGCCCGGCGCCCAGTGGAAGCTCTCCCCCTCCTGCAGGGCGAAGACGAACGCGAACATACCGACTGCCGAAAGCGCCATACCGCGCAGATCCAACCGATGTGGACGTGTCGGCATCCGCGGAATGTAGATCGCGCCCAGGATCATTCCCAGCACACCCACCGGAACGTTCACGTAGAAGATCCACTGCCAGCCCCACCCATCGACCAGCACCCCACCGGCTACCGGACCGACCAGGGTCGCGATCCCCGCGACCGCACCCCACACCCCCATCGCGGTACCGCGTCGCTCCGGCGGGAACACCCGCTGCACCACCGTCAAAGTCTGTGGTGTCAGCATCGCCGCACCGACGCCCTGCACCACACGCGCGGCGATGAGCATGCCGATCGATCCGGCCAGCCCACACCACAGAGAGGCGGCGGTGAACACGGCCAGCCCCGCCAGGTACATCGATCGTGGCCCGAACTGATCCCCCAGCCGCCCAGTAATCAGCAGCGGCACCGCGTAACCAAGGAGGTAAGCGCTCGTCACCCACACGGTCGCCGAGTAGTCGGCACCGAAACCGGCCTTGATGGCGGGATTGGCGACCGACACGATCGTCGAGTCGAGCAGGATCATGAACAGCCCGAACAGCACCACCCACAACGTCCTCCACGGACGCGGGTACTCGGGTTGCATAGGCCTCGATCTAGTCGGTGGTCAGGCGGTGGCGCGGTTTCTCACCATGGCCAGCCCGGCCAAGGCCAGCACCACCCCGATCGTCATGACGATAGCCACGGCCAGTGCGTTGTTGCCCAGCGCCCCGACCAGTGGCGCGATCACCGCACCCACACCGAACTGCGCCGCACCCAGCACTGCCGCCGAGGTACCGGCCGCCTCACCGTGCCGGGACAACGCCAGTGCCGGGGCATTGGGGATGACGAATCCCATCAACGCCATCAGCGTCCACACCGGAGCCACGAATCCGACGAGCCCTCCGATGCCGAGCCCGGCCAGCACCAGCAACACCACCGCCGGAATCAGGGCCAGCGACAAGCACCACTGCACGATCTGCTGCGGTTCGAATCGGTTGAGTAACACCACATTCAGCTGTGAGGCCGCGACAAACGCAATGGCGCCCGCACCGAACACAATGGCGAAAACCTGCTGGTTCATGCCGTATTGGCCTTGCAACACGAAGGACGCACCCGAGATGTACGCGAACAAACCGGATAGCGAGAGCCCGGCGACAAGCACAAGAACCACGAACACCTTGTCGCGCAACAGATCGCGATAGGTCCGCAGAATCGACCGCGCATGCAGCGGCCGCCGTGCTGCCGGCGGCAGCGTCTCCGGCAGCGCCACCACGGCAAGGATGAGGAGCAACACCCCAAGACAGGACAGTGCGGCGAACACGTTCTGCCACGAGCCGTGCACCAGCACGGCGGCGCCCAGCGACGGGGCCAGAATCGGCGCGATACCGATCACCAGGGTGAGTCTGGATATCACGGTGGCCGCGGCCTTATCGGTGTACAGATCGCGCACCACCGCCATCGCCACGACCATCGCTGCCGCGGCGCCCACCCCTTCAATCGCCCGCAATACACCCAGCACCACGATGTTCGGAGCCATGGTGATGGCCAGCGACGCCACGACATGCAGGGCCGCCCCGGCGATCAACGGCAAGCGTCTACCCAACGAATCAGACAGCGGCCCGACCAACAGCTGCCCCAGTCCCAGCCCCACCAGTGTTCCAGTGAGTGTCAGCTGCGTGAGAGTCGAGTTGACGTGCAGATCCGACCCGATATCGGGCAGGGCCGGCAGGTACATGTCGATGGTGAGCGGCCCCAAGGCAACCATCGCGCCCAGCACGGTGATGAGCCACGCTCTGCCCAGACGTGTAGAGGGCGCCGACACCGAACCGACCGGCGTCGGAGTGTCCGTCGCGACGTCCGTGGTCTTCTCGGTCCGGGCAGCAGTCACCTCAGTGCTCAGCGCACGCACGCTATAAATCCTTCCCTCGTCTAACAAATGTGAGCTGTGTCTCACGGGCAGGTGTGGCACCGGAGATGCCCCCGCCCGCGATTCCTAGCGCATCGACTTTGCTCAAGATCATCCGAATCCCCGTTTCCCCACCACAAGCGGGGTCGCCTGCAAGACCGTCTCAGGTTACCTATCAACCGACCCTCCGACCAGCCAAATCACTGTGTGAACAAATGCATCGCACACTCAAAAATGTCATGCAAAACACCTCGTTGAGCCGCCACGCAAGGAACGAAAGACACGCGTCATTCGTCTTCACTACTGTGAGGATGGAACTTCGCTCGCACCAGTGGACCCCACCGACTAAGGAACACACGCCGATGAGCACTCGCATCACCGAACAGCAGCGACAGCTCGCGCTGGGAGGCAAGGGTAAGGAGTCCAAACCCGGGGCCTCCGGCAAGCTGCTCTCGCTCATCCTGGATCAGAGCACCAAGGTTCAGGAGCCCGCGGTCCGCGCGTATGTGCAGAAGCTGCGCGCCACCCACCCCGATGCCACACCGCGGGACCTCATCGCGATGCTGGAGAAACGGTACCTGGCGACGGTGATAGGCAGTGGCGCAGCGGTCGGTGCCGCCGCCGCATTCCCGGGGGTGGGCACGCTGGCCGCGCTGTCGGCGACCGCCGGTGAGGCGGTTCTGTTCCTCGAGGCGACATCGTTGTTCACTCTCGCGCTGGCCGCCGTCCACGACATCGAGCTCGCCAAGGTCGAGCACCGGCACACACTGGTGCTCGCGGTCCTGCTGGGCGAGGACGGAGAGACAACGGTCTCCGATGTGCTGGGCAAGGAGCGCACCGTCGGAGGCGGCTGGCTGGCCGAAGCCACCTCGACCCTGCCGGTCCCCGCACTCAGTCACTTGAACGCCACCCTGCTCAAACGGTTCACCAAGAAGTTCGCGGTGAAACGCGGGGCAATGGCATTCGGCAAGCTGTTACCCGCCGGGATCGGCGCCGTCATCGGGGCCGGTGGCAACCGGTTCATCGGAAAACGGATAATCACCAACGCGCGTAATGCCTTTGGGTCGCCCCCAAAGTCGTGGCCGGCGCAGCTGCGTCTGGTCGCGCCCGGGCGCTAGCACCCCTGACGTCGCGTGTTCACCGCCGGGCAGTGCTCCGGTCACTATCGGCGCCGATGATGTCGCCCCTGTCATGGAACGGTGACATGTCGCCCCCAATGGCGACGCGTTAGCCTGGTACCGGTCGCATATGGGTTGCACAAGGAAAGAGGCGAAGACTGCCGTGAACGGTTCAAATCCCCAATTCGGGCAGAACGAATGGCTGGTCGAGGAGATGTACCGCCGATTCAAGGAGGACCCGGCGTCGGTGGACTCCAGTTGGCATGAATTTCTGTCCGACTTTGGAGCCGAATCAATAGCCGAGCCGGTGACCGAATCGGCCGGCGCCGCGGCCAACGGTCAAGCGGCCGCCCCCGCACCGACCTCTGCAACACCCGCGCCTGCCGCACCGCCCGCCGCACCCGCGCCCGCCGCACCCGCGCCCGCCGCACCCGCGCCCGCCGCACCGGCGACTCCCGCACCGGCAGCTGCGCCGACCCCCGCTCCCGCCGTACCGAAACCGGCCGCCGCTCCGCTGCCGACAGCGGAAGGTGACGAGACCCAGGTGCTGCGGGGCGCTGCCGCAGCCGTCGTCAAGAACATGTCGGCCTCCCTCGAGATTCCGACCGCCACCAGCGTCCGGGCCATCCCCGCGAAACTGATGATCGACAACCGCATCGTCATCAACAATCACCTCAAGCGCACCCGCGGCGGCAAGATTTCCTTCACCCATCTGCTGGGCTACGCCATCGTTCAGGCCGTCAAGAACTTCCCGAACTTGAACCGGCATTTCGCCGAGGTGGACGGGAAGCCCACGGCCGTAACGCCCGCTCACATCAACCTGGGACTGGCTATCGACCTGCCCGGCAAGGACGGTAACCGCACCCTTGTCGTGGCCGCCATCAAGGGCTGCGAGACAATGGCTTTCGGCCAGTTCATCACCGCCTACGAGGACATCGTGCGGCGCGCACGGGACGGCAAGTTGACGGCCGAGGACTTCTCCGGGGTCACGATCTCGCTGACCAATCCGGGCACCATCGGCACCGTGCACTCGGTGCCCCGCCTCATGCGCGGTCAGGGTGCCATCGTCGGTGCCGGCGCGCTGGAGTACCCCGCGGAGTTCCAGGGCGCCAGCGAGGAGCGCATCTCCGATCTGGGCATTGGCAAGCTCATGACGCTGACGTCCACCTACGATCACCGCATCATCCAGGGTGCCGAATCCGGCGATTTCCTGCGCACGGTGCATCAGCTGCTGCTCTCCGACGACTTCTTCGACGACATCTTCCGTGAGCTGGGCATCCCCTACGAGCCAGTGCGCTGGCGCATCGACAACCCCGACTCGATCCTCGACAAGAACGCTCGGGTGCTGGAACTGATTGCGGCATACCGCAACCGGGGCCATTTGATGGCCGATACCGATCCGCTGCGTCTGGACAAGACCCGTTTCCGCAGCCACCCCGATTTGGATGTACTCACCCACGGTCTGACCCTGTGGGACTTGGACCGCGAGTTCAAGGTCTCCGGGTTCAAGGGTCAGGAGTATATGAAGCTGCGCGATGTGCTCTCGGTGCTGCGCGACGCGTACTGCCGGCACGCCGCAGTGGAATACACCCACATCCTGGAGCCCGAACAGCAGAAGTGGCTACAGGACCGCATCGAGGTCAAGCACGATAAGCCCACCGTCGCCGAGCAGAAGTACATCCTCTCCAAGCTCAATGCCGCCGAGGCGTTCGAGACCTTTTTGGCCACCAAATATGTTGGACAGAAACGGTTCTCGCTGGAGGGCGCCGAGGGTGTCATCCCAATGATGGACGCCGTCATCGACCAGAGTGCCGAGCACAGCCTCGACGAGGTGGTCATCGGTATGCCGCACCGCGGCCGCCTCAACGTGCTGGCGAACATCGTCGGCAAGCCGTACTCGCAGATCTTCACCGAGTTCGAGGGCAACCTGAACCCGGCGCTCGCGCACGGCTCTGGTGACGTGAAGTACCACCTGGGCGCCTCCGGCACCTACATCCAGATGTTCGGCGAGAACGACATTGAGGTGTCCCTGACGGCCAACCCCTCGCACTTGGAGGCCGTGGACCCGGTGCTGGAAGGCCTGGTGCGGGCCAAACAGGATGTCCTCGACGTCGGCACCGACGGCGGCCGCTTCACGGTGGTGCCCCTCATGCTGCACGGTGACGCCGCATTCGCCGGACAGGGCGTGGTTGCCGAAACCCTGAACCTCGCCAACCTCCCCGGTTACCGGACCGGCGGCACCATTCACATCGTGGTCAACAACCAGATCGGTTTCACCACCGCACCGGAGCATTCGCGATCCAGCGAGTACTGCACCGACGTCGCGAAAATGATTGGGGCGCCAATCTTCCACGTCAACGGGGACGACCCCGAGGCGTGCGTCTGGGTGTCTCGACTGGCCGTCGACTTCCGGCAGCAGTTCAACAAGGACGTCGTCATCGACCTTGTCTGCTACCGCCGTCGCGGCCACAACGAGGGCGACGATCCCTCGATGACCAACCCGCAGATGTACGAGGTGATCGACACCAAGCGCGGTGTGCGCAAGACCTACACCGAGTCTCTGATTGGCCGCGGCGATATCTCGATGAAGGAGGCCGAGGACGCGCTGCGCGATTACCAGGGCCAGCTGGAGCGGGTGTTCAACGAGGTTCGCGATCTGGAGAAGTACAAGCAGCGGGCCAGCGAGTCGGTCGAAGAAGACCAGCAGCTGCCGCAGAAGCTGGTCACCGCCGTCGACAAGGCGCTGCTGCAGCGCATCGGTGACGCGTTCCTGGCGGTACCGGAGAACTTCAGCGTGCATCCGCGCGTCAAGCCGGTGCTGGAAAAGCGCCGCGAGATGTCCTACGAGGGCAAGGTCGACTGGGCCTTCGGAGAGCTACTTGCGCTCGGCACTCTCGTCGCCGAGGGCAAGGTGGTGCGGCTCACGGGCCAGGACTCCAAGCGCGGCACCTTCACCCAGCGCCATGCGGTGATCATCGACCGGCACACCGGCACCGAGTTCTCCCCACTGCAGCTGGTTGGCACCGATACCGGGGGCAACCCCACCGGTGGGCGTCTTGTGGTGCATGACTCGTCGCTGTCCGAATACGCTGCCGTTGGCTTCGAGTACGGCTATTCCGTGGGCAATCCCGACGCAATGGTGTTGTGGGAGGCGCAGTTCGGTGACTTCGTCAACGGCGCACAGTCCATCATCGACGAGTTCATCTCGTCGGGAGAGGCCAAATGGGGTCAGCTCTCCGAGGTGGTGTTACTGCTCCCCCACGGCCACGAAGGCCAGGGCCCCGATCACACTTCGGGCCGCATCGAACGGTTCCTACAGCTGTGCGCCGAGGGCTCGATGACGGTGGCGATGCCGTCCACACCCGCCAACTACTTCCACCTATTGCGCCGGCACGCCCTGGACGGCATCACCCGGCCGATGGTGGTGTTCACGCCGAAGTCCATGTTGCGCAACAAGGCCGCGGTCAGCGATATCAAAGACTTCACCGACCGCAAGTTCCGATCGGTTCTCGAAGAGGCCGGCTACGAAGACGGTGTCGGTGATCGCAGCAAGGTCCGCAGGATCCTGCTGACCAGCGGCAAGCTGTACTACGACCTGCTGGCACGTAAGAACGCCGACAAGCGCGACGACGTTGCGATCGTGCGCATCGAGCAGCTGTACCCCATCCCGCGCTACCGCTTGGAGGAGACTCTCGGCCGGTATCCCGATGGAACACAGTACGTCTGGGTGCAAGAAGAGCCTGCCAACCAGGGCGCGTGGCCGACCTTCGGCCTGAACCTGCCCGAGGTGGTACCGCGTCTGACGGGTCTCACCAAGATCTCCCGGCGTGCCATGTCTGCACCTTCCTCCGGCTCATCGAAGGTGCATGCCGTCGAGCAGCAGGAGATCATCGACGAGGCATTCGCTCCCACATCTGAGTAGGAGTGAGCGAACCCAAGATCAGGCCCGCCCCTTAGGGGGTGGGCCTGATTCATTACCGGACCCCTGCCTCGTTGCGCGCGTGTTCAATACGCTGCACCAATGACGGCCAAGCCCGCACCCGCAATCGAACCGATCACGCTACCGGTCGAGGAATGGCCACCGCTTAACGGCAAGCCCAGACCCTCGCCCGAGGATCCTTTCTACCTTCCTCCGCCCGGCTGGGAGAACACGCTGCCAGGAACCGTACTGCGGCGCAGGAGAATTCGTATCGCCTTATTCGGCATAGTCCCTCTGCGCCTGCAGGCCTGGCACCTGCTCTACCGCACCACCGATCTCCACGGCGCACCCGAGACCACAGTGACAACATTGCTGGTGCCCCGCGATGCCCGCGAGACGTCACCGGTCCTGGCCTATCAGTGCGCCATCGATGCGGTGTCACCACGAGCCTTCCCCTCCTATGGGCTGCTTCCCCGAACATTCGGCCTCAACCAGACCCAGAACGAACTGGTGTTGATGGTGGCCGCACTCGCCCGAGGTTGGGTGGTTTCGGTTAGCGATCACGAAGGGCCACAAGGACTATGGATGGTGGCCAGGCAGCCCGGGTATCACGTCCTCGACGGCGTGCGCGCAACCTTGAACGCCGGCGGCGCGCATGGCATACCCCGGCTCCCGACCGATGCTCCCGTCGGATTCTGGGGGTACTCCGGAGGCGGGACAGCGAGCACCTGGGCTGCCGAGATGGCACCCGTCTACGCCCCGGAACTCAATGTCGTCGGAGCGCTGCTTGGTGCTCCCGCGGCCCGGCCCGGCGCGCTCGTGCAGAAGCACAGTGGCAGATTCGCCTCCGGACTAATCCCACCGGTACTGGCCGCGATGACGCGGGCGCACCCGAGCACGCTCGAGTTCCTCGGTGGGCACCTGACCCTGCGGGGGCGTCAGATCATCGCCAAGGCAGCGGAGGTAAGTCTCGCGGAATCGGTCTTACGGTGGCCATTCAAGAACTTCGACACTTTCGTCGATCGGCCCATCGAAGAATTGATGAAGGCGCCCGAAATCGCCAGAGTCACCGAAGAAATGGAACTGGGGCAACGCGCACCCAGCGCGCCGGTCTACCTATATCACGCCATCCATGACCAGCTACTTCCGATCGCGGCCTCCGATCAGCTGGCGCAGGACTACATCGTGGGCGGCACGCATGTCACCTACCGCCGCGACCGGAGCACCGAACACATTCTGCTGGCCATACTCGGCGTCAACGACGCACTCGGCTGGTTGGCCGAGCGGTTAGCGGGTAAACCATTACCGCCGACATCGGATGTCCAGACGGTCCTCTCGACCTCCCTCACCCCCCGGGCGGTGTGGAGCCAGCTGCGATGGCAATGGGGCACGGTGAAGCTACTACTCGGCCGTCTGTAGCCGTCACACGGCGCCGCAATTCCCTCGATTCGAGAACTTAACCAAGAAATAGAATAAGATTTCTTTTTTTCTAGCCGTCGGCTGCTAACAACCCACTGGGCAGTGATGATCGCCGTCCCAATGGAATATCGAGTGCCCGAAGACTGACTTCGACCGTTTGCCTCATCGGTGACGAACTACAAGGTCCGATGAGCACCTTAGGGGGTAACCCCGATTCGACGACGATTCATTGGCATGAACCATTCTTGTTGAATACGCTGCGCGAATCCGCGGTTCTTACTATCGACGTCGCTCAATGATTCGGACGGGAAGACCACAACAAGGACAGGAGCCAGATGACAGCCGGCACTGCGCCCACGTCGACCCCGGCGGCTCCGCCGATCGAGGCCTGGCCGATGCAACTCGGCAGACCACTGCCGTCCCCAGACGACCCGTTCTTTCTCCCGCCGGACGGCTGGGAGAAGACCGCACCCGGAACACCCCTGCGACGCAGGCGGGTCCAGATCGGGTTATTCGGACTCATCCCCCTGAAACTGCACGCATGGCAGGTGCTCTACCGCAGCACCGATTTACACGAGGCTCCCGAGACGACCGTAACCACGGTGCTCGTCCCGAAGAATGCGACAGAGGCGGCGCCACTGCTTGCCTTCCAGAGCGCGATCGATGCCGTCACCCCTAAAAGATTCCCCTCCTACTACCTGCAGCACCGCACCTTCGGCATCAACCAGTCACAGAACGAGTTCCTGCTGGCAGTAGCCGCACTCCAACGAGGATGGATCGTCACCATCAGCGACCACGAGGGGCCAAAGGGTCTCTGGATGGCGCCCAAACAACCCGGCTACCACGTGCTGGACGCACTGCGCGCCACCATTGCCGCATCCGGCGAGGACGGCATTCCGCAACTGTCCACCCAAACACCGACAGCAGTGTGGGGTTATTCGGCCGGTGGCAACGCGACCGCCTGGGCCGCCGAACTCGCCGGCGAGTACGCGCCCGAACTCAACCTCGTGGGGGCACTGATCGGCGCGCCCGCCCCCCAACCCGGCCCCCTCATGCACCATCTCAGCGGCCAGTACTCTTCCGGGCTCATCATCATCGTGCTGGCGGCCATGATGCGGGTCAGCCCCTCCATCCAAGAGTTCCTGCAGAAGCACCTCACCAAGAGAGGCCGCCGGATGGTCGAGAAGGCCGAACGCCTTACCGTCATCCAGGCACTGCTGTACTGGCCATTTCTCAACTTCAACAAAATCTTCGACCGTCCCCTCGAAGAGGTGATGGACATGCCGGAGATCGCCGCCCTCACCGACGCGATGACGCTGGGGCTGCGCACCCCCACCGCGCCGATTTACCTCTACCACTCGATCCACGACGTACTCCTGCCGGTTTCCAGCACCGACCAACTTGCCGAGGACTACATCGCCGGCGGCGCACATGTCACCTACCGGCGCGACCGAGCCAGCGAGCGCGTCTTTTTGTTACTGTCCGGCGGTCATGATGCGCTCGGCTGGCTCGATGAACGTATGCGCGGCAAGACATTACCGGCACCACCCGATATCCGAACGGTGTTCTCGACGGCCCTCTCGCCCCGCGCTCTGATCATGTACGTCCGACAGCTTGTGGCGGTCGTGAAGCTCCTCGCCGGGCGGCTCTGAACCGGACTCAGTGAGCCTTCACGGCCAGTAGCGCGGCCGCGAGAATCCGCGCCGCCGACGGCTGGGCGGGATCCAAGCCGGTGAGTTCGGCGACCCGGCGCAGCCTGTAGTCGAGGGTATTGGGATGTACGTGCAGCGATTTAGCCGCAAGCTGCCGCCCGTGCTCGTATTGCAGGTAAGCACTGAGAGCTTGCTGCAGGTGCGGGTGCGCCGTGAGCGGTAGGACCGTCGCGGCGAGCAGGTCACGGGCTCTGCCCGGGCGGGTGATCTGGTACTCAAGGAGTAGATCGGAGAGCCGGTACGTGCCCGGCACCCGACCGAGTCTCAGCGCGAGCAGCGCCAATTCGCGTGCCTCGGCCGCGGCGACGGCAATCTCGCCGGGATCGGCCACATCGGAGACCCCGAGCGTGACGGGCCCCCCGGCGACGTCGGAGAACAACGGCAGCAGCGATTCCACCTTGCCCACCGCAGGCAACAAGATGGTGCCACCGCGGCCGTCCAGGGAGGTGAGCACGGGCTCGCGTGCGTACTGATCGACGATGTCCTGCACGCGGTGGGCTCGACGCCGGGCCACCACCGTATTCCCCGCCGGCTCCGGCATGTACAGGAACAGCACGTTGTACGACAGCGCCAATGTCACACTCGCCCGCTCGGCCGCCTCCGCCCACGGGGTCCCCTTCACCAACGCATCGAATAAGTCACGCCGGGCTTCCGTTGTCGCACCGTAAAGACCTTGGCGCGCTTCGAGATACGCGGCGGTGACCGCGGGCACCATCAACTGCAGGTATCTCTGCAGCTGTACGCTGATCGCCAATACCTCACCGACCTCGTCGGGGGTTGCCAACTCCCGCAGTGTCTCTATGCCGACCCGCGCGGCAACGCTGTACGCGGCCAGGAGCGCTGGGAGCGGGATGTCCTCTTGCGCCCGTCGTGATGCCGCCAGGATCGGCCCTGCTAACTCGTCCTCAGTCGGTGGCCGCGACTCCAACAGGACCCGGACGAAAATCCGGAAGTTCTGCTTGGTGAATTCGGTGATCTCACCATCGAGAACCTCTCGTGGCAGCATCCCGTAGTACGGCACCTCGGCAGCGAAACAGTCCACCGTGCGGCGCACCGCCCCCGACAGCTGGCGCATGAACCGATCACTGAGCGACGCCGTCATACCAGCGGACCCCAACCTTCTCCCACTGCTTTGTGGAACACCTGTACCGCTCACAGATCGCATCCGCGAGACCACTGCGCACCCTACCGTCCGGCAAAGGAGTTTGGAGGTTTGCTCACAGGTTTATCCGCAGGACGAGACGGTGTTTGGGACCGGTCATAGCTCTCGCCGGTTGGGCTCGTATCTTTCACAAGATCCCGCCGAGTCGCGGACGTTCCCCTCGATCGCTCCTAGGTTCCAGAGCATGCCAACCACCGTTCAACGGCGTTCACTCAACGAACTGGTTACGCGGTACTGGACCGTGATGTCGCGGGTGTACAACTTTCCACTCGTGCAGCGCCATGTCTACAGCCCGGCCCAGGCCGATACGATCGAGCAATTACGTGCACACGGCGCCCAACGTATTGCCGATATCGCTTGTGGCACTGGGATACTGGCGTCACGCATCCAGGTCGAACTGCAATCAGACTCGGTCTTCGGCGTCGATATGTCCGACGGCATGCTCGCCAAGGCCAGGGCCCGGTCCACCAAGGTCCAGTGGAAGAAGGCGCCCGCAGAAGAACTCCCGTTCGAGGACGCCACTCTCGACGCCGTGGTGACCACATCGGCGTTCCATTTCTTCGACCAACCCGCCGCCCTCGCGGAGTTCCACCGCGTGCTGAGCCCGGGCGGTATGGCCTCAGTCGCGACAATCTGCCCGAAAGAGCGCCGGTGGATGCGGCGTGGAACCAGCGAGCGTGGCCCGGCACATTTCCCCACTGCCGACGAAATGCAGCAGGTGTTCGCGGGTGCCGGATTCGACGTCGTCCTGCACCGTCCGGTGGCGCGCCCCTTCACGCCTCCCCTGGTCCCGGTGGACTGGATCTGCGTGGGTCTCAAGACGTGACTGTCATCGGCCAGCTGCCCTGACAAGACCGCGGCACCATCGGCTACCCTCACTGATTGACATACGCCTCGCAACGTAAATCTTGAGGAGAGCTCAATGGAGGGCTTCAACGGGAAGGTCGCCGTCGTCACCGGCGCCGGTTCGGGTATCGGGCGGGCGCTAGCGGTGGAGCTGGCACGTTCCGGCGCCAAGGTCGCCATCAGCGATGTCGATACCGAGGGACTCGCCGAAACCGAACGCCAGATCAAGGCGCTGGGCGCCGAAGTCCGCGCCGACCGCATCAATGTCGTTGAACGCGAAGCCTTCCTGCTATACGCCGACTCCATCAAGGAGCACTTCGGCAAGGTCAACCAGATCTACAACAACGCCGGAATCGACTTCCACGGCGATGTCGAGGTCAGTCAGTTCAAGGACATCGAACGCATCGTCGACGTCGACTTCTGGGGCGTCGTCAACGGCACCAAAGCCTTCCTACCGCACCTGATCGCCTCCGGCGACGGCCACGTCATCAACGTCTCCAGCATCTTCGGCATCATGGCGGCCCCCGGCCAAAGCGCTTACAACGCCGCCAAATTCGCGGTCCGCGGCTTCACCGAAGCATTGCGCCAGGAAATGATCGTCGGCAAGAAGCCCGTCGCCGTCACCTGCGTACACCCCGGAGGGGTGAAGACCAATGTGGCCCGCAACGCGACCATGGCCGAGGGGTATGACCACGCGGAATTCGCCAAACTGTTTGATCGGGTGGCCCGGACCAGCCCGCAGGCGGCAGCTCGAATCATCATGACCGCCGTGCGCCAGAAAAAGCCGCGCGTACTCGTCGGGCCGGACGCCAAGGTGATCGACTTCCTGGTCCGGCTGACGGGCGCGCGCTACCAGGACGTTTTCCTCGTCGCCGAGCGGTTCCTGCTACCCAAGCGATCCAACTGACGCGCTAGTCTGACTATTTGACGCTCGTCTAATAACAAGGAGACACACATGGAAGGCTTCAGCGGCAAGGTCGCCGTGGTTACCGGCGCCGGCTCCGGCATTGGACGCGCCCTGGCCATCGAGCTGGCCCGTTCCGGCGCCAAGATTGCCATCAGCGATGTCGATACCGAGGGACTCGCCGAAACCGAACGCCAGGTCAAGGCGCTGGGCGCCGAAGTCCGCGCCGACCGCATCAATGTCGTTGAGCGCGAAGCCTTCCTGCTGTACGCCGATGCCATTAAGGCGCATTTCGGCAAGGTCAACCAGATCTACAACAACGCCGGTATCGCCTATCAGGGCGAGGTGGAGGAAAGCCAGTTCAAGGACATCGAGCGAATCATTGATGTCGACTTCTGGGGTGTGGTCAACGGCACCAAGGCCTTCCTGCCGCACCTGATCGCCTCCGGCGACGGCCACGTCATCAATGTCTCCAGCCTCTTCGGCGTCCTCTCGATGCCCGGCCAAAGTGCTTACAACGCCGCCAAATTCGCGGTCCGCGGCTTCACCGAATCGCTGCGCCAGGAGATGATCATCGGCAAGAAGCCGGTGGCGGTCACCTGTGTGCACCCAGGCGGGATCAAGACCGCCATCGCACGCAACTCCACCGCCGCGGAGGGCTACGACGTCAAGGCCGGGGCCGCGTTGTTCGACAAGTACCTGGCGAACACCAGCCCCGAAGCGGCCGCACGCATCATTCTCACCGCCGTCCGCAAGAAGAAGCCCCGCGTGCTCGTCGGCCCCGATGCCAAGATCCTCGACGTGATCGTTCGAGTCACCGGAGCGCGCTACCAGGACATCTTCTCCCTGTTTACGCGCTACCTGCTGCCCAAGCCTACGAAGTAGCGCTGATTACCGGGCCGCACGAATGATCGACGGCAAGAAGGTGCCGATGATGGCCTGGTCGAAGATCATCGTGCTGGGCAGCCGGTTGTGCACGACCGCAACGGAGATCTTCCGTTTCTGATCGGCCCATCCGAAGGAACCGCCCGCCCCGATATGCCCGAAGCCGCCACCGATCACCGGGACCGCCAGGGAGTGATACCCGCGGTGCCAACCCATCGGTATGCCCAACGTGTGGTCAATCCGGTAGCTGTTCTTGCGTCCCAGCCCCTCGGTGATCTCCGGAGACAGCAGACGTGTCCCGTCGACACTGCCGTCACCGGCCAGCGCGGCGTAGAGCTTGGCCAGCGCCGGTGCGGCACAGCAGGCACTGGCCGCACCGCAGCGCATATCCATCGTCGGCGCACTCGCATGGCCGTCATCGGCCAGCAGCATCTCGGCACCCGGCATATACAGCGTGGACGCGGCACCCTTGCCTCCAGGCACCCGGTCCAGCACTCCCATGACAGGCGGCGCAGCGCGGCGAATGAAACCAGACCGCGCCACGCGATCCAAATGTGGTGTCAGCGCGGCCGGCTGCGAGGGCGCATACTCCGGCGGCTTGCCGAAGTGGATTCCGTCGACCCCGAGCGGCTCGGCGAGCTCGGTGCGGTACAGCTCCTCCAGCTCCTTGCCGGTGACGGCCTTGGCCAGCCGTCCCATGAGCCAGCCAATCGACAGGGCGTGGTAGGCGGGCTTACCGAAGTATGTGTCCACCGGGGCCGCAGCAAGCCGGTCCGCCATCAGGTCGGGGTCGAACATCTCCTCGTAGCTGTTCGCGATACCCGTCAGCCGCGACAATCCCGCCGTGTGAGACAGGATTTCGTCGACGGTAATCGCCCCCTTGCCGTTGGCCGCGAACTCGGGCCAGTAGCGGGCGACCGGAGCGTGATACTCGAGCAGGCCGCGGTCCACGAGCCGGTGGATGATCGTCGCGGTGACACCCTTGGACGCCGAGAAGATGACCGGCGCGGTATCCCGCGTCCACTGCTCGCCCTTCTGCGCCTGACCGGCCCAGAGATCGAGAACCGGTTCGCCGTCCACGTACACACAGATGGCGCCACCCCCGACGCGGTATCGGGTGAAGGCCAGAGAGAAGACCCGCACCACCCCTCGAAACTCGGGGCGGGCCCAACCATTCACCCCCGGCGGCAGCTCTAGACCTCGTTCCAGGGGCGGGTAGGAAAATTGCGGGCGGTTGGGTTCGGCGGCAGCGTCATCGAGGCCGTGGGGTTGTGCCATAAGTAACAGTGAGTACCAGGTACTTGGCGTGAAGACAAGGGTGTCCGAACAGATGTCGGGACAGATACCTAATCGACGCTCACCGATTGAGGGCGCTTCACGACCTCGGCTATTGGTCTTCGCCCGAGCGGCTCATCCTCAGCCGACGGCCTTGATGATTTGTGGCCACAGGAACACGAACGCGATCTGATCCAGTGCCATGGTCGCCGGCAGGCGGTTGTGCGCGAATCCAACCGAGATCCTGCGCTTCGGGTCGGCCCAGCCCATCGAGCCACCGAGCCCGATATGGCCGAATCCACTCCGGAATCCGCTCATCGGCAACGACATATACCCCAGGTGCATTCCCATCGGGAACCCGATGGTGTGGTCGATACTCAGATTAGGTTCACGGGCAAGTCCGGCAACGGTTTCCGACGAGAGAAACTCACGCCCCTCGACGGTGCCGCCACCGGCGAGGGCCGCGTACATCTTGGCCAGGGCGGGCGCAGTGGCCACCGCGTTAGCGGCGGGCGCCTGCATGTCGTACAGCGCCGCGGTCAGGGTGCCGTCATCGGCGAGAATCCGCTCCATCCCTGGCTCGTACATCGTGCCGATGGCGCCTTCGAAACCAGGAAGGCGGTCGATGGCACGTATGACCGTCGGCAGCACCCGGCCGACGAGGGGCCTGCGCACCAGGGGGTCCAGGAAGGGGTACATCGACGCGGCCTTGGTCGGTGAGGTGCGCGGGGGGCGGCCGAGATGGATCCCATCGACCCCAAGCGGTTCGGCGATCTCGGTGCGGAACAGCTCGCGCATGTCCATGCCGGTAACCGACCGCGCCAGGCCGGCGAGCAGCCACCCGAAGGTGAGTGCGTGATACGCGCGCTTGCCATAGAACTTGTCGACCGGTGCCGCGGCGAGGCGCTGCTCCATCAACTCATGATCGGCGACTTCCTCTGCGTGGTAAGCGATCCCCTCGAGGCGGGAGAGTCCAGCGCGGTGATCGAGCACCTGCCGCACAGTGATCGACGACTTGCCGTTGGCGCCGAACTCCGGCCAGTACCGCGCGACCGGAGCGTCATAGGTAAGCAGGCCGCGGTCGACCAGGCGGTGAATCACGGTGGCGGCAATGCCCTTCGAGGCAGAGAAGACGAGAGCACCGGTATCACGTGTCCAGCCCTGCCCGGAGGCGGCCGCACCCGCCCAGATGTCCAAGGCCGGTTCGCCGTCCACGTAGACGCTCAGACCGCCACCGCCGAGGCGGTACTTCGTGAACATCCACTCAAATGTCCGGACGACGGAGGCGAGCTCGGGCCGCGCCCAGCCCTCCACTCCGTTGGGCAGCCGCAATCCGGGCTGGTCACCCGGGTACAGCTCGTCGCTACGTGCAGGTGCAGTGGCCGCAACATTGGGGCCCAGTGGGATCGCCATAGTCAGATGTGAGTAGCACGTGTCAAATAGAGAGGTCAAGTCACGATCTGATCGCTGATGACGTTCTCGCAGGTCATGAGGCCCAGAGTGACTAGCGCACCAGAATCTGGTGGTCATTGAGCCAGGTGTCCACCACGCGGCCGGGGTCGCCTCCCCCGGAAACCTCCCGGGTCATCGCCGCCAGCTCTCCGGTGGTCAGCTCGCCCGCAACCTTGTTGAGCGACAACACCTGCGGCTCGGTCAGCTCATTGCGCCGGTACAGCGGCACGACGCTGTTAGCAGGAAGCCAGTCCTTCTCGTCGTCGAGCAGCGTCACGCCGTCGACGGGCAGACTCGGGCTGGCGGTACTGGTCCAGGCCACCGCGATCTCACCACGTTTGAGCGCCGCGAAAAGTTCACCACCGTTGGCGAATTCGCGGGGCACGCCGGTCTCGCACGGCCCGATACGCGGCACCGGCACGGACCCCCGGCCAACCTGCCCGCCGCGGGCCAGCTGATCGCAATGTCGAGCCAAGGCCACCAGGGTGGGCTTGGACGAGGCACTCACCGAGGCGGCTGCGACGGCCAGGGCGGGGCGATCCTCGGCGGTCCCGTAGTCGGCGGCGGCGACACCGGCGGGCAGCGCCGCGATCATGGCCGTATAGGTGGCCTCCACGTCCCCACTGGGTCGCTGCTGCGGCGCGAACTGACGCAACACCGCTCCAGTGAATCCGGGTGCGACACTCGCGATCCCAGTGTCCAGCTCCGCTACCGGATCAGCGCTCTCACGCACCTTGGTGTCGATACCAGTGGCCTTCACCACGGCCGCATAGATATGCGCAAGCACCCGGTACTGCGGATCATTTGTGGTGACCACCGTCAAATACGGTGCAGGGCCGCCGTTATCGGAGCATCCAACACCGCCGGCCAGCACGGCCACTGCGACCAGCAGCCCCACAGCCCACGCGCGAAAAATCAAACGGGATCAGTCGCTCTCGTGCGCGACAGCCTGGACCGCCGCCGCAACGGCGGGACCAACCCGCGGATCCAGCGGACTGGGCACAATCTTGTTGCGCGCCAGGTCCGGTTCCACAACCGAGAAGATTGCTTCGGCCGCAGCCACTTTCATCCGCTCAGTGATCTTCGTAGCCTCGGCGTCCAGCGCCCCGCGGAACACGCCCGGGAAGGCGAGCACGTTGTTGATCTGGTTCGGGAAATCACTGCGCCCAGTCGCGACGATCGCGGCGTACTTGGCCGCGATATGCGGGTGAATCTCGGGGTCCGGGTTGGAGCACGCGAAGACGATGCTCTGGTCTGCCATGGTCGCGATAAGCGACTCATCGACCTTTCCGGCCGAAACACCCAGGAACACATCGGCTCCCGCGAGCGCCTCGGCGACACCTCCGGTCAACCCGCGCGGATTGGTGATCGCGGCCAGCTCGGTCTTGCTCTCATTGAGATCATCGCGACCGCTGTGCACGATCCCGCGCGAATCCAGCACCGTCACATCGGTAATGCCATCGGCCACCATGATTTTGGCGCACGCGACCCCGGCCGCACCCGCACCCGAAATCACCACCTTGAGCGACTTCTGGTCCCGGCCCAGTACCCGCGAGGCGCCCATGAGCGCGGCGAGCACCACGATCGCGGTGCCGTGTTGGTCGTCGTGCATCACCGGACAGTCCAGCGCCTCGATCACTCGGCGCTCAATTTCGAAACAGCGCGGGGCAGAGATGTCCTCGAGGTTGACCGCACCGAACGTCGGGCGCAGGCGGATCAGCGTCTCGACAATCTCGTCGGGATCCTTGGTGTCGAGCACAATTGGGATGGAGTTGAGCCCGGCGAAGGTCTTGAACAGGGCACTCTTGCCCTCCATGACAGGCAGCGAAGCCGACGGACCGATATCTCCGAGCCCGAGCACCGCACTACCGTCGCTGACCACGGCGACCAGGCGATGCGCCCAGGTGTACTTCTTAGCCAGGCTGGGGTCGGCGGCGATGGCCCGCGATACCTGCGCAACACCGGGGGTGTAGGCGATAGAGAGCGCGCGCTGAGTGTCCAGCGGCGACCTGAGCTCTACCGAGAGCTTTCCATCGATATGTGCTTCGAAAATCTCTTCATCGGTCACGACAACATCGGAGGCGGTCACAGCGTGAGACTACTGGCCGACCCGGAGGTCACACGTGGCGACTCTGGATCTGTGAGCCGCGTGTTACGCGCCCGCCACGAAACCGCGCACCGACTCGGCGATCATCTGTACCGCGATGGCGGCCAGTAGCAGACCCGCCACTCGGGCCAACAGCATGATTCCGCCCTCCCGAAGCACCCTGATCAGCACCGTCGAGAACCGCAGCGTCAGGTACAGCACCAGGTGCACACACAGGATCGCGGCACCGATAGCCAGATACGTACCCACCCGTCCCTCGGCTTGACGGACCGCAATGATGGTCGCCGCGATGGCCCCGGGCCCCGCCATCAGCGGGGTGCCCAGTGGCACCAGCGCAACGTTGACTCCATTGTCGGCGTCCTGACTCGTCGCCCCGCCCATCAACAACGACAGGCCGGTGATGAGCAGCAGCAGGCCACCGGCGCCCTGCAGGGCGGGGACACCGATATGCAGATAGCCCAGGATCGCTTGGCCGCCGATCGCGAACATCGAGATGACGGTCAACGAGACCGCCGGAGCCTGCCAGGCGGCCCGATGCCGCTCGGTGGCGGGCAGACGGCCTGTCAGCGACAGGAAGACCGGTACCGCACCCGGGGGATCCATGATGACCACCAGAGTGATGAATACCGAGGTGAACACCGCGACGTCGAAGATCACGATCTCAGTGTCCCAGGCCAACCTTAAGGTGCGCGGGTTACCATCGCGCAGAACGGTTCCGCAGAAGGATTGGTTCGCGAGCAGGGAGCCCACATCATGGCGCGATTTCCGTCGGTCAATCCGTCGTCGTTGCGTTCACCTATCCGCGGCCGCGAACCACTGACGGACGCCAAACGCATCCCGGTTCCCCTCGCGCGTGCCATCGTCGATTGCGGCGTCTACGTCGACGGGGTACGCCTGCCCGGGAAGTACACCCCGACGGCCGCGCTGGAGAAGGTGCGTTCACTGGATCGTGGGTTCGTCTGGGTCGGTCTGCACGAACCCGACGAACATCAGATGGAAGCCGTCGCGGGCCCGTTCGGTTTGCACCGACTGGCCGTCGAAGATGCCGTGCATGCGCACAACCGTCCCAAGCTGGAGCGGTACGACGACACCCTGTTCCTGGTCCTCAAGACTGTCAACTACGTTGAGCACGAATCAATTTCAACCGCACGCGAGATCGTGGAGACCGGCGAGATCATGATCTTCGTCGGCGGCGACTTCGTAGTGACGGTGCGCCACGGCGACCACAGCGGCCTGGCGAAAGTGCGCGCCCAGATGGACGCCGACCCCGACCACATGCGGCTTGGCCCATACGCCGTCATGCACGCCATCGCCGACCGAGTCGTCGACTCCTACCTCGAGGTCTCCGATCTGGTGGAAGACGATATCGATTCCATGGAGGAGAACGTGTTTTCTCCGCGATCGGCGACCGATATCGAACACATCTACATGCTCAAGCGTGAGGTAGTAGAGCTGCGCCGGGCGATCAGCCCGCTGTCGGTCGCGCTAAGCAAGCTCACACAGGATCACAACGACCTGATCACCAAGGAAGTTCGCCGCTACCTGCGTGACGTGCTGGATCACCAGACCCATGCCGCCGACCAGATCTCGAGCTACGACGAGATGCTCACCTCCTTGGTGAACGCCGCAGTCGGCAAGGTGGCGATGCAGCAGAACACCGATATGCGCAAGATCAGCGCCTGGGTCGCCATCGTGTCCGTCCCCACCATGATCGCCGGGATCTACGGCATGAACTTCGATTTCATGCCCGAGCTGCATCAGCCCTGGGGTTACCCGGTGGTGTTGTTGGTCATGGTGAGCGCCTGCACGTTCGTGTACCGAACTCTGCGCCGCAACCGCTGGCTGTGACCGCGGCGTCGGCTAGGACGGCTGCGCGTGGGCGCGTGACGGATCCATCACGTCGATATGGGCCTGCCGCCACGTATCCCGGAGCGCATCGGCTCCCTTGAGTCGCACCCAGGCGGCCTCATTGGCCGTGATGGGAACCGCCGCGATGAACCGTACGGGCGAGAGTGGTTCGGGCAGGGAAAGATCCGGGACGTCGCTGAGCTGCAGGAGCACGGCGGTGTACGCCTGCCCATCCCATAACGGCTGACCAAGATCGACGAGCGCATCCTCGGCCAGCACCAACCCCTCCACCGCGGGCGACGCGGCCAGCACCGCGAGTGACCGGACCAGACCGGGAAATACACTGCCTCTCAGGCTGATCAGCACCTCAGCACGCGGACCCAGCTCATCGGAGACCAGCATCTCCCCCGGGTCTTTCATGGGATGCCGCGCGGCTCCCGCAGAGACGAAATGCGTCACCCCGGCATCGTCGGGGCCATAGCGCAGCAGTTCATAGGGTTCGGACCCCAGGAAGGTGACGGAGGCCGAATCCGGCTCCCCCGCGCCAAGACCCGCAAAATAACCGGCCAGGTGCGCCCGCACGGTGCGGACTATCTCGTCGGAATTCACTCGCTGTCGGCGACGAGGGAAAGGTTCTCCCCCGACTCCGCATCGAAGATCACCAGCTTGCCGGTATCGATGATCAGCTCGATGGACTGTCCCTCCACGACCTTCGATGCCGCGGAGAGCCTTGCCACGAATTCGTTCTCGCCGACCTCGGACTCCTCAGCCAGCTCGGTGAGTTCGGCGGACGTGGCGGCCCCACCCTCGGTGGTGAAATGCACGTACTTGTCCGAGCCCAGTGACTCCACCACATCGGCGTTGACCGTCAGCGTCAACCCGGTGATCCGCTTGTAGGTATCGACCAACGTGGCGTCTTCGAACTGCTCGGGCCGGATACCCACGATCACATCCCCTCCCAGGGACCCGGCCTTCTTGGCAGCAATATTCGCGTACACCTGGGCATCCAGAGTCACCTCGCCAAAAGGCAGCTGCACACCGACATCGGTGAGCGTCGCGGGGAAGAAATTCATGGCCGGCGATCCGATGAAGCCGGCCACAAACAGGTTGGCCGGGGTGTCGTACAGCTCCTGGGGCGCACCAACCTGCTGCACCTTTCCGGCGCGCAGCACCACCACCCGGTCCCCAAGCGTCATCGCCTCGGTCTGGTCATGCGTGACGTAGACGGTGGTGGTGCCCAACCGTTTTTGCAGACGCGCGATCTCGGTGCGCATCTGCACCCGCAGCTTGGCGTCGAGGTTTGACAACGGCTCGTCCATCAAAAATGCCTTGGGACTGCGGACGATCGCGCGGCCCATCGCCACCCGCTGCCGCTGTCCACCGGAGAGGTTGGCGGGCTTGCGATCCAGATAATCGGTCAGATCCAGAATCTTCGCGGCCTCGTCGACCTTGGCTTTGATATCGGCCTTGCTCATCTTGGTCAGGGTGAGCGGAAATGCGATGTTCTGGCGCACCGTCATATGTGGATACAACGCATACGATTGGAACACCATCGCGATATCGCGGTCCTTGGGCGCCTTCTCGTTCACCCGCTCGCCGGCGATCGTGAGCTCGCCCGAGGAGATGTCCTCAAGTCCGGCAATCATGTTCAGCGTCGTCGACTTACCGCAGCCGGACGGCCCGACAAGAATGATGAACTCGCCGTCGGCGATGCTCAGCGTGACATCCTGCACCGCCGGGGAACCGTCCGCGTACGTCTTGGACACCTGGTCGAGCACAATCTCAGCCATTGCTAACCCTTCACCGCACCGGAGGTCAATCCGGCGACGATCCGTCGTTGGAATATCAGCACGAAGATGATGATCGGCACCGTGATCACGATGGCGCCCGCCGCAATCGACCCGGTCGGCTCCTCGAATTGCGAACTGCCGGTGAAGTTCGCGATGGCCACTGGAGCGGTGATGGACCGGTCCGTGGCCGTCAGCGAGATCGCCAGCAACAGGTCGTTCCACGCAAAGATGAACACCAGGATCGCGGACGTGACGATGCCGGGGGTGGCTAACGGAGCGATCACCTTCCAGAACGCCTGGGCCGGTGTGGCGCCATCCATCTTGGCGGCTTTCTCCAATTCCCAAGGGATCTCACGGAAGAACGCCGACAGCGTATAGATGGCCAGAGGTAGCGCGAAGGTGATGTAAGGGATGATCAAACCCGGCCAGGTGTCGAACAGACCGACGGAGCGCTCGATATTGAAAATTGGTGTCACCAGCGAGATTTGCGGGAACATCGCGATGAGCAGGGCAGCACCGACGAGTGCCTTTTTCCCGGGGAAGTCCAGCCGTGCCACCGCATAGGCCGCCATGGTGCCCACACTGACGGCGATCACCGTCGCGATGAGCCCGATACCGATGGAGTTCACCAGCGCCGAGGTGAAGACGTTGCCGCTGAAAATGCCCCGATAGTTGTCGAAGGTCACCGGCCATGGAAAGAACTTGCCGTCCTTGACCGTCGAGGTGGGCTTGAGCGAGAGGCTCAGCACCCACAGCACCGGCACCAACGCGTAACACAGCACCAGCACATCGGCGATCAACCACCCCGACAACTGCCGAGCCCGGCGCGGGTCGTGCACAGTCATCGTCCGTCCTCACCGTCCGCGGTGGGCGCCGAGGCGCCGAAACCCTTGATGAAGATGAACGCGATGACGGCCACACACAGGAAGATCAGGACACTGATCGCCGATCCGAGCCCGACATTGAACGCCTTGAACAGATTGTCGTACCCCAAAATCGACACCGATCCCGTGTTGTTGCTACCCCCGGTGAGCACGTAGATGTTGTCGAATATCCGGAACGCATCCAAGGTACGGAACAGCAGTGCAACGAGAATCGCGGGCTTCATGATCGGGATGGTGATGCGGATCAGCCTGCTCCAGCCGTTGGCGCCGTCGACCTGAGCGGCCTTCAACAAATCGTCGGGTACCAACGCCAGCCCTGCCAACAACAGCAGCGCCATGAACGGTGTGGTCTTCCACACCTCGGCCAAGATCACCACCGCAAGCGACGGAATCTGTTGTGTCAGTGGCGCGCTGCCCGAGGGAAGGAGATTTGCCAGATATCCGGTGCCCGGAGTCCAGGCGTAGTACCAGCTGTATGACGCTGCCACGGTGACGATCCCATACGGGATCAGAACCGCGGTGCGCACGATCCCCTTACCGAATATGGTCCGGTGCATCACCAGCGCAAGCACCATCCCGAGCGTGAGCTCGATGACCACGGAAATCACTGTGATGACAAGTGTCACGACCAAGGCGCTCCACCAGTACCTGTCCGACAACACCGTGACGTAGTTGTCGAACCATACGAACTTGCGATCCTGGGGGCTGGCGAAGTTGTACTTCTGCAGGCTCAGCCACACGGCGTAGCAGATGGGATATGCGGTGACCGCGATCATCAGGATCGCGGCCGGCGCGATGAGCAGCAGTCCGAGCCGGCGCTCGGCCTTCTTGCCCTCGGAGCGGGACAGCTGGGTCGACGCCTGAGTCATGGAATCAGCCCCCGCCCGTCGACGGCCTTCTGCACCTGATCGGTCAACAGGTCGGCGGTGCGCTCGGGGTCGATCGCGGTGATCGGCGCCAGTGCCGCCGAGACCCTGGTCGAGATCGCTTGGTAATAAGGCGAGGCCGGACGGACCGCCGCGGTGGCGAGCTGCTCGCGAATGATCGCGTACGCGGGGTACTTGGCCTGGAACTCAGGATCGTCGTAGAGAGAGGAGTCCACCGCGGGCAATCCGCCTTCGATGGCCGTCGCCTTCTGGTTCTCCCGGCTGCGCAAGCAGTTCAGCGCCTCGAAGGCTTGCGCCTTGTACCGCGTTGTCCTAGCGACCGCGATATTCAGTCCGCCGATGGTGACCCTGGCGGGCCGATCGGCGAACACCGCCGGATAGGGGGCGAAACCGAGTGCCGCATTGGTCGCCTCGTATGCGGCGGTGAACTGCTCATCACTTGGCGCGAATCGGCCCGCATCGCCGATCGCGCCGGTCAGATCCGGGCGCCTGTCCAGACGCAGGAACGGCACCCCGCCCTTGATGGCGTTCTCCATCATGCTGGCCATCACGAACGGCCAATTGACCTCGAAAGCGGCCTTACCTTGTTCCAATGCCAAACGCGCTGTGCCCTCATCGGTCTGGGTGATCGATGGGTCCGCACCGTCGGCAGTCGCGATCGATTTGATAATCCGCAACGCAGTGACGGTGGCGGTGCGATGCTCGGGGGTATCGGTCAGAGTGACCGTCTTACCGTCATCGCCCAAAACGGAGCCGCCTGCACTGGTCAGCAGTGTGTTGAACAAAACTACCAGGCCTTCGTACTGCTTACCCTGCAGCGCAATCCAACTCGGTCCGCCCGATCGTGCGAGGCTCTCCGCCTCCTGCACCGTCTGATCCCATGTCGTCGGCGGCTCGGGTACCAGATCCTTGCGGTACCAAAGCAATTGAGTGTTGGTGCTCAACGGGGCGGCGTACAGCCTGTCTTTCCACCGAGCACTCTCCAGTGGGCCCGCGAGCGTATCGCGCTGGGCATTGTCCTCGGTCACGCCCGCCGGGTCATCGGAAAGCGGCAGTGCCCAACCTGCTTCGGCGAACTCGGCGGTCCAGACCACGTCCATGCCCATGAGGTCCAGCGTGCGATCGTTACCGGTCAGCCGGCGGGCAAGCTGCAACCGTTGCTCGTCTGCCCGCTTCGGGAGGCTGACCTGCCGGATGGTGAACCGGCCACCGAGTTGCGCATTGCATCGCTGCGCGGCGGCCGTGAAGGTTCCGGCCTCACTGGCCGGCGTGTAGAAGCGGATGACGATGTCATCGTCGGAGCGGGCACATCCCGTCAGCGAGGCCAGCGTCAGGCAGGTGACGCCCAGCGCCACACCCTTACGTCGGAACCATCCGGCCGACGACTCCAGCACGACCGCCTCCTGGTCCGTTGACGCGTCTCGGCACCTCCGTGTGCCCGCACGGCGGGCACACCCGTCCCGCGCGGCAACCGTAGAGCTAAAACCAGGTGACATGCAACATGTTCGGCGCGCGAGTCCCACTCGCCGACCGATTCCCGAGCCACTGGTAACACCGCAGGCCAGCGCCGCACGGCGCCGCGCAGGTGCCGACTAGATAGCTAGCTTGGCCAACATATCGCGCGCGGCCTCGGCCTGACCCGGTTCACACAACACGTCATACCGCCCCGCAACAAGCTGCATGGTCGATGCGAAATCCCTTGTGCCTCTTGTCATCGCATACGGCACGGCGGCGGTGACCAATCCGAACACCAACCCGACAGTGAGTCCCACGATGAGCGAGCCCGCCAGATTTGTGCTGAACAGCCCCAGCACCAGGCCGATGAACAAGCCCAGCCACGCCCCGCTGACCATGCCGCCGCCAAGCACCTTGGGCCAGGACAAACGACCGGTCACCCGCTCGACCTGCATCAGATTCACTCCGACGATCGTGACGTTCTCGACCGGGAATTGCTGGTCCGACAGGTAGTCAACGGCGCGCTGGGCCTCGGCGTATGTCGGGTACGAACCGATGGGCCAGCCTTGCGGCGGTGTCGGCAAAGACAGTGGGGAAGCCAACGGGGAACGCTGTGACGACGAGCGGGGTGGTTGGCCGGGTGTGAGTGGTTGTCCCACGAGTTCGGTCCTCCTGGAGAGTCGGCGATGCATGGTGGCGCACTAGCTAGCAGTCATTTAACGCCCGGCGGCACCAGTTGGTGCCCCTTTGACCGCTACCTGCGGCTTTCCGCTCCGCAGCGCGGCCAGGAGCGCCCTAGATGCGCTAGGTTGGCGCCATGACTTCCCCGGGCAGCGAACCCTTCGAGACAGGCACCGGCACCGGCCCCAACACCTCGCCCGACGCCTCGTCGGGGGAGACATCGTCGGGGTACGAGTATCCGTCCCTGGAAAGGTCCGCGCCTCCGGCCGATTCTGCCTCCTCGGCCTACCAGGTGCCACCGAGCATCCCACCGGCATGGGAGACACCCGGTGCCCCACCCTCCTACCCGGCCGTTCCACCCGCGTATCCCACCGCGCCTCCGCAGTATCCGACGGCACCTCCCGCATATCCGCCGTATCCTCAGTACGGCCAGGGCTACCCCCCGTATCAGTCGGGGCAACCAGGCGCGTACCCACCACCGGTATACCCCGCCGCGGGCGGCTATCCGGGATATCCAGCGCCCGGGTACGCCGACCCGTACGGGTATGGCGCATACGCGCCGACCGGCGGCACCAACGGGCTAGCCATCGGATCGCTGATCGCGTCGGTCATGGGGCCCTTCACCTGTGGTCTCGGATCGGTGGCGGGGCTGATCATGGGCTTCATCGCGCTCAGCCAGCTCAAGACGTCACCACAGGACGGTAAGGGCCTCGCGATCACGGGCATCGTCATCAGCGCCGCCGTCGTGCTGTTCGGGCTGTTGTTCCTCATCATCGGCATCGCCTCACACGGCGGCAGCTCATCGGGCTCCTACTAGCCCGTCGGCGGCTCGAATGGGGGCGCTTGCCGCGCCATACCCGCAGCGCGTCCCTTACCCGCGATCACCAGCGCCATCTTGCGGCTGGCCTCGTCGATCATCTCGTCACCGAGCATCACCGCACCGCGTGCACCGCCGGCAACTGAGGTGTGCCACTGGTAGGCGTCCAGGATGAGCTCGGCCCCGTCATAGTCCTCTTGACGGGGGCTGAAGATCTCATTGCCCGCCTCGACCTGCGCGGGATGCAGCACCCATTTCCCGTCGAAACCCAGTGCGGCGGAACGGCTCGCCGCCACCCGGAAGGCATCGACATCGCGCACCTTGAGGTAGGGGCCGTCAATGGCGTCGATTCCGTGGGCACGCGCGGACACCAGGATGGTCATCAGCACGTGGTGGTACGCCTCGCCGTCATAACCGGGCGGCTGCTCCCCGACCACCAGCGTGCGCATGCCCAGGCTGGCCATGAAATCGGCGGGGCCGAAGACAAGTGACTGCACGCGCGGGCTTGCCGAAGCGATCGCGTCGATATTGGTGAGCCCTTCGGCGTTCTCGATCTGCGCCTGGATGCCGATTGCCCCCACCTCGAGTCCGTGAGATCGCTCCACCTGGGTCAGCAGGAGGTCCAGCGCCGTCACATGCGAGGCGTCCACCACCTTGGGCAGCAGGATGTTGTCGATGTTGGCACCCGCTTGAGAAACGACGGCTACAACATCGGCGTAAGTCCACTCGGTGGTCCAGTCGTTGACACGAACCGACCGCAACTGCCCCGCCCACCCCGGCGCGTTCAGCGCGTCGGCAATACGCTGACGCGCCTCCACTTTCGCAGGGGCGGCGACGGCATCCTCGAGGTCGAGGAAAATCTCGTCCGCCGGAAGGGTTTTCGCCTTGTCGATCATCTTCTGGCTGCTGCCGGGGACCGCGAGGGTGGTGCGACGGGGACGATATGGAGCGGCTGCTGTCACAGCTAGCCAGACTAGAGCCCGCCCTAGGCGGTGGCTCGCCTCCCGTACCTGTCCTTGGCTTCCGCCGGTGTCAGGGTGATGGGCCGGACAGGGGTCTTGGCCGCGTGGAAATCACGCAGCGTCGTGGCGGTCATCGGCAGTTTGGCAAATCGCGCGATCGAATCCTCGATCGCCGGGATGCTGGCGATCGACATGGCTGCCGAGACCAACGGCCGGTATGCCGCGTCGACGAGCCCGGGCTGATCGAACTGTCCCAGCTCCCGCATCCACCGCGGCAACGTCGAGATAGTCGCTGGGGCCATCAACCTGCTCACTGCCCAGAATCTCAGGCTGCTGTTGCTCCGCGGGGTACGCAGCAGATAGTGCATGGCATTGTGCGCCCGCTCTGAGGTGCACAGGCTCGGCTTGATATCGGCGAAGTACTGCCGGACCTCGTCACGGGAACGCGGGACATCGGCGGGGTTAACCGTCTGCAGTTCAGCTGCGATCACACATTCGGACCAATAGCGGTCCTCCTCGGCGGGGCTGAGCGGTCCGGGACCGAACATTTCGTAGCACTTGAGCACCGAATGCCAGCCCGTGACGTGAATCCACAGCTGCGAGGCCGGATCGTTGGCGCTGTACCGCTTACCGGTGACCGGATCGACGCCCTTGGAACGGGCATGGACCTTCTGCAGGTGCTCGGAGGCCTCAACGGCGGTTTTCGAATCGGCCGTCGCGACGATCAGGAAGTAGGCGAGGGTCCCGTCCATCCGCCCACGGGGATCGCGGTAGATACCTGCGGAATCCGCGACGGCCGCGGCCAAATGGGGCTCGAAATGTTCCAGCACCACCGAGCGCTGGAATCCGATCAGCGCGGTCGGGCTGGTCCACACCTTCCACGTCGGAGAATCCGGCCCGAAGAAGCCGTAGTCCTCGCGAGGACGATCCGAACCGAGTTCCCAATGGACGGCAACGTCCGGTGATGCAGTCATGCGCTCACGCTACCAACTCATTATGTTTACGTCTAGACACTGACTGTAAGTCAGTTGAACGGGCAGCCGGCGGGCCGAAGATAGCCACTCGCCCATTTTCCATCGCACGCCCTCGACCGAACTCGGCATGCTCAGGCCCTATTCGGTGGTGATCCGGGATTCGCTGGGGTTTGCCCATTTTGCAACCCGTCCGTCATCTCACCGGTATGGTTGCTCCGGTTCACATCGGTCACATCCGTCACGCGCGCATAGGTCAGAATGAGTGCGACAGATGGGACCCGGAGGTACGAGCAGGGACCCGAGAGATTAGGGGCCCAAGGGAAGGGACCGGGTGGAGCTTCCGGGTTGGGTTGCGACGTCGGTAAACCATGCCCGCGACGCGGTCCACCGCGCCAAAGATGCCCACGTGCCGTGGCTTCGGGTTGGGGGCCTCAGCGCGCTGGTGATCGTCGGCTCGGCCGTGGCCGCAAGCAGTGCCCAGGTCAGCGGCCAAGCCGTCGTGCCTGTCCCGATCCCCATGGCCTCTGCGGTCGCAGCACAGGCGGAAGCGGGTCCGCTGAACCTGGTCACCGTGACGCGCCCGCCGACCCAATACCGCGTCGTGCCGACCGCTGCGATCGCTCCACCTCCACCGGCGATCGTGATGGCCCCTGGTGGACTTGGCATCCCGAAGATCGCATTGGACGCCTATCAGAACGCCGAACGCATGATGGCCAAGGCCACACCTGGCTGCGGAGTGAGCTGGAACCTGCTGGCGGGTATCGGCCGGATCGAATCGGGCCACGCCAACAATGGCGCCACCGATGTGAAGGGCCGCGTGGTCCGTCCCATCTACGGCCCAAGCCTCGACGGCACCCTCCCGGGTAACGAGGTCATCGTCGACCATGAGAAGAGCCAAAACCAGGCCGCTCAGGTGTACGTCCGGGCCATGGGGCCCATGCAGTTCCTCCCGAGCACCTGGAACCACTACGCCTCCGACGGCGATGGCGATGGAAAGGCCGACCCACAGAACGTCTTCGACGCGAGTCTGGCCGCCGCCCGCTATTTGTGCAGCGGCGGATTGAATTTGCGGGATCGCACGCAGGTGATGTCGGCCATCCTGCGCTACAACAACTCAGTGGCCTATGCGCAGAATGTGCTGGCCTGGGCGGCCGGGTACGCCACCGGCGTGATCCCACTCAACCTGCCGTTGCTGACCGCTGCCGATGTTGCCCCCGAGCGCAAGGCTCACCTCGGCGGCGAGTCCCGCGGGCTCGGCCCCGGCTCGGTGGCCGATGTCGCCGCGCTCTCCCCCAACGATCCGCTGGCACAACTACCGATCGTCACCCCGTTGACACCCGACCGGGTAGGCGTCGTGGGCCCGCTAGGAGCCATACCGGCACCGGAGGCGCCTCAGTCGCCGTGCGTCATCTTCTGTGCGCAGCCGCCTCCCGCCGAACCCTTCAACCCGTTCGCCCCGCCGCCGGCCGAACCCTTCAACCCGTTCGCACCGGCTCCCGCCCCACAGCCGTTCAATCCGTTCGCCCCGCCCCCGCCACCGGTGCCATTTGAGCCGATCGGCCCGCCTCCGGGACCGGCTCCCGCACCGGCAGCGCCAAAGCCCTGATCGGCACGCCCTAGACTCGGGTAGTGACATCCGAGCTCACCTCGGCAGTGCGAAGCGCACTCGCCGGGGTCATCGACCCCGAACTTCGCCGTCCCATCACTGAATTGGGGATGGTCAAGGACATCACGTTCGATGACGCCCATAACGTCGAGATCGGGATCTACCTCACTACCTCCGCATGTCCGAAGAAGGCTGAGATCGCTGAGCGGGTAACCCAAGCGGCCGCCGATGTCGACGGCGTGGGCACCGTGCGGGTGCAGCTGGATGTCATGAACGACGATCAGCGCACCGAGTTGCGTAAACAGCTGCGCGGCGACAGCGCCGAACCGGTCATCCCCTTCGCCCAGCCCGGCTCCCTCACCCGTGTATACGCGGTGGCATCCGGTAAGGGCGGCGTCGGAAAGTCAAGTGTCACAGTCAACCTCGCGGTCGCGATGGCGGCCAAGGGCCTGTCGGTGGGCCTGCTCGACGCCGATATCTACGGCCACTCGGTGCCGCGCATGATGGGCACCTCCGATCGCCCCACTCAGGTGGAGCGGATGATCCTGCCCCCCGTGGCCCACGACGTGAAGGTCATCTCGATCGCTCAGTTCACCCAGGGCAATACCCCGGTGGTGTGGCGCGGACCGATGCTGCACCGTGCACTGCAGCAGTTCCTGGCCGATGTGTTCTGGGGCGATCTGGACGTGCTGCTACTGGATCTACCCCCGGGTACCGGGGACGTGGCGATCTCGGTTGCCCAGCTGATTCCCGGCGCCGAGATCCTGGTGGTAACGACGCCGCAGCAGGCCGCCGCCGAGGTGGCCGAGCGCGCGGGCGCGATCGCGACGCAAACCCGTCAGCGCATCGTCGGCGTGGTCGAGAACATGTCCTGGCTGGTGTTGCCCGATGGCTCACGCATGGAGGTTTTCGGGTCCGGTGGCGGCGAGAAGGTCGCAGAGAGCCTGACTCGAGTGGTGGGTACGAAAGTGCCGTTACTCGGCCAGATCCCACTCGACCCCGCGGTGCGCGAGGGCGGCGACGACGGGGTGCCGATTGTGCTCAGTCAGCCGGATTCGGCTGCGGGCCAGGCCCTCCGGACGGTGGCGGACAAACTTTCGACACGCAGCCGCGGGCTGGCGGGCATGTCGCTGAACATCGACACCGCCCGACGCAACTAAGTTCCTACGTCGCGTCGGCGTCGAAGCGGGCCGGGCCGGGCTCCGCGGGTTTGGTGAGCTCGGGGTTGACAACCGGCGTAGGCCCCGGCTCCGACACTGCCTTCTTCACGTCCTCGAGCGGTTGGGTAAGCGAGTTCAGTACCGAATCATCGCCGTCCAGAAGGTGTTTGGTGATGACAGCACGTGGCGTCATACCGCGCAGCTTCTGCAGTTCGGCGAGCGGCTTGCGCACATCGTCAAATTCCGGCCCCAGCTCCTCACGCAATGAGGCCGTCGCACCGCTGGCGTAATCGCGGGCCTTCCGCAGCGATTCGGTGGTCCACCGAATCGCACCGGGCAGCCGCTCCGGGCCAAGCACCACGAGCCCCACGACCAAAAGGACCAATAGCTCCCCCCAGCCGACGCTGCCAAACATTAGCTGCTATCGGGGCCGGGAGTGACTTTGAGCTCGACCGGGCGGCCCTGGCGCAGCACCGTGATGGTGGCCTCCTGCCCAATCTTCAACTGCCGCACCGCGACCGCGAACTCGTCTGCATCGGCCACCGTACGAGAACCGACCTTCACGACGACGTCGTTCTCCAGCATGCCGCCCTTCTCGGCGGGGCTGCCGGCCTTGACATTGGCCACTTCGGCGCCCGTCGCGGTCGCATTGCTGACCGTGCGAGTGCTGATGCCCAGTGTCGCGTGCACGACCTTGCCATCGCGGATCAGCGTCTGCGCCACATCGGCCACCTCGTTGATGGGAATCGCGAAGCCGAGGCCACTTGAGCTGTCGCTCAGTGACTTTCCGGCGGTATTGATTCCGATCACCTGAGACTTCATGTCGATGAGCGGGCCACCGGAGTTGCCGTGGTTGATGGCGGCGTCCGTCTGGAGAGCATCGATCACCGTGTCGGTGTCGCTGCCCTCGCCCGAGAGCGGCACCGGGCGATGCAATGCACTGATGATGCCGCTGGTCACGGTGCTCCGCAGACCCAGCGGGGAACCGAACGCGATGACCTCGGCACCAACTGCCACCTTGTCGGAGTCACCCAGGCGGGCCACCGCCAGATTGTCGACGTTATCCACCTTCAGCACCGCAATGTCCGTCTTCGGGTCACGTCCCACGAGGTTGGCGGGCACCTTCTTGCTGTCGTTGAAGATGACCTCGATCTTGAACTTGCCGGGGTTCTTAGCGGCATCAGAGATCACGTGGTTGTTGGTGACGACGTAGCCCTTGGGGTCGATGACAACTCCCGAGCCCTGGGCCACCTCGTCATCCGAGCTGGCCTCAATGGTCACCACCGCACCCTTAACCGCATTGGCAACCGCGGTGAAGCGAGACTCGTCGGGCTGGGTGCTGTCATCGGTGGTCAACGTGACCTTCGAGGTGGTGAATGCCTGCACCACCTCGGCCGTCTTGCGGCCGACAATGCCGCCGACCAAGCCGATCAATAGGGCAATCGCCGCGAGGATGGCGAGCGCCGGTATCGAAACCCGACCACCGAACAGGACATCACGCACACCAAGCTTCGGTGCCTCTGCACCGGACACCGCGATGGGCGCCTTGGTGACCCCTGGCCTGCCCAGCTGGACCTGCGCCTCGGGGTCGCGCCATGGATCCTCGGCGGCGTCCGGGCCCTCGTCAGCGGCGTTGAGCTTGCCGGCGTCAGCGGGATGGCGTTGCAAGGAAGTGGTGGTGTTATCGGGCCGTCCAAAAGCCTGCGCCAGCACCGGGTCGGGAGGCCCGACCCTTGGTGTGTACTCCCCCTGGTCTCGGTACTTGTCCAACCCCTGGAACGAACCGGATACCCCCGAAGGACGGCCGAAAGCCCGCTGCGAAGCCGGATCGACGGGCGGCCGGTCAACCGGGCGCGGCGCCAACCGAGGAGCGGTGTCCTGATTTGCGGTCACCGGCTCACCCTACCGGCGCTTACGGCGACGACGCACCTCATCACTGGCTAACGCGGGCGGCAAGTCGCCGTCATGTGATGACGGTCGCGGCGATGTCGCCTCATGCGGAATATGTGGAATCTGGCTGAGTAACCCGAGTAACGAACCGGGCACCCGGATCCCCCCCGAATCACGCAGTGCGCTGCGCGCTTGGCGCTGTGCATCGATCTCCAGCGCGCATTCGGGGCACATCGACAGGTGGTGCGCAGCCCTCAGGTGCGCACTCATCCGTAGTTCGCCATCCACGAACGCCGCTATCGCCTCTGACGAGAGATGCTCGGTGGACCCGAACTGCCGCGGAGCACCTACCGGTGCCTCACTTTGCGAGGCGAATGGGGACGGCAGCCGCGAGAACGATGAGAAACTTGAGAACGCCCGGCGGAACGAGCCGCTATCCACCACGGCGACGCTCCCTTCGATCCGGAACGGTCGGCGAACTCGCTGCGACCTACCTCGAATGTAGCGCGTGAATGTACTCATTGCGTACCAACCTGCACGAACGGTGTCGTGTGCTACTCGGCGGCCGCAAGCGCGGACGTCGAGTGAGCGGCCAGGTACTCGCGGATCGCCTGCCGGCCGCGGTGGATGCGGCTGCGGACGGTACCGAGCTTCACATCCAAGGTGGCGCCGATTTCCTCGTAAGACAGACCCTCGATATCGCACAGCACCACTGCGGCACGGAACTCCGGTGCCAGCGAGTCCAGTGCAGCTTGCAGCTCGGCGCCCAGATGAGCGTCGTGGTAGATCTGCTCAGGATCCGGGTCGGTGGCCGGCACGCGGTCGTAGTCCTCGGGCAGGGCCTCCATGCGGATGCGCCCGCGACGGCGAACCATATCGAGGAAGAGGTTGGTGGTGATGCGGTGCAGCCATCCCTCGAAGGTGCCGGGCTGGTAGTTCTGCAGCGAGCGGAAAACCCTGATGAAGGTGTCCTGGGTCAGATCCTCGGCGTCTTGCTGATTGCCCGCGAGACGATAGGCCAGGCGGTACACGCGGTCGGCATGCTCGCGAACCAGCTCGTCCCAAGACGGCATGGCTGCCTGATCTCCGGTGGCGTCGAATACTGCGGTCCCGGATAGTTCGGCGGGATCGGTGGCCTCGACGAAGTCGGTGTATTCGGCCGACTCGCTGATAGTCGTGAGCGAAATCGCGTGTTCCTCCTGTTCGGTCCTGACGGCCTTAGCCCCGGCGGGGAGGCTGTCAGCCCGGTCAACCCAGGTGCCATCGGTGTTATTCCCTGTGTGGGTCCCCGTGGCCGGGCTTGCGTTCAGGATGGATCGCGACATGTCATGACCTTCTACCACCGAGGTGTGGGGCACTTATGAGCTAACTTAACTCTTCCTGAGAATGCGGTCTCGATCCGATCTCAGCAGGGGTTTCCGGAACGAGAAACCGGCCGATCCTTCGTGAGTTCGGCGTGTCGCAGGACAGATCCCCCTCCAGCTCGACAGGATCGAATCGTGACCAGCAGCGCAGATCGATCCCACGTCGAGGCGATGGTCAGCCACGCCGAGGGCGCCATTTCCGAAGACGATATCGTCGTCGCCGCCCGGGAACGTGCCGTTGACCTGGGCGCGAACCCGGTGACACCAGCGGTCGGCGCTCTTCTCAGCGTCTTCGCACGTCTATCCGGCGGTAAGGCCGTCGTCGAGGTCGGCACGGGCGCGGGGGTCAGCGGCTTGTGGCTGCTCTCAGGGATGCGCGAGGACGGCGTACTCACCACCATTGACCTGGAGCCCGAGCACCAGCGCAGCGCCAAGCAGGCTTTTTCGGAAGCAGCCATCGCACCGTCGCGCACCCGGCTGATCGGCGGGCGCGCCCAAGAGGTGCTGCCACGGCTGGCCGATGAGTCGTATGACCTGCTTGTCATCGATGCCGCACCGGCCGATCAGCCCGACTTCCTGTCCGGAGGTATTCGGCTGCTGCGCCCAGGTGGGGCGGTTGTGATCCATGGGGCATCCGCCGGTGGGCGCGCGGGAGATCCAGGGGCCAACGATCCCGACGTAGTCGGAGTTCGCGAGGCGGCACGCATCATCGCCGATGACGGCCGTTTCACCGCGGTGCTGATTCCGCTGGGTGACGGCCTGCTGGCCGCCACCCGCGACTGAACATCCGGTCGCCGACACGCCCCGTTCCGCGGGCCAATCGCGAAATAACGCTGAAACCGTAGTTTCGGCGCACCCTTTCGCACCGTTTTCGTAAAGACACGAATCCCTCAACAGCTAGATGCTTGACGCTCGACTGAACGCGTGTTTAATCTACTAAACATGCGTTCACCCGAGGATCTCACCGCCACCGCCCGAATCCGGGATGCCGCCATCAAGCTGTGGGGTGAGCAGGGGTTCGGGGCGAGCGTGCGCGCGATCGCCGAAGCGGCGGGTGTCAGCCCCGGGCTGGTGATCCATCACTACGGATCCAAGGAAGGCCTCCGACAGGCGGTCGACGGATACCTGTTGGAGTACATCCGCTCCGAGAAGTCGCGCACCCTGACCTCCAACGACCCGAAAGTCTGGCTCGACGCCCTTGACGAAATCGAATCGTTCGCGCCGATGGTCAGGTACCTGCTGCACAGCGTGCAGTCAGGAGGTGAACCCGGCCGCGCGTTCCTGCAGCGCTCCATCCATGACGCCGAGCAGTACCTCGACGATGGGGTGCGGGCCGGCACCATCAAACCGAGCCGCGACCCCAAGGGCCGGGCGCTGTGGGTGTCATTGACCGGTGTGGGCGCCCTGGCGATCTATGTGCAGATGTACCCCGACGACGATCTGCGCACGATTTTGCGCCGCTACTCCGATGAGCTGATCTTCCCCGCGATCGAGATCTACACCGAAGGTTTGATGACCGACCCCACCATGCTCGATGCCTTTGCCGCACAGCAGGAGAACCCTCTCAACGAAGGAGATTCGAAGTGACCCACGCCAACTTTGCCGTCGAAATACGCGGCCTCTCGAAGTCCTTCGGGAAGACCAAGGCGCTCGACGGGCTCGATCTGTCGGTCGCCCACGGCGAGGTGGCCGGCTTCCTCGGGCCGAACGGCGCCGGGAAATCCACCACCATCCGGGTACTCCTCGGCCTGCTACGCGCCGACGCCGGCACGGTACAGCTCCTCGGCGGCGATCCGTGGGTCGATGCAGTCGATTTGCATCGGCTCATCGCCTACGTACCCGGAGATGTCACCTTGTGGCCCAACCTCACCGGCGGACAGGCGATCGACTTCCTCACCAGGATGCGTGGCTCCGAACATATTTCACTACCAAGACGCAACGAACTCATCGAGCGTTTCGAACTTGACCCCTCCAAGAAAGCACGCACTTACTCCAAGGGCAACCGACAGAAGATCGCGCTCATCGCCGCGTTCTGCTCCGACGCCGAGCTGTTCATCCTCGACGAGCCGACCTCCGGCCTAGATCCATTGATGGAGACGGTATTCCAACAGTGCGTCGCCGAGGTGGCCGCGCGGGGCTGCGCGGTCTTGCTGTCCAGCCACATCTTGGCCGAGGTGGAGAAGTTGTGCCATCGGGTGACCATTGTGCGCGCCGGTCGCACGGTGCTCTCCGGCCCCCTGGCCGAGCTGCGACATTTCATGCGGACATCGGTCACGGTACGCACCTTGGCCAATCCCTCAGGGCTCAAATCCATTCCGCAGCTCCGCGATCTCACCATCGGCGGTAATCGGGCCTCCTTCACGGTGGATCGCAGTGACCTGGACCGCACCATGGAACAGCTGGCAACTCTCGGGATCGTCGACCTCACGGTGGCGCCCGCATCGCTTGAAGAACTCTTCATGCGCGAGTATCAAGGCGTGGCCCGGTGAGTACCGACTTCGCAACCCTCCCCATCCGCCGACCGATTTCCGACGGCACCCCCAGACACCCCCTGACCGGTACCGGCACATTGATCATGTTGGCGCTGCGCCGCGACAGATTCCGGATCTGTATGTGGGTGGGCTGGCTGACCCTCCTCATGACCTATACACCGCTGGCTTTCAAGTCGATGTATCCGACGTCCGCCGACCGCATGGCGCGGGTCACCATGATGAAGACGCCGGCCGGAATCATCATGGGTGGACCCAATTTTGGAGTCGACGAGACCGATGTCGGCGTCATGGTCGCCAACGAACTGATGACCGTCATGATTGCCGCCGCCGCCATCATGTCCATCCTGACGGTAATCCGCCACACCCGCGCCGAAGAGGAATCCGGTGGTGCCGAGCTGGTCATGTCGGCGGTAATCGGCCACCAGGCGCGCACCTACGCGGCGCTCATTGTGGTGGGGCTGATGAACGCCGTCCTGGCCGTCGCGATGACGGTCGCGTTGTCCGCGGCGGGATTCGATTTCGCCGACAGCCTGGGGATAAGTCTCGGAATCACCGGGGCCTCCATGGTTTTCGCCGGAGTCGCAGCAGTCACATCACAGTTGTGGCGCACCTCCCGGGCAGCCAGCGGCGTCGCCATGGCGGCCCTCGCCGCGGCGGTAGTGGTTCGTGGACTCGGCGACATCATCGATAACAAGGGCAGCGCGCTGAGCTGGTTCTCGCCCCTCGCGTGGGCCCAGCAGATGCGACCGTTCGTCGACCTGCGCTGGTGGCCCTTCCTGCTGTTGGTGGGTATCGCGTTGGCGCTGATGTCGACCGCACATGTACTCGAAGGGCATCGTCAATACGACGCAGGGGTGCTGCCCTCCCGCGGCGAGAATGTCAATGCTCCCGAGATCGGGTCCGTGTTCGCGCTCAACCTGCAACTGCAACGCGGGCTGCTGACAGGCTGGGCGGTCGGAGTCTTCCTGGGCGGTATGGCATTCGGCTCGATGGCCAGGAGCCTGCGGGAATCCATCGACACCAATCCGCTGCTGGCCCGGGCCTTCAAGACACACGGCCTCGACAGCATCTTCGCCACCTTCAACCAGGTGCTCGCCATCGCGGTCACCGCATATGTGGTGTCGGCGATCGTGAAGCTCGCCAAGGATGAACAGTCGGGTATCGCCGAGGCGGTACTGGCCCGTGCCGTGTCACGCTGGAACTGGCTGTTGTCCGCGGTAGGAGTGACGGCACTGGGCAGTGCGCTGCTCATGGCGATCGCCGGTTTAGGCGGCGGCCTGGGCGCTGCCGCGACGCTGCACAATCCGGATTTGGTGTGGCGCCTTACGCTCGCCGGGCTGGCACAGATTCCCGCCCTACTGGTCGTCTGCGGTATCGCGGCCATGGCGGTTGCCGTGCAGCAGAGCTGGATTGGCTGGCTCGTGGTCGCGTTCTCCGTCGGCATGCTCTACGCCGGAATACTGCAGCTCCCCTCCTGGATGGTGAAGCTGTCACCGGTGATGCGGGTCAGCGCTCCCGTGGAGTACCCATGGCTCACCATGTTCATCCTCGTCGCGATCGGTGCAGGGCTCGCCGCAGGCGCGGGCAAGATCTATCGCCGTCGTGACGCGATCTGAGAAAGGAAAATCATGAAAACTGCTGTACAAGCTGTTGTTTCGGGCATCATCGTCCTCGCCGTGTTCGGCGCGGCGCTGTTCTGGCCCGCGGGAACATTCGCCTATTGGCAGGCCTGGGTGTTCCTGGCGATCTTCGTGATCAGCTCGGTGATCTCCTCGATCTACCTGGCCACGACGAATCCTGCGGTGCTAAAGCGTCGTTTACACGGCGGCCCCATCGCGGAGACTCGCCCGGTGCAGAAGTTCGCTGTCACGGTGCTGCTGAGCTCGTTCCTGGCGCTCGTCGTGGTGAGCGCCTTCGATCACCGGTTCGGCTGGTCACATGTGCCGACTTGGCTGGTGATAGTCGGCGAGGTACTGGTGATCGTCGGGCTGGGTGCGGCCACGCTGGTGGTGGCCCAGAACAACTATGCGGCCGCGAGCATCACCGTCGAGTCCGGGCAGACCGTTACCTCGACCGGGCTGTATGGGCTGGTTCGCCACCCCATGTACACCGGCTCACTGGTGATGTTGGTGGGTATGCCGTTGGCGCTGGGCTCGTATTGGGGCTTGCTCGCGATCATTCCGGCCTTCGCCTCGCTGGTGGTGCGGATCCTGGACGAGGAGAAGATGCTGCGCCACGATCTGCAGGGGTACGACGAATACACCGAGAAGGTGCGCAGCCGCCTGGTGCCGCTGGTGTGGTGAGGCCGCGCGCCCAGCACCAGGGTTCCTAGATCCAGACGCCCTTGCCGACGGCGACGACGCCGCCCGCGCTGACATTGAACCGCTCACGGTCACGTTCGATATCGACACCGACCTGTTCGCCCACACCGATAACCACGTTCTTGTCCAAAATCGCGTGCCGCACCACCGCGCCACGGCCCACTCGTACACCGGGCATCAACACACTGCCCTCGACAACGGCGCCGTCGTCGACGACGACATTCGAGGACAGCACCGAATTGCGGACGGACCCCGCTGAAACGATGCTTCCGGCACCGACCACCGACTCCTGCGCGGAGCCGCCGTTGACGAACTTGGCGGGCGCCAGGTTCTCCGATTCACCGCGGATCGGCCAACGACGGTTGTACAGGTTGAACACCGGGTGCACAGACACCAGATCCATATGCGCGTCATAGAACGCATCAAGGGTTCCCACATCGCGCCAGTACGCGTGATCGCGTTCGGTGGCGCCGGGCACAAGGTTGGTGTTGAAGTCATAGACCGCGGCGCGTCCGTCGGCCACCAGCCGAGGAATGATGTCGCCGCCCATATCGTGATCGGAGTGGTCGTCCTCGGCATCCGCGCGGATGACGTCGACGAGTTCCTTGGTGGTGAAGATGTAGTTCCCCATCGACACGAACGCGGCGTCCGGATCGTCCGGGGTGCCCGGAGGATCCGCCGGTTTTTCAATGAACTCCCGAATCCGGCCGGTGTCGTCGGCGTCGATGCAGCCGAATGCGGTGGCCTCCGCGCGGGGAACGCGGATTCCCGCGACCGTGACGGCCGCACCACTGTCGATATGGAAGTCGAGCATCTGCTCGGGATCCATCCGGTACACGTGATCGGCACCGAACACTGCGATGTACTCGGGATCCTCGTCGTAGATCAGGTTGAGCGACTGGTGAATGGCGTCGGCACTGCCGGTGTACCAGCGCGGGCCGAGTCGCTGCTGTGCGGGGACCGGCGTGATGTACTCCCCCGCCAGACCCGACAGCCGCCAGTTCTGCGATATGTGCCGGTCCAGTGAGTGCGACTTATATTGGGTCAGAACGCAAATCCGCAAGAACCGCGCATTGACCAAGTTGCTCAGCACAAAATCGATGAGGCGATAGGCACCTCCGAAGGGCACCGCCGGTTTCGCGCGGTCGGCAGTCAGCGGGTACAGCCGCTTGCCCTCACCGCCGGCAAGCACGATCCCCAGAACGTGTGGCGATGCCCTCATAGCAATCAACCTATCGGCACTCGGCACAAGCGGCCAGCGCTACACCCCTGGCGGGCCTGCGGGCGTCCGAGCCACCTACTACGGTCGTGGCATGACGCGGGTGGCGATGATGACGCGGGAGTACCCACCCGAGGTGTACGGCGGGGCCGGGGTCCACGTCACCGAGTTGGTGGCTCAGCTGCGCACACTGTGCGATGTCGACGTGCACTGTATGGGCGCTCCCCGCGACGGCGCCTTGGTGCATCGGCCCGATCCCGCACTGGACGGCGCCAATCCGGCGCTGACGACCTTGTCGGCCGATCTGGTGATGGCTGCCGCGGCCGCCGGTGCGACGGTGGTGCATTCGCACACCTGGTACACCGGCCTAGCCGGACATCTGGCCAAGCTGCTGCATGACATCCCGCACGTGTTGACCGCGCATTCCCTGGAACCGCGACGTCCGTGGAAGGCCGAACAGCTCGGTGGCGGATACCGGGTGTCGTCGTGGGTGGAGCACACCGCGATACACGCCGCCGACGCCGTCATCGCGGTCAGCAGTGGGATGCGCGAGGACATCATGGTGACCTATCCCGATTTGGATCCCAACCGGATTCATGTGGTGCGCAACGGAATCGACACCGCAACCTGGTACCCGGTGGATCCGGCGGAGGCAATTACCCAACCAGGGTCGGTACTCGCGGAGCTGGGCGTGGATCTAACGCGTCCGATTGTCGTATTCGTCGGGCGGATCACCCGGCAGAAGGGGTTGGCGCATCTGGTGGCGGCCGCACACCGCTTCGCCCCCGAGATCCAATTGATCCTGTGCGCGGGCGAGCCGGACACCCCCGAGATCGCCGAGCAGATCACCGGCGCCGTCACCGAGTTGGCCGCGAGCCGGCCGGGCGTGCACTGGATACGCGAGTTCCTGCCCACCCGCAAGGTGCGGGAAGTGCTTTCCGCGGCAACGGTTCTTGTCTGCCCGTCGATCTACGAACCGCTGGGCATCGTGAACCTTGAGGCGATGGCCTGCGGTACGGCAGTCGTAGCGTCGCGCGTCGGCGGGATACCTGAGGTGGTCGCCGATGGCACCACCGGGACATTGGTGGCGTACGAGAGCAGTGAGGCAGCGGCGTTCGAGACGGGGCTCGCCGATGCGGTCAACGCTCTGGTCGCGGACCCTGCCCGTGCCACCGAGTTCGGCAACGCCGGCAGAGCCCGCTGTATCGAGGAGTTCTCGTGGGCGCACATCGCGGAGATGACGCTGCAGATCTACCAGAAAGTCTGCAGCTAGCCCGAAGGCAGTGAGGTGGGGGACCTCCCGCTTACGGGGGCCTAGCTGGTGACGTTCTTGAGCTCGTCGCCGAGCGCGGCAGCTTCATCGGGGGTCAGCTCGACCACCAGCCGACCGCCACCTTCCAGCGGCACGCGCATGACGATCCCGCGTCCCTCTTTCGTAGCCTCGAGAGGACCGTCGCCTGTTCGGGGCTTCATGGCCGCCATCGTGTTGCTCCCTCCAAATTCCACCCAAGGGTGTTCGGCATCTCAGACTATTGTTCCCTATCTGAGCTGCCGTTTCATTGGACCATTCTTCCCTATGCGGGTATCTGGGGACACCAGACCCTCAACTGGGCCCTTCGGAGGGGGCTGTATCGGCTCGCGGAACCCAGCAGGACCGCAGGTGATCGTCCACCATCCCGGTGGCCTGCATCAGCGCATATGCCGTGGTAGGGCCCACAAAACGAAAGCCGCGGCGCTTGAGTTCGGCGGCCATCGCCTTGGATTCTTCGGTGACGGCAGGCACGTCGGAAAGATGCTGTGGCCGGGCGCGGCGTTTCGGTGCGAACGACCACAGCAGGTCCGAAAGATCGGTGTCCAGGTCGAGGACGACACGGGCGTTGGAGATGGATGACTCGATTTTGGCGCGGTTCCGCACAATCTCCGCATCGGCCATCAGCCGGGCGACATCCTTGTCGCCATACCGGGCGATCCTCTCGGGCTGGAACCCGTCGAACGCGCGCCGGAAGCCCTCACGTTTGCGCAGGATGGTGATCCAGGCCAGACCGCTCTGGAACGCCTCCAGGCACAGCCGCTCGAACAAGGCGTCACGCCCGTACAGCGGGCGTCCCCATTCGTTGTCGTGGTAATCGGCGTACAGCGTCGACCCCGGTAGGTCGACCGCCCAGGCACACCGGGTGCGCTCCTTACTCGGCATTGGCATTGGCCGCGCCCCGGGCCTCCGTGAGCTCGGCGCGCAGCTCGTCGATCTGCCGGCCGAGCCGGTCCAACACCCAGTCGACCTCACTGGCCTTGTAGCCGCGGAACACCAGGGAGAACTTGACGGCATCCACATCTGCACCCGTCACCTTCTCAGCGGGCAGGACGGTCGCCGTGGTGCCCTTGGGCAGGGGCGGCAACTCCTCACCGCGACCGAAGAGCGTCGAGCCCAGCACGAACAGCACAGCGGCCACCGCGATGAGAACCAGCAGATACGTCAGAGCGAACGTCACGACACCGATCTTGCCAGCGAGGTCCGACAACGTCGTAGCATCGGCACGTGGTCTCCTGGAACGAGTTCACACAGCGGGCTCCCGTGATCGCCGGAGTCTTCACCCGTCGGCATGCCGCGACACGCAATCTCTGCTTCCTGTCGACGCTTCGACACAGCGGCGCTCCCCGGATCAGTCCGATGGAACCACGGGTCTTCGCGGGCCGCTTGATCGTCGGCGGCATGCCGGGCACCACGAAGCTCGCGGACCTGGCCCGTGATCCCCGGTTCGAACTGCACACCGCTACGGTCGACACCCAGGTCAGCGAGGGTGACGCGAAGGTTTGGGGCACGGTGCGCGACGAACAAGACCTGGACCTGCATATCGCGTTCGCCGAACATCTCTACGCGGCTATCGGATTCGACCTGCGCGGGCGACGGTTCGCGCCGTTCTACGTCGCCGATATCGAGGGAGCATCCGCCGTACGCCTGGAGGACGGCCACATGACCGTAACCGTCTGGTCGCCCGCCGCAGGCGAGCGCGAGATCCGAAAGGCCTGAGGCCCCCGTCAGCGCAGAGTGTTCATGGGTGGGCGGTCGTCCAGCGAGACCGTCGAACTGCGCGGGGTGAACCCGTCGCCGTCGGCGAAGAACTGGGTGATTCCCACCCCAGAGTCGGGGATACCGCACCGCGACAACATGGTCGCCATCACCTGCCGGCTCATCACCCCAAGTTCGACCAACGGCCGATTGCGGTGGCTGCGCACGCCGAGGTTCACCTGACCGATCGCCCCCAGTCCGAGCCGGTCATAGGTGTCGATGAGCAGGCCGATCTCGACGCCGTACCCGGGCGCGAACGGCACTGAGGACAGCAGTTCACGGGTTCCCGCGTACTCGCCACCCAAGGGCTGCACCACGCAGCTCAGCTCGGGCCGCAGTGCGGCCAGCATGGGCCTGGCCACCAACTCGGTCACCCGTCCACCACCGTTGGCATCCTCAGCCCCGCTCACCTTGAGCGGACGCCGATAGAAGCCTTTGACGAGGTGTACACCGGAATGCAGCAGCAGCGGACCCAGCAGATGCGGCACAAACATCGGGTCGGGGTCGATGAGATCAGAGTCGACGAACGCGATCAGGTCGCCTGTCGTCGCAGCCACCGACCGCCACAGCACCTCACCCTTGCCGGGATTGGGCGGCACTTCGGGCAGTGCCTGTTCACGGCTGACCACCCGTGCTCCAGCGGACACCGCACGGATCGCGGTGTCGTCGGTGGAGCCTGAGTCGAGCACGATCAGCTCGTCCACCAAACCACCCAGCAGCGGGCTGATGGTGTCGACGACGGCCGCGACGGTCTCCTGCTCGTTGAGCGCGGGGAGCACCACCGAAACGGTGCGGCCCTTCTTCGCGGCGATGAGCTGTTCGATTGTCCACTCAGGCCGGTTCCAGCTGTGGGTGTCGAGCCAGCTCGGGTCGATTCCAACAGTCTCGGCCAGTTGATGGGTCATGCCAGCCCCCTTACAGTTCTCGCCGGAGGACGGGTTCCGACGATGGAGCCCACCATTTCCAGCGTGCGACGGGTGGGTCCGACTTCATGCACCCGGAACATCCGGGCACCCGCCGCCGCCGCCAGCGCGGTGGCGGCAAGAGTGCCCTCGAGTCGTTCCGTCAGTCCCACACCAAGAGTCTCCCCGATAAAATCCTTGTTGCTCAACGCCATCAACACAGGCCACCCGGTATTAACGAGATCGTTTACCTGGCGCAACAAAGCGAGCCCGTGGAACGTGTTTTTGCCGAAATCATGGGTCGGATCGATCAGAATCGCATCCCTGGCAACCCCCAGCGCTACCGCCCGCTCGGCGGCGGTGGTCACTTCGGCGATGACGGAACGCACGACGCCGTCGACTTCAGACCCATAGTTGACGCGAAACGGCCGAGTACGCGGCACTGCACCACCGGTATGCGAGCAAACCAGCCCGGCACCCCGCGCGGCCGCCACACCGGGTAGATCGGGATCGGTCCCCGCCCAGGTGTCGTTGATCAGGTCGGCGCCGGCCGCGCAGGCCTTGTCCGCCACCGCGGCACGCCAGGTGTCGACACTGATCAGCAGGTCTGGATGGGTATCCCGCACCCATTCGATGAAGGGCACCACGCGGGCGATCTCGGCCTCAGCGTCGACGTTGTCCCCCGGGCCGGCCTTGACTCCACCGATGTCTACAACATCCGCGCCATCGGCTACCGCTTTGTGCACGGCCGCCTGGGCGGCCTCGTCGGTGAAGGTGGCTCCGCGGTCGTAGAAGGAGTCGGGTGTGCGGTTGACGATCGCCATGATGAGGGCGCGATCGGTGCGGACGGGTCGTCCACAGAACGTCTCCTGCACGCCCTCATTGTGCAGGCCAGGCCCTCCACGCTCGCGCCGAGTGTGAAGTCATGGCGAGATTTCGGCCGATTTCCCGCCATAGCTTCACGCTCGGCGCAAGAAATGCACGCTGCAGCGCGGGGGCGCCGACGTGCTCGGCATCCCCGAGCGGCGTGTACACCGCCTAGGCCTGCGCGCGGGTGACCTCCACGTAGCGACGCAAGAAAGCGGTCTCGTCGAGCCGTTTACGCCGCATCCAGCTGGTCACTTCCGCATTGCACTTGCTGGCGTTGCACGATGCGCAGGCGGGCACCACATTGGATCGGGTGTACCGCCCACCGCGTGAGATCGCCTGAACGCAATCACGTTGCAGCGGAGCCCCTGTTTCACCGCAGTACGCGCAGCCACCCCAGGCGTCCATCAACGCCGACCATTCGGCATCGGTCAGGTCGTTGTCGGCAAGCCGTACCCGTCGCTGACGGCGGCGCGCCGCACGTACCCGACGGGTGACTCCCACGCTGGAACAGTAAACCCTTGAGCGCCTATCCCTTGGGACGCTGACCGGCCGCTACCTCGGCCGCGTACTCGGGATAGAACGGAACGTAGCCTTCGGCACGACCGGCCAGCACATACAGCGGATCGGTCACCGCCTCGCCGTAGGCCTCGTCGCGCAGCTCAACCTTGCGGCTCTTGAAGGTGGTGGTGTGCTCCAGGCTGTCCACGATCCTGATGAACAGCGGCAGCGCGTAGGCAGGCAGATTTTGATACGCCTTGTCGCCCAGGGCCTTTAGATCGAGTTCCACACCATCATGAAGTTTGATGGCGGCCATACCGGCGCGACCGTCGGTGCCCGGCACCTCCACCCCGAACACCGTGGCCTCTTCGATCGAGTCGTCGTGATCGAGCGCGCCCTCCACCTCGGTGGTGGCGACATTCTCACCCTTCCACCGGAAGGTGTCACCGAGCCGGTCGCCGAACGCCGCATGGCCCCAGCCGAGATTGCGCATCAGATCGCCTGTGTTGAACCAGGTGTCGCCCTTCTTAAAGGCGTCGTGCACCAGCTTCTTTTCGCTCGCGGTCGGGTCGGTGTATCCGTCGAACGGCGCGAGACTGGTGATCTTGCTGATGAGCAGGCCCGCCTCCCCGGCCCCGACCTTCGTCAGGAAGCCCTTCGCGTTGCGCAACGGTTCACCGGTCTCCACGTCGTACTTCACGTAGGCGATGGGCATCGGGCAGATCCCCACCGTCCGGTCGATATTGAGCGCATTGACGAAGGCGGTGTTGGACTCGCTGGCCGAGTAGAACTCGCACACCCGCTTGATGCCGAAACGGTGGGTGAATTCGCCCCACAGCTCGGGCCGTAGGCCGTTCCCAATGATGACGCGCACCTTGTGCTGCCGGTCGGTCGGCTTGGCCGGCTGGTTGAGCAGGTACCGGCACAGTTCGCCGATGTAGATGAAAGCCGTTGCGCGGCTGGCGATGACCTCATCCCAGAATCGCGATACCGAGAACGACCGTCCGATGGCCAGGGTGGCTCCGGCGTTGATGGTGGTGGAAACCGCAAGGGTAAGGGCGTTGTTGTGGTACAGCGGCAGACAGCTGTACAGCACATCGTTGGGACGTAGGCGCAACGCCATATCGCCGACACCGGACATGCCGCGTAACCACCGATAGTGCGTCATCACACTGGCTTTCGGCAGTCCGGTGGTGCCGGAGGTGAATATGTAGAACGCCCGGTCCTTGGTCATCACCGCATCGGTGGCGGCGGGATTGGTAGTAGGCGCCAGGACCGACAGCCGGTCGAGCTCATCGGCGGTCAATTGGGAGACCACGTTGGCGCCGGATTCGCCGACGGCATCCACGAATTCGGCCTCGGTGACGAGCATCTTGGAGTCGAGCAATCCGATGCTGTGCGCGAGTACATGTCCGCGCTGGTTGTAGTTGAGCATGCCCGCGATGGCACCGAGCTTCACGGTGGCCAGCATCAGAAGCACGGTCTGCGGGGAGTTGCGCAGCATGATGCCCACCACATCGCCCCGGCCGACACCGTGGGAGGCCAGCGTGGCGGCGTACCGGTTGGCGGTGGCGTTGGCTTGGGCGTAGGTGATGTCGTTGCCCTCGAAGCGTAGGAACACCCGGTCGGCGTGCTTGGCGGCTCGATCGGCGAACAAGGCACCGATCGACCAGCGCGCCTTGGGGTTGTACTTGATACCGCTGAGGACGCCACGCACCAGGATCGGCAGATCGAGGGCCATACCCGGAAGCTGCGCGAGCACTTCGGTCAGTCGGACCCGCTCGCGGGCGTTCGACGGAATAGCGCTGCGTGCGGACATCTAGTTCTCCCTGTTCTTACCGCCCAGTAGGAAATGGCTCACCGCATTGTTGACGAACGACCTGTCCTCGTCAATCCATCGGTTTGCACGCGTCGAGGGCAGACGCGATATCGGTGTGCACCAGCAGCCGGTCCCGGGCAGGAGCTGACACGTAGCCCTTGTCCTGAAGTTCGTCGAGCCAGCGCAGCAGCCCGGTGTAGTGACCGTCGGGGTCAAGCAGTACCACCGGCTTCTCATGTAATCCCAGATAGCCGGCCGTCCAGGTCTCAAAGATCTCTTCGAGGGTGCCGATTCCGCCGGGCAACGTGATGAAGGCGTCGGACCTGTCCTCCATGATCTGCTTGCGTTCGCGCATGGTGGTGGTGACGATGAGTTCGTCGGCGTCGGTATCGGCAACCTCGCGGTGCACGAGTGTCTTCGGGATGACGCCGATGGTCCGTCCACCCGACGCCCGGGCTCCCTGGGCGACGGCCCCCATGGCCGAGACGTTCCCTCCCCCGGATACCAAGGTCCATCCGCGTTCGGCGATGGCGGCGCCCAAGCGGGTGGCCAGGTCGAGCAGTTCGGGGTGGCGCGGGCCGGAGGCGCAGTACACGCAGACCGAGTGGCTCATGAGCGTGCTCCATTCCCGTTGGCCGCCTCGGCCCTGACGATGATCTCGATGGCCTCCTCAATGCTGTCGGTCACCGAGAGCAGCGCGATGTCCTGTTCGCCGACCTTGCCGGCGGGCAGCAGCGTGCCGCGGATCCAGTCGAGCAGCCCGGACCAGTACTCGGTGCCGAGCAGGATGATCGGGAAACGCGTGACCTTGCGGGTCTGCACCAGGGTGAGCGCCTCGAAGAGTTCGTCGAGCGTGCCGAATCCGCCGGGCAGACAGACGAAGGCCTGCGCGTACTTGACGAACATCGTCTTGCGGACGAAGAAGTAGCGGAAGTTGATACCCAGGTCCACCCATTCGTTGAGGCCCTGTTCGAACGGCAGCTCGATGCCCAGGCCCACCGAGTAGCCGCCCGATTCACTGGCACCGCGGTTGGCGGCCTCCATGGCGCCCGGTCCGCCGCCGGTGATGACGGCGTATCCGGCCTTGACAAGGGCAACGCCTAGCTCGCTACCGAGCCGGTATTCAGGTGAATCTGGCTTCGTTCTGGCCGAGCCGAAAACTGTTACCGCCTTGGGGGTTTCCGCGAGAGCGTCGAAACCCTCCACAAACTCGCCCTGGATGCGCAGCACCCGCCACGGATCGGTGTGGTTCCAGGTGGTCGTATCGCGGGTATCCAGCAATCGCTGGTCGGCGGTGACGTTCTCGCAGCGGTCACGGCGTAGCTGAACCGGTCCGTGCAGTTGGGGTTCGGGGCTTTCTGGCACGTTGCCAGCCTAGGGGCCGCTGACCGGCCCCGCCGACACGCCGCCTTACGGCGGATTCGTATCGCACAATCCCTCCACTAGCGGGCGTGTCGACGCAAGGTACTCAGCTCACCCAGCAGTGCCAAGGTGCGCGCCTCGTCCTCCGGTCCGCCCAATTCGGTATGGCTGGCGAAGACCTCGGTGGCCCCGGCGTCGAAGTACCGCTGCAGCTCCTTGGCAACATGCTCCTCGTCACCGACGATCGCAAGTTCCCCGGTGTGCTGAACACCTTCGGCGTCAAGCACTTTCCGATACGACGGGATGTTCTCGTAGAACGCCATATCCTCGATGGCCAGCGCCCGCACACGTTCCGGGTCGGCGGTGACGACAACGGCCACTCCGGCGATGACACGTGGCCGTGGCCGTCCGGCCCGCTCGGCGGCACCATCGATGACCGGCACGATGTCCTGACCCAGTGCGCGCGGCCCGGCGTGCAGGGGAATTGTGCCGTCGGCCAGCTCTCCGGTGGCCCGCAACGCCTGCGGCGCCATGGCTGCCACCAACACGGGGATGTTCTCGCCGCCGGGCTGCGAGGTAGTGAATTTCGGTGCAACCGTGATGGTTTCACCGTGGAAGTCTGCAGTTCCGGTATCCAACAGCTGCCGTAGAACGGTCAGGTACTCGCGCAGGTGGCGGATCGGTTTATCCACGCGCAGGCCGTAGCTCGGACCCTCGATGACCGGTGCGCCGAGCCCCAGCCCCAGCTGGAATCTTCCGTGGGTGGCTGCCTGCGCTGTCTGGGCAGCGGCGGATACCTCGATAGGGTGGCGTGGATTGATGGGAATGACCGAAACCCCCACGGTGACATCCGGAACCGCTTGGCCGACGAGCGCGGCCATCGTGATGGAGTCGTAGTGATACATCTGCCCGAGCCATAGCGTGCCAATCCCGGCATCGGCCACCCTGCGCCCGTGCGCGATGAAGGAGTCGACGAGATTGGTGTCGCCCTGTTCGCTGAGGGGTCGGCCGATGGCTACTCCGAGCTTCATACTCGGCCAACCCCCCACGTTCGGGTCGCTATTCCCGCCCGGGCGACGGCAACAGGCCGGCCAGCACAATCGCAAGAATCGACACGAGGCGAAGAGTGCTGCAAGCTTCCGATAAAATCCCATTTTATGTTGATTACCCGCCACATCACCGGCGTGATGTCGGTGCCCGGTGGGCAGCGCATCGACAGGCACTGGCATGAGGTGCACCAGATCGTGTACCCGGCCACCGGGGTGATCGCGGTGACCACTGCCGAGGGCACCTGGATCGCGCCGCCGAACCGTGCGCTGTGGATCCCCGCGGGCGCCCGTCACGAGCACCGGTTCTACGGGCTCACCGCATTTCATTCGGTGGGCTTCAATCCCGATAAGTACGCCGTGGACATGAGCGGCCCGACGGTGATCGCGGTGTCACCGCTGCTGCGGGAGCTGATCATCACGTGCTCCGATCCCGGGTCGCTACCCGAGGACGAGATCGCAAGGCTCCGTGTCGTTCTCGTCGACCAGCTGCGGCACAGCCCGGAACAGGCCCTCAAGCTGCCCACTCCTCGCGATGAGCGCCTGGCGGAGGCGTGCGCGCTGGTGGAAGCCGATCTGACACAGATATGGACCGTGGCCGAGCTGGGACGGCGAGTGGGCGCCAGTGAACGGACGCTGACCCGACTGTTCCGCACCGATATGGGTATGACGTACCCGCAGTGGCGCACCCAGATCCGCCTTCATCAGGCGTTACGGCTGCTCGCGGAGGATCGACCGGTGACCTACGTGGCGCATCAATGTGGTTGGGCCACACCGAGCGCGTTCATCGATGTGTACAGGCGCACCCTCGGTCAGACTCCGGGGACGTACGCCTCACCCGTTACGCGCTGAGGTAGCGCTGGAGCACCTCGGCGACATCGGTGATCTGCTCGACCGGAACGTGTTCGCCGCGGGTGTGCGCCAGATTGGGATCACCCGGTCCGTAGTTGACTGCGGCGATACCGCGTGCCGCGAACCGGGACACATCGGTCCATCCGTACTTGGCCCGCACCACTCCCCCTGCCGCGCCGACCAATTCGGCGGCCGCGGGTCGATCCAGGCCCGGCAACGCCCCGGCGGCGGAGTCGGTGAGCTCGATCTCGACGTCGAGCCCGTCGAAGACCTCGCGCACATGCACGAGCGCCTGCTCGGGGCTGCGATCGGGGGCAAACCGGAAGTTCACGGTGGCAGCCGCGGCGTCGGGGATGACGTTCCCTGCGACACCGCCATCGATCCGCACCGCAGACAGGCCCTCCCGATACTCGCAGCCGTCGATATCGACTATGCGTGCGCGATACGAGTCCAGCCGCTGCAGCACCATGCCGAGTTTGTGAATGGCGTTGTCGCCCAGCCAGGACCGTGCCGAATGCGCGCGGGTTCCCGCGGCCCGGACAACCACCCGCAGCGTGCCCTGGCAACCCGCTTCGATGAGGCCGGCGGTGGGCTCACCGAGGATGGCCAGATCGGCATCGAGCCACTCGGGCAGTTCACGCTCGATGCGGCCGAGGCCGTTGAGCGAGGACTCGATCTCCTCGCAGTCGTAGAACACCAATGTCAGGTCGACACGAGGCGTGACGGTGGCGGCCAGGTGCAAGAACACGGCATCGCCGGATTTCATGTCGACGGTGCCGCATCCGAAGAGAAGATCGCCCTCGCGGCGGCTGGGGACGTTATCGGCGGCGGGCACCGTGTCCAGGTGCCCGGCCAGCATCACGCGGGTGTCATGGCCGTTGTTGGTGCGGGCCAGTACCGCGTTGCCGTTGCGGATGACCTCGAAGCCGGTGGTCTGTTCCCGCAGGGCCGCCTCGACCGCGTCCGCGATCTGGGCCTCGTGCCGGGACTCACTGGGGATGTCCACCAGTGCAGCAGTCAGCGCAACCGGGTCACCAGCGAGATCAAGCACCACCGATTCAGGCTAGCGTGTACACCGTGAGCGGAGCAGTAGCACTTGGCCTGGCGACCATCGCGGCAGACGGATCGGTTCTGGATACCTGGTTCCCGGCGCCCGAATTGACCGACGCACCCGGCACGCCGGGCACCGAACGTATCGACGGAACAGTGGCACCCGCTGAGCTGGCTGCGCTGGCCGGCACAGACGCCGACCGCGGTGTCGAGAAGGTGTTGGTGCGCACCACGATCGGCTCGCTGGCGGATAAGCCCACCGACGCCTACGACGCGTACCTGCGGTTGCATCTGTTGTCGCACCGGCTGATCCAGCCGCATGGCGCCAGCACTGACGGGCTGTTCGGTGTGCTCACCAATGTGGTGTGGACGAACTTCGGCCCGTGCGCCGTCGAGGGATTCGAGACGACGCGCGCGAAGCTGCGTGCGCGCGGCACCGTGACGGTGTTCGGCGTCGACAAGTTCCCGCGCATGGTCGACTACGTGGTGCCGGCCGGTGTCCGGATCGCCGACGCCGACCGCGTGCGCTTGGGCGCGCACCTGGCCCCCGGTACGACGGTCATGCACGAGGGCTTCGTGAACTTCAATGCGGGCACGCTGGGCGCCTCCATGGTCGAAGGGCGCATCTCGGCCGGTGTCGTGGTCGGGGACGGTTCCGATATCGGTGGCGGCGCATCGATCATGGGCACCCTCTCCGGTGGCGGCAGCCAGGTGATCTCGGTGGGCCAGCGCTCACTCTTGGGCGCCAATTCGGGTCTGGGCATTAGCTTGGGCGACGACTGCATCATCGAGGCCGGGCTCTACATCACGGCGGGCACCAAGGTCGCTACACCGGACGGCAAGACCATCAAGGCGCTGGAACTGTCCGGCACCAATAACCTGCTGTTCCGGCGCAATTCACAGACCGGTGCCGTCCAGGTGGTGGCCCGCGACGGCGGCACCTTCGAGCTGAACGCCGCCCTGCACGCCAACTAGCCAATCACTGCCGGGCGTATAGGTCGCGCAGTAGCGCAATCTCCGCGCCGTGATGGATCAGCTCGCGGTTGATGTGCAGGACGAGCGTCGCGAAAGACCGGTGGCCCCATGGGCCCTCGGCGGGGCCGCAAGGAGTCAGCAGCCCGGCCTCATCCTTGCTCGCAATGCCCTCGCGCCATGCCGCATAGAAGTCGTCGAGCTGCTGTAGGGCACCCTCAGCCGTACCTGGGTAGTCGAAGGTCATGTAATCAACGGCCGGCCCGTTGAAGTGGCTGGCGATGCGTGCCCCGAGCACGCCTACCAGGATGTGGCCAAGCCGCCAGGCGATCGTGGTCACCGGTGCCGGGTCCGGCGGCGGGGCAGCGAATTCGATGACGAAATCGCCGGATCCTCCTACCAGTGGCGCATTCGAGGTGCCACGGGGACGCAGGCTCCAACAGTCGCGTACCGGCTCCCAGAAATACTCGTCGTCGGTGAGTCCGTCCAACCGCGGGCGCAGCTGGGTGCGCCAGTGCAATTCGATCTGATCCAGAAGTTCTTCGGTCCAGTTCATGTGATCAGCTCCCTTTTGAGGACCTTGCCCATGGCGTTCCGGGGCAGCGCATCCACCTTCCGCACCTCGCGGGGACGCTTATGTACCGATAGTTGTTGCGCTACGTAGCCAATGACGTCATCCTCCGCCACGTCACCGACAATGTAGGCGACGATGCGTTGCCCCAGGTCGTCGTCGGGAACTCCCACGACCGCTGCCTCCACGATCCCGGGATGCCCGAGCAGCACGGTTTCGATCTCACCGGCACCTATGCGGTAGCCACCCGATTTGATCAGGTCAACTGATTCGCGTCCGACAATGCGGTGCATCCCGCCCTCGTCGACGACGGCGACATCGCCGGTGCGATACCACCCGTCCTCCGTGAGCACCTCGGTGGTCTTCTCCGACAGGTTGAGATAGCCGCTGAACAGCGTTGGCCCCTTAACCTGTAGCTGGCCAACGGTTTCCCCATCATGCGGGGCTGCGGTGCCATCCTCACCAAGCAGGCGAGTCTGAACGCCCGCCAACGGATGACCGACCCAACCGGCGCGACGTTCGCCGTCGACGCGTGTGGAGAGCGTGATGACGGTTTCGGTGGCTCCGTATCGTTCGACGGGGGCCTGCCCCGTTAGTCGGCGCAGCTCATCGAAAACCGGCACCGGCAGTGGAGCACTACCCGATACCAGCAGCCGCGCGGTAGACAGTGCACGCGCGCAGGATTCGTCCGCCACTACCCGGGACCACACCGTCGGCACGCCGAAGTACAACGTGCCCTGCGCAGCCGCATAGGCCTCGGGTGCTGGTTTGACGGTGTGAATGAACCGATTTCCCACCCGCAACGATCCGAGCAGGCCGAGCACCAGACCGTGCACATGGAACAGTGGAAGCCCGTGCACCAGAACGTCATCGGGCGTCCACGCCCACGCGTCAACAAGTCCGTCGAGGCTGGCGGCCAACGCGCGTCGACTCAGCTGAACCCCCTTCGGTGCGCCGGTGGTCCCCGAGGTGTAGACGATGAGTGCCGTCGACTCGGGGCGCGGTTCTGAGTATTGATGCCAGGATCGGGCGTGCCGGCGCACCGGCACATGCGGCAATCCCTCTGGTTCATCCGGTGATTCGCCCAGCCAGGCGATCGCGCCACTGTCGGCAAGTATGTGGCGGCGTTCGGCCACTCCGACGTCCGCGGGTACGGGCACTATCGGCACCCCGGCGATGAGGCCGGCGATGACCGCCAGCACTGTCTCGACGCTCGGGCGGGCCAGCACGGCGACCGGTCCTGCCGCGCCCCCGATCCGCTCGGCGGCGGCGGTGGCAGCACCCACGAGGTCGCCGCGGCCCCAACTGTCCTCACCGATACGAACCGCATCCGCGAGGTCGGGCGCCGTGGGGTGAAGAGAGTTCAGCAGCATCTGGCCAGCCTAGAGCTACCCCCGGGAGAGCAGCGCGCGCAGGAAGAATGTCATGTTGGCGGGACGTTCGGCGATGCGCCGCACGAAGTACCCGTACCACTGCTCGCCGAACGGCACGTACACACGCATATGGTGGCCTTCACCGGCGAGTCGACGTTGTTCGGCATCGCGGATCCCATAGAGCATCTGATACTCGAAATCGCCCGGCCCTCTGCCTGTCTCGCGCGCCATCAGCCCTGCCGCGTCGACGATGGCAGGGTCATGCGAGGCCACCATGGGATACCCTTCGCCCTCCATCAGTACGCGCAGGCAGCGCAGGTAGGCGACATCGACGTCCTCGGGGTCTCGGTGCGCAACGGACTCGGGCTCGTCATAGGCGCCCTTACACAACCGGATGCGTGAGCCTTCGCCCGCGAGGTCCGCGCAATCGGCATAGGTGCGTTTCAGATATGCCTGGAGCACGGCGCCCAGCCATGGAAAGTCGGCACGCAGTTCACGCACGATGCTCAGCGTTGATTCTGTGGTGGTGTGATCCTCGGCGTCGACGGTGACCCACACACCGGCCTGATCAGCCTTGGCGCACAGCAGCTGTGCGTTCTCCAGGGCGATACGCTCCCCATCGCGCGGCAGCGCCTGCCCCAGGGCGGAGAGCTTGAGGGAGATTTCCAGCGGCCGTACGCCGGTATGCACGGTGTCACTGCGCCACGCCAAGGCATCCAGCAGTGACAGGTAGGCCGAAACCGTGCGAGTGGCCTGCTCGATATCGGTGGTGTCCTCCCCCAGGTAGTCAATCGAGATGAATCGCCCCGAGTCGAGCAGCGCCGTACCGGCCGCGATCACATCGTTCTGGGATTCACCGGGGACGAAGCGGCGCACCACCTGCCGGGTCAGCGGCATCCGTTCGGCGGTGTGCCGCAGCCGCCCCGATCTACTGGCCGCCAGGATGACGGGTCTCGCCGTTCTTCCGAACCATTCAGCCATCCCCACGCTCCCCGGCTGCTGGTCGTCGCGCAAGCGGCTCATCCATATGCGGGTATCGATATTCTGTTGGGGCGTTGAATGTTTCCTTGATGGTTCGCGGCGACAGCCAGCGCTGCAGATTGAGCGGCGATCCGGCCTTGTCGTTGGTGCCGGACGCCCGGCCGCCGCCGAAGGGCTGCTGGCCGACGACGGCACCGGTGGGCTTGTCGTTGACGTAGAAGTTTCCGGCCGCGAAACGAAGCCGGTCGCCTGCCACCCGAACGGCCTGCCGGTCATCGGCGATGACGGCACCGGTGAGTGCGTATCGCGAGCCGGTGTCGACGACATCGAGGATGCGCTCGTAGTCGTCGTCCGGATAGACGTGCACCGCCAGGATGGGACCGAAGTACTCGGTGGAGAATGCCTCGTCGGTCGGGTCGTCCGAGAGCAGCACGGTCGGCCGGACGAAATATCCTTCGCTGTCGTCGTATTCGCCTCCCGCGGCAATCGTCACCCCGGCGCTCTTGGCACGATCGATTGCGGCCGCATTGCGCGCGAAGGACTTTTCATCGATGACGGCACCACCGAAGTTCGAGAGGTCTGTGACGTCGCCGTAGGTCAGCGCGGAGGTGGCATCGAGGAATTCATCGCCCATCTGATCCCATACCGACCTGGCCACGAAGGCGCGGGAGGCTGCGGAACACTTTTGACCCTGGTAGTCGAAGGCGCCGCGAATAAGCGCTGTACGCAACACGTCTGGACGGGCCGACGTGTGTGCGACGACGAAGTCCTTGCCGCCGGTCTCACCGACGAGCCGCGGGTAGGTGTCATACCGGTCGATGTTGGCACCGACCTCACGCCACAGATGCTGGAACGTTCGCGTGGAGCCGGTGAAGTGGATACCTGCCAGGCGCGGATCGGCCAGTGCCACATCGGATACCGCGATCCCGTCCCCGTTGAGCAGGTTGATGACGCCGGGCGGTAACCCGGCCGCTTCGAGGAGCTCAAGGGTGAAGTGTGCGGCGAAGGCCTGGGTTATGGACGGCTTCCAGACCACGGTGTTTCCCAAAAGCGCTGGGGCCGTGGGGAGGTTGCCCGCAATCGCGGTGAAGTTGAATGGCGTGATGGCATAGACGAAGCCCTCTAGCGGCCGGTATTCCATCCGGTTCCATGCACCGCCGCCACTGTCCGGCTGCTCGGCGAGGATACGCCGCGCGAATTGCACGTTGAACCGCCAGAAGTCGGCCAGCTCGCAGGCCGAGTCGATCTCGGCCTGATAGGCGGTCTTCGACTGCCCAAGCATGGTGGCCGCGTTGAGCGTGGCACGCCATGGGCCGGACAACAGATCAGCGGCACGCAGGAAGACCGACGCCCTGTCATCGAAAGATAGTGCTGCCCAATCATTTTTAGCAGCAAGGGCGGCTTCTACCGCGTCGCGGGCCTCAGCATGTCCGGCGTTGGTGACGGTGCCCAGCACGGCGCGATGGTTGTGCGGCTGCACCACGTCGATGCGTTCGCCATCGCTCATCCGGCGAGCACCACCGACGACGTGTGGCAGGTCGATCGGCGTCGCGGCGAGGCTGGACAGTGCCGTAATCAATCGGTCGCGTTCGGGGTTGTTCGGCGCGTAGGTGAGCACCGGCTCGTTGGCGGGAGCCGGCACGTTGGTGATGGCATCCATGTGTCCAGCATCGTCCTGTTGCCCCGCGGGTGTCGAGGATTCCGGAGAATGCGCAACGAAGCACCAGGTGCCGGCCAAATCCGGCAGGACGTTACGTGTGGTAGCGCGGGTCTTCGACGGTCAGTCCGCGAGGCGGGCGACGGCGGCGTCGATGCGCTCATCCGTTGCGGTCAGTGCCACCCGAACATGTTCCCTACCGCGGGGGCCGTAGAACCGTCCGGGGGCCACCAGGATCCCCCGCCGTGCCAGATATGCCAGCGCGTCGTCACAGGAGTCACCTCGAGTGGCCCACAAGTACAGCCCAGCCTCGGAATGGTCAATCCGGAATCCATTACCGGTCAATGCCTTCGAGAGCTTGGCGCGGCGACCCTCGTAACGTGCGCGCTGGTCGAGCTGGTGTTGGTCCTCGCTCAGTGCCGCGGTCATCGCGGCCTGCACGGGGCCCGGCACCATCATCCCGGCGTGCTTGCGCACCGCGAGCAGCTCGCCGACCACCGATGCGTCACCCAATACGAAACCTGCCCGATACCCCGCCAGCGATGAGGTTTTGGACAGCGAGTGCACCGCCAACAACCCGGCCGCGTCGCCGTCGCAGACCCGGGGATCCAGCACCGAGACCGGCTCGGCGTCCCACCCGAGGCCGAGGTAACACTCATCGGAGACGACAAGAGCGCCTCGCTCACGTGCCCAGTCGACGACCTTGCGCAGATGCTCGACCGGCAGCACCGCGCCGGTCGGATTGCTGGGCGAGTTGAGATAGATCAGCGCGGGGTGCTGCGGTCCCAGCTGCGTCAGCGAGTCCGCCCGAACCGTGGGTACCCCGGCCAACCGTGCGCCCACTTCGTACGTGGGGTAGGCCAATTCGGGGATGACGATCAGATCGTCGGCCCCCAAGCCGAGCAGGGTGGGCAGCCACGCGATGAGCTCCTTGGTACCGATGACCGGCAGCACCGCATTGTCGGCCAACGGAATGACGCCATATCGGCGGGTCACCGATTCACGAATCGCCAGGCGTAGCTCCGGTGTGCCGGCGGTCGCCGGATATCCGGGCAGGTCGCCAGCCGCGGACAACGCCTCTCGGATCGGCGGCGCGACGGAATCGACAGGGGTACCGACAGAAAGGTCAACGATCCCATCGGGGTGCGCCGCAGCCGTCACCTTGACTTCGGCGATGGTGTCCCAGGGAAACTCAGGCAGCAAGGAGGACACAGCCGATACCCGGCGTCGAGACCCAGACGACGAGCTCAGTGTCCTTCACCCATGGGAGGAAGCTCCTTGACCGACGGCGGGTCGTATTCGGTCTTGCCGACCTTCGCGGCACCGCCGGGCGAGCCCAGGTCTACGAAGAAGTCGGCGTTGCCCTGGATGTAACCGGTCCACTGATCCGGCACATCGTCCTCATAGAAGATGGCCTCCACCGGGCACACCGGTTCGCAAGCACCGCAGTCCACACACTCATCGGGGTGGATGTAGAGCATGCGCCCACCCTCGTAGATGCAGTCGACGGGGCATTCTTCGATACATGCCTTGTCCATAATGTCGACGCACGGTTCCGCGATCGTGTAGGTCACGCAGGTCTCCTCGATGTCCAGTTCATGCGTTGCGGCCAGTATTCCGGTCCGCAGCTGTGCCCAACGACACAGGCTGTCCTAACTTGCCGGACCATCTAGCCGTTTCTACCGGTTACAGATACTTAGCTTATCGTTTAACTTGGCCTGGCGTCCAGCAGGCGTGCCCAGACCTTGCGCGGGAGTTGCGGGACGAGGGGTACGTCCCGGTCGATCTTGCCGGCCTTCCGCGCGCTGGACGTCGAATCGAGATCTGCGAAGAAGTCAGCATTCGCCCGCACGTAGCCACTCCACTCGTCAGGCACAGCATCCCAATAGAGGATCGCTTCCACGGGGCAAACCGATTCGCACACATTGCAATCCGTGCACTCGTCCGGGTGGATGCACATCGCCCGAGCACCCTCGTAGATGCAATCCAATAGGACACTCTTCGACACACGCCTTGTCCATCACGTCAACACACGGTTCGGCAATCACATACGTCACGAGAGAACCTCCTGGTGAGTTCCGGGCGACTACACGTTTCTAGCAGTTACAGTTACCGATGGCAACACTTAACTGACCTGCCGTATGCAGACTGTTGCACTGCAACAAGTTGCATAGGGGTCCCGTTCCGTGCCAACATGCTGCCGTGGCACTCACCCACGCCCTCTTGTTGTCCCTGGCCGAGCAGAACGGGTCGGGTTACGAGCTCACGCGCCGGTTCGACCGGTCGATCGGGTACTTCTACAGCGGCACCCACCAGCAGATCTATCGCACTCTGCGCCGGATGGAAGACGACAGCTGGTTGCGCTGCACGGTCGTCGACCAAGAAGGGCGGCCAGCCAAGAAGGTGTACGACGTTGCCGAGCTCGGCTATCGCGAGTTGTCCCGGTGGGTCAACAGCGCCGAGGGCACCGATATGCGCGACTTGGCTCTCAAGGTCCGCGCAGGCACCTATGGCGAGATTGAGGTTGTGGTCGAGAACATCCGCGTTCAACGCGACACACACGCCGTCATGCTCGATAACTACCGCCAGATGGAAAAACGCCAGTTTTCCGCTCCGGATCAACTCACCGGCGCGGCCCTGCACCAATATCTCGTCCTACGCGGAGGTGTCCGCATGGAAGAGGGCTTCATCGATTGGTGCGACGAAATGATCACTTCCTTGTCCACAGCCCGGACTGAAAGCGAGAATCATGAGTAACCCCTATCCAACCCTGCTGTCCCCCTTGGATCTTGGCTTCACAACGCTGAAGAACCGCGTCGTCATGGGATCCATGCACGCCGGCCTAGAGGATTTCCCCTGGGACACCCCGGCTTTGGCGGCATATTTCGCGGAACGCGCCAAGGGCGGGGTCGGCATGATCATCACCGGTGGATATGCCATCAACCGCGCCGCGTGGCTTAAGCCGCTGGCCGGAAAACTCACCACTTCTCTTGAGGCATACCGGCATCGGATCGTCACGAACGCGGTGCACAAGAACGGCGGCAAGATCATCGTGCAGCTCCTGCACGCAGGACGCTATGGATACCATCCATTCTCGGTCAGCGCGTCGAGCAAGAAGTCGCCCATCACCCCGTTCAAGCCTCGCAAGCTCAGCACCAAGGGTGTCTGGCAGACCATCGACGACTGGGCACACAGCGCCAAGATGGCCAAGAAGGCCGGGTACGACGGTGTCGAGATCATGGGCAGCGAAGGCTATTTCATCAACCAGTTCCTGGCGCCCTACACCAACAACCGCACAGATGAGTTCGGTGGCAGTCCGGAGAACCGGCGGCGGCTGGCGGTCGAGGTGGTCAAGAAGGTCCGCGAGGCCGTGGGCCCAGACTTCATCATCTGCTATCGGATGTCCATGGCGGACTACGTACCCGACGGCCAAACCTGGGACGAGATCGTGGCGCTCGCCAAGGAGATCGAAGCCGCCGGTGCAACCATCATCAACACCGGTATCGGCTGGCATGAGGCACGGGTGCCCACCATCGTCACCTCGGTCCCGCAGAACGCATTCGTCGACCTGTCCAACAAGATCGCCCAAGAAGTCAGCATCCCGGTAATGGCCTCCAACCGGATCAACATGCCGCAGTCCGCCGAGCAGATTCTCAACGACGGTCAGGTGCAATTGATTTCGATGGCCCGCCCACTGCTGGCCGACCCGGACTGGGCCAACAAAGCATCGGCTGATCACGCCGACGAGATCAACACCTGCATCGCCTGTAATCAGGCCTGCCTTGACCATTCGTTCGTGAACAAGAAGGCCAGCTGCCTGCTCAACCCCAGGGCAGGTCACGAGCTGACGCTCAAGCTGCTGCCCACCCGCCACACCAAGAAGGTCGCGGTAGTCGGCGCCGGACCCGCCGGGCTGGCAACCGCGGTGAGCGCCGCGCAGCGCGGACACAAGGTCGTGCTGTTCGAGGCCAACGCCGAGATCGGCGGCCAGTTCGATATGGCGCGGCGCATCCCCGGTAAGGAAGAGTTCAACGAGACCATCCGGTACTACACCGCCATGCTCAAAAAGTACGACGTCACAGTGCTTTTGAACAAGAAGGTGGACGCCCAGGAACTCATTACCGGCAAGTTCGATGACGTCATCCTCGCCACCGGCGTGAAGCCGCGCGTTCCCGCGATCCCCGGTATCGACCACCCGATGGTGCTCTCCTACCCGGAGGTCATCAAGGGGGGTAAGCCCGTCGGTAAGCGGGTGGCAGTCGTCGGCGCGGGCGGTATCGGCTTCGACGTCTCAGAGTTCCTGACGATCGACGAGTCACCGACGCTGAACCTCAAGGAGTGGCGCGCCGAGTGGGGCATCTCGGAGGAACACGATTCCCGCGGTTCGCTCACGAAACCCATTCCGGCTCCGGCGGTTCGCGAGGTCTATTTGTGCCAGCGCAAGAAGGGCTCGCTGGGCAAGGGCCTCGGCAAGACCACGGGCTGGGTACACCGGGCATCGCTCAAGGCCAAGAAGGTTACGGAGCTTGCGGGGGTCAACTACGAGAAGATCGACGATGCCGGGCTGCACATCAGTTTCGGTGAGGAGCGCAAGGACCCGCGCGTTCTCGAGGTCGACAACGTGGTGATCTGCGCGGGCCAGGAATCGGTGCGCGATCTGGAGGACGTGCTGAAGGAAGCCGGAGTCACCGCGCACGTCATCGGTGGGGCCTTACTCGCCGGCGAGCTTGATGCCAAGCGCGCCATCAGGCAGGGCACGGAGCTGGCCGCCAAGCTGTAGTTTCCCTCGCGAGCAGACAGGGGCTACATCTCCAGGGCGACCTCGTACACCGCCGGGTAGGCAACCGCACCGAACTCGGCGGCGGCTTCGCGAACCATGGTTTGAAACCGGTCACCGCTCGTGGCCGTGGTCAACGCTTCGATGCTCTCCCAGGTCGCAATGTTCACGAGCTGAAACCGAGCGCCCGGCACCACCGCCCGGTGTATCCGGAACGACAGGAACCCCGGCTGCTCGGTCATGAACTCAGCCCGTTTCCGCCATCCGGCGAGGAACGCGTCGACTTTCTCTGCGGCGACTTCGAAAACGTTGATGAAGACGATCGGCTCACTCATGCACCCAGCGTGCGCCGACTCGCAAAACATGTCAATGCGACTGACAAATGCGCGGAGAGTGGCTATCGCGTAGGCGCCCCGGTGGGGCTTTCCAGCTTCCCGTCTCCGATACCGGCACCCGCCTTGACACCGCCCGGTGGCGCCGGCGCATCCACCCCCGCGGAGATCTTGGGGCCACGCGACGGACCCGACATCAGCACCGGTAGTTGCGTCCCTCGCGACGGACGCAGTGCAGGAAGCTGCCCGGGCACGAAGACCGGGTTGTAGGGCGCCGGATTCGGAGGCGGTGGCGCGGCGGTGACAGGCGCGGCAAGTCCGATCGCAAGTCCGGCGATAATCGTTGCCACACAGAGTGATCGAATCACGGTGTTACTCCTTCTGACAGTCCACGAGGGTCCTCCAGCTGCCCGCCGGTCATCCCGGCGCCGATCCGAGTGGTGTACCCGGAGTCGACACCGGCCGAGATCCGGGCTCCGCGCGGCGGTGCCGGGGATAGTCCGAAAGGCGGCTGGGACGCAGTGGCCGCATAGTTGGGCGTCCCACCGGGCACCGGAATAGGTACTGCGGGGTTCGGCTCTCCTGCGGCCAGTGGCGCCCAACACAACGAGCACACCAAGAGTGTTGCGGCGCAGACGAATTTCATCGTCAGATCTTGATCGGATCGCCGTAGACGGCGAACTCGGTGTGACCGGTCTCGGTCGAAGCACGCAAGGAGGCGAATGAGCGGATCGTCACGTCACCACCGCAGGCGTCGGCCTTCACGTGCACGTTGTCCAAGTCCAGTGCCCCCGTACCACCATGGGAGAGCACCATATTGCCCATCGGCAGGTTGACGATGACACCAGGCTGCACCACGGTCTGCACGAACCCACTCACCCCGGCGCTCCCACCCACTCCCACTGAGGGGGTGGGAGCCACACCTAGGCTCACTGACGGGGCGATACCTGCCGATCCGCCGAGCTGCAAACCCGAGGAAACATCGGACTGGCAACCGAGTTGGTAGCCGATGACGAAGAGGCTGTCGGTGATGGGGTTGGTGCCGCCGTTCGCCGTCGCAGTGCCCGACAGGGTGATGAACGCCTCGCGTGAGTTGGTGGCCGCCGCCAGATTGGGCACCGGGTTCACACGTTCGTTATCGAGCCGGATCTGCAGCTGCCAGCCGTCCCGGGTCGTCCTCGAATAGGACTGCGGCGCCATTTCTCTCGGCTCAGCGTTGGCCGGGGCGGCATCGGGAAACCCAAGCATGGCAACGATGAAACTTGTCGCTACAAGGCGGGCAATCACGAACATCACGATGCCCAAAACGACCCACGGAGTTAACTCACCGCAAACCAGTCAGTCAGGTGCGGACAGAGACCGTCAACTTACCGGTATCCCTCACAGTCGCGGCGCGGATGCAGCTCGTGGCACAACCGGCCCTCCCCTGGGCGCGTCGGCACGATCTCCGTCGGCGCTACCTCCGTCGGTGCGACCGGCGCGGGCGTCTCAACCACCACGGTGGTTTCGATGACGGTACTGATCACGGTCGGAGGCGGCGGCGCTACCGGCACCGAACTACTTGGCGCAGCCGGACGTTCGGTTGTTGACGTCGCCGGGGCCGGTGTCGCCGGCTCCTCAACCTTGTCGACCTCCACCAGGGCCAGGACCAGCGCCACCACAATGGCCACGCCCGCTGCTGCGCAGATGATCCACACCCAGCGCCAAGAGCGATCACGCACGAGGATTTCGGAATCATCGGCCTCGGAGTACGCGGTTGAAGGCGAGTCCAACGGCCGCTGGGTAGTCGGCGGCATCGACCCCTCATCGGGCGGGATACTGGTCATCAGGGCACGAGGCTATCTCGCCGAGCGTGAACCTGTGGCGGAGATTCTCGAGAAATCCCGCCATGGCTTCACGCTCGGCGTCAGGCGGCGGACGGCCGCCGCGAGTAGGTGGTGGTGCGTTCCACCGCGGGACGTCCAATACCCTCCGCGATCTCCTGCAGCTCGGCGATGGTTTTGGCAGATCCGTGTTCGGAGCCGGCCATCCTGGAGATGGTTTCCTCCATGAGCGTTCCGCCGAGATCGTTGGCGCCGCTTTGCAGCATCACTCGGGTGCCTTCGATACCGAGCTTGACCCAGCTGGTCTGAATGTTGTCGATACGCCCGTGCAGCATGATGCGCGCCAGCGCATGTACGACCCGGTTATCCCGATTTGTGGGCCCCGGGCGGGCGGCGCCCGCTAGGTACAGCGGTGCGCTCTGGTGCACGAACGGCAGCGGCACGAACTCGGTGAACCCGCCTGTGCGGTCTTGAATTCCGGCGAGAACCCGCAGATGCCCCACCCAATGTTTGGGAGTGTCGACGTGCCCGTACATCATGGTCGAGCTGGACCGTAGCCCCACCTCATGCGCGGTGCTGATGACGTCGATCCATTCGGAGGCGGGCAACTTGCCCTTGGTCAGCACCCACCGAATCTCGTCGTCGAGGATCTCGGCGGCGGTGCCCGGGATGGTGTCCAGACCTGCGGCACGCAGCTCGGTCAGCCAATCACGCACGCTCTGACCACCTTTGGAGGCGCCATTGACGATCTCCATCGGGCTGAAGGCATGTACATGCATGCTGGGCACCCGCTTCTTGACCGCGCGCACCAGGTCGGCGTACCCGGTCGCAGGCAGTTCCGGGTCGATGCCGCCCTGCATGCAGACCTCGGTGGCTCCGGCGACATAGGCTTCCCACGCCCGTTCACCCACCTCCTCGGCAGACAGGGAGAACGCGTCGTCATCACCCTTACGCTGCGCGAACGCGCAGAAACGGCAACCCGTGTAGCAGATGTTGGTGAAGTTGATGTTCCGGTTCACCACGTAGGTGACGTCATCGCCGACCACATCGATGCGGATCGAATCAGCGAGCGCGGCAACGGCATCCATCGCAGGCCCTTCGGCTGTCGCGAGCGCCAGATACTCGTCATCGCTGCATCCGGCCGGATTCCGCTCGGCCGAACGTAAGGCCGCCAACACATCGGAACTCACCTTCTCCGGTGCCCGCGCGTTCAGTTCTCGTACATGTTCGCGGATCGACTCCCAATCCCCGAACGCACTCGCCAGGTCGCTGCGGGTATCGGTATTGCGGCCCTCCGAATCGATGGCCGCGTGCAAATCGACCCGGCCCGTGGACTCCCACGTCTCGTCGGGCTCCTGCCACGGCGACCCCGTCGGCGAAACATCCAGGGCGTAACCGGTTTCCGGGTCTGCCAGGGCCTCCACGTGCCCACGCACCCGAGGATCGATCCACGCCGACCCGGCCTGCACGTACTGAGGCTGCGCCGTCAGACGCTGCACCAGGTCGTATCCGGCTTCCGCCGTCACCGAAGCCAAATCCTCCAACGCCGGCCACGGCCGCTCGGGGTTCACATGATCGGGGGTCAGCGGCGACACCCCACCCCAATCGTCCACTCCGGCACCTATCAAGGCCAGGCATTCGCTGCGGGACACCAGATTCGGCGGTGCTTGCACCCGCATCTTGGGACCCAATACCAAACGGGTCACCGCGATCGTCGCCAGGAAATCGTCAATATCGGCATCGGGCACCGTCTGCATCGCGGTATCGGATTTGGCTCGGAAGTTCTGCACGATCACTTCCTGAACATGACCGAACTCTTTGTGCACCTTGCGGATCGCGTGAATGGTCTCCGCACGCTCGGTCAGATCCTCGCCGATCCCAACCAGCAGCCCTGTCGTGAACGGGATCGACAGCCGGCCCGCATCGGTCAGCGTCCGCAGCCGCACGGCAGGGTCCTTATCGGGGCTGCCGTAGTGCGCCTCACCGCGGGTCTCGAACAACCGGCGCGAGGTTGTTTCCAACATCATGCCCATCGACGGCGCCACCGGCTTGAGCCGCGCCAGCTCCGACCAGCTCATCACCCCCGGATTCAGGTGCGGGAGCAGACCCGTCTCCTCCAACACCCGAATCGACATCGCCCGCACATAGTCCAGCGTGGTGTCATAGCCGCGCTCATCGAGCCACTGCTTGGCCTCCGGCCAGCGGTCCTCGGGCCGATCCCCCAGCGTGAACAAAGCCTCTTTACATCCCAATTCGGCGCCACGGCGGGCAATATCCAGAATCTCGTCTGGCTCCAGATACATACCCTGACCCTGGGCGCGCAGCTTGCCCGGAACCGTCACGAACGTGCAGTAATGGCACTTGTCGCGGCACAGATGCGTGACCGGGATAAACACCTTGCGCGAATACGAGATCGGAAGACGGCCCAACGCACCCAGGCGGCCCGCAGACTCCAACCCGGCATCACGCACCCGCGCGGCACTGGCCATCAGATCGGCCAAGTCCTCACCACGCGCAGTAAGAGCCGTCGCGGCCTCGTCGACGTTCAACACCACGCCGTCTCGTGCGCGACGCAACACCCGTCGCAGCGCCGCAGAGGACACCGCCTTCTTAGCGGGAAACGCAGGATTCGGCAGCGGCTTTACGTCGTCGGGCACGCCTGTACAACCGTCGGTCACCCCCAGATCATCCGCCCGTACCAAAAAGCCGACCACTCGGGGGCTCATCAACGGGGCCACCCTGCGGAAACGCCAGGGATCGCTAGGCTGATATCCGTGAGTCTCACCAGAACCCTTAAGCAGAAACTTCCGTTTCTGCGGTATTCATTTCTGCGGGCGGTATTCGGCGGTTTGACCGTCATGCGCACCGGTCAGATGGGCGATGGCCGCGAGGAGGCCACCGCCGAGCACGTCATCGCCACCGCCCCGGCGGGGGATGTCGACGCCGCCATCGAGGCCATCGACAACTTCGCGTACGACCAATCGATCCTGATGAATGTCGGCGACGAGAAGGGGCAGCTGCTCGACGCCGCTGTCACGCGCGCCAACCCGAAGATCGCCCTGGAGTTGGGCGCCTACTGCGGGTACAGCGGCCTGCGGATCGCTCGTGCGGCTCCGGGCGCCAAGGTGTTCTCCATAGAGAAGTCCGGCGCCAACGCCTCGGTCGCTCGCCGGGTCTGGTCGCATGCCGGCCTGGCAGACCGTGTCACCTGCATCAACGGCACGGCCGACGACGGCACCACCCTGAACGCACTGACCAAGGACTACGGGTTTACCGAAGGATGCCTGGATTTCGTGTTCATCGACCACTGGAAGGACGTGTATCTCGACGACCTGCAGCGGCTGATGGAACGGGGCTGGTTGCATCCCGGGACGATCGTGGTCGCCGATAACGTCGGATTCCCCGGCTCCCCCAAGTACCGCGCGTACATGAAGGAACAGCAGGGCAAGCTCTGGCAGACCGTCGAGCACGAGACCCATGTCGAGTACCAGACGTTGGTGAAGGACTTGGTTCTCGAATCCGAGTATTTGGGCTAGCCGTTCGCGCGACGCAAGACATACGCCGCGGGCAGCACGCCGACCACCATCAGCAGAAGGGGCCAGAGCCCGGCGAAGACAACATCGCCGCCCGGCCCACCGAAGAGCAGCAGCGTCGTGGTCGCCACGAACGCCCAGAGCGGCGCGCCCGCCCACCGCGGCGACGGCGCCCACTGGTCGGCGCACCACACCAGCAGCACGTTGAGCACAGCGCTAATGATCAGACCGAGCGGAACAAGCACCCCGCCGATCCGCAGATTCAGGAGAGCGGCGCCGAGGATGGCGCTGATGATCCCGTCGACAATGAGCGCGGTCAGGACGAACGCGCGCAAGAAACCGTTCAGGCGTCTAGATCGGGATCGAGTCGAGCTGAGCCGCCAGCGAGCCGACGACCCATTGGAAATTATCCAGCCGGTCTTGCCAGTGCTGCTGGTTGGGATCCAGGTCTTGATCGGGTGGCATGGGTCGAGCTTACAACTCCACCCCGGCGAACAGATCGGATTCCCACCCGCTGTCGACGCCGCGCACACCACGCACCAGCACGAAATGTTCGGTGTCCGCGATGGGCAACGCGATCAGGTTCGACAGCGCCAACGCGGTCCCGTCTTCGGAGACCGTGAGCTGGGTGGCATGCGCGCGCAGCGCCGCAGCCTTTGCACCGCGGTGGGCCGATACGTCGATGGCGGCGCTGATCTCCTCGTCGGCATAGGTGGGTATGAGATCGACGGGTGCCGGTTCACATCCCGGAGGGAGCTGCGTCATTGCTGCGAGTCCTGCATCCAACGCGCTGGTTGCGATGACGGTCCAGTACAGCTTGGACACCTGCCAGGTGGCCTTCTTCACAGCAGCAGTGGTCACCAGGTGTGCCTGGATGTGATCGGGATGCCCGTATCCACCGAAGGGGTCATAGGTGACGATGACCTGCGGGCGGTGCTCCTCAATCAACGCAGTCAGCGCCGCCACCGCCTCGCCCATGTCGGCGCCGGCAAACGCCCGTGGATGCAGCGGTCCGGTGTCCGCCATGCCGGAGTCACGCCAATGCCCCGCACCACCCAGGAACGTGGGCTCATTCACACCGAGATGCCTTAGCGCGGTGGATAATTCAGCGATCCGATACCCGCCGAGTTGATCGGCGTGATCGACGGCCAACTGTGCCCAGCGCTCGCCGATCACCTCGCCTTCCTCACCGAGGGTGCAGGTCACCACGCGGACGTCGGCACCTTCGGCGGCATACCGCGCAATAGTGCCGCCGGTCGTGAGAGATTCATCGTCGGGGTGAGCGTGGACCAGCATGAGTCGTCGGGTCATGGGCGTGTCTTCTTCCACTCCCCGGCCGTCGCGACGATACCCACCGGGACCGCGCCGGTCAGCTCGACATTCTGCACGCTGGGCCCCGCCGCGGCGATCGTGGTGTCCTGCATGATCGGCAAAACCGTTGCCATCTTCCACAATTGAGGCTCGGCCTGATCGACGATCTTGCCCACGTCAGCGTGACCGGTCAGCGCGGCGTCGATACCGGCTTGCAGTCCCTCATCGCACAACCCGGTGAGATTGCTTGGGGCACGGACAGATTCTTCCCTCGACGGCGGAGACGGCGTATTGCTCGCCGGCGGTGGAGGGGGCGTGGTGGTGCGGGTATCGGGCACCTTGCCCGACTGCAGCGCCGGGCAGCCGTACCGAGAGGCCAGCACGGTGGCCAGATCCCCACCGGACTGATGCCAGCCGACGATGGCGTCGACACGACCATCCGGAATCGCCTGGCCATACAGCGTGGGCGGATCGAGGGCGAGGACAGTGGCCCGCACCCCCGCATTGCTCAGCTGATCGGCGGCGGTGTTGGCGACGGCGACCGAGGTCGGATCGTTGGCGGCAGCGCCGATGACGAGCCGCAGCGGCTCTCCGTCTTTGGTGATCTGCGCGGGACCCGCTGGTGCGCCGGGTGGTGGGGGCACCTCGACCGCCTCGTACCCGGCCTCCGTAAGCAACGCGAGGGCGGCGTCACGGGTGAGGGCGACGGGCGCGGTGGGCTTGTATCCGGGATCCGAGGGAGAGCGCACCTGCGCCGCTGCCAGGGTGACGGCGTTGTCGTTCCCCGCGGCCACCGCTGCCAGCAGCCCGATGTCGAGCAGACCGAGCAGCCCCCGGCGCACCTTGGAATCGGTGAGCGTCGGCTGCCCGGCGCGCAGCGTCAGCTGCAGGGTCCGCGGTGCGACGATCCGTGCGGTCCGCACGCCGGGAATGTTGGACAACTGGGCGAAGGTCACCGCGCTGCCATGTACCTGAGCCACTTGGGTGTCCCCGTTGCGAACGGAATCCGCCAATACCGTCGGAGCACCCGCGCGACGGAACAGGATCTCGTCCGGAATCGCTTGGGCTGCCCAGTACCGGTCGTTACGGGCCAGCAGGATCTCGTCCCGCTGAGGGTCGATCGCGTCCACCCGGAATCGTCCCCCGGAGGCGGGCATCGACTTGACCAGCCCGGAGGCGAAGCCGCCCGGGATGTCCTTCACGATGTGCGCGGGCAGCAAGTCGGTGAACAGCTCGCGCCAGGCCGGGTACTTGTGGTCGAAGGTGACAACCACACGCTTGCCACCGTCGCGCGACTGGACATCGGTGATGTTTCCGTAGCCCGCAGGGTCGACAGTCCCGGGCTGGGTGAGCATCTGTTGCCACAGGTAAGAGAAGTCATCGGCCCCGATGGGTGCGTTATCGGTCCATTGCGCCTCGGGGCGGATCGTGTAGGTCACCGTGAACGGCTCCTGGCTGGTTTCCTCGGCGGATACCAGCAGCGTCGGGTCCAGCTCCCAGCGTGAGCCGGTGGTGGTCGCGGAATCGGGCACCGGGCGGAACGCACTGGGCAGCACCAGCGAGCTGATCGCCGAATTCACCGGCGACTGATCGGACAACAGATGCGGGTTGAATCCCGCGCCGATCGAATCGATACCCACCACGATCTGCTCTTTCTTGGGTGGTGGCGGCGTCGTGGAGTCGGTTGTTTCACTGCCCTGCACGGCCGGAGGCGCACTGACGGTGCACCCGGCGAGGAGCACGGCCCCAGCCAGGGCAGCGAGTCGCGACGTGAGCATGAGGACCAACCTTAGTTACCCGCCACATGCACCTGCGCCCCAACTGGTTATGGGGTCACGATCGCGAAGTCTGGATCCGGCTGATCAAGCACCGCGACCAGCCGCACGAACCCGCCTGCATCACCGTCGACGGTGATGTCGCCTGAGGCGAACGCCTGGGCAGGATCGCCGCCGCCGAGTAGCACCGCGATCAGGGCGGGTCGGGTGAGGGTGAAGGTCACATCGGCGGAGGGCAGCGATGTCCCGGACGGGCGTGGGTAGTGCACCAGCACCCCGTTGCGCAGCTCCAGACGATGGACACGATCCTCGTCGGTGAAGTGCCAGTCACTGACGAACCGTTCATTCCACGCCTTGGGCCCGTTGACGCGGAGCGCGAGCGCATCGAAGACCTGGTCGATGGTCAGCGCAGCGAGCATGGTCGGCGCGTTGGTCGCGATCGGGGTCCCGACGCTCCCGTGACGCAGCTCATGGGCACCCATCAGGTAGAAGTTGCGCCACGGCGCGTTTTCCGCGCCATATCCGAGCTGTTCAAAACAGCTGGCTTGCAATGCTTTTGCCGGCTCATTGGCGGGGTCGGCGAAGATCACATAGTTGACCACCTGCGCCACCCAGCGATAGTCGCCTTCATCGAATGCCTTGCGCGCCTTACGCAGCACCTCGTCGGCGCCACCCATAAAGTCCACGTGTCGTTGCGCGCCGGCCACCGGCGGATGTTCCCAGAGATGCGCGGGATTGCCGTCGAACCAGCCCATGTAGCGCTGATAGATGGCCTTGACGTTATGGCTCACCGAGCCGTAGTAGCCGCGGGCATGCCAGGCGCTGGCGATGGCCGGAGGCAGTTGAAAGGTTTCAGCGATCTCCGAACCGACATAGCCCTGGTTCAGCTGGCGCAGCGTCTGATCGTGCAGGTAGGCGTACAGGTCACGCTGCAGGGAAAGGTATTCCACCAAACGTTCGGTGCCCCAGGTGGGCCAGTGGTGCGATGCGAACACCACATCGGAGTCGTAGCCGAACAGGTTGATCGACTCGGTGAGGTAGCGCGCCCACACATGCGGATCGCGGACCAGCGCGCCGCGTAACGTCAGCAGATTGTGCAGGGTGTGAGTGGCGTTCTCGGCCATGCACAGAGCTCGGTGCGCCGGGAAGTAGAAGTTCATTTCGGCCGGGGCCTCGGTACCGGGGGTGATCTGGAAGACGATGCGCACACCGTCGACGGTCTCCTCCTGCCCGGTGTGCGTGATGTCCAGTGTTGGCGCGATCAGGGTCACGGTGCCGATCGAATTGGTTTGTCCGAGACCGGACCCCACCTGCCCGAGCGGCCCCCTGGGCAATACCGCTCCGTACATGTAGACAGCACGGCGGGTCATGGCGGTGCCGGCGTAGACGTTCTCGGCGACGGCGTGCTCCAGGAACCCGGCGGGCGCGATCACCGGACAACGCCCTGCCGCCACATCCTCATTCGTGGTGACCCCGAGCGCACCGCCAAAGTGGTCGACATGCGAATGGGTGTAGATCAACCCGGTGACGCTCCGGTCGCCGCGGTGGCTGCGATACAGCGCGAGTCCGGCAGCTCTCGCAGTCTTGCTCGTGCATCGTCCTCAGGCAGCAGGTGCGCAGTACCGGTGCGCCACTGATCGCGGATGCGTAGCCGCACCGCGGGGTTGGCTTTGATGTTGCGGACGTAATCCGAGTGCTCGCCATGCTCGGAGACCAACCAGAACTGGTTGTCGACGAGGCGACCGCCGACAGCGGTGTTACGCGGCTGCCCGCTCTTCCTGCCGATGGTCTCGAGCATGGTGACCGGCGCGCGCCGGCCGACGGGGTTGACGACGTACTTCTGCACCGTGTGCACCACGCGCCGCTTGACGGCGTTGAAGTCGGCCACGTAGTGCAGTGTGCGCCGATTTCGTCGGCCGCGCGAGCGTAGGGAGAGAAATCCGCCAGGTCAGCTGTTGTTGGAGGCGGCCTTCGCCCGCGAGCGGTTGCGCGCGCGGGTGTTGGCGTCCAGGTCCACCTTGCGCACCCGCACAATTTCCGGCGTCACCTCGACGCACTCGTCGCCCGCGCAGAACTCCATGGCCTTCTCAAGGTCGAGTTCCATCGGTCTGGCGAGGGTCTCGAAGACGTCGGCGGTCGCGGACCGCATGTTGGTCAGCTTCTTCTCGCGGGTGACGTTGACGTCGAGGTCCTCGGCACGTGGGTTGATGCCGACGACCTGGCCCTCATAGGTGGCATCCCCTGGCTCCACGAAGAACTGCCCGCGATCGGACAGCTGGGTCATCGCGAACGGGGTAACAGAGCCGGTGCGGTCGGATACCAACGACCCGGTGTGCCGCGCGCGGATCTCCCCGGCCCACGGCCGGTAGCCCTCGAAGACGGCGTTGGCGATGCCGGTGCCTCGGGTCAGCGTCAAGAAGTCGGTGCGGAAGCCGATGAGACCACGGCTGGGCACGATGAAGTCCATGCGGACCCATCCCGCGGCGTGGTTGGCCATCTCCTCCATGCGGCCCTTGCGGGCTGCCATCAGCTGGGTGACAGCCCCGACGAACTCCTCGGGACAGTCGATGGTCATGGCCTCGAACGGCTCGTGCAGCTTGCCGTCGATCTGCCTCGTGACCACCTGCGGCTTTCCGACGGTCAGCTCGAAGCCCTCACGGCGCATCTGCTCAACGAGGATGGCCAGCGCCAGCTCACCACGACCCTGCACCTCCCAGGCGTCGGGACGGTCGATATCGACGACCTTGATCGACACGTTGCCGATGAGTTCCGAATCCAGCCGCGACTTGACCATCCGCGCCGTCAGCTTGTGCCCGGACACCTTGCCTGCCAGCGGCGAGGTATTGGTGCCGATGGTCACCGAGATGGCGGGCTCGTCGACGGTGATCCGCGGCAGCGCGTGGGCATGTTCAGGGTCGGCCAGTGTGTCGCCGATCATGATTTCGGGCATTCCGGCGACGGCCACGATGTCACCGGCAACGGCTTCGTCGGTACTGCTGCGCTCGACGCCCTCGGTCGCCAGGAGTTCGGTGATCTTTGAGTTGGTGATGACGGGGTGGCCGTCCACCTCCCGCATCCACGCCACCTGCTGGCCCTTCTTGATCCGGCCCTTGTAGATGCGGATGAGCGCGAGACGGCCCAGGAACGCGGATGCGTCCAGGTTGGTGACCAACGCCTGCAGTGGGGCCTCGGGGTCGCCCTGCGGCGGCGGGATGTGCTCGAGCAGCACGTCGAACAGCACATCGAGGTTCTCGCCGTCGGGATTGGCACCATTGGCGGGCTCGACGGTGCTGGCGATTCCGGCGCGGCCCGATGCGTACAGGACCGGCAGACCCAGCGCTTCCTCGGCGGCCTTCTGCGCTTCGTCATCCAAATCGGAGGCGACGTCGAGCAGCAGGTCGTGGCTTTCCGAGACGACCTCGGCGATGCGGGCATCGGGCCGGTCGGTCTTGTTCACACACAGGATCACCGGCAGGTGCGCGGCCAGCGCCTTGCGCAGCACGAAGCGGGTCTGCGGCAGCGGGCCCTCGGAAGCGTCGACCAGCAGCAGCACACCATCGACCATGGACAGGCCGCGCTCCACCTCGCCGCCGAAGTCGGCGTGCCCGGGGGTATCGATGACGTTGATGACCGTCATGGACCCGTCAGGGTTCTGGCGGTGCACCGCGGTGTTCTTGGCCAGGATGGTGATGCCTTTTTCCTTCTCCAAGTCACCGGAGTCCATCAGGCGTTCGATGGCGTCATCACCTCGATGCGTGAGCGCACCGGACTGTTTGAGCATCGCGTCGACCAGGGTTGTCTTGCCGTGGTCGACGTGCGCAACAATGGCTACGTTCCGGAAACTATGGGTCACGTCTGTCAATTCTGGCAGTGAACACCCCAGTTCACGAAACTGGCGTTATCACGTGTGACGCCCGACATAGATCCAGACATAGCCCAAGACACATTTAGACCAGAAGTAGGACACCCAGTGAAGGCCAGCAAGGTCGCACGGCTCAAGCCCAAAAAGAAGTGCTGTAAAAGCAAGCCACGCTGCATGAAGTGCCCCGTTGTGGTGCACAAGATGCAGAAGGCCGAGCATCACGGGCTGACGGAAAAAGAGCTGAAAAAGGCGCTACACCGGGCGCGCGGCCACTAACGCGTCCCGTAGGGCGCCGATCCATTCGCGGTCGGCGGCCACCCACTGCACCGCGTCCAGGTCGTCGGACTTCACCCAGCGCAGCGCCAGATGTTCATGGGGATGCGGCGTGCCACTGTGCAGCTGTACCCGATAGGCCCGCAGCACCAGATTTCCGGCTGGGCCTATCCCGACGATGTCCTCCCCCAGCCGCGACCCGACGGTCACCGTGATACCCAGTTCCTCGTGCAGCTCACGAACGAGCGCCTGCGGCTCCGACTCGCCCTCGACGACCTTTCCTCCAGGAAGCTCCCATTGCCCGGCAAGTTCGGCGGGTTTGGATCGTTGCGCTATGAGCAGCTTGTCCCCATCGATCACCGCGCCCGCGACCACTATCGCCATGGCGGTCGACGTTATACGTTGAGTCCATGGCCCTGCTCACCGATGACCAGATCAGCGCAGCGCTCGCCGGACTTCCCGGGTGGACTCGCGACGGTGACACACTGCGCCGCGCCGTCAAGTTCGACGCCTTCCTGGACGGTATCGCCGCGGTGCGCCGCATTGCCGAGCACGCAGAATCGGTCGACCATCACCCCGATATCGATATCCGTTGGCGCACAGTGACGTTTGCACTGTCCACCCATTCCGAGGGCGGTCTCACCGAGAAAGACGTGGCGCTGGCCCAGGCGATCGACTCGGAGGTTGGGCGCTAGCGCGTCACGGGATCACAAGATCGCGGTGACGTTGCCGTGCCGCATGACCCGGTCTTCACAGTGCCAGGCCACCGCACGCGATAACACGAGGCGTTCCACATCGGAACCGAGCCGCACCAGGTCTTCGACGGTGTGGGTGTGATCGACCCGGATCACGTCCTGCTCGATGATCGGTCCCTCGTCGAGCTCCCGCGTCACGTAATGCGCTGTGGCACCGATCATTTTGACGCCGCGCTCACGCGCACGCCGATACGGCATCGCACCGGTGAACGCGGGCAGGAACGAATGATGGATGTTGATCAGCGGACAATCGATCTCGGCCAGAAACTCCGGCGACAGGATCTGCATGTATCGGGCCAGGACCACCAGGTCGACGTTTCCCTGTAGCAGGTCCAACTGCTTACGTTCGGCCTCGGCGCGATTCTCACGGGTAGCCGGGATATACACGAAGGGCAACCCGAATGAGCGCACCTGCTCGGCGAGGTCGGGATGGTTCGAGATCACCATCACGATCGACATGTCGAGCTCGCCGCGGCGGTTGCGCCACAGTAGATCCAGCAGACAGTGATCCGTGCGCGAGACCATGATCGCGACACGCTTGGGCTTGGTCGCCTCGCTAAACCGGTACTGGATATCGAATTCTTCAGCAATAGAGGCGAATTCTGTCTCCATGCTCTCTCGTGCGGCGGTGAGTCCGGAACGGTGGAACACGGTGCGCTGCATGAACCAGCCGCCCTGCGGTTCGGTCGAGTACTGCGCCAGCGAGATGATGCTCGCTCCGGCGTTGGCCAGGAAAGCGCTGACTGCGGCCACCACGCCGATCCGGTCGGGACATTGCAGTAGCAACCTGCCGATGTCCTTGGAGTGGAAGGCATCTGAAGAACCGGTCGGGTGCATACCTTGCGGAAACATGCCCTACCTCGACTTCAGACCGTGCATGCGCGCCAGGAACTTGAGAAACGGTCCGGCGGGCAGCAGTCGCTGGGCGGCCATGATGAGCGGTGCATTACTACCCTTGGCGTACAAGGGTTTCGGATTCGGATTCAGTGCCACGTCGACGACCAGACGCGCCAGGTCGTCGGAGGCCATACCGTGCTGTTCCCGTGCGGCCATGGCCGCGTCGACCGTCTGGAACGCTTCACGATAGGCAGAGCCCTCGGACACGATGCGGTTGCGCCGTGTCTCGATCCCGGTCGCAATGACTCCGGGTTCCACGGTGCTCACGGCGATCCCGAACGGCGCCACCTCGTAGCGCAGGCAATCGGCCACGGTATGCAGCGCCGATTTCGCCGAGCTGTAGGTCGACCGGAACGGGACATGCAGGGTGCCCGCCATCGACCCCACCATGACGATGGCGCCCCGACGCCGTTCCCTCATACCGGGCAGCACCGCCTTGATGAGGGCAACGGGCCCAAAGACATTGGTGACGAACAGCTTCTCGAAGTCATCCATCGGGACGTCTTCGAGTGCGCCAATCTGACTCTCTCCAGCATTGTTGACCAGCACGTCCACCTCGCCCGCCTGCGCGACGCAATCGGCGATACTCGCCTTGTCTGTCTGATCGAGCTGCAGATACTGCACCCCGGCGATGGGGGCGGCGATGGTGTCGGGGTTGCGGCTGGTGCCCAACACACGATGCCCGCGTTCGACGAAGATTCGGGCCGCGCTCGCACCGATCCCGCTGGAGGCGCCGGTGACAAGGACGGTGCGCTGCTCTGTCATGACGGCAACGCTAGCCGGTGGTCGATACCGCTCGACCTGAAGCCCGCGCCGACCTGATCCCGGTCACCGCCATCCAGGTCAGCGTCGCCACCGCAGCCGCGATGTCCACCAGCCCTGCCCAGGCCAGGGGCCACGGGCGATCGATCCGCCAGATATCAGGTTGGGCGAAGCTGAGCAGCCAGGGCACTCCGACCAGCAGCAGCGCCAGCCACCCGTAGCCAAAGACCTTGGCACCCAATTTCTCTCGCCACGGTCCGTAGATCAGCCACACCATGAAGGGAACCATCCACACCCAATGGTGTGTCCACGAGATGGGCGAAATGAGGAGGCCGAATATCTGCACCACACAGATCTGCCCCAGCCTGTCGTTCACGGCGCGCCATGCCAGGAAGGCCAGTACGGCGGTGATCAGGCAGGCCACCAGCACCAGCGCTCCGGATCCCGCGTCGTGTCCGAGGATCCTGGAGATCCCGCCACGCCAGGACTGGTTGAAGACGGTGGCGATCGGCCCGATCCGGTCCGGCTTACCCAACAGGTCGGTGAAGTAGTACCGGCCCTGCGCCCCGACGACTGCGACGCCCACCAGCACAGTGAGCACGAAGACCAGGCCGGCCCAGATGGCCGTCGTCCAGCGGCGCGCGCCGAGGAAGTAGAGCCCGCTGACCAGTGGGGTCAGCTTCACCCCTCCGGCGAGCCCCACCAGCGTGCCGGAAATCCACCAGCGCGGGGAGCTCACCGCCAGCAGGATCAGCAGCATCAACAGCACGTTGATCTGCCCGTAGTCGAGCGTCGAGCGCACCGGCTCGGTCCACATCGTCACCGCCGTCCACATGGCCGCCGCACGGGCGTCGTCGAATCCGAGCAGCCGCTGGCTCAGCCGAACCACCGCGTACAGCGCGGCGATGGTGCCGAGAATCCAGCACAGCCCAAGCAGGGTGAACGGAAGCAGGTGAAGCGGCCAGAACACCACGGCCGCGAAGGGTGGATACGTAAAGGGCAGCGGAAAGCCTGGCGTCTTATCCGCATAGGTGAACTCGTAGAGATTTCCGTGTCCCAGGGTGGCAGGACCGCTGACGTAGACGTGCAGGTCGACAAGGTCGGCGCCATGCGGTGTCAAGTAGGCCCAGGCGACCCGCACCGCGACACTCAGCACAAGCAGCCACGGACCCCATTCCCGGACACGCCGCCACACTGCCGCGCCGCGTGTCGGCACCAACGGCTCTTCATCCGCCCTGGTCGGCTCGGTTCGCTCCGTTTCCATGGGGGCTTAGATAACCTCGCTCACTCGTTTTGGTAACGGTTCCATCTACACCACTCGCGTCACTTGAGTAACACCAGTAACGGATTACCTTGGCGTTTAACACCGGTACACATGTCTAGCGAAACAGCATTGGAGTTCAATATGTCACGGTTTATGTCCCGGCTCCCCAACGTCTTCGTTGGCGCGTCGATCGCGGCCTTCGCCTCGGCCGGCCTGGCACTCGGCCTGGCCTCAACCGCCGGCGCTGACCCCATCCCGGCCCCCGGGCCGAACCCCACCAACCCGGCCGCGATCCTCGGCCAGGCCGCCTCGGGCTTCGGTAATGCCCCCGCCGCCCCGGCTGCGATAGCTCCTGCGGCACCCGCCGCGATCGCCGCACCTGCGGCACCCGCCCTGGCGCCTGCCCTGGCGCCTGCCGCTCCGGCGGTCGCACCGATTCCTGGTGTGGCACCCGCCACTCCGGCAGTGGCACCGGCACCGGGTGTGGCACCCGCGGCCCCGGCCGTACTGCCTCCGGTCGCCGCACAGGCACTGACCCCGGCCGCCGCGCAGGCCTTGTCACCGGCTTCGGTCCCCGCCGCCAACAACCTGCCCGCCATTCCGCAGATTCCCGGCGCAGAGGGCGTTACCTCCACCGTTGATCTGTGGGCCACCAACCTGCCCAAGCTGCTACCCGCCGGTGTGCAGCAGGCGCTGGTCCCGCCGGCGCTGGTCAATGGAGTCCCGGCCGCCGTCGCTCCGGCCGCGGGGCTGCCCACCGTGGCCACCCCGGGTGCGGGCCTGGTTCCGTCGGCACCGATGTTTGCGGCGCTGCCGTAGTTTTTCAATACAGAGGCAAGGCGGTCAGGGCGTTATGCCTTGGCCGCCTTTGCTTTGGCAGCCGCTTTCATTTCCTTTTTATGGGCGCGCACAAGACCCAGAGACTCGGCGTCGACGACATCCGCCACCGACAGATGCGTCCCCTTCTCGCCGTAGTTTCCCGCAGCCTTACGCCAGTCCGCGGGCTGAACTCCGTACTGCTTGCCCAGCAGTGCCACGAAGATTTTGGCCTTCTGCTCGCCGAAACCCGGAAGCGCCTTGAGTCGCTTGAGTAACTCGGCCCCATTCGGGTCGCCGGCCTTCCATATGTTCTCGGCGCGGCCGTCGTACTCCTCGACGATCTCTTGCGCGAGCACCTGCACACGCTTGCCCATCGAGCCGGGGAATCGATGTATCGCGGGCCGTTCGGAACATAACGCCACGAACTTGTCGGGGTCGTACTCGGCGATCTGGTGCGCATCGATACCGCCAATCCGGTCGGCAATCTTCTTGGGCCCCGCGAACGCAACCTCCATAGGTATTTGCTGGTCAAGGAGCATCGCGATCAACAACGCCAGGGGATTCTCCTCCAGCAACTCATCGGCGGCCGGGTCCTGCGCTAGCTGCAATTTCGCCAATGTGACATTCCTTCCTTCCCGACTTTGACAACCTCAGCGGTGCTACGCTACGGCAACTTAGGCGACCAAGATCGTCGTTGCTCGGGGAGGCTGCCGCTGTCACGCCAATTGGACGTTGATCTAGAGGCGTTGCGCAAGCTGTCGCCGGAATTACGAGAACAGGCTCAAAAGCTATGCAGCAGGGCCGCCAACCCCACGAGGGTTGAATACGGGGATGCACCATCGCTGACTGCAGTCAGGCGACTCGTTACCGAGGTGATTCCCGAATTACAGCGCATGTTCGCTGCGCGCTGCGAGAACATGGCCGATCTATCCGAGCAGGCGCAGACTCGCTTCGGTGACACCGAAGAGTACGTGCGGCAGACCATCCTCTCGGCCGCCTCGTTGTCGAGGCCACGATGAAATCCGAGTACTCGGCCAGACGGTTGCTGACCAATCACCCCGAGCAGTCGATCGTGCCGTTGCGGCAAGCGATGCTTGCTGCCGCCGAGCTGCAGCATCGCGCCCAGGACTACAAGCATGCGGTGGAAAGACCTGGCGGCCTGCCCTGGGACGGTGAGACCGCGCGCGCGGTCCAAGAAACCGCAGCCAACGACGAGAAGACTATCTACATGGCCACCGAGGTGCTACTCGAGGACGCCCCGAAAGCCTTGGTCACCTTAGAGTTCCAGGCAATCGAGTATCGCCGCGAGGCGGTCGACCTGTACAACGAGGCCATCGACCACGGCTACACCGTGGCAGAGGATCTCACCACCACCTGGATCGCGCAGGCTCGCTCCACCCCGGAGATCATCGAGAAGGGGAATCAGTACGCCGCCAAGTTCACACGGATGATGCGGACCGCCTACGACAAGTGGTGGGGAGCCGAACTGGAAGCCCAGCATCAAATCGACGCTATTTGCGATGAGCTGGCGGCCTCCTTCAACCCCTTCAGCGGGCTGACCTCCACACAGGGAAATCAGGACGGGGCCCATTTCCAAGAGAGCAGCCAGCGAGATCCGAACGTGCTGAACCGGGTCAACGCGGCATCACTCCTGGACGATCGACAACTCAAAGACCTCGCGGCCGGCAAGAGCGTGACGATCCCGTCCAACCAGCTGCAGTATCTGTACGAATTTGCACAGTCCTTCGATGGCAAATCCTCCGCTGAGATCGCCGCAATCAAGGCAGGACTACCCGAGGAATCTCAGGACGCCATGGCGCGGGCGTTCTCCCTGGTGTCCAACGATCAGGTCAAGTCCGGCGTGCCCTATACCGATGGCGCATTGAAGAACTTCATACCCGATGTGGGTTCCGCACCCCGTCTTCCCGACGGCATCGTCAGCGAAACGATCACCATGGCTCCCCCCAGCGAGCCAACCGATGCAGAGAAATTCTTGCGTGCAGTCAACCAACAGTATTGGGAAGATCCGTCACCCAAGAAAGTATGACGTTCGGGCCCACCGACCCGGGCCTTGTCAGATGAACACCTGACTAATCAGCGCTGGAAACCCCGCGGTGTGACCCCGGCCCTCATTACGCTCTCCCAGCAGCCTGCCAGGTATCGACAAGGAGCCCGCGTTGACCGCTATCGATCCTCCCGAGCTATCCACCGAACGCGCATTGGAACTCCAGGCCAGCCCAGAGTTTCGAGAGCTCCGGAAAACATTGCGCCGCTTTGTTTTTCCTATGACTGCGTTCTTCCTCATCTGGTATGGCCTCTATGTGGTGCTCGGTGCGTTCGCTCACGATTTCATGGCGATCAAGCTCATCGGCAATATCAACGTGGGACTAGTGCTGGGCCTTGGTCAGTTCGTCACGACGTTCGTCATCACCGGCCTCTACGTCAGGTTCGCCAATCGCGAGCTGGATCCGCGGGCCGCAGCCATCCGCGCCGAGGTGGAACAGGCATGACCACTCCATCGACGCTGGCGGCCGATACCGTCGGCAATCCGGCCACCAACATCGCGATCTTCACCGTCTTCGTCGCCGTCACCCTCTACCTCGTCATCCGAGCCAGCGGCAGCAACAAGACCGCCGAGGGGTTCTTCACCGGCGGCCGCGCGTTCTCCGGTCCGCAGAACGGCATCGCCATTGCCGGCGACTACCTTTCCGCCGCAAGCTTTCTCGGAATCGCGGGAGCCATAGCCGTATACGGCTACGACGGATTCCTATATTCCATCGGGTTCTTGGTGGCCTGGCTGGTTGCTCTGCTCCTTGTGGCCGAATTACTGCGCAACACAGGCAAATTCACGATGGCCGATGTGCTCAGTTTCAGACTCAGGCAGCGTCCGGTGCGGCTGGCGGCGGCCACATCCACCCTCGCGGTGTCGCTGTTCTACCTGCTCGCACAGATGGCAGGCGCCGGAGGTTTGGTGGCGCTACTGCTCAACATCCACAGCCGAGTGGGTCAGTCGGTGGTGATCGGAGTGGTGGGCCTACTGATGATCGTCTATGTCCTGGTGGGCGGCATGAAGGGCACAACCTGGGTGCAAATCATCAAGGCAGTGTTGCTGATCGCCGGCGCCGCACTCATGACGGCAATGGTGCTGGCCAAGTTCGCTTTCAATTTCTCCGACATCCTCGGCGCGGCTCAGCATGCCGTCTCCGGCAGCCACACCAAAGGTGTTGCATCCCGGGATGTTCTGGCTCCGGGCGCACAATACGGCGGCTCGTTGACATCCAAGATCAACTTTCTGTCGCTCGGACTCGCGCTGGTACTCGGCACCGCGGGTCTCCCCCACGTCCTGATGCGCTTCTACACCGTCCCCACCGCCAAGGAGGCGCGTCGATCGGTGGTGTGGGCGATCGGACTGATCGGCGCCTTCTACCTCTTCACGTTGGCGCTGGGCTACGGCGCCGCGGCGCTCGTGGGACCCGATCGCATCCTGGCGGCGGCCGGCGGCCAGAACTCGGCCGCGCCCCTGTTGGCCTTCGAACTGGGCGGGGTCATTCTGCTGGCGGTCATCTCGGCGGTGGCCTTCGCGACCATCCTCGCGGTAGTGGCGGGACTGACGATCACCGCATCGGCATCGTTCGCGCACGACATCTACGCATCGGTCTTGAAGGGGCACAAAGTTTCCGAGGAAGAGCAGGTACGGGTGTCACGGATCACCGCGGTGGTGCTGGGCGTCGTCGCGATCGGGCTCGGCATCCTGGCCAACGGGCAGAACGTCGCGTTCCTGGTAGCCCTGGCGTTCGCGGTTGCGGCAGCAGCCAACCTGCCGACCATCATCTACTCCCTGTACTGGCCGCGGTTCAACACCCGCGGTGCGCTGTGGAGCATGTATGGCGGGCTGATCTCCACTATCGTGCTGATCGTCTTCTCTCCCGCCGTCTCCGGCACCAAGACGGCGATGATCCCGGGTGCCGACTTCGCCTGGTTCCCACTGGCCAATCCGGGCATCGTGTCGATTCCGTTGGCCTTCCTGCTCGGCATCGTCGGGACCCTGACGTCCAAGGAAACCGGTGACCCGGGGCTGAACGCAGAGATGGAGGTGCGCTCCCTGACGGGTATCGGCGCGGAGAAGGCCGTCCAGCACTAGTAGACCGCCGCCGAGATGACGTTGACGCTGGTCTTTGTGAGGTAATCACCCATGTAGATGTCATCTCGACGGGAACAACCTTCCATCGCCCACGACTTACAGTGAGTTGTGATTGCCCGTCTGCGCCGTTCGGCAGCCTTCGCACTGCTCGCGTTCAGCTTCTCCGTAGTCATGATCGGCACCACGATGCCGACCCCGATGTATGCGCTGTACTCGCAGCAGATGCACTTTTCTGTGCTCACCACCACGGTCGTCTACGCCACCTATGCCGCAGGGGTGCTGTTCGCGCTCCTGCTGTTCGGCAGCTGGTCAGACGTTCTCGGCCGTCGCCCACTGCTGCTGACGGGCGCCGGATTCGCCATCCTCAGCTCGGTCATCTTTCTCTTCGTCGACTCAGTTCCCCTGCTGCTGATCGCGCGAATCGTTTCGGGGCTATCGGCGGGGTTCTTCACCGGCGCAGCCACGGTCGCGGTCATCGAGGCGGCACCCGAGCAATGGCGCGGCCGGGCGGCCGCGGTGGCTACTGTCGCCAACACCGGCGGCCTGGGCCTGGGCCCGCTGATGGCCGGGTTCCTCGTCCAGTACGCCCCCTGGCCGACACACCTGGCATTCGTCATTCATATCGCACTTGTGCTCATCGCCGTGGTGGCGTTACTCCTGGCACCCGAAACCGCGCCAAAACACGGAAAACTTGGTGTGCAACGTCTTTCGTTGCCGCAGGAGGTGCGCACCACATTCGCCGCCGCCGCGACCGCGGGTTTCGCCGGATTCGCGGCACTGGGGTCGTTCACCGCGGTGGCACCCGGATTTCTGTCCACCGTGATCGGCATCGACAATCATGCCGTGGCCGGGGCAACCGTCTTTCTTGTGTTCGGATCCTCTTGTGTTGCACAGATATTCGCCCGACAGGTACCGGCGGCCCGGGCGCTGATCATCGGTTGCGCGATCCTGCTCGCAGGAATGCTGCTCATCGCGATCGCGCTCTTGACATCATCGCTGCCTTGGTACTTGGCCAGCGCCGTGGCGGTTGGCGTCGGCCAGGGCATCAGCTTCAGCCGCGGCCTGGCCTCCATCGCCGAAAAGGTTCCCGAGGACAACCGCGCCGGGGTGACGTCCAGCTATTTTGTCGTCGGCTATATCGGAATCGCACTGCCGGTTATCGGTGAGGGGCTGGCCGCTCAAGAGTGGGGACTGCGCACTGCGGGGGTGAGTTTCTCCCTCGCGGTAGCCACCCTGACTGCGCTATGCCTCATCGCCGTCATCTGGCAGGAGCGTCCACGTCGAGAAGTCGCGGCGAGCACGACCACCGGCTAATCAACTGCCGTTGCCACCACACCCCATGTCCACAGCTTCGCTACCGAAAAGATAGGTAGCACAGCACAGTTCACTTCTCCAAGATGGACGCTGGTGTCAGAAAATCGTTCATCCGACAAGGGTTGTACCGGATCCGGATCGGCGCTACGGTGTCGGCGACCCCGCCTGTCTTTTGTCTTTCGGGGGCATACACCGGTTATTTCAGAAGGAGTCGATGGGTCGTGCCTGAAGTCGTGCCGGATGACGGAGAAGCCCCAGTCATTGTCAGCCTCGTCGATGCGGCGGTGCATATGTACGCATCCGCCATCGACACCTTGCCTGAACCCACCGACCCCGAGTACGGCGAGCGTGTCGCTGTCGTTCTCGGTGGGCTGCGCAAGCTCGAGGGCGCTATCGCGAAGGCGGCCGGCCGCAGCCGCGTCACGCCCTCGGTCATCCTCGCGCTGAGCGGGGTACGCCATCGGTATGACGATCTGATGAAGGATGCCGCCGACAGCTCCAGCGCGACGCTGGGCCAACGTCTCTACACCGCACGTCGGCGTGCGCGGCTCACCGCGCAGGAAACCGCGAACGGTGCCGGTCTGAAGGTCGGATTCCTGACGGCGGTCGAAGCCGAGGAAGCCGTCACCGATGACGAGGCCGCGCGCATCAAGGACCTCATCGCCGCTCTCGGCGGCTAGTCCTACTCGCCAGGCCCAGGGGAAATTACCTAGCAAGGTCGCGTAGCGACGCGCTGTGTCGGCGCGATCCACTCGACGACGCTGGGTGCATGACGACGACTCTGGGCTTGCCCACCGCCGACGAGGTGTGCTCAGCCACCCCGACAACGCGCGACCGTGCACTTGACGTGATCCGGATCGTGTCGCTGGTCGGCGTGGTTCTCGGGCACACCATCATGGCGGTGAGCACCATCGACAACGGTGTGCTGCTATGGGGCAACCTGCTCAACGGGCGCCCGATTTTCCAGGCGTTGACCTGGATTTTCCAGATCATGCCGTTGTTCTTCTTCGCCGGTGTCGCCGCGAGCGTGGGGTCCTGGAAGCCCGGGACCAGCTGGGGGTCCTGGCTCATGCATCGCTGCACCCGGCTATACCGCCCGGTGTTCTACTACGTGGGCTTCTGGGCAGCGGCGCTGCTGATTCTCCGGCAGATCCTGCCGCTGCACGTGTACGAGCCGGTCGCCGGTGTCAGCACCCAACTCCTCTGGTTCCTCGGCGCCTATGTGCTGGTGTTGGCCGCGGTTCCGCTGCTTGCCCGCATCACGACGACGCGGAGCATGTTCGGCGCGCTGGCGGGGATCTACCTGGGAATTGCGGCGGTCGACGTGCTGCGTCTGGGGCTCGGAGCACCCTCGGGCATCGGGTACGTGAACTTCGTGGTGTGGCTGCTGCCGGCGGTTTTGGGCGTGGGGTACCGCCGGCAGCTGATCACCCAGAAGGCGGCGCTGATGCTCGCGTTGGCCGCACTCGCGGTCAACATCGCACTGGTGACGTTCGGTCCGTACACGATCAGCCTGGTCGGAGTGGCTGGGCAGAAGGTGCCGAACATGATCCCGCCGTCGCTGGTACTGGCCGGGCACGCAGTCATCCTGTCCGCACTCGCCATCGCGGCGATGCCCGCCATCAATCGTTGGGCTCAGCGCCCACGGGTGTGGTGGGCGGTCGCCATCGGCAACTCGGGCGCGATGACGCTGTACCTCTGGCATATGCCTGCGCTACTGGGTATGCACCTGGCGTTCGACTTCCTCGGGTTTCCCCGATACGACACCGCCGCACCTGATTTCATACTGCTCTCGGTGTTGCAGGTGGCGACAATGCTCGTCCTGGTGGCCGGGCTTTTCCTAGCCCTGCGACCGCTGGAGAACAACCCGCTGCCCGGCTGGGACGGAGGGTACGTCGCGCATCCCGGTCTACGCAGTGCCGCCGTCGGGATAGCACTGATGATCGCAGGCGGATTCACCCTGGCCTCAGTCGTCTGGGGGCTCAAGGGCTTTGGCCTCGTGTGCTGGGTGGTGGTCCTGGCCGGCTTGATCACCGCACGGGCACTGGCCAGTGACAAGAAGGGTGTCTAACCGCCGCTCTTACGACGGAATTCGCGGTGCGAGCCGGCCCGGCCATGTGCGTGGGTCGGCTTGCTTCCGGTGTCCTTGTTGTCGGCGGCCGCTGAGGCCTTGGTGTTCTTACGCTCGAGCGCCTCACGGAACCTGCGCTTGGCGTCGTCAGCGGCCGGCTCGCCGCTCCCGTTCGATTCGGTCATGCCAGCTAGCCTATCCAAGGGAGAGCCCGGTCGTCGCACCATTTCACTAGCATCAGATTCATGACCGAGTCTGATGCTCTTCGCCCAAGCGGCTCATCGCGGATCAGCGGGGACAGCCTGGAGGGTGTCTCGGCTACCACCTTGTGGACATTGCACAACCGCGGAACCGAGGCCAAGCGCCCGGATGGTGTGATCCAGGACCCGCTGGCCGCAGAGCTCTTCGACGCCATCGAGTACGACTACCGTAAGTTCGGCCGCCCATCGCAGACCCATGCGCTGCGGGCACTGGCCTTCGACACGCAGGCACGGGTGTATCTGGCGACACACCCCAAGGCAGCAGTGGTCGCTCTCGCCGAGGGCATGCAAACCAGCTTTTGGCGGTTAGGCGGCGCGGAATCCACAACCCAATTTGCTTGGTACTCGGTCGATCTTCCCCCGGTTATGGAACTCCGCAACAAACTGCTGCCCAAGAACGAGCGGATCGTCGAGCTGGCGCAGTCGGCCCTGGAATTGAGCTGGATGGACCGGGTGGACAACTCCAACGGCGTGTTCATCACGGCCGAGGGTCTCCTCATGTACTTGCAGCCCGAGGAATCGCTCGGACTGATCGAGGCCTGCGCCAAACGCTTTCCCGGCGGGCAGATGATGTTCGACAACATCCCGCACTGGTTCAGCAAGCGCACCCTACAAGGATTCAAACTGTCCGACCGTTATGTGGCGCCGCCCATGCCGTTCGCGCTGACCCCCGATGAAGGCGAGGCGTTGACCTCTGTTCCGGGCGTGGTGGCGGCCATCGACATACCGCTGCACCCGGGCCGCGGCATCTGGAAGTTCGTGAACTCCAAGCGTCTCGATCGCGGTTTTCTGCGGCGAACCCGGCCCTCCATGACACTCCTGCAGTTCGGATAGGCATGCCCGCACCGAACGTGCTGTGGCGTCACCTGATCACCTGGGAGAAACCATGAGCAGATATGCCGCCCTCTTGCGCGGTGTCAACGTCGGCGGCATCACGATGAAGATGGCCGATGTCCGCGATGCCATCGAGGCCGACGGATTCACCGGTGTAACAACGATTCTCGCCAGCGGCAACGTGCTGTTGGACTCCACGGAATCTGCGTCCACGGTCAAGGAACGACTGCAGCAGGTGCTCGGCGCTCGGTTTGGTTACGAGGCCTGGGTGCTGGTGTACGACCTGGACACCATCGGCCGCATCATCGCGGAATTCCCCTGGGAGCCCGAAATCGAGGACGTCCACTCGTACGTGATGTTCTGCAGCGACCCATCGGTGCTTGCCGAGCTAGCCGCGCTCGGCGGTGACCTCGACGAGACCGAACGCATAGCCGCCGGTAATGGCGTGCTGTATTGGCAAGTACCCAGGTCACAGACGCTGGGCAGCCCCATCGGCAAGACCACCGGAAAGAAGCGGTACAAGTCGACGACGACCACCCGAAATCTGCGGACGTTGCACAAGCTCGTTCGCTAGTACTCTGGCAACCATGGCTGCCATTGACGCCCGCCACCTCGACGGCGTATCCGAGACCGCGCTCATCACCTTGAATCAGCGGGCCACCGAGGCGGCTCGGCTGGACGGTGTTCTCGAAGACCCGATGGCCATCGTCCTGCGCGACAGCCTCGACTACGACTACCAGCATTTTGGTCGCACCCATCAAGGTATTGCGCTGCGGGCGTTGACATTCGATAACGTGTCCAACGAGTACCTGGCGGATCACCCGCGCGCCACGGTGGTGGCGTTGGCCGAGGGACTGCAGACCAGCTTCTGGCGCATCGATAACGGCGAGCTGAACTGGCTGACCGTCGATCTGGAACCCATCGTGCGGCTGCGCCAGCAGTTGCTTCCTCCGACGGATCGGCTCCGCTATCTCGCACAGTCGGCACTCGACCACTCCTGGATGGATCAGGTCGACGACTCCAACGGCGTACTGATCACCGCCGAGGGGCTGTTCATGTATTTGGAGCGCGATGTGGTGTTCGACCTCATCGCCGCCTGCGCCCGACGATTTCCCGGTGGATGGATGGTCTTCGACACCATTCCCTGGTTGATGAGTGTGTATTCGCAACGGCGCGGCTGGAAACTGAGTGAGCACTACACCGTGCCGCCGATGCCCTTCTCCTTCACCGCCCACCAATACGGTGAGCTACGTGCCCTCGACGGAGTTCGCGCGGTGCGGGAGGTACGGATGCCTCCCGGGCGCGGCACCTTCCTGAAGTTGGCGACGCCGCTGTTCTACGATCTCCCGTTTTCCGATCGGGTGAGGCCGGCCATGACCGTCGTCGAATTCGGTTGATCCGCAGGCTTTCCCCTAGGCAGGCTTGACCGCACGTCCGATCACGACCGACGAGGACGGCATCGGAATACCCATAACCTTCAGCCAGTCGTCGCGTTGCCCCTCGATCTCGAATCCGGCCCGTTCGATCGCGGCCAGTGTGTCTCGATGCGTGTGGCAGTTGCCGAACAGTCGCGGCCAGAAGGTCGCATCGACCGCACGCTGCGTCAGTCCGAGTGCACCGCCGTGCGCCACGTGTTCGAAGAAGCGCACCTCGCCTCCTGGCTTGAGCACCTGGAATGCCTGCGCGGCGGCGCGATCAGGGTCGCTCACCGAACACAAAACCAGCGAGCACACCACCGCGTCGAATCGGTCTTCACCCGTGACGGTGAGGTCCTCGAAGACGCCCGCGGTCACGGTTATCGGGATGGCGGCTGCGGCGGCCGCATCCTGCGCCTGCGGGCGCAGCCTGGATTCCGGTTCAAGCGCCGTCACGGAGGTGACGGTGTCCGGGTAAAGCGGGAAGTTCGAGCCGACTCCCGCACCCACCTCCAGGACACGTCCGGTGAGACCGCGCAGATTCTCGGCACGCAGCTCCTTGATCTCAGGAGGTTCCCGCCGTGCGATGGCCGACCAGATGGCCGAGAAGAGTTTGTTGTCGAAGCTGACGGGCGTCGCCATATCTCCAACCTAGCCCCGCCGACGCTGATCTAGCACCCACCCACCACCCAATCAGCAACCCAACTCTGGAACACTGGGTTCATGGCACAGATCACGTTGCGCGGAAACCCCATCAACACGGTCGGCGAGCTTCCCGCCGTCGGCTCTCCTGCCCCGGCATTTGAGCTGGTAGGCGCCGATCTCGGCCCCGTCACCAGCGAGCAGTACCGCGATAAGCCGGTGATCCTCAACATCTTTCCCTCGATTGATACGCCCGTCTGCCAGACCAGCGTGCGGACCTTCAATCAGCGCGCCGCCGAGGCCGGAGCCCCGGTGCTCTGTATCTCCAAGGATCTGCCGTTTGCTCAGAAGCGCTTCTGTGGTGCAGAGGGCATCGAGAATGTCGGCACCGCCTCGGCATTCCGCAGCTCGTTCGGCGAGGACTTCGGCGTCACCATTGCCGACGGCCCGATGACCGGCCTGCTGGGACGGGCGATCGTCGTCATCGGCGCCGACGGCAATGTGGCCTACACCGAGTTGGTGCCCGAGATCGCCCAGGAACCCGATTACGACGCGGTGTTCGCGGCACTGTCCTAAGACTGATCTGAGGAGCTGTGTCGAGCACCCCTTATTCCGACGAGCTGCTGGCGACCGTTCAGGCGTCGCCGGCAGCTGTCGGTGCACATGACAAGGACACCTGGGTCGGCCTGTTCGCCACCTACGGCCAGGTGAATGACCCGGTAGGTTCGCGACCGCACATTGGCGAGGACGCGATCAGCAAGTTCTATGACACCTTCATCGCGCCCAACACCATCGTGTTCGAGGTCGAAAACGATGTGGTCGCCGGAATGTCGGTGCTACGCGATCTGACCATTCATACGACCATGTCAACGGGCGTCACGATGCACATTCCGATGCACCTGCGCTACGACCTGGTCGAGGACGGACCGGCCTCATCCCTCAAGATCGACCGTTTGTTCGCGTACTGGGAATTGCGCGCGATGATCGGCCAGCTGTTGGGCGCCGGTAGTGACGGTCTACTCGCGAGCGTGAAGCTGGGTCCGCAGCTGCTGAAGAACCAGGGCCTCAACGGAGTACTGGGATTCATGCGTGGACTCAAGGGCGTCCATGACACGGGAAGGCAGCGCGTCCAGGAGTTGGCGGCAGCCCTAACGGCCCGCGATATCGCGACGGTCACCAGGTTGCTTTCTCGTGACGCCACGCTGTCCGTCGACGGGATATCCGAAGCATCGCTGGATGAGTTCAGCTCGGCGGCAAGTTCTTTGACGGTCGACAAGCTGTTGGCTGCGGGCTCCTCCGTCTCCGCGACGGTGCGTCTGGCCGACCGGCGCGGAGTCGGGCTCTTCGAGTTCTCCGACAACTCGGCCGCCCCGGGCACGCTGTCCTCGGTGCGGCTCTACTTCTGACGCGGCAGCAGGCCGGTCAGATCGATATCGCTGACCGCCTGACCCAGGCAGGCGACACGTAAAGCGTTGTCGGCGAACACCTCCCCGTCACCCCAGGGCAGGTACGGCTTGGTGACCAGCATCGATGCCACCCCGTGCGCCGCCGCCCAAAGCTGTAAGCCCATGGCCACCGTGTCACCGTCGGGGTAGAAACCTTCGGCGACGAGTTCCTGAACTCCTTTGTGCAGGTGTGCGAATGCCGCACTGACCAACGTTTCATCCAGCTCACTGTCGTTGCGCGGTGGCGCCGAGGTGGCCAGCCGATACATCAACGGTGTCGCGACGGCAAAGCGCACATAGGCCATTCCCTGCGCGTGCAGGCGCTCCAGGGCTGTCGGCTGGTCGAGGGCCGCGGTAACCATCTCATCGTCGAGTCGCTGGTAGTACTGGCCACATACCGCGTCCATCAATTCGTCCTTGTCCGCGAAATGCAGATAGATCGACGGCGGGGTCACACCGATCTTGCGCGCCACCTCACGAATCGATGGCGCCCGCAGCTCCGTGGTATCCAAGACCAGATCGATTGCGGCGTTGACAATCTCGTCGCGGAGTTGTTCACCTTCGCCACGCGAGGAACGCTGGCGGCGCGGACTAGTCACTTACCCCAATCCGTTCGTGGAGTTTGACCAGCGGCTTGGGCGCCCACCAGTTGAAGCGCCCGAGTATTCGCATGAACGACGGCACCAGCAGCATCCGGATGACGGTGGCGTCGACCAGGATCGCAATGGTCAGTCCGGTACCAAACATCCGCATGAAGGACACCTGCGCGGCCATGAGCGCCGCAAAGGCAATCGACATGATCACCGCCGCCGCCGTGACCACTCGGCCGGTGCGGGCCACCCCGAGCGCCACCGCCTCGTCACTGTCGGCACGCGTCTGCCCGGACGCCACCCAGTACTCGCGGATCCGCGATATGAGGAACACCTCGTAGTCCATCGACAGCCCAAACGCTATACAGAACAACAGCATCGGCATGGAGGCGACGATCGTGCCGGTAACCTCGGTACCGAGACCACCCAGGTGCCCCTCCTGGAATATCCAGACCAGCGCGCCGAAGGTGGCCGTCAGTGACAGCACGTTGAGTACGAGAGCCTTGAGAGGCAGCACCACCGAGCCCGTCAGCAGGAACAGCAGCACGAAGGTGACGATCGCGATGATGGCCAACACCAAGGGAAGTTTGTGCACGATGCCGTCGACAGCATCCCGATCCAGCTGAGCTCCTCCACCGATCTTGACGGCGACGCCGCCGGGGCCCGGTAAGGCATGCACGGCGTCGAGCTGACGATCTGCGGCGGGGGTATACGGCTTGGCCCCCGTCTGAATTGTGAAAAACGCTGTACCGTCCTTGATTCCGGTCGCACCAGCCGGGGGGCCTACCTTCATCCCTCGGATGAAGGCGCCGGTGGGTGCGGCCACTTCCTTGACATCCTCGATCTTCGACAGCTCCGTGGCATACCGGTCGATTTCCGGTGGCCGCACCGGACCGACGCCCTCGGCGATGACGGACAGATTGGTGGAGCTGTTGTTGTCAAAGTCTCGACGGATCTCATTGCCGACCTGATGCGCCGACGCGGATGCGGGTAGCACTCTGTCATCAGGGAAGCCGAACTTACCGTCGAGGAACGGCAGGCCGAGAACCACCAATGCCGTCACGATCACGATGGCGATCGGAACCGCCCGGGCCATAACCCGTTTGGTGGTCCGGTACCAGAAGGTTTCGGTGACCTCCTTGGCTGCGGGTTCGGGCCTGCCCAGGACTTTCCGAATGAGCCGGCGCACATCGAGGGCATCGATCCGATCACCCAGCAGGGTGATCACCGCGGGCACGATGACAAGGGCCGCGATGGCACCCACGAAGACCGTGGCGACACCCGCGTACCCGAATGATTTGAGGAAGTAAATCGGGAACAGGATCAGCGCCACCAGCGCGAGGGCGACCGTCAGCGCCGAGAACAGCACGGTGCGGCCGGCCGTGGCCATGGTCAATACCAGCGCTTCGTCCCGCGGCTTCCCGGCGCTCACCTCCTCCCGATAGCGACTGATGATCAATAGCGAGTAGTCGATGGCGAGCGCCAATCCCAGTGCGACAGTGAGATTCAGCGCGAACACCGACACATCGGTCAGGTAGGTCAGGCCCCGCAGTATCGACATCGCGCCGAGGATCGCGAACACCCCGACGACGAGGGGTAGCAGCGCCGCGTAAAGCCCTCCGAAGATCCACACCAGCACCACGAAGCTGATCGGAATCGCGATCGATTCCATCACCAGCAGATCCTTCTCGGTCTGCGTGACGATCTGGTTGTACAGCGTCGCAACGCCTCCGGCCTTGATCGAGACTCCGTCGCGATCGATGGCGAGCGTCTTGATGAGGGTCGCTGCGTGTTTCTGGGCGAGGTTCTCGCCTCCGGTCAGTCCGGCGACGATCAACCCCGACTTGCCGTCGGTGCTGAAAAGCTCCCCAGCGACGGGCGGCGGAGCGGTCCACGCCGAGGTCAGGTTGAGGACCACGCCCGAGTCTTTGAGTTTGCGTTCCAGATCTGCCGCGACGGCCCGCGTCTGCGGGCTCTGGACACCCTGCTCGCTGGTGAGCATGAACACCAGGGATTGGTCGCTGATATCGAACTTCTCGGTGAGAGCCTTTGCCACGTAGGCGGATTCTGAATTGGGATCCTGCTGCCCGCCCGCGGCGAGATACTTGGTCACCGGTACCCCGAAAATGGCGGCGCCCACCGCGATAAGCAGTGCCACACCTAAGACCAGGCGGGGTGCCGCGATGACCGACCGAGCCAAACGTTCCAGCATCTTGCCGCGCCTTCCCTCAGAAGATAACGGCGTTAAGTTATCAGCGGTAAGTTAGGCGGTCAAGGGGCCGCGTTGGTGCGTCAGGGCGCCGGCCAGCCGGGGTCAGGAGGCGCCGTGGGGAACTCGCTGCGGGGATGCTCGCCATCGATGAGGAACGCCCGCCGCTGCGGCAGGTCAGGCGCTTTGTCGATGCATGCCTGATTATCTGCATCGTATGTCGGCCATAGGGTTTCGAATCCCGGCTGGCGCGCGTGGAAAAACTCCAAATTTGCAGTGATCCGCCAGCCGCCGAACACATTGTTACTGGGGGCCGACCCGAAGCCAGCCTGCGGAGACGGCTGGACCACATCGCCGGCGGGGGCGACCAGCATTACCCGTTCGACGTAGATGCCACGCGATTCCCCGATTCCTGATTGCACACTCTTGAACGTTCCATTGTCTTGCTCTTTGGCTACCCGATAGCTATAGGTGCATACCGTCGCCGCGACATCTCGCCCTGAGTGCTGCACCGACAGAACATGGAGGCGGTAGTTGCCAACCAGCGCCGACTTCAAAGGTATGTCGAGGGCGGGTCTGCGAGTGTTGGCACCCAAGGCGCCCGTAGTGTCGTTGGGGGCCACCGCTTCCGTGAAACCGGGATAGGCGTAGTCGAGGTTGCCCATCGCGGCCGCCAGGAATGTTGACTCAATGTATGCCCGCACAGAGACAACCGGGCCGGTCGTCAACTCAATCCCGGGTTCAGCGCTCCACTGATCACGCACCTCACTGAACAAACCGCCCCACCGCTGAATCTGTGATTCACCGTCGGCGGAGAAGTGACATCCTGCCGATAGCACGGCCGCCGCCAGGATGAGCGCTGTAATCGCTCGGATACGCGTCATCACTTGGCGTCCGGCCGCTTGATGACGTCCTCGTATTTCTGCGCAAACGTTCCCGACGGATTGTTCTCTTTGCCGAGCGTATTGTTCAGCGCGTCGTTGAGTTGCCGCTGGTACTCGGAGTCCGAAGGCGGATTGATCTTTTGCTCCAGCAATTCCTCTCGCGAACCGATGTGCCCATTGACGACGTACCTTTCATCGATTCCCTGAACAGGTACACCATCGGCGATGAGTGCATTGAGCACGAATCGTGCGGACTCGTCGCCAGCCATATTGGGCACCACCGGTGTCGAGGTATTCGGCGGTGCCCCGATGATCGACTCCTTCATCGCGGCGCCGAACGCTCCGGCAAGGGGGTTGCTTCCCAACAGCGATTTCGCACCGGCGTCATACGCGTAGCCCCGCCATTTCTGAGCCTCGGCATCGTTGAGACCAATTGCATGCAGCCCCTCAGCCGTCCCCGAGGCCACCAAGCCCTTGAGGATTGCTGCGTCGAGCAGCCTCGAGTCATCCTTGCTCACCGGTACGCCGTTCTTGACGTCCTCCGCATAGTTATGTGCTCTATCCAGCGCGAGATGGTCGGCTGCCCCATTGAATTCCACATAGGCGTCCTGCTGCGTGCCCAGTACCGCAAAAAGGCCCTTGGCGATTGGCCTTTCGGAGTTCGTGGGATCCAGCGGGTCAAACTTGTCACCGTCACGTTCGGCACCCGCCACGCTGGCGATGTCATCCATGTATGGGGTCAGCCCGTGGGCGAACGCCTTCACCAATTCGGGATTGGCCTGCCCAAGAGTTTGGTTCGCGAACGGGCCTCGATCGGTCAACAGCTCGTCCTTGTGCGAGCCGATGTAGTTCGCATACTTCTCGGCAGTCTCCGCAGCGATATCAGCCTCGGGGCCAGTCGCGTGCTCGTTCGTCCAACTGAACAACGACCCCGCAGCCGCACCCTTGTCAGCCCACGGCACATTAGTGATGTCGTGCAGGAAGTCGTCGCCGTCCTCACCACGACGGCCGAGCAGTTGGTCGTGGATCACCTGATGATCGCGCCCGGCCGACGTGAAGATGTCCCTCACCTGCCAATCATCCGACGGGGGAGGCAAATCCATCCTCCGGTCGGCCAAGCGAATCAATTCACGATCGACCTCCGTACCGGTCTGCAGCTCCCGCCGCCCATCCCGAACAATGTCCGTGATGTCAGTCAGGTCCTGAATCTTCCGGGGATCGGCTTGTGTGTCGTACCCACCGTTCGAGATTGTGTTTCTCACCGAATCCGGCAGTTGATCGAAACCGCCTTTGACTACGTTGTTCGGGTCATCAAGGGCGTCGACCGTAGTTTCCGTCTTCGGGAAGCGGACGCTCTCATTGCTCATCAGCTGCCAGGAGTCGCCGATGATGTGCTTCCGATCCCCTAACCGCTCTTCGGCAGTCTTGAGCTCCTCGACAGTCATGCCCTTTTGTTGGGCTTGCATCTGGCTCAAATATGAGCCCTGCTCGGCGGTCAACTCCTCCCCGGGCTTTACGCCGTTCAGAACAGTCTCGACCCGCTTGGCCGCTTCCTGGTCACCCGCCAGTGCGTCCTGAACATCCTGCTCGGCGCGCCGACGCATTTCTGGTCGCCGCATTTCCTCCCCGGATATTTTGTCTGCCATTGAGTGGCCGCCGGTGCCCTCGTCGAGCACACGGGCCAACTCACCGTCGAGCGTTTCGCCGCGCGCCAAAAGACCCGTCACGCGAGTCTGGAGATCCTTGAGTTTGTTGATGACTTTCTGTAGCTGGTCCTTGTCCATCCCGGTGATGTCGGGGGGTGTCGCGCCGTTGGTTTTGGGATCAATGACCACGGCGGGAGGAGCCGCGGCATACCCCAAGAAGTCGCCGATGTCGGCGGCCAGCGTTTGGGACTCTCCGTAGGCCTTATTGGCGTGCATCGCGACATAGGTCGTCTGGAATCCCGCGGTCTGGAATCGGGCGGCCGAGCGTGTCATCGCGTCCCTGGCTGCATCGCCGGCATCACCTTTCCAGGTCGACGCATCGACGATGGCTTGTACGTTGTCCGCAGCCTGTTGGCTGGCGTCACCACGCTTCGACGCGGCGTCCGCGAGCGCCTTGATCTGCGGTGGCCAATTCTGCAATTCGTCGAGTGTCATCCCCATATCGACTCCCCCTTCAGACCGCGCTGCTTGGCCCGGCTTGTTCGATGTGGCCACGATTGGCCGCGTCGAGCGTCACGAACTTGGCCGCCGCTGATGTGTGGTTCTCACCGTGACTGGTCAGTTCGGCGTAATGGCCTGCGGTTTCCTTCTGCCAATCAGAAATCCGTCGGCTCAGGGCGTTGGCCGCCCGCCCCGATCCGAAACCGGCCTGCGCATCCGTCATCGCGCGATGGGCGGCCTCGTGCGCTTCTTTGAGATCCGAAGCGTGCCCGTGGAGCCGGTCTGCATGGGCCCGCAACTCGGCCGGGTCCACATGCAGGTGGCCACCCGATGAACCCGGAACGCTCGACATATCTGACTCCCCCGTCTTAAGGGCATGGATGTCCCTCTGTAATGCTCCGACGAGGCCGGACCCGATTCGGTTCCATGATTCTCGCGATTTCTCCAGATTGACCGCGATACATGAGTGCACCAAGAAGATCCCTGGCTCCTACGAGAACGCCTGTCCTACCTTATGGGGCGAACACGCCCAATCTGACTTCCTGCCCCTGACCGCTGACCCCGGTTGCCCTACCGCAGGAACCTGACAACTTCACGCGCTGGCACCTCCGCGAATCACTCGAAAAAACATGGAACCAAACGGGGTGTTCTAACGTCAGAGCTATACGTAGGACAAACATGTCCACTTGACGAGCGAGGGGAGGACACGATGGCTACAGGTTTCAACTGGGACAACTTCAGTCCCGACCTACAGCAGAACGCGATGTACGACGCCTCCAACGGCCAGACATTGCACATGGCCGAGAACGCCGGACAGAAGGCCGCCGCTTACTGCCTGCGCGCCAAAGAGAAAGTCGACGCGCAGGTAGACAAGATTCGCGACCTAGAAGTGGTTAAGGGTTTCGGTGAGGACGTTCCCTTGGATACGGGACGAGCGGTAGCCGATCAATACAAATCGGTGGCGGCTAGCCTTCGGGAGGCACTGACGGCTCTCAGCGCGGAATACCAGGGTTTTGCGGATCGATTCGTCGCTACCGAAATGGCCATCCGCGCCGTGGAGTCAAACAACACCCAGGCCTTAAAAGGCCAGCAGCTCTCGATTGATCCTCATGCACCCAGCATGCAGTAGGGCAACGCGGCTGGCGGTGGTTGCGACGGTGGGATGTGTTCTCGTAGCTTGCTCGATCCCGACCACTGGCGAGGCAGTCCGTCCGACCTCACCAAACTCTCGTGAATCGAATTCGTCCGTGTCGCCCTTACCAACGGTAAGTAGCACGTTGCCTGGGCCGCATCCGCCGCCTAACGAATACACAAATGGAACCACATTCGAGCCATGCACAGCGTTCGGCGCCGACGAGCTCCGGAACTGGGGTGTTGACCCCACCAATGTGGAGGACGTCGGCGTCGGAAATCCCCTTCTGCGTGGATGCCGCTGGAGGCCAACAAACCGATCGTGGTCTCTTGGCATCAGAGTCCACAACTCAGCCGTCGAGAAGTACCTACAACCGGATAACACCCTGAAGCTTCAGGAGCCAATAACGATCGGCGGGCGATCAAGCGCCGTGAATTCGCCGGACGGCCGCCAAACCTCGTGCGATGTGATCGTGCCATCGGAGAAGGCGGTCGTGATCTTCACCGTCAACGTCTACAGCGGGGACGAGGGACCCAAGCTGGTGCCCGATGCATGCAACAAGGCCATCGATGTAGCGACAGCTGTCGCGGGAAGATTGCCACAGTAGTGGGAGGGAAACGAGATGGGCAATGACAATTGGTACGGCAAGAATGACTATCGGCAGATAATTGATGAACTCAAACGTCTAGCTCCCGACCTTGTCTCGGCCAAGGCCGATGTATGGAACAGCATCGCCACCGAGCTCAACGCTGCCAGCAATGAGATGAAGGCTCTCAGCGGCAAGCTAGGCCGATCAGATTTCTGGACAGGCAAGGCCGCTGACGCAGCGAAGGAAGGGGTCTCCAAGAACGAGCAGAATGTCGCACTGGACGGCAAGTCCAACAGTCTGGCGATCACAACTCGGCACGTTGCGGACATCCTGCGGAGCGATTCCCGGAATCTGCAGGCGGCGATTCAGATGGCGCTCAGCCACGATCCTGGGCCAGACAAGAAGAAGAATCCCGACGAGTACGACAAACAGCTCAAGCTGCTGCAGGGGTACGCGCAGTCCACATACACCAACCCGCTCAGCGGTGAGCAGCGCAAGTTTGAGAGTGCATATAACCCCGAAACTGGCGGTGGCGAACCGAATCCCGTGATCAACAACACCGGTGGCGGTGGCGGTGGTGGTGGCCAGAACGGTGGTGGCGGCGGCCAGAGCCCGAACGATGCGAACAAGTTCGGCGACGGCAAGGACACCAAACCTGCCTTCAGCGACGGCGCGGGTAGTCAGAACGGGCAAGGCCAAGGCCAGGGCGCAGGCAGCCCCGGCGGTGGCTCGGGCGGCGGCAGCCCCCAAAGCGGCTCCGGCGGTTCGGGGAGCGGACTCGGCGGTGCACTGAGCGGCCTCGGTGCCGGTTCCGACAGATCCGGCGCTGGTCTAGCACCGGGCACCACCACCTCGGCGGGATTCAGCTCCCCGGGCTCGGGCACCGGAACCCTCAGCGGCCCAGGAGCATTACGTGGCGGCGCAGGCATTCCCGGACCGGGAGCTGGCAGCGGCACCAACCCCGCGGGCATCGGTGGCGCCGGAATCCGCGGTGGCGCAATGGGTATGGGCGGCGTGGGGATGGCCGGTATGGGCGGCGCCCACGGCCGCGGCGGCAAGGGCGAAGAGGACGACGAACACCAGACACCCGAATTCCTCATCAACTGGGACAACGGCAACGAACTGTTCGGCGATCTCCCCAAGGCATCCCCCGGCGTTATCGGTGATTGGACCGAACACGAGCGCGCCGAAAAGCAGCGCCGCGAATCAGAGAAACGCCGTTACAAGTCCATGGGCTGGAACGTCGATTTCGGCGACGAGGATTAGGGATCGAGCACCGACCGCTGCTCCTCGACGGACGATCCGTTGAGCAGCACGCGCAGCTGATCGCGGTGTTGTTCTAGTAGCTCGACGAGCTGGCGCATCTGAAGTAACGCCAGTACGGCGCTGTCCACGCCCGGCGAGTGTTGAGTCGCCATCTGGCGCAGTGCCGCGATCTGACCCTGCACATGCCGGGCGCGGGACCGCTCTCGTTCCAACTCGCGCGCATGATTCGCCGGCTCTGCAACCTGACTTCGAGAGGTTCCCGGGGCGCTGTCGGCAAGGCTCGATTGCAATTGGGCCCGGCGTTCGACCCGCTCGTGCACCGCCTGCTGTTCGGCCTGAACGAGTCGATCCTCACGCTTCCGCCGATGCCTGGCGCATTGCGGACAGCGACAGCCGCGTGTGTACCCGGTACAACTCTCGACGGCCATCGCGTTCAGTGTATGAAGCTCCGGCAAAACATGCCGCACGCGACGGCGTCAGCCGATGTGGAATGTCTCAGGAGCCAGCCGTCGCTGCGGCCACGGCCTCCCGAGCCGCCGCGATATCGAGCTTGCGCATACCCATCATGGCTTGCATCGCCGCGTTACCGGTGACGGGATCGGAGTGGAAGATCAGGTCGATCAGCTCGCGCGGAACCACCTGCCAGGAGACCCCGAACTTGTCTTTGAGCCAACCGCATTGAGACTCCTCTCCCCCGTCCGCGGTGAGCGCCGTCCAGTAGCGGTCGACGTCCTCCTGCGATTCGCAGTCGATCTGGAAGGAGATCGCCTCATCGAAGGTGAACTGGGGTCCACCGTTGAGAGCGGTGTACCGCTGCCCGTCGAGTTCGAACTCCACCGTGAGCACCGTTCCCTCTGGAAGTGGAGTGTTCGGCCCGTAGTGGGTGATTTCGAGAATCCGTGAGTTCGGAAACACGGACAGATAGAAGTTGGCGGCCTCTTCGGCCTGGGTGTCGAACCAGAGGCAAGGGGTAATCGTCGGCATATCCATATCGACCCGTCGCACCGTAAAAACTCATCGCAACTGGCGGGATACCTCGGTGAGTGCGTCGGCCAGCAGGCTTTCGTAGTGGTCGGCGTCGGGCATCACCGCCGCGCTCGTGTGCACACTCACCGTTACGGTGTCACCGATCCCGTGCACCCCGTGCGTCAGACCCATCACCGGTGACAGCGCCGGAAACCCAGCAGTGAACACCACTCGCCCACCAGCAAGCGTCAGGTCCGCGGCGCCGCGAACCACGCTCGACACCACGGTGTTGCCCGCGACGGTGGGCGGCATGACATCGGGGCTGAACGCGTTCACTCCGGCCCACATCATCGGTGCAGGTATCGCCGCACCGCCCGCGCGTTGCGCGACCAACACCGGGTGCGCGGCCCGACGTCGCCTGCTGTCGATGCCTTCGGAGATCCGCTGTGCCCGGGCACGCAGATTCGGCTCGGTCCAGCACAGGTCGACGCCGACATTCCGAAAGTGATTGCGGGCAGCCGATTCTCCAGGGTCGGCGACGGTGAGCTCGGCACCCAGCCGATCCGGAACCCACTGCCCGTGGTCACGTAGGTACTGCGGCAACGCGATGCCGATCGCCACCATGACCGCGACGGTCACGCTCACATCGAAGGTCCGAAGCTCGTCGCGCGGCCGCACGATCATGCGGATCTCGCGACGCTCATCGGGCCGCGCGTTGAGTGAAATCAGCGGAAAGCCTTGCGGTTCCGGCTCCAACTCGCCCAATGCGACGAGTTCCTGTTGCCGACGGTAGGCCAGGTAGCCACCCCTGCTCGCACCCAGCAGCCGTCCCAACTTCACCGGGAAATCCACCAACCCGCGCAGGGCGGTGTGCGCGGGCACCGAAGGCTGCGCCCCACCGACCGGTGCCTCACCGCCGAACAATGCGCGCGCGGCGGCGCTGGCGCGGCGACCGTCGGCCAGCGCGTGTGATACCTGCAGCACCGCAACGAGCGCTGGGACCGACACCTGAGGTGCACCGCTCACTCCCGGGAAAAGATGCAGGTGCCACGGACTTTCCCGAATGTCCACGGTGCTGGTGAGCAGCGCTGCGATAGCGGCCCGGCAGTGCCCCCAACTGGGTTCGGCGAGCGTATGCACGGTCACTGGCCGGTGCGATTCGTCGCGCGGCCCCCAATACGGATAGTCGAGATGGCCGGGGACGTCGACGGTCCGTACGCGGAGGTCTGCGATCAAGGCCGCACGCTCGGCGATCGTTTCGCCCACGGTGGCGAGATCGGCGGTGGGCGCGTCGAAGCAGAACAGCAGAAACTGATCGTTCGGGATCTTCGCCGACATCCAGTACATCTGGGCGTCGCGCGGCGCCATCTGCTCAATAGTCATATCGGGCACCTACTTGTAGGTGCGCCAGGTGTCCCACAGCTGTTGCCACGGCGCAATTCTGCCGTAGTAGCGGTAGACATGCGCCTCATCCTCGTCGGGCGCGTGCAACAGCTCGATCCGCTGCACACCCCGGAATCCTTGGGCAAGTGTGGGATCCGGATCGTCGACGCCGATGTACATCATGTCCGTCATGGATTCCGGCGGCGCCCCGAAGTAGTAGTAGCCGCGGTGGAAACTGTAGGCACGGGAGATGCCCTCGCGTCCGGCCTCAAGGTCATAGGCGGCGGCCATGGGGTAGATCTGCAGAACCAAGGCGGTGCGGTCGCGTACGTCCGGCGGCATCGAGTCGTAGGTGTCCCGGGCTACCCGGCGCAGGCCGTCCGTGGAGTGGTCCCCTTCGGACAGCATGGTGGGGCCCATGGGCCCTGCCCAGGAAAACCAGCGCGCGGCAGTCGATTCAGACACGATCGGAAGCCGGACTATCGCCATGATTACTGACGCCGCGGTGACCAGCGCGATAAGTCCATAGACCACCCCACGCAGCGCGGGCCGCGAAGGTCGCCACCGTGAAAGCCCCACCGCGCCCGCGGCTATCAGCAGCGCGTACAGGCCCATGGCGTAGTAGGCACGGCCGTGGGAAACGAACATGAAAGCCCCGACCAGCACAGCCGCCACACCCAGGTACCGGTAGGGCCGCAGTGACGGCGCCGCCGACAGCGCGACGATTCCTGCCAGCAGCAGTACCAATCCGATGACCGCCGAGCCGACGAGCATGCCGGCCAGTAGGGCCGCTCCGCGCTCGGACTCCGCGGCCACGATCCCGGCCATTCTGAGGTAGGGCCAACCGTGGGTGGCCTGCCAGATGAGGGTCGGGATGGTGGCGACGACGGCGACGGCCGCCCCGATCCACAGCTGCCTACGACGAAGCAGCGCACGCGGGCCGAGGACCGCGGCACCCAGCAGCACCGCCAGCCACAAGGAGGGGATGAGGAACTTGGTCTGCATGCTGATCGCGGTGACGATTCCTGCCCACAGCAGCAGCCGATCATCGGGTAGGCCTTCTCGGTATCCGCGGGTCCAGCGCACCAACAGCCAGCACACCACCGACCACAGGGCCGGATCGATCGCCGGCGTTTGCAGCCAATGGGCCAGGATCTGGAACATCGCGGTGGCATAGGCGATCGCCGACAGGGATTGCGTCATGCGACCCCCACCGAGCTCCGCGGCGATCAGCCCGCACATCAACGTCCCGATCGCCACCGCCGCCGTCGCCGCGAGGCGCAGCACGAACAACGACCCGGGGGCGAGGTTGTCGGCCATGCCCGCGATGAACGGCACCAGCGGGGGCTGGTCGAAGTATCCCCAGGACAGGTGGTCGCGTCCCGCGACCACGAAGTAGGCCTCGTCGAAGAAGTACCCGTAACCCCTGCTCGCCCATCCGAACACCAAGGCAGTCACGACGGTGATCGCTGTCAGGTCCGCACGCGCAACCCGTACGGACGGTATGCCGGGGATGTCGTTGCCGTCGTCATACCGGGAAGTGACCGCCGCCATAGCGGACTCACCATAGCGCGCGTGTCATAGGATTCCGAGGTGCCGAGTGCGGATCAATATAGTGAAGCGTTGACCCGCAACGATATTGGTCTACTGACTCTGCGTGTCGCATTGGGTGTGGTGCTGTGCTGGAGCGGCATAGAGCTGCTGTTCGGGTCAACACAGTTGGCGCAGCTCGGCGGATCACCCGCGCAGTCGTATCCGGATTTGGCGGCACGTCTACTCGTCGGCGCGTACACGATCGGTGGCGCCATGCTCGTCGCCGGCGTGCTCACACCCTTCGGCGCCGGCGCGGTGCTGGCCTCGATGTTGTACATGGGACTGCACGGCTACTCCGCGCGATCCGACCTAGGGCTTACCCCCGATTGGGAAGCGATCAAGTTCCCGCTCGTGCTCGGGATGGGCGCGATGTCCGCGATCCTGCTGGGGCCGGGGCGCATATCTGTGGACGGCCGGTTCGGGCGCACGCAATGGCCCACGGGGGTGTCGATGGTGCTTCTTGTGGCCGGAATCGGGGCCGCAATCGCCTTCTGGATGCTTGTCAAGGACCCAAATCCGCTTTCTTAGGACTCCAGCAAGGTCGTACGTGTACCACGACCTGCACAGATGCCCGCTCCGAAAATTGCCAGACTTTTCCGAATCGTGACTCAATGATTTCTTAATGGTGACCCCTACTGTTCAGTACATGACGAACGAGGAATTCGGTGCCACGGTCATCGAGATCGACTTCGAAGCCATCTACAGCGGCGAGATGCTGGTAGAGGGTGACAACACGGAGCAGACCGATGAGTGGTTCCCGCTAGCCGTATAACGGCAGGTAGGCGAACCCCAAAGGGGGGACGCATCGGCGATGTGCGTAGCGCATCGCATGCCGGGCAAGTCCCGGATGTTTCTCACTCACCCGTTCAAGCGAGGACAGTCAATGACTGTCCTCGCTTTTTCTTTCCGCCAGAGAGCCCGCCCCACCATAAATAAGGCGGCGTCTGCGTCATTCCTGGCTTTCGGCCAGCTCCATCCACTGCACCTCGGCAGCATGCTTGTCGGCGACGACGGCAGTCAGTTCGGCGGTCAGGGTAACCACGCGGTCTGGATCGGTGGCGTGTTCGGCGAGCTGCCCGTGCAGCGCGGCCTCCCGTTCATCCAGCTTGGCAACAGTCCGCTCGAGCCGACCAAGCTCCTTCTGCACGGTCCGTTGGGCAGCACCATCCCGGCCGCGATCCGATGTGGTCTTTGTTGGAGCAGCAGGAGTGTGGCGGCGCAGGTACTCCTCGATACCGCCGGGCAGGTTGGTCAGCTTGCCGTCACCGAACAAGGCCCACGTCGAATCGCAGACCCGCTCGATGAGATACCGATCGTGGCTGACGACCACCAAAGTGCCCGCCCAGCCGTCGAGCAGGTCCTCCACCTGCTGGAGGGTCTCGATATCGAGGTCGTTAGTGGGCTCGTCGAGAAGAAGCACATTCGGCTCCGCCATGAGCACGCGAGTCAGCTGCAACCGACGACGCTCTCCACCGGAGAGGTCCCCGACCGGTGTCCGTTGACGCGCCGGGCTGAACCCGAGCATCTCGGCAACCTGTGAGGCCGACATCTCCTTATCCCCCAGCGTAATTCGCAGGGCGATCTCCTCGATCGCCTCGAGCATCCGGATATCTGCCGGTAGGTCGTCAAGTTCCTGACGCAGCCAACCGATGCTGACCGTCTTACCCTCCTTGCGACGTCCGGCGGCCAATGGCACCGCACCGGCGAGAACGCGCAGCAAGGTCGTCTTCCCGGATCCGTTGACCCCCACCAGACCGATGCGTTCGCCGGGAGCCAGCCGCCAGGTCAGATCTCGCGCCAATTCACCGCCGTCGGGCGACGTCACCGTCGCTTCCTCAAGCTCGATGACGACGCGTCCCAGCCGCCGACGTGCAAAAGCGGAAAGCGCCACGGAGTCTCGCGGCGGCGGCACATCGGCAATCAAGGCTTCGGCCGCCTCGATCCGGTATCGCGGCTTGGATGTACGCGCGGGTGGACCGCGCCGCAGCCACGCCAGTTCCTTACGCGCAAGATTGCGGCGGCGCGCTTCCGCGGCGTCAGACTGCCGCCCACGTTCGGCACGTGCGAAGGTCCAGTCGGCATACCCACCTTCGTACGATTCGACGCCGCCATCGACCACTTCCCACGTGCGAGTGGCGACGGTGTCGAGGAACCAACGATCGTGCGTGACGACCACCAGCGCGGTGCGCCGCGCGAGAAGATGTTCGGCGAGCCACTGCACGCCCTCGACATCCAAATGGTTCGTGGGTTCGTCGAGTATCAGCAGGTCCAGATCGCGCACGAGGGCCGCGGCGAGCCCGACGCGGCGCCGCTGGCCCCCGGACAGCTGGTCGACACGCCTGTCGAGGCCGAGCCCCGCCACCCCAAGACCCTCGAGAATCGAGCGGATCCGCGCATCCCCGGCCCATTCGTGTTCGGCGACTCCCAGGGGTGCGATTGCGACATCGAATACCGTCGTACCCACAAGATCGTCACGCTGCGTGACGACGGCCTGCCGCAGGTCCCCGACACGGCTCACTCTGCCCTGATCCGGCGGCTCGATGCCTGCGAGCACCTCCAGCAGGGTGGTCTTGCCCCCGCCGTTGAGGCCGACAACCCCGATGCGGTCCCCCGTCTGCACCCCCAGACTGACATCGGAGAGCAACGGCTTGACCCCATACGACTTGGAGACGCTCTCGAGATTGACGAGGTTAACGGGCTTAACGGGGACTGTCATGGCCTCCACAAACTACTCACGCACGGACGGTCGGCGCCACTTCGCTGCCCTTGTCCAGCAATCCCGCCCGTCGCAGCGCGAACAGCGCCGCAGCACAAACCAGTCCGACGCCGGTCAGGGATACCCACAGCAGGGCGGGCCTGCCATGCTGCTGGGTGTACCCGAATATCGTGCCGGTCAAGAGATTTCCGACCAGGATGCCGACACCGACGATCGTGTTGTACAGCCCGTAGTGCGTGGCCACCAGCCGGTTACCCGCCAACCTGACCACGGTGTCCATCTCGAACGGGAAGGTCGCGATGGTGCCGACGGCCAGCAGTGCCGCCGAAAGCAGCAGCGCAGCGACCGCCGGGACGGATCCGGCGTCGGCCGACGGTAGTAGCGCGAGCGGCACAAAGGCCGCGGCGATGACCAGCATGCCGAGCACCAAGCTTCGGCTGGGACCGAATCGCGCCGAAAGCCAGCCTGTGAGTCGCACCTGCCCGGCGATCGCCACCAGCCCGGACACCACGAAGATGCTTGTCACCAAAATCGTTTCGGACTTCTTGTCATCGGTCAGCAGTCCCGCCTGGAACGGCAACGCGAGATACACCTGGAACGTGAGCACGTACGAACCGACCATGGCACCCGAGAACAGCAGGAACGCCCTGTTTGACACCACCGAACGCCAGCTAGCAAGCACCGGAGCATGATCGGCATTCGCGTCCTGCTCGGCACGGTTCGGCGGGAGTGCCATCAACTGAATCACCGTCAGCACCGCGAAGACCGCTGCGGCGACGGCACATGTGATCCGGAAGTCCCAGGCCGTCAACGCCAGGCCGAGGATCGGGCCGAACAGGATGCCCGCCTGATAGAAGACGTTGAAGACGGCAAAGGCTTCTACCCGACGCTCCCCCGAATCCTCGGCCAGGTAGGCACGCACCGCGGGATTGAACAGAGCGCCCGCGAAACCCGTTGCCGCCGAGGCGATCAGTATCGCCGGTAGCGTGCCGACGAAGGCCAACATGAGAAATCCGGCAGTACGTAGCAGACAGCCGGCGACGATCAGCGGCTTGTATCCGAACCTGTCGGCCAGGGTGCCGCCAACCAGAAACATGCCCTGCTGGGAGAAGTTTCGGACGCCCAGCACCAGACCCACCATCCACGCGGCCAAACCCAGTGGTCCGGCCAGGTACCCCGCGAGATAGGGCATCAACATGTAGAAGCCGACGTTGATGGCGAACTGATTCACCATCAACGTCTGGCTGGGACGATCGAAAGACCGGAACTGACGGAAGGTTTCGATCACGCAGGTCTTCCTATCGGGTCGATCACACGGGTCAACCTGGTCCACCGGTCCACCACTCGGTCCGCCGGATCGTCGATCACATCGGGATCCTGCGCCGGTGGGCGGTCCAGAAGATCGTGACTGCGGCAGTATTCGTCATCGTAGATCGTGCCGTGGTAGCGCATCGGACCGTCGGGGAAGATGGCGGCAACACGCGTCCCCGGTTCCGAGGTCCGTGCCACCCACCCCGCGACCAACGCCACCGCCCCGACGCTCCATCCGCCGCTCGCGTGGTAGGTCGAGGCCAGGGTACGGGCCGCCCATACGGCCTCATTCGGCGCAACCCAATGGGCTTCGTCGAATGCGGGATAGTCGACATTCCCCGGATAGATGCTCGAACCCAGGCCGCGCATCAGTCGCGAGCCGGCGGGCTGTCCGAATATTGTGGAGCCGATGGTGTCGACACCCACCAACCGCAGGTTCGGATTATGTTCTCGCAGTACGCGTCCCACTCCCGCGGAATGTCCGCCGGTTCCCACCGAGCAGACGAGGGTGTCCACGGTTCCCAGCTGGTCGATCAGTTCTTCGGCGAGCCCTCGGTAGGCGTCGACGTTGTCGGGGTTCTGATACTGGTCAGGGCACCACGAATCCTGTTCGGCAGCAAGTATTTCCACGACACGATCCTTGCGTGCCTGTTGCCATCCCCCGATCGGATGCGGCTCGGTCACGATTTCCACCCGCGCACCGTAGGCGGTCAGCATGCTCCGCACGATCGGCTCCAGGCCCGGATCGGTGACGAGAGTGACGGGGTGACGGTAGATGATTCCGGCCAGGGCCAGTCCTAAACCCAATGTTCCGCTGGTCGATTCGACGATCATGGCGTCCGCTTTGAGGTCGCCGCGCGTCCGGGCCTGCTCGATCATGTGCAGTGCGGGGCGGTCCTTCATACCGTTCGGATTATGGCCTTCGAGCTTGGCCCAGAAGCCGGTGCCGGGCGCGGAGAACGGCTCCGACACCCACAATACCGGGGTGTTGCCGACCAATGTGTTGGGGTCGTGGAATCGCGGACCCAAATGGGTGCAGCTACGACGAGAGGACAGAGCGATGCTGTTGTTCATGAAAGGTCCCTGCGTGAGGGCCGCATGACGCGGCCGGGAAGCTGATGACGGCGTATGTGGGCGTGGCGGAACCCCGCCTCGCCCATCGGGCCGTATCAGCGCCGAATGACGCAGAGATTGGTGAGGATGTCGCGGCCCGTCCGGGCCCCGTGATGACCGACGGCCAGCGGTGGCCCGCGGGACAGGTGCGCCGCCACCGGCTGGAAGATCAAGGTGACGAGGGCCAACGCCGCCAGCACGATAAGAACGCGCAGCGGGTTGTGGCCCCGAGTCAGCGCAATCAGCCCGTCCACGGTCTGGCACGCCATCTGGTGCACCGCGTTGTCCAGGTGTGGATGGGTGGCCGAGAGGCCGTGCCCAACGAGTGCGGTGTGAGTTGCCTGATGATGCGGCGCGTCAGCGCCACCGTGGGTGTTGGGGTCGCTTGAGACGCAGTGCAGGATCGGCAGACTCGCGACGATTCCCACTAGGACTGCGACAAGCCATAGCCGACCGCTGCCACTGCTGCGGCGCACCCTGGTCGGCATAACCGCCAGGCTAGCACGATTTTGCATACCCTCATGGGGTATGTGACCTGATTGCTACCTATCCGTGGTCAGCACTCAACACTGACATGCATGACTCGGTAATCCACCACCTGCACCAGCGGACTGGTGGGATCGGCAGCGCGTACGCGCTGCCAGCGATACGCCGACCTCCCCTCACGCACCGAGGTCGCAATGCACTCGTCCAGTGGTGCGCTGCCCCGACGGTCGATGACAACCTTGTCGCCCCTGGCCTTCAGGGACGCGATGACGGCATCGGCGTTCCCAAGATTCTTGGGGCCCGCGTCGGCGATCGGTGCACCAACAACGGCAATGGCACCTGCGGTTGCGGCGGCCACACCGAGGCCGCCGATGCGGTGGAAAATAAGGCGTCCATACATAACTGATTCCCTACGTCTGCGCCGCACTCCATGCGGCGAAGCCTTCAATGACGGCGTCGTGCGGCGGACGGCGCGAGGCCCGTCACCGCAGGGCCTTCGTCAGCGTCGGCTCACGCAGATCTGTTGCAGGCGGCCACGACCTCCAGCCATCGCCATGTACACAAGACGACGCGGCGGTGGCGCACGTATCGCGCGGACCCGTAACGGGTGCAGCACAAGGATCATGGTCATGACCAGCGCCGTAGCCCACAGCAATCGGAATGAATTGCCGGAGCGAATTTTTCCCGCGATCACATCGAAGATCTGGCTGGAGAAGTCCTCGGCCGTCCGACCGATGTGATGGCTCGCGTCCTCGAGGGCACCGGACGCGGCTCCGATGGAGTGATGCGACATGACCGGGAGCGCGGTTTCGGCGGCGACGGTGCAATGAAGAATGGGAAGGGCGGCGATCACGCCTACGACGATGACGGCGATCCATCGCCATCGCGGCTGTCGGCCGATATTCAGCACGTCAGAGCCTGCGCACGAATGCCCGACACGACGTAGCCCCGCCACACCGGTTGCAGTTCGCCATTGGACGGCAACACATTGCGACCGTAGCATACAGTTGCCTAAATATACCCCTACGGGGTATACAGAATGCATGACGCCACGCATGTCACCGCCACTTGGCCGACGCGAACTCCTCCGAATGGGCATGACGGCTGCCGCCGCCGGGTTCCTCGCGTCCTGCACCAAAAGCCCCGCGGGAACTGGCGCACCACAACGAATTACCGCGGACTCTCCACGGGTTTCAGCCGTCGAGGCGGCTCGCCGTGGCGCCTCGGCCGGGGTGCGGCAGGTGACCCTTACCCCCGCCCCTACCCAGATCGACCTTGCGGGAACTCCGGCATCCACATGGGCATACGGAGGACGGGTACCCGGCCAAGAGATTCGTGTTCGCCAGGGCGAAATACTCCGCGTGCAAACAGTCAACAACCTCCCCGCGCCCACCACGGTGCACTGGCATGGCCTCGCGCTGCGCAATGACATGGATGGGGTGCCCGGCCTCACTCAGCCGGAAATCCCGCCGACAGGAGTGTTCGACTACGAGTTCGCGGTACCGCACGCGGGGACGTACTGGTTCCACCCCCACGTCGGAACGCAAATCGATCGCGGGCTCTACGCGCCGCTGATCATCGAGGATCCCGATGAAGGTGCCAACTATGACCACGAACTGGTGGTAATCCTCGACGATTGGATCGACGGCAACGGCACTGATCCCGACCAAGTGCTGGAAGGGCTACGCGCCAAAGGAATGCCGCCTATGGATCACTCCATGGGCGGCATGGGAGCGGACCCGACTGCGCCACTCGGCATGGACAGTGGTGATGTGACGTACCCCTACTACCTCATCAATGGACGGGTGACGGCCGATCCGCAGGCGACGACCTACCGCGCCGGACAACGAGTGCGGTTGCGCATCATCAACGCGGGCGGGGATACAGCGTTCCGAATCAGCATTCCCGGCGTACCCATGACCGTCACCCACACCGACGGCTTCCCAGTGCAGGCATACCAGGCCGACACAATCCTGCTCACCATGGGAGAACGAGTCGACGCCGTGGTCACCATCCCGGGTTCGTCGGTGCCGCTGGTGGCCGTGCCCGAGGGGAAAAACGGCTTCGCCCAATTGATTCTGCGTTCGGGCGATACACCGGTTCGCGGGCGCGCCGAGGACGCCGCGATGCTGATGAAGTCCCAGGTGCCGCTCGATACTGCGACACTGACCGCCGCCCCTGAGGTTCAACTTCAGCGTCGCGACCCCAATGTCACTCATGACGTGCGCTTGGCCGGCCCAACCGGTAAGTACACGTGGACCATCAACGGCAAAACCTACGATCCTCGGGATGGCCTGCCCGTGCGTGAGGGTCAGCGTGTACGGCTACGGTTCGTCAACGACTCGATGATGTTTCACCCCATGCACCTGCATGGGCACACATTTGCGGTGCGCGATTCGAACGGAGGTTTTCGCGCCCGCAAGGACACGGTCCTGGTCGCTCCGATGAAAACCGTCCAGGTGGACTTCGACGCCGACAACCCCGGGCAGTGGCTTACCCACTGCCACAACATCTATCACGGCGAGTCCGGAATGATGGCCGTGGTGTCCTACGTGCAGGACTAGTACCCCTGCGGAGAAGCATCGGCGTGGCCGGGCTCATGCATCTAATTCGATTGGTTCTCAAGCATATTGCGCCGTGTCAGACGTCTGATTCGTGGATGAAGTGGACGTACTCACCGAGGTCGAGCGGGTTGCCGTCGCCGGCAGGTAGTAATGCAGTTCGAACTGGGAGTCCGTGGCCCCGGCGGCCGAGCCACCGTACAAGGTGCTGTTGTGCGATCCGCCGGATTCGAAGTTGACTCCATTGGGGAGCGTGGCCGCCATGTGTGAGTTCATGCCGCCACCGCCACGGTGAATGCCGACGTTGTACGCGCCCGGCATGTATCCCTTCTTGAAGCCAAGTGCCTCAAAGTCGGATTCGGTGGTGAAATACCTTGTACTCTGCGGCTTTCCCGTTACGGCGGCAAAGAGTGCAGACTGTGCGCCCGAACAGTCGTATCCGGGTCCGGTCCCGCCATAGACGTAGGCGCGACCGTCTCCCACGGCCTTCGCGAAGGCGATTGCCTTGGCGGCGGCGTCGGTCGTACCCGCAGAGTCTGCGGCATCGCTGACGGTCGCCGCTGCCTGCGCCACCGGCTTGTCCATCACCGCAAGCCTTATGGCAAAAGCGATTTCGTCATCCACGGTCATCGCTTGGATCATGACGTTGGTGACCCGCTGCTGGAAGCCGAGCAGAACTCCCATGGACTGCGGCGATAGTTCGTGGCCCTTCTTGAAAGCGCAGGCGCCGCTGTCGTCCACCTCGATCTGCTTGCCCTCGGCCTCGTCCAGCAGCTCCACGAGCCGCTTCTTGACCTGGCGGACACCGGTTTCGGCCGTCGAGAGGGCGCGCGCCACCACCGCGGACTCACTGCCATCGGCTTCAATATCCGTACGCGCCTTACCCGCTGCCGCGGTGAGGGCGTCAGCCGTTTCGCCCTTCCAATCGGACAGGCGATTGTTCATCTGCTGGATATTGCATCCGAAGGTGTCGAGCGTCCCTTGACGCTTCTTGCAGACCTCGAACACCGCCGCGAGAGATGGCGCGTCCCATCGAAGGATGTCGGGAACAGTCAGTAGCCCCATCACACCTCCCGCGTCTCGCCCGGGGGTTGCAAACCTTCGAGGTCCAGGTTCAGAAACTGCTTGGACGCGTCGTTCAGGATCTGTCCTACATTGCCCATACGTTCTTCATGCTCGAAATGGCGCGTCTCCCACCGCTCCATCAGATCTTCGAGTGCCGATAGTGAGGAGCCGACCCACCCTTCGGCGTGAGCGCGGATATCGCGGGCATGCTTGGCGAGATCAGCCGCCGCATCGCTGGTTGCATTGGACGCGTTCCAGGCGCCAAGATGCACGGATTCGGGGTCAATACGAACCTCGCGTGATGACATACAGAACCCTCCAAGCAACCCTTTAGGCGGCAGGCTACCCCACCGCAAGCATCCCCCGGAAGTCTGACAACGGGCGTTTCAGCCTGTTGCGCCAGCTCACAGCAACAGGTTGCTGCAGTCGATTAGCTGAGTGAACGAAACTCACAGATAAATCCTCAATAACCTGCATTGATGCAGCACTACAAACGTCGTAGAGGATTTTCGCAACGATCACTGCGGATGTAGTGGGCAATCGGTTGTACTGCCTAGAGGTGGTTATCGCGGCCCACGGGTTCAACACTCGAGCGCGGCAGGCATGGCTAACGATTCACATATGCACTCACAATGACAGGGTGACGAATCGCTGGTTTGGACTCACCATCGACTGCGCGGACCCCGCGCGGCTCTCGTTGTTCTGGAGTGCACTGCTGGACCTGCCACCTTCTGCCGAACACGGTGACGATCCGGGGTGGGCGACACTGGGCTCCCGCACCGGCGGCCAACCGCGACTCACCTTCAGCGCGTGTCAGAAGCGAAGACCTCGAAGGTGCGGCTTCATCTCGACATTGAGGTCGACGATATCGAGGTTGCGCGCACTCAAGTCGAGGGCCTCGGCGGATCCTGGTCGGGCGAACGCCACGATTACGACGAAGGCGTGGTGCTCGTCATGCTCGACCCCGAAGCGCACGAGTTCTGCCTTGTCCAGTTCTACAACTGACGCCCGTGTGCACCGCCGACGTCGTCATCGAGTGCCCGTGGGCGACCGTCAACAGACCGTTCTTCGAGGACTCGGAGGTCCAGACGCTTATGGGGTTCATTCGGGTCGAGATCCGTCGCATCGCAGAGTCCTGCCTTGACCGGGATGACACGATCGATCGCTATCGGCACTCTGAACGACCTGCTCAAGTATCGGCACCACACATGGGACGTGTGCCATAGCCACGTCTCCGCTACAACAGTCGAAGTGGCTCGTGTCTATGAACGATTTCGAGCGGACGCCAAGTCGATCGAATGATGTGACGGCCCATCCGGCTCTCGCGGCTAGCCACAACCATCAATTGCATGCCCAGCCCTAATCCCAAGGAGCGGCCGGACCCGCTGCTCCGGGCCGCATTTCCACCTTCAGTCTCCAACTACGATGTCGCCTCCGAGACCAAGGAACTCGTCAATGGTAGCGAAGTATCTATTCCTCGCATCCACATCAACCGAAATAATGGTCCGTAGGAGGTTTTGCTCACAGTTGAAGGCATGAGCCTCAAAAATCCCTTGAAAGATCACCAGTTTTCGCGAAGTAGAATACTTGGAGCAATTTTGAAATAGCGCCCACATTACTTCCCGGAAAAGACGAACAGAGTCGTGCGCCACCTCAAGTACGCCCTGGGCGGAACCGCCTGCGTGGAATAATCCGACGCTCCCACTAACTGTCCCCAGCAAGCCCAGAGCATCTGCTCCGTGCACAGCATGGTGAGCAGCCTGCACACGGGATTCATACTCATCAACGCCAGCAATTTCTAAGAGATGCCGCCATCGTGGCTTCGATTGCCGCAACCTTTGCGATGTAACTGTGGCGGCCCACCCATACTCGCCGCCGTATGCGTCCCCGAATCGACGACGGAGCCGCCTCGACATCACCTCCGGCGTCGGGAGATCACCAACCCATTGAAAATCCTGCGTGCGAGCTCGCTGGCGAGCGAGGATTATCCATCGATGTTCCTTGTATCTCGTCGCGGTGTGCCTGTTTCCAGCCACAAGAATTCGGGCCACCACAAGAATTTCGGAAAGCGCTCTCCACCTCGACTTAGCCCCAAACGCATACCCACTATCAAGCAAAATTGCAATCTCCCTCAAAGTAGAGATCGCACGAGTGGCCAGACCAGAAAATACATATAACATATCACGTGGAACTGACCTATCCGCCTGCTTGCCATATAAATGCACCGTTGCTTGTGCTACCTCCGCTACTTCAAACAACGGTAGATGTCCCACGTCACGACGAACTAGTTCAGGGATTTTCCGATACTCACATCGTGCAGCTTCCCCTGCGGCGTATATCGTTTCTTCGATATCCCATAATTCGTTATCAATGAGGTCGATCAGTTCATTTCTGGTGCGCCATTTGCGGCCGATCTTCGTTGCAAAGCGAGCGACAATTTCGGCCGAGGGGAATTCCTCTTCCACCGAAGTCGAATTAGACATTAAATCTGAACTCGACCACGTCACCATCGACCATGACGTACTCCTTGCCTTCCATCCGCACCTTCCCGGCGGACTTGGCGGCTGCCATCGAACCCGCCTCGACGAGGTCGTCGAAGGACACCACTTCGGCCTTGATGAAGCCCTTTTCGAAGTCGGTGTGGATGACGCCGGCCGCCTTCGGCGCGGTGTCTCCCTGATGAATCGTCCACGCCCGCGCCTCTTTTGGTCCGGCGGTCAGGTACGTCTGCAGCTTCAACGTATGGAAACCCGCATGTGCCAACGCATCCAGGCCCCGCTCGGTCTGCCCGATCGACTCCAATAGCTCGGCAGCGGACTCCTCGTCCAGCTCCTGCAGTTCCGACTCGATCTTCGCGTCGAGGAACACCGCATCGGCAGGTGCCACCAGCTCCCGCAGCTGCGCAACGCGTGCCTCGTCCCCGAGCACTCCCTCGTCGGCATTGAACACGTAGAGGAAAGGCTTGGTGGTCATCAGGTTCAGCTCGCGCACCACCGACCAGTCCTGCCCCGTCGAGAACAGCGTCTTGCCACTGTCGAGCACCTCCTGCGCGGCCTTGGCGGCATCGAAGAGCGGCTGACGGTCCTTCTTGGTCTTGGCTTCCTTCTCGAGCCGCGGCACCGCCTTCTCCAGCGTCTGCATGTCGGCGAGAATCAGCTCGGTCTCAATCACCTCGATATCGGCCGCCGGATCCACCCGGCCGTCGACGTGGACGACATCGTCGTCGGCGAATACCCGCACCACCTGGCAGATGGCGTCACACTCGCGGATGTTGGCCAGGAACTTGTTCCCGAGTCCCGCTCCTTCGGAGGCGCCCTTGACGATTCCGGCGATGTCCACGAACGTCACGGTCGCGGGCAGCGTGCGCGCCGACCCGAACACCTCCGCCAGTTTGTCCAGGCGTGGGTCCGGCAGCGGCACCACGCCTTCATTCGGCTCGATGGTCGCAAACGGGTAATTGGCCGCCAGCACGTTATTGCGGGTCAGCGCGTTGAACAGCGTCGACTTCCCGACGTTCGGCAGACCAACGATTCCCAAGTTCAGGCTCACGGGAAGGAAAGTCTACGGACAATGCTGGGGTGACCTATCGCACCAAGCGGATCTACGAGACTCCCGACCCGTCGGACGGATACCGCGTACTGGTCGACCGCCTGTGGCCACGGGGTGTGAGCAAGGCCGCCGCGCAGGTCGATCTCTGGTTCAAGGACATCGCGCCGAGCCCTGACCTGCGCGTTCGCTGGCACCATGCCGCGCCCGAGGATTGGGCCGTGTACGCGGGGGAGTATCGCGCGGAGCTCGCCACCAGCTCTGCGGTGGACACCGCGCAGGAATTCGAGCGCGAGCACGGCACCGTCACGCTGCTCTACGCCGCGAAAGACCCCGAACGCAATCACGCGATCGTGCTGCTGGATTTCCTTGGTGGTTGATATCAGCAGGTGATGTCGACGTGCATCACCCGATGATTCGACAAGATCGAGCCGCCCCAGCTGGCTCCCGGCGCGTTGATGGACGCACCCGGCGCCAACAGCCGTCCCGGGCGGACGGCGGTCGCCTTGCAATCAGCCATGGGCCCGCTCCCCACGCGGTTGACGACCACGATGTTGCCGCGCGACTCCAGGTCGGCGATCACATCGGCGGCGTTCTCCCCGTCTGGACCGGCATATGCCGACGGCGCCGCGAGAAGTGTTCCTGCGACGGTCAACGCGAACACCGCGGAAGAAAGGGTCCTGATCATGGTTGCTCCTGTGTAGAACCGCGTTAGCGCGGCATGACTGACATGGCCGGATCACACCGACCGCATCAGCACCTGTTCACACAGCCGCTGAGCAATATCACACGGCGGTCGCGGCCAAAAATCCGTTGCCGCACAGGCGAACCCCGTGGCGCTGTGAGCAGCACGTAGCGCAGCACAAAGGCCAGCACCAGCAGCATCGCCCCCGCAAGGATCCCTCGGCACATCTTGGCGATCTGGACGACCTGAGCGAAGGCATCGACCTGAGGCGCGTCCGCCGGAGCGGCACTTGCCTCATCGTGATCGAGGGCGTACGCCGTCGTCATTGATGCGGGCTGGCCCACAACACTTCCCGGGTTCACCCCCACGAAGCACAGAACACCGGCGACAAGGACCAATACAGTAACCCGTAGGGGGTAGTCGTATGGTCGCATGCCCGCACACTACCCACGGTTTAGCCCCGTGCAGAGCCCCGTCCACCCGGTGGTTACGAAAAATTAACTTTCGAGCCCGCGGGCCGCGGTCACTGGTCCCGAGGAATGAGCACCCATAACACCAGGTAGGCCAACACCTGCGGCCCGGGAAGCAGGATCGACGCGACCGTGAGCGCCCTGACGATCGTCACATCCCATCCAAAGCGCTGAGCGATGGCCGCGCATACCCCGCCGATCATCGCCCCAGCGCGGGGGCGTCGCAGTGCAGTAGTCATGAACTCACCGTAGGCCGCCGAAACATCCTGGCGCATCAGGGAAGCCCCTGATCTTTCCCCGGAGTTTGGCGGCTCAGCATTTCAGGTCAACGTAGTAGGTTCCGTGGTCCAGCACCTTCGTGGGTGCCGTGTTGGAATCGGCACCCACGGCCCGCTCGTACCGGTAGACCGAGGGCCCCTGCCGCACCCGGGCTACCGTGCAACTCTCCAGCGGGCAATGTCCCGTACGGTTAAGAATGACGTAATTTCCCTGCGCCTCAAGAGAACTGATCACCGTCTCGGCATCGCCGTACCCTTGCGGCCCGGCATGCGCAACGGCCGCCAGCGCCACCGCCGCAACCGGAATGACCGCCACCATGGCCTCCAAAGCCGTTGCAAACCACACTGTTTTGCTCATGTCTCGACGCTATGAGCGGAGACTATGAGGGGCATCAGGGATGGCCCCGATCTTTCCCTGAACTTGAACACTGCCCCGATGTGCTGCCCGGTCATCGGCGGGCGACTTAAGGTAACGCGCATGGCCACCACCGCCGTAGAGCCCCAGGACGTGACTCCCCCACCCGGCGTCGAGCTGCTGCGGACCGATCCCGACCTGCCACCGGTCGCTGTCATCGATAACCGGGGCCCCTCGCCCACCACCCGCGTGGTGCTGGTGTTGGTGGCACTGCTGGGAGCCTTTGCCTGGACGATGATCGCGCTGCTGGGCGGCGAGCACGTCAACGCCGTCTGGTTCGTCGTCGCCGCGATCTGCACCTACCTCATCGCATACCGGTTCTACGCCAAGCTGATTGAACGCAAGCTCGTCAAACCGCGTGACGACCAGGCGACCCCCGCCGAAGCACTCGACAACGGGAAGGACTTCGTCCCCACCGACCGGCGAGTGCTTTTCGGTCACCACTTCGCCGCCATCGCCGGCGCCGGTCCCCTGGTCGGCCCGGTGCTGGCCGCTCAAATGGGGTACCTACCCGGAATCATCTGGCTTGTCGTCGGCGTCGTTCTCGCCGGCGCGGTCCAGGACTACCTGGTGCTGGTGATCTCCACCCGACGCGGCGGTCGCAGTCTTGGCCAGATGGCCCGCGACGAGATGGGGACCGTCGGTGGGGCCGCCGCGATGGTGGCGATCTTCGTCATCATGGTCATCCTGATCGCGGTCCTGGGCCTCGTCGTTGTCAACGCCCTTGACGAAAGCCCATGGGGCGTGTTCTCCATCGCGATGACCATCCCCATCGCACTGTTCATGGGCGTATACCTGCGCTATCTGCGGCCCGGAAAGGTCACCGAAGTGACCGTCATCGGCGTGGCACTTCTGCTCGCAGCGATCATCTCCGGTCGGTGGGTGGCCGAATCGGGCTGGGGCGAAACACTGTTCAGCCTCGACAAGACGACCATCGCCTGGCTGATGATGTTCTATGGGTTCGCCGCATCGGTGCTCCCGGTATGGCTGCTACTGGCTCCTCGCGATTACCTGTCGACCTTCATGAAGGTCGGGACAATCGCCATGCTGGCCGTCGGCATCCTGATCGCCCGCCCGGTGGCGCAGCTGCCCGCAGTGAGCGAATTCGCCTTCAACAGCTCGGGACCGGCCTTCGCCGGATCGCTGTTCCCATTCCTGTTCATCACCATCGCGTGCGGGGCACTCTCGGGCTTTCACTCGCTCATCGCCTCCGGCACCACACCCAAGCTCCTGGAGAAGGAGAGCCAGGCCCGCTTCATCGGCTACGGCGGCATGCTCACCGAGTCCTTCGTTGCCGTCATGGCGTTGGTCACCGCGGCGATCCTCAACCAGCACTTGTACTTTGCGATAAACGCCCCCACTGCGGCAACCGGCGGTACCGCCGAAACCGCAGCCGCCTACGTCAACAACCTGCCGATCGGCGGACCGGATATCACCGGTGAACAGCTGACTCAAACCGCCCACGATATCGGTGAGACGTCGATCGTCTCGCGCACCGGCGGCGCCCCCACCCTGGCCATCGGAATCTCACAGGTCATGTCGGACGTATTCGGCGGCAGCGGTTTCAAGGCGTTCTGGTACCACTTCGCGATCATGTTCGAGGCGCTGTTCATCCTCACCACCGTCGATGCCGGCACCCGGGTCGCTCGCTTCATGCTGTCGGACTCCTTGGGGAACCTGGGCGGTCCGCTGCGCCGCTTCAAGGACACCTCCTGGCGGCCCGGGGCATGGATCTGCTCGGCGATCGTCGTCGGCGGCTGGGGTTCGATCCTCCTCATGGGGGTCACCGATCCCCTCGGAGGCATCAACACCTTGTTCCCGCTGTTCGGCATCGCCAACCAGCTGCTGGCCGCGATCGCCTTGACGGTGGTGTTGACGATCGTCGTCAAACAGCGGCTGTACAAGTGGGCGTGGATCCCGACCATCCCACTGGCCTGGGATCTCACCGTCACCATGGCCGCGTCCTGGCAGAAGATCTTCTCCGCCGACCCGGCCGTCGGGTACTGGAAGCAGCACCAGCTCTATGCGGCGGCCCGAGACGCCGGAATGACGAGCTTCAAGACCGCCAAGACACCCGAGGCCATCGACGCCGTGATTCGCAACACGTTCGTCCAGGGGACGCTGTCGGCTGTCTTCGCCTCGTTGGTGTTGGTCGTCGTCGCGGCCGGAATCTGGACATGCCTGCGCGCGGTGCGCTCGGGTGGTCTGCCGACCAGTGAAGATCCGGCAGTGCCCTCCAAACTCTTCGCCCCCAGCGGTTTCCTGCCCACCGACGTGGAGAAGGAAATCGAGAAACAATGGGCAGCACGCGATCTCGCAGGGACCCGAACATGAAGGTGATCAAGGGACTGGTGTGGTGGTTCACCTCTGTCATGGGAGACCACGACTACCAGCGATACGTCGAACATCTGCGGCGCCGCCACCCCAACCGTTCAGTGCCCACCGAGGGCGAATTCTGGCGTTCGCGGTACGCCGAAGCCGATACGAATCCGTCGGCGAGATGCTGCTGACACAAGATCATTGACGGGCACCGTTACCGAACATCCGACCAGACACCGGTACCTTTCAACATGTGACAGGTCAACGCGCCCGCTCATCGGTGGAGGCCGATCACCGGTCGGCGCACCCCGATATCCCGGGTGTGCCGTGGTGGGGTGCCATCCTTATCGCCGTCGCTGGTACAGCACTCGGCTTCGCAATTGACGCGATGACAAATGGTGAGAAGCTGACCGGCGCATTCGCTGGCTGCTACGCGGCGGGATGCGTCGTCGCGGTTTTCGCGGTCCGCTACGCGTCGATCTTCACCGCCGTCGTGCAACCGCCGCTCATCCTCTTCGCGAGCATTCCCGCGGCCTACATGGTCATGTCGCAGGCACCGCTTTCCGGCGGAAAGTCGACGGCCCTCACCATCGGGTACCCGCTGATCGAACGGTTCCCGCTGATGATCAGCACCGCGCTGGGCGTGCTGATCATCGGGGTGGTGCGCTGGTACTGGGGAATCTTCACCGGCAAGCCCGCCAGCGATAAGCCCAAGACGTCCAAGCCGAAGGCCACAAAGGTGGCCAAGCCGAGGACAACCAGACGGACCCGGGTGCAGGCCCTGGTCGATGCCGACGCCAAGACCGCGAGCAAGACCGCGGGAAGTACCGAGAGGAGCCGCCGTCCCCGCACGGACGAGGCCACCGCTCGGACACGCCACGGACGGCACGAATCCGCGTCGCGCCGTCGTCCCACGCACGATTCCGAACCCGTCTCGCAGCGGACGCCGCTCGGCACGCCGTGGGAGGACGAACGCCCGATGCGGACCGAACGCCGTCCCGCACGGCGGGTCCGCGACGAATACGAGGATTACGGCTACGAGGAGCGGCCTCGCTACCGGGAGCCGGTCAGGGAGCCGTCAGAGCCGCCGCGCTCACACCGCCCGATAGTCCGCTACCGAGATGAGCAGCCCCCGGCACCGCGACGGCGTCGGCAGGACTCCTCCGACGCGTGGGATTACGACCGCTAGCGCGAACTAGCGCCGTGCGGCACGCAGCTCTCGAGGCAGCGAGAACACCAGCGTCTCGTTGGCCGTGGTGACCGGCTGCACCTCGCCATATCCGTACTCTGCGAGCCGCTCCAGCACCCCGCGCACCAGTACCTCCGGCACCGAGGCACCCGAGGTGACCCCGACCGTCGTCACACCCTGAAGCCAGGCTGGATCGATGTCTTCGGCGTAATCGACCAGGTACGAGGCGTGCGAGCCCGCACCGAGGGCAACCTCGACCAGACGCACCGAGTTGGACGAGTTGCGCGAACCTACGACGATCACGAGCTCACATTCGGGGGCCATCGCCTTCACCGCGACCTGACGGTTCTGGGTGGCGTAGCAGATGTCGTCGCTAGGAGGGTCCTGCAGCGTCGGGAAACGCTCCCGCAGGCGCTGGACCGTCTCCATGGTCTCGTCCACGCTCAACGTCGTCTGAGACAGCCAGATGACCTTGTTCTCGTCACGCACGGTGACCTTGTCCACCGAGCTTGGGCCGTCGACCAGCTGCACGTGGTCCGGAGCCTCACCGGCGGTACCGACGACCTCCTCATGCCCCTCGTGACCGATCAGCAGGATGTCGTAGTCGTCGCGGGCGAAACGCTTGGCTTCCTGATGCACCTTGGTGACCAGCGGGCAGGTGGCGTCGATGGTCTTCAGGTTGCGTGCCGCGGCGTCCAGGTGCACGGTCGGAGCCACACCGTGCGCGGAGAAGACGACGATCGCACCCTCGGGCACCTCATCGGTCTCCTCGACGAAGATTGCCCCCGCCTTGGCGAGGGTTTCCACCACGTAGCGGTTGTGCACGATCTCGTGACGCACATACACGGGGGCGCCATGTTTCTCCAGCGCACGCTCTACGGTCTCAACGGCACGGTCGACGCCCGCGCAGTAGCCGCGAGGCTCGGCCAGCAGCACCCGCTTGCTGGTCGAGGAGCCGACAATGGTGCTGACCATCCCCGGAGTGCCCATATCCACCGCTGCCATAGCCACCAGCTTACGGCCCACTCTTTCGCTCCACGAGCCATGTAAGGCAAGCTTGCTCCTATGATTCGTCCTCCGTACGGAGTCCGGCTGATCCTCGGGGTGGCCGCGACCGTTCTCGAAGAGACCCGCAAGCTGCCCCAGGCCGTCCTCACCTACCCCATGACAGCGGCTAGCCAAGCCGTGCAGAACTTCATGCGGTTCCAGCAGACGGTGACCGAATTGGCCATCAAGGGCGACGAGACCTGGGAAAACATCTTCCCGCCCACCGACGAGCAGCCGGAGTGGGCGACCTTCGATGAGGACGTCGACGAGCTCGATGCACCCGCGCCGGATGAGTCGCAAGCTACTGCGGTCTATGAGGATACCGCCGAGCGCATGACGAACGGACGGTTCGCGCTGTACTCGTCGGAGCCGTCCGCGCCGTCGGCGGCCGAGGAGCCGGCAGCACCCGAGCCCAAGCCCGCAGCGAAGAAGGCCGCGCCGCGTAAGGCACCAGCGAAAAAGGCTCCCGCCAAAGCGGCACAGCAGGCTGCGTCGGTAGCGCCCGCTGAACCGGCGGATCCGAACGCCCCCGACGTCGTCATCGAGCTCGGCTACCACGATCTGACGCTGGCCCAGCTGCGGGCGCGGCTGCAGTCTCTGTCGGTGAGCGATCTGGAAGAACTGCTGACCTACGAAGACGCCCACAAGGCGCGGGCGCCTTATCAGACCTTGCTCGCGAACAGGATCACACGCGCCGCTGCCCGTGGCTGATCCGGGGACAAGCCCCGAAAACCCCTGGCCAGTCAGGGCTGTCGCCACCCGGGTAGCCAAGTGGATCGACCGCCTGGGCGTGGTGTGGGTGGAAGGCCAGCTGACGCAGATCGACATCCGGCCCGGTAGCAAGACCGTGTTCATGGTGCTGCGCGACCCGGCCGCCGATATGTCGCTGACCGTGACGTGCCCACCCGATTTGGTGCGCAACGCACCGGTGAAGCTGACCGAAGGCACCCAGGTCGTGGTGTGCGGCAAGCCCAGCTTCTACACGGTACGTGGATCGTTTTCGTTACGGCTCAACGATATTCGCGCGGTGGGCGTCGGCGAGCTGCTGGCCCGAATCGAACGGCTGCGTCAGCTGCTGACCGTCGAGGGGCTGTTCGATGCACGGTTGAAGCGGCCGGTTCCGTTCCTGCCTCGGTGCATCGGGCTGATCACCGGCCGCGCCAGTGCCGCCGAACACGATGTGATTTCCGTCGCGACGGCCCGATGGCCGGCGGTGCAATTCGCGGTGCGCAACACCCCGGCGCAGGGCCCGCACGCGGTCGCCGAAATCGTTTCCGCGTTAAAGGCTTTGGATACCGATCCCGCCGTGGATGTGATCGTGTTGGCACGCGGCGGTGGCAGCGTGGAGGATCTGCTGCCGTTCTCCGATGAGACGCTGTGCCGCGCGATCTCGGCGTGCCGAACCCCCGTGGTCAGCGCAGTCGGGCATGAGCCGGACAATCCGCTGTCCGATCTGGTGGCCGATCTACGGGCCGCCACGCCCACCGATGCCGCCAAGAAGCTGGTGCCCGATGCCGCCGCAGAGCAGGCGTTGATCCTGGATCTGCGACGAAGGTCGGCACAGGCGTTGCGCAACTGGGTGCAGCGCGAGCAGCGCGGTCTGGATCAGATGCGTAGCCGCCCGGTGCTGGCCGATCCATTGCGGATGCTGACGACACGTCAGGACGAAATCTCCGTCGCGCGAACGGCACTGCGTCGCGATATGCGGCGGCTGGTGGAATCCGAATCGCAACGGGTGAAGCATTTGTCGGCACAGCTGGCCACGCTGGGTCCGGCCGCCACCTTGGCCCGCGGGTACTCGGTGGTGCAGCGAGTACGCGACGATGGCACGGTGGAGGTGCTGCGAACGGTGGCCGATGCACCGGCCGGGGCATCGCTGCGCGTACGCGTTTCCGATGGCGCCGTGACCGCGACCGTGACAGGAGAGGGTTCATGACCAATCCCGCCGAGCTGGGCTATGAAGAAGCACGCACCGAGCTAATCGAGGTGGTGCAGCAGCTAGAGCAAGGCGGCCTGGATCTGGATACCTCGCTGGCACTCTGGGAGCGCGGCGAGGCGCTGTCCAAGCGTTGCGAAGAGCATCTGGCAGGAGCCCGCAAGCGCATCGAAGACGCGCTTGATTCCTAGTCTCTTTCGCGACGAGATGACAATGACGCTGGCGATTAGGCGGAAATCACCCGCATAGATGTCATCTCGGTGGCGTGTCAGTGGGCTATGCCAGTCTCGCGCTCATGGGGGATCCATTCATCGGCACCGAACTGCTTGGCACAGGCGACCTCAGCCGATGGAAATTGAGCGCCCGCCATACACGTGTCTATCCCGACGTGTACGTCCCGAACGGCGCCGAACCTACCGCCGCCGATCGCGCAATCGCGGCGTGGCTCTGGTCGAAAAGAACTGCGGTCATCGCCGGCTTGTCAGCGTCTGCCCTCATGGGTTCGAAATGGATAACCCCAAACACCCCAGCGGAATTGATCGTCGCTCGTCGGCACGCTCCCCGCGGAATCACGGTGCACCGTGACCAATTATCGCCCCACGAACGTACAATCCGCGACGGCGTTCCACTGACGACGGCGGCACGAACGGCATTCGACATCGGACGGCGAATGCCGTTCACCGAGGCGCTTATTCACCTCGACTCGCTTTCACGCGCGACCGGGCTCAACGCCGACGACGTACAGACATTGATCGATCATCACAACGGTGCGCGCGGCATCATGCAGCTACGTGAACTCCTTCCGCTCATCGACGGCGGAGCTGAGTCGCCGCAAGAAACGCGCACCCGGCTCGAACTGATCCGTGGCGGATTGCCCAAGCCACAGACTCAGATTCGGGTAATCGACGAGTTCGGCTGGATATTCGCACGCATCGACATGGGCTGGGAGGAATGGAAAGTCGGCGTCGAGTTCGACGGTGCTCAACATTGGACCGACCCGGCGCAGCGCACCAAGGACATCGACCGACTCGCCGAGCTGGAAGAACTGGGCTGGCGGATCATTCGAGTGAGCAGTGACATGCTGCGCAACCGGCGAGCCACGGTCGTGAGCAGAGTCGCGGAGGCACTGACTGCGGCTGGCTGGCGTGGCGAGATGACAATCACGCGGGCGATTGTCGAGAAACGACCCGCGTAGATGTCATCTCAGCGCGGCAGTGGTTTGGCCGTCTGTACCGCGCGGGCGACGGTCTGGAAGGCCTCAGTGTTACCGGCCCCGGTGACGGCGACGGTCACCGTGTTGTCCAACCGCGTCACCCAGACCGGCTCGACACCCTCACCGCCCTCATAGGCAACCCAGTGCACACCATCGACCTCTTCGGGTCCGCGCGGGACAAGTGAACTGTCGAGCTTCGGGACGACCTTCTCTTCGGCCGCTCCGCTTTGCACCACCGCCATGTACGCGCCCGACGGGCTCAGATACCCCACCTTGGACAGAGGCATTCCGTCGATGCTGTCCCGACCACCGGAATTCGCCTGCCATCCCTCTGGCAGCGACGGCTCCCGGACCGGGAACGGGAACTGCCGGGCATCGGCCTGCAGCGCGGCGTGCGCGTCATAGGCGGGCGGCTTGCCCACCGTCGGCCCACTCGGAGTGAAGGAGCACATACCCAGCATTCCGGCCAGCAGGATGCACGCGACCACCAGCGGGGCCATCGACCAGAACATGTCGCGGCCGTCCTGGAACAGGCGCGGCTTGGCCGGCCTGGGAGCCGGGACCGCGATCCGGTCCTCGGGTCCCTCCGACGGGGATGCATCTGCCACGCCTCCCATACTCGCAGGCGCGCATGAAACAATCACAACCCATGAGCCCGTCGCGCAGAGAAGCCCCGGACCGCAACCTGGCATTAGAACTGGTCAGAGTGACTGAGGCGGGTGCTATGGCCGCGGGCCGGTGGGTCGGCCGCGGCGAGAAGGAAAAGGGCGACGGTGCTGCCGTCGACGCCATGCGCGAGCTGGTCAACTCCGTTTCCATGCGCGGTGTCGTCGTCATCGGCGAGGGCGAGAAGGACAACGCCCCGATGCTCTACAACGGCGAAGATGTCGGCAACGGCGACGGCCCGGACTGCGATTTCGCGGTGGATCCAGTGGACGGCACCACCCTGATGAGCAAGGGCATGCCCAACGCCATCTCCGTGTTGGCGGTCTCCGAGCGCGGCACCATGTTCGACCCTTCGGCCGTCTTCTACATGGAGAAGATCGCCGTCGGCCCCGACGCCGCCGATGTCATTGACATCACGGCCCCCGTCTCCGAAAACATCAAGCGCGTCGCCAAGGTGCGCAACTGTTCGGTCTCCGATATCACCGTCTGCATCCTGGACCGGCCCCGTCACGGCGAGCTGATCCAGAACGTCCGCGATACCGGCGCCCGCATCCGACTCATTTCCGACGGTGACGTGGCGGGTGCCATCTCGACGGCCCGCCCCAACTCGGGTACCGACATGCTGCTCGGTATCGGCGGCACCCCCGAGGGCATCATCGCCGCGGCCGCCATGCGCTGCATGGGCGGCGCCATCCACGGCAAGCTCGCACCGCGCGATGACGAGGAACGCCAGAAGGCCATCGACGCCGGCTACGACTTGGACCAGATTCTCACCACCGAGGATCTGGTGTCCGGCGAGAACGTCTTCTTCTGCGCGACCGGCGTCACCGACGGCGATCTGCTGCAGGGGGTCCGGTACTTCGGCGGCGGCTGCACGACGCAGTCGATCGTGATGCGCTCCAAGTCCGGCACCGTCCGGATGATCGACGCGTACCACCGCCTCACCAAGCTCCGCGAGTACTCCGCGGTCGACTTCACCGGCGACGACGACGCCACCCACCCCCTCCCCTGATCACTCCCTCATCGACGACGGAAGGTATCCATGTCTGAGCAGCAGTACCGCATCGAGCACGACACCATGGGCGAGGTCCGGGTGCCCGTGGAAGCACTGTGGCGCGCGCAGACTCAGCGCGCCGTCGAGAACTTCCCCATCTCGGGGCGCGGGCTTGAGCGCACCCAGATCCGTGCGCTCGGCCTGCTGAAGGGCGCCTGCGCACAGGTGAACAAGGACCTGGGCCTGCTCGCGCCGGAAAAGGCCGATGCCATCATCGCCGCCGCGGCCGAGATCGCCGACGGTAAGCAAGATGACCAATTCCCCATCGACGTGTTCCAGACCGGCTCGGGCACCAGCTCGAACATGAATGCCAACGAGGTGATCGCCTCGATCGCCGCACGCGACGGCGTGACGGTGCACCCCAATGACGACGTGAACATGTCGCAGTCGTCCAATGACACCTTCCCGACGGCCACCCACCTGGCCGCGACGGAAGCCGCTGTGCGCGACTTGATTCCCGCACTGGAGTACCTACAGCAAGCACTGGCCACCAAGGCCAAGGCGTGGAAGACCGTCGTGAAGTCCGGTCGCACCCACCTCATGGATGCGGTGCCCGTGACGCTCGGCCAGGAGTTCGGTGGGTACGCCCGCCAGATCGAAGCCGGCGTCGAGCGGGTCAAGGCAACGCTCCCCCGCCTTGGTGAGCTGCCCATTGGCGGTACCGCTGTCGGCACCGGTCTGAACGCTCCCGACGGTTTCGGTATCAAAGTTGTTGAGGAGCTGAAGAAGTCGACGGGCCTCTCGGAACTGAAGACGGCCGCCGACTCGTTCGAGGCACAGGCCGCCCGTGATGGACTGGTCGAGGCCTCGGGTGCGCTGCGCACCATCGCGGTGTCACTGACCAAGATTGCCAACGACGTTCGGTGGATGGGCTCCGGCCCGCTCACCGGACTCGGCGAGATTCAGCTGCCCGACCTGCAGCCCGGCAGCTCGATCATGCCCGGCAAGGTGAACCCGGTGCTGCCCGAGGCAGTCACCCAGGTGGCCGCACAGGTCATCGGCAATGACGCCGCGGTATCCGTTGGCGGTCTGTCGGGTGCCTTTGAGCTCAACGTGTACATCCCCATGATGGCGCGCAACCTGCTGGAGTCGTTCACGCTGCTGGCCAACGTTTCTCGACTGTTCGTCGACAAGTGCGTCGACGGGCTGATCGCCAACGAGGATCACCTGCGGACACTGGCAGAGTCGTCCCCGTCGATCGTCACCCCGCTGAACTCGGCGATCGGCTACGAGGAAGCAGCGGCCGTCGCCAAGGAAGCGCTCAAGGAGCGCAAGACAATCCGGCAGACGGTCATCGACCGCGGCCTCATCGGCGCCAAGCTGAGCATCGAGGAACTCGACAAGCGCCTCGATGTACTCGCCATGGCGAAGGTCAAGGATTAAGACTCGGTTCGTCAGTTTCGCTCTCGTCGCCGCCGGTATCTATCAGGCGGTGACGGGGGCTTGGACGATCGTGGCTCCAGAGTCGTTCTTCGACACTCTGGGCGCATTCGGTGTGCGAAATGACCACTATCTCTTTGATTTAGGGTCATTCGCCCTTCCACTGGGGCTGGCACTGCTGGCCGCGGTGAAGTGGCCGTCGTGGCGGGTGCCGACACTGGCCATTGCGACCGGACATTGGGTGCTGCACACCGTGAGTCACCTGGTGGACACCAACCACCACCAGGGCCAGACCTTGGGATTGCTCGAAGGCCTCGGCCTGTTGGTGACGGCGGTACTGCTGGCGCTGGCGCTCTGGTTCGCCGCCGCCGAAGAGGCCTAGCGCTACTGCCCGACGGCCGGTCCGCCCGCACCCTGATTGGGCAGGTCGGTGATCGGAATGTTGGTCATCGGCAGCGGCGACGGAGTATTGGGCAGCGGCGGAATCTCGGATGCCGGAATGTCTTTCAAGAGGTTCTCCGGCGGGCCGTTGTCCCGGCTGCCATAGCTGCTGCCGGGCTCGCGTGGGCCGAGTAGCTGAGTGACGGTGACCGCATGGTAGCCGTTTGCCTTGAGCACGGGCAGAAACTGCTCGACCAGATCCACTGTGCTGGAGTAGGTGTCGTGGAACAGCACCACCGACCCCGGCTTGATCTGCGACATCAGGATGGCCCGGGTGGCATCGGTGTTCGAGTCGTTGGCCCAGTCGAACGGGATGACGTCCCAGTTGATATCGGCCAAGCCCTGCTTCTTGGCTTCGGCCAGTACCTGGTCGTTGATCAGGCCACCGGCCGTGCGGAACAGCTTCGGGCGCTGGCCGGTTGCCGCTTCGATAGCATCGCTGGCCTTGCTCAGCTGGGCCGCGATGGCCTCCGGCGGGATGGTCGTCATGTTGGGGTGCTCCCAAGTGTGACTGCCCAATTCCATCCCGGCATCCACCACACGCTTGGCACCCGCCGGATCGCGCTGGACCTTATTGCCGATCTCGAAGAAGGTCGAGTGCGCTCCGTTGGCCCGCAGTATGTCCAGCAGCCGATCGGTGAACGGGCTCGGCCCGTCGTCGAATGTCAGCGCAACACACTTCTCGCGTTGGCAGTCCACCGGCTCGGCGAGGGCGCGCTGCTTGTCCGTGACGACGATCGCGGCCGCAATCAGACTTCCTACCGCGGCCGCGACCATCGTCCAACGAAAGACATCACGCTTGGTTAGCACGCCTAACAGCTTAGTAGCCGGTTCATACCGGCACTACGCAGAGTGCCCGGGCCCGAACTCCTCCAACATCTCGGTGACCAGCGCGGCGATGGCCGAACGCTCGCTGCGCACCAGTGTGACGTGTGCGAACAGCGGATGCCCCTTGAGCTTCTCGATCACGGCGGCGACACCGTCGTGACGACCGACACGCAGGTTGTCGCGCTGGGCGACATCGTGGGTGAGCACCACCCGCGAGCCCGTGCCCAACCGTGACAGCACTGTCAGGAGCACGTTGCGCTCCAGGGACTGCGCCTCGTCGACGATCACAAAGGAGTCGTGCAGGGACCGTCCGCGAATATGCGTGAGCGGGAGCACCTCAAGCATGCCGCGCGCCAGCACCTCTTCAATGACAGCCGGTGACGCCAGACCTTCGAGGGTGTCGAAAACGGCCTGCCCCCACGGACCCATCTTCTCGCTCTCGCTGCCCGGCAGGTAACCCAGTTCCTGACCGCCGACTGCGTACAGCGGTCGAAACACCACTACCTTGCGGTGACTGCGCCGCTCCAGCACCGCTTCGAGTCCGGCGCACAGCGCCAGCGCCGACTTACCGGTGCCCGCCTTACCGCCCAGGGACACGATGCCCACCGACTCGTCAAGCAAGATGTCCAGTGCCACACGCTGTTCGGCAGAACGGCCGCGCAACCCGAAGACCTCGCGGTCACCGCGAACCAGCTGAACACGCTTCTCGGAATTGACCCGCCCGAGCGCGCTGGAGGTGCCACCGAGGAGCCGAATTCCGGTGTGGCACGGTAGGTCCCGAGCCGACTCGAGATCCACCTCACCGGCTTCGAAGAGTGAGTCGATGACGTCGGGGGCGGTGTCCAACTCCGCCATACCCGTCCAGCCAGAGTTCACCACATCCTGAGCCCGGTATTCATCGGCCGCCAAGCCCACCGCACCAGCCTTGACGCGGAGCGGAATATCCTTGCTCACCAACGTAACCAGCTTGCCTTCGGCGGCGAGGTTGAGCGCGCACGCCAGGATCCGCGAGTCGTTGGAGTCGGTGCGGAAGCCCACGGGCAGTACCGAAGGATCGGTGTGATTCAGCTCGACATGCAGCGAACCACCTTGTGTCCCAACAGGAATGGACTGATCAAGGCGGCCGTACTCCAACCGCAGATCGTCGAGCATCCGCAACGCAGTGCGGGCGAACCAACCCAGCTCATGATGATGACGCTTGCCTTCCAGCTCGCTGATCACCACCAGCGGGATCACTACCTCATGTTCGGCGAATCGGTTTGTGGCCCAAGGATCAGACAACAACACCGAGGTGTCGAGCACATAGGTACGGATTGATGAGCCGCTCGCGCGAAGGTCATCAGAGGTTGTCCCAGCGGTCTTTGAAGCAGTCACCGAACGCTCCTGACATCGGTGCGGCACCACACACGATCTGTCGTGGACGCGGTCGGTACCGTGTGTGGACCGTCATGAGACCGTCCACATCAGGACCGGGGCCGGTCCTGTCGCTTTCGCCACGATCAGTACCTCCCGGATAGCAAAGCATGTCGCTAGCCATCGGTTTTGACGCTACTCGTACCTACACGCGGATGCCGCGCATGAAACCAAGCGTGTTGACTAACACCGGGTTAACGCCGGTTACAAGCGTGCGGCGGCGGCTCAGAGCCGCTCGGTCACGCCCCACTTGTCGGTGAGCTCGCGGACCACGTCCTGCACGGTGCCCTCATCGATGATTCCGGCCTCAGCGACCGCGGCGACCTTGTCCTCGTAGCCGTCGATATCGGCGCCGATGACCTTCAGTTCCGCGGCCCGGGCCTTAATGGCGGCGATGGTGTCCTCAGGGTGCAACCGCAGGCATTCGAGAACGATATTGCTGTACATCTGCTCATGCCGACGCTCGTCCTTCTCGATGTTGGCGAGCAGGCCCTTGAGTACATCGTCGTCGGTCTGCGCAGCGAGGTTCTGCACGTATACCGCGTGCATCTGCTCGAAGAACGCGTTGAACACCAGCGTCTCGATCTGGGTGTACGAGTCGGCGCGGTAGCCCTTCATCACATGGGCCAGCCGGGTGTCCTCATCGCCGCTGGGGTCAGCGTTGCGGGTCACCACCAGGTACTCACGCAGGGCGATAGCGTGCAGGTTCTCCTCGGCAGTCCAGCGCCCGATGAAATCGGCCCACGGGATGACCTCGAGGCTGAAGTGCTCGACCATCTCACGGTGGTAACCCGCAAGGTTGTCCTTGGTGATCAGCAGGATCTGGATCGCGTCGACGATGGCCTTGGGCAGCTTGACGTCGGACGGCTCCCAGTCGCGTCCACCCAGGAAGGCGAAGTTCTCGCCCTCGTCGAAGGGCACGTGCTCATGGGCGTACCAAAGCTCCGCGGTATCGCGATGCCGGTCGATGTTCTCGGCGACGACATCCGTCAGCTCAAGAGTCAAGGCATTGGGTACAGGTTTCTGTGCCATGCGGTAACACTAACTCCACTCGGAAAAAATGTGAAATCGCCGCGCGACGAGTCATGAGCGCATACAAAAGCCCCCGTCACAGCGGCGTTTCGGGGGCTTTTGACTCTAGAAATCTAGAGCGTGAGGCCCGGGTAAAGCGGGTTGGCGGCCAGCAGCTCGGCGGATGCGGCCTTCACTCGATCGGCGACGCCGTCGGCAAGCGCGTACTTGGCCTTGGAGGTCCCATCCGCCGTGGTGTTGGACAGCACGTCGACCACGAGCTCGGCTACCTTGTCGAACTCGTCGCCGTCGAACCCGCGGCTGGTGAGCGCCGGGGTGCCGAAGCGGATACCGCTGGTGTACCAGGCCCCGTTGGGATCGGCCGGGATGGAGTTCCGGTTGGTGACGACGCCGGCGTCCAGCAGCGCCGATTCGGCCTGCCGTCCGGTGAGTCCGAAGGACTGCACATCGAGCAGCACCAGGTGGTTGTCGGTGCCACCCGTGACCAAGCGTGCGCCCCGCTTCAGGAAGCCCTCGGCGAGCGATTTGGCGTTATCGGCGACGCGCTGCGCATACACCTGGAAGGAGGGCAGGCGCGCCTCGGCCAGGGCGACGGCCTTGGCGGCCATCACATGCGAGAGCGGTCCGCCCAACACCATTGGGCAGCCCTTGTCGACGGCATCGGAGTACTCGGCAGTGGCCAGCACCAGGCCGCCGCGCGGGCCGCGCAGCGATTTGTGGGTGGTGGTCGTGGTGATGTGGGCGTGCGGCACCGGGTTCTCGTCGCCGGTGAACACCTTTCCGGCGACCAGACCGGCGAAGTGCGCCATGTCCACGAACAGGGTGGCGCCCACCTCGTCGGCGATCTCACGCAGCTTGGCGAAGTTCACCCGGCGCGGGTAGGCGGAGTAGCCACCCACGAGGACCAGCGGCTTGAACTCGCGGGCCGCGGCGGCCAGGGCGTCGTAATCCAGCAAGCCGGTCTCCGGGTCGGTGCCGTAGCTGCGCTGTTGGAACATCTTGCCCGAGATGTTCGGGCGGAAGCCGTGGGTCAGGTGACCGCCCGCGTCCAGCGACATACCCATGAGCCGCTGGTTTCCGTACTGGTGGCGCAGCTCCTCCCAGTCGGTCTCGGACAGATCGTTGACATTGCGGACGCCCTTCTCGGCCAGCGCCGGAGCCTCGACGCGCGTCGCGAGGATCGCCCAGTAGGCAACAAGATTGGCGTCGATACCCGAATGCGGCTGCGCGTAGGCGTACGGCGCCCCGAACAGCTCGCGGGCATGCTCGGCCGCCAATGCCTCGACGGTGTCGATGTTCTGGCAGCCGGCGTAGAAGCGGTGGCCGATGGTGCCCTCGGCGTACTTGTCGGACAGCCAGGTACCCATGGTCAGCAGCACGGCCGGCGAGGCGTAGTTCTCGCTGGCAATCAGTTTGAGTGAATCGCGTTGGTCGGCAAGCTCTTTGCGGGTCGCATCGGCAATCCGCGGCTCGATGGTCTCGATGACCTCGAGAGCCGACCGGTACGCGGCGCTGGCGGTCTCGGCGTACTGCGCGCCCTGCGCGATATCACTGGATGCTGATGTCGTCATGGTCATCAGCCTAGTCGGCGGCTATACCAAGGTGGAGGCCACCAGGGGCTCGTCAAGCAGCCTGCCGAACCGGGTCGTCAACGACTGCTCGGGGGGACGACGGTCGAGCCATCCCTTCAACAATTGATAGCCCTCCACGTAGGTGGAGATGTACGCCCGCCACAACGGCGAGGACAGGAATTTGAGCATGTGCCGGGCGCGCTCATCCGAGACAAGCAGCCAGCGCTTCAGGAATGCGATGACGTCCTCGACGTCACGGTGCTCGTCATGCAGCATCAGGGCGGCGTCTTGGCGGACGTTGATCAGCCCGGCCCGTGCGCGCCCAATGGTCTGAGCCTGCTCACCATCGAAGCGCAGCCCCAGGTCGGCATAGATCTCCTGAGCCCACGGTCCCCAGTCCTCGCCGACGGCGGCGTAAAGCGCGAGGTCGGCGAGCCCCTCGGCCATCAGACACTGCGGCGTGTTGACCAGAAATATGGTTTGTTCCTGCTGATCACCCAGGTGCACCAGACCGGCCTCCTTGCGGCAATGCTCGGTGTGGTGTCCGGGATAAGACTCGTGGGCGATCAGCGCCGGCACGTTGTACAGGAACTGCTTGAGATCGGAGTTGACGGCCACCGTCGACCGGTAATTGCCCTCGTAGTAGTTGAACCCCGACCACGGTTTGTCGCTGACGATCTCGTACGTCACCGTCTCGGTCTCGGGCAGCGGAAACTCGCCCCGTACCCGGTCGCGTAGTGCGCTGGAGAAGGCGTCCACGCATTCCTGCAGACGATTCGGGTCGATCTCCTGCGAGCGGTCATAGGCGGTCTTCCGCTCGAGCAGCGAACCACCTTCGGGCAGCACACTTTCGAGCGCCTCATGTGCTTGCTTATAGCGCTCTTCGTCACCCTTCGCGATGCGCACATCGAAGTAGTCATGCACCTCATCGACAAACCCGATGTCTTCGCCGGCGAACTTGCGCCCGGCGCATGCCAGCGCCTTCAGATGGGTGTCGATGAAGGCCTTGCGCACCTCATCCAGATCGCTGGAAGCCAACTCACCGCGCAACGCCGCGGCCTGACGTGCGAGGTCGGCCGGATTGGGCGTTGGCTCGTTCTCCACCCGCTTCCGCAATGTCGGGTCGCCGGTGAACGAGTCGACGTACCCGCTCTCAATGCGGTCAAATCGCAGCCCAAGCAGCAGGTATTCGATGACGAGACTATTTTTCAACCCGCCGTTATTGCCCATGTCACACAACCCTAGTGCCGCGTTTACGGACGGTTCCTGTAAGACTTGGCTTCATGCCGCGGCTGAGCGAGCCGAGCCCCTACGTGGAGTTCGACCGGAAACAGTGGCGTGCGCTGCGCAAGGCCACCCCGCTGGTCCTCACCGAGGAAGAGCTCTTCGGATTGCGCGGCCTGGGCGAGCAAATCGACCTCACCGAGGTCGCCGAGGTATACCTCCCACTGGCCCGTCTCATCCATCTTCAGGTCGCGGCGCGGCAGCGACTGTTCGCGGCGACCGCCACTTTCCTCGGGGACCAGCACCCGGACCGCCTGGTCCCCTTCGTCATTGGGGTCGCGGGCAGCGTGGCCGTCGGCAAGTCGACCACCGCCCGCGTGCTGCAGGCACTATTGGCGCGCTGGGACCACCATCCCCGGGTGGATCTGGTGACCACCGACGGCTTCCTCTACCCCAACGCCGAACTTTCCCGGCGGAACATCATGCACCGCAAGGGTTTTCCGGAAAGCTACAACAGGCGCGCACTTCTGCGGTTCGTCACCGAGGTAAAATCGGGCGCGCATGAAGTCTGTGCGCCCGTGTATTCGCACTTGCTGTACGACATCATCAAGAACGAGAAACACGTTGTGCAGCAACCGGATATCCTCATCCTCGAGGGCCTCAACGTACTGCAGACCGGCCCGACCCTGATGGTCTCGGATCTGTTCGACTTCTCGATCTACGTGGATGCCCGCATCGAGGACATCGAACAGTGGTACATCTCCAGGTTCCTGGCAATGCGTTCGACGTCCTTCGCCAATCCGTCCTCACACTTCCACCACTACGCCAAACTGAGCGATAAGCAGGCAACCCTTGCCGCACAGGAGATTTGGCATTCTATTAACCTGCCGAACCTGTTGCAGAACATCCTGCCGACCCGCCCGCGCGCCACGCTGGTGCTACGCAAGGATGCCGATCACTCCATCAACCGGCTGCGTCTGCGCAAGCTGTAGCCGCCGTGCACAAAGTAGACCGAATGGTATATTCGGCTCATGATCAACAACGTGGTTGAAACCTGGCACGGCATCATCTCCGGCGCCACCCCAGAGGCCCTTAACGAGCTGCTTGCCGAGGATGTCGTCTTCCACTCCCCCGTGGTGTTCACGCCGCAGCGCGGCAAGGCGATCACCACGATGTACCTGCTGGCCGCGTTCGCGACCCTTGCCGGACCCGAAAGCGACTTCCACTACGTCAAAGAAGTCCTCGACGGGAACACCGCAGCGTTGGAATTCGAGTCGACCATCGACGGCAAGTACATCAACGGAGTCGACATCATCACCTGCGACGACGCCGGGAAGATCGTGGAATTCAAGGTCATGATCCGCCCGCTGCAGGCCATCAATGCGATCCACGAGAAGATGCGCGCGGCTTTAGAAGCCGCGTCCTGATTTACGGTGCATCGGCGGCAACCAACCAGTAGGTTGACCGCATGGACTATGACTACGACGTAGTCGTCATCGGGTCCGGTTTCGGTGGGAGCGTTGCGGCCCTCCGCCTCACCGAAAAGGGATACCGAGTCGGCATATTGGACATGGGAAAACGCTGGAAACCCGAGGACTTTCCCCCGAACAACTGGCATGTGCGCAAGGCCATGTGGGCACCTGGGCTCGGCTGTTACGGCCCGCAACGACTGACCGTGTTGGGCAAGACCTTCATCGCGAGCGCGGTGGGTGTCGGCGGCGGTTCGTTGATCTACGGCAACACGCTGTACGAGCCGTTGGAGAGGTTCTACACCGATCCGCAGTGGGCACACATCACCGACTGGAAATCCGAGCTCGCCCCCTATTACGACCAGGCCCGCCGGATGCTCGGGGTGGTACAGACACCGCACACCACACCGCCCGATGATGTGCTGCTGGCGGTGGCCAGGGATCTAGGTGTCGAGGACACCTATCACCCCACCAATGTGGGCGTGTTCTTCGGCGATGAGCCCGGCAAGACGGTGCCCGACCCGTTCTTCGGCGGCGCCGGCCCAGATCGCGCCGGATGCATCGGGTGCGCGCAATGCTTCACCGGATGCCCGCACAACGCCAAGAACACCACCGAGACCAACTACCTGTATCTGGCCGAACATGCTGGTGCACAGATTCATCCGCTTACTCAGGTTCTCGATGTGCGCCCGCTCGACGGAGCAAAAGGCTACACCGTCAGCACCAAGCAGACCGGGCGCTGGTTCCGTAAGAACAAGCGGGACTTCACCGCGCGCCACGTGGTGTTCTCCGCAGCCTCGCTGGGCACCCAGCGGCTGCTACACCAGCTGAAAGACACTGGGTCACTACCCAATTTATCGGAGCGGCTCGGAGAGCAGGCGCGCACCAATTCCGAAGAGGTGCCCATCGTCTACTCACCCAAGAGGGACGACTTCTCCCAGGGCGTGGCCATCACCTCCTCGATCCATCCCGAGGCCAACACCCACGTCGAGGTGTGCCGTTATGGGCCGGGTTCCACCTTCCTGAGCATGCTGGGCACCAACATGGTTGACGGCGGTCCATGGCGTTTCGCACGAACCTGGCTGGCCAACATGCTCCATCCCGGCATGATGTTCCGCTCCATGTTCCCGTACCGCGCCGCGCAGCATTCGATCATCGTGCTGGTGATGCAATCACTGGACAACTCGCTGACCACGTACCTCAAGCCCGGGTTGTTCGGCAAGAAGATGACCACGAAACAGGGCTCGGGAGAACCGAATCCGGACTGGATCCCGGTCGCCCATGATGTGGCACGCCGGATGGCCGAGAAGGTCGACGGGTACGCGGGCAGCACGCACCTGGACTCGATCAACATCCCGCTCACCGCACATTTCATCGGCGGCTGCCCGATCGGTGACTCCGCCGAGACCGGTGTGATCGACCCCTACCAGCGCATTTACGGCTATCCGGGGCTACATGTGATCGATGGGTCGGCGATCTCGGCGAATCTCGGCGTCAACCCGTCGTTCACCATTACGGCTCAGGCCGAACGTGCAATGGCGTTCTGGCCCAACAACGGTGAGGCCGATCCACGCCCAGAGCTGGGATCGGTGTACCAGCACATCGCACCCGTACAGCCCCAACACCCGACGGTTCCGGGGGCCGCCCCGGGCGCACTGCGTCTACCGCTGGCCCCGGTCTAAACATGAAAGGTGCCGGGCCACCAAATGGGTGACCCGGCACCGGCTCACTCTCAGCGGGTGAGCATATGGGCGGCTACGCGGAGCGTAGGCGCCGTAGTCCGAGGAACTGGATGTCCGCCATGACGGCGGTGTAGACGCCGAAAACTATCGCCAGGGTTACCCCCACAGTGGTGAGCGGCACCCATTTCATGACACCCACCGCCACGTACAAGACGGTGGCCAGCAGGTTACCGACGATGTAGACGATGCCGATGGTCCCCAGCTTCGACGTGTCTGCCCGGCTCAATGCGTACGCCACGGCCCCGTACCCGATGAGGGCGGCGGCGTGTGCCACCTGGAATCCCAGCGAGGGTCCGAGCGGCTCGACAAGCCATTTCGCAGCAATCAGCAGTACGACGGCAACCGATCCGGTGGCAATGCCGTCGAACCCGATTCCAAATCGCAGAAGTGAGTCGGGTTGAGCGAATCGTGTGCGAAGTACTGACGCGTTTTCTGATGCGATGGACATTGCGGCTCCTTGAGGTGCGTCGATGAACCTGACACCACCGACATTGCCTCTTATGCACTGCCATCTCGACATTCCGCACTGCCAATTCCTGCCAGTTCGTCGCGGTGTGTGCCATCATCTAAAGATGACAACAGCAGATGTCATCTCTGTCGCGCCCGGTGCACAGCTCGGCCCCCGCTCATTGTTGTGGCGTTGGGCTGGTGATATGCGTATCGCATTCACCGGCGGCACGGCCGGGCTGCTGCAAACGATGGATCCCGCGATCGGCTACGCCCTGATCGAGCACTCCAACTTCTTCGAAGACCCCGTCGACCGGGTATTCCGCTCGCTGCCTCCGATCCTCGGCACCGTGTACGACGACCCCGCGGCCGGAACCGGCACGAAAGTGCGCGACTTTCACCGCGATATCAAGGGGATCCAGCCCGACGGGGTCCGCTATCACGCGTTGAATCCGACGACCTTCTGGTGGGCGCACGCGACCTTCCAGGTGATGGTCGAACAAACTGTGGACCGTTACTCGTCCCACCGGCTCAGCGATGCAGAGCGTGAGCAGCTCTACCAGGAGGGGGTCGAGTGGTATCGGCGGTACGCGATGAGCGAGCAGCCAGTACCGCCGAATCGAGCAGCATTCCAAGAGGAATGGGATCGGTACTGCGACGAAGTACTGGCCCCCAACCCGGCGGCGGACTATCTGATGAAGGTCATCGAAAGACGCACTGTCCCGGATATGAGCCAGTCGCCGTATCTGCCGGTGTCACCGTTACTCAAACCCGCTGCTCGGTTGGCACTGCCGACCGTACCGATACGCGCAGCGTTGGCGCCGCCGTTGCGACTGACCATCTACGGCGGCCTGCCACCCCAGGTGCGCAAGCGTTTTGGGATCCGGTGGAACATGGCAGACGAGACGGCCTACCGCGCGCTGTCGCGCGCCGTGCCGCTGGTGTGGCCGTTCATCCCGACATCGTGGCGATGGCATCCCGGCAGTCATGACGGATGGCGACGGGAGCGAGGACGGCTACCGCGACCCTGGTGACACGGATGAGCCGCTTGCGCGAAGACCATTGGACGGCGATGAGCCGCTTACGCGAAGACCGTCAGCCACGGTCTGTGCGCGCAGATCGGCCGCGATCAACTTGGCGGCAGCGTTCTGCCAGTTGTGCAATGACCGCTGCGGAACCTCGGTGACCAACCACTGCCACGCCTGGCGCGATACCGGGTCCAACCCCGCCGCCGTCGCGCCCTGGGCATAAGCCCGCACGCCCATGACGTAGGGGAAGTACAGGGCGTTGTAATAACGCCACTGATCGGTGACACCGAAGTCCCCTTCCTCCCGCGGCTTGAGCCGTGAGATGGATTCGGCGAGAACCGCTCTGAGTTCGTTGGCGCGTTCGACGGGTTGATCAGAAGCGCCACGGCCGCCCAGGCGCTCGCCGATGACCGGCAGCGAAGCCAGCGGGCTGGCGACGAGTTTGGCGAGATCGCCATAGTGACTGAGCGCACGGCGAGTGAGCCGGGTGAACGTCTCGTCGTCGACACCTTCGATGGGCGATGCCGACTTCAGCGGCAAGGCCGCCTCGGTGCTGCGCAGCTCGGAGCGTTCCTGGCGCAGCTGCGGGGAACGCGAGAAGGCCATGCGGTCGAGCAAGTCGGCGAATGGACCCGATTGCACCTGGATACAGATAGCCAGGCCGACGCTGGTGAACAGCAGCACCACCAGAGCTACCGACTGACCCACAACGGCCATACCGATCATGGCCTGGGCGCCGAACAGTGCGCCGACGAGGATCGACGCAACGAAGGAGCGCAGCATATCGGCGCGCAGTGCCTGCCCCTCGTCGAAGGCGTCCCAGAGTGCAACGCCCAGACCAAGCAGCACCAGGTCGAAGCCCGTCGAGGCCAATGCCAGCCAGCTCGGCAGGATGCCGAGCGGAATGATCAGCTGAGCGTCGCCGAGCGTGAAGAACATGGTGGCGACCAGGACGACGCCACGTGCTGAACCGGGTATCGACGCGCGGCGCCGGAATAGCAGAATCGCCGCCCCAACGGCTGCGGTTCCGCTGGCACAGAACATGATCCAATGCCCCAGCGTGGCGGGACCTTCGATGGTGCCGGCCATCGTCGCACCAACCAGCATCGCGATGGCAAGCACCAAGGCGGGCACCGCGATGGCCGCACGGTCACGCCGGCGATCGCCGTTGTTGGTGAGTTCGAGCAGCACCATCAACCAGGCGACGCTCGGGACGATCGCCGTGAAGACCTCGATACGACCAAGGAGTTCGGCATCGGATCCGGGAGTTACCCGAATGGCGTCCAGTGCGACGACGAGTGAGTAGCCGATCAGCCCGACGGCCGCGAGGGCGAGCACCGGCTTGCGGGGGTTGCGCGCGAGTAAGTACAGACCCAGCCACCAGCTGAGTCCGAACACCAGTGCCGACATCGCCACCATCACTATCAGTGTGACAGGTGCCGGACCCCGGAGCTACGGGACTACCCGTGCACCGCCCGAGGCCGTGCCCAGCCAAGTGTGCGGGTTCCGGTCCCAGCACCATCCGAGTTTCGGGCGCCTATCGGAAATCCAGATCGCCGGCACCCGCTGCCCCTTCCCACGCGACGCTGCCAGCGAGAAACATTTGTTCTTGCGCAGCATGTCCGGCCGCGCCGTCACGAGCGCGATGCCCTCGTCAATCGTGAGCGGGGAACGCCCACAGGCGGTGATCGCATGCAGGGCCGTCTCCGGTGTGACGTTGCAGAACTCGCCACCGGTGTCGATATCGGTGAGCAGGTACGCGCCAGAAGGGATATCCACAATTGATCGGTAGACGTCGACGTCACCGTCGTCCATGACGTGAAATCCACTGCGTCCGTTAAGAGTCATCAACGGCGCCGTCTGCTCATAACTGGTCCCGGTGACGACGAGAAGGAACGGAATGTGATCCTCGGGGTTGACGGTCGAGGCAGGCAGGCCCTCCACCAACGGCCGCAGGCGGGTAACGCTATCGGTGACCGGATACCCAAGGTTGGTCAATCGGGCGAGCTGGCGGTCGAATTCATCCAGAGCAGCGGGCATTGCTCGTCAACGCACCGACAAGGCCACAGGTTCCCGCGAGATGACATTGACGCTGGGAATCACGAGCGAATCCACCGCATAGATGTCATCTCGGCGAGGATTTGGTGCTACACCACCGTCAGCGGCAGCGACTTGCGAGGCTCGAAAGTGAACCTCGATCCCCCACTGACATTGGCGATCATCACCTCCGGCAGCTGCCTGTCCACACCCTCATGCTCAACGAACGAGGCCACCCAATCCTCAGCATCTCCCGAAACCTCCACGCGGATATGCGGATCGACCGCAGTTGCGATGGCTTGCAACGGCCGCGTTTCGGACGGCCCACACAGCGAGATCCACGCCTGCTCCTCGTGAGCGGGCGACCTCCATACATGAAGCTCACCGCCTGCAATCTCGGCGTTCACATATCCGACAGGGCTCAGCAGCGGATGCAGTTCGAGCACCCGCAGCACACCCTCGATCCCGCCGGGCAGCTGCAACGCCTGCGTGATCCGCGCGGCCGCGACGCCAGCGAGTCCGATGAGCTGTTGGGTGCACACCGTTCTTGCCAACTCCACCTCGGCGCGCTTGCGCACCGCGATCGAGAACCCGAGGAACAGCAGATGCATCTGCAGACAGATCTCGTCGGCAATTCGCACGAGCGCCGAATGCGAGAAGGCACCGAAGTCCAGATCGGACAGCAGTGGCCCCGAGTAGTCGGAGGCCCCCTCATCGGAGGTGTCGATATCGCTCAATTCCCAACCCGCGGCCACAGATCCGCCGACAACATCAAGGGCGGGGATCCCGGACACCGCGGGATATGACTCATCGATTGTCACCGTCCACGCGCAGTGTGGATGCCGGTCCGCGGGTGTGCGCGGCGGGCGGTGAATCGGCCGCACCTGGGCATGTGGGTTGGTGGCAAAGGCCGTCGCATCGAAGGTGGGATCCTCGATGTCATGGCACATGCCCGTTACGTACTCGGGCCCGAGTGGTTCCACGTCGAGCAACGCTCCGCAGTGGTCGAGGTGAAACTCCCCGTGCCACTTGTCATGCACGGTGTACCGGAAATCCATGAACTGTGGCGGCGCACCGATATCGAGCTGCATGCCTTTGAAGATGGTGATCACGTCGTCACCCTCGAATCGCAATGCCTTCTGCATGCGCCGGGTATAGATGGGGCTGGATGACGCCCACTCTTCGATGGCGACCTGCAGCATCTCCTCCCTACCGAAATGCTGTATGCAGTAAGCCATTCCGGAGCGGTCGATCAGCTGACCGATCAGCAGCAGCTCCGGAACCAGAACTGCCAGCTGTTCCCGAGACAACCCGGAGAATCGGCTAGTCACCGGAGGATTCCGTGTCTTTCTTGGCACGCTTGGCGATAGCCATCTCGACATGCTTGTTGACCCGCTGCCCCAGCGGCCACCCGACATAGTGCGTGATGAACAGGGCCACCTCGCGCAGCTCGGTGTCGGTGAGCTCGCCGTTCTTCAGCGCCGCGCTGGTCTGGATCTCCAGGATCTCGTCGAGCCCCAAGGCGCTGACCGCGCCGAGGAGCAACAGCCGGCGATCACGGATCGAGAGCTCGGGGCGATCCCAAATTGTCCCGAAGAGATGGTCGGCCGTGTACTTGAAATAGTCGCCGGGCAGGTCTGGCATATCCCAGCCGTAGACCTCTTTCATCTTGTCGAGGCCCTTGCGACGCAGCTCATCCATTAACTTCTCCCTCTCTAGATGGCACAGCATGTGGCACACCGAGACTGGCCGCCAGCCGCTCACGGGCCAATGCCGCCAACGGCAGCTCGACCGACATCTCCTCACCCAGTGCCAGCGCCAGGCTGAGATCTTTCTCGCCGAGGCCCCGCACATGGGTGAAGATCGGGTTCCAGAAGCTGTCCGGATCGACCGGCGCCGTGGTGTCGCGCAGCATTATCGCGCCCGGCCCACCGGTGATCGCATCCGTGTGCCTGACCACCTTGCCCAGAGCAGTGATGTCCAGCCCGCAGCTTTCGGCCAGGCGCTGCGCCTCTCCCGCCGCGGTGAAGGCCACGAAGTGTAAGAGGTTACGCGCCAACTTCATCCGTGTACCCGCGCCCGGAGCGCCGGCATGGATCACCAGCGATGCCCACTTCGAGAACGGCTCCTTAATACGCGCGAAGATCTCGTCATCGGCGCCGACCATGGTGGCAAGCTCACCCTTGTGCGCACCAGGCGCACCTCCGCTGACCGGTGCGTCGATAACGTGAATATCGTGCGGCGACCAGCGCTGTGCCAGTTCCACGGCCGTCGCGTCGCTGATGGTGGAATGGATCGCGATAATGGTGCCAGGCTTTGCCTTCGGAGCAAGGGCGGCAACGACTTCCCTTACCTGTGCGTCATTCAGCACCGTCACGCTGATGAGGTCGGCCTCCGCAATGTCAGCGAGGCCGTCAGCCGCTCTCGCACCCGCCTCGACGAGGGGCGCCATCGCCTCGGGCCGCAGATCGAAAACCGTCAGGCCGCCGGGCCAGTCGACAAGTCGTTGGGCCATGGGCGCGCCCATGTTTCCCAGGCCGATGTATCCAAGTTTCATGACCGGATGATCTGTCCACCGTCGACGTTGAACACTTGGCCGGTAATCCAGGAAGCCTTGTCCGACAGTAGGAACAGGCACATACCCACCATGTCGTCGACGGTACCCATGCGACTCAGCGGAATATTCTTGACGAGCTCGTTGCGGAACTGCTCCGGCACCGTGCCTCGGGTGGCGTCGGTATCGGTGGGTCCCGGCGCGATGGCGTTGATGCGGATCTTCTGTCCACCCAGCTCACGGGACAGCTGCTGGGTAAGGCCGTTGATGCCCACCTTGGCCAGCCCGTAGAAGCCCGAGTACAGCCATGCGGCCGTGGAGGATTGGTTGACGATGGCGCCGCCGCCGCGCTTGGCAATGTGCTTGTACACGGCGCGCGTACACACCAGCGCCCCGTCCTGGTTCACACTCATGAACTTCTTGTAGTAGTCCCAGGGCACCGTGAGCAGCAGGTCGAGCTTCATTCCGCCGTAGATCGCGGCGTTGTTCACCAGGTAGTCGATGCCGCCGAACTCGGAGACCGCCTTGTCTGCCATGGCGATTGCCGAATCGGGGTCGGACACATCGACACCGGCGAAGATGGCCTTGCCACCGTCGGCGACGATCTGCTTGGCGACGCCTTCGCCCAACTCGACGTTGATATCGGCCACCACCACCGCCGCGCCCTCCCGGGCCAGCGCAAGCGCATACGCCTCACCGATGCCCTGTGCGGCGCCGGTGACGATGGCAACCTTGTCCTGAAACTGCCCAGTCGAAATCACCTTTGATCCTCCTATTTCACAGCCGTCGCAATGACTTTGGTTTCCAGGTATTCCTCGAAACCGGCCATACCCATTTCCCTGCCGATACCCGATTGCTTATATCCGCCGAAGGGTGCGTCTGCGGAGTACCAGACACCGCCGTTGACGTTCACCGTCCCCACCCGCAACCGGGATGCCACCCGCGCCGCACGCTCGTCATCCCCGCTGAACACCGTGCCGGACAGTCCGTACGGTGAATCGTTGGCGATCCGCACCGCGTCGTCGTCACCGTCATGGGCCAGGACCACCAGTACCGGCCCAAAGATCTCCTCGCGCGCCACCCGCGCGTCATTGGTAAGACCGGCGACGACGGTGGGTTCGATGAAGTATCCCCGGTCCTTACCTTCTGGCCGCCCACCGCCGCAGGCGAACGAACCACCTTCGGCGACAGCCAGATCCAAATAGGACTGAACCCGGTCGCGCTGGCGCGCCGAGATGACCGGACCACAGATCGTTCCCGGACTGGTGGGATCCCCCGGCTTCAAAGACCCCATAGTGGCCGCGGCAGCCTGCACCGCCTCTTCGTACCTAGCACGCGGCACCACCAGTCGGGTGGTGATGGCGCATCCTTGGCCGGCATGCATCGCGGCCGTGAATGCCGACATCGAACACGCTGCGGCCAGGTTCGCGTCATCGAGCACAATGAACGCCGACTTGCCCCCGAGCTCCAGGAACACCTTCTTGACGGTGGCCGCCGCATCGGTCATCACCGCGCGACCGGTGGCCGTCGATCCGGTGAACGACACCATGTCCACGCGGGGATCCGTCGACAGCTGCGCACCGATTCGATGGTCACTCGACGTGACGATATTGATGACGCCCGGTGGGAAATCGGTGTGCTCCGCGATGATTCGCCCCAGCACCGCCGCGCACCACGGGGTGTCCGGGGCGGGCTTGAGCACCAAGGTGTTTCCGGCGGCCAGCGCCGGGCCCACCTTGGCGAGGTTGATCTGATGCGGAAAGTTCCACGGCGTTACGGCCCCGACCACACCAATGGCCTCGCGTGCGAGGGTGCGCTGGGTTTTGATGCCCATGGGCGAGGCAACACCGAGATCGGCGTTCCAATCAAAGGAATCGGCGGTGTCGGCCGCGAACCGCAGATCATCTACCGGTCCTTCGAGCTGCGCTCCGGCGGTCAGCATCCGAGGTGCGCCCACCTCCGCGATGGTCAGTTCCCGCAATTCTTCGATATGAGCCTTCATCCCGTCGCGAAGCTGACGGAGACACTGCACGCGCAACCCCACATCCCGAGACCAGTCGGTGCCGTCGAACGCACGACGTGCTGCCTCAATCGCGCGGCTCATGTCCTCGCTGTCCGCATCGGCCGCGGTGCCCAATATCTCTTCGGTAGCCGGGTTGATCGTCGGGAACCGCCCGGCACCTCCGGGAACCAGCTTTCCGTCGATGAATAGATCGCTTTCACCATCGGCCAGGAGTGCCATCGTCACCTCATTCCAGGAATCTGGACAACTGTCCATTCCTTACCCATGAACGATAACCAGATAGATCCCAACATGGCAAGACCGCAGTCCTTTCACATCAAATAATTGCTGTTGTACAGCATTTTTCACTTGGCATCTTGCCGGAACCCGTCGCCCGCGATAATCTGGACAAGTGTCCAGTGAAGTTGCGGTACCCCTCACAGATAGTGCGCCCCGAAATCGGCGGCAGGAAGAGACGATCCGCAAGATCGTCACCGCGGGCCGACAGATGCTCGGTGAGACCACGTACGCGGATATGACAATCCGTGGTGTCGCCGCCCGCGCGAAGGTCGCGGCTGCCACCGCCTACACGTACTTCTCTTCTAAGAGTCATCTGGTCGCCGAGATCTACCTCGACCTCATCCATGAGGCGCCCTACTTCACCGACGTCAACGACAGTCAGGCCGCCCGCGTCACCAAGACTCTGCGGAGCCTGGCGCTGGTGGTTGCCGACGAACCCGAGATCGCGACTGGCTGCACCACTGCCCTACTCAGCAACAACGACGAACCGGTGCATGCCGTACGCGACAAGATCGGCCTGGAAATCCACCGCAGGATCCGCTCCGCGATGGGCCCAGATGCTGATCCGCGCGTGGTCTCGGCCCTTGAAATGACGTTCTTCGGCGCACTCATGCATGCAGGCAGCGGCACCTTCACCTATCACCAGATCGCCGACAAACTCACCTTCGTGGTGGATCTCATGTTGGGAGAGCGCTCATGACGGCCGCTCATACGTCCTCGTTGGTGTTCGACCCGTACGACTACGACTTTCACGAAGACCCATACCCGTACTACCGGCGATTGCGTGACGAAGCCCCGCTATATCGCAATGACGACCTGAACTTCTGGGCACTGTCGCGACATCAGGATGTCTTACAGGGGTTCAGGAACAGCGAGGCCTTGTCCAATGCCAACGGCGTCTCCATGGACAAGGCCTCCTTCGGGCCGCATGCAAGGCTGGTGATGTCGTTTCTGGCCATGGACGATCCCGAGCACCTTCGGCTACGCACCCTGGTGTCAAAGGGGTTTACTCCCAGAAGAATTCGTGAACTCGAAGGCCGGGTCGTCGAGCTGGCGCGTACGCATCTGGACACCGCGTTACAGTCGGAAAGCTTCGATTTTATCGGCGACTATGCCGGCAAGCTGCCGATGGATGTCATCTCGGAGCTGATGGGGGTGCCCGAGGCCGACCGCACCCGCATCCGGGAGCTGGCCGATGGCGTCATGCACCGTGAGGACGGCCTGGCCGATGTGCCACCCGAGGCCATTCAGGCGTCCTTCGACCTGATGCGCTACTACATCGACATGGTCAAAGAGCGGCGACGTCGGCCCTCAAACGATCTGACTTCCGCTCTGCTGCAGGCAGAAATCGACGGCGACCGACTGACCGACGAAGAGGTGCTCGCCTTCCTTTTCCTGATGGTGATCGCCGGCAACGAGACGACCACCAAGCTATTGGCCAATGCCGCCTACTGGGGGCACCGCAATCCCGATCAGCTCGCCGGCGTCTACGCAGACCACGAGCGGATACCGCTGTGGGTGGAGGAATCGCTGCGCTATGACACCTCCAGCCAGATCCTCGCGCGCACCGTGGCCGAGGATATGACTTTGTACGACAAGACCATCCCCGCCGGTGACATCCTGCTACTGCTGCCGGGATCGGCCAACCGCGACGATCGAGTGTTCGAGGATGCCGACGACTATCGAATTGGTCGCGAGATCGGCTCCAAGCTCGTGAGCTTCGGCAGTGGTGCGCATTTCTGCCTCGGCGCACACCTGGCGCGGATGGAGGCCAAGGTCGCCTTGACCGAGCTGTTCACCCGGATACGACACTACGAGATCGACGAAAGCAACTCCGTGCGTGTGCATTCCAGCAATGTCCGCGGATTCGCCTATCTGCCCATCACTGTGCAATTGAGGGAGGACACCTGATGCCGCGATTTGCCCCACACCCGGACCGCCGCCCAACCATCGTCGCCGGTGCCTCCTCCGGCATCGGGGCGGCCGCGGCAACTGAACTGGCGGGTCGCGGATTCCCGGTGGCGCTAGGCGCCCGCCGCGTGGACAAGTTGACCGAGCTCGTCGAGAAGATCCAGGCCGATGGCGGAGAGGCCGTTGCGTTCCCACTGGATGTCACCGATGCGGACTCCGTGAAATCGTTTGTCGGACAGAGTATCGACGCGCTGGGCGAGATCGACCTGCTGATATCCGGGGCTGGAGACATGCACCCCGGCCGGGTGCATGAGATGAGCGCCGATATCTTCGCCTCCCAGATCCAGGTGCACCTGCTGGGCGCCAACCGGCTCGCCACCGCGATCGTGCCCGATATGGTGGCCCGCCAACGCGGCGATGTGGTGTTCATCGGGTCCGATGTCGCGCTGCATCAGCGCCCGCACATGGGTGCCTACGGTGCGGCCAAGGCGGCGCTGCTCGCGATGGTCAACACCATGCGCATGGAGCTGGAGGGCACCGGAGTCCGCGCATCGATCGTGCATCCCGGTCCCACCCTCACATCGATGGGCTGGCAGCTCTCCGCCGAACAAGTCGGTCCCATGTTGGAGGACTGGAAGTCCTGGGGCCAGGCGCGTCACTCCTACTTCCTGCGCCCCTCCGATATCGCCCGTGCGGTGGCCTTCGTGGCCGAAACTCCCAGGGGCGCACATATCGCAGAGATGGAAGTGCAGCCCGAAGCACCGCTGAAGGGCGCTCCGGCGGACAAACAGAAACTTGAACTCGGTGAGGAAGGAATGCCGTCATGACGACGACCCCGATCGGAGGGCAGGAGCGTAGCGACTCGGGACTAAGCACCGTTCCCCGGGTATCCGGCGGCGAAGACCAGTACGGGCACCTGGAGGAGTTCCGCACCGATCCCATCGCGCTGATGAAACGCATCCGGGAGGAATGCGGAAACGTCGGCACCTTCCAGCTCGCCGATAAGCAGGTGGTGTTCCTCTCCGGCGCTGAGGCCAACGAGTTCTTCTTCCGCTCCAGTGACGAGGATCTGGACCAGGCCGAGGCGTACCCATTTATGACGCCGATCTTCGGCAAGGGTGTGGTTTTCGACGCGGACCCGGAACGCCGCAAGGAGATGCTGCACAATGCGGCGCTGCGCGGTGAACAGATGAAGGGGCACGCGACCACCATCGAAAATGAAGTCCGCCAAATGATCTCACACTGGGGTGAGAGCGGCGAGATTGATCTCCTCGAATTCTTTGCCGAGCTGACCATCTACACCTCCTCGGCCTGCTTGATCGGCAAGAAGTTCCGCGATGAGCTCGACGGCAGGTTCGCCCACCTGTACCACCAGCTTGAGCAGGGCACCGATCCACTGTGCTATGTCGACCCGTACCTGGAGATCGAGAGCTTCCGCCAGCGCGATGAGGCGCGAAAAGGCTTGGTAGCACTGGTTCAAGAGATCATGAACAGCCGGATCTCCAATCCCCCGACCGATAAGAGTCAGCGCGACATGCTCGACGTGCTGATCACGATCAGGGACGAGAGCGGCAATCCCCGCTTCACCGCCGACGAGATCACCGGCATGTTCATCTCGATGATGTTCGCCGGGCACCACACCAGCTCGGGCACCGCCTCCTGGGTGCTCATCGAGCTACTACGTCACCCGGATATCCAGACGCAGGTCATCGACGAGCTGAACGAGCTGTATGCGGATGGAAGCGAGGTGAGTTTCCATGCGCTGCGCCAGATCCCGAAGCTGGAGAATGTACTCAAGGAGACGCTGCGACTGCACCCGCCGCTGATCGTCTTGATGCGGGTCGCCAAGGGCGAGTTCGAAGTGGGCGGTTTCCCCATTCACAACGGCGATATGGTGGCGGCCTCCCCAGCTGTCTCGAACCGGATCGCCGAGGACTTCCCCGACCCGGACGGCTTCGTGCCGGACCGCTACGAGAAGCCGCGGCAGGAAGACATCGTCAATCGCTGGACATGGATACCGTTCGGGGCCGGTAGACACCGCTGCGTGGGCGCCGCCTTCGCCACCATGCAGATCAAGGCCATCTTCTCGGTGCTGTTGCGTGAGTATGAATTCGAGATGGCACAGCCGGCCGACTCGTACCACAACGACCACTCCAAGATGGTGGTGCAGCTGGCACAGCCGGCCAAGGTTCGTTACCGCCGGAGGACCTGATGCCGTTTCGGGTCGATGTCGACCGAGACCTGTGCCAAGGCCACGCCATGTGCGAGTTGGAGGCCCCGCACTACTTCCGCGTGCCCAAGCGCGGCACCGTCGAAATCCTGAATCACGAACCCCCCGAGGACGCGCGCGACGAGGTCGAGCGCGCCGTCGAGGAATGTCCCGCTCGAGCTTTGTTCATCACCGAGAAATAGGAGCGTCAACGATGCCGCAATTCCCCCGCCAAGAGCTCGACGATGTCGTCGCAGACTGGCTACAAGCCAACCTGGATGCCGAGAAGGCAGGTGACTGGAAACCGTTGGCACGCTTCTATACCAACGATGCCACCTACGGATGGAACATCGGTCCCAAGGAAGACGTGATGTGCGTCGGTATCGATGAGATACGCGATATCGCCCTCGGCCAGGAGATGGAGGGGCTGGAAGGTTGGACCTACCCGTACCAGAAGGTGATCGTCGACGACAAGCAGGGCGAGGTGATCGGATTCTGGAAGCAGATCGCTACCGGCGGTAATGATAGAGCTGGGAGTGACGATCTGACCGTTTACGGTATCGGCGGCAGCTGGTTCCGTTATGCCGGTAACGGCCAATGGAATTGGCAACGCGACTTCTTCGACTTCGGTCATGTATCGGCCGTGTACATGGACCTCATCAAGGCGGGCAAGCTCAGCTTGGGCATGCAGAAACGCATCCAGCGCGGCCTGTCGGGTGAAAGGGTGCCCGGCTACTACCCTCTCGGCAAGACTCCGGTCCCCCTCTGGTGACCGCGATGAAGAGCGCTGCGGAACTGGGTCTCCCCGAAGGCTTCGATTTCACCGATCCCGCGTTGTACGGGGAACGGATGCCGCACGAAGAGTTCGCGACCCTGCGTCGCGAAGCGCCCGTCTGGTGGAATCCACAACCGCGCACGGTGGGCGGATTCGCCGACGACGGATACTGGGTGGTATCCAAACACCGTGATGTGCGTGAGATCTCGCTGCACACCGATATCTTCTCGTCCGGCCGCAAGGGCGCCATCCCGCGCCTTGAAGACCACATCAGCCCAGAGGAGTTCCAGGCCACGCTGTCGGTCCTCATCAACAAGGACGCCCCCGAACACACCCAGCTGCGGGGGCTGGTGTCCCGCATGTTCACCCCGCGCTCCATCGCGGCGCTGCGCATCACCCTGGAAGAGCGCGCGGAGCGGATTGTGCGAGCCGCACTCGAGGGCGGGCACGGCGAGTTCGTGCGCGAGGTGGCCAGCGAGCTTCCGATGCAGGCCATCGCCGAATTGATCGGTGTTCCTGAGGAAGACCGCGTCAAGCTCTTCGAATGGAGCAACCAGATGACGGGGTACGACGAGGCCGATGTCGAGATCGACCCGCGTATCGGCGCCGCCCAGATACTCGGATACTCGTACCAGCTCGCCGAGCAGCGCCGTGACTGTCCGGGGAACGACGTGGTTTCCCGTCTGCTCGCCGGAACCGTGGATGGTGAGCAGCTCACCCCCGAGCAGTTCGGCTTCTTCGTCGTCATGCTGTCGGTTGCCGGCAACGAAACCACCCGCAACGCAACCACAATGGGCATGATGGCGTTCCTGGAACACCCGGACCAGTGGGAGCTGTTCAAAAAGGACCGGCCGGCATCCGCTATCGACGAGATCGTCCGATACACCTCACCGCTGATCTCCCAACAACGAACCGCGCTACAGGACACCATGATCAGTGGCGTGCCGATCGCGGCGGGCGAGCGGTTGGTGATGCTGTATCCGTCCGCCAACTTCGACGAGGAAGTATTCGAGAACCCGCACACCTTCGATATCACCCGTGACCCCAACCCGCATCTGGGTTTCGGTGGCACGGGGGCCCACTACTGCCTGGGAGCCAACCTGGCGAAGGTCGAGTTGGAGATCATCTTCAACAAGATCGCCGACCGGATGCCGGATATCTCGCGGATCGGGGAAGCCCCCCGGTTCCATTCGGGCTGGATCAACGGTGTCAAGAAGTTCGAGACGGCATACTGCCCGGTGCCGCATTGAGCGGTCTCTCCTGTGTGGTGGTAGGCGGCAGTCGTGGAATCGGCCGCGCCGCTGCACATCTGCTGAGCGAGCTCGGCGCCAATGTCGTCGTGAACGGCCGACATTCAGAGGCCGTCGACGAAACTGTCCGCAGCATGACGGCTGCAGGCGGTGCAGCAGTCGGGTTCGTCGGCGCACCCGACAACGACCGAACAGCCACCGACCTGATCGAGGCGTGCCGGACGGAATACGGCGGTATCGATGTGCTGATCAACTGCGCGGGCATACCGGAGCCCGCCGGATCCTCCATTCTCACCATCACCCCCGACGACTTCCATCGACTGATCGATGCACATCTCGGTACCGTGTTCCACACCTGCCGCGCCGCCGCACCGCTCATGGCCGCCCAGGGGCATGGGACCATCATCAACACCGGATCGACTGCGTCCCTGGGTATCTACGGCGGCACCGGGTATCCGGCGGGCAAGGCGGCCGTCAACGGACTGACCTTGGCCATCGCCGCCGAGTTGAAGCAGAGCGGCGTGCGCGCGAATGTGATCTGTCCGGGCGCCCGCACGCGGCTATCGGAGGGCGATGAGTACATCGCGCATCTCCACGATCTGCACACGCGGGGGCTACTCGACGAGATGACACTGCAGGCCTCGCTTGCCCCGGCGCCTGCGGAGTGTGTGGCACCGTTGTACGCCTATCTGGCCAGCGATCTCTCCGCACGCATCACCGGCCAGATATTCATCGCGGCGGGCGGTTTCATCGGGCGATTCAAACGCCAGGTCCCCACGCCGCTGGGCTACCGCGACCACACCGAATCCTCGCAGTGGTCAGTCCCGGAGATCGACGAGTTGATGGGCAGGCGATAGCTACTGCCCGAACCGCCGGTTTCTCGCGGCGTAATCGCGTAGCGCGCGCAGGAAGTCCACACGCCGGAACTCGGGCCAGTACGCGTCGGTGAACCACATCTCCGAGTACGCGCTCTGCCAGAGCAGGAATCCCGATAACCGCTGCTCCCCCGATGTCCGGATCACCAGGTCCGGGTCCGGCTGCCCCGATGTGTACAGGTTCTCGGAGATGCCCTCGACCGTCACCTTCTGCACCAGCTGCTCGGCGGTCGCGCCGTTGGCCAGCTCCTTGTTCAGCAGGGTGCGCACCGCATCGGTGATCTCTTGTCTGCCCCCGTAGCCGACCGCCACGTTGACATGGAAACCCGCATCCGAGGGCGCGGACTTCACCGCCTGACGCATGCGCTCGGCCACCGCGTCGGGCAGCAGATCGAGGTCTCCGACGCTGCGCACGCTCCAGTTCTTCTGCGGGGAACACAGCTCCTCGACGACATCGGTAATGATCTCCAGCAGCTCGCCGAGCTGTTCGGGATCACGTGTCAGATTCTCGGCCGACAGCAGATACACGGTGGCCATCTCGACACCGGCGTCCTGACACCAGCCGAGCATCTCGCCGATCTTGCGGGCGCCCATCCGGTACCCATGGCTGACGTCCGTGTACCCCGCCGACCGGGCCCAACGACGGTTTCCGTCGCACAGCACGGCGATATGCCGCGGTTTCGCCGCCTTGGCCAGCTCCTGACGGAGCCGCATTTCGTAGAGCTTGTATAGCGGTTCTTTCAGCCTTGGCGGGATGATCTCCACGGAACCCAGCCTAGCGAGCCCGTCACACGCCCGAGCCACGACAGTGCACGAGACGCAGATCTGCACACAACCTTCACAACCGGATTAGTTGGGTTAGATACTGTGACTTATGCAGACCGATGAGGCCCCCGCAAGCGGGAGGGACCCCCAGCTTGCACCGGAAGCACAAGGTTCCGAGCGTTCCCTACCCATGGCCGCACTGGTCGGCGGTATCGAGACGCTCCCCGTCAAACCCAAGGCACGCGGTTGGATCCACCTCTACGCATGCATCACCGCCGTCGTCGCGGGCATCGTGCTGGTGTCGGTGGCCTGGTCGGTACGCTCGCCGGAAGCGGGGCTGGCCACCGCGATCTACAGCCTGACAGTCTTCGGCGTTTTCGCCGTCAGCGCCGCGTATCACCGGGTGAACTGGAAATCCGAGACCACCCGCACCTGGATGAAGCGACTCGACCATTCGATGATCTTCATCTTCATCGCGGGCAGCTATACCCCGTTCGCGATGCTCGCGATGCCACCCGCCGACGGCAATTTAGTGCTCGCCATCGTGTGGGGCGGCGCGCTCGCCGGGGTAGTCCTCAAGATGTGGTGGCCGACGGCACCGCGCTGGGTTGGAGTGCCGCTCTATCTGCTGCTCGGGTGGGTGGCGATCGGCTTCTCGTCGACACTGCTGCACGGCGCCGGGGTGCCGGCACTGGTGCTACTGATTGTCGGCGGAGCCTTCTACAGCGTCGGCGCCATCCTGTACGCCGTGAAGTGGCCCAACCCGTGGCCCCTGCACTTCGGCCACCACGAGTTCTTCCACGCCGCGACGGTCATCGCCGCGACCTGCCACTACATCGCGGTCTGGTTCGCGGTCTTCTAGTCACCTTGCCCCGCCGAGTGTGAGCACCAACGTTCACACTCGGCGAGCGAGGAGAGCGGCGACTAGAGCTGCTTGATGTCGTCCTGGGTCCAGAAGGCCCGCATCGAGCTGATCTTGCCGTTGTCATCGAAGGTCATCACATCGATCGGCGCGATCACCATGCCGCCGTGCTCATGCGTGATGGTCAGCTCGAAGTGGAACGCGGCCTCGTTGGCTGTGGCACGCACCAACTTCAGCTCGCCGCGGCGGTTCAGCGGCTCAATGGTTGCGTAGAAGCCCTGGATTGCCTCGCGCCCTTTGAGGACGTCGGCACCCAGCGGATCTTCAACGGTCGCATCATCGGCGTACAGATCGGCGATCTCGGCGGCTGTGCCACTGGTGAGCAGATCGCAGTAGCTCTGGACGACGGCGAGAACTTGTTCGCGGGTAACGGTCATGCCCGCCGACGCTACCGACCCAACGCGGCGTCTAATTGTTCGGTCCCGGTCACCGGGAGATCGCAGACAGTACCCCGGCACACGTAGGCCGCGTCGACACCGCCCACCTGCCCCCTGTCGCGTAACAGCTCGCTCGAATCCTTAACCCCGCCAACCACAATCGCCCCACCGGGTGCTGCCAGCCGCGCCCGTCGCAATAGTGGCGAGGTCTCGGCGTCGCACGCCACCGCGACCTGGATCGGGCCCCGGACCGCGGCCTCGGCCACCGCCAGCCAATGACCGGCCGATCGAGGTGCGCGCGCCAGCGCCATGGACGCCGCCGACAGCGAGGCGTGTGCCGCCTCCCGATAGCGCGAGTCCTCCAGCAGGTAACCGGCGATGAGCAATGCCTCGGTCACCGATGACGCCCCCGACGGGGTCGCGCCGTCGAGCGGATCGCTCGGCCGGAGTACCAGCTGCTCGGCGTCGTCGGCGACATCGAACCACGCACCGGGCGATTCCGGATCGGCGAAATGGTCGAGCGCGGTATCCAGTAGCTCAGCAGCGGCCTCGTGCCAACGCCATTGGCCTGTCGCCTGATACAGCGAGAGCAGGCCCGTAGCGAGCGTGCCGTAGTCCTCCAACACACCGTCGCCGTCAGACACCTGCCCACCCAGACTGGCGCGCCGCAGCCGCCCGTCGCGCAGATGCAGATCCAGCAGCCGGGCGGCGCATCTGGCCGCCGCATCCAGAAGATCGTTTCGATCCAGGGTGATCGACGCCTCCACGAGCGCAGTGATGGCCAGCCCGTTCCAGGCGGTAACGGCCTTGTCGTCGCGGCCGGGTTGCACCCGCTGCAGCCGCGCCGTCAACAGCGTCTCGCGTACGCGACGCCACCGGTTCACATCTGCTTGCTCTTCGGGATCGCGCAACAACTGCAGTACCGAGCTGCCGTGTTCGAAGGTCCCCGCCTGAGTCACCTCGAAAAGCGCTGCCGCCCAAGAGCCATCTTCCGGGCCAAGGACCTCGGCGAGTTGGGTGGGCGTCCACACATATGTGGAGCCTTCGGATCCGTCGGCATCGGCATCCAGCGATGACGCGAACAGGTCGCCCACACGCAGCTCATCCAGCAGAAAATCGGCCGTCTCGCCGGTAATTCGTCGCGCGAGTGCGTCGCCACTGCGGCGCGCCCAGTGCGCGTAGACACGCAGCAGAAGCGCGTTGTCATAGAGCATCTTCTCGAAATGCGGCACCACCCAGGCCGTGTCCACGCTGTACCGCGCGAAGCCTCCGGCCAGCTGGTCGTAGATGCCGCCACGCGCCATCGCCGTCGCGGTCCTGGCCACCACACCAAGCACCGCCGCATCGCCGGTGCGTTCGTATCCGCGCAGCAGCGCCTCCAGCAGAGATGACGGCGGAAACTTCGGCGCCCCACCGAAACCCCCGAAGCGCACGTCCTCGGCCGGCAGAATCGCGGCGATGGCCGCGTCGCATAGTGCGGTATCCACCCCGGGCCCGGCGGGGAGCCGTCCCGACATCGCCTGTAACTGCCCGGTGATGCTTGACGCTGCTTCTTCCACCTCGTCTCGGCGCTGCTCCCATGTCTCGCGGACCGCCGAAAGCAACTGCAGAAAACCCTGTTTCGGGTAATAGGTCCCGGTATAGAAAGGCCGCCCATCCGGGGTGAGGAAGCACGTCATGGGCCAGCCGCCCTGCCCATTCATCGCGACGGTGGCGTTCATGTAGACCGCGTCCAGGTCGGGACGCTCTTCGCGGTCGACCTTGATGTTGACGAACCCGGCATTCATAACCGCGGCCACCTCGTCGTCCTCAAAGGACTCGTGGGCCATCACGTGACACCAATGGCAGGCCGCGTACCCGATCGACAGCAGAATCGGCACATCGCGAGACTGCGCTTCCTGCAATGCCTCTGGCGTCCACTGCTGCCAGTGCACCGGGTTGTCCAGGTGCTGGCGCAGGTATGGGCTGGTTGCCTCGGAAAGGCGGTTAACGGTCGTCGCCCCGCTGCTCGGTGGTGTCAGACGGAGGCTCCTCAGCCGCTGCGCCCACTGTGCCCTCGTCGGCAGCCTGATCGGCCTCGGGGTGTTCGGGATCGAACGCCTCCGGCAGCTTGCGCAAATGCGCGTTCATCGACCGAATCAGGAAGAAGGTGCCCACCATCAGCAGCACCACAACCGTCAAACCAAACGGACCGGCCTTACCGAAATCCGGTCCGACATTGGTGGGCCCCTTCTCGTCGGCGAGCACCAGCACGGCGTCCATCAGCATCATTTGGCCTCGATTCCGGCGAACAGGTCGTCTTCGGGAAAGCTCGTCGGCACTCGCGATGTCGCTAACTCAAAGTCTTCGGTGGGCCACAGCCGGCGCTCAAACTCGCGTGGAACCGAGAAGAAGCTGCTGTCCGGCGGGATCTGCGAGGCGTGCGCACGCAGCGCTGCGTCCCGAGCATCGAAAAAGTCCGCACACGGCACGCGAGTGGTCACCCGCCGATCGAAGGTGTCGTCATCGGGGGGCCAGCGCTCAAGCCATTCATCGAACGGCCCCTTGTGCCCATGCTTCTTGCACTCGTCATTGAGTAATTGCATACGCGCTCGCATGAATCCGTGGTTGTAGTAGATCTTGCTGACCGTCCACGGCTCACCCGCCTCGGGGAACTGGTTCGGGTCTGCCGCGGCGTCAAAGGCCGCCATCGACACCTCATGGCATCGAATGTGGTCCGGATGCGGATATCCGCCGTTCTCGTCGTAGGTCGTCATGACGTGTGGCCGGAATTCCCGAATCACCGCGACCAGCTTGGCGATCGGCTCTTCGATGGGCACCAGTGCGAACGAATCCTCAGGCAGCGGAGGCAGCGGGTCTCCCTGCGGAAGTCCCGAGTCCACGTATCCGAGCCAGCGGTGTTGCACGCCCAGTTCGGCAGCGGCCTTGGCCATCTCCTCGCGACGGATCATCGCAATGTTCGCGGCGACCTCGGGACGATCCATCGCCGGATTGAGGATGTCGCCCCGCTCACCACCCGTCAGCGTCACCACCATGACGTCGTTGCCTTGGGCGGCGTAACGCGCCGTCGTGGCGGCGCCCTTGCTGGCTTCGTCATCGGGGTGGGCGTGAACCGCCATCAATCGCAATCCGGTCACCCGTGCGCCCGCCTCTTCCTGATCTTCTCTATCCGGCCTTCTAGGGATGCTCTAGCGTCCCCCATCGTTTCATCCCACTCATACCCGTCATACCGTTGACCCGTGGATGAGCCGCTTGCGCCAGGACCAGCAGAGCCAGATGAGCCGCTTGCGCCAAGACCAACGGCACTACGGCCACCAGGGGACCGCTACGGAACCAAAGCGAGCACACCCCGTCGTGGCCGCTGGATCGCGATCGGGCTAACCGTGTTGGTGGTAATAGCCGGAGTCGCGATCGCCGCGATCGGATACAACCGGTTGGGCCCCGGAGACGTCAAGGGCGAACTTTCCGCCTACCGGCTCGTGGACTCCTCGACCGTCGCCGTCACCGCCTCGGTAGAACGAAAAGACCCGTCCAAGCCGGCGGTGTGCATCCTGCGGGCACGGTCCATCGACGGCAGCGAAACGGGCCGCCGCGAAGTACTGGTGCCACCCTCCTCCGAACGATCCGTGCCGATCACGGCCCTGGTGAAGTCGACGCGGCCTCCGGTGACCGGCGATGTCTACGGATGCAGTCTGGCGGTTCCGCCGTATCTGATCGCATCCTGATCCCAATTTCTTCCACGAGACCCAGCACAGACGCTTCGGGCACCGCCGGCCAGACATCGGCAACGTTCACATCGGGCAAACCTCGGCCAAAAATAGGCTGAACATCACAGCGACAGTGGTATGCTGGCTCAATACACGGATCCCGGCTGGGACCGTGTATTGCTGCATTTTGGAGAGTGCGAGTCGCAGCAATGGACCCGACCCGCACCCGATAGATGAGAGCCAGCGGAGGTTGCTGGCCTGAGACAAGGAGTACCTGCACCATGACCGACACCCAGGTGATCTGGCTGACCCAGGAATCACATGATCGGCTCAAGGCGGAACTCGACCAACTGATCGCCAATCGCCCCATCATCGCCGCCGAGATCAACGAGCGCCGCGAAGAGGGCGACCTGCGTGAAAACGGTGGCTACCACGCTGCCCGCGACGAGCAGGGCCAGCAAGAGGCGCGCATCCGCCAGCTGCAAGAGCTGCTCAACAACGCCAAGGTCGGCGAGGCGCCGACGCAATCCGGCGTCGCGTTGCCCGGTTCGGTCGTCAAGGTTTACTACGACGGCGACAAGGGCGATACCGAGACATTCCTCATCGCCACCCGCCAGGAGGGTGTCAAGGACGGCAATCTCGAGGTGTACTCCCCCAGCTCACCGCTGGGTGGCGCGCTCATCGACGCCAAGGTCGGCGAGACCCGCAGCTACACGGTGCCCAACGGCACCGAGGTAAAGGTGACGCTCGTCAGCGCCGAGCCCTACCACGACTAAGGCTCCACCTACCGCTCTTCCTGAACCGTCAGGCCGGCCGCGACGATTGCGTCGAGGACGGCCTGACGGTGTTCTGGCCCCCGAGTTTCGACGGTCGCCAACACATCCACCTCACCCAGACGCAGACGCTCGCTGTTTCGCCAGTGCGTGATATCGACGACGCTGGCCCCCGCCGCTCGGAAGACATCGAGGAGGCCCGAGAGGCCGCCCGGCGCATCGGCAATGGTGACCCGCACCGTCAGGTAACGTCCGGCCGCGCGCAGACCGTGGGTGATGACGTGCGTGAGCAGCAGCGGATCGATGTTTCCGCCCGAGAGCACCGCACATACCTGGCCGGTCAGGCCCAGCTCCTCGGCGGACAGGGTGAGCAATGCGGCCACCGCGGCAGCACCGGCGGGTTCCACCACCAGCTTGGCCCGCTCCAGGCATAGCAGCAGGGCGCGCGACAGTGCCTCCTCGCTGACCGTGACCACCTCATCGACCAACGCGACGACATGCTCGAACGGCACCGCCCCCGGCTTACCGACCGCGATGCCGTCGGCCATGGTGTCCATGGACTCCAGTGCCACCGGGTGCCCGGCTTTCAGCGACACCGGCCACGCGGCCGCACCCGCGGCCTGCACCGCGACGATCCGCACCTCCGGCCGCGCCTCTTTCACCACTGCCGCAATCCCCGCGACGAGCCCGCCACCGCCCGCGGGCACCACGATGGTCCCCACCTCGGGAAGCTGCTCCAGAATCTCGAGCCCGACAGTCGCCTGACCGGCCACGACATCACGATGATCAAAAGGATGGATGAGCACCGCGCCGGTTTCCGCCGCGAACGCGGTCGCCGCCAACAACGCCTCATCGATGGTCGTACCGGTGAGGTGCACGGTAGCGCCGTAGGCGCGGGTCGCGACGACCTTGGGCAGCGCCGCCCCCACCGGCATGAAGACCGTCGACTGGATGCCCAGCGTGGTCGCGGCCCAGGCCACGCCCTGGGCGTGGTTACCCGCGCTGGCAGCGACCACGCCATTCACGCGCTGGTCATCGGGCAGCAGACTGATCCGGTTGTAGGCACCGCGCGGTTTGAAAGATCCTGTGCGTTGCAAGTTTTCGCATTTGAGCCGCACTTCGTGCCCGCAGCGTTCGCTCAGCGCGCGAAAAGCCACCACCGGTGTGCGCCGCATCACAGGGGTGAGGCGCTCCGCCACCTCCCGGATCTCGTCGACCGTCACCAACCCTGTTGCTCCCGCTGACTCCGTAGCCATGCCAGGCATCATGTCACCAGTTCTGCAGCTATTGTCCCCTCATGCCACAGATTGCGGAGGACCTCCTGCTTCTGTTGCTGAACAATGCCTCGGGACGTCCGCTGTTGGACAAGAATCGGCGGACGCAGGCCCTCGCCGCCGCTATCGTGCTGGATCTCGCTCTGGCCCAACGTGTTCGACCGGCGACGCAGGGTGAACCGGCGAAGGCCGGTCATCTGCTGGTGCTCAATGTGCCGCACACCGGTGATCCGGTGCTCGACCGCGCGGTGCACCGGCTCCGCCGACGGCCGATGAGCCCGGTCGAAGCGATCACCAAGGTCCGGCGCGGTGTGGACTCCCAGATGCTGCACCGGCTGGAGATCACCGGTGATATTCACACCGTCCGCAGCGGTAACCGGCTGTTCCCGGAGAAGTACTGGCCGGTGACCAACAATGAGCGTGCAAATGCGGTGCGCCAGGGCGTCACGGATGTGTTGTTCCACTATGCCCCGCCCGCGCCGAGCACTGCCGCGATCATTGCAGTGCTGCACGGCGTCAACGGATTCGACGCAATATTGAGCCTCGACGCGGTGGGCAAGCAACAGGTGTCCCGGTGGTCGCAGACCATCGCCGACGGCGGATGGGCGGCTCAAACCCGCGACAATCGTGGCCCGGCGGTCAATCTTGCAGTGACTGCCGCCGTGATTTCGGCGGCCCTGCATTCGATGAGCTAGCGCTTATCGAAGCGCCTGTTCAAGGTCCCCGATCAGATCGCCGACCTCTTCGATACCCACCGACAGCCGCACCAGATCCTCGGGCACCTCCAGCAGCGACCCGGCCGTCGACGCATGCGTCATGGCACCCGGATGCTCGATCAGCGACTCGACGCCGCCCAACGATTCAGCCAGAATGAAAAGCTCTGTTCGCGAGCATAAGTCGAGTGCGGCCTGGCGCCCTCCGGCCAGCCGGACACTGATCATCCCACCGAATCCACGCATCTGCTTGGCGGCCACCGCATGTCCGGGGTGACTGTCCAGTCCCGGGTAGATGGTCTGCGCAACCGCGGAGTGAGCAGCCAGGAACTCTGCCACTGCTTGGGCGTTCTCGCTGTGCCGCTGCATGCGCAACGCCAATGTCTTGATGCCCCGATAGGTCAGGTAGGCATCGAACGGGCCCGGCACGGCCCCCGCGCCGTTCTGCAGGAATGCAAAGGCTTTGTCCAGCTCCTCGTCGTTGGTGAGCAGCGCACCGCCCACCACATCTGAGTGTCCGCCAATGTATTTGGTGGTGGAGTGCAGCGCGATATCGGCGCCGAGGTTCAGTGGCTGCTGCAGTGCAGGCGACGCGAAGGTGTTGTCCACCAGGAGTTTCACGGAATGTTCACTGGCCACCTGCGCGACGGCCGCGATATCGGCGATGCTCAACAGCGGGTTGGTTGGCGTCTCCAGCCAGATCAGCTTCGTGCTGGGTGTGATCGCCGCACGAATGGCGTCGACATCGGCTACGGGCACCGGAGTGTGGCTAATTCCCCACTGCGAGAACACCTTGTCGATCAGCCGGAAGGTGCCGCCGTAGGCATCGTTGGGAATGACCAGGTGATCACCGGGCCGCAGCAGCGCACGCAGGACACAGTCGGTGGCCGCCATTCCGGAGCTGAACGCCCTGCCGAAGTGTGCTTCTTCCAGTGCCGCCAGCGAGGATTCGAGGACAGCACGGGTGGGATTGCCGGTGCGTGCGTACTCGAAACCGCCACGCAGCTGACCGACACCGTCCTGGGCGAAGGTCGAGCTGGCGTAGATCGGCACGTTGACCGCGCCGGTCTGCGGATCGGCATGGAAACCGCCGTGGATGGCTCTCGTGGAAAACCCTTGCCACCGAGACGCGTCGGCGGCGCTGCGCTGCTCACTCATCGGGTCCGAGCCTATACCGGACCGGTGGGAGTGAGACAGCCCAGCGCCGCCTGACGGGTTACTTCTACTTGGGGACGACGACAGTCTTCACTAACATGTCGGCGATCGTCTGCCGCTTCGCCGTGAACAGCGGCAACAGGAAACCGATCATGCAGATGATGTAGTCGAGAAAGTGCGCAATCTGTCGTACCACTGACATGCCGAAGCCGATCGGCTGACCGGTGGTCTCACCGAGCACCTGGATGCCCAGGAGGTTCTTGCCGATCGTCGAGCCGGTGTCACCCTGCTTCTTCAGGTTCCACAGGCCGAAGGCCAGAGCCCCCAGACCGAAGATGGTGATCGCCGCCATGCCGAGGCCCGAGAAGCTGAAGACCTGCACGTCATCGCCGTACGTCATGCCACCGCCGCTGAGCGGGTCACCTTCGTAGACGCTGGTCGAGACCGAGCTCTTTTCGGCTGTCAAGAATGCGATGAGGTAACCGACACCGTAGATCACCCCAGGAATGAGGCTATCGACGATTGCGGCACCGACACGCTTGATCCAGACGTCAAAACTGCTGCCGGGCAAGGCGGGCGGACCGGCTGCCGGAGGCGGCGGCGGATAGGCACCCGGATCCTGTGGCGGGAGTGGTGGAACTTCGGTCACGGTCGTCCTCCAGTTCGTATGGCACGCATCAGCGTCGAGCAAAAGAGGACATTACGCTTCCAGCGTTTCCACAGGTTGGCTTCCGTGAAACGATTTGAGGCCAGATTCAGTGCCGGGCGCTCCTGGCCGACGAAACGAATCCGAGCAGGTCATGACGGGTAATGACACCGACGGGCTTACCCTCGTCGACCACCATCACCGCGTCGGTATCGCGCAGCATCGAGCCGGCGGTGCTCAGCGGCTCACCGGCGCCGACCAGCGGCAACGGTGGGCTCATATGCTGGGACACGGCGTCAGCAAGTTGCGCCCGACCCTCGAATACCGCTGACAGCAGCTCCCTTTCGGATACCGACCCGGCGACTTCACCGGCCATGACGGGCGGTTCGGCGCCGACGACCGGCATCTGCGAGACCCCGTATTCACGCAGGATCTCGATGGCATCGCGGACCGTCTCCGATGGGTGGGTGTGCACCAAATCCGGTAGCGCACCAGACTTTCCACGCAGCACGTCGCCGACCGTGGGCTCGGAAACACTGACGTCCAGGCGGCTGCGCAGGAACCCGTAGGAGGACATCCAGCCGTCGTTGAACACCTTGGACAGGTACCCGCGCCCGCCGTCGGGCAGCAACACCACGATCAACCCGTCAGGACCGACCCTCTCTGCCAATCGAATTGCGGCCACCACTGCCATCCCGCAGGATCCTCCGACCAGCAATCCCTCCTCGCGCGCGAGACGGCGAGTCATCTCGAACGAATCGGCATCGGATACCGCAATCACCTCGTCGACCACGCTGGGGTCATATGCGGTGGGCCAAAAGTCCTCTCCCACACCCTCAACGAGATACGGACGGCCGGTGCCTCCGGAGTACACCGACCCCTCCGGATCGGCGCCGACGACCTTCACGGCCCCGCCGGACACCTCCTTGAGATATCGGCCCGCACCGGTGATCGTCCCGCCGGTCCCCACCCCGGCGACGAAATGGGTGATCTTGCCGTCGGTGTCGGCCCAGATCTCCGGGCCGGTGGTCTCGTAGTGGCTAGCAGGGCCGTTGGGATTGGAGTACTGGTCGGGCTTCCAGGCGCCGTCGATCTCGCGCACCAGTCGATCGGAGACGTTGTAGTAGCTGTCGGGGTGCTCCGGCGGTACCGCAGTGGGGCACACGACGACTTCGGCCCCGTAGGCCCGCAATACGTTCCGCTTGTCCTCGCTGACCTTGTCGGGGCACACGAACACGCAGCGGTATCCCTTGCGCTGAGCGACCAGCGCCAGTCCGACACCGGTGTTGCCCGAGGTGGGCTCGACGATGGTGCCACCGGGCTTGAGCAGCCCCGCCGCCTCGGCGGCCTCGATCATCTTGACGGCGATGCGGTCCTTGGAGCTGCCGCCGGGATTGAGGTACTCGATCTTGGCGGCCACCACCCCGCAGCCCTGAGGCACCACCGAGTTGAGCTGGACGAGGGGGGTGTTGCCGATCAGATCCGAGACATGCTGGGCGATGCGCATGCCGGTAACGCTATTCGACCGGCCACCGGTCCGCGCACAGAGGACCCACCGCAGGGAATCGGGCCGATGAGCCGCTTGCGCGAAGAGAGACTAAACCGCCGCAGGTGCGACGAACTCAGCCGAGGAAGTCTCGGGCACAGCGTCGCGGATGTACTGGCCGATCTGCGCCAGGGACACCTTGGCCTCGGGCACGATCTTGGTGGCCAACTGGAAGACGTGCATCTGGCCGGGCCAGATCTTGATCTCCACCGGCACACCCTGCTCGGCAAGGCGCTGCCCCAGCAGCCGCGCGTCGTACAAGAGCACCTCTGACCCGGAGCAATGCACCAGCGTCTGCGGCATCCGGCCGTCGACCTTGTCGATGATCTCCCGCGGCGGGATTCCGCCACCGGCCTTGGTGAGGATCTGCTGCAGCGCCTCAAAGCAGTTGGGCGGCAACATGACATCGGTCTTAGCGTTCTCATGCGCCACCTTGGGCGCGGGGTCCAGTTCGATGAGCGGCGAGATGAGCGCCAGCGCGGCCGGCGCCTCGCCGTCCTCGGCCAGAACGCGCTCGACCACCGCCACCGAGAGGAAACCGCCGGCCGAATCACCAGCCAGCACAATCTGCTCCGCCGCGTATCCCTGAGCGCGCAGCCAGCGATACCCGTCGACGCAGTCGTCGACGGCCTGATCCAGGGAGGCCTTCGACGGCATGCGGTAGTCGACCACCAGACACGGCGCGTCGGCATGCTTAGAGATCGTGGACACCATGGCGCTGTGGGTATTTGGGCCGCCCACGATGAAGGCGCCACCATGCAGATACAGCACCACGCGTCCGGTGCCGTCGACCGGCCCTACGCCCTTGGCGCGAATCAGACGCGCGTTGGTATTCGCCAGAGTGACGGTCGCCCTGACCGTGCCACGCGGGGGAACCATGACGCGGCCGAGTTCTTCCAAGAGCCCAAACGGGTAAGGGAGTGTGGGGGCGTGGCTGCCGATCTGCAGGACCGTGCGCACCGTCATCCGGACACCGAATCCAAGCAGCCGGGCGGCCAGACTCGCCGCATCCTCGATCACCTCGACGGCGGCGCCGTCGCTCATCGGAAGGCTGCGGACCAGCGTATTCAGGGCACTGGAGGAAGAACCCACATGCCCGTATTCGGGAGCGCGCTTCGGTGCGGTCATCTGTTCAGGCTCCTTTGCCTAGCCAGTGTCCTGCGTTAAACAGGCTGCTAGCTAGCAGCTAGCGCCCGATGGACTATACCTATCAACAGGCAACAAACCGCTTTCGATACCGCATCGTCCTCGCCTCTTTTCCCGTGATGCTGGTCAGAGGACTGGCGCCGTGTGTCGCGGTCAGTGAAAATAGCCAGCGTGAGCATCCTCGCCGAACGGCGGCGCACGATCTGGGCAGCCCTGAGCACCGGGGCCGCGGGAGCTGCGATGGGTACCGCCGGATGGGGCGCCTACAGCTTCCTGAACGCGCAGGCCAGGCAGGTGCGGCGGGTGGTTCCGAAGACTCACGACGCTCCCCCGGTCGCCGACGGCGTCTACGAGCGCGGTGGCAGTCCAGTGACCCGATACAGCCGCGGGGTGCAGTGCGACCTGCACCTGGCGATCTTCGGTGACTCCACTGCCACCGGCTACGGCTGCCACATACCCGACGAAGTGCCCGGAGTACTGCTGGCGCGCGGATTGGCCGAAGAGTCGGGCAAGCGAATCCGTCTGTCCACCAAGGCGATATCGGGTGCCACATCCAAAGGTTTGGCCGCGCAGATCGACGCCATGTCCATCATCGGCCCGCCCCCGGACGCCGCAGTAATCATGATCGGCGCAAATGACGTGACCTCGCTCAACGCGGTGCGGGCCTCCGCGCGGCGCCTGGGCGAAGCGGTGCAGCGGCTGCGCGCGGCGGGGTCAGCCGTGGTGGTGGGCACCTGTCCCGATTTCGGCGTGATCACCGCCATACCGCAGCCGCTGCGTGCGGTGGTGCGCTCGAGAGGGCTGCGCCTGGCCCATTTCCAGGCTGCGGCAGTCCGGGCTGCCGGTGGCGTACCCGTTCCGCTTGCCGACCTGCTGTCGCCGGAGTTTCTGCAAGCACCCGAGGAGATGTTCGCCGACGACCACTACCACCCGTCGGCCGCCGGATATGCGCTGGCAGCGCGGCTATTGTTACCGGCCGTCGCGCACGCCCTCGGCGAATGGACGGGTGGCCCCATCCCCGATTTGCCATGGGTGTCCGCCGCCGCGGAAGCGGACACCATAGGTGCCCGGATGCGCATCCTGGGACGGATCTGGCGGCGCAACGCTACGGAGATCGCCCTGGCCATTGGTGAGCCCGCTGTCCAGCCCGACAATCGGGCCGTCGTGCCGCTGCATTAGATTCCTGGGGAGTAGAACCAGTACTAATTCCCCTATACCAGGAGTTTTCATGCCCGAAGCCGTGATCGTTTCCCTTGCACGCTCCCCGATCGGGCGAGCCGGTAAGGGCTCGCTGGTGAGCATGCGCCCAGACGACCTGGCCGCGCAGATGGTGCGCGCCGCCCTCGACAAGGTGCCTGCGCTTGACCCCAAGGACCTCGACGACCTCATCATGGGTTGCGGCCAGCCCGGCGGTGAGGCCGGTTTCAACATCGGTCGCACCGTGGCGGTGCAGCTGGGCTATGACTTCCTGCCCGGTACCACCGTGAACCGCTACTGCTCCTCTTCGCTGCAGACCACCCGGATGGCGTTCCACGCCATCAAGGCCGGCGAGGGCCACGCCTTCATTTCCGCTGGGGTGGAGACGGTTTCGCGTTTCGCCAAGGGCACTCCCGACGGCTACCCGGATAGCAAGAACCCGCTGTACGACGACGCGCAGGCCCGTGGCGCCGAGGCCGCGCAGGGTGCCACCGAATGGCACGACCCGCGTAACGACGGCCTGATCCCCGATGTGTACATCTCGATGGGCCAGACCGGCGAGAACGTGGCACTGCACACCGGTATCAGCCGCGAGGACCAGGACCACTGGGGCGTGCGCAGCCAGAACCGCGCCGAAAAGGCAATCGCCGACGGCTTTTTCGAGCGTGAAATCACCCCGGTGACGCTGGCCGACGGCACCGTCGTGTCCAAGGACGACGGCCCGCGCGCCGGTACCACCTACGAGGCGATCAGCCAGCTGAAGCCGGTCTTCCGCCCCAACGGCACCATCACCGCCGGTAACGCCTGCCCGCTGAACGACGGTGCGGCCGCGCTGGTGATCCTGAGCGACACCCGCGCCAAGGAGCTGGGCCTGACCCCGCTAGCGCGCATCGTGTCCACCGGTGTCTCCGGCCTGTCGCCGGAGATCATGGGCCTGGGCCCGATCGAGGCCGTCAAGCGTGCACTGGCCCACGCGGGCAAGTCGATCGGTGACATCGACCTGTTCGAGATCAACGAGGCCTTCGCGGTGCAGGTGCTGGGTTCGGCTCGCGAGCTCGGAATCGACGAGGACAAGCTCAATGTCTCCGGCGGTGCGATCGCCCTGGGCCACCCGTTCGGCATGACCGGTGCTCGCATCACCGCCACGCTGCTGAACAACCTGACCACCTACGACAAGACCTTCGGCGTCGAGACCATGTGTGTCGGTGGCGGCCAGGGTATGGCGATGGTTATCGAGCGGCTCGTCTAACAACGCTTTTCGCCGACACGCCGTGTTGCGGCGGGTTCGTATCGCACGTGCTCACCACAACACGGCGTGTCGGCGGCATTAAGATTCAGTCGCGATGACCACTATCGGAACTCCCCTGTCACCGCGCGCGACGCGGGTCATGCTCCTCGGCTCAGGCGAACTCGGCCGCGAGGTACTGATCGCCCTGCAACGTCTGGGCGTCGAGACCATCGCCGTCGACCGCTATCAGAACGCCCCCGGTCACCAGGTCGCCCACCATGCGCACGTCATCTCGATGTCCGATCCGGAGCAGCTGCGGGCATTGATCGAGACGGAGAAGCCAGATCTCGTAGTACCGGAGATCGAAGCGATCGCCACCCCGACGTTGGAGGCGCTGGAGGCCGAGGGCGCCGTGCGCGTTATCCCCACCGCTCGTGCCGCACGGCTCACTATGGATCGCGAAGGCATCCGCCGCCTGGCGGCGGAGACACTCGGATTACCCACCAGCCCTTATCAATTCTGCGATTCACTCGTCGAACTGCAGGCCGCGATCGACGGCGGTGTCGGGTACCCGTGCGTCGTAAAGCCGCTCATGAGCAGCTCCGGTAAGGGTCAGAGCAAGCTTGATGGACCAGCCGATGTGAGCGCCGCATGGGACTACGCCATGGCAGGCAGCCGGGTAAGCAATAGTCGCGTGATCGTTGAGGGATTCGTCGACTTCGATTATGAAATCACGCTATTGACAGTCAGGGCACTGGGCGAAGGCGGGGAGATAGAAACGAGCTTCTGTGCGCCGATTGGGCATCGACAGGCCAACGGCGACTACGTCGAGAGCTGGCAGCCGCACCCCATGTCGGACGCTGCATTACAGCGTGCACAGCGAATAGCCCTCGCCGTCACCGAAAACTTGGGCGGACAGGGCATTTTCGGCGTCGAGCTCTTTGTCAAGGGCGACCAGGTGTACTTCAGCGAAGTGAGCCCGCGCCCACACGACACCGGCATGGTCACCATGATCACGCAGTGGCAGAACGAGTTCGAACTGCACGCCCGCGCCATCCTCGGGCTTCCCGTCGACACGACGTTGAAGACCCCAGGCGCTAGCGCGGTGATCTACGGCGGGGTCGACGCGGAAGGAGTCGTATTCGACGGTGTCGAGGCCGCCCTGCGTGTACCGCGTACCGATCTGCGATTGTTCGGCAAGCCGGAGAGTTTTGTCACGCGCCGCATGGGCGTGGCTCTGGCATACGACGAGCATGTGGAGACCGCGCGGCGCAATGCCGCCGAAGCCGCAAACCGGGTCCGCGTTTCTCGATGACATGAAAAAGGGGCGCCCCTGTGCGGGGCGCCCCTTTTTCGAGAAAATCGCTAGTCGTTCTGGAAGTAGCTCAGCAGTCGCAGGATCTCGACGTAAAGCCAGACCAGGGTGACAGCCAGGCCGAGCGCCACACCCCAGGCGGCCTTCTCCGGCGCACCGGCGCGCACCAGCTGGTCGGCAGCGTCGAAGTCGACCAGGAAGCTGAATGCCGCCAGACCGATGCAGACGAGCGAGAAGATGATCGCGATGGGGCCACCACTGCGCAGGCCCATGTCGATGCCGAAGAACCCGAGCACCACGTTGCCGAGCGCCAGCACCAGCACGCCGACAAGACCGGCCATCAGCATCCGCTGGAACTTGGGGGTAACGCGGATGGCACCCGAGCGGTAGACGAACAGCATGCCGATGAATACGCCGACGGTGCCCAGCACCGCCTGACCGATCAGGACGCCAGCACTCGCGCCGCCAAGACCGACACTTGCGGGGATGACAAACGAGATGGCACCGACGAACAGGCCCTCGAGCCCGGCATAGCCCAGCACGATCGCGGGGTTGTCCTGCTTACGCCCGAAGCTGGCGATCATCACCATGACCAGACCGCCCAGCCCACCGACCAAAAGGAACGGCAGTGCGAGCGCCTGGTTGGCGCTGACGAGGAAGAACGACGCGATGGCGACCGTGACGATGACACCGAGGGTGATACCCGTTTTGGTCACCACATCGTCGATCGTCAGCGGCCGGGAGACGCCGGCCTGTGCCTCCGGGTAAGCGGTGTACGGGTCCTGCTGCATCTGCTGCGCCATCATGGCGCCCGCACCTGCCGCACCCGCCCCGAACTGCGCGTAGCCGCCGCGCTCTTTCCCGGGCAGCGTCCGAAGAATGGGATTGCTGGTGGTTCGCACCGTCGTGATCCTCTCCTGGAAGTGCGGTGCCGCACTATGCGGCGTCCGCAGATGACGTCAACAAGTCAACTGGTGATTCAACGAGCCGGCAAGTGCAAGAGTTCCGCGCTTTCGCCACTGGTCCCGAGACTGTCCGGCCACGTCGTAGGCCCACATTACCGCCAGGGCACTGCGGTTGCGGCAAATCCCTGTGAGATCACTGTGAACAGTCGAATTTTTACCTGGACGTCCTACTAGACATTACCTGGATGTCCAACTAGATTTGGAAATACCGACCTCCCTGATTCTCAACCGCTTCCCAAGGGGCTACACCATGAGTTCGTTACCGCAATTAACACATTTCGTCGCCGGTCAGCGCGTCCCCGGGACGTCCGGGCGTTACGCCGATGTCTACGACCCGTCGCTTGGCAAGCCTGTGCGACAGGTGCCGCTGGCGGACGTTTCCGAAGTCGAGGCGGTCATCTCGAACGCCGCGGAAGCTCAGCCCGGTTGGGCCGCTCGCAACCCCCAGCAACGTGGGCGGGTACTCGCGAAGTTTGTCGACCTGGTCCGCGCGGAGATCGACGAGTTGGCCGCGATGCTGTCCCAGGAGCACGGCAAGACCCTGGCCGACGCCAAGGGCGATATCGAGCGCGGGCTTGAGGTCTGCGAATTCGCGACCGGCATTCCCCATCTCATCAAGGGCGAGTACACCAGCGGAGCCGGGACGGGTATCGACGTGTACTCGCTGCGCCAGCCCCTCGGCGTGGTCGCGGGCATCACCCCGTTCAACTTCCCAGCCATGATTCCGCTCTGGAAGGCGGGCCCCGCGCTGGCGTGTGGAAATGCCTTCATCCTCAAGCCCTCCGAGCGCGACCCGTCGGTGCCGCTACGCCTGGCCGAGCTGTTCCTCGAAGCGGGCCTGCCGCCCGGCGTCTTCAACGTCGTCAACGGCGACAAGACCGCGGTGGACGCGCTTCTCAACGATCCGCGCGTCGCCGCCATCGGATTTGTCGGCTCCACTCCGATTGCGCAGTACATCTACGAGACCGCCACCGCGAATGGCAAACGCGCCCAATGCTTTGGCGGCGCCAAGAACCACATGATCATCATGCCGGACGCGGATATCGACCAGGCCATCGACGCATTGATCGGCGCCGGGTACGGCTCGGCCGGTGAGCGCTGTATGGCCATCTCTGTCGCGGTGCCGGTCGGCGAGTCCACCGCCGAACGGCTCGTCGACGGCCTGACCAAGCGGGCCCGCGAGCTGGTGGTCGGCCCGTCTCTGGACGATAGCGTCGACTTCGGTCCGCTGGTGGGCGCGGACGCCCTCAAGCGGGTGCGCGATTACATCGATATCGGGGTAGCGGAAGGTGCACAGCTCGTCCTGGATGGCCGTGACCTCAAGGTCGCCGGCCATGAGGACGGATTCTTCATCGGCGCATCACTTTTCGACCACGTGAAGCCCGGTATGCGCATCTACAAAGAAGAGATCTTCGGGCCGGTCATCTCGGTAGTACGTGCCAAGGACTACGACGAGGCGCTGCGATTGCCGTCGGAGCATGAGTTCGGCAACGGTGTCGCCATCTTCACCCGTGACGGTGACACCGCGCGCGACTTCTGCGCCAAGGTCAACACCGGAATGGTGGGCGTGAACGTTCCCATCCCGGTTCCGGTGGCGTACCACACCTTTGGCGGCTGGAAGAGCTCCGGATTCGGCGACCTCAATCAGCATGGTCCCGACTCCATCCGGTTCTACACCAAGACCAAGACGGTGACCCAGCGCTGGCCGTCCGGCCTCAAAGAGGGCGCCTCCTTCGTGATCCCCACGATGGATTAGTCATGTTCGAGCTGACTGATGAACAGCGCGCAATCTGGAATACGGCGCGGGAATTCGCCGATATCCACATCGCGCCCAACGCCCTGGACTGGGATCGCGACAAATACTTCCCAGTCGAGGTGTTCCCGAAGGCCGCGGCGCTGGGCATGGGCGGTATCTACATCGACCCCGAGGTCGGCGGCTCCGGACTGACCCGACTGGACGCGTCGTTGATCTTCGAGGCGATGGCCACCGGATGTGCCGCGGTATCGGCATTCATCTCGATCCACAATATGGCCGCTTGGATGATCGACGAGTTCGGGAACGACGAACAGCGTCAACGATGGCTGCCGGCGATGTGCACCATGGAGACCTTGGGTGCCTACTGCCTCACCGAGCCCGAATGCGGAAGTGATGCATCGGCTTTGCGAACCACCGCGGCCCGCGATGGTGACGAGTATGTGCTCAACGGCGTCAAACAGTTCATCTCTGGTGCCGGTGCCGCAGACCTGTACGTGGTGATGGCACGCACCGGCGGACCCGGCCCACGGGGCATCTCCACCATCGTCGTCCCCAAGGACACACCCGGGCTGTCGTTCGGGCCTCCCGAACGCAAGATGGGCTGGCACGCCCAGCCAACCGCACAGGTCGTCTTCGAGGATGTCCGGGTCCCGGTGGCCAACCGAATCGGCGAGGAAGGCATCGGATTCACCATCGCGATGCGCGGCCTCAACGGTGGCCGGCTCAATATCGCGTCATGCTCGCTCGGGGGTGCACGTTCGGCATTGGAGAAGGTCATTGAGTATCTGCGCACGCGTAAGGCGTTCGGTGAGGAGCTGATCAAATTCCAGGCGCTGCAATTCAGACTCGCGGATATGGCCACCGAGCTGGAGGCCGCCCGCACCATGGTCTGGCGCGCCGCGTCTGCCGTACAGGAGGGCAATCCTCGGGCGGCCGAGCTGTGTGCCATGGCCAAACGCATTGCCACTGACGTAGGTTTCACGGTGGCCAACGACGCGTTGCAGCTGTATGGCGGCTACGGCTACCTGGCCGAGTACGGCATCGAGAAGATCGTGCGCGACCTACGGGTACACCAGATCCTGGAAGGAACCAACGAGATCATGCGAGTCATTGTGTCCCGCAAGCTTATCCAAGAAGGGCTCCCGGCGTGACGGATCAGATCGAGACCCGGGTCGAGAAAGGCGTCGGCCTGCTCACGCTCAACCGCCCCAAGGCCATCAACTCGCTGACCAACGACATGATCACCGCGATGTCGGCTGCCCTGTCCGAGTGGGAGGCCGATGACGCGGTGCGCGCCGTGGTGCTCTCGGGTGCCGGGGAGCGCGGCCTGTGCGCGGGTGGTGACGTGGTGGAGATCCACAACAGCGCCAAGATCGACGGCGTAGTTGCCCGCCGATTCTTCCGCGAGGAGTATCAACTCAACGCCCAGGTCGGCCGGTTTCCGAAACCGTATGTGGCACTGATGGACGGCATCGTGATGGGCGGTGGCGTCGGAGTGGCCGGACATGCCGACATCCGTGTCGTCACGGACACCTCCAAGGTCGGCATGCCGGAGGTGGGGATTGGCTTCATCCCCGACGTGGGCGGCACCTATCTGCTCTCGCGCGCTCCTGGCCAGCTCGGTCTGCACGCCGGGCTCACCGGCGCCCCCTTCTCCGGTGCCGACGCCATCGCGTTGGGGTTCGCCGATCATTTCGTGCCCCATGACCGGCTCGACAAATTCGTCAAGGCCATCATCGACAGTGATATCGCGACTGCACTTGCGGTGCACGGCACCAATGCCCCCTCGAGCGACCTGCTGGCGCAGCGTAATTGGATCGATGAGTGCTACGCCGGCGAAACCGTCGCCGATATTGTCGCGGCGCTGCAGGCGCATGGCGATGAGCGGGCACGTGCAGCCGCCGACCAAATCCTGACCCGCTCCCCCATCGCCTTGTCGGTGACGCTCGCGGCGGTGCGACGGGCTCGGGACTTGCCCTCGTTGGAAGCGGTTCTCACGCAGGAATATCGGGTGTCCAGCCAGTCGGTGCGTTCACACGACCTCGTTGAGGGCATCAGGGCTCAGCTGGTCGACAAGGACCGCAACCCGCAGTGGGATCCGAAGACACTCGCCGCGGTCACCACGGCCGACATCGACGCCTTCTTCCAACCGGTCAGCGATGATTTGGAGTGGTCATGACGAGCACAATCGCCTTTATCGGCTTGGGACACATGGGGTTACCGATGGCGGTCAACCTCACCAAGGCCGGGCACACTGTGACCGCCTTCGACCTGTCCGAGCAGGCACGCGGCGCCGCCACCGAAGCCGGTGTGCCGCTGGCCGAGTCTGGTGCGGCCGCCGCCGCGACCGCCGATGTGGTGATCACCATGCTGCCCAAGGGTGAGCATGTGCTCGCGGCGTATCGGGAACTGCTGCCGGCCGCGAGTCCGGACACGCTGTTCATCGACTCGTCCACCGTCGACGTGGCCGACGCCCGCGCAGCACACGAGGCCGCAACCGCTGCCGGGCATCGCTTCGTCGACGCCCCGGTGTCCGGCGGAGTTCCCGGCGCCACCGCGGCGACGCTGACGTTCATGGTGGGCGCCGACGATGCCGTATTCGCCGCCGCGGAACCAATTCTCGCGGCCATGGGCAAGCGTGTGGTGCACTGCGGCGGCCCTGGTGTCGGCCAGGCCGCGAAGATCTGCAACAACATGATCCTCGGGGTCTCGATGATCGCGATCAGCGAGGCATTTGTACTCGGTGAGAAGCTCGGCCTGTCGCACCAGGCCCTGTTCGATGTCGCGGCCAACGCCTCGGGCCAGTGTTGGGCGCTGACCTCCAACTGCCCGGTTCCCGGGCCCGTACCCGCCAGCCCGGCCAACCACGACTACGCCCCCGGGTTTGCGGTGGCGCTAATGTCCAAGGATTTGGGCCTGGCCGCCAATGCGGTGCGCGCCAACGGAGTTGATGCGCAGCTCGGGCTCGCGGCGGCGCATATCTACGACGATTTCAACACCACCGGCGGCTCCGGCCTAGACTTCTCGGCGATCTTCACGCAAATCCAAGGAGCGTCATGACCTTCGAAACAATCCTGACCGAGCGCATCGACCGAGTTGCCGTCATCACGCTGAACCGACCCAAGGCACTCAACGCACTGAATTCACAGGTGATGAAGGAGGTCACCGCCGCGGCCGCCGAGTTCGACACCGATCAGGGCATCGGCGCGATTGTCATTACCGGCAGCGAGAAGGCCTTCGCCGCGGGCGCGGACATCAAGGAAATGGCCGACCAGTCGTTCGGTGACATGTTCGGCACCGACTTCTTCGCCGCCTGGGCCAAGCTGCCCGCAGTGCGCACCCCAACGATCGCCGCGGTGAGCGGATACGCCCTCGGGGGTGGATGCGAGCTGGCGATGATGTGCGATCTGATCATCGCCGCCGAGAACGCCAAGTTCGGCCAACCCGAGATCAAGCTCGGCGTGCTGCCCGGCATGGGTGGCTCGCAACGGCTCACCCGGGCGATCGGCAAGGCGAAGGCCATGGACATGATCCTCACGGGACGCAATATGGATGCCGCCGAGGCCGAGCGCAGCGGTCTGGTATCGCGCGTGGTGCCCACCGAGAGCCTGCTCGACGAGGCCAAGGCCGTCGCCAAGACCATCTCGGAAATGTCCCTCTCGGCCTCGATGATGGCCAAGGAAGCGGTCAATCGGGCCTTCGAGTCCAGCCTCGCCGAGGGATTGTTGTTCGAGCGCAGGATCTTCCACTCAGCGTTCGCGACCGCCGACCAGTCCGAGGGAATGGCCGCGTTCTCCGAGAAGCGTCCTGCCAACTTCATTCATAGGTAAGCCCATGTCCCTGCCATTCGATCCCGTCGACGACGCCCAACGCCATTGGGTCGAGAACGGCTGGGGCGAGGTCTCCGACGGGATGGCCGCGGTCACGTCGGTGATGCGGGCGCATCAGATCATGCTGGCCCGGGTCGAGGACGTGCTGCGGCCACATGGCCTGACGTTCTCCCGGTACGAACTGCTGATGCTGCTGTCGTTCAGCCGGGCCGGCTCCATGCCAATGGCGAAAGCCAGTGCACGCCTTCAGGTTCACCCCACATCCGTCACCAACACCGTGGATCGTCTACAGGAAGCCGGCCTGGTGCGTCGCGTTCCCAACCCCGCCGACGGCCGCGGCACCCTGGTGGAGATCACTGATGCCGGACGCGATCTCGGTTCGCAGGCGACCACGGACTTGAACGCGAAGGTGTTCGCACAGATCGGACTATCCCCGTCGCGCACCCGCACCCTGGTGTCGGTGCTGACGCATCTACGGCGCGATGCGGGCGACTTCGGGTAGCCGCCGGGGTCGCTAAGCTCCAGCCCGCCGAATCAAATCAAGATGCCCTTGTCCTTGAGGGCCTTGTATCCACCGATGACATCGGTGGCACGGTAGAGGCCGATCTCCTGCAGCGAGGCGGCAGCCAGGCTGGAGGTATAGCCCTCCTGGCACAGGATGACCCATTCGACATCGTGGTTACCCGCCTCCGGGATGCGCGCGTCGCTTTCCGGGTCAAGACGCCACTCCAAGACATTGCGTTCGATGACCAAGGCGTTGATCACCTCACCCTCTTGGGCACGTTGCGCCGCCGGCCGGATGTCCACCAACCGCGCACCGCGGCCGAGCGCGGTGGGCAGCTCATCGGCGGGCAGACGGCGCAGGCGCCCGCGCGCCGAGGCCAGCAGATCGTGGATCGTCATGCCGCAGGCCCTTCCGGCTCATCCGTGAGGATGGTGCGGCTACGTCGCAACGTCTTGGCCTGAGTCACTTCGTAGTAGGACATCGCGGTCAGCGGCGGCGAGTACGCGTGCACGCTCAGAGTGGGCCCGATTTCGGCAGGAATCGGCGCTCCACCCGATTTCAGGGGGGCGCGCATGACGTCGTGCACCCAGCCGAGCGGAAAGCCCGCCTGATCGCCCGCGTCGAGCCCGCGACGAACCAGTTGGCTTCCATTCCAGCGATATTCGTGTAGCGAACCGCTAAGCACGGTAAGCGCACCGAGCGATCCGCAATGGTCGTGCAGTTCGGTGGACTTGTCGGGCACCCAGCTGATCAGCCAGACGTCGAGCTCGTCGTCGGTATGAATGCGGGTGGCCCACCGCTCGTCGATGGGAAGGCCGCCCGCGGGCAGCAGATGGTCAAACCGACCGCGCAGGGCGTCGTCGGCGCCCTCATCGGTGATGCGGAGCAGATCCGGCAGTCGAAGTCGGGTGGGTGAGGATCCGGCCCAGGCGGGGCGGCGCAGATCCAGGACAGATGCAGTGGTCATGAATGCTCAATCGATGGAAGGGGCAGGGGTGGCGGCGGACTAGCAGCGCTAGCCGCAACACCACCCCTGAAAACCCCTGTGTCCCATCACAGCTCATATGGTACCGGCGTTTTCCAGCGGTTTTCCTCTCGGAGCAAAAGCTCTGAGTGAGTAAATGTTGTTGCTGGTAGGTACTTGCTAGTTTGGAGTGGTGACCGTCCCAACACGCATCGTCGCGACCCTGATTGCCCTCTGCGTCCCGTTGATCGGTGCGGGATGTGCGTCGAAGTCCGACGACAAGGCGGCGCCGAGCCCTTCCGCCAGCACCACCGCCCCGATCGAGAGTCCCGCCGCCCAGCCCTCGGACTCCGGGTCGGCACTGTCGCCCTCAGGCGTCACGACATCCGTCAACGCCGCACCCAGCTCCTTGGAGGAGGAGTACTACCAGGCCTGCCGAGCAGCGGCCGATTGGATGACCGGGAAGCAGGACGGCCACGTGCAGCTCGTGGAGGGATACCTCCAGTCCATTCAGACATCCGGAAACGTCGGTCCGGGAACCTTTCACAAGTCCTGGCATGAGCTGCCCGCAGACCGGCAAGCTGCGGTGATCGTCGCGACGAATGCCGCGGCCGAGCAGCAGTGCTGAGGGCTAACCAAGAAACCTTCTGTAATTCGACAGAATTCGGGCAAATAGGCGTTTAGCTGGCGTCCAGCAAATCTAAAGCACGGCCGTTACATCTCGCCTTGGATGAACCTGAGCGCGGTGTTAGCATGCTCCGGTCAGTGCTCATGGGGTCACGGATGCAATGAATGCGTCCACTCACCGAACGGACGGTAACGACGTTGGCAAACTCAGATCAGCTTCCCCCGAAGCCCTCGCTAGTGCATTGGACGATTGTCGGCACGGCAATTGTCGCAACGATCGTCGCGGCGGTTGTCGGCTTTACATCCAGCGACACCGAACTCGTACGATTCGTTCAGGGCATCGTCACTCCACTCCTTGCCCTCGTCGCCGGGATCTTGATTGCCGATCTGTATCACCGCATACAGCAGAGCAACAATCTTGACCGCAATGTTGGACAGTCGGCGTACTCCACGATGGTGACGCTGCAGGGAATGATCGACGTGGACAAGCACCTTGCGGCCGCGTCGAACGACCTCAACGAGGGCAATAAGCCGGCTGCGTCCAGCGCCCTCAACCTTGCCCTGACAATCAGCCGTTTGACTTTGCGCCACGCCTTCCAGGCATTGCGCGAATCGGAGAATGTATCTAGCACCGCGGTAGCCAAGGCCAAGACCGATTTCGCGACGGCAGAGACCGCCGGGCAGCCAGAGCGGCAAAGGATTGAGACCGCTCCGCGCGCGAACAACTACACCGTCGGTGTGGGCAATGCCTGAAGAGACGAAGCCAGCGGAGCAATCGGCTGGTGAGCAAGAGTCCGAGCCACTGGACCCGATAATCGGGAAGGTGGCCGATATCGTCGACCGCTACTCGGTGCTGGTCAACAAGGGTGATGACGCCGGAGTAGAGGTCGGGATGATCTTCTCCGTCATCGGCGCCACCGGGACCGCCGTGCGCGATCCCGAATCCGGCGAGGACCTGGGCACTCTGCCCATCGAGAAGGCCCGCATCCGGGTCACCGAGGTGTACTCCAAGTTCTGCCAGGCCGAGACCTATCGCGTCACCGAGCCCGCCGTCGCGGGCCTGATCAGCGACATCCTGCAGGAACAGTGGCCCGGAACCACCGACGACTTCGGTCGCGAACAGTTCCAGCTGAAAGTCGTGCCCACTCCCACGGTGCCGGAGGCGGCCGAGGTGCATATCGATGTCGGCGATTACGTCTGTGAGCTGACACCCGCTTCATAGCGGCTTAGCGATTTTGCACCGAAATCATCCCGTGGACGACAGGTGAACATTGAAAAACTCACCTATATGCGGCGTCTAGGTTGTTACGTTCGGATCATGGATACCAATCTGATGAAACGAGCAGCAGGCGCGGTCTCCATCGTCGCCATATCCGCGGCTGTCGTGGTCGCGTGTTCCCAAGAAGACAAAAACGCCGCCAAGGAGTCGCTGTCCAGCGCCACGAGCGCGGCATCGTCGGCCATCAGCGCTGGTGGTAGCGCCGCATCGAGTGCCGCATCGTCGGCAAGCAGTGCGGTGTCGTCCGTCATCGCCGGGGCGCCATCAACGGTTAACGTGCCGGGCGTCGGCGATGTGACGCTGGAACCGCCAGTCGCCGAGGCGTACACCAAGGCCGGTGGTGAAGCCAAGCTCGGCCTGCCGACCGGGCAGCCCGAAAAGGTTGGCGACGGCACCGTACAGGCCTTCGCCAAGGGCACCATCTTCAGCTCGCCGTCGACCGGTGCACACCTGGTGCAGGGCGAAATCCTGAAGGTGTACACCGAGCAGGGTGGAGCAGGCGGCACGCTTGGATTCCCCACTGCCGATGAGGCCGAGACGGCAGGCGGACCTGATATCGCCAAGGGCGGTTGGGTCGGCGAATTCCAGAAGGGCACCATCACCTGGCTGAACCAGGGCGACGGGACCTTCAAGGAAACCGTCACCCAGAAGTAGCAGACCGCGATCGACGGCTAGCGCCCGCCGCGGAACCAGCGCGGGTTCTCGGCGGGCGACCAGCCGGGCAGCGTCAGGTCCGGCCACGGCGGGCGACGGATGATGGCTACAAGTCCCAAGACCGCCGCGAGCAGGCCGGTGAGTATGCCCAACGTCGAAGCGCGGTCAGCGTTAAAGGCCGGGCACCATTGGGCGTGCCCGTCTTTGACGACGAACACGCCTAGCGGTCTGGCAAGTGTTTCCAGAGGTGCACCCTCTGGGCCGCGACTGCGGCTGCGCACCTTGGCAACAGTGATGACCATGGTGCCGTCGGCCGTTGTATAAGGCTCGCCGTAGACGATCGAATTACCGCCGTCGGTCGCGAGTCCTTCGAATGAGGTTGGCAGTCGCATGCGGCCATTGTCACCCCGAACCGCATCGATGGCGAGAGATTCCTTCAGGCCTCGGCGCCGGAGAACAGAATGAGGTTGCCGTCGGGATCCTTCACGATGAAGGTGACGCTCCCCCAGGATTCCTCCTGCAACGGCTGGTGGAACACCACGCCTGCGGCTCGATACTCCTCATACAGTGGGCCCAGTTTGTACAGCGTCAGCACCGCGGACAGCGGATCACGCTCTGTGGCAAGGAAATTGCTGTCGAATACCGGACCCGCGACCTTGCGGAGATTGAGGCTCGCACCGCTGCGCCCCACCTGTCCGTAGAAGGGTGGTTCCCCATATGTGAAGGCCAGCTCGAAACCGAGCTTCTCGACGTAGAAGCCGATGGCACGTTCGAGGTCGGTGACGAACAACTGCGGTTCGGCGACGATGACATCGGTCGAGGCCATGACGAAACGCTACCGCTACGAGGCGCTCGGTGTGGGACCATCTGTGAGTGGAGCCGGATGGTGATCCCGAAGCCAGAATCCGAGAGCTGGAACGCTCATTGAGCGAGACGGCGCGGACGTCGGAACTCGGCGTCACGGGCCGGAGCCCGTATCCGCCGCCGGTGTATCAAACGACTTACGCACCACGCCCACCCGTCCGGAAGTTCCGCGGACGGGCCGCTGTCTTCTCTGCCCTCATAGCGGCGGGGGCGGCGGGACTCGTCTTCTATGCCGCCAATCCCACCGTGCCCCGGAATGTGCAGACAAGTCCGGGTGCGACGACCACACGGCCGGTCAGATCAACCGTCGTCAAGCTCCCGACGCGTGCCACGGCGACGCCGTCGTCGACCGAGGCTCCCGGCCTCACCTTTGTGCCACCCGGGTCCACATTCAGCGTCTCCGGTACCGATAAACACGTGACGGTGACATGCGACGAGTGCTCGGTCAACGTCAGCGGTGTCTCTAACACCGTTGAGATCGAGGGCAATTGCGACAACCTCACGGTCTCGGGTGTCGAGAACACCGTCACCGTGGATGCCGCCGACAAGATCCGGGTCTCCGGCTTCGATAACCGAGTCACCTACCGCGGCGGTGAACCCACCATCTCCAAGTCCGGTGATCGCAACACCGTGGAGCCGGGCTGAGCGACGTGTTCTCGACTGCTTGGATCGACGCTCTGTGGCGGCGCAAGGTCAAACCGACGCCGTTCGGAGAGCAGAATCGCAAGTCTGCGTTCAACGCCTCCGGTGTCGCACAGATTGGTCCACACCGATTCGTGTTCATAGACAATCAGGACCCGTCGGCTCTGTTCGAATTGACTCTCGACGCTGACAGCAAAGAGGCCGAACGGATTTCGCGCCGAACGCTGTCGGGTCTGACGGAGGCACAGCTGCGGGACCCCGAGGGGCTATGCCGGGTCGACGGAGATGACGAGATGTTCCTAGTGGTCGCGTCCTCGTTATGCGTTGCGGGCGGATCTGCGTGCGACGGCCTGGTGCGCGTTCGGTACACATCCCACGGCGAGCTGCGTGTGGAAGCGATGGCCGGATTTCGAGCCTGGCTGCTTGCGCACGTGCCCCTGCTCGCCGCTTCAGGCCAGCATGAACCTGACGCGGGCGGCGTGAACATCGAAGGCGTTGCCTGGGATCCCCACGGTGCGCTGCTGTTTGGTGTTCGCGGCCCGGCAGATCGCGCGCGAATCTCGGTGATCCGAGTGCCTGTGGATGCCGCACGAGCAGCATGGACAACCGTATCCCTTGGCACACCAACCATTTTGACCATCGGCATCCCGCAATCAACCGGAACACCGGGGATTCGTGACATTTCCTATGATGGACACAACGGCCAGTTCCTCGTCCTGCTCGGACGTTCGACGAGCCGCGGTAAGGAACCGTTCCAGCTGTGCTCGTGGGACGGCGACGAGAACGTGACGCGGCTAGACGTCGCCTTTCATCGTTCAATGAAGCCCGAGGGCGTCACGGCCTGCTCGGATGGCCGACTTCTGATTGTCGACGACGCCGGAGGCTATGCGGTGTTGGATTACCCGGCCCGTCAGTAGAAGTACAGCCGGGATCCGGCGGGTTCCTGATGAACTCGTACCCTACCCCCAGGAGTGAGCGACTCGCCGAAGGCCACCGCTAAGTCGGTCCGCAGGTTCCGCAGCCGGAAGTATCCGCTGAAGGTGAACTCGTCGGCAGAATCGGCGGGAACGATCGCGAATTCCTCAGCGCGATCGATGTTATTGGGTGCGCAGGTGTACAGGAACTTGTTGCCCTCCGGCGTCAGCAGCGAGTTACTCGCATGCAGCACTCGGTCAAAGGACTTATTCGTCAGTGACTTTCCGTTACCGAGGCCGGCGATCAGCCAAACGTCCGTTGGGTCGTTGTCATCGCGGACAGGCAGCCGGTACACCTCGAAGTTCTGCGGGTTGGGTGTACTCGGCGGGACAGATTCGGTATTGCTCGCATGCAGGCACTCGCCGGTGCGGCCGTGCAGGATGTAGACGGCTGCCTGGTCCGGAAGCCCCGCGCACAAATAGCCCGCCGACTCGGCCAACCGCAGCTGCTGGCGCACCGTAGAAATCTCCGCAACGGCGTTGGGCACGTTGAGATCTACCAGTAGCGCCTGCAGCTGGTCAATGAATGGTCTCCACACCTTCTGCTGAACCTCGCGGCCGAACACCGTCTCCCGGAAAGTTCGGATCTGGTTCATCAGTTGCGTACGCCGGGCGGAGTCGTTGCGCACCAGCCTGCCGATCAGGCCGTCGCTGCCCAGCGTGAACGGACGGTCGGGCTGGAAGGTCTGGTCGATCCCCCACGGGATCATCTTGAATTTCACATCGTTGACGCCGGGGGCTTCGACCGCGGCGACATCGTTGTAGATGTAGGTGTTGTTGGTGTTGTCGGCGTAGCCATCCCAATGTTTGAGGTAAAACTCCATCGCGTAGAACTTGATGAATTGGTCGAGGTCCAACATCTGCGCTGCGCCGGAAATACCTTGTGCGGCAATATGATCCATCGCGAACTTGAGGTCCGCCATGTTCTCGAACTCGGATAGCGACTCCACCCCGATGAATTGCAACCTCTCGCGGACAAAATCATCGTGATGCTCGATCTCGTAGAGGTTGCCCTTCATATTGCCGTTGAAGTTGCGCTCGATGTAACGCTTCATGACCGGTTCGGCGTTGACGTAGAAGCCGGGCGCGTTGACGCCCGCGACGCCCTGTCCGATGAGGGTGCCGTTGACAAACACCTTCGCGTAGTTACAGCGGGAATGTGGCAGTCCGGCTTTGGCAAGCAGGCGGTAACCCAGCGGCTGCCGTATGAATGACCGATCCTGGATGGAATTGTTGAGTGTCAGATAGCGCGATCCGATGAGGGACTCGATCGTCTGGGTGTTGGTATCGCGAAACTTCCCGAAGTCGATATGCAGGCACGGTTTCTCGCTGTTGAGGGATCCGCAGAACGACTTCTTCTTGAGGCCCACCTCGTTGAATGTGGAGCTATCCGGAAACTTTGTGCCTGATATCTCGACCGCTGTTGCCCGGCGCCACGTGAAACGGGCATCGCCTGTCCATTCGAAATTGCAGACACCGCCCTTGGGCTGCTCGGTGCGCAAAGCGTCCCAATCGTCTTGCGGCATGGTGACCTTGATCGTCAGGACATTGTCGATCGCATAGAGCCTGTCGAGTGCCTGTTGCTGCTGCGCGCTCATACCAGCACCTCCCTACGGAGCTGATCCAGGCGGCCTGACGGGTATCAACCTGCCCTATTGGGCAAGTGTGCGCCGCAGTGGCGACCAGCGTAGTCGGTTTGGGTGCATCTGGTTGGGCACGCTCCCAACACCCGAACGTGGCATCCGCGAGATCTACCTGAGCCAGGGCCTCACGTCCCGAGTAGTGGTGCCCCCAGTCGGACTCGAACCGACACTTGGCGGATTTAAGTCCTTACGGGCCGCCTAGCGCGACCAGGCGAAACAGGATCGCGGAAGGTAGTAAAAGCGCTGCAAGAGACCATATTAGGCCGTTGCCAGTACGGCATCGGTACGCCCTAGGTACGGCCCCATATCGCCCTCGGTCGCCGGGGTCTCGCCGGGGTGACGGGGGTAGCCGAGGACGAAACCGACTGAGATCCGCCCTGCGTCAACGAGCAGTGGGACCATCCAATGATGGCTGACCAGATACGCGAAACTATGGACGGGACTCTTGGCCACTTCTGGACCGAGCTCAGCGACGTCTATCGGCTAGATAAGTCTCACGACGGCTACGTGAAGCTGGCCGACGACAACCTTTTTCACATAGGCACCCTGCGGACTCGCGAATTCAACAGGGAGATCCGCGGCAATCGAGAGCGACCAACTAACCCCGATGCGATATACGCGATGACTGCTAACACACGATCATTGTTCTTTGACATAGCAGGTGTCAGACAGTCGAATGTGATGGGACAACGAGCATCAACGCAGACCGTACGTACGCGAGGCGTCGTGGTCAATGTACCTTTCCCAGTCCTAGAAGACCGCGACTTCGCCGAAGTCGAGATCCGGATTCCCGAGGTGACCCAGTGGTCCGGGCTATCCGGCGTTTCCGAGCGTCTCCGGCAAACCGATGACGGTCGATCCCGGGGATACACAGCCACCACAATTGACGTCGATGCGCTCGAAATCGTTCTAGGACGCGGGCTCAAGCTCACCCTAGATACCACGTGGTCCGTCGAGGGGCCTGACGACAAACGAGTGCTGAGCACCCCATTGGTAGTGGGAACCGCAAGCACAAAACCAAGATCGTGGCGGGAACATCTCCCTGCGCTCATCGCGATTCAGGATCTCATCAACCTCGCGTACGAAGGCTTCGTGCCCGCAGAATACGGAACAGTCGGGTTCAAGTGCAGAGAGGATGGCGAGCCACGCTCCACTCCACGGATGTGGAACTCTCGGCTTATGACCCTGCCTCCAGGGCTATCGAAGCCGTCGATGACGGAGGTTCCCATGTTCCATCTTGCAACCATCGGCGGCATCCGAGGTGTGAGGAACTGGATTCGACTCGACCAAAGTTATCCACGTGCCACCGGCCCGCTCACGAATATGTATCGCTTCGGAGCCAGCGGCGCTGAGGTAAGGCTCATCGAAATCGCTCTTGGACTTGAATATTGGACGAGGCTTCACAACGAGCACTTCAAACGTGCCTGGGCCAAGCCAAGGAAGCGAGGGAAGAAGAACGAGCCGCTTCCAATGTCCGTGGGGCGGCACGTCGGTCCGGCATTCACCGAATTCGTAGGAGGTGACCTCGCCGCATGGGCAGACAAGTTCTGGAACACCTACAACAGCCTCAAACATGCCCCCAGCTTTGAGTACGATCCGTACGACGTGCGGACTCTCGGCGATGCAGGCCCGCTGCTACTGCTTGGAGAGCTTCTAAATAGAGCTGCTGGGAATCGGATTCCAATGAAAGTTCTGTGTCAAAGTCACAGGACGATCACTCTTCAACAGAACATTCGAAAACTTCTTAATTCGCCTGCCGTCCAAACAGATTGACGACGTTATCCGGCAGCTCGGCATGCTTCGCCGTGGCTGGTGGGGCCTGCAAGGTGTTGAGTGCTCCGCCGTCCTCTTCGGGGATGTAGTCGCCGTAGACGTCAAGGATGAGCGTGTAGGTGCTGTGTCCGAGCCATTTGGAAACCAGCATGAAGTGCACACCTGCTGCCAGTTGCAACACCGCGAATGTATGCCGGAGGTCGTGCAGGCGCACACCACTTTGTGCCGGTGTGTCTTTCGTGGCTGGACGGGTGGCAGGCAAGCCGATTGCCTCCAAGGCTGGGCGGAAAATGGTGTCGTAGAACGCGCCCATCGCAAGCGGCTTGCTCCAGTCCAGCGGTACCGCATACCTCTCCCCCGCTGCGCGATAGCCGCCCCCGTTCTTCCGTGACGGCCATAGGGGCGCAGTCGGGTCGTCAACGCGGGGGTGCTCCGCGAGGTACGCCGCCAGACGCTCCGCGAGCCAGTCGGGTAGCGGCACAGTACGGCGAGACTTCTTGGACTTGAGTGTGCCCGGAACCCATTGTCCGTCTTTACGTTCTTTAGTTCGGCGGACCTTCACCGAGCACTTCGGCCCAGGCATGAACAGGAGGTCACCAACCTCAAGGCCGGTCACCTCCCCGGCACGTAATCCGCTGTACGCCATGAACTCCACCATGAGCGCGTACACCGGGTACTCGGGTAGCCCCGGTAGCTCGCCTGCGATAGCGGCGCTGAGGCGACCGACGTGGTCGGCGGTAAGTGGATGGTGTTCGAATTTCTCGTGGTCACCCGGTACCGCGAGCACTGGGGCTTTCCGTCGCGTCAGCAGGATTGGACGGGATAGCGCCGTGCTGCTTCATCGCGTAGGCCAATACCCACCGCAACACGTTCCAGACATGCTTACGTGTAGCGGGGGTGAGCGGCTTGTGGTCGCCTTGTCGCGACGGCTGGGTGACGAGACGCGCCCGGAATTCTTCGCAATCCCTTGCCGCAATGGACGCAACTGCTCTCGGCCCGAACTCATCGAGCACATAGCACCGCAACAGCCGTTCGTACCCGTCAAGGGTGGACTGCTTGAGCTTGGGGGTTACCCTAACCAGCCACCGCAGTACCGTCACGGTCCGTCAGGGCTGCTGCAAGACCAGTCCAGGCGCGGCTACGGCCTACCCTTCGCCACGCCCCTTGGACTACCGCCTCAGTCGGGAACGGGTCTCGTGCCCACGATAAGACTCGCCCCAGCTGAGGCACCCTATGTTGAGCTTCCGCGCTCTCTACGATCTTCATCCGCAGCCACGTTGGTCTGCTCTGCGGTGTCGGACTGGACTGAAGCTGCCGATGTCGATGTCTCCGAGGTTCCAGTGCTGGCGCTGGCCTGGGAAGTCTCATCGGCGTCCTCCGAGTCCAGCGTGATTTCACGAAGGCTCCACAGCGCAGTATCTAGTGCATTGGTTGAGGAGTACTCGGTGAACAACGCAACTGCCTCATCAGGCGAAAGCACTTCATTCGCGTTCACCTCAACCGCAGTTCCATCCTGACGCAAGAGTTGCAATGGCTGTGTGTCACCACCCTTGTGCCCTAACGTGAATAGCCGACCATCACGCATGAATTCGACGGTCAGGCCCGATTGCGTCCCCGTGGATTGGAGGAAGTTGTCTTCGGGTTCGGCATACTCGAATTTAGATACGTTGTCCGGCCACTTGAACAGGATGATGAAGAGCGAGTCATCGCCGATAGTGCGAACAAGGTGTCCGAGCTGCATCTGCGCACGACCAGGCTCTTCGCCGAGTGGGATGGTCGCGGACTCATCCTTTACTGCAAACCTCACGGCACCCTCACCTCTACAACATCCGTAATCTTGACAGGGACTACGCTACCGTCAGGCAACTTCGCCGTTCCATATGCAGGCGTCTCAGCGCTGACGTGAGGATCGAAACCTTTCTGGTTTCCAGAGAGCCCCCCTGTTCCACTCTTCACTTCGACGCCCTTGGCTTCGACGTATCCATCTGGCCCTGGCTTTGGGTCTCTAGGCATGTCGTAGCCATCAAACTTACGGACGCGTGGATCGCCGTTCGGCTTAACGGGACCAGTGCCTTCAGGGAACTTCGATTGACTTTGGTTCGGTACAACGGTGCGGTCAGGGTTGGCCTTCCCATACGACTTGACGCCCGCCGCTTCCTTATCAGCTGATGGTCCGTCGTGCCCCTGGTAGCGGCCTCGGGAATCTCGCACTGCTGCGTGCATGACGGTGACGTGGTCTTCGCCGATCGCGGCGGGTACGAGTTTGGTGGTTCCGTCGATCGCGAGGGCACCACCTGCGGCGACTACCGCCACTCCTGCGGCTTCGAGCGGGATGACAATGGGGGTGCCCAGGCCTGCGGTCGCGAGTTCGAGAACGCCACCTCCACCCATTATGAGGCCTCCGGCATCCATGAGCAGGCCGCCGCCTATGACCTCGACCGCGGCCAACGGATCGTTCAGTGCCGCGTTTCCAAGTGAGGCAGCGGCATTCACAACGTTCGCTGCGACATCGTGGAGGTCATCACCAATTTCTTCTAGCTCCACAGCGGCCCACCCGGCCATCGTCTTGGCAACAGCCTCCACTGCCGCAACGATAGGCGCGAGAAGTTCCTTGACAGCATCGGCCTCAGTTTTCAAGTCCCGCAACACTTGCAAGGCATCGTGGGCGATTTTCGTAAGTTGGTCACCTTTGCCGGTGATGAGGCTCAGTCCCTCTTGGAACAGGCCCGAGGGGGTCGCCAAATGCAGGGCTTCGCCGATCAGCTTCTTCAGATGGGTGTGTGCATCATCGACGTGCTGGGCGTAATCGTTGAGCTGCTTGGCGATGTCACCGGCCGCTTTGGACATCGCAGCGGCGGCCTTAGCTGCATCGCCGTAACCTGTTGCGACATCATTTTTCTCGGGAATGTCCTGGGATTTAGCCGACGTCTCCGGAGATACCAGCGCGCCATCAAAAGTGTTGGCAGCATTCGCGATCGAAGTCCAAGCAGCTGCGGCGGTGCGCATTTTTCCGATGTCGCCGTTAGGCCACACCATCCCAATCACAGACTTGATCAGGCTCCACCCGAACGGCTCATCTGTGAGGCTGCCTTCACCCTTGGGCGGAACATGCGACGAAACCGGCTTCGTGGCTGCCGGTTTGGTGGGCGGACCACCACCGGGTTTGATCGCTGAGTAATGGTTGGCGATGGCGTAGTTGTAGGCACTCATCTTCAACAAGTCACCGATACGGCTAGTGCCGTTACCTGTGTCGACCAACGCCACCACAACTGACGATGCCGCATCGTCGTATTTCTCGCCCACCACCAACCCGGCAGGATCGTTGCCCGTCATCCCACCCGAGGCGGATAACGCGTTGAGCCCATTTTGTACCGCAGCAGTAAAGGTAGTGCTGGCCGTGACGGTGCCGTCTCCGGCAGCATCGAGCACTGCCGGGTCAACGGTGACCACACGTCACCCCCGTTGCCACATCTTGGTATTCGTAGAAATCGCCGCCGTGTAATTGCCGTGCGCCCCAGTCACAACCTTGTTCAACACAGCGACAGCCTCACGCATCTCCGCTGCACCCTTCGCCCACTTCTGGTGCGCCTCCAAATGCGCTGCAGCGGTAGCACCTTCAAATTCGATGTGCATATCATGGACCCGCTTGTCCACGTCAGCGATGAACGCCTCTGCGGCCTTTTCGAATGTGGTGAGCAGCGTAACCACCGTCATCAACTTGTCGGGCTCCACATGGAACTCAGAAGCACCGGATGCCACACCCATATCTCAAACCCCGCTTACCCGGTCGTCCGCGACCCGGAACGCGGTAGCAGCACCTTGTAGCGCAGACACCATCGAATTCATGCCCTCAGTGACATCAGAGGTCCCCTGATGCCAATCGGCGAACGCGTCATGAAACTGGCTACCCGGATCACCCTTCCAACCCGCACCCAACAGCCTCCGCACCTGATCATCAAGCTGCGTCAACGCAGTAGCAAAATCAGACGTACTCGACGCAATGTCTTCGGCCAGCTTGAGTACCCGCTCCGGGGTGATCTGTAACGACTCGCCTGGAGGCCCCTCAGTACCCGTAATTGCCCCTCACCTCCAGTTTCAAAGTCGGACACTACACCGCTAGCAGCAAACAGCGCGAGAGCGCGAACCCTGTCAAGTAGCTGTGAATCCTGCCGAGGTAGTCTCCACACGCCGGGGTGACGCCGGGGTCGCGCACCCATCGCGACCATTCCCCTACGCGGCCAGCCCACCTACCTGCCCTAACTCGGTGCCCCCAGTCGGACTCGAACCGACACTTGGCGGATTTTAAGTCCGCTGCCTCTGCCAATTGGGCTATGGGGGCTTCGCAGGTCATATGGAAACTTATTGCATCGCGGCCACAGTCTGTCCGGACGTCCTCTGCACAACGTCGACATTAGCGCCAGCCGAGATACTCAACGACGCGGCGGCAACACGTAGGCCTTCAGTGCGTCCAGGCGTCCAACGTCCTGACTCGTTGACGAGCTGCAGGAATCGGATTCGGTTATGCACCGGGCGACGAGCTGTCATCCGATGCCAGTAGACGCGAGTACTTGGCGCTCGATCCTTTGGAGAGGTTCACCGGATAGCGAGTTTCGTTGACTTGCAACTTATCCAAAGCGGCTCTTGCCAGATCAAAACCACAGGCCCGGGAGAAGGAGACCAGGTACAGAAGTACATCAGCTGCCTCGGCCGCCAGAGACTCACGGAATCCCTCGTCCGCGAGCTGAAGCTCGATCTCGGCAGGCGAGAGCCACTGCATCTCTGCCGCGAGCTCGCCCGCCTCTCCACAGATCGCCATAGCGAGGTTCTTAGGAGTATGGAACTGACCCCAGTCGCGCGCAGCGTTGAACTTCCCAACCCGATCGCATAACTCCTCGAAGGACGTCACAGCTCTAGGGAAGCACAGATGTCGGTGGGGCGTGCCAGACTACGGATCGAACTGAAACGAGGGGGAAACCGTGGTTAGCGTTCTGATCCAACCGTCCTTCGGAGACGCTGCCGCCCAGAAACATTGGGCTGCCACGCTTGATCAGGAAGTTGACTTCAGAATCCCCGAGCGTGTCCACCCTCTCGTTGCTGACGAGCTCGCCACACTGGAGGCCGTCCACCCGACTGGGAAGGCCCGCTTCTGGGGTGCCGTCGGATCGAACGACAAGATGTTCGACAAGCTCAAACCCGGCGACATTGTGTTGTTCACAGGGAAATTGCACATACGCGCCATCGGCGAGGTTGGTGCTTCCTTCAGAAATGAGCCGTTTTCGCTCACACTCTGGGATCCCCACCCTGAGCGAGGCGCCTGGCGGAATGTCTACAGTCTCTTTTCATTCCAAGAAACAGAGATCCCCTACGAAATCCTTCAAACGGCGCTCGGCACGAGCCCTAAGGACAACTTTCAGCGAACTCGATTCATAGCAGATCATCGCGCCGACATCGTCCTTGCGGCGCTGCAGATTGACGCTCAAGCTCGCGTGACTGAAGACGTGGAAGATGCCCAGGCGGCACTGGATGCATTGGGCAAGAATGAGTCTCGTAGACCCGTCGAGCGCGCCCTGACGCCAATGACCACCTACTCGCGCAGCGCCCGCGACGTGATCGTGCGCAGAGCCGAATCAGAGTTGGTCAACGCATACAAAGATCAGCTTCCCGCGGGCCACAATGCAACTCGTCGACTCGTCAGATCAGGCGTGGTGGACATCGATGTGAAGTCACCCGAATGCAACGAGATCATCGAGGCGAAAAGTAGTAGCCGCCACCACAAGGTCCGCGAAGCACTAGGCCAGATTCTGGACTACGCACATAGCGTCGTTGAGCCAGTCAACCGCGTAGCCACACTGTTCCCAACCAAACCCGCAATCGAAGACGTAGCACTGCTACATCACTACGGGATCGACATCATCTATCGAAACACTCTCGGGGCGTTTGAACGCTCTGACGCTCCGGTTGACAGGTACGTAGTGTGGGTAGGCAACGGCTACGCGAGCGAGGCGCACATCGAGTTGCCTTGAGATGCTAGCTCGCCCAGCATTTCAATTTCATACATACACCGAAGTCTCAAGCTGAACGGTTCCCGATCCCAGCAGACTCTGTCGATACCTTCTTGCACCTAAATTTGTACGACCAAAATCACATCCAAGCCGTCGACCACCCCGGATCACATTGGAAACTACCGCCGGTGGGTGATACCTGTTGAAAGACACTAGAATTCAAAGTGATTCTAGTGCTGAGTCGTCACCAGATTTCGAGATCGTCGACATCGAACGTTGCCGCTCGACACAGGAATGGCGAATCACCTGCGAGCTAGGCGATTATTTAGTTAGCGCAGGTAGTGTTTTAACGTGAGTCGGGAGTTGGATATGTCAGACGGAGTGGCCGTTCGCGAGAGCGGAGTCGAGGACTATCTCGGTGCCGACGGCACGATCCAACTCCCTCCCGGCTCGACGCTGCTCTCGAACTTCGAGCGCAATATCGCCGAGCTCGGCAGCACCATCTCCTACCGCTACCTCGACTTCACACGTGACGACGACGGCGCGGCCATCGAGCTGAGCTGGAATCAGCTCAGCACCCGGATGCGCGCGATCGGCGCACGCCTGCAGCAGGTGACCGAACCGGGCGATCGCGTCGCGATCCTGGCCCCACAGGGCATCGAGTACGTCATCGGGTTCTTCGCAGCCATCCAGGCCGGAAACATCGCTGTTCCCCTGTTCGCACCCGAGCTGCCCGGCCACGCAGAACGCCTCGACGCGGTGCTCACCGACGCAACGCCGTCGGTCATCCTCACCACCAACAGTGCCGCGGAATCGGTAAACACCTTTCTGCGCAAGCTTCCTCGCCAACGCCGACCGCGGGTCATCGCCATCGACGCGGTACCGGACTCGGTCGGCGAGACGTTGGCACCCGTCGAGCTCGACACCGATGACATCGCGTATCTGCAGTACACCTCGGGCTCGACGCGCACCCCGGCCGGAGTGGAGATCACTCACCGCGCGGCCTGTACGAATGTGCTTCAGATGATTCTGGCCGGTGGCCTCGACGCGAGTACACGCAGCGTGAGCTGGCTGCCGCTGTATCACGACATGGGGTTGATCATGATCCTGTTCCCGGCGCTGTGCGGTGGTCACATCACCCTGATGTCACCGTTGGCGTTCGTGCGACGCCCCCGCCGGTGGATCAAACAGCTCGCCGCCGAATCCGCCTACGGGCGGGTGTTCGCGGCGGCACCGAACTTCGCATTCGAACTCGCCGCACAGCGCGGACGCCCCCCGGCTGGCGAGACCTGGAATCTGAGCAATGTCGCGGGCCTCCTCAACGGATCCGAGCCGGTCACCCTCTCCGCGATCGAGAAATTCAATGAGGCCTTTGGCCCCCATGGATTTCCGCCCGCCGCCATCAAGCCGTCCTACGGCATGGCAGAGGCGACGCTCTCCGTCGCCACCATCGCCTCCGACGCGCTCCCCAGCATGATCTACCTGGACCGTGCCCAGCTCGCGGAAGACCGTGCCGTCCCGGTGCCCCCCGACGCTCCGACGGCGGTGCCCCATGTCTCCTGCGGTCAGGTGATCTCCTGCCAGTGGCTGGTGATCGTCGACCCACGAACCGGAGCCGAACTCCCCGAGGGAGAAATCGGAGAAATCTGGCTCCACGGCGACAACATCGGCCGCGGCTACTGGGGCCGCGCCCGCGAGACGGAGGAGACCTTCCACAACAGGCTGCGCTCAAGGCTCGAACAGCGCAGCCACGCAACCGGAACCGCCGACGACAGCCGGTGGCTGCGTACCGGCGATCTCGGGGTGTACCTGAAGGACAACCTGTATGTCACCGGTCGCATCAAAGACCTCGTCATCATCGACGGACGCAACCACTACCCCCAGGACATCGAAGCCACCGCCTCGGAGTCCTCTCCCGCCGTCCGCTCCGGATATGTCGCGGCATTCTCCGTCGCGGCCAATCAACTCGCCGAGGCCGCCATCGCCGATACCAGCGAGCGACTGGTCATCGTCGCCGAACGGGCACCCGGATCGGGGCGGGTCGAGCATGAACCGGTCGTCGAGGCCATCCGCGCCGCCATCTCACGCAAGCACGCACTGCCGGTGGCCGATATCCGGCTGGTCGCCGCGGGTGCGATTCCCCGCACCACCAGCGGGAAGCTTGCGCGCCGAGCCTGTCAGATCGAGTACCTCGCGGACACATACCGCTAAACCGGGCACTCAACTGTGCGTTGAATCACACCCGGAGTCTGCCCCCTCGCGTTGAGGGCGCGTCACATCAGTGTTTGACTTATCCGATGGCCACTACGAGCCCGCTGCAGGCGCCCATCCAGGACGCCAAATCCGCCGAGGCGAACCTCGCTGATCGCATCAATGCGCTCTTCCAGTCGCATCGGCGCCCCGACGGACGCATGTGGACCAACGACGAAGTCGCAAGCGGTATCAAGAAGGCCAACTCCGATATCAAGGTCGGCGGCGCCTACCTGTCGGCGCTGCGCACTGGAAAGCGCGCCCGCCCCGCCATCGACCTGCTCGGCGCGCTGGCCGACTTCTTCCGCGTTCCACTCTCCGTGCTCACCGATCCCGAGCGCACCTATTCGCTCGATGAGCGCCTCGGCGCCCTGGACGAGACCACGCGGGATGAGGTCGAGCTGATCGCATTGCGCGCGATCGGCCTGAATAAGCAGAGCCTGGAAACCGTCGCCGCGGTGCTCGATCACGTGCGCGCACTCCAGGGCCTGCCCACGGTGGACAACTCGGCCAGCAACGGGCAGTAATCATGCCGAAGATGCGTTGTGTCACAACCGATCTACGGTCCACTCGCGAACTTCAAGCAATACACCAACGCTGCAGCCGCAAGCTCACGGATCTGGGGCTGGAGACGCTGACCGCTGTCGAAGACATCCGCGCCCGCGCCAGCGAGCTCAGTGAGCGCGATATTCAACTCGTCCCGTACTCGCTCTCGGGCAGCGGCGTGCACGGCCTCCTCGTCCGCACCGACGCCACCGACTACGTGGTGTACGACAGCGACACCACAACCATGCACCGCGAGCACATCATCTTGCACGAGCTGAGCCACGTGATGTGCGGGCACACCAGCAACAGCCGCCGCGATCTTGCCGAAGTCCTTTGCCGCGAAACCTATCTGGACGATCAGGAAGTCGAAGCGGAGATGCTCGCCTCGATGATGGGGCAGCGCGTCAGTCCGGACAGCCACCGCCCCATCGCCGTCACGAACGCCAACCTGCGACGCATTCTGGAATCACTGACCTTGGAAGGTGCGCCGGCGGCACCGTGACCTCAGTTTTCGAAGACTCCGCCGCGGCGTATTCGGTTGCGGCCGTCTTCAGCTTTGCCGCCGTAGTGGTGGTTGCCGCCAACATGCTGCGCTCTCGAGTTCGCCCACCCGCCTCAGTGGCGCTGTTGTTGTCGTTCCTGTTCAAAGGGATTGCCGTCACCTTGGCAACCCCGCCCTTGTATGAGAAATTCGACAACCTGGTCGGCGTGCACAACATGGGCCGGCTCGTCCTGAACCTGTCCGGCGGTATGGCGTGGACTGCGTGCGTACTCATCGTCATCACGTTCTGGGGTGAATCTGGGCACCGGGCCGTACAGCGCGCACGGCTGTGGATCGGCATGGCAGTGGCGGTTGGCGGCGCTCTGACTCTCTGCTGGTTTGTGGCACCCACCTCCGAGCTGCCACAGGATTTCTACGCCTCCCACGGCGCCAAACCCGCCTGGGTCGCGTACATGATGATCTACCTGATCACCTACGGCCTGGGCGCACTCCTGATTATCGTCAAATGCCTCCAGTACGCCCGGTTTCACGATGTGGCGTGGCTGCGACGGAGCATGCTGCTCACCGCCGCCGGGGCAACGATGTGCCTGCTGTTCTGCATCATGCGGGCCCACTCGGCGATCTACGGGATGATCACCAACGACAGCTACTCCTGGCAGCGCCTGGCCCCACTCGCCGCCACGATCGGGCAGATCCTCATCGTGATAGGCCTTGCCGGACCATCCTTTTCACAGCTGGTGTCGTCGACTCGACAACGCATCCAGACCTATCGTTGGCACCACCAACTGGAGCCGCTGTGGACCGCACTGTACGAGGGCAACAGCCAGATCGCGCTGGCACCACCCCGGGCCGCGATCGGCGATCACAATTACCGGCTCTACCGCAGAATTGTCGAGATTCGCGACGGCCTGAGTGCCATCCGCCCGTACCTCGCCGAGGACTCATCGACCACGTCCGCCGCCCGCCAGATCTATTCGGCCATCGAGCAACAGCGCACCGCGCCGCGGAGCGAGAGCTCCTCTGGCACCAAGATCATCGGCGAGCTTCCCGGAGCCAACCGCAAGGAGGAGCTGAGCTGGCTCCTGGCCGTTGCGCGCGAGCTCCAGAAGATCAACCGCCAACACACGCCTGAGGCGACGGCACTGGCCTTGGTTGCTTCGTCTGCCGGACAGGCGGTTTCCTCGTCTTCAGGGCCCGCACAATCTCGCGGATAGCGATGAACACCAGGTAAGAGCCGAATACCAACGCGAGCCATCGAGCGTTGAGGGCGAGCGCCAGCAGAGCTCCTACCACGGTGCCCGGCAACGCGAATGCGGCCAACCGGAAGCCGATCCACGAATCAGCCGTGCCCTGCCGTAGATGTGTGGTCGACGCGACGAGCGCGTTGGGCAGCATCACCATCAACGAGGTGCCCTCGGCCACGTGCAGGTCGGACCCGAACAGCACCAGCATGGCCGGAACCGTCAGCAGCCCACCGCCCAGACCCAAGGCGGCCGACCAGGCGCCCACCACGAAGCCGACGAAGGCCCCGATGGCGATTACAGATGGGACACTGGACAAGACGCCGTCGGGAAGCAAGGCGTCGCCCGCAGACGGATCGATACCCGAGGCACTGAGCAGCAGCTTGAGCGCCGTCGCCAGCAGCACGAAGACGAACAGCGCCTTAAGGATCCATTCCGGGATTCGTGCCACCAGCTTGGCCCCCACCACTGCGCCGATCACCCCACCGGCCATCAGCCCGGCGCCGGCCACCACATCCACCTTCGCTCCGTGCAACGCGTAGACGGTGCTACCCGCTATAGCGGCGGAGACGTTCGGCAGCGTCGAGGTGCCATGAATGACCGCCCTGCTCAACGCGGTTGCCCGCGCCAGCGAGGGAACGGTGATCACACCAGTGCCACCACCGAGCAGCCCGCCCGATATCCCCCCCAGCACGCCGATACGCGCAAGCGTCCCCAACCCGGGACGCTCGGTCATCCGGCCACCCGGAGCTTCTCGATATCGGAGAACTCGGATAACCGGAAGAACGCCTCGGCGCGGTCCAGAATGGGCTCGCGCATCGTGACGGTCTGCCCGTGATCGCACCCCGCCAACAGCGTGAAGTAGGCGCGGGGCATCCGCACCGCGGCCTCACGCGATTCCGCCAGACGCAGCGGGTCCTTCGACCCGGCGAAAAACAGTGTGGGCGTGTAAATCTGAAGAAGGTCCTGCTCGGCGACGCCGGGTTCGTCATCCCACTGCCGCAGCAGCGCCGACAGCCCACGTTGCCCCAACGCCTCGATCGTCGCACGGAATGCGGACCCCATCCGTTGATCTCGGTGCGCCTCCCACCCCGCGATGAACCCGTCGAGCCCCGATTCCTCTACCACCCGAACGGCATCCGGGAAGATCAGCATGTCCACCGCGCCGCGCTGCGGCCGGTGCGACGAGCCGGCGACCACCAGCGAAGTCAGCCGTTCCGGCGCTACAGCAGCCAGCGTCAGTCCGATTCGTCCACCAAGCGAGTAACCGATGTAGTGCGTGCGCTCGATGCCCAGGTGATCGAGCACCGCGCAGACGTCCCGCACTGAAGAGGCGATGGCGTAACCGCCGGGATGATCGGGTTTCTCGCTGTCACCGTGGCCGCGCACGTCGATGGTGGTCACCCGATACTGCTGAGATAGCTGGGTGATGTATCCGTGCTTGGACCACACGCTCGAGGACTGCAGGCTGCCGTGAACCAGCAACACATGCTCGATACCGGGCCGTGCCTTCCCATAGGTGCGATAGGCGATCGCGGCACCGTCACTGTCCGGGCGTCGCACGAAACCTGTTTCAGTGACTCCAATTTCGCGTACTACGGCGGTGGACATCGAAAAGGACATAACCAACCAAACCTTCCGCACCTAACCAAACATCCGCTGATCCGGGCTCGTGCGCGACGCTGCGCCTACTCAACTGACCGTTTACAGGACATCAACTGCCCGTTATTAGATCGTGTTGATATATCAACTGTCAGTTGATTTGATGATCTTGTCAACTGCTGGAACATGAAGACTGTCAACTTGTCACCCATGTCACACCATGGGCATTAAGCCGGAGTTAACTAGCGAAGAGACATCGCGATGCCGTCGAGGATGTCGTGCTCGCTGACCACCAGCTCGACGATTCCGGCACGGTCCGATAACTCACGCGCCAATTCCTGCACGACAATGGATCCACCGCCGATGACGTCGACACGCCCCTCGTGCATCGGCCCCAAGGCGGCTCGCTCCGATCGCGGCATCGCGATCAACGAGGACGTCACCTCGGCAAGACGCCCCAGCGGTACCCGCGACAGATGGATTGCGGCGGGGTCGTACACGTCCAACCGGTTCGCCAGTGCTGCCAGCGTGGTGAAGGTGCCTGCGACCCCGACCCAGGTTCGCGCCTCCTCGACCGGCACCGCGTCGAATGTGCGCACCAACTGCGCACGCACCACATCACGTGCCGCCTCAATCTCGTCAGCTGTGGGCGGGTCCGAATGCAGGCACCGCTCGGTGAGCCGCACACAGCCGATATCTGCCGAGAAGCTGGCCTTGACCCCGCCGACGTCACCGATCACCGTCTCCGTCGATCCGCCACCAAGGTCGACAACCACGAAAGGCCCTGCCGCCGAGTCCAGCTCTCCTACCGCGCCGGCGAACGACAGTGCTGCCTCCTCGGTGCCCGTGATGACCTCCGCGACCGCCCCCGGAACCACCGTTCCGAGCAGCTCTGCGGTCATCGTGAAGAACGCCTCACGATTGGAGACGTCGCGCGCAGCCGAGGTGGCTACCATGCGAACACGCTGCACCCCAATAGATTTCATCAGATCGGCGTACACCCCAAGCGCTATCCGGGTACGCGCGATGGCCTCCGGCGCGAACTCCCCCGTCGCGTCGACGCCCTGCCCCAAACGCACGATCCGCATCTCACGATGCACATCGGTCAACCGCCCTGAGTCGTCGACATCCGACACCAACAGCCGAATCGAATTGGTGCCGCAGTCAACGGCACCTACGCGCACTACCACTGCTCCGGAAGCACACCGGGAATGGTACCCGTCAGCTCTCGAATTGCCTCATCCCCCAAGGGATTTACCCCCGGCCCCATCGCGAGCGAATGAGCAATCAACACGTGCAAGCATTTCACTCTGTCGGGCATACCGCCTGCGGTGACCGCGGTTCCCAACGGCTCGATGACATCGCGCTCCGCGAGGTAGCTCTCATGTGCACGCCGATACGCCGCAGCCAGATCCTCGTCGGCGGCAAGGCGTTCCGTCATATCGCGCATCAACCCACTGGATTCCAGGCGGCTAGCCGCAGCCGTGATGGCCGGGTGCGTCAGATAGTAAAGCGTGGGAAACGGCGTCCCGTCAGGCAGCCGCGGAGCGGTCTTCACGACAGCGGGCTCACCGTTGGGGCAACGGAACGAAACTTCCAGCATTCCTCGCGGTGCTCGGCCCAATTGCCTTGTGACCGCAGCGATATCATCTTCTGAGATCACGAGCGTGGCGCCGGTGCTGAGGGTAGTGGGCTTCCCGTGTTTTCACCGGGGAGCGCCGTGGGCGAGTCCGCGATGTTGTGCCATAGGTTGGTGTACCAAGGATTGCCGTTATCCACCGGCCCCTGCCCCTGCGGCCTGGCGTCGACGGGGGTATTCGGCAGCTGCACCTGGAACGGCACCTCACCGGGCATCACGAACCCCAGCCGCTCACGCGCCTGGGCAGCGATGTAGGCGGGATCCGCCAGTCGTCGCTTCTTATCCTCAAGCGAGGAAATCTGGTCCCGCAGTTGCGCTTCCGCTGCCGCGAGCTGACTCCTCTCGGCCTGCTGCGAGAAGTAGGTGCGAACCGGGCCAGCCACGGTCAAGGTCAGTGCGCACACCACGGCGGCCAAGATGGCGGCCCGCCGCGCGGTGGACCCGAGGCGCTGCTCGGACTGCTGCTCGGCGCTGCGTTCGATCGACGCGGCCACCGCGCCGGTGGCCCCCGTCACCTTGGTTGCCTTAGCCGCCTTGGTAGGCGCCGCTGGGCCTGTCCGAGGGGCACCCCTGACGACCTTCTGCGCCGGGCGCTTCACCGGCGTCCGTTTACGCGCAGCGGGAGCCGGTCCCCGCGACCTACCGGACGCGGGGCGGCGTTTGGATTCAGCCATAGCTCGGCCTCAGCCCGTCAGCTTGTCCGCTAGTCGGACGTCTCGATCGAAAAGCGTGGGAATGCAAGGTCTCCCGCAAAGCGGGCAGCGTCCCCAAGAGTTTCCTCGATGCGCAACAGCTGGTTGTACTTGGCCACCCGCTCGCTACGCGCCGGGGCGCCGGTCTTGATCTGGCCGCTGCCCACCGCGACCGCCAGGTCGGCGATGGTGGTGTCCTCGGTCTCGCCACTACGGTGGCTCATCATGGTCTTGTAGCCACTGGCGTGCGCCAGCGTCACCGCGTCCAGGGTCTCGGTGAGTGTGCCGATCTGATTCACCTTGACCAGCAAGGCATTCGCGGCACCCCGCTCGATACCTTCCTCCAGGCGCTCGGGGTTGGTGACGAACAGGTCGTCACCAACCAGCTGAACGCGATCACCGATCGCCGTGGTCAGCGCCACCCATCCGTCCCAATCGTCCTCCGACAGCGGGTCCTCGATGGATACCAGCGGGTAAGCGTCGAGCAGCTCGGCGTAGAACGCACCCATCTGCTCGGCGGTGCGCTTCTCCTTCTCGAAGCTGTAACCGTCAGCGGCGCTGTAGAACTCGGTGGCTGCCACGTCCAGAGCCAGCGCTACGTCCGAGCCCAGCTTGAGACCCGTCGCCTCGATGGCAATGCTGATCAAGTCCAGGGCGGCCCGCGTTCCGGCGACATCGGGGGCGAATCCACCCTCATCACCCAGACCGGTGGACAGGCCCTGCTTCTTGAGCACGGACTTGAGCGAGTGGTAGACCTCGGTGCCCCAGCGCAGCGACTCCTTGAAGCTGGGCGCGCCAATCGGCGCCACCATGAACTCCTGCACATCCACCCCGGTGTCGGCGTGGGCGCCGCCGTTGACGATGTTCATCATCGGCACCGGCAGGATGTGCGCATTCGGGCCGCCCAGGTAACGGAACAGCGCCAGGCCTGCCGAGTCGGCGGCGGCCTTCGCGACGGCCAGGGAGACGCCAAGGATGGCGTTGGCTCCCAGCCGTGACTTGTCCGGAGTGCCGTCGAGATCAAGCAGCGCCTGATCGATAAGGCGCTGATCATCGGCGCTCAGTCCGATGATGGCCGGGGCAATCTCGTCAAGCACGGCGTTCACGGCCTTGGTGACGCCCTTGCCGCCGTAGCGTGCGTCACCGTCGCGCAGCTCGACGGCCTCATGCTCACCGGTGGAGGCACCAGAAGGGACGGCCGCCCGCGCGAACGTGCCATCGGTCAGGACGACCTCGACCTCGACGGTCGGGTTGCCGCGTGAATCGAGGATCTCGCGGGCGCCTATCTGCTCAAGAATCGGCACTGTCTCTCCTTAGGGTGCACTCCGGTCGGGTCTCGAGAGACAGACTAGTGCTACGGCGACCCACCCTTGGCGTAGGCCGTGGCCCAGTCCCGTACCTGCTCGGCATACACATCGGACATGTTGTACGCCCATAGCGCCTTGATCCAGCCATCTGTCGTGCTCAGGTCGCCGCCGCGGGCGCACAGGTAACCGGCCGCCGACAGCGCCGCATCATCGATGCTGTCCGGGCTGGGCTCGCCCTCCCCTGCGGCGCGGACACCGTAGATACGCCAGGTCTCCGGGATGAACTGCATGGGCCCCATCGCCCGGTCCTGATTCGGGTCGCCGTCCAACACACCCTTGTCGGTATCCGGAAGCTGCAGGTTTCCGTTGGACCCGTCCAGACGCACACCACGGATGGGCGGCAGCGCGTCGCCATTGGGTTGCAGTTCGGCGCCGTGATAGGTGCCGTTATGGCTCTCGACGGTGCCGATTCCGGCCAGCGTCGTCCATGCGATCTTGCAGCGCGGGTTCTCGCGCTCGGCAACCTTGGCGGCGTAGGCGTACGCCTCCAGGGCGATGACGGGAATTCCCGTCCGCTCCGCACGCGGTGTCGACCACTCGCGGAGCTGGTCGGCGGGACGGCCCTGGATATGTGCGGGCGGCGTCGCGATATCGGGCACCGCATCACCGGAAGGCGGCGGCACCCCCTGCGGTAGCGGCGTACGCCCACCCAATTGCCAGGAACAGCCCGCTGCCAGCAGAAAAGCCGACAGGGAGACGACGAGCAGGATTCGCACTAAGCGCACCGACAGGGAGCGCACGGCGAGGGACGACACGACGGAACTCCTAGACGGTGCGATGGATTGCCCCCATCGTCGCATGAGACGGTCACACTGCAGCGCAGCCGAGGCTGTCCCATCGCGTCCGAGCGTCCTTTTCGGGTAAGGTCAGCCGCACCTTGGCAAGCATTGGCTAGCCAAAGTCAAGTGGAGGAAAAGGACCCTGGACATGCGCAGCATCGGCGTCCTCGCTGACGGGCCGACAAACTTCTCGCAATATTTCAGCAGCGGCCTCATCGGACTGCGTGAAGGTCTTGAATGCGGGATCGTAGTGATGATCCTCATTGCATTTCTGGTGAAATCCGACCGGCGCGACGCGGTGCGGTGGGTATGGGTCGGCGTCGCCGCTGCAATTGCGATGACATTCATCGTGTTTGGTGCCATCCACTTCGGTAGCTACACCATCACCGGATTGGGCGCGGAGGCCATAGCGGGGGTGGCATCACTTGTTGCCGTGGCAATCGTCACGACCATGGTGTTGTGGATGCGGGCGGCCGCTGCCGGTATCGCCGGTGAGCTGAGGGCGGGTATGGCCAAAGCTCTCGAGGCGGGAGCGATGGCAGTGCTCGCGCTGTCCTTCCTCGCGGTGGGCCGGGAAGGGGTGGAGACCGCCCTGTTCATGGTCGCCTACACAGAGGCAGAGACGGCACGCCCGCTCATCGGTCTGGTTGCCGGATTCCTCGTCGCTGCCGTACTCACTTATGGCATGTACCGCGGCGCGGTACGTATCAACCTGAGCAAGTTCTTCAAGTACACCGGCGCCTTCCTGGTGGTCGTCGCAGCCGGAATCCTGTCCTACGGCATTGGCGCGCTGCAGACCGTGGGCTGGCTACCGATGCTGTCGCACAAGGCCTTCGACATCACCTCATGGTTCGACTGGAGCACCTGGTACGGCGAGGCGCTACGCGGAATCTTCAACGTGACGCCGACGCCGACCGTGCTGCAGCTGATCTGCTGGCTCACCTACTTGATCGTGGTCCTGGCGCTATTCCTGCGCCCCGTTGCCCCCAAGGCCTCTGTAACTAGTCCCGAAACATCTGAAGCAGTACTCGAATCCGAGAGGTCCACTCCATGAAATCAGCTCTCACCTGCGGCGCCGCCGCGCTGGTCCTCATCACCGGCGCCGCACTATCCGGCTGTACCGCCAAGGAACCCAAGTCCGAGGGCGGCGGTGCAGCCGCCGGGGGCCAGGAGATCACCGTCAGCGCCACCGATACCGGCTGTGACGTCTCCAAGACCGAGGCCACCACGGGGCCAACGACTTTCAAGGTGACCAACAACGGATCCAAGGTCACCGAGTTCTACGTCTACGACAAGGGCGACCGCGCGCTCGGCGAGGTCGAGAACATCGGCGCTGGCCTGTCCCGCAAGCTCATCGTGCAGTTCAGCGAGCCCGGCACCTACCAGACCGCCTGCAAGCCAGGGATGATCGGCGACGGCATCCGCGGCGACTTCAAGGTCAGCGGCAGCGCGGTCAAGCTGGACGCCGAGGGCAAGTTCAAAGATGCCACCGACCGCTACCGCGGCTACATCATCACCCAGGTCGACGCGCTCAGTGAGGCCGCCACCAAGTTCGTTGCCGCCGTCAAGGCCGGCGATATCGCATCGGCCAAGGCGCAATACCCGACCAGCCGCGTGTACTACGAGCGCATCGAACCCGTCGCCGAGGCCTTCCCCAACGACCTGGATCCGCGAATCGACTTGCGCGAGGCCGATGTTCAGCCCGGCGAAAAGTGGACGGGTTATCACCGGCTGGAAAAGGATCTGTGGACCACCGGGCTACAGCCCGATACCAACGCGATTGCCGATCAGCTGCTGAAGGACATCAAGGAGCTGTCTGACGGCGTGCGTGCCAAGGACTTCGATATCAACACCACGAAGATCGCCGGCGGTGCGCAAACCCTGCTGGACGAGGTGGCCAGAACCAAGATCTCCGGCGAGGAAGAGTTCTTCAGCCACACCGACCTGTGGGACTTCCAGGCCAATATCGACGGCTCACAGAACGCGATCGCGACCGTGCGACCCATCCTCGACGAGCGCAAACCTGAACTGGGACAAGCCATCGACAAGCGCTTCAAGGAAGTCGACGTGCTGCTCGGCAAGTACCGCAAGGGTGACGGATTCGTCTTCTACGACGCAGTGACCCAGGACCAGCGCATCGAGCTGGCGCATGCCATCGATGCGCTCTCCAAGGAGGTCAGCGAGGTGCAAGGTGTCATCGCAGGACGGTAGTGGGTTCAACCGCCGCAAGCTGCTGGGCGCGGCCGGGGTCACCGCCGCCGTCGCCGGCGCAGCGGGCGCCGGAGTGCTCGGCGGTCGCGCAAGCGCGGCCAGCACGGGAGCGGTCAACGTCAAGGTTCCGTTCCGCGGAGATCACCAGGCCGGGATCGTCACCCCGGCGCAGGACCGGATGCACTTCTGCGCCTTCGACGTCATGCCGAACGCCACCCGCGGCGAGGTCCAGGCCATGCTGCGCCAGTGGACAGATATGGCCGAACGGATGTCCCAGGGCCAGGAGACCACACCCGGTGGGGCGGTGGACGGCAATCCCTATGCCCCGCCGACGGACACGGGTGAGGCGCTGGATCTGGCCAGCTCCGCGCTGACGTTGACGATCGGCTTCGGCCCCTCGTTCTTCCGCAAGGACGGAGTGGACCGATTCGGAATCGCCGACAAGCTGCCGCAGCCGCTGCAGGAGCTGCCGAAATTCCGTAATGAGAAGCTCGACCCCGCCCGCTGCGGCGGCGATATCTGCATCCAGGCGTGCGCCGACGACCCGCAGGTCGCCGTGCACGCGATCCGCAATCTGGCCCGGGTGGGCTTCGGAACTGTCGCGGTCAGGTGGTCACAGCTGGGGTTCGGCCGAACCTCCTCTACCAGCCGAGCACAGTTGACTCCGCGAAACCTGTTCGGGTTCAAGGACGGTACCCGCAACATCAAGTCCGAGGACACCGGGAAGGTCGACACCAGCGTCTGGGTGGCCAAGGGCGACAATCCCGAGTGGATGACGGGCGGCACCTACCTGGTGGCGCGGCGTATCCGGATGCTGATCGAGAGCTGGGACCGCACGGTACTCAATGAACAGGAGCGGGTCATCGGGCGCTCCAAGGGATCTGGTGCACCGATCGGCCAGGCCGACGAGTTCGGGGCCATCAACTTCACGGGTGATAAGCCCGACGGGGAACCGCTGCTCGATGTGGACGCGCATGTGCGACTTGCTTCCGCCGAGGAACTGGGTGGTATCGAGATCCTGCGCCGCGGTTATAACTTCACCGACGGGTCGGACGGGTTCGGCCATTTGGATGCCGGGCTGTTCTTCATCGCCTTCGTGCGTAATCCGCAGACCCAGTTCATCCCGATGCAGCGCAAGCTGGCCACCGAGGACGCCCTCAACGAATACATCCTGCACACCGGGTCAGCCATCTTCGCCTGTCCGCCGGGTTTGGGAACCAAGGAGTACTGGGGTCAGGCGCTCTTCGGCTGATCTGAGTCCTCGGCCTCGTCCTCGTCGTGAACGTCCGGCTGCTGTTCCTCAGCGGTGATTTTTTGAGTTTTGGACCCGCCGACGCCGGGTTCTTTCGGCACCTGCAGCCAATGTGCTTGCCATTCCTCGGCACTCACCTTGCGTAGATCGCTGATATCCAGTTCCACCGCGACATCCTCGCCACGGCGGCCCGCCAGAATATCCTTCTCGGCGCGCCGCACGGTATCCATGAACTCCAAGACGTCTGCGCGCAACTGGTTCTCGGCGTCGCCGTCGGGGTCGATCGTCACCGAAAGCAGCTGCCCAGGGATCAGCTCCACGGGCAGCCCGGCGGCCGTCACCCGGCCGAGCACCTTTTGAGTGAGGGCCAACGCCGGTTGGCTGCTGGAGACACCGTCCAAACAGGAGTCGCGGTCCTTCTCCTCGGCCTTGCGCTCTTCCCATTGCGCCAGTTGCTCTTCCAGCGTGATCGAACTGGAATCCCCACCGGCACCAAGTATTACCGGGATGCGGTTGCCCAACTTGTTCAGCAGCGTTTCGGCGATATCGTCGATGTTGAAGGGATGCTCGAGGGCATCCTCGGCGATGCGGGCATGGAAGAGTACCTGTAGCAGTACGTCCCCCAGCTCTTCGCGGAGCTCGTCGGCGTCGCCGGTGCGCACGGCGTCGAATAGCTCATAGGTTTCTTCGAGCAGGTACCGCCGCAACGAATCGTGAGTTTGGATGCCTTCCCACGGGCCATTGGTTCGCAGCCTGTCCATCACGGCCACCGCATCGATGAGCTTCTCACCCTGACGCGCGGGCGGTTCGATGACCTTGGCCCCGGCGTCGATCCGCGCCTTCACCTCTGGGTGGTTGCGGTCCGAGGACAGCAGCGCGGGAGCGTCCTCACCGATGTACACCGGGCGCGCGGTCGAGAGCGTCCACGCCAGCCGGACCGGAAGCTCCTCGGTGTACTGCAGATCGCCGGCGAGCAAACCGATTGCCTCGACCGGGACCATCGAAGGATGGCGCGGGTCCACAAGGATGACAGTCATTTGCTCACCTCCACTGGTGTTATACCAACACTGCCCGCGGGACGCCCCGACAATGCCAGCACCAGATCGACGATCATGTGCACGAGTTCCAGGTCGCGGATCCGGTCCGAGCCCACGCCTCCGTCGCCAGAACGCGGGACTGGAACCTGCACAACGGAAGTGGTCGCGCGATACTGAGCGGCCGGGTGCAAACGTTTGAGCCGCAACTGCCCCGAGTCGAGCAGCGGCAACGGCTGTATTCGGATGTTGGTGCCGACCACCGAAAGATCGGTAATCTCCATCTCGCGGCATAGCAAACGCAACGAGGCGACGGCCACCAGTCGCTGCACCGGAAGGGGCAGTGGCCCGTAACGGTCGGTCAGCTCTTCCACCACAGCACCGATCTGTCCGGCATCGCCTGCGGCGGCAAGCCGGCGGTACGCCTCAAGCCGCAGCCGGTCGCTACCGATGTAATCCGTCGGCAGATGCGCGTCGACCGGAAGATCGATGCGTACCTCCTTGGGCTCCTCGGCGGTCAGCACCGTCTTCCCGTCAGCGGCGGCGCGATACGCCTCGACGGCCTCGCCGACAAGTCGGACATAGAGATCGAAGCCCACCCCGGCGACGTGACCCGATTGCTCGACGCCCAGCACATTCCCGGCGCCACGAATTTCCAGGTCCTTCATGGCGACAGCCATACCGGCACCCAGATCGTTGTTCTGCGCGATCGTCGACAACCTGTCGTACGCGGTCTCGGTGAGCGGCACCTCGGGGGAATACAGGAAGTAGGCGTATCCGCGTTCCCGGCTCCTGCCGACGCGACCCCGCAGCTGATGCAGCTGCGACAGACCGAAGATATCGGCCCGCTCCACGATCAGGGTGTTGGCGTTGGAGATGTCCAGCCCGGTCTCGATGATCGTGGTGCACACCAGGATGTCGTACTCCCGGTTCCAGAATCCCTGGACGGTGCGCTCCAGCATCTCCTCCGGCATTTGACCATGCGCCACAACGACTCTGGCCTCTGGGACCAGTTGGCGCACCCGGGCGGCGGCGTTGTCGATAGTGCTCACCCGGTTATGCACATAAAACGCCTGACCATCACGCAGCAGCTCGCGGCGCAGTGCCGCCCCCACCTGCTTGTCGTCATGCGGACCCACGTAGGTGAGCACCGGGTAGCGCTCCTCGGGCGGAGTCAAGATGGTCGACATCTCCCGGATGCCGGCCAGGCTCATCTCCAGGGTGCGCGGAATCGGGGTAGCGCTCATGGTGAGCACGTCGACGTGGGTGCGCAGCGCCTTGATGTGTTCCTTGTGCTCAACCCCGAAACGCTGCTCCTCGTCGACGACCACCAGGCCGAGGTCCTTCCATCGCACAGCGGTCTGCAGCAGACGATGCGTGCCGATGACGATATCGACTGAGCCGTCGGCCATTCCCTCGATCACCAGCTTCGAGGTGACCGGGTCGGTGAAGCGCGAGAGACCGGCCACCTTGATCGGGAACCCCGCCGTGCGATCGGTGAAGGTCTGTAGATGCTGGTCGGCCAGCAGCGTCGTGGGTACCAGCACCGCAACCTGCTTACCGTCCTGGACGGCCTTGAATGCCGCGCGCACCGCGATCTCGGTCTTCCCGTAGCCCACGTCGCCGCACACCACCCGGTCCATCGGAACCGGCTTCTCCATATCGGATTTCACCTCGGTGATGGCGGTCAGTTGGTCGACGGTCTCGACGAATCCGAAGGCGTCTTCCATTTCCCGCTGCCACGGGGTGTCCGGCGCGAAGGCATGTCCAGGCGCGGCCTGACGCGCCGCATACAGCGCGACCAACTCACCGGCGATCTCACGAACCGCCTTGCGCGCCTTGGTCTTCGTGTTGGTCCAGTCGCTACCGCCGAGACGGCTCAGGCCGGGCGACTCGCCGCCCACGTACCGGGACAGCTGGTCCAGGGAGTCCATTGGCACGTACAGTCGGTCGCTTTGTCCACCGGCGGCGGCAGCGCCGCGCTTACCCGACGCGTACTCCAGCACCAGGTACTCACGACGGGCGCCGCCGACCGTCCGTTCCACCATTTCCACGAATCGCCCGATACCGTGCTGATCGTGCACGACGAGGTCGCCGGCGGTGAGGGCCAGCGGGTCAACCTGGTTGCGGCGCTTGGCCGGTAACCGCTTGCCGTCGGTGGCGGCCACCCGACTGCCGGTCAGGTCCGTCTCGGTGACGATGACGATCTTGGCTCCCGGCAGCACCACACCGTCGGTGAGGTGCCCGCGCAGCACACCGACCACGCCCTCGGCGGGCTCCGCGCCGGGCTCCAGCAGTGTTGCGGGCGTTTCCGTTTCGGCGAGCTGCTCCATAATCCGGTGCGTGGTGCCCGCACCGGCGGCCACCACCGCCGCACGTCCGCCCGTCATCACATGGGCACGCAGCATTGCGAAGATTTCCGCCGCGCCCTCCTTGTGTCCACGCGAGGACGGTGACGGCCGCACCGCCAGCGCGACCGCCCGATCGTCATCCATGCTCAGTGGACTCAGCGACCACCACGGATGTCCGGCGCCATCGGCGCTACGCCTGACGTCATCGAGCTCACGGAATCCCGAATCTGCCAGCGCGGCAATATCAATCGGTGCGTCGGAACCTATCGCGGCGACCGACCAGGACGCCTCCAGAAACTCCCGGCCCGTGCGCTCCAGGTCCGCCGATCGGGTCCGCACCTTCTCGGGATCGCAGATCAGCACGGGAGCGGTATCGGGCAGATGATCGACCAGCATGGTGAGCTCACCCGAATGCAGCACGGGCAGCAGTGATTCCATCCCGTCGACGCAGATGCCGTCCGCCAACTTGGCCAGCATCTCCCCCACACCAGCCCCGATCCGGTGCTCATCGGGTAGATCCCCGGAAGCACGCGCCACGGCGGCCAAGGCAGCGGCCCGGGCACGCACTGGTTCGGTGAGCAGCAGTTCGCGACAGGGCATCGCGAGCACGGAGGTGACCTCCAGCTCGGGGATCGATCGCTGGTCGGCGACCGCGAAGTAGCGCATCTCGCTGACCTCGTCGCCCCAGAACTCGACACGCACCGGATGGTCTGCGGTGGGGCTGAAGACGTCGAGAATGCCGCCGCGCACCGCGAACTCGCCGCGACCCGCCACCATGTCCACGCGGTTGTACGCGAGCTCGACCAGGCGGGCGATCAGTGCGTCGAATTCCGATTCGGCGCCGACCGTGAGCTCCACCGGCTCCAGATCGAACAGCTCGGGGGACATCGGCTGCAGCAGCGAGCGAATCGTGGTGACCACGACTCGCAGCGGCGGCCCCATCCGGGCATCCTCCGGATGCGCCAGCCGATGCAGCACCTGCAACCGCGCACCTACGGTGTCGACACCAGGCGACAACCGTTCGTGCGGAAGCGTCTCCCAGGAGGGCAACAGGGTCACCGCATCGCCGTACACATCCCGCAGTTCGGCGGTGAGGTCCTGCGCCTCTCGGGTGGTGGCCGTCACAACCAGGACGGGTGCATCGCTGGCATCCGCCATCCCCGTCACCACGAATGCGCGGGCGCAGGAGGGCGCTGTCAGATCGAGGCCGGTCTTGGCGGCGAGCGCCGGGGCGAGAACATCGAATGCGGGATCCCGCAAGGCTGTCCGGATCACCCCGGCGAGAGGCGGGGGTGTCGCAGTCATGATGGCAGCCATTCTACGGCGTCCAGAAAACGCCAATTTCCGACCCACCGACGTCAAGGCCGCGTCAAGAAACTCCGCAGGGGGTCGCCACCGGCGCACGGTGGAGGCATGACACTTCTGGACATCCTGCCGTCCTTACATAATGTGGCGCGGCCACGCGTCGACCCGGCCGTTTGGCCGGTGACCACGCACCTGGATGAGCAGGGCCGGATGTGCGTCGGAGAGACGGTGCTCTCGGAGATCGCCGACCAGTTCCGCACCCCCGCCTACGTGGTCGACGAGGAGGACTTCCGCTACCGCGCCCGTCGCTATCGCAGCACACTGCGCGAGGTCGAGGTCGCGTACGCCAGCAAGGCGCTGCTGACGGCCGATATCGCGCGGTGGGTGGCGCAAGAGGGTCTGTCGTTGGACGTCTGCTCCTACGGAGAGTTGGCCACCGCCCTCGCGGGCGGTTTCGATCCGGAACGAATCATCATGCACGGCAACGCTAAAACTCCCGATGAACTCAGTGACGCGGCCGCAGTGGGTGTCGGTCGGATTGTCGTCGACTCCTACACCGAGATCATGTTCCTGGCGACTCGGCTGTCGAAGCGCCAGCGGGTGCTGGTGCGGGTAACCCCTGATATCGACATCCACGGGCATGCCGCCGTGACGACAGGAGTCACCGACCAGAAGTTCGGGTTCCCGCAGCATGGCGGGCACGCCATCGAGGCCGTCCGCCGTGTGCTGGACCAGCCAATGCTGGACCTGGTGGGACTGCACTGCCACATCGGCTCACAGGTCACCGACTGTGCGCTGTACGGCGAGACCATCCGCCGCATGATCGCCGCGATGGCAGATATCCGCGCCAAACACGGCGTCATCCTGGGTGAACTCAATATCGGTGGCGGCCACGGTGTTCCTTACCGCTCGGGCGACCCCGAACTCGATATCGCCGAGCTACGCGATTTCATCGACGACGCGCTCGACGCCGCCTGTGCCGCAGAGCGCTTCCCCCGTCCGCGTGTCGTGGTGGAGCCCGGCCGCGCCATCTCCGCACGCGCGGGGGTCACGCTGTACCGGGTGGTGTCGGTGAAGACCCAGCCGGGCGGGCGCACCTTCGTCGCCGTCGACGGCGGCATGAGCGACAACCCCCGAGTTTCCCTTTACGACGCGAAGTACAGTGTTGCGCTGGCCAATCGGCATCCCTCTGCCCCACCTCAGTTGGTGACGGTGGCCGGGCGGCACTGCGAATCCGGCGACGAGATCGCCCGCGATGTCAGCCTGCCCTCTGATGTGCATCCCGGCGATGTGCTCGCGGTGGCCTGCACCGGTGCGTACAACCACAGCATGGCCTCGTCCTACAACCTGGTCGGTCGTCCCCCTGTGCTCGCGGTGCGCGACGGGCGGGTGCGTGAGCTGGTACGCCGCGAGACGATCGCCGATCTGCTCGCGCGGGACTGCGGCGCGCGTTAGGGCCAGCGACCGGACTAGTCAGCCCGACCGTTAGCGAGTCCTCGCCACATTCGGCTAGAGCGCGGCACCGCTCTTGGTCGGCGCCACCGTCAACGGCGGTGCCGGGATATGGGCCGTCGGTGTTGAGTGGAGCTCGGCATCACCGGGCTCGGAACAGACCTGTTCACCCGGTTTTGGCGCACTGCACTTCTCGTGCCCTCCAGACGGCGGGACAACTGCGGTCGGGAGGGAGCAGGCGGCTGCACCGGGTGCGCATGGGGGATCGGCATTCGACACCCCAACTGCGAGCGGCATACCGATAGTGACACCGGCGGCCACCAGCAATGCCGCACGCCGTACCAGCAGAGACATCATGAGACGACGATAGGTCCGCCTGCCTCATCTAGCCATCAGACCAGCGCTTTCCCAGTCGGTTCACAGCTCATTGCCAGCCGCGCACCATGGCTCAGGGGTGGTTACGCGCCTCACCCGGAGCATTTATCATCTGCCACGGCGGAATGTTGGCCTGCGGAACCTGCGGAATATTGTTCGGATTTGGCGCGGAGTGCAGCTCCGCATCCTCGTGCACCGGCGCCGGAGTGGGCGCCTGGCACATGGCCGGATCCGCGCACGGCTGCTCTGCCCCTGCGACCGGGGCCAGCACCGCGGGCGTGACGACCAACGCGGCGGCGGCCGCTCCGGCCACCATCCATCGCATTACTACTGATGCCATGACAAGCACCTCGCCCATCGATCAACCCCAGGGTTTCACTGTAGGCGTTTTTCGCATGTCATACAGCTAGTTCACAGCTTTTTCGAACCTACTGAACAGATTTACGCGCATGCCTCCCCCGATAACCACCTCACAGGTTGTCGGGGCGCACCGGAACGTCGGGCGGCGTCGGCAGATCGGCGGGGTCAGGCCACGACCGGAGTTCGGCGTCACCCGGACTGACGCAAACCTCCGCACCAGTACGCGGCTGCGTGCAATTCCCGTGTCCTCCGTGAGCGACACTCGCCGGACCCGCTATCTCAATACCGACAGGAACAGCCGTAAGCAGACCCGTCGCCACCAGCGCCATGGCATATCGAAGGCCAGGCATGGAACAACACCCCTTAGATGCTTAGATTTCCTAACAAGTCAAAATTAGACTCGTTAGGATCCGAAAGCAACCATTGAGGGCGGTGTCGCCCTGGTTTCTACTGGTTAGCGGCCCATGCCGGGATTACCGAAAACCATCCAGGGCGGAGTCTCGGCCTGTGGCACCGGTGGGATGTCTGCCGGGTTCGGCGAAGAATGCAGTTCCGCGTCCCCCGCACGGGTGCACACCATGTCGTCGGGTCCACCGTTGCAACTCTCGGGGTTGGGCGGCTCGGATTGACACATCGCCGGGTCCGCGCACTGCGGATCGGCCGCAGCAACCGAGGCCAGCGACACGGGCAAAGCGCCCAACGCGGCGGCGGCGGCCCCAGCCACAACCCATCGCACAACTACTGACGTCATGACAAACACCTCACCTAAGTGGTCAACCCCAACAAGTTAAATTCTAGGTGATCGATGCATGTCACGCACTGCTTCGACCCGACTGCGCCATTCCGTCACGGGATCCAGATACCCGACCCAGAGCCGCCGACAACCAACCACGGCGAGGCCTGCGGAACCTCCGGTATGAACTCACGGTTCGGTGTCGAATGCAGTTCGGCATTGCCCGGTTTCACGCACACCCGCGCGGTCAGCGGGCCGGTGCACTCGTCCGCCAGCGCAGCGGGCGCACCGAACAGGCCGAAGCAGATCGCGGCTGCCACACCAAGGGTGAGACGTAAACCCGTCACAACCGACCGCCTCCTTCACGAACCACTCGTTATGTCGAACGGTGTGCTGCTCCCGAATGTTCCTGCTCACTCATCCTGGAGCTGCGGATCGGCTTCCAAATGCTTCAGGCCATGCCAGCACAGGTTGACGATATGAGCCGCCACCACTTCCTTCTTGGGCTCCCGGGCATCCAGCCACCACTGGGCCGTCATCGACACCTGCCCCACCAACGCCTGGGCGTACAACGGCGCCATCTCGGCGTCCAAACCGCGGCGCTGGAAGTCGCCCGCGAGGATGCTCGACACCTGGCTGACCGCATCGTTGAGCAGGCTCGAATACGTCCCCGAGCTCACCCCGGGCGGCGAGTCCCTAATCAGGATCCGGAAGCCGTCGGTGCGGTCCTCGATATAGCTCAGCAGGGCCAACGCCACCTGTTCGAGTCGCACCCGTGAGCGATAACTCGTCAACGACGAGGTAATGCCGTCCAGTAGCACCGACATCTCGCGGTCCACCACGACGGCGTAGAGCCCCTCCTTGCCGCCGAAGTGCTCGTACACCACGGGTTTGGACACCCCGGCTCGCTGGGCAATCTCCTCGATGGAGGTGGCCTCGTACCCGCGTTCGGCGAACAACGTCCGCGCCACATCGATCAGCTGGCGGCGCCGCTCCGAACCGGCCATCCGGACACGAGGAGTCCGTCCGGGGCCATCGGACTTGTTAGGTACCGCCATGTGCCATCACTTTCTCGGCCCCTCGACGGCCACGTGGCCGAGCTCGGTGGTCGACTACAGTCTTCATTCTGTAGCAGTCCGTCGTGGTGTAATCGGCAGCACCTCTGATTTTGGTTCAGATAGTTCAGGTTCGAGTCCTGGCGACGGAGCAGTAAGGAACAGAAATGCCAGACGAAACCGCTGTCATCGTGCTGGCGGCGGGTGCCGGCACCCGCATGTGTTCGGATATCCCCAAGGTGCTGCATACCCTCGGCGGCCGCTCCATGCTGGCACATTCGGTACATGCCGCCGCCAGCGTGAATCCCGCGCATCTGGTGATCGTGTTGGGGCACGACCGCGAACGCATCGCCACCGCCGTAGACATCCTCGCCGAATCGCTCAACCGCACGATCCACGTCTCCGTGCAGGAACAGCAGCTCGGCACCGGGCATGCCGTGGCCTGTGGCCTGCAGGCTTTGCCCGCGAATTTCCGCGGCACCGTCATTGTCACGTCCGGCGATATCCCGTTGCTCGACGGGAACACGCTGGCGGAGTTGATCAGCCGACATACGGCCGAACCCGCCGCCGCCACGCTGCTGACCACCACGCTCGGCGACCCCACCGGCTATGGACGCATCCTGCGCACGCAGGACCGCGAGGTCATCGCGATCGTCGAGCAGACCGACGCCACCGACAGCCAACGTGCCATCGGCGAGGTCAACGCCGGGGTGTACGCCTTCGACATCGAGCCGCTCCATGCCGCATTGGCTCAGCTGCGCTCGGACAACGCGCAACATGAGCTCTACCTGACCGATGCCGTCTCGATCATCCGCCAGAGCGGAAAGGTGGTGCACGCCAACCATGTCGACGACAGCGCCCTGGTGGCCGGCGTCAACGATCGCGTGCAGCTGTCCGAGCTGGGCGCCGAGCTGAATCGGCGGATCATCCGCCACCATCAGCGCGCCGGAGTCACCATCGTCGACCCGTCGAGCACCTGGATCGATGTCGATGTCCGGATCGGTCAAGACGCCACCATCGCACCCGGTACCCAGTTGCACTCGCAGACCGTGATCGGCAGGCACTGTCACATCGGCCCCGACAGCACCCTCATCGATGTCACCGTTGGCGACTCGGCAACGGTGATCCGCACCCACGGCCAGGGCGCCACCATCGGCGCGCGATCGGTCATCGGGCCTTACACCTATCTGCGGCCGGGCACGGTGACCGGCGAAAGCGCCAAGCTCGGCGCGTTTGTCGAGGTCAAGAACTCCACGATTGGCCGGGGCACCAAGGTGCCGCACCTGACCTACGTCGGCGATGCCGATATCGGCGAGCACAGCAATATCGGGGCGTCCAGCGTGTTCGTCAACTACGACGGAGAGACCAAGCGGCGCACCGTGATTGGCTCGTACGTGAAAACCGGCTCGGACACCATGTTCGTGGCCCCGGTGACCGTCGGCGACGGTGCGTACACCGGAGCCGGGACGGTCATCCGCGAGGACGTGCCGCCGGGCGCGCTGGCGGTGTCGGCCGGCACGCAACGCAATATCGAGGGCTGGGTGACGCAGAAGCGCCCGGGTAGCGATGCAGCCAAGGCCGCCGAACAGGCCACTGGCCCGGCCGAGCGCGCAAGTACGCACACATCCGTCGACAACAGTGGTGCGTAATTGCGCGCTCGCGGGGAGGGGTTTCGACACCTGGCGTTCAAATTCCGGCAACCCACTCCCGGGCGGCCGGAAAAGGTCCGTACCATTACCCCGACGAGGCGGTACCCGACCCGCCCTCGTCAAAGCCCACGATACGACCTACCAAGAGGACTAGCTGCGCCGTGAGCACCGACTGGACGGATAACCGCAAGAATCTGATGCTGTTCTCGGGTCGTGCGCACCCTGAGCTGGCCGAACAGGTCGCCAAGGAGCTCGACGTCGAGGTGACCGCGCAAATAGCGCGAGATTTCGCCAATGGCGAGATCTTCGTGCGGTTCGAGGAATCGGTACGCGGCTGCGACGCGTTCGTCCTGCAGTCACATCCGGCGCCGTTGAATACCTGGCTGATGGAACAGCTGATCATGATCGATGCGCTCAAGCGCGGCAGCGCTAAGCGGATCACCGCGATCCTCCCGTTCTATCCCTATGCCCGCCAGGACAAGAAACACCGCGGCCGCGAGCCCATCTCCGCTCGCCTGGTGGCCGACTTGTACAAGACCGCCGGTGCTGACCGCATCGTCACCGTCGACCTGCACACCGACCAGATCCAGGGCTTCTTCGACGGCCCGGTGGACCACATGCGCGCCCAGTCGCTGCTGTGCGGGTACATCGCCGAGCACTACGTAAGCAACGGCGAGGACGTCGTGGTGGTCTCCCCCGACTCCGGCCGTGTGCGCGTCGCCGAGAAGTGGGCCGACTCGCTGGGTGGCGTGCCGCTCGCCTTTATCCATAAGACCCGTGACCCGCGGGTCCCCAACCAGGTCAAGGCCAATCGCGTCGTCGGTGACGTGACCGGTAAGACCTGCGTCATCACCGACGACATGATCGACACCGGTGGCACCATCGCCGGAGCGGTCGGACTGCTGCACGAGGCAGGCGCCAAGGACGTCGTGATCGCCGCGACGCACGGTGTGCTGTCCGATCCCGCCGCCGAGCGTCTGGCCAATTGTGGCGCCAGGGAGGTGCTGGTCACCAACACGCTGCCCATCGGCGAGGAGAAGCTCTTCCCGCAGCTGACGGTGTTGTCCATCGCCCCACTGCTCGCCAGCACCATCCGCGAAGTCTTCGAGAACGGTTCGGTAACAGGACTTTTCGACGGTAATGCGTAGCGCCGCACTGGTTGCCGCGTGCCTGATGGCGCTCACGGGAACCGGGTGCGGATCGAAACAACCTGAACCGCAAGCCGTTTCATCAGACGGCTCGGCATCAAACAGCCCGGCATCGAACAGCTCGGCTGCACCCACCAGCACTGCGCCGACTTCGATGAACGAATACCTGCAGAGCCTCGGCGTCAAGGTCATCCCGTTGTCACCGGATGCCGTCGCGAGTATCCGCATCGAGGTGCCGCTGCCCGCCGGGTGGGAAAATCTCGGCCCGCTCGATCCCGCCTACCTGATCACGGACAAGCCCAGCGATGCCGATCAGGGAAGAACACCAAGCGCAGTGATCTACCTCATCAAACTGGATGGCCCGCTCGATGCCCGCAAGGCGATCACCGAGCACGGCTTCGCCGACGCGCAGAACACCCAGAACTTTCAGAAGATCTCCTCATCCCTCGAGGACTTCCAGGATTATCCGTCGGCCGCCATCGAAGGCACCTACGACAACCAGAACGTGCGTGTGCACGCGTGGAACCGGGACGTCATCGTGCCCGCTGGCCCGATCCACTACCTCGTGCAACTCACGGTGACGACGACGGAGGCGCAGTCCGCGGCGCTGGCAAAGGATGTCGCCGCCCTCACCGAGGGACTGAGAATCACGAAGCGTTGAGGCTCCGGACAAACACGAGCTGATCCAAAAAGGCATCGACTTCGGTCTCAAAGGTCATGATCTCGACGTTATCTCCGGGAAGCCTTAGGGTCGCTGTCGTGAGCACATGGACCGCCAAGGATCTGCCGTCGTTCGAAGGTCGCACCGTCGTCATCACCGGAGCCAACAGCGGACTGGGCCTGGAGACCGCACGCGAGCTAGCCCGAGTCGGCGCCCACGTCGTCATGGCGGTGCGTAACACCGAGAAGGGCAAGGCCGCCAAGGCTTCGATCGACGCCACCAGCACCGGCAGCACCGAGGTGCGCCAGGTCGACGTCGCCGATCTGGCCTCGGTGCGAGCCTTCGCCGATACCGTCGACAGCCTCGACGTACTGGTGAACAACGCCGGCATCATGATGGTCCCGCACACCACGACAGTCGACGGCTTCGAAAACCAGATCGGCACAAACCATCTCGGTGCGTTCGCGCTGACCAACCTGTTGCTGCCCAAGATCACCGACCGGGTGGTCGCGGTGGCTTCGGTGGCACACCGCGCCGGAAGCATAGACCTGACCGACCTCAACTACGAGCGCCGTCGGTACACCCGCACCGGGGCGTACGGTGCATCCAAGCTGGCCAACCTGCTGTTCACGAGCGAGTTGCAACGCCGCCTCACCATGGCGGGATCGCCGGTGCGTGCGGTGGTCGCTCATCCGGGTATCGCGGCGACCGAACTGCAATCTCACAGCGGGCACCCGATCTTCACCTTCGCCCTCAAGGCCGGGAATCTCTATGCGCAGGACGCCACACACGGTGCGTTGACGGTGCTCTATGCGGCATCGCAAGACCTGCCGGGCGATACCTACATCGGACCCGACGGCCTCTTTGAGGCGAAGGGATACCCCAAGAAGGTCGGCCGCAGCGGCAAGGCCAAGGATGCGGCCACCGCTCGCGGGCTCTGGGACCTGTCCGAGCAGCTCACCGGGGTATCCTTCCCGTCCTGATTGGCGTTCCGAACCCGCGCTGGGCTACTCTGAGCGGGCTGTCACGGCGAGGGTGGGTCCTTTTACCCACCGTTATCGACGGGATCATGAGCATCATCGTGATGTCCTTCCTGCGCCGTGCCTAACGAGACGCAAGGAGTCGACCACATGTCCAAGAAAAACGCCCCCAGCGGCAATAACCTCGACGTGACCGTCCGCCAGGACACCGGTAAGGGTGCCTCGCGCCGCGCGCGGCGCGACGGCCTGGTCCCCGCCGTCCTGTACGGCCACAACACCACCCCCGAGCACCTGAACCTGCCGGCCCGTGATTTCTCGGCCGTGCTGCGTAACTCCGGCACCAACGCGGTGCTGACCCTGAACATCGAGGGACGCGAGCAGCTGGCCCTCACCAAGACCATCGAGATTCACCCCATCCGCCGCAACCTGGTGCACGCCGACCTGCTGGTCGTGCGCAAGGGCGAGAAGGTCACCGTCGAGGTGAACGTCCACATCGAGGGCGATGCCGCGAGCGGCACCTTGGTCGCCCAGGACGCCAACACCCTGGAAATCGAGGCCGAGGCGCTGTCGATTCCCGACCACCTCACCGTGTCTGTCGAGGGCCTTGAGGCCGGTACGCAGATCACCGCAGGTTCGATCGAGCTGCCCGCGGGTTCCACGCTGATCTCCGACCCGGACACTCTCGTTATCAACGTGGTCGCCGCGCCGACCTCCGACGAGATGGACGCCGAGGGCGGCGGCAACGAAGGTGCCGGCGAGGCTTCTGCCGCAGGCGACGCCGCCGAAGCCAGCACGGAAGAGTAGGTCGAGTACGTCGTGCCCGACTTATCCGACGATGCCGTGCTGGTGGTCGGCCTGGGCAACCCCGGGCCGACCTACGCCAAGACACGGCACAACCTCGGATTCATGGTCGCCGATCTGCTGGCGGCCAAGGACGGCGCGACATTCAAGCCGCACAAGAAGTCCGGCGCCGAGGCGACGACGATTCGTCTCGGCGGCCGGGCCGTGAACCTGGCCAAGCCCCGCACGTTCATGAACACCTCGGGCCCCCAAGTTGCCGCGCTGGCCAAGTTCTTCTCGGTCTCCCCGGGGAATGTCATCGTGCTGCACGACGAGCTGGACCTCGATTTCAGCACCGTGCGGCTCAAAATCGGCGGCGGCGAGGGCGGCCACAACGGGCTGCGCTCGGTGTCCCAGTCATTGGGCACCAAGGACTACCTGCGGGTTCGTCTGGGCGTAGGCCGTCCGCCCGGACGCAAGGATCCGGCCGCCTACGTGCTGGAGAACTTCACCAAGACGGAGGCCGAGCAGGTGCCGCTGCTGTGCGAGCATGGCGCCGATGCGACGGAGCTCCTGGTTCGCCTCGGCCTGGAGGCGGCACAGAACCAGGTACACGCCTGGGGCTAGACGTCTGGATGTGCCCGCTATGGTCTCCTCATGACCGTGATAGCGGAGACCACCGGCGTCAACAAGATCGGCCTGCTCAGCCTGGGGACGTACCGTCCCGAACGCGTCGTCACCAACGATGAGATCTGCGAGCACATTGAGTCTTCTGACGAGTGGATCTACACCCGCACCGGGATCAAGACCCGTCGGTTCGCTGCCGACGATGAATCCGCCCAGACCCTGGCCATCGAAGCCGGACGCAAGGCCATCGCCAACGCCCTGCTCACCGGCGCCGAGATCGACGCGGTGATCGTTGCCACCAGCACCCACTACTTGCAGACGCCGGCGTCCGCCCCGGCCGTCGCCACCGTATTGGGCGCCCAAGGTGTCCCGGCGTTCGACCTGTCCGCCGGCTGCGCCGGGTTCGGGTACGCAGTGGGCGTCGCGGGCGACATGATCCGCGGCGGCAGCGCCAGCAAGGTGCTGGTAATCGGTACGGAAAAGCTCTCCCCCGCATTGGATATAACCGACCGCGGCAACTGCTTCATCTTCGGCGACGGAGCCGGCGCGGTTGTCGTCGGCGAGACCGCCGAACAGGGCATCGGCCCCACGGTGTGGGGCAGCGACGGAAGTCAAGCCAACGCTATTCGGCAGGACATCGACTGGATGGATTTCGCGGCCAAGCCCGAAGGCCCGCGTCCTTATCTGCGGATTGAGGGAACCTCGGTATTTCGTTGGGCGGCATTCGAAATGGGCAAGGTCGGCCAGCGCGCCCTGGAGGCCGCGAAGGTGGGCCCCGAGGACATCGACGTGTTTGTCCCGCATCAGGCCAACAGCCGGATCAACGAGCTGCTCGCCAAGAATCTGCACCTACGCCCGGATGCGGTGATTGCCAACGATATCGAGCACGCCGGCAACACCTCAGCCGCATCGGTTCCGCTGGCCATGGAGGGTCTGTTGTCGACGGGCGCCGCCAAGCCCGGCGATCTGGCGCTGCTCATCGGCTACGGTGCCGGACTGAGCTATGCCGCCCAGGTGGTCAAGATGCCACCGGTCCCATTCGAGTGATGCGCCCCTCGCGACAGTAACGCCACGCAGGCATTTCGGCTCGAACTCCTGCGTGGAGGTTACTGTGGGCCTTCAGAGCACGATGACGTCGTGCACGGCCGTGACATAAAAGGTACTCGAATCACGCCCTGCAGTTCCGTCACCGTCGGCACCGCTGACGACTACCCAGACATCTTCCAGCGGCCAGGTATCTCCGAACCAGATATCTTGCTCGACATCATTGCCGTGCCACGAGATTCGCGCGTGTTCCCCTTGGTCGGGGTCACTCGACAGCACCTCGATGATCTGCCCCAGTCGAAAGGCAGGATCGGCAGCACATACCTGAACCGCGTGGTCCCATAAGTGCTGCTGAGACGGAACACGGCGGGCCAGAAGCCAGACCAATGCTAGGACGGGCCCGCCGATGAGCAGGAGAGTCAGCACCTAGATGACGAGCGCCACCGAAGTCGACCTACGCAGCTTGCCCGACGGAGTCTTGGGAATGCTGCCCGGTCCGAGCACCACCACATTGCGCGGCCGCACATCGACCTCGGCGACGACCTCGTGAGCGACCTGCTGCTCGATCCGCCGAACCTCGTCCGCATTCTCGAATGCGTTGGACTCCACCACAACCGCGAAGGTCTCGCGCTGGTTCTTGGGATCGACTCCGGCCTCCAGGCGCACCGCGACGGCACAGCCGGGCCGCACGCCCGCGACGCGACCCGCGGCGCGCTCGATATCGGTCGGGTAGATATTGCGCCCGGCCATGATGATGACGTCCTTGACGCGGCCGCACACCACCACGTGCCCCTTTTCGGTGAGGTAGCCGAGGTCACCGGTGTTGTACCAACCGTGTTCGTCCTGTGCGTCCAGCAATCCGCCCATGGTGACGTAGCCGGGGGTTACCGACTCGCCGCGTAGTTCGATGACGCCAACGCCGCGCGGGGGCAACACGTTCAGATCCTCGTCGATGACCCGTGCCTCGATACCCGGCAGCAGCGGGCCCAGTGTCGCCAGGTGGCGCAGGTTTCCGCGGCTAGCGGGAACGGCACGGCGCAGAGCTGCCAGCAGGTCGGCATCGACCTCGTCGACGATGAGGCCACCGGCCTCGACCTCCGAGAAAGACACGGCCAGTGCGGTTTCGGCCATACCGTAGGCGGGCACCATCGCAGACCACTTGAACCCGAACGGCTTTCCGGCATCACACAGGTCCTTGACCACCGCCGGGTCCACCGGCTCGGCACCGGAGAGCACGAACCGCAACGTCGACAGATCGAAGTCGCCCGGCTTGGCTTGGTTACGCAACCGCTTGGCGAACAGCGAGTACGCGAAGTTCGGGGCAGCCGTCATAGTGCCCTTGTACTTGTCGATCAGCCTGCCCCACAACAGAACATCTTTCATGAAGTCCAGCGGGGTGATCTTCACCAGCTCGGCGCCGAAGAACATCGGCACCGTCAGGAAGCCGACCATGCCCATATCGTGGAACAGCGGCAGCCAGCTGACCATCACGTCCGACTCGGGCTTGTACTTGGAGGCGACGTACATGCCGTGCGCGTTGGCGTACAGGTTGCGGTGGGTGATCTTCACGGCCTTAGGAGATCCGGTAGATCCGGAGGTCAGCTGCATGAGCGCAACGGCGTCCTCGTCGACCTCGATGGGCTCGAGGGGCTCGGCATCCCACAGATCCTTGATGTGGACGACGATGACGCCCTTCTCCTCCAGCACCGGAGCGGCGGCATCGAACGGCGCGGACACGATGACGGCCTTGGCGTCGATCATCTCGACGACCTTAAGGGTGTCCTCGGCCCACACTGCCAGGTCGGTACGCGGGGTCGGCTGGTGCAGCATCGTCAGCGAGGCACCGCGCATCCACACTGCCTGGATCGCCGGGGCGATCTCGATGGGCATGCCAACCAACATGCCGATCGCATCGTCGGGGCCGAGGCCCGCTGCGGCCAATCCACCGGCGAGCTGCTTGGCGCGCTCGTGCACCTGCTTCCAGGTGTGCCGAACAGGAGTATCGGGTTCTCCGGTGACCATGCCCTTGACGCTGGACAGCGCGTTGGCGTACAGCTCGTCGGTAAACCTGCTCACAGTTTCCTCCTTGCCTCGGCCCGATTGGGCGAGTCACGCTTCCTTATCGGATGGTCCGCCACCGGTGCCGCGACGTGCAGTAGACACGCGCAGGCCTGGTAGCAGCGGATTCATATCGTTCAGGTGACAGTCCGGCTGCCTTCTTTTGGTCCGGTAGCATCTTAGGCTTTTCTTAATCAGCGACCAAACCCACTGTGATCTGGGCGTACGGCGTGTCGCGATGATCGGCGTGTTGGCGCAAACAGATCAAGGCACATAAGAAGCCGATGCCCTTCGCCCGAGAGGCTCATCGCTAGCCGTCGCTGCGTCCCCGCACCACCTGCGCACCGTGAACCGGCCCGCTAGCCACCCGGACCGTCCGGCACACACCCGCACCCGCCAGCTCGGCGCTCACCTGCAGCGCATCCTCGGCAGAGGTGCACAAGAACGCACAGGTTGGGCCCGAACCGGACACGATCCCCGCGAGAGCACCCGCGGACTCTCCTGCCCGTAGCGTCCGCCGCAGACCGGGGTTCAGGCTCACCGCCGCGGCCTGCAGCTCGTTACCGAGCAGCGGCGCCAATCGGCGCGCATCACCCGCGGCAAGTGCACCAAGCAATTCGTCAGACTCGTCAAGTCGCGGCGGATTGCCGTTCTCACGCAGCCGGTCGATCTCCCGGAATACGTCCGGTGTGGACAAACCACCGTCGGCGAAGGCGAACACCCAGTGAAAGACATTGCGCGCCAACACGGTGGCCAGCTGCTCGCCCCGGCCCGTGCCCAGCGCGGTTCCCCCATGCAGCGCGAACGGCACATCACTGCCCAACCTCGCGGCCAGCTGGTGCAGATCGCGGCGCGGGACTCCGGCCCGCCAAAGTTCGTTCATCGCGACCAGCACCGCTGCCGCGTCGGCGGATCCGCCGGCCATACCGCCCGCGACCGGAATGTCTTTGTTGATGAAGATCGAGACATCGGGAGCACGGCCGACGTGGTCGGCGAAGAGCTCGGCAGCCTGCCAGGCGAGATTGCGTTCGTCGGTGGGCACCGTGCCCTCGCCCTGCCCGACGACGTCGACGGACAACACATCGGCATCTCGAACCGTGACGTCGTCGGCCAGCGAAACAGCGTGGAAAACCGTGGTGAGCTCGTGGTAGCCGTCATCACGCAGGTCGCCGATGGCGAGATACAGGTTGACCTTGCCAGGCGCCCGGACGGTTACCGCGCCGGTAGGCAGCCAATCGGAGACGGTCTCGGACACGCCCATGAGGGTACGTTCTGGCGGCGCGAATGGCCGTTACCCGTCAAACAACGGAGACATCGCGGCTTTATCTGACTAAAGTCAGATAAATGACCGATGCCCTGGTGGACGGCCTGCGCAGCTTCAACAGAACCGTGACGCAGCGAATAGGAGTTCTCGAGAGCGAATATCTCGCACGCGACCGCCCCCTCGGCCAGTCGCGGGTGCTGTGGGAGATCGGCGCGAGGGGACGCGATATCCGCGAACTGCGCGCCCAACTGGGCCTGGACTCCGGATACCTCAGCCGGCTGTTGCGGGCGCTGGAAGGCACCGGGCTCGTCGAGGTGACCGCAGCCGAAGGCGATACCCGGGTGCGCACCGCACGCCTCACCGAAACCGGTCGTGCCGAACTGGACGAGCTCGATCGCCGTTCCGATGACCTGGCCCGATCGATCCTGGCACCGCTGAGCGCGAATCAGCGGCGACGGCTCGCCGACGCCATGGCCGAGGTCGAGAGACTCTTCGTGGCCTCGCAGGTTCAGGTCGGCATCGTGGACACCCGCTCCCCGGAGGCCCGCTCCTGCATCCGCGCCTACTTCGAGGAAATTGCCGCCCGGCTGGACAGCGGCTTCGACCCGGCACTGGCACTGCCCGCCGGCGATACCGAACTGTCCGCCCCTGCCGGGCTTTTCCTCGTCGCGAGCCTGCATGACCAGCCCGTGGGCTGCGGTGGGCTGAAACTGCCCCGTGACACCCCGGTCGCCGAGATCAAACGCGTGTGGATCTCCCCCAACGTCCGCGGCATGGGCCTCGGGAAGCGAATCCTCGCCGAACTGGAGCGGCAAGCGATGACGCACGGCGCCACTGCGATTCGCCTGGATACCAATCGGGCACTCACCGAGGCGATCGCGATGTACCGCTCGGCGGGGTATCACGAGGTCGCTGCGTTCAACGACGAGAGGTACGCGCACCACTGGTTTGAGAAACGGCTCGACGCCTAAGGCTCTTTCACGTACCCGATACACGTGGCGGCGAGTAGCCGGGTGAGCGTGCTGCCGAAATCGGTGTCCCAATCGTCCGGAAAGCCGGGCTCTTCGGCGAAATCATGTTCGAGACCCTCGGGAGGATGGGTGAACTGCCAGAGCATCCCGGCGAGCGCGAAGGCCGACGTGACGATGTCAAGGGCACTCTTGCGGTCGAGCTCGGGCGTCGACCGTTCTATTGCGTCGACGATCGTCATCGCGGCCGCTTGGTTGGCGCGCTGCGCCTCACGGACGTGGTCGATCTCCACTTCGTGTTCTAGGTGCAAATACTGACTACCCAGCAGGTCGCAGAACAACGGCGCCGCGATGAGAGCACCCGAGAGCGCGGCGCCAACATCTGCGGGTGATCGCTCCCCTGGGCCATTCAGCTTGGCGCACACCGAGTCCGATAGCTCAGCCATCCCCTCGGTCGCGAGCCGCAGTAACACCTCTTTATGTGAGCTGAAATAGCGGCGCACCGCGGAGTGATGGACACCCGCCCGATTGGCCACACCAGTGAGAGTGACCGACGCGACACCGGCCTCCAGCGCGAGCGAGCGCGCGGCTTCTACGATCGTTGCCGCACGTTGACGCTTGTTCTCCTCCGAACGTGCGCGCCGGAAATTGGGCTGTGTCATCCGTCTCAAGATAACGCACGGCGTGTGACTTGCGGGCCAATGAACCCGCTGGTAGGTTGTCCATAACGCACATGTCATGCGTTAAGAAATGAATGCTTCGTACGCTTTCACGTCAACGGTTCACTCCGACGTGCCGCGTGAAGCACTCGTTGTGCAGCTAGTCCGCGGTAAGCGATCTGTTCGACAGCAACGGGTGAAGGGGTCCTCCGATTCTCAGCGTTCTGAAGCGGGCTTGGATCCCGGTGGTGATGGTGCTCGTCATCGCCATTGCCGGCTTTGCGGTATGGCGAATTCGCGGCATTTTCGGTTCACAACAGTTGCCCACCTATGCCGGCAGCATGACCGACGACAAAAACAACTCCAAGCCCAAACGTGTGATGTACGAAATCTACGGTCCGCCGGGAACCGTCGCCGATATCAACTACATCGACAAAGAAGGGGAGCCCCA